>NZ_JAERRL010000023.1 GCF_016741785.1 Streptomyces sp. 7-21
GCAGCACAGCGGGCCGCGGCGGGCTCCTCACCCGGGAGGCCCCGCCGCGGCCCGCTGGCCGGCGGCGGTTCAGGCGGCGCGCGCGAACTGCTGGTGCGGCGCGCCGGAACAGCCGTACTGGATCAGGTCAGCGCCGTCGTCCCCGGACTCGTCGGAGACGTCCAGGCACAGGCCGCTGTGGCGGGCGGCCAGCTGCACGTAGCCGCCCCCGGTCTCCGTCACCTCCCACTGCTGGTCCGGACCGCTGCCGCAGTTCTGCTGCACCACGGCGGCGCCGGCCGACGCGGAGCCGTCCGCGACGCCCAGGCACAGCGAGCTGTGGCGGGCGACGAGCTGGACGTAGCCGTCGCCGGTGTCGCGCAGCCAGAACCGCTGGTTGTCGCGGCCACCGCACTCCCACTGGACGGTGTGGTGCCCGACGGCCTGTGACTCGTCGGCGACGTCGACGCACTTGCCCGAGTGGCGCGCGGTGAGCGTCTCGTACGGCCCGCCGCCGCCCTGGACGGTGCCGGCGGCGGTGTCGATCGTCAGCTCCGCGGCCCAGTCCATCGCCATGGTGGTGCGGGTGGGGAACTCCAGCGGCAGCCAGACGTACCGGGACTCGTTGACCAGGCCGCCCCAGGCGCCTGCCCAGCGGTCGCCCAGGTACAGGTACGTGGTCTCCTCGCTGCCCTGGACGGGCAGCACCCAGGCGGTCTGCGAGCCGAAGGCGGTCGCGTCGCCGACGTTCCGCATCTCGCTCCAGCCGGAGTCGAGGCGCTCGGAGGTGGCGTACTGCTGCTGGTTGGGGCTCCAGCCGGTGGCGCCGGAGGTGAGCAGGAAGTAGACGCCGTCCCGCTTGAACAGCGCCGGGGCCTCGCGGTGGCCGCCCGGCCAGGGGTTGGCGACCAGCGACTCGACGTCCGTGTAGTCGTCGGTCAGCCGGTAGAGGTGCAGGTCGTAGTTCTCGCGCGCGGCCGAGACCATGTAGCCGGTGCCGTCGTCGTCGACGAACACCGTGATGTCGCGCGACATGTGACCCAGCGGGCGGAAGCTGCCCAGGTAGTCGTAGTCGCCGTCGACCGTGCCGGAGACCGCGACGGCTGCCCGTGCCTCGCTGTAGTCCTGGCCGTTCTCCTTGTGCATCCACATCACGAACTGCCCGGTGGCCTCGTTGTACATCACCTTCGGGCGCTCGATGTTGGCCTGCTGGAGTTCCGGGTCGGACTGCTGGGTCAGCACGTGGTTACGGAACTCCCAGGTCTTCAGGTCGGTGGAGCGGTAGACCGACACGTAGCGGAAGCCGTTGCTGTCCTGCTGCCGGTTCTCGCCGAACCAGTAGTAGTAGCCGTCCACTTCGATGACGCCGCCGCCGTGGGCGTGCACCGGCGCGCCGTCGGGACCGGTGAACTGGGAGCCGTTCAGGACGGTGACGGGCGCCGCGTGGGCGGAGGGCGCCGGCAGCGTGGCGGCGGCAAGGCCGGCGCACAGCGCTATGACCAGCAGCCAGGCCAGGCGCGGGACCGGGCCTCGCCGCGCGGCCTCGGTGGGGGGATGCATGGTGGTCTGCCTCTCTGGTGACGGGGGGAAGCGGTGGGGGCGATGACGGGCGTGACGAGGATCGGGGCATGTTTGCGCAAACACCCGTGCGGTGCCGATCAGTATGCGGCCGCCCTCCGGAGCGTCAACCCCTCCGCGCACCGGGGCCCGGACACCAGCGGGCCGCCGCGTCCGGGCCGGGCTACGGGGTGCCGGTTCCCCGGCTGCCGGGGGCGAGGAGCCGGTCGATCCTGTCGGGCGAGAGCGCGTGCCCGATCGCAAGGGTGGCGGCGCCCAGCGAGGCGGCGCGCTCGCGCAGGCGGCTCGGTTCGATCAGCAGGTCCTGTGTGGCGAGCGGGTAGGAGCGCCGGTACACGGCCTCCCGCACGCCGGCCAGCAGCTGTTCGTGCGCGGCGGACAGGGCGCCGCCCAGCACGATGGCCTCGGGGTTGAAGAAGTTGACCAGGCCGGAGAGCACTTCTCCGATGCGGCGCCCCGCCTCCCGCAGCATCCGCATGGCCTCCCGCTGGCCGGACTTGGCCAGCTCGGCAACGTCGCGGGCGGTCGTGACGGACAGTCCGTCCTGGCGGAGCCGGCGGGCCAGCGCGGCGCCGCCCGCCACCGCCTCCAGGCAGCCGGCGTTGCCGCAGCGGCAGGGGGTGCTGTCCACGCCGACGCGGATGTGGCCGATGTCCCCGGCCGAGCCGTGGGCGCCGCGGTGGAGGCGCCCGTCGGAGACGATGCCGCAGCCGATGCCGGTGCCCGCCTTGACGAACAGCAGGTGGCGGGCGTGCGGCCGTACCTGGCGCTGTTCGGCCAGCGCCATGACGTTCACGTCGTTGTCCACCAGGGCGGGCACGCCGAAGCGTTCGGTGAAGTAGCGGGGAATCGGGTAGCGGTGCCAGTCCGGCATGATGGGCGGATCGACCAGCTCTCCGGCGGAGAAGTCCACCGGGCCGGGGACGCCGACGCCGATGGCGCGGATGTCGGCCGCGTCCTTCCCGGTCTCGGTCAGCAGCTCCCTGACCGTCGCCGCCGCGTGCCCGAGCACGGCCGCGGGGCCTTCGGAGATGGGCAACGGGTCTTCGCGGCTTGCCAGTTCGCCGCCGCCGAGGTCCACCAGCGCCACCCGGCAGTGCGTGGCGCCCAGGCCGATGCCCGCGACGACGCGGTCGTGCGTCCGCAGGCGCAGCCGGCGCGGCGGCCGGCCGCCGGTCGAGCCGCCGTCCTCGATCTCCTCGAGCAGGCCGTGGGTGATCAGGGCCTCGACGCGCAGCGAGACGGTGGAGCGGGCCAGGCCGGTCAGGCGGGCGACGTCCGACCGGGTCCGGGCCGCACCGGCGGCGATGAGGGCCAGCACCCGGCCCGGGGAGCCCGGTGGGGTCGTCAGGGAACCGTCCGGGTCCGGGAGCATTGCACCTCCGTCGCGTCAGTTCCGAAGGCGAGACTACCTGCTTTTGCCGATCTTCGAACGAACTCCCCCTACTTTGGCCGAAGTTGGTGACGCTTGAGCACTTGACAGTTCGAACTTGCGCCCAGACATTGCGTTTCATGCTGATAGTCCGGGACATGACAAAGGGCTTCCTCGGCAACACCGTCCTCCACGGAGTGACACTCGACCTCCGCCCCGGCGAGGTGCACGCGGTCGTCGGCGAGAACGGCGCGGGCAAGTCGACGCTCATGAAGCTGATCAGCGGCGAGCACACACCGGACCGGGGTCACCTCGAACTCGACGGCGTACGCCACGTGTTCACCCACCCCGCGCAGGCACAGGCGGCGGGCATCGGCATCATCCACCAGGAACTCGCCCTGCTGCCCGACCGGACCGTCGCCGAGAACGTCTTCCTCGGCCGCGAGCCCCTCCGCCGCGGCCTGGTGGACCGCGCGGAGATGGAGCGGCGCACCGCCGCCCTGCTGGCCGGGCTCGAAGCCGACGGCATCACGCCGCGCACCACGGTCCGCGACCTGACCGTCGCCCGGCAGCAGACGGTCGAGGTGGCCAAGGCGCTCGCCGCCGACGTGCGCGTGCTGATCATGGACGAGCCCACCGCCGCGCTCGCCGAGCACGAGGTGGCGGTGCTCTCCCGCCTGGTGCGCCGGCTGGCGGCCCGCGGGCTCGGCATCCTCTACGTCTCGCACCGGCTGCGGGAGGTGTTCGCCCTCTCCCAGCGCGTCAGCGTGCTCAAGGACGGCCGCCTGGTGCGCACCGCCGCGACGGCGGACACCACCGTCGACGAGGTGGTGCGCGCGATGGTCGGGCGTGACCTGGACAGCTACTACCCGCCGCGCGCCGCCCCCGGCGAGACGGGCGAGACCGTCCTGACGGTGGCCGGCGCGGGCAATGACCGGCTGACGGACGTGTCCTTCACGCTGCGCGCGGGCGAGGTCACCGGCGTCGGCGGCCTCCAGGGCTCCGGGCGCTCGGCCCTGGCGCGGGCGCTGTTCGGCGCCGAGCCGTTCACCCGCGGCACGGTCACGGTGGCCGGCCGTCCCCTGGTGCCGCGCCGGCCCCGGCAGGCGATCCGCGCGGGCATCGCCCTGGTCCCGGAGAACCGCAAGGAGGACGGGCTGGCGCTGCGCCAGTCCGTGCGCGACAACGCGCTGCTCGTCACCCGCGCCGTGCCCGCCCGGCGGCGGCCGCCCGGGACGCGGGCACTGGCGGAGCTGCTGGACCGGGTGCGGCTGACCGCGCGCGGCACCGGCCAGGAGGTGCGGTACCTCTCCGGCGGCAACCAGCAGAAGGTCGTGCTCGCCAAGTGGCTGGCCACGCGGCCGAAGGTGCTGCTGTGCGACGAGCCGACGCGCGGCGTGGACGTCGGCGCCAAGGCCGCCATCCACGGCCTGGTGCGGGACCTGGCCCGCCAGGGCATGGCGGTGCTGCTGATCTCCTCCGAACTGCCCGAGCTGCTCGGCATGAGCGACCGCGTCCTGGTCATGGCCGACGGCCGGATCGCCGGTGAACTCCCCTCCGGCGCCTCGGAGGAGGACGTGATGCGGCTGGCCACGGCGGGCGCCCCCGCGCCCGGCGCCCGGAAGGAGGCCGCGTGAGGGCAACGGCAACGGCCCGCTTACGCCCCGGCGGAGCCGGCTGGCCCGCCGCCCGGCTGGGCGGCCCGGCGGCGGGCATCTGGCTCGCGGCGCTCGGCGTCACCCTGCTCGGCTGGATCGTGGTGACGGCCCGGGGCGGGGAGTTCCTCACCCAGCCGCACGTCACGGGCGTGCTCCAGAACTGCGTGGCGCTGGGCCTGATCGCGCTCGGGCAGACGGTCGTGATCCTGACCGGCTCGCTGGACCTGTCCGTGGCCTACCTGGTGAGCCTGGGCACGCTCGTCGCGGCCGAGACGATGGCCTCGGGCACGGTGCTGACCGGCGTGTTCGCCGTGCTGCTGCTCTCGGCCGCCGTCGGGCTGGCCAACGGGCTGATCGTCACCCGGCTGAAGGTGCACGCGTTCATCGCCACGCTCGGCACGGCCCTGATCCTGCGCGGCTGGATCGAGGACAACTACACCGGCCCCGCCGGCGAGGTGCCCGCCGCGTTCCGGCGGCTGGGGTACGACCGGATCGGCCCGGTGCCGGTGTCGGTGTTCCTGCTGGCGGCGGTGGCGCTCGCGCTGTGGTTCGTCTGCCGCCGCACACGGCTGGGCCACCACATGTACGCCGTCGGCGGCGACGAGCACGCCGCCCGGCTCTCCGGGGTCCGCACCGGCCGCACGGTGGTACTGGCGCACGTGCTGTGCTCGCTGTGCGTGGGCGCCGCCGCGCTGTTCCTGGCGGCCCGGTTCGGCTCCGGCTCGCCGTGGGCCGGCACCGAGGCCCGGTACGACCTGGAGTCGATCGCGGCGGTCGTGCTCGGCGGGACGGTGCTGGCCGGCGGGCGCGGCGGTGTGGCGGGCACCCTCGGCGGCGTGCTGGTGCTGGCCGTCCTGGACTCCGTCTTCGACCAGCTGTCGGTCGATCCCTTCGTGAAGAACGTGCTGCGTGGCGTCATCATCATCGCCGCCGTCGCCCTGTACGCCCGGCGGCGCCGCACCGCGAGGAGGTCCCGATGACCACCGCCGACCCCGCGGACCGGCCGGCCACCGCGGCCGGAGCGGCGCGGGCCCGCCGGCTGGCGGCCGCGCTGGGCACCGCCGGGCCCGTTGCCGCGCTGCTGCTGGCGCTGCTGGCGGCGCTGGCCGTGACCGATCCCGGCTTCCTGGAGCCGGACCGGCTGCTGGCGTTCGTCCGGCGGGCCGCGCCGCTGCTCATCCTGGCGGCCGGGCAGTACCTAGTCATCGTCAGCGGCCAGTTCGACCTGTCGGTGGGCGCGGTGGTCACGGCCGGCGTGGTCGCGGCCGCGGAGTTCTACCGCACGGCCGAGAACGCCCCGTGGTGGGCCGTCACCGCGCTGCTGCTGGCCGCCGGCGCACTGGTGGGACTGGTGAACGGCCTGGTGACGACCGTGCTGCGGGTGCCGTCGTTCATCGCGACGCTGGGCATGATGCTCATCCTGGAAGGCGGCGTCTTCTACTGGACCGGCGGCTCGCCCCAGGGCTATCTCCCCGACGACTTCCGCGCGATGGGGCGCGATGACCTGTTCGGCTGGCTGCCGTGGGCCGCCCTGGTGTGCCTGGCGGCGGGCGCCGCCGCGGTGGCCCTGACCCGGTCGCGCTTCGGCCGCACCCTCATCGCCACCGGCGACAACGAGCGGGCCGCGGCCCTGTCCGGGGTGCGGGTGGCGCGGGTGCGCACGCTCGCGTTCGTGTGCTCCGGCACGGCCGCCGCGCTCGCCGCCGTGCTCGTCGGCGGCTACTCCGGCGTCTCCGCGCAGGCGGGCGCCGGCCTGGAGTTCGAGGCGATCACCGCCGTCGTACTGGGCGGGGTCGTGCTCGGCGGCGGGCGCGGCTCCGCCGCCGGGGCCATGGCCGGGGCGCTGTCCCTGACCGCGCTGTTCACGCTGCTCAACCTGCAAGGCATCTCCGGCGCCCTGGAGTCCACGGTCCAGGGCGTGATCGTCATCGCCGCCGTCGCGCTGGGAGCCGCCGACTTCTCCCGGCTGCGCCGCCGGTTCGCTCCCCGCTCCACCGGCCCCACCAGCCCTACCGGAGGCACCCGAACATGACCGCGAGGAAGAAACGCACCGCACCGGCGCTGGCGCTGCTGCTGTGCGCCGCGCTGCTCACCGCCTGCACCAGCGACACCCCCGGCAGCGGGCCCTCGGCACCGCCCGGCACCGGCCAGCCCAGCGCGAGCGGCACCGAAGAGGAGTTCTTCGTCCAGGACGAGTACGACAGCCAGCTCGCCCTGCGCGAGGAGACGCCCGAGGGCCCGCCGGACCGCCCCTGGGAGCAGATGCTGCGCCCCGAGATGGTGCCGACGGACGAGTACGCGCTGCCGGAGGGCTCAGACATCCACCTGTGCTTCTCCAACGCCGGGGTCTTCAACCCCTGGCGGCAGGTCGGGCTGACGACCATGGAGGCGGAGGTCGCCCTCCACGAGGAGATCACCGACTTCACCGTCCTGGACGCCGAGGGCCAGGACGACAAACAGATCTCGGACATCCAGGACCTCAGCTCCCGCGACTGCGACGCGCTGATCGTCTCCCCCAACACCACCGCCACGCTCACCCCGGCGGTGGAGCAGGCGTGCGCCGCGGGCCTCCCGGTCATCGTCTTCGACCGGGGCGTCAACACCGACTGCCCGGTGACGTTCATCCACCCCATCGGCGGCTACGCCTACGGCGCCGCGGCGGCCGAGTTCCTCATCGAGAACGTCGAGCCCGGCGGCAGCATCCTGGCGCTGCGCATCTCTCCCGGCGTGGACGTGCTGGAGAACCGCTGGTCCGCCGCCGAGCGGGCGTTCGAGGACGCCGGGCTCAACGTCGTGGACGTCGAGTTCACCGAGGGCGACCCGGCGACGACCAAGTCCGTCGTCACCGACGCGCTCCAGCGCCACGGCTCGCTCGACGGCGTGTGGATGGACTCCGGCGCCAGCTCAGTGGCCGCCATCGAGGCGTTCGAGGACGCCGGCGTGGCAGTGCCGCCGATCACCGGCGAGGACCAGCAGGACTTCCTCCAGGCGTGGCAGGAACGCGACCTGACGGCCATCGCCCCCACCTACCCGACGTTCCAGTGGCGCACCCCGGTCATCGCCGCGCTGCGCGTCCTGGCCGGCGAGGAAGTGCCCGCGGAGTGGCGGCTGCCGCAGCCGGTCATCACCGAGGAAACGCTGGAGCGGTACGTCAACGAGGACATGCCGCCGCTGCACTACGCCATGTGCGGCTGCGAGGACCTGCCGGGCTACCCGGGTGAGTGGGGTGGGGACGCGTGACCGCCCTGCCCATCGGCGCCAACCCCTGGATCTGGCACTCCCCCGTCACCCGCGCCGCCCTCGCCGAGACCGTGCCGCGGCTGGCCCGCTGGGGCTTCGACGCCATCGAGATCCCGCTGGAGAACCCCGGCGACTGGCAGCCGGACGACATCGCACCGCTGCTGGCGGACCACGGCCTGCGCCCCGCCGCGGTGATCGCCGTGATGCCGCCGGGCCGCGACCTGGTCGCCACGGACCCGTCGACCCTCCGCGCCACCCGCGACTACCTGCTGCGGTGCGTGGACGCCGCCCACGCCCTCGGCGCCCCCGCGGTGGCCGGGCCGGTCTACACCGCGGTCGGCCGCACCTGGCGCATGACGCCGGCCGAACGGCGGGCGGCGTACCAGGAGTTCCGCACCTCGATCGCCCCGGTGGTGGACCACGCCAGGAGCGGCGGCGTGCGCGTGGCCGTCGAACCGCTCAACCGGTACGAGACGAGCCTGCTGAACACCGTCGCCCAGACCCTCGAAGCGCTCGACGGCCTGCCCGAGGACGCCGCCGGGGTGGCGCTGGACACCTACCACCTCAACATCGAGGAACGCGGGCTCGGGCAGGCGGTGCGCCAGGCGGCGGGACGCATCGCGCACGTCCAGGTCTGCGCCAGCGACCGGGGCGCGCCCGGCGCCGACCACCTCGACTGGCACGGCTTCCTGACGGCGCTGCTGGACTGCGGCTACGCCGGGCCGCTGTGCATCGAGTCCTTCACCGCCCACAACGAGTCCCTCGCGGTCGCGGCCTCCGTGTGGCGGCCGCTGGCCGGCTCCCAGGACGCCCTGGCGACCGACGGCCTGGCGTTCCTGCGCAACGCGTTCACCCTCCTCTGACCCTGCCAACCCCCTCGCCGGCCCCGGCCGGCCACGCAACCCAGGAGAGCCGCACCAGGAAGGACCCCGCATGCGACCCCCACGACGCACCAGATTCCGGTTCCGCTTCGCCACGGCGCTGGCCGCCGCCCCCCTGCTGGCCGCCGGCGCCCTGCCCGGGGCGGCCGCGGCGCAGGACGCCCCGCCCGCGTTCCGCGCCCTGCTGTTCACCCGGGCCGTCGGCTACGTGCACGACTCGATCCCGGCCGGCGTGCAGATGATCGAGGAAGAGGCCGCCGCGCGCGGCTTCGAGGTGGTCCGCAGCGACGACCCAGCCGTGTTCAACGACGAGGAGCTGGCCTCGTTCGACGTCGTCATCATGCTCCAGAACTCCGGCATGGTCTGGGAGACCGACGCCCAGCGGCAGGCCATGCGCGACTACGTCGAGGGCGGCGGCGGGGTAGCCGCCATCCACAACACCCTCGACATGGGCATCGAGAACGAGTTCCCGTGGTGGGACCAGCTCGTCAACGGCGGCGCGCACATGCCCGCGCACGCGGCCGGCATCCAGCAGGGCACGGTCCGCATCGAGGACCACAGCCACCCCTCGACCGAGGCGCTGCCCGAGACCTGGGAACGGCCCGAGGAGTGGTACAACTTCGACCCCAACCCGCGCCCCAGCGTGCACGTGCTGGCGACCGTGGACGAGTCCACGTACGACCCGGGTGAGTACGCCATGGGCGAGGACCACCCGATCTCCTGGTGCAGCACCGCCGAAGGCGGCAACGTCTGGTCCACGGCGATGGGCCACGACTCGGCCTCCTACACCGAGGAGTACTTCCGCGCGCACGTGCTCGGCGGGATCGAGTGGGCCGCCACGGGCGACCGGTCGCAGTGCGAGGGCAGCCAGCCGCAGCAGAGCGCGTTCGACAAGGTCACCCTCGACGACAACACCGCCGACCCGATGGAGCTGGACGTCGCCGACGACGGCACCGTCTACTACATCCAGCGCACCGGCGAGCTGCGGGCCTACGACCCGGCCAGCCACACCACGACGACCGCCGGCGTGCTCGACGTCTACACCGGCGGCGAGGACGGGCTCGTCGGCCTGGCCCTCGACCCGGACTTCGCCGAGAACCGCTGGCTGTACCTGTACTACTCGCCCGCCGCGAGCGAGGAGGACGTCAACCGGCTCTCCCGCTTCACGCTGGCCGAGGACGGCACGCTCGACCTGTCCAGCGAGCGGACGCTGCTGGAGGTCCCGGCCTACCGCGACCGGACGTTCACCGAGCCCGGACACACCGGCGGCAGCCTGGAGTTCGGGCCGGACGGCCTGCTGTACCTGGGTACCGGCGACGACGTGCCGCCCAACCTCGACCCGGAGTGGCAGGGCTACGCGCCGCTCGACTGGCGCGAGGGGCACGAGATGCTGGACGCCGCCCGCACCGCGGGCAACACCAACGACCTGCGCGGCAAGCTGCTGCGGATCGCCCCCACGGACGATGGCGGCTACACCATCCCGGAGGGCAACCTGTTCGCGGAGGGCACGGAGAACACCCGGCCCGAGATCTACGCGATGGGCTTCCGCAACCCGTTCCGCTTCACGGTGGACCAGGCCACGGGGGACGTGCACCTGTCCGACTACGGCCCGGACCGCGGCGGCCCCACCACGGAGCGCGGCCCCGAGGGGCTCGTCGAGTACAACGTCATCTCCGGGCCCGGCAACTACGGCTGGCCGTTCTGCCACGGCGACAACCAGCCCTACGCGCCCTACAACCCGGACACCGGCGAGGTCGGCGAGAAGTTCGACTGCGACAACCCGGTCAACGAGTCGCCGAACAACACCGGCCTGACCGAGCTGCCGCCGGTGCAGATGCCGCAGATCTGGTACGGCTACGGGCCCTCGGAGCAGTTCCCCGAGCTGGGCGAGGGCGGCTCGGCTCCCATGTCCGGGCCGGTCTACCGGTACGACCCGGACAACCCCTCCCCCACCAAGTTCCCCGAGGAGTACGCCGGTTCGGCGTTCTTCTACGAGTGGTCCCGCAACTACGTCAAGGAGATCACCTTCGGCGCCGACGGCTCGGTCGAGGAGATCGCCGACTTCATGCCCGAGACGCAGTTCGCCTCCCCGATGGACATGACGTTCGGCCCCGACGGCTCCCTGTACCTGCTGGAGTGGGGCAGCCAGTTCGGCGGCGGCAACAACGACTCGGGCCTGTACCGCATTGACTACACCGCGGGCGGCCGGGTGCCGGTGGCCCGGGCCAGCGCCTCGGTGACCAACGGGCCGGTGCCGCTGACGGTCGAGTTCTCCAGCGAGGGCAGCGAGGACCCCGACGGCGGTTCCCTGGCCTACGCGTGGGACTTCGACGGCGACGGCAGCTACGACTCCACCGAGGCCGCACCCACCCACACCTACCAGGAGGCGGGCGACTACACGGCCCAGCTGCGCGTCACCGACGAGGACGGGCTGACGGGCTACGCCAACGTGCCCATCACCGCCGGCAACACGGCCCCGACGGTGACGGTCGAGATCCCGGTCAGCGGCACGCTCATCGACTTCGGCGACCAGATCCCGTACCGGGTGACGGTGACCGACCCGGAGGACGGCGAGATCGACTGCGACAACGTCCTGGTCAACCCGGCGCTGGGCCACGACGACCACGAGCACCCGACCACCGACCTCCGCGGCTGCGAGGGCGTCGTGGACACCTCCGATCTCGGCGGGCACCCTGAAGGGGCCAACCTGTGGTACGTCCTCAACGCCCGCTACACCGACCAGGGCGCCGACGGCACCAGCGCGCTCACCGGCTACGGCCGCTCGGTGCTCCAGCCGCGGCACAAGCAGGCCGAGTACTACGACAGCCAGTCCGGCACGCGCATCGTGTCGCAGGAGGGCGCCGAGAACGGGCAGCGGATCGGCGACATCAGCGACGGCGACTGGATCGCCTTCACGCCGATGAGCGTCGCCAACGCCGACACGGTCAGCTACCGGCTGTCCTCGCCGCAGGGCGGCGGCGCCATCGAACTGCGCGCCGACGCGCCGGACGGCGAGCTCCTGGCGACCACCCAGGTCCCGGGCACCGGCGACTGGGACAACTACCAGTGGACCGAACCGGTACCGGTGGCAGACCTGGCCGGCACCCACGACCTGTACCTGGTGTTCGACGCGCCGGTCCCCAACTCCTTCGACGTGGACGCGATCGAGTTCACCACGTCATAACACCGGCATCACACCGGCATCACACCGGCACAGCACCGGCTCCCCCGCGCGCCGCGGCGGCCGTCCTCCCGGCGGACGCCGCGGCGTTCCGCTGACCGCCCGTCACGCCGCCGCGCATACGGGCGTTGACGGGCAGCGGCGGGCCGCTTACCGTCGCCGCGGATGAGGAGGAGGCCAGCGATGGGGACAGGCGGTGAGGGCGCCCGGCGCCGCCCGGGGCGCGTGAAGGTGCTGGCGGCGCTGGCCGCGTGCGGGGCCGCGGCGGCCTTCCTGGCGGCGCCGGAGCAGGCGGACGCCGCCACGCCGTTCCAGCGGCACGGGCGGCTCGAGGTGTGCGGCACGACGCTGTGCGGCGAGGACGGCCAGCCGGTCCAGCTGCGCGGGATGAGCACGCACGGCACGCAGTGGTTCCCGCACTGCGTCACCGCCGAGTCCCTGGACGTCCTGGCCGGGGACTGGGGCGCCGATGTAGTGCGCGTGTCCACCTACGTGCAGGAGGACGGCTACGAGACCGACCCCGAGCACTTCACCGACCTCGCCAGCCGGATCATCGAGCTGGCGACCGAGCGCGGCCTGTACGTCATCGTCGACTGGCACATGCTCGACCCCGGCGACCCGAACGCCAGCACGGAGCTGGCCACCCGGTTCTTCACCGAGATCACCGCGCGCCACGGCCACCAGGACAACGTGCTGTACGAGATCGCCAACGAGCCGAACGGCGTGAGCTGGCAGGCCATCAAGGGCTACGCCGAAGAGGTGATCCCGGTCGTGCGGGCCGGGGACCCCGACGCCGTGGTGCTGGTCGGCACCCGCGCCTGGTCCTCGCTGGGCGTCTCGGAGGGCTCCGACGAGTCGGAGATCGTGGCCGACCCGGTCGAGGCCGCCAACATCATGTACACCTTCCACTTCTACGCCGGCGAGCACCAGGACCCGTACCTGGAGACCCTCGCCCGCGCCGCCGACCGGATCCCGGTGTTCGTCACCGAGTTCGGTACCCAGGACGCCACCGGCGACGGCCCCAACGACTTCGCGGCGGCGCAGCGGTACCTGGACCTGATGGCGGAGAAGAACATCAGCTGGACCAACTGGAACTACTCGGACGACTTCCGCAGCGGCGCCGTCTTCGAGCCCGGCACCTGCGAGGCCGGGCGGTGGGCCGAGGAGGACGCTCTGAAGGAAGCGGGCGCGTGGATCCGCGACCGCATCGGATGAACGCCGGCCGCACGCCGCCGCCGGCCGCCGGATGAAGAGGGCTCGCGGGCGCACCCCGCCCGGCTGTCCCCGGTGACGGTGTGGCCGCGCCGCCGCGCACACGTCCGGTCCGTCCCCGTTTGCGTGTGCCGCCCGGTGCGCGGATGGTGGGAGGGGGGGCGATCTGCGCACGGCGCGGGAAGGAGCGGCCAGGTGACCAGCGATGCCCCCGTAGTAGTGGGCGTGGACGGCTCCCCCTCCAGCCTGGCGGCGGTGGGCGTCGCCGCGGCCGAGGCACGGATGCGGCGGTGCCCGCTGCGCGTGGTGCACGCCTTCACCCCGCCGACGCTCTACGTGCCGCGCTACCCCCAGTCGGTCCAGGCCGCCGAGCGGTCGCTGCGCGCTGTGGCGGCCCAGGCGCTCACCGACGCCGAGCAGCGGGCCCGCGAGCTGGCGCCGGGCATCGACGTCAGCGGCGAGATCGTCACGGGTGAGTCGCTCACCGTGCTGCGGGACCGCTCCCGCGGGGCCGCGCTGCTCGTCGTGGGCAGCCGGGGCATGGGCAGCTTCGCGGGCCTGCTGCTCGGCTCCACCTCAGCGAAGCTGGCGGCCCATGCCCAGTGCCCGGTGATGGTGGTCCGCGAGGAGCCCTCCCCCGGCCTGCCGGTGCTGCTCGGGGCGGACGGGTCCCCGGCGGGCGAGGCCGCGGTCGCGTTCGCCTTCGAGGAGGCGGCGCTGCGGGGCACGAAGCTGGTGGCGCTGCACGCCTGGACGCCCTGGACCGTCGAGGGCCCCCCGCCGCCCGACCGGTCGATGCCGTACGCGAACGAGCCCGGTGTCCTGGAGGCCGGCGAGGAGCGGCTGCTGGCGGAGACGCTGGCCGGGCACCTCAACGACTACCCGGACCTGACGGTGGAACGCCGCGTGGTGCGCGACAACCCGCGCAAGGCGCTGCTGAAGGCCAGCTCCGGGGCCGGGCTGCTCGTCGTCGGCGCGCGGGGCCACGGCGGCTTCGCCAGCCTGCTGATCGGCTCGGTCAGCCAGGCGATGCTGCACCACGCCGAGTGCCCGGTCGCCGTCGTGCGGCCCTGACAGCGCCGGCCCGCGGCCGGGAGGGCAGGCCGGGGGCAGTACGCGGGAACGGACAGGCGGCATCGGAGGCAGCGCGAAGGACCCGGAAACGGAGGGAACCGCGCGCTGCCCGCCGCCTGGCGCTCCGGCGGCGGCGCGTCCTGCTCCGGAGAAGACCGTGTGTTCCCCGCGGCGGTGACGCCTGCCCGCGGCTTGAGGTGACGGTCCGTCCGCCAAACGGTGAGGCCGTGACACGGGATAGGCTCACGGGCGGTCGGCCGGCGCCACGCACACATCGCTGGCCGCATCCGCTGGGACATGCAGTGTTTTTTCTCCGGGGAGGATCCGACATGACGTCACAGGGGGGACCGGCCGCTGAGCGGCGCGGCGAGGAGATACTCGAGGTGCTGGATGCGGCCTTCGGCTCGCTCCTCGCCGCCGATCCAGCCGCGTTCCGCGTAAAGTTCCGCAAGATGGCCGCCTCGGCGTTCGCGTTCTACCGGGGCACGGCCTGCCTCTTCTACCACGACCTCGACGCCGCCGGCGGCGACGACTTCCTGGACGCGCGCACCTCCCGGGTGTGGATCCACGGCGACCTGCACGCCGAGAACTTCGGCACGTATATGGACTCAAGCGGCCGGCTGGTCTTCAACGTCAACGACTTCGACGAGGCGTACGTCGGCCCGTTCCTGTGGGACCTCAAGCGTTTCGCGGCGTCCGTGGCGCTCATCGGCTACAGCAAGGCGCTGAGCGACGAGGTGATCAGCGACCTGGTGCGCGCCTACGCCCGCGCCTACCGGGACCGCATCCGGCTGCTGGCCGGGGGCGCGAAGCCGGACGAGGTGCCGCCGTTCACCCTCGACACCGCCACCGGCCCGCTGCTTCAGGCGCTGCGGCACGCGCGCTCCCAGACCCGGTTCGGGCTGCTGGACTCGATGTCGCGGATCGTGGACTACGAGCGCCGCTTCTCGCTCGGCGGCGGGGCGATCGAACTCGACGCGGCCACGCGCGAGAAGGTGCTCGCCGCTTTCGAGGGCTACGTCGAGACGCTGCCGTCGGCCACGCGGAGGCGGAGCGACACTTACCGCATCAAGGACGTCGTGGGCCGGCGGGGCATCGGCATCGGCAGCGCCGGGCTGCCGTCGTTCAACATCCTGCTGGAGGGCAACAGCGACGCCCTGGAGAACGACGTCGTCATCTACGTCAAGCAGGCCCAGGTGCCGGCCGTCTCACGGCACATCACCGAGGAGCGCATCCGCTCGTACTTCCAGCACGAGGGCCACCGCACGGTCATCTCGCAGCGGGCGCTCCAGGCGCACGCCGACCCGTGGCTGGGCTGGACGGAGCTGGACGGCGCCGGGCAGCTCGTCGCCGAGGTGTCGCCGTACGCCGTGGACCTGGACTGGTCGGACATCGACGATCCCGCCGAGATCAAGCAGGTCGTGAGCGACCTGGGCGCCGCCACCGCGACGATGCACGCCGTGGCCGACGACTCCAGCGGCCACACGCTGGTGCCGTTCTCCACGGAAGAGGCCATCGACGCGGCGATCTCCGCTGACGAGGAGGGGTTCGTGGCGCTGCTGGTCGACTTCGCGCACTCCTACGGGGCGCGCGCACGGGCCGACCACCAGATCTTCGTGGATCTCTTCCGGAACGGACGCATTCCCGGTCTGTAACGGAGCACAGGGCTGTCCCCTCGCCGCGAGGAGGCGGGGGGCGTGCCGCGTCCGGGCGGAGCGTCCGGCTGTTCTTCGCGGGCGCGGTGCGGGCGCGGATCACCGGGGGCACCGCCGCGGGCGGTGCCCCCGCTGCCGTGGTCAGGCGCTTTTGACGGCGGAGACGTCGAACTCCAGGGTGACCTGGTCGCTGACGAGTACGCCGCCGGTCTCCAGGGCGGCGTTCCAGGTGACGCCGAAGTCCTTGCGGTTGATCTTGGTGGAGCCCGAGAAACCGATGCGGACGTTGCCGAACGGGTCGGCGGCGGCCCCCTCGAACTCGAAGGGGATGGTGACCGACCGCGTCACGCCCCTGATGGTCAGGTCCCCGGTGAGTTCCAGGCTGGTGTCCCCGGTCTGGCGCACGCCGGTGGAGACGAAGGTGATCTCCGGGTACTGGTCCATCGCGAGGAAGTCGTTGCTGCGCAGGTGCGCGTCGCGGTCCTTGTTGCGGGTGTCGATGCTGTCCGCCTTGATCGTGACGGTCACCCGCGACCGGCTCGGCTCGTCCTTGTCGATGGTTACGCTGCCCTCGAACTCGTTGAAGGTACCGCGCACCTTGGTCACCATCGCGTGCCGCGCCACGAAACCGATCGAGGTGTGGGCCGGGTCGATGGTGTAGGTGCCCGACAGGTCGGAGAGCGAGGCCGGCACGTCGCTCGGGTTCGTCATGTCAACTCCTGGTGTCGCGCCCTCGCGCCACCTTCTGGTGGCGTCTCACCCGCCTATACTGCCCCATCCATGTCGCGTGTCAATTACTGTCGGTAACGCATTCAGGGGGCCTCTCCCGCCGCCGGGCCGCGCCGTAGGCTTCGCTGGACACGGCGAACGATTGGGGGAGTTGATGAGCACGACGTGGGGGCTGATCGTCCAGGAGACCGACGGTGGCGGCAACCACAAGGCGTACGCGTCGACCGTCCTGGAGCACGTGACCGGCACGCGCGAGGAGGCCCTGGCCAGGCTGGAGGAGCTGGCCCGCAGCTACCAGCCGCAGCACCCGATGAAGCCGCTGTCCACGCGGCTGTACCGGGCCGGGGACGACTTCCTGCTCGTCTGCGAGGGAACGATGCGCAGCTACGGCTGCCGGTTCCTGGCGGCGGAACTGCTCTATGAGAGCACCAGCAACGCGGGCGACGGCCAGCGCAAGCGGCGGTCCCGCTGGCCGTTGCGCTGACGCGACGCCGCCGCCAGGCGTACCGTCGTACCGTCGCGGGCCGCGAGCCAACGGGAGGCGTTGATGGGAAGGGACACCCGCACTGCGACGGACGGCGTGACGTACCGGAGGGAGACGGTCACGGCACCGGACGGCGTGCCGGTCGCGACCTACTACTGGCGGCCCGCCGGGCGGCCCCGCGCCGTGGTGCAGATCGTCCACGGCGCCGCCGAACACGCCCTGCGCTACGACGGGTTCGCCCGGTTCCTGGCCGGGCACGGGTTCGCGGTGGTGGCCTCGGACAACCGCGGGCACGGCGCGACGGCGCGGGCCACCGGCGGCTTCGGCGTGGCCGGGGAGTCGGGCTGGCGGGCGGTCGTCGGCGACCTGCGGGTGATCGGAGAGCGGGCCCGCGCGGCGGCCGGCGAGGTGCCGCTGGTGCTGTTCGGGCACAGCATGGGCTCCCAGCTGGCGCGGGACGCGGCGCAGGAGTACGGGCGGGAGCTGGCCGGCCTGGTGCTGTCGGGCACCTTCCGCTCGCTCCCCGGCTGCGATCCGGAAGCGGCGGTGGCGCGGCTGGAGTCGGAAGCGGCACGGGGCGGCGGGCGGGCGGCGCCCTCCGGATTCGTGCCGGAGCTGTTCAGCTCGTTCAACGACCCGTACGACGGGCGCACTGGCTACGAGTGGCTGTCGCGGGACGAGGCCGAGGTGGACGCGTACGTGGCGGACGAGCGCTGCGGCTTCGCGTTCAGCGCAGGGCTCGCCCTGGACTGGGTGCTGGGCGTGCGGAAGATCAACGACCCCCGGCACCAGGCGCGGATCCCGGCCGGGCTGCCGGTGCACGTGGCGGTCGGCGACCAGGACCCGTGCCACGCCGGCATGACGCTGGTGTACGAGCTGCTGGAGGACTTCCGCTACGCGGGGACCCGGGACCTGACGTGGCGGGCGTACCCGGGCGCGCGGCACGAGATCCTCAATGAGACCAACCGCCACGAGGTGCGGGCGGACCTGCTGGCGTGGCTGGAGGAGCACGTCTGAGGCCCGCGTCGCGCCGGCGCCCGCCGCGGCGGCCTACAGCGACCGCTTCAGGCCGTCCAGGAACCGCAGCCCGTCCAGGAACTCCGCGGTCTTGCCGTGGGGTTCGGCGGTGGCGCAGAGGCTGTCCATGACGGCCATGTAGTCCTCGACGTCGTCACGCTTA
>NZ_JAERRL010000024.1 GCF_016741785.1 Streptomyces sp. 7-21
CGCCTCATGCCCCGTCAGCGCCACCGGCCGCTCCAGCGGAAGCGCGTCACCCGCGCCGCCGCCGTCCACCACGTGTCCCTCACCGTCCACCACGACCACCGCACCGCCGTACCCGGCGCGCACCAGTTCCCGCGTCCCCGGCACGCACACCACGGCCTCCGGCCGCGTCTCACCGAGCACCAGCGCCACCCGCTCCCGGGGCCACGCCGTGTCCACCGGCACATACGTCCCGCCCGCCATCCACGTCGCGAGCAGGGCCACCACCCAGGCCGGGCCCCGCTCCGTCACCACGCCGACACCACGCTCCGGCCCCGCTCCCAGCGCCGCCAGCACCCCGGCCAGCGCCGCGGCGCGTGCCCACAACTCGCCGTAGGACAGGGTGATCTCCGACCCGTCCTCGGCCACCCCCACCACCGCCGGGGCCTCGGGGTCCTCGCGCACCCACGCGGCCACCCGGTCGACCACGGTGCCGCCGACGACGCCGGGACCGCCGTCGCCCCACTCCGCCAGTTCCGGCCCCTCCATCACCGGGACCCGGCCAACGAGGGCGTGCACGTCGGAGACCATGGCCTCCAGGACGCGCCGCAGCGCCGCGCGCACGACGCCGATCCGCGCGGCGTCGAAGACGTCGCGCCGGTAGGTGAGCTGGACCACGAGCCGCTCCCCCGGCACGACCACGGCGATCAGCGGGTAGTGGACGGAGTCCTCGGGGACGCCCACCGGGCGGAACGCGACGTCCTCAGGCACGGGCCCCTTCTTCGGGGGCCTCGGGTAGCTCTCGAAGGCGATCATGGTGTCGAACACGGCCCCCGGCCCGGCGACCCGCTGGATGTCGCTCAGCCCCAGGTACTGGTGCGACATCAGCCGGGCCTGGCGCTCCTGGAGGCTCGTCAGCGTCTCCAGTACCGTCTGCTCGCCGCGCAGCGGCACGCGCACGGGCAGCGTGTTGATGAACAGCCCGATCATGGTCTCCACGCCCGGCAGTTCGCCGGGCCTGCCCGCGACGGTGGCGCCGAACACCACGTCCTCGCGGCGCGCGAGGCGCGCGAGCACCATCGCCCAGGCGCCCTGGAAGACCGTGTTCATGGTCAGACCGTGGTGCCGCGCCAGGTCGGCGATCTCACGGGAGAGCTCCTGGGGCAGCTCGAGGAAGACCCGGTCGGTCTCGGCGCCCTGATGGGAGACGTCGGCCGGCGCGACCAGCGTCGGCTCGTCGGCACCGGCGAGTTCCTCGCGCCAGGCGGCCTCGCCCGCGGCGCGGTCCTGCCGTCCGAGCCAGGCCAGGTACTCGCCGTAGGACCTGACCTCGGGCAGCGCGCTCGGGTCACCGTTGGCCGCGTAGGCGCTGGTGACCTCCCCCACCAGCAGCGGCATGGACCAGCCGTCCAGCAGGATGTGGTGGCTGGTGAACACAAGCCGGTAGCGGTCCTCGGCGAATTTGACCAGCAGCAGGCGCAGCAGCGGCGCGGTTGCCACGTCGAACCGCTTGGTGCGGTCCTCGGCGGCCAGCCGTTCCGTCTCGGCGATCGCCTCGTCCTCGGGCAGGCCGGAGACGTCGGCCTCGCGCCACGGCAGTTCGACGTCGCGCGCGATCACCTGCACCGCCTCGCCGGAGCCCCGCTGGTGGAAGCTCGCCCGGAGAATGGCATGGCGCGCCAGCAGCGTCTCCCACGCGCGGCGCACCCGGGCGGGGTCCACGGGGCCCGTCAGCTCCAGCATGCGCTGCCCCACGTACACGTCCGGGCCCTCGTCGCCGAACGCCGCGTGGAACAGCAGCCCTTCCTGAAGCGGGGACAGCGGCCACACCTCGGTGAGGCCGGGGACCCGCGCGCGCAGTCCGGCCAGTTCACCCTCGTCGAGGTCGACGAGCGACCCGTCGGACAGCGGTTCCTCGGAAGCGCGCGGGTCAAGCACCTCAGCGGCGGCGGCCATGCCTGCCGGTGTCTTCTCGTCGAACACCTGGCGCGGAGTCAGCGCGACGCCCATCCGGCGGGCCCGGGCGACGAGTTGCAGCGACATGATGGAGTCGCCGCCGAGCGCGAAGAAGCTCTCGTCCGCGCCCACCCGCTCCAGGCCAAGCACTTCGGCGACGAGCGTGCAGAAGAGCTCTTCGAGCGGCCCGCGCGGCGCGCGGCCCCCGGGCCGGTCGCCGTAGTCGGGCGCGGGCAGCGCCCGCCGGTCCACCTTGCCGTTGGGGGTGACCGGCAGCTCCTCAAGCACCACCACCGCCGCCGGCACCATGTAGTCCGGCAGCGTGCGGGCGGCGTGGGCGCGCACCTCCGCCTCGTCCAGGCCGCTGTCCGTGTCGGCGGCGGGGGACACGTAGCCGACGAGGCGCCGGTCTCCCGGCTGGTCCTCACGCGCCATGACGTAGGCCCGGCCGACGCCGGGGCAGGCGCTGAGAACGCTTTCGATCTCGCCGAGTTCGATGCGGAAGCCGCGGATCTTGACCTGGCTGTCCGCCCGGCCGATGAACACGAGCTGGCCGTCCTCGGTCCAGCGCACGAGGTCACCGGTGCGGTACATCCGCTCGCCCGCGCCGCCCCACGGGCAGGCCACGAACCGTTCGCTGGTGAGGGACGGACGGTGCAGGTAGCCGCGTGCCATACCGGCCCCGGCGAGGTACAGCTCCCCGGCGACGCCCACGGGGACCGGCTGCAGGAACGCGTCAAGCACGTAGGTGCGCATGCCGTCGACAGCCGTGCCGATGGGCAGGACCTGCCCGGGTCCGTCGCCTCGCGGCGCACGGTAGCTGGTCGCGTAGGTGGTGGTCTCGGTGGGCCCGTACGCCTGCACGACCGTCAGATCCGGGCAGGCGCGCTGGATGCGGTCCACGGCGACGGGAGAGACGGCCTCGCCTCCGGTCCACAGTTCGCGGAGCCCGGCGAGCGCCGTCGGTTCCTCGTCGACGACGACGTGGAACAGCGCGGTCGTCAGGAATGCCGCCGTCACGTCGTGCTCGCTGAGGGTCCGGGACAGCGTCGCCACGTCGAGGTCCCCGGGCGGCGCCAGCACGAGTTCGCCGCCGGTCAGCAGCGGTATCCAGATCTCGTAAGTGGAGGCGTCGAACGCCTGCGGGGAGTGCCCCAGGACGCGCTGGTGGGCGCCGTTTTGCCAACGGCTGTCCGCGGCGAGCTGGACGATTCCGGCGTGGGTGACGCCGACGCCCTTGGGCTGGCCGGTGGATCCCGAGGTGTACATCACGTAGGCCAGCTGGTCGGGGCTGACGGGCTCCGGCGGGCTGGCGCTGGCCGCCGCGGCCTCCTCCTGGCCGAGGATGAGGACGGGGACCGTCATGTCATGGGCATCGTCTGCCCCTGCCTCGTCGGTGAGCACGGCGATCGCGCCGGTGTCCTGGACGATGAAGCGGTTGCGGTCCGGCGGGTTGGTGGCGGGCACGGGCACGTACACGCCACCGGCCTTGAGGACGGCGAGCATGGCGACGATGAGGTCGCCGGAGCGGGGCAGCGCGAGCGCCACCCTGCTCTCGGCCCGCACCCCGAAGTCCGCCAGCCGCCCGGCCAGCCGGCTGGAGCGCCTGTCGAGTTCGGCGTACGTCAGCCGCTGGTCGCCGCTCCGGACGGCGATCGCACCGGGGGCCCGCTGGACCTGCCGGGAGAAGACCGCGGTGACCGACTCTCCGGCGGCCGGTTCGCCCGTCTGGTTCCATGCCGTCACGGCGAGGGCGCGCTCCTCGTCGGTCGCGATGCCGACCTGGCCGGTGAGCACGGCGGGATCGGCCGCTACCTGGGCGAGTGCCTGCCGGAACGAGGCGGCGATGCCGCGGACACGGGCGGCGTCCACCACGTCGGGCCGGTAGATCAGCTGGCCCTCAAGCCGTTCGCCCGGCCCGATGACGAGCGTGAGCGGGTAGTGCGTCATGTCGGCGGGCGTGCCGGCCGAGCGGATCGCCAGGCTGCCGGGTCGGGCGGGCCCGGCGGGCGGGCGCGGGTAGTTCTCGTAGACGAGCAGCGTGTCGAACTCGGCGCCCGGCCCGGCCAGCTTCTGGACGTCGCTGAGGCCAAGGTGCTGGCCGGACAGCAGCGCGGACTGGCGTTCCTGTAGGCTGGCCAGCATCTCCACGACCGGCTGGTCGCCGCGCAGCGGCACGCGCACCGGGAGGGTGTTGATGAACAGCCCGACGATGGACTCCACGCCGGGCAGTTCGGCGGGGCGGCCGGCGGCGGTGACGCCGAAGACCACGTCGTTCCGGCCGGCCAGGCGGGCGGTCACCAGTGCCCAGACCCCCTGGAGCAGAGTGTTGACGGTCAGCCCGTGGCGGCGAGCCGTGCTGGTGACGGCGGCGGTGAGTTCCCGGCTCAGCGCGAACGGCGCTCGTTCCGGCAGCACGGGTTCCGCCCGGGAGCCGGCGGGGGCGACGAGGGTCGGTTCCTCAGCGCCCGCCAGCTCCTGGCGCCAGAGGGCCTCGGCGGCCGCGCGGTCCTGCTGTCCGAGCCAGGCCAGGTAGTCGCGGTAGGAGCGGACGGGAGGCAGTGTCCGGGCGTCGGCGTCCGCCTCGTACAGGGTGGTCAGTTCCGCGAGGAGCACGGGAATGGACCAGCCGTCCATGAGGATGTGGTGGCTGGTCATGACCAGGCGGCTGCCGCCGTCCGGCAGGACGAGGAACAGCAGCCGCAGCAGCGGCGGCACGGCAAGGTCGAAGCGCACCGCCCGCTCAGCTTCCGCGAGCCGCTCAGCCTCCGCGAGCGCCTCGTCTTCGGGCAGGCGGGTCAGGTCGGCCTCGCGCCACGGCAGCTCGGCGTCGCGGGAGATGACCTGCACGGTCTGGGTGCCGCCGGCCTGGTGGAAGCTGGCGCGCAGCACGGCGTGGCGCCGCAGCAGCGCCTGCCAGGAGCGGCGCAGCCGGTCCGGGTCCACCCCGGTGCCGAGGTCGAGGACGCGCTGCCCCGTGTAGACGTCGGGGCCCTCGCCGTCGAACGCGGCGTGGAACAGCAGCCCTTCCTGCAACGGCGACAGCGGCCAGACGTCCTCGCAGCCGGGTACGGCGGCCTGGAGTTCGTCGACGGCCTGCTGGGTGAGGCGGACGAGGGGGAAGTCGGAGGGGGTGTGCCCGCCCGCGGCGGGATCGGCGGTGTGGGTGGCGATGCCGGTGAGCATCCGGGCCCAGGCGTCGCCCAGCCGCCGCACGTCGTCCTCGTCGAGCAGGCCCCCGGGCCAGGTGAGGGTCAGGTGCAGTTCTGGGCCGTCGGGCGTGTCCCGGACGACGGTGACCGCCTCCAGGGAGTGCTGGGCGGGCATGTCGGGATCGGCTGCGCCGCCCAGGGCGTTCTCCCCGGTCAGCCGCCAGGGCTCGTTCGCGCCGGAGGCGTCGCGGGTGCCTGTCCGGAACCGGCCGAGGTAGTTGAAA
>NZ_JAERRL010000025.1 GCF_016741785.1 Streptomyces sp. 7-21
TCGTTCCTTGAGAACTCAACAGCGAGCCGATGTACTACATCTGCCAGATATTTCTTTGATGTAGCGGGGATTGACTCGCTCGTCGTGATTGTTTTGAAGCATTCACGGAGAGTTTGATCCTGGCTCAGGACGAACGCTGGCGGCGTGCTTAACACATGCAAGTCGTACGATGACCCGGCTCTTCGGAGCTGGTGATTAGTGGCGAACGGGTGAGTAACACGTGGGTGACCTGCCCTGCACTCTGGGATAAGCCCGGGAAACTGGGTCTAATACTGGATACGACCAGTGGCCGCATGGTCTGCTGGTGGAAAGCCCTTCGGGGTGGTGTGGGATGGGCCCGCGGCCTATCAGCTTGTTGGTGGGGTGATGGCCTACCAAGGCGACGACGGGTAGCCGGCCTGAGAGGGTGTCCGGCCACACTGGGACTGAGACACGGCCCAGACTCCTACGGGAGGCAGCAGTGGGGAATCTTGCACAATGGGCGAAAGCCTGATGCAGCGACGCCGCGTGAGGGATGACGGCCTTCGGGTTGTAAACCTCTTTCGGCAGGGAACAAGCCTGGGGGTTTTCTTCTGGGTGAGGGTACCTGCGGAAGAAGCACCGGCTAACTACGTGCCAGCAGCCGCGGTAATACGTAGGGTGCGAGCGTTGTCCGGAATTATTGGGCGTAAAGAGCTCGTAGGCGGCGTGTCGCGTCGATTGTGAAAGCCCGGGGCTTAACTCCGGGTCTGCAGTCGATACGGGCATGCTCGAGTTCGGCAGGGGAGACTGGAATTCCTGGTGTAGCGGTGAAATGCGCAGATATCAGGAGGAACACCGGTGGCGAAGGCGGGTCTCTGGGCCGATACTGACGCTGAGGAGCGAAAGCGTGGGGAGCGAACAGGATTAGATACCCTGGTAGTCCACGCCGTAAACGGTGGGCACTAGGTGTGGGCCGCTTTGTGTGGTCTGTGCCGTAGCTAACGCATTAAGTGCCCCGCCTGGGGAGTACGGCCGCAAGGCTAAAACTCAAAGGAATTGACGGGGGCCCGCACAAGCGGCGGAGCATGTGGCTTAATTCGACGCAACGCGAAGAACCTTACCAAGGCTTGACATACACCGGACGGTCGCAGAGATGTGGCTTCCTTTTTGGCTGGTGTACAGGTGGTGCATGGCTGTCGTCAGCTCGTGTCGTGAGATGTTGGGTTAAGTCCCGCAACGAGCGCAACCCTTGTCCTGTGTTGCCAGCACGCCCTTTGTGGTGGTGGGGACTCACGGGAGACTGCCGGGGTCAACTCGGAGGAAGGTGGGGACGACGTCAAGTCATCATGCCCCTTATGTCTTGGGCTGCACACGTGCTACAATGGCTGGTACAGTGGGCTGCGATACCGTGAGGTGGAGCGAATCCCTAAAAGCCAGTCTCAGTTCGGATTGGGGTCTGCAACTCGACCCCATGAAGTCGGAGTCGCTAGTAATCGCAGATCAGCATTGCTGCGGTGAATACGTTCCCGGGCCTTGTACACACCGCCCGTCACGTCACGAAAGTCGGTAACACCCGAAGCCGGTGGCCTAACCCCTGTTTGGGGAGGGAGCTGTCGAAGGTGGGACTGGCGATTGGGACGAAGTCGTAACAAGGTAGCCGTACCGGAAGGTGCGGCTGGATCACCTCCTTTCTAAGGAGCATTGCCGATGCTGCCAGGCAGGGTGTCTGGTGGTGGCTGCTCATGTTTTTTCCTTGGTCTGGTTTTTGTGTCTTCGGTTCGCTGTTGGGTCCTGAGGGAGCGAAGGTTTTCGCTTTTCTCGGTTGGTGGTTGTTAAGTGCACAGTGGACGCGAGCATCTGTGGCCAAGTGATTAAGGGCGCACGGTGGATGCCTTGGCACCAGGAACCGATGAAGGACGTGGGAGGCCGCGATAGTCCCCGGGGAGTTGTCAACCGAGCTGTGATCCGGGGGTGTCCGAATGGGGGAACCCGGCAGTCGTTATGGGCTGTCACCTGTCGCTGAATGTATAGGCGGCAGGGGGGAACGCGGGGAAGTGAAACATCTCAGTACCCGCAGGAAGAGAAAACAAGAGTGATTCCGGGAGTAGTGGTGAGCGAAACCGGAGGAGGCTAAACCGTGGCGGTGTGATACTCGGCAGGGGTTGCCGTTGCGGTGTTGTGGGAGCTGTCTGGACTGGTCTGCCGGCTGGTCGGCGAGTGAGAAAGCACATGTATAGGCGAAGGGCATGCGAATGGCCTGGCGTAGAGGGTAAGACCCCCGTAGCTGAAATGCGTGTGTCTCGCTGGGATGGTGTCCCGAGTAGCACAGGGCCCGAGGAATCCTGTGTGAATCTGCCAGGACCACCTGGTAAGCCTAAATATTCCCTGGTGACCGATAGCGGATAGTACCGTGAGGGAATGGTGAAAAGTACCGCGGGAGCGGAGTGAAAGAGTACCTGAAACCGTGTGCCTACAAGCCGTGGGAGCGTCGCGCTGCATGCCTTGTGTGTGTGGTGTCGTGACTGCGTGCCTTTTGAAGAATGAGCCTGCGAGTTCGCGGTGTGTCGCGTGGTTAACCCGTGTGTGGGGTAGCCGTAGCGAAAGCGAGTCCGAAGAGGGCGTTGGTGGCATGCCCGAGACCCGAAGCGGGGTGATCTAGCCATGGGCAGGGTGAAGCGTGGGTAAGACTGCGTGGAGGCCCGAACCCACCAGAGTTGAAAATCTGGGGGATGACCTGTGGTTAGGGGTGAAAGGCCAATCAGACTCCGTGATAGCTGGTTCTCCCCGAAATGCATTTAGGTGCAGCGTCGTGTGGTGCTTGCCGGAGGTAGGGCTCTGGGTAGGTGATGGGCCTGACCGGGTTACTGACCTTAGCCAAACTTCGAATGCCGGTAAGTTGAGCGCGGCAGTGAGACTGCGGGGGATAAGCTTCGTGGTCGAGAGGGAAACAGCCCAGAGCATCGACTAAGGCCCCTAAGCGTGTGCTAAGTGGGAAAGGATGTGGAGTCGCTTAGACAGCCAGGAGGTTGGCTTAGAAGCAGCCATCCTTGAAAGAGTGCGTAATAGCTCACTGGTCGAGTGATTCTGCGCCGACAATGTAGCGGGGCTCAAGTACACCGCCGAAGTCGTGTCGCCGCCCTTTTGTGGGTGGTGGGTAGGGGAGCGTCGTGCACCGGGTGAAGCATCCTTGTGAGGGTGGTGTGGATGGTGTGCGAGTGAGAATGCAGGCATGAGTAGCGTTACGCACGTGAGAAACGTGTGCGCCGATTGACTAAGGGTTCCTGGGTCAAGCTGATCTGCCCAGGGTAAGTCGGGGCCTAAGGCGAGGCCGACAGGCGTAGTCGATGGATAACCGGTTGATATTCCGGTACCCGCTGTGAAGCGCCAGCGCTGAGGCAGGTGATGCTAAGCCTGTGCCGCTGCCGTCTACTGGCCTTTGGTTGGTGGGTGGTGTGTGGTGGGGGTGAACCGATCCTGTAGTAGGTGAGTGATGGGGTGACGCAGGAAGGTAGTCCAGCCCGGGCGGTGGTTGTCCCGGGGTAAGGGTGTGGCCCGAGTGGTAGGGAAATCCGCTGCTCTTTGTGGGTGAGACCTGATGCCGAGCCGATTGTGGCGAAGTGGATGATCCTATGCTGTCGAGAAAAGCCTCTAGCGAGTTTCATGGCGGCCCGTACCCTAAACCGACTCAGGTGGTCAGGTAGAGTATACCGAGGCGTTCGGGTGAACTGTGGTTAAGGAACTCGGCAAATTGCCCCCGTAACTTCGGGAGAAGGGGGGCCGTTCCTGGTGATCCGCCTTTGCGTGGGGAGCTGGGGGTGGCCGCAGAGACCAGCGAGAAGCGACTGTTTATTAAAAACACAGGTCCGTGCGAAGCTGTAAGGCGATGTATACGGACTGACGCCTGCCCGGTGCTGGAACGTTAAGGGGACTGGTTAGCTGCATCTTGTGGTGTGGCGAAGCTGGGAACTTAAGCGCCAGTAAACGGCGGTGGTAACTATAACCATCCTAAGGTAGCGAAATTCCTTGTCGGGTAAGTTCCGACCTGCACGAATGGCGTAACGACTTCTCGGCTGTCTCAACCACAGGCCCGGTGAAATTGCAGTACGAGTAAAGATGCTCGTTTCGCGCAGCAGGACGGAAAGACCCCGGGACCTTTACTACAGCTTGATATTGGTGTTCGGTTCGGTTTGTGTAGGATAGGTGGGAGACTGTGAAGCTCGAGCGCCAGCTTGGGTGGAGTCGTTGGTGAAATACCACTCTGATCGTGCTGGATGCCTGAACCTGGGTCCGTGATCCGGATCGGGGACAGTGTCTGGTGGGTAGTTTAACTGGGGCGGTTGCCTCCTAAAGGGTAACGGAGGCGCCCAAAGGTTCCCTCAGCCTGGTTGGTTATCAGGTGGTGAGTGTAAGTGCACAAGGGAGCTTGACTGTGAGACTGGCGGGTCGAGCAGGTGCGAAAGCAGGGACTAGTGATCCGGCGGTGGCTTGTGGGAGCGCCGTCGCTCATCGGATAAAAGGTACCCCGGGGATAACAGGCTGATCTTCCCCAAGAGTCCGTATCGACGGGATGGTTTGGCACCTCGATGTCGGCTCGTCGCATCCTGGGGCTGGAGTTGGTCCCAAGGGTTGGGCTGTTCGCCCATTAAAGCGGTACGCGAGCTGGGTTTAGAACGTCGTGAGACAGTTCGGTCCCTATCCGCTGCGCGCGTTGGAGTCTTGAGAAGGGCTGTCCCTAGTACGAGAGGACCGGGACGGACGGACCTCTGGTGTGCCAGTTGTCCCGCCAGGGGCATGGCTGGTTGGCTACGTTCGGGAAGGATAACCGCTGAAGGCATCTAAGCGGGAAGCTTGCTTCGAGATGAGGGCTCCTGCCTCCTTTGAGGGGTTAAGGCTCCCGGGAGATGACCGGGTTGATAGGCCAGGGATGGAAGCCTCGTGAGAGGTGGAGTTGACTGGTACTAATAGGCCGAGGGCTTGTCCGCAGATGCTCGCGTCCACTGTG
>NZ_JAERRL010000026.1 GCF_016741785.1 Streptomyces sp. 7-21
GGACGTGCCGATCATTACGACGGATGCGCGGATGCGCGCGGAAGCGAAGAGCACGCTGATCACCCTCGTCGAACACGCCCTGCTCGCACGGCTCCACTGACTCTTCGCTCGAACTGATGTGGTGTTGGCCACGCTCTGCGTAATACGCGTTCACATCTCGCGAGCGCATCATTTCCCTCTGCGCACGGTCATGCGGGTTTTTGCGGCTACCTGGCCGCAATGCCCGCATTTGTCCGTCGTGAAGATGTGAAACCCGGCGCCGCAGGGGATTGGAAAGTCTCACACCGACGTGCTGGAATCCCCCCTACCCGCAGTAGTACGGCCGCCCGTCGTGGAGTGCCGAACCCGAGAGGTGAGTTGCCCGTGAGGCGCAGCAAAGCGATGGCCTCGTCCCCGGAGGACCCGGGAAAGCGCCGGACGGACGTCCGGGGCGGCTCGGCTCCGCCTTCTTCCGGGACGGCCAGCGCCAGCGGCGCCCTCTGGCCGGACCCCGCCCCGCGGCGGCGTTTCGGTGGCCGGTTCTCCCCGCAGAACTGGCGGGTGGCCACCAAGCTGAACGCCATCCTCCTCATTCCGGTGCTGGTCGCTCTCGTCCTCGCCGGCTTCCGGGTGGCGGATTCGTACCAGACGACGCGGCAGGCCAGGGACGCCGAAAGCATCGCCGAGCTGGTGCTCGCCTCCACCGCCTACGCCCACGCCCTCATCGACGAACGCGACGTCAGCGCCCGCCCGCTGCTGGAGGGCAGAACCGACGCCCGGGTCATCGAGGAGGCCCGGAACGCCACCGACCAGGCGCGCGAGGAGTTCTGGCAGGCGGCCGAGCAGGCGCCGGAGAGCGACAGTCTCACCCGCAGGCTCACCGCCGTCGCCGAGGCCGAACCGGGCCTGGCCCTGCTGCGGCAGAACGCCTACACCGACCGCCTCCCCGGCGTGGAGACCGAGGAAGGGTACGTCCGTCTCCAGCACCCGCTGATGGCCATCGCCAACGAGCTGGGGATGGGCACGGAGCACGCCACGTCCTATGGCCGTACCGTCTACGCGGTCTCCCTGGCCAAGTCGGCCAGCTCCCTCCAGCGGTCCATCGGCACGCACCTGCTGGTGGCCCCCGGCCCTGGCCCCGTCGCCTCGCAGACCCAGCTGACGGCCTTCAACTCCTACAGCTACCTGGAGAACGTCGCGCGCGAGGAGTACACCTCCGCGGCCACGCCCCGCGAGGGCCAGCTGCTGACCGAGGCGCTCTCCCAGGCCGGCGAGGACGCGGCGCGGCAGATACCCGAGGCGCCCTCGCTGCGGGACATGGTCACCCGCATCGCCTCGGGCGCCTCCGCCGAGGAGCTGGAAGAGCGGGGCATCACCGCCGACACCTGGTTCACCGCCGCTACCGCCGAGTTCAACGCCTACCAGCGGCTGGAGCAGCAGCTGGTGGACGCCGCCGCCGCCGACATCCGTGAGGTGGCCGCCGACGCGCAGCGGGACATGATCGTCAACTCGGTCTTCGTGCTCGCCGCGCTGCTGCTGGCCTTCGTCGTCGCCGGCCTGATGGCCCGCGCCATGAGCCACGACATGCGCCGGCTGCGCGGCGCCGCCTTCGAGGTCGCCGAGCAGCGGCTGCCCGCCATGGTGGACCAGCTCTCCCGCACCGACCCCGGCGTCGTGGACACGCGGGTCGCGCCGATCCCCATCCACAGCCGCGACGAGATCGGCGAGGTGGCCCGCGCGTTCGACCAGGTCCACCGCGAGGCCGTCCGGCTGGCGGCCGAGCAGGCGCTGCTGCGGGGCAACGTCAACGCGATCTTCTCCAACCTCGCCGGCCGCAACCAGAGCCTGATCGAGCGTCAGCTCGCGCTCATCAGCGAGCTGGAGAACAACGAGGCGGATCCCGAACAGCTGGAGAGCCTCTTCCGCCTCGACCACCTCGCCACCCGCATGCGGCGCAACGGCGAGAACCTCCTGGTCCTCGCGGGCGAGGAGCCCGGCCGCCGCTGGCACCAGCCGTTCGCCCTCATCGACGTGCTGCGGGCCGCCGCCTCCGAGGTGGAGGCGTACGAGCGCATCGAGATCAGCGGCGTGCCCGACTGCGAGATCCACGGCAGCGTCGTCAACGACCTGGTCCACCTGCTCGCCGAGCTGCTGGAGAACGCGACGACGTTCTCCTCGCCGCACACCAAGGTCCGCGTCACGGCCACGCGGCTCCCCGACGCCCGCGTCATGATCGAGATCCACGACAAGGGGATCGGGCTCACGCAGGAGGACTTCGCCGAAATCAACAACCGGCTGGCCAACCCGCCCGCCGTGGACGCCGAGATCTCGCGCCGCATGGGCCTGTTCGTCGTCGGCCGGCTGGCCGAACGCCACGGCATCCGCATCCAGCTGCGGCCCTCGGGCGAGCAGCAGGGCACCACCGCCCTGGTGATGCTGCCCGAGGCGATCACCCACGGCGGCGGCGACGAGGCCCCGCCGGAGGAGGAGTTCACCGTCTCGCGCATCGTGCCCGAGGGGCCGTACACCACGGAGCCCGAGGCGCAGGAGCCGCCCCGTACCGCGGAGGAACTCGGCTTCGACGACACGCGGTACACCCAGTCCGCTGCCGGCGACACCGTCCAGCTTGACCCCATCGGCCGCTCGCTGCTGCGCGAGGAGCGCCGCGCGGCACTCGGGCCCCGCCCCGGTGACGAGGCGGCGGCACCCGCCAGGCCGGCTGGGATGGCGCAGCAGCCCGGGGAACCCCAGGAGACGTACCAGGACCCCGCGCCGGGTCAGCACCAGGAGGGCTTCCAGCAGCCCGGGTTCCAGCAGCCCGGGTTCCAGGAGCCCGGGTACTACGAGCCGCTCAGCCCCGGGCAGCCCGCCCCGCAGCCGGGCTCCTCCACCGCACCGGCGCACGCCCCTTGCGAGGAGCCGGGCCTGGCCGCCCAACAGCCCGCTTCCGCCTCCGGGTTTGACGCGTTCGCCCAGCAGGCGGGGGCGCACACAGAATCTCCGCACGACGGTCCCATGTACGGCCAGCAGCGCGTAGGCTTCAGTGGACCAGACCCCGCTGCGGCGGAGTACCACTCAACGACGAGTGCGGGACTCCCCCGCCGCGAGCGGCAGCGACAGCGGCAGCGTCCCGAGGAGGAACCAGCACAGCGACAGCGGGAAGAGCCCCCGGCGCCGCCCACGCGGGAGGAGACCCCGTGGGACCGCGGGCCACGGCGCGACGAGCGTCATGGCGGGACGACCTCCGCCGGGCTTCCCCGGCGGGTGCCCCGGGCGAACCTGACCGAGCACCACCACCCCGAGCCGAGCGCCGGCGGGCCACAGGTCTCGCGGAACCCGGAGGACGTCCGCGGCCGTCTGAGCAGTCTGCGGCGAGGAGTCGAGCAGGGACGCGGGGCCGGTGAGCGCCGGGGCTCGCCGAACGACGAACGATGAACGACGGAGATCAGGAGCGTTAG
>NZ_JAERRL010000027.1 GCF_016741785.1 Streptomyces sp. 7-21
CGGCCGGAAAGGTACAGTTCGCCGACGACGCCAGGCGGCACCGGACGCAGGAACGCGTCGAGCACGAACGTCCGCCGCCCGGCGATCGGGCGTCCGAGGGTCAGCTCACCGCCCAGGTCCTTCCCCGGCTCGACGAGCAGCCAGGTCGCGGCCAGGGTGGCCTCCGTCGGCCCGTACAGGTGCCGCACCCTCAGCTGGGGGTTGGCCGCACGCAGCCGCTCGACCGCCCCCAGCGGCACCACGTCACCTCCGGTCACCACCTCCCGCGCTCCCGCGAAGCTCTCCGGCGCCTCCTCCGCCCAGACCTGGAACAGTCCCGCCGGGGCGTGGATGCCGGTCGCCCCGCGTTCGGTGACCCACCGCCGCACGTCGTCGTGGCCGACGGTGCCCCGGGAGGCGACGATGACGTGTCCGCCCTGCACGAGCGGTATGAGGGTCTCGAAGAGAGTGGCGTCGAAGGTGTGGGGCACGTGCATCGGCACCGCCTGGGAGCCCTCGCGCCAGCTGCCGTCCGCGATGAGCACGCCGAGGCCGTCGTGGGGGACGGCGACGCCCTTGGGGGTGCCGGTCGAGCCGGAGGTGTACAGCACGTACGCGAGTTCATCCCCGCGGAGGGCGACGGGGCCGGACCGGGGGCCGGGCTCGGGCAGCGCGGTGTCCTCGGCCACGATGACGTGGGCATCGAGCGTCTGGGGGATCAGCGGCGCGGCTTCGCGCTCGCATACGACGACGCGTGCGCCGACATCACCGAGGACGTACCCCACGCGTTCGGCGGGCCAGGACGCGTTCAGCGGCACCCACACCGCGCCGAGCCGCCATACCCCCAGCCACAGCGCCATGACGTCGGCGCGGCGGCCCATCACCGCGGCCACCCGGTCGCCCCGGCCCGCCCCGGCACTGGCCAGGGCCTCGGCCCACTGGCCGGCCCGCCGCCACAGCTCGCCCCAGGACCACTCCCGGCCGGAGTCATCCTCGACCAGCGCCAGGCCCGCTGGGTCCCGTTCCGCCAGCCGGCCGACCACGGGCCCCAGGTCGACGGGCGCGGGGGAAGGTTCCGGCCAGCGCCTGGCTGTCACCCCGCCGTCGCCCATGGCCACCCGCCCGGTGAGAAGACCGGGGTCGGCCACGATCTGCTCCAGCGCCCGCACGACCCAGTCGAGCACCTGGCCGGCGAATTCCCGCTGGAAGACGTCGGGCCGGTACGTCACGTGCAGGTGCAGCCGGTCTCCCGGGATGGCGGCGAGCATGAGCGGGTAGTGCGTCGCCTGGCGGGTCGCGGCCGTGGTCAGGGTGAGCCGGTGCGGTCCGGCGGGGCGGGCGGGCGGCCTGGGGTAGTTCTCGTAGACCGCGAGCGAGTCGAATTCGGCGCCTTCCCCGGCCGCTTTCTGGATGTCGGACAGGCTGAGGTGCTGGTGGGCGAGGAGGGCAGCCTGCCGCTCCTGCAGCGCGCTGAGGAGTTCGGTCACGGGCTGCTCGCCGCGCAGCGGCACCCGCACCGGCACCGTGTTGATGAACAGGCCGATGACCTCATCGATGCCCGGGAGTTCCGGCGGGCGTCCCGCCACCGTCGTGCCGAACACCACGTCGTTGCGCCCCGACAGCCGTGCCACCACCATCGCCCAGACCCCCTGGACCACGGTGTTCACGGTCAGTCCGTGTGCCCGGGCGAAGGATGTCAGCTTCGCCGTGAACGCAGCGGAGAGGTCGACCGGGACGGCGTCGGGCAGCACGGACCGCCGGCTGGCGCCGGCCGGGGCGACGAGGGTGGGTTCGTCGGCCCCCGCGAGTTCCCGGCGCCAGGCCTCCTCGGCCGCCGCCCGGTCCTGCCGCGCCAGCCAGGCCAGGTAGTCCCGGTACGACCGCACGGGAGGAAGGGCACTGAGGTCGGCGCCGGCCTCGTAAACGTCGGCTGCCTCCTTCAGGAGCACGGGCATGGACCAGCCGTCCATCAGGACGTGGTGGCTGGTGAAGACCAGGTGGCAGTGGTTTCCCGGCAGCGTGATGAGCAGGAGCCGCAGCAGTGGCGGCACCGCCAGGTCGAAGCGCCGCTGGTACTCCTCGGCGGCAAGGCGTGCGGCCGCTGCGCGCGCCTCGTTCTCGGGCAGGCGGGTCAGGTCGGCCTCGCGCCAGGGCAGTTCGACGTCCCGCGCGATCACCTGCACCGCCTCGCCGGACTTGCGGCGGTGGAAGCTGGCGCGCAGCACGGCGTGGCGCCGCAGCAGCGCCTGCCAGGAGCGGCGCAGCCGGTCCGGGTCCACGGGCCCCGGTACGTCGAGGGTGCGCTGGATCGTGTAGAGGTCGGGGCCCTCGCCGCCGAAGCCGGAGTGGAAGAGGATGCCTGCCTGCAACGGGGAGAGCGGCCACACCTCGGCGAGCGCGGAGCCCTTGGCAGCGGTCGGACTCTTCACAGTGACAGCCCTCCTTCGAGCCGCGTGGCGATGTCTTCGAACTCTTCGACTTCGTCCTGGTCGAGGGCGACGAGGGGGAAGTCGGAGGGGGTGTGCCCGCCCGCGGCGGGATCGGCGGTGTGGGTGGCGATGCCGGTGAGCATCCGCGCCCAGGCGTCGCCCAGCCGCCGCACGTCGTCCTCGTCGAGCAGGCCCCCGGGCCAGGTGAGGGTCAGGTGCAGTTCGGGGCCGTCGGGCGTGTCGCGCACGACGGCGCCGGCCGCGAGTGCGTGGGGCGCGGGCAGGTCCGGGTCGAAGCGGTAGCCGATGGGCGGGTCGCCGCTCCAGGCCCAGGGCTCGACCGGACCGCCGGCCGCGGTGCCTGTCCGGAACCGGCCGAGGTAGTTGAAG
>NZ_JAERRL010000028.1 GCF_016741785.1 Streptomyces sp. 7-21
TCAGCCCGCGTGGGGTTCGGGGTTGTGGCCGGGTTGGGCGAGGAAGGTGAAGTCGCAGCCGGTGTCGGCTTGGGTGATGTGGTGCTGGTAGAGGTGGCCGTAGCCGCGTTGGTAGGGGGGTGGGGGTGGGGTCCAGGTGGTTTTGCGGTGGTCGAGTTCGGTGGGGTCGATGTGGTGGGTGAGGGTGCGGTGGGGGATGTCGAGGGTGATCAGGTCGCCGGTGCGGATGTGGGCGAGGGGGCCGCCGATGTGGGATTCGGGGGCGATGTGGAGGACGCAGGTGCCGTAGCTGGTGCCGGACATGCGGGCGTCGGAGAGGCGGACCATGTCGGTGACGCCTTGTCTGAGGAGGTAGTCGGGGATGGGGAGCATGCCGTATTCGGGCATGCCGGGGCCGCCGAGGGGGCCGGCGCCGCGGAGGATGAGGACGTGGTCTTTGGTCAGGCCGAGGGCGGGGTCGTTGATGGTGGCCTGCATGGTGGCGTAGTCGTCGAAGACGTGGGCGGGGCCGGTGTGGGTGTGCAGGGCGGGGTCGGCGGCCAGGTGTTTGATGACGGCGCCGTCGGGGGCGAGGTTGCCGTGGAGGACGGCCAGGCCGCCTTCGGGGGAGAGCGGGTTGTCCAGGGGGCGGATGACGTCGTCGTTGTGGCTGGTGGCGCCGGTGAGCTGGTCGGCGAGGGTGGGGTGGGTGGCGGTGCGGCGGCGGGTGTGGAGCAGGCCGGCCTGGGCCAGGCGGGCCAGGAGGGCGGGCAGGCCGCCGGCGTAGTAGAAGTCTTCCATCAGGTAGCGGCCGCCGGGCTGGAGGTCGGCCAGGACGGGGGTGGTGCGGGAGATGCGGTCGAAGTCGTGGAGGGTGAGGGGGATCTGGCAGCGGCGGGCCAGGGCGGTGAGGTGGATGACGGCGTTGGTGGAGCCGCCCAGGGCGATCACGGTGGTGATGGCGTCTTCGATGGCTTCGCGGGTGATCAGCTGGCGGATGCGCAGGTTGTCGCGGACGAGGGAGACGGCGTGGATGCCGGCGGCGGCGCACATGCGGGTGTGGGCGGAGTCGACCGCGGGGACCGCGGAGGCGCCGGGCAGGGTCACGCCCATGGCTTCGGCGGCGGCGGTCATGGTCGAGGCGGTGCCCATGGTCATGCAGGTGCCCGGGGAGCGGGCCAGGCCGGCCTGGAGTTCGGCCAGGGCTGCATCGTCCAGGCGGCCGGCGCGGTGCTCGTCCCAGTACTTCCACATGTCCGTGCCCGAGCCCAGGGTGCGGCCGCGCCAGTGGCCGCGCAGCATCGGCCCGGCCGGCACGAACAGCGCCGGCAGGTCGGCTGAGACCGCGCCCATCAGCAGCGCGGGAGTGGTCTTGTCACAGCCGCCCATCAGCACCGCGCCGTCGACCGGGTAAGAGCGCAGGATCTCCTCGCACTCCATCGCCAGCAGGTTCCGGTACAGCATCGGGGTGGGCTTCTGGTACGTCTCTGACAGCGTCGCGACCGGGAACTCCAGCGGGAACCCGCCCGCCTGCCACACCCCCCGCTTGACCGCCTCCGCCCGCTCCCGCAGATGCTGGTGACACGGATTGATATCCGACCAGGTGTTCAGGATCGCGATCACCGGCTTGCCCAGATGCTCCTGCGGCAGCAGCCCCAGCTGCCGCGCCCGCGCCTGATGCGAGAACGTCCGCAGCCCCTCAGCACCGAACCACCGGAACGACCGCAGCTGCGACGGATCACCACCCCACCCACCGCTGCACGAACCGCACGCACCACCGCCAGCAGCGGACGCGGCGGCGGCAGGAGCATCGCTGGCGTTGCCGGCGCGAATCTCACTGGTGCTGTTGCTGTTGCTGTTGCTGCTGGTGTTGGTGTTGGTGTTCATGCGGGGTTCCACTCCTTGACGATCTTTGTGACCAGCTGCCGGTCCTCTTCAGGCAGCTCGGAGCTGGGCGGGCGGACCTGGCGCCGGCACAGCCCCAGCACCGCCAGGGCCTCCTTGACCACCGACACGTTGAACGCCGACTGCTCCTTCGCCCGCAGCTCCTCAAACACCCGGATCCGGTCCCACACCCCCATCGCCGCCTGGTAGTCCCCCGCCCGCAGCGCCCGCAGCATCGCCAGCGACACCTCCGGCGCCACGTTCACCAGACCCGAGGTGAACCCCGTCGCCCCGCACGCGAAATACGCCGGCGCGTACAGCTCGGCCAGACCCGCCACCCACACAAACCGCTCCCGCCCCGCCTCACGCGCCACCGAGGCGAACCGCACCGGATCCGCCACCGCGTACTTCACCCCGATCACATTCGGGCACGCCTGTCCCAGCCGCGCCAGCTCCCGCCCCCCGACCAGGCCACTGCGCACATACGGCACCACCCCCAGCTCCGGCACCGCCTCCGCCACCGCCCGGTGATACGCCACCCACCCCTCACCCGACACATACGGGCTGACCGGCTGGTGCACCATCACCATCCCCGCCCCCGCCTCACGCGCATGCTCAGCCGCCGCCACCGCCCCGGACACCGCGCCTCCCACCCCCACCACCACCCGCGCCTCCGGCCCGGCCTCCTCAACAGCCCACTCCGCCTCCGCACGCCGCTCCCCCTCCGACAGCGCATAAAACTCACTGGTGTTCCCGTTCGGCGTCACCGTCCGCACCCCCGCCCCCACCAGACGCCGCACCAGACCCCGGAACGCCCCCTCATCCAGCCGCCCCGCC
>NZ_JAERRL010000029.1 GCF_016741785.1 Streptomyces sp. 7-21
CCGGTGAGCCGGGGGAGGAGCCTGCGGCGGAGAAGCCGAAGAAGACGGCCAGGACCCGGCGCCGCGCGACCCGTGCCGAGGAGGCGCCGCAGCAGGACGAGGCCCCTTCGTCCAGCACGGAGACGCCGTCCAGCACGGAGAGCGGCATGGCCGCCGACGAAGAGGTCGTCCCCGAAGAGCCGCAGCCCTCGCCCCTCACCACGCCGCTGGCGCCGGCCGCCGTGTTCCGCGCGCCGGTCTTCCAGGCGCCCATGTTCCAGACCCCCGAGCGCGCCGCCGCGGAGGCCGCCCGCCAGGAGGCGGAGTCCGCCCCGGACGGGCCGGATGAAGAGGACGAGGCGCTCGAGGAGGAGACCGGGCAGGCGGCGTCCCCGACCGGTGAGACGCCCGAGGAGGACACCGAGGCCCAGGCTGAGCGCCCCGCGCGCCGGCGCCGCCGCGGTGGCCGCCGCCGTCGCCGCGGCGAGACCGCTGAGAAGGCCGCCGAAGCCGTGGCCGAGCAGGCCGGGGCGGACGCCGGCGAGGAGACCGAGAAGCCCGGGCAGCCGGAGCAGGCCGGGGAGCGGACCGAGGAGCAGGCCGAGCAGCCCGCCGCCGCTGCCGAGGAGCGCGAGGAGCCCGGCGAGGGCGAGGAGACGGCTGCCGCCGCCCAGCAGACCACGGAGGTCACCTCCGGGTCGCGCCGCCGCCGTCGCCGCCGCCGTCGCCGCGGTGAGGCCACCGAGGCCGCGGTGAGCCCGGACGATCCCGAGCGCACGGTGGTCAAGGTCCGCGAGCCCCGCAAGAAGCGTGAGGAGGGCGAGGCGGCCCCGGACGGCGTGCAGTCGATCAAGGGATCGACCCGCCTGGAGGCCAAGAAGCAGCGCCGACGCGAGGGGCGTGAGCAGGGCCGCCGCCGCGTGCCGATCATCACCGAGGCGGAGTTCCTGGCCCGGCGCGAGTCGGTCGAGCGCGTCATGGTCGTGCGGCAGACCGGCGACCGCACGCAGATCGGCGTGCTGGAGGACAACGTCCTCGTCGAGCACTTCGTCAACCGGGAGCAGTCCACCTCGTACGTCGGCAACGTCTACCTCGGCAAGGTGCAGAACGTGCTGCCGTCGATGGAGGCGGCGTTCGTCGACATCGGCAAGGGCCGCAACGCCGTGCTCTACGCCGGCGAGGTCAACTTCGAGGCGCTCGGCCTTGGCGGGGGCCCGCGCCGCATCGAGACGGCCCTGAAGTCCGGGCAGCCGGTGCTGGTGCAGGTCACCAAGGACCCCATCGGCCACAAGGGCGCCCGGCTCACCAGCCAGATCTCCCTGCCGGGCCGCTACCTGGTCTACGTCCCCGAAGGCTCGATGACCGGGATCAGCCGCAAGCTGCCCGACACCGAGCGTTCCCGGCTGAAGCAGATCCTCAAGAAGATCGTTCCCGACGACGCGGGGGTCATCGTCCGCACCGCCGCGGAAGGCGCCAGCGAGGAGGAGCTGACCCGTGACGTCGAGCGGCTCCAGGCGCAGTGGGAAGAGATCAAGCGGAAGGCCAAGAAGGGCAACGCGCCCGCGCTGCTGAACAGCGAGCCGGACATGACGGTCCGGGTCGTCCGCGACATCTTCAACGAGGACTTCTCGAAGGTCATCATCAGCGGCGACGAGGCCTGGGAGACGATCCACAGCTACGTCTCGCACGTGGCGCCCGACCTCGTGCCCCGGCTGTCGCGCTGGACGTCGGACGTGGACGTGTTCGCCACGTACCGCATCGACGAGCAGCTGATGAAGGCGCTGGACCGCAAGGTGTGGCTGCCCAGCGGCGGGTCCCTGGTGATCGACCGCACCGAGGCCATGGTCGTCATCGACGTCAACACCGGGCGCTTCACCGGCCAGGGCGGCAACCTGGAGGAGACGGTCACCAGGAACAACCTGGAGGCGGCCGAGGAGATCGTGCGGCAGCTGCGGCTGCGGGACCTCGGCGGCATCATCGTGATCGACTTCATCGACATGGTGCTGGAGTCCAACCGCGAGCTGGTGCTGCGGCGGCTGCTGGAGTGCCTGGGCCGTGACCGGACCAAGCACCAGGTGGCGGAGGTCACCTCGCTGGGCCTGGTGCAGATGACCAGGAAGCGGGTCGGCCAGGGGCTGCTGGAGTCGTTCTCCGAGCCCTGCCCGCACTGCAACGGCCGCGGCCTGCTGGTGCACATGGACCAGGCGCACTCGTCCGGCGGCGGAGGCGGCAAGAAGAGCAGGAAGCGCGCCAAGGCCGCGGCGGCGGCCGAACCGGCCGCTCCGGAGCCGGCGGCCGCGCCTGAGACCGAGCCCGAGGCCGTGCCCGTGCCGGAGCCCGAGCCGGTGCCGGCCGGGGTCTCCGAGGCGGAACCGGCACCTGAGCCGGTCGTGGAGCCGGTGCCGGCGGCCGAGCTGGCGGCACAGGCGGAGCCGGCCG
>NZ_JAERRL010000003.1 GCF_016741785.1 Streptomyces sp. 7-21
GCTCAAGACAAGAGGGTGCCATGCTGTGAAGACATGGCTGGACTCGCGCTCCATCACGAGCGCGCCAGTTACGTTACGCCGCGGTCCCTTGCCCGTCAACTTGAGGGGGGAAGGGCGAACTCCGCCCACACCGCCTTGCCGCCCTCGGGCAGGCGGCGGGCTCCCCACTCGGCCGCGATGGTCGCGACGACGGCGATGCCGCGCCCCGCCTCGTCGGCCGGCTGGGCCTGCTGCCGGGTGGGCAGGTGCTCGTCCCCGTCGGTCACCTCGACGATGAGGCGGCGGTCCGTGCGCCGCAGCCGCAGGCCCATCGGGGCGCGGCCGTGCTTGAGGGAGTTGGCCACCAGCTCGCTGGCCGCCAGCACGCCCAGCTCGCGCAGCTCCTCGGGGAAGCGCCAGCTGGCCAGCACGCCGTCGGCGAAGGCACGGGCGCGCGGGGCGGCCTCCACCCCGCCGAGCAGGTCGAGGGCGGCGCCCCGGAACAGGTCGGCCTCCTCGCCGTGGCGCTCCGGGCAGGACAGGACGAGCACCGCGACGTCGTCGTCGTGCTCCTCCGTGATCGACAGGGCCCGCAGCAGCCGGTCGCAGACGATCTGGGGGCTGTCGCTGGCCCCGGCGAGCGCCCGCTCCAGCCGTTCGAGGCCGTCGTCGATGTCCGCGTCGCGCCGCTCCACCAGGCCGTCGGTGTAGAGGACGGCGCTGGCGCCGGGGCGGAAGGGGACGGTGCCGGAGCTGTGGATCCAGGCGCCGGTCCCCAGCGGCGGTCCGGTCGGCTCGCTGACACGGTGCACCGACCCGTCGGCCTCGCGGATCAGGATCGGCAGGTGGCCGGCGGAGGCGTAGGTGAGGCTGCCCTCGTTGGGGTCGTACACCGCGTAGACGCAGGTGGCGATCTGGCTGGCGTCGATGTCGGCGGCGAGGCCGTCGAGGAGTTGCAGCACCTCGTGCGGCGGCAGGTCGAGCCGCGCGTAGGCGCGCACAGCGGTGCGCAGCTGGCCCATGACCGCGGCGGCGCGCACGCCCCGGCCCATGACGTCACCGATCACAACGGCGGTGCGGCCCGCGCCGAGGGTGATCACGTCGTACCAGTCGCCGCCGACGGCCGCGTCGGTGCCGCCGGGCTGGTAGGTCGCGGCGACGCGCAGGTCGTCGGGCTGCTCCAGGCGCTGCGGCAGCAGGCTGCGCTGGAGCGTGACGGCGGCCTCGCGCTGCTGGCTCTCGCTCTCCAGCAGCCGCCGGGCCGAGACCACCTGGTCGGTGACGTCCGCGGCGAAGACGAGCACGCCCCGCGAGGCGCGGCTGCCGGCGCCGGGCAGGGAGAGCTCGACGGGGGTGCAGGTGAAGGTGTAGTAGCAGTCGCGCGTCTCGCCGTTCTCGCCGGCCGCGCCCGGCGCGCGGCGGGTGACGCGGCGCGACTTCAGGCTGCGGGGCGTGCCGCTGCGCCTGACCTGGTCCATCAGCTGGGGCAGCCCCAGCTCGACGAGTTCGGGGAGGGCCTCGCGGGCCGGGGCGCCGGGCTCACGGGGGCCGAAGAGCTCGGCGTAGGCGCGGTTGACGTAGGCGACGCGGTGGTCGGGGCCGTGCACGACGGCGACGGGCGCCGGGACCTGGCCCAGCAGCTCGTGGACGGCGTCGGGAGCCACGCCGCGGCCGCCGGCCCGGGTTCTGGCCGCTGGGTCCTTGCGCTCCCCGCGCGCGGCGGGCACCCCGCCGGACTCCGCTCCGGCCTGGGCGGCGTTGCGCCGCTGCGTTCCGGGCAGCCGGATACTCCAGCGCGTCAAATTCACAGCTTTTGATCCGATTCGTCCTGGTTACAACTCTTCGCTGAGCCGCGGCCCACCCATCGTCACATAGGACGCGCCGCGGGGCTGTCTGGGTCAGTGGGACTCGGGGTGTCTGCCGTTTTCCCCCGCCGCGAGTTCGAACTCGGCGCGGGGGTGCTCGAGGGATCCGAGAGAGACGATCTCACGTTTGAACAATCCCGCAAGGGCCCATTCCGCAAGGACGCGCGCCTTGCGGTTGAGCGTGGGCACCTTGCTGAGGTGGTAGGCGCGGTGGACCAGCCAGGCGGGGTAGCCCTTGAGGTTCCTGCCGTAGATCCTGGCCACGCCCTTGTGGAGCCCGAGGGAGGCGACGGATCCGGCGTAGCGGTGGCGGTACTCGGTGACGGTGCCGCCGCGCAGGACGGCGACGATGTTGTCGGCGATGTGCCGGCCCTGGCGCAGCGCGTGCTGGGCGTTGGGGGCGCACAGCGCAGGTTCCGCGCCTGCGGTGCTCTGACCGCTCCCGTTCTCCGCCGCCGTGAGGTCGGGCACGGCGGCGGCGTCACCCGCGGCCCAGATGCGGGTGTGCCCGGTGACGCGGAGGTCGGCCGTGCAGCGGAGCCGGCCGCGCCGGTCGAGGGGGAGGTTGTCCCACTCGCGCAGGGCGGGGCTGGCCTTCACCCCGGCCGTCCACACCAGGGTGCGCGTGGGATAGCGGGCGCCGTCGCTGAGAACGGCGGTGCGGTTCTCGCACGACTCCAGCAGCGTGTTCAGGCGCACGTCGATGTTGCGGCCCCGCAGCTGCCGCACGGCGTACTGGCCCATCTGCTCACCCACCTCGGGCAGGATCCGGTCGGTCGCCTCGACCAGGATCCACTTCTGCTCCTCCGGGCGGATGTTGCGGTAGTAACGGCACGCGTACCGTCCCATGTCCTCCAGTTCGGCGAGCGCCTCGACGCCCGCGTAGCCGCCGCCCACGAAGACGAAGGTGAGGGCGGCGTCGCGGATGGCCGGGTCGCGGGTGGAGGAGGCGATATCGAGCTGTTCCAGGACGTGGTTGCGCAGGCCGATGGCCTCTTCGATGGTCTTGAAGCCGATGCCGTGCTCGGCCAGCCCGGGGATGGGCAGCGTGCGCGAGACGGAACCGGGGGCGAGCACGAGGTGGTCGTAGCCGAGCGAGAGCGGCTCGGCGCCCGCCTCCTCGGTGGCGAGGGTGCGCACGGTGACGGTACGCGCTTCCGGGTCGACCGCCGTGGCCTCGCCGGGGATGAACCGGCAGCGCGGCAGGATCCGCCGCAGCGGGATGACGACGTGGCGCGGGGAGATGCTGCCCGCGGCCGCCTCGGGCAGGAACGGCTGGTAGGTCATGTAGGGGTCGGGGTCGACCACCGTGACGGTGACGTCGCCGCGCTTGAGCTCCCGGCGGAGCCGCCGCTGGAGACGGTGCGCGGCGTAGAGGCCAACGCAGCCGCCGCCGATCACGAGGATGCGCGTGGGGTGCTTCGTCACCCATCCATGAGGCACCCGGGAGCGCGCGTTTGTCTACAGGTCGTGCGCGGTGGTGCTCCGTTCGTGCGGCGCGGCGCACGCGCCGGATCGTGGCCGAACGGCTCACGTCGGCGCTTCTCAGGCGTAGCGGCCTGAACTATGTTCGTACTCCTAACCTGGGCGGTCATCCCGCCCAAACGACTGAACGGCGCGGGGCCGTCTTAGGGGGGCGTTTTCCGCGCCACCGGGGGACATGAATATGCGCATAGAGGGGACCGAGGCCAGCCGGGACACGAGGGGAGTCCGGGAGGCGTCGCCGGCTGGCGAACAGGGCCGCACGACCGACGGGGAGAAAGCGGGGAAGAGCGCCGGAAACGGTTCCGGCCACGGGACTCCGCTGCGGGTGGACGCCCAGCGGAACCTGCGTCTGGTACTCAGCGCCGCCCGCGACGTCTTCGGCGAACAGGGGTACGGCGCACCCATGGAAGAGGTGGCGCGGCGGGCCCGCGTGGGCGTGGGAACCGTCTACCGCCGCTTTCCCAACAAGGAGGCGCTGGTGCGGCATATCGCGGAGGAGGAGACGCAGCGTCTGACGGACAGGGCACGCGAGGCGCTGGCGCGGGACGACGAGCCGTGGGGGGCGCTGGAGGCTTTTGTGCAGCGCTCGGCCGCGGCGGGCACGGGCCGGCTGCTGCCGCCGGACCTGCTGACGTCGGGGTTCGGCGGTTCGCAGCAGTCAAGCGCCGAGCGGGTGCCGCCGCAGCGTTCGCCCTCGGAGGAGAACGGCCGGGAGGACGCCCGGGAGCTGCTGTCCGCCGTGGGGCAGCTGGTGGAGCGGACGCGGGCGGCGGGGCAGCTGCGGTCGGACGTGACGGTCGCCGATCTGATGCTGGTGATCGCCACGACGCCGCCGCGCATGGATGATCCGGCGCGGCGTGCGGCGGCGGGCCGCCGGCTGCTGGAGATTCTGCTGCAAGGGCTGCGGGCGACCGGGGACGACGACGCCGGGGAGGAGCGGCAGTCCGGCTGAGCCGCCGGGACGCCGGGTCCCCGGGGACCCCCGGAAGAGTGGTTATCCCGTCACTCGGCGGGTGGCGGCCCGTTCGTGTGGCACCCTGACGCGGGCGTTGCGATGTGATCACGTCGCTACGGATCGTACGGGTGTCGACAGGGGCGTGCCGCCATGAGCGTTGAGGGTGCCAACGGGCCGGGTGTGCCGCGGCAGCGGGTGTACCGGGACGCGGCGGCGCTGGACGACCTGGCCCTGCTGGAGCGGATCCGCCGCGGGATGCCGGAGGCGTACGACGAGCTGTACCGGCGGCACGCGGACGCGGTGCGCCGGTACGCCCGGACGTGCTGCCGTGACGAGGACACCGCCAACGACCTGGTGCACGAGGTGTTCGCGGCGACGCTTCAGGCGGTGCGCAACGGCGCGGGCCCCGGGGCGGCGGTGCGGCCGTACCTGCTCGCGTCGGTGCGGCGGGTGGCGGCGCGGTGGGCCCGGACGGCCCGGCGGGAGCGGCTGGTCGAGGACTTCGCGGTGTTCGCGGTGTCGGCGGCCGGCGTGGCAGCGGGGGCGGACACCGTCGAGCAGGGCGCGGACGTGCGCGCGATGCGGGAGGCGGAACGTTCGCTCATGGTGCGGGCGTTCCGCAGCCTGCCGGAACGGTGGCAGGCGGTGCTGTGGCACACGGCGGTGGAGGAGTCCTCGCCGCAGGAGGTGGCGCCGCTGCTGGGGCTGACGCCGAACGCGACGGCGGTGCTGGCGCACCGGGCGCGGGAGGGGCTGCGGCGGGCGTATCTCCAGGCGCACGTCAGCGAGGCGCTCGCGGCGGGTGGGGAGTGCGCGCGGTACGCGGGGCGCCTGGGGGCGTACGCGCGGGGTGGCTTGCGGGTGCGGGCCGAGCGGGCGCTCACGAAGCACTTGAAGGAGTGCGTGCGGTGTGCGCGCGCTGCCTTGGAGCTGCGGGACCTCAACGAGCGGTTCCGGCTCGTGCTGCCGGTGGCGGTGCTGGGCTGGTTCGCGGCGGACGGCGCGGCGCGGGGCGGCTGGCTGGTGCTGGGGGCGGGTGGCGCCGGGGGCACGTCCGGTGCGGGCGCGGCCGGCCTGGCCGGGCAGCGGGCCGGGAAGGGCGCGGGAAAGAGCGCGGAAAAGGGCGCGGGGAAGGGCGCCACGGTCAGATCGCACCTGGCCGCGGGGGTGGCCACGGGCGTGGTGACGTCGGCGGTGGCGGCGGTGCTGGCGCTGGTGCTGCTGGGCGGTGGCGCGACGCAGCCCGCGCCCGGCACGGAGCGGGACGACGAGCGGGGGCGGGAGCCGGAGGTGGCGGCCCCGGGGCCCGAGTCCGAGCCGCCCTCCTCGCCGCCGTCGTCGCTCTCGCCACCGCCACCGCCGTCGCCGGAGCCGGAACCGGAGCGGGGGCCTGCGCCGGGGCCAGATGCCGCGCTGGCGCCGCCGGATGGTGCCGGGCCGTCCGGCGGGGAGCCGGGGCCGGAGCAGTCCCCGCCTCCGGAGCAGCCGGGGCCGCCCGCGTCGCCGGAGCCGGCCGTGCCGTCCCTCCCGCCGCATCAGCCGGAGCCACCGGAGCCTGGTGTGCCCTACCGCCTGGCGGAGCTGGACTGGGACCTCCGGGACGACGGCTCCCGGCCCGCACTGGTGCTGGCGGACAGCACCGTGGTGTGGCAGCGCGGCGGGGGCGCGCAGGACTCCCGGGCCCCCTGGGTCCCGCTGGCCCCCGGGGACCGGGCCGGGCTGGCGATCGGCGGCGGGAGGTACGCGCACGGGATCTCCGTGCCGGGCCCGTCGTCCGTGACGGTCGTGCTGAACCGGGAGTGCCGCACCTACCGGGCGCTGGCGGGGATCGACGATCTGACGCCGCTGCCGGAGGCGGCCGCGACGTTCCGGGTGTACGGGGACGGCGAGCTGCTGTGGCGGTCGGATGCGCCGGTGGCCGGGGCGGCGCCGGTGGCGGTGTCCGTGGACCTGGCGGGGGTGGAGCGGCTGCGGCTGGAGGTGGAGCCGTCGGCGGTGCCGCGGCAGGCGGTGCTCGCGGACTGGGCGGAGTCGGAGATCGTGTGCTGACCCGGGGCGGGGGCGGGCGGGTCAGGGGCTGACGCCGCTGGTGACGGCGCGGGGGTCGCGGTGGCCTTCGGCGGTCCAGCAGGAGCCGCGGCGGGTGAGCAGGCGGCGGAGCCAGACCTCGGTGGAGACGAGTTCGGCGAGGCCGTCGAGCGGCAGCGGCTCGCCGTGGGCGGCGGAGCGCAGCGCCTTGCGGACGGTGCGGGCCTCGATGAGCCCGGCGTCGGCGAGCAGGGGGGCGTCGAAGAGGTCGAGGAGGTCGCCGAGGTGGGCGCGCAGGCCGGAGCGGACGGCTTCGGCGTGGGCGACCTGGCTGGTGGCGCCCCAGCCGGGCGGGAGTTCCCGGACTCCGGCGCCGGTCAGGACGGCGCGCAGCACCTCGGCGCGCGCCCCGGGTTGTACGCGGAGCGATTCGGGCAGCGCCTGGCAGGCCCGGACGACCTGGTTGTCGTAGAAGGGGGCGTGGAGCCGCTGGTGCCGTACCTCGACGGCCTGTTCGAAGACGCGGTAGTCGGCGGCGTGGCGGGCCAGGACGGCGCGGGCCCGCTGTTCGCCGGGGCGCCCGGCGGCGGGCCCCGAGCGGGGGCGCGCGGCGACGGCTTCGAGGCGGAGGGAGACACCGGCGAGGGTTTCGCCGGTCAGCCAGCGGGCGGCGGGCCCGGGCCTGAGCCAGGTGAGGGCGGCGAGCGAGGCGCCGAGCGCGCCGCCGTTCACGGGGGTGTCGGCGGTCTGGCGCAGCAGCGTGGCGGCGGCGGAGATGCCCTCGGGGTAGGGGGTGCGGGCGAGGCGCCGGGCCGCGCGGTAGACGGTGAACGGCACGGTCAGCGCGGAACGGCCGCCGCCGCGGCTGGCCTTGGCGAGCGCGGTGACGGGGCGGACGAGGTGGCGGCGGCGCCGGTCGAGCAGCAGGTCGGCGAGGCGCGCGGGGTGCGCGTCGAGGACCTGGCGGGCGCCGTGCCCGGTGAGGTGGTCGGCGCTGCCCGCGCTGAGCCGGTGGCGGTGGCGGGCGGCGAGGACGAGGGAGGGGCCCGGCTCGTCGGTGAGGACGCCGGTGTCGAGCCCGGCGTAGGGCAGGGCCTCCTCGGCTCCGGTGACGACGACGTGGTGCAGCCGCGGGTTCTCCGCGATGGCGCGGGCGCGCTCCATCTCGGCGGCGCGGATGAGGCTGGCGGGCGGGCGGTCGGCGGTGAGGTCGTTGAACGTGACGGCGAGGAGGCGCTCGCCTGCGGCGGTGGCGCCGGTGCCGTAGACGGTGCCGGGCATGCCGGGGAGCCCGGCGGCGAGGAGGGCGAGGGTCGCGGAGGCGCTGCCGCCTGACAGGTCGGCGCCGACGCCGGGGGCGGGCTCGCCGCGGGCGGCGCGGCGGTCGGCGGGGCCCATGCCGGGGACGGGCCCGGGGTCGCGCTCGGGGGCGTGGCGCGGGGCGGCGAGGCGGGTGCGGACGGCTTCGACGAGGGCCTCGCGCACGCCCGCGATGGCCTCTTCCCGTTCGACCGGCGGGGCGGCGACGACCGTGGGAACGGGGGGTTCGTAGTCCACGGTGGTGCGGCTGTCCTGGCGCAGCATCAGGGCGTGGCCCGGGGGGACGCGGCTGACGCCCCGGTACGGGGTGCCGGTGCCGGTGGCCTCGGGGGCGTCGGGGCAGGCCAGGAGCGAGGCGAGGTGGTCGATGTCGAGCTGGGCCTCGGTGAGGTCGGCCAGCGGCAGGGCGGCGGTGGCGTAGGCGGTGCCGCCCGCCCAGGGGGTGTGGAAGACGGGGCGGGTGCCCGCGAGGTCGGTGGGGACGACGGTGCGGCGGCCGAAGCGGGCGACCACGGTGTAGCTGCCGGGCCAGGTGGTGAGCTGGCGGAGCGCCCCGGCGCGGGCGGAGACCAGGGAGCGGCGGACCTGGGCGTCGTCGGCGCCGCAGTAGCCGAAGATGGCGAGGCGGGTGTCGCCGTCGGCGTGGACCAGGCGGATCTCGTCGGGGCGCCAGTCGCCCACGGCCCACAGCGGATCGGGGCCCTCCCACAGGGGCAGGGCGCCGAGGGGCTGGATGTCGCGGGCAGCGCTGGCAGCGGCTCCGCACCACCCAACCAACCATCGCATCGCTGGAGCCTCCCCCACTGAAGGATTTCGGGCGGCTTCGGGCGGAGGGCGATCGTTTATGCGCCGCCTTGGGGCCGTGGCCGTCCCGGATCATCACGCGAGTGCTTCAGGCCCATGCTGCCACGGGTGAGGGCATCTTGGAGCATGACGGGGCGGCCGTTCGCTGGTCAGCCGCGTGCGCGGCCGCGGACGGCCTGGCGTGTCGCTCCGGTTCCCGCACCCGGCGGGAAAACCGGCGTTTTTCGGCCAACTTCCCGCATTTACACGGGAGCTGAGGCTTGTCAGTGGCGGGAACGGGCACTGGGGCCCGGGAGGCGCTGGCCGCCTCCCGGACCCGGCCGCCGTCCGCGGGGATGGAGACGGCGGCTTCCCCCGGCCCGCCTCGCCCATCAGGGCGGCGGGCCGACCCACGCGGGTCTCATCCAAGCCGCGTCGACCCGGAGTGAGGAGAGCGCACAGAAGGGCGCACGGCCACATGCCCGGAGCACAATCACCAAGAGGGGAAGCGCTCGCACGCATGTACGGACAAAAATCCGCCATCCGAAACGCACCCCCTTAACGGTCAGGAGGCGCCGAACTACGCTGGGTGGGGCGTAGATACCGGAACGCCCCGTGCTGGTCACGGGGCGGCCGTTGGTGTGTCTAGGGGTGCACGCATGGCCAGGGAGCGACGCGGGCCGAACGAGAAGCTGGGCGCGGTTCTCGCCCTTGCGGGAATCAGCAACGCCGGACTCGCGCGGCGCGTCAACGACCTCGGCGCGCAGCGGGGTTTGACACTGCGATATGACAAGACGTCGGTGGCGCGGTGGGTGACGAAGGGCATGATCCCCCAGGGCGCCGCCCCGCACCTGATCGCCGCCGCGATCAGCAGCAAGCTCGGCCGCCCCGTCCCGCTGCACGAGATCGGCCTGGCCGACACCGACCCCGCACCCGAGGTCGGCCTGTCGTTCCCGCGCGATGTCGAGGCAGCCGTCGACGCGGCGACGGAGCTGTACCGCCTGGACACTGCCCCGGGCAAGGGCATCTGGCAGACCCTCGCGGGCTCGTTCGCCATCAGCGCCTACGCCACGCCGACGGCCCGCTGGCTCATCAGCCCCGCCGACGCCTCGGTCGCCCGCGAGGAGCGGAGCACCGCCTCCGGCTCCTCCCCGCGCGTGGGGCACTCGGACGTCTCCAAGCTGCGCGAGGCGGCGGAGGAGGCGCGGCGCTGGGACTCCAAGTACGGCGGCGGCGACTGGCGTTCGTCGATGGTGCCGGAGTGCCTGCGCACCGACGCGGCGCCGCTGCTGCGCGGCAGCTACAGCGACGACGTGGGCCGCTCGCTGTTCCGTGCCACCGCCGAACTGACGCGGCTGGCGGGCTGGATGGCCTTCGACACCGGCCAGCAGGAGGCGGCCCAGCGGTACTACATCCAGGCGCTGCGCCTGGCCCGGGCCGCCGCCGACGTGCCGCTGGGCGGGTACGTGCTGGCGTCGATGTCGCTCCAGGCGACCTACCGCGGCTTCGCCGACGAGGGCGTGGACCTGGCGCAGGCGGCGCTGGAGCGCAACCGCTCGCTGGCGACCGCCCGCACGATGAGCTTCTTCCGGCTCGTGGAGGCCCGCGCCCTGGCCAAGGCGAACGACGCGTCCGGCTGCGCCGCCGCGCTGTCCGCCGCCGAGAGCTGGCTGGAGCGCTCCCGGGACGGCGACGGCGACCCCAGCTGGCTCGACTTCTACACCCCCAACCGCCTGGCCGCGGACGCCGCCGAGTGCTACATGGACCTGAAGGTGCCCGGCCAGGTGCGGCGGTTCACCGAGCAGGCGCTGTCGGAGCCGACCGAGGAGTACGTCCGCTCGCACGGGCTGCGGCTGGTGGTCGCGGCCGTCGCCGAGCTGGAGTCGGGGAACCTGGACGCCGCGTGCGAGGTCGGCGCGCGGGCGCTGGAGGTCGCGGGGCGAATATCCTCCGCGCGCACCACGGACTATGTCCGCGACCTCTTCCACCGGCTCGAGCCCTACCGCAACGAACCGCCGGTCATCCAGCTGCGGGAGCAGGCTCGCAGCCTCCTGGCCGCTCCCGCATGATGTCGCACATGACAGCGGCACGGTCTGGCGAACAGGCGGACGACGGAGAGCACGCACCAGCGGGCGGCACCGGCGGAACAGCGAAGCCGGGACGCCGCCGGTACGACTGCGACGTGCTGATCGTGGGGGGCGGCCTCGTCGGCCTCGCGACGGCGCACGCGCTGCGGGCCGCGCGCCCCGGCGCGGAGGTGCTCGTGCTGGAGAAGGAGCCCGGACTGGCGCGCCACCAGAGCGGCCGGAACAGCGGGGTCATCCACAGCGGCGTGTACTACCGCCCCGGCTCGCTCAAGGCACGGTTCGCGGTGCGCGGGCAGGAGGCGCTGAAGAGGTTCTGCGCGGAGCACGGCGTCCAGCACGCCGTGACCGGCAAGCTGATCGTGGCGACGGCCGCGGCGGAGCTGCCGGTGCTCGCCGAACTGGCCCGGCGGGGCCGGAGCAACGGGGTGCCCGTCACGGAGGTCGGTCCGGCGCAGATCGAGCGGCGCGAGCCGGGCGTGCGCCGCGCGCGTGCCGGGCTGCTGGTGGAGACGACGGGTGTGGCCGACTTCCCCGGCGTGGCGCGGGCGCTGGCGCGCGCGAGCGGCGCGCACGTCCGGTACGGCGCCGAGGTGGTGGCCGTGGACCGGCGGCCGGGGCTGGGGGTCGCGGTGCGCACGGCGCCCGACGGGCGGACCGTGCGGGCGCGCGTGCTGGTGAACTGCGCCGGGCTGCACGCCGACCGGATCGCGCGGCTGGCCGGTGACGAGCCGCGGCTGCGGATCGTGCCGTTCCGGGGCGAGTTCTACCGGCTGCGGCCGCTGGCGTCCGGGCTGGTGCGCGGCCCGGTGTACCCGGTGCCCGACCCGGCGTTCCCGTTCCTGGGGGTGCACGCCACAACCGGGCTCGACGGCGAGGTGCACCTGGGGCCCAACGCGGTGCTCGCGCTGGCGCGCGAGGGCTACGACTGGCGCACGGTGCGGCCCGGTGAGCTGGCGCACACGCTGGCGTACCCGGGGGTGTGGCGCCTGGCCGCGCGCCACTGGCGGGCGGGCGCGGGCGAGCTGCGCCGTTCGCTGTCGCGGCGCGCCTTCGCCCGGGCCGTGCGGCGGCTGCTGCCGGACGTGACCGAGGCGGACCTGCTGCCCTCGCCCGCCGGGGTGCGGGCGCAGGCGGTGACGCCCGACGGCAGGCTCGTGGACGACTTCCGCTTCGCCACGGCCCCGCACACGGTGCACGTGCTGAACGCTCCCTCCCCGGCCGCCACCGCGTGCCTGCCGATCGGCGAGGAGATCGCGCGCCGGGCGCTCACGGTCGGGGGCGTGGGCTGAGGCCGCGCGCGGGCGGCCGTCAGCGTTCGAAGGCGCGCAGCCGCAACCGGGCGCCGTCCGCCTCCTGTTCACGCTCCGGCGCGGGCGCCTGCGTGAGCAGGTACAGCTGGTGCGTGTCCGAGGCCACCACGGCGGCCGAGGTGGACCGTCCGCGCGGCAGCGGCACCGAGCCCGCGGGCAGTTCCGTGCCGTCGTCCGGGTCGAGCCACGACAGGTGGAGCCGGTTGTCCTCGGCCTGGCCGACGAGCGGCATGCCGTTGGCGTCCATGCCGAACAGCTGGCTGGAGCCGGGCAGCAGCGTCTGCCACACCGGCTCGCCGTCGGTGAGGCGGTAGGCGGTGAACGCGCGCTGCCCGTCGGGCCGTTCGCCGGGCTCGGCGACGACCAGCGCGTCACCGGCCAGCGCGGTCGCGTCCGGCTCGGTGCCGGGCAGCCGCCACATCTCCTCCCCGTTCTCGGAGAACGCCACCAGGTCGCCGTCCAGCAGCAGCACGACCGGATTGGCGGCGACCACGCGCAGCTCCGGCAGGCCGGCGGCGCCGTCGAGCGCGTGGTGCCACTGCGCCTCGCCGGTGTCGGCGTCGTAGGCGGTGAGCTGGAGCACCCCGCCCCCGGCTTCGTCCCTGTCTGTGTCCCTGTCTGTGTCCCTGTCCGTGTCCCCGTCCCCGGCCCTGTCCTCGCCGTCGTCCGCCGTCCCGCCGCACTCGGCCACGCCGATCAGGCGCGGCACCCGCGGGCTGACGGTCATCAAGCGCGGCACGGCGTCCTCCCCGCAGCCCGGCAGGCCACCGGCCGGCGGCGGGGGCGGGCCCAGCGCCTCGCCGGTCCCGGTGGCGAAGCGGTGGAACGCCCCGACCGCGCCCGCGGCGTCGAGGCTGACGGAGACGGTCCCGGCGCCGACGGTCACGGTCACGTCGGCGGGCGCGACGGTCTCCCCCTCGTCCTGGTCCTGCTGCTGGTCCCGGTTCGCGCCGGAGTGCTCGTTGCGGTCCGCGTCCCCGCCGTCTTCCTGGCCCTCCGGGTCTGCTGGGCCTTCTGTGTCTTCTGGGTCTGCTGTGCCCGCCGCGGCCAGGTCGGTCCACCACCACACCACCCCGGCCCGCGTGTCCACCGCCGCCAGCAGCGTGCAGCCGCCGCTGCCGCCGTACAGCACCGCCCCGATGCCCTCGTCACTGACGGCCTCGCTCGCCGCGCACGGCGCGCCCGCGCCCTCGGGCGGCTCGACCTGCCACAGTTCGGTGCCGTCCGTGGCGTCGTAGCCGGTGACGCCCGCCGCGGACACCCGCGTCACCGCGTTCTCCCCCACCCACAGCCGCGGCATGGCCGCCGCCTCGTCCAGGCCGCCGTCGACGTCGGGCACGCGCCAGGCTTCGGCCAGCTCCTCCGGCGTCCCGGACGCCGCCCGCGAGGCGCCCGCCGCCGGAACCGCGTCGCTGGCGCCCGCGTCCTCGCGCACCGAGACCACGACCCCCGCGGTCAGCAGCGCCAGCAGGCCCACGCACCCGATGGCCCAGAAGGCTATGCGGTCCTCTCCCCTCGCCATGCCGACTCCCCACGTCCCCCGTGGCGCTTGGCCCCACGCCGCGCCTGCGCGCCGTGTCCGTCGCTTCGTCCGTTCTTTCGGTCTTCGACGCCCCCACGGCGGCCGCTGGTTCCGTGCACGGCGCACGTACCATGGGGGACGCTGTGACTGAGAACGTATCGAACGTCGTGGATGCGGACGGACGGCCCACGATGTTCCCGCCAGGAGCCGGTCCTTCGGCCAGGCCCGCGGGGGACGCGCGTGAGGCGTTCCGCGGGCGTGTCCGCACCTTCGAGCCCCGGCGCAGCCGGGTCACCACCGCCCAGCGGCGCGCGCTGCTGCGGCTGTGGCCGGTGTGGGGCCTGGAGATCGACGGCCGGACGCGGCTGGACCTCGACGAGCTGTTCGGCGGCCTGCCCGTCGTGCTGGAGATCGGCTTCGGCATGGGCGAGGCCACCGCCGAGATGGCCGCGGCCGACCCGCACACCGGCATCCTCGCCTCGGACGTGCACACCCCCGGCCAGGGCAACCTGCTGCGGCTGGCGGAGCAGCGCGGGCTGACGAACGTGCGGGTCGCCAACGGCGACGCCGTGCTGCTGCTGCGCGAGATGCTGCCGCCCGCCTCGCTGGCGGGCGTGCGGGTGTTCTTCCCCGACCCGTGGCCGAAGAAGCGGCACCACAAGCGGCGGCTGATCCAGCCGGAGTTCGTCGAGCTGGCCGCCTCGCGCATGCGGCCGGGCGCGCTGCTGCACTGCGCCACGGACTGGGAGCCGTACGCGGAGCAGATGCTCCAGGTGCTCTCCGCGAGCCCGTCGCTGGAGAACACCGTGCCCGGCGGCGGCTACGCGCCCCGCCCGGCGGACCGGCCCATGACCCGGTTCGAGCGGCAGGGCCTCGCCAAGGGGCACGTCGTCCGTGACCTGCTGTTCCGCCGTGTGCACCGGCCGGCCGAAGACGGCGCGGACGGCTGAGCGCCCGCCCCGGCACGCCTGTCGGCGGCCGGAGGCAGGCCGTAAAGTCAGGTAAGTGCCGTCCCCTCCCCTCGCCGGTGGCCGACCGCGGCGGACCCTGGCCATCGGCGCGCCGCTGGTGGCCTGCGCACTGGTCGTGCTGGTTCTGGTGCGCCGTGAGACTGGCGGCGACGGGTTCGCGGCCGGGCTCGGCCTGGCGGCGCTGCCCGTGCCGTTCCTGCTGGGCGTCTTCGCCTGGCTCGACGGCGTGACGCGCAAGCCGTGGCGGACGCTGGCGTTCTCCTTCGCGTGGGGCGCGGGCGCGGCCACGCTGCTGTCGCTGCTGTGCAACGGCCTGCTGGTGGGCGCGCTGACCGGGCGGGAGGCGCAGCTCGCGCCGCTGGGCGCGGACGCGCTGGACACCCTGGAGCTGACGGTCATCGCGCCGGTCGTGGAGGAGTCGGCGAAGGCGGTCGCCGTGGCGCTGCTGTTCCTGTGCGCGCGGCCGTGGTTTGACGGCGTGCTGGCGGGCGTCACGGCGGCGGGCGTCACGGCCACGGGCTTCGCGTTCACGGAGAACGTGCTGTACCTGGGGAGCGCCGTGGCCTACGACGTGTCCTACGAGCGGCTGGGGCTGGACGGCGGGGCGACGCTGGCCGCGTTCTTCGTGCGGGTGGTGCTGGCGCCGTTCGCGCACCCGATGTTCACGGCGGTGACGGGCGTGGCGATCGGCCTGGCCGCCTCGTGGCGGCCGCGCGGCCGGGCCGGGCGGTGGGGCAGGGCGCTGCTGCCGCCGCTGGGGCTGGCGGGGGCGATGGGGCTGCACTCGGCGTGGAACGCCTCGACTGCGCTGAGCCTGTGGGGGTTCGCGGCCGTCTACGCGCTGCTGATGCTGCCCGTGTTCGCGTCGCTGGCGTGGCTGGCGGCCTGGTCGCGCCAGCGCGAGCTGCGGGTGGTGCGGCGCGTGCTGCCCGCGTACGCGCGTGCGGGCTGGCTGGCGCCGGACGAGCCGCGCGCGCTCGGCTCGCCGCGCGGGCGGGCGCTGGCGCGGCGGCTGGCACGGCAGCAGCACGGGCTGGCCGGGCTGCGGGCGGCCGTGGGCTACCAGGCGGCGGCCGGAAGCGTGGCGGTGCTGCGGTGGCGGGCCAGCCACGGGCACGTGCCGGACTTCGCCGCGCGGGAACGCGAGCTGCTGGCGCGGCTGTGGCGCCACCGCGCGCTGGCGGGCCCGGCGACGGCCGAGGCGGCGCGCTGGGGGGCGGGCCCCGGCGGCGGGCCCGCCGCGCGGCCGGCCGGGCGGGCGCGTGCGGCGGCGTCAGCGCAGCGCGATGCGGAGCCCTTCGTTGCGGCGGGCGTGGGCGAGCAGCCACTGCCGCTCCTCGGGGCGGAGCTGGCCGGGGAGGTTGAAGCCGATCAGGTCGATGCGGGGGCTGACGTCGAGGAAGTCGAGCAGCCGGGCGACCGTGAAGCCGGTGGAGGCGTCGGCGGCCCAGCGGGGCTCGCCGATGAGCGCGGGGTCGCGGACCGGCCGGCTCAGTGAGCGGTCGCCGACGCACTTCTGGGCGCCGGGCACGAGCCGGTGGCGGATGGCCTGGCGCCACTGCGCGGGCTTGTCGCCGAAGACGAGGCGGATGTCGGCCTTGCGGCGCCAGCAGCCGGGCGACTCGGTGCGGTGCGAGACGGCGTGCAGGTCCAGGCGGGTGCCGGTGCTGGCGTGGTCGAGGCGGAAGGAGTCGACGCGGACGACGAGGTCGTAGGAGTCGATCTCCTCGCCCAGGTCGCTGCCGCGTATGTCCTCGGCGTTGGCGACGACGCAGACGCCGCGGCCCTTCAGGCGGGTGCGCAGGGCGCCGACGCCGATGGGCTCGGCGCCGCCCAGGAGCGGGTCGTCGGTGCGGCCGGAGTCCGCCAGGCGGCAGTAGGTGGCGTAGGCGGCGGCCAGGCGCTGGCTGTCGGGGTCGGCGGCGGAGCCCGCGGCGAGGCGGCGTTCGACGGCGCGGGCGAGGATCGCGGGGACGTCGTGGGCGAGCTGCTCGGTGAGGCGCTCCTCGGGGAGGATGCGGCTGGCCTCGGCGAGGGCGGCCCACTTCTCCCGCAGCAGGCTGAGGCGCTCGCGTATCTCGGGTATGCCCTTGCCGGGGCCGCCCGCGAGCGCCTGGTAGCGCTCGTAGGCGTCGATGGCGTCCTTGTCGCGGCCCTCGGACTCGGCGGTCTGGCCGCGCAGCCGCCAGGCGCCGCGGGACCTGGCGCGCAGGGCGATCGCGGTGTCGGCGACGCGTCGGGCCAGGCGGGTCTCCTCGGCGGCCACGGCGGCGTCGCCGACGCGCAGCAGCGCCTCGAAGGTGCGGGCCTGGGAGGGTTCGCTCGCGGTGTGCTCGACGACGAGGGCCGCGATGGCGGTGACGAGCTTCGTGCGCTTGGGGCCTGGCGGCTTGGTGAGTCCGGCCGTGTAGGAGGCGCACTCTCGGACGCATGCGGTGAGGAGATCTTCGGCCCGCGCCACGCTGCCCGGCCGCAGCCTGGCCAGTCCCGCCCAGGACTTTCTCATGTTCTCGACCATTCCGCGCCCAACAGGTCAGTACGTGACCCGTAGACGCACTCGGAGTGAACGCTTCCTGACGTGTCTTGGACGATAGCCGTCCGTCCGTTTCACCTCTGGCGCGGGGAGCGGCCGGACCGTAGCGTCGGTGAGCATGTTCACCGCGCACGAACAGCAGCTTCGTGAACGGTTTTCCGCCGCTCCGCTGAGCCCTCCGCCGCCGCCGTGGCGCCCCAGCGTGGCCAGGCCGATCGGCGGCCTGCTGGGCATCGGCTTCGCGGCCGACCCGGGCACGGGGCACGATCTGGTCATGGCCGTCTCCCAGGGCGGGCACGGGGTGTTCGACAGCGTGACGGGCGCCGTCCTGGCCCGCGACCGCGATCCGGACCGGGACGTCGCCGAGCCCTCCGGCGCCAGCCTCACCTGCCCCGGCCTGGGCCCGCTGGCGGGCACGGAGGTCCGCATCGCCGGTCTCCACGGCGGCGGGCTGCACGCCACGACGCGGGACGGCTGGACGATCGACGTGGTCAGCCCGCAGTGGCCGCACCAGCGGGTGCTGCTGAGCACGGACGGCGGCCTCTACCACGGCCCGGCGGGCCGCGACTGGTGGCTGGTGCACGAGACGACCCACGCCGCCCTGCGCACCTGCGGCTTCTCCCCCTCCGGCCTGACTTTGGCCATCGCCACCGCAGGCGTTCTGCTGCTGTACACCCGTGCGTAGCCTGGGAGGAGTGAGAATCGGAGAGCTGGCCGAGCGCGCGGGGGTCTCCCCGAGAGCGCTGCGCTACTACGAACAGCAGGGCCTGCTGTCGCCGTCACGGGACGCCAACGGCTACCGGGTCTACGACGACCACGCCCTGGTCCTGGCACGCAACATCAAGCGGATGCTGGCGGTCGGGCTGACCACCGAGGACGTGCGGGAGCACCTGGAGCGGGGCTGCCTGGACAAGCCGCTGGAGGAGACGCCCCGGTGCGCGCCGGAGCTGCACACCGTGCAGCGGCGACTCGCAGGGCTCGACGAGCGGATCGAACGGCTGCTGCGCCAGCGGGAGCTGCTCGCCCGCCACAGCGCCGAGGTCGAGCGGGAGCTGGCGGCGCCGGAGGGGTCCGCGGCTTGACCTTGACGCTAGCGTCAGGGTCCTACCGTCCGGGCCATGCTGCGGACACACACATGGCTCATTTGCCTTCTACTCGCGACATTTGCTGTCGGAACGGACGACTTCGTGATCGCCGGTGTGCTGCCGGAGATCGCCGATGACCTGTCGGTGAGCGAGGCGGCGGCTGGCCAGCTGGTGACCGCCTTCTCCGTGACGTACGCGCTCGCCGCGCCGCCGCTGGCGGTGGCCACGGCCCGGCTGCCGCGCAAGACGCTGCTGGTGGGCGGCCTGGCGGCGTTCGCCGCCGTCAACCTGCTGACCGCGCTGGCCCCCGGCTACGGCGCGCTGCTGGTGGCGCGCGTCGCCGCCGCCCTGCTGGCGGCGGTCCTGACCCCGGCGGCGTTCGGGCTGGCGGGGCGGCTGGCAGAGCCCGAGCGGGTCGGCCGGGCGATCGGCGTGGTCGCGGCAGGGCTGACGGTCTCGCTGTTCGTCGGCGTGCCGCTCGGCTCGCTGCTGGCCTCGTCGTTCGGGTGGCGCGCGACGTTCGTGGGCGTGGGCGCGTTCAGCTGCGCGGTGACCCTCGCCAGCGCCGCGCTGCTGCCGAACGCGCCGGGCGCGCCCGCGCTCGGCGTGCGCGCACAACTGCGCGTCCTGTCGCGCCCGTCGGTGCTGACGTGCGTGCTGGGCACCGTCGTCGGCGCCAGCTGCGGGCTGATGGTCTTCACGTACCTCGGCCCGGTCACCGAGGACCTGACCGGCCGTGGCGGCCCCGTGCTCGCCCTGTCGATCGCGGTGATCGGCGTCTTCGGCGCGGTCGGCACGTTCGCCGGTGGCAGGCTGACCGACCGCTGGGGCCCGGACCGGGCGCTGCTGGGGATGTTCGGCCTGGTCGTCTCGGTGACCGCGCTGCTGGGGGTGGTGGGCGTGCTCACCGACAGCGACGTCCCGGTCTGGCCAGTGGCCGCCGCGCTGGCCGTGTGGGGCTTCGGCGCCTGGGGCTTCAACCCGCCGATGAACGCCCGGATCCTCGGCCTCGCTGGCGACGCGGGCACGGAGGCCGTCGCCCTCAACACCAGCGGCCTGTACACGGGCATCGCCCTCGGCGGGGCCCTCGGCGGCGCCGCGCTCACCGCCTACGACGGGCCCGGGGTCACCTTCACCGCCGCCGCCCTGGGCGTGACCTCCCTGCTCCTGATGTACCTCACCACCCGCCGCTACCCCACGCCCCCGGCCCCGGGCGCGGACGGGGCAGCGGACGGGCAGACGGCGCCGTCGGCGGACCGGGTGGGGTGAGTCGTGTCATCGCCCGGGCACGGGCAGCGGACTTACCCGTGCCCGGCGACGGCGAGTGGTCAGCGCGGTGGGTCGATTAGCCCCCAGGCACACGCCGATGGCGAACCGGCCCACCCGTCCGGCGTCTTCCATACGGACGCGATGCCAAGGGATTCCAGGTATGGGACGTAGACCTGGATGTCGTCGGTGAACAGCGCGAGCAGGCGCGGCGGCGGGCAGTCCTTGTAGAGGAAGTGCCGGTACTCGAGGAGTTGCCCGACCGCTTCCCGCACGGCGGTTGTCGTGCTCCGCACGACCTTCGCCTCGACCAGACACTCAGCGTCGGGCAAAGCCAGCGTCAGGTCCCGTGGGTGCACGTTGGTGTTGGGCGCCAGTCCGCGCTCTTGCGCGTACTCACCGAACTCCCGGATCAACCGCTCGTGTCTGCGCTGCTTCCGCTGCGTGTGGGCCGCGATATGCGCGAGGTAGTCACTGTCGTCCTTGGGTTGGAAGCGCGCCAGGTGCTCGTTCGGGGTCGCGTCCATGTGGTGCTCTGGCTTGGTTTGGTACTCCACCACCAGTCGCCCAGGGTTGGGCTCGCCGCGGCTGATCAGGAGTCGCTCGGCGCGGGCAGCCTCTTGCAAGAGTTCCGCGGCATGCCACAGATCCGCGCGGAGGTCAGCCTCCGTGGGCAGATTGCCGGTGTCGTATCGCCGCGCCGCGACGCTCGCCGCCTCGTAGGCGGCGGCACGCCACGTGTCGGTGTTGAGGCTCATGGCAGGCTCGAGCCAGCCGTCGAGCTTGTGTTCCAGCGGAGGGAAGCTCCGCAGGCGATTAACCCGATCCTGCAACTCATCGCGCAGCCGCTTACCTTTCTTGTACTGACGCAACAGCCCTTCGATGCCTTGCTGAAGCGTGAGCCAGACCGAGCGCAGATCCGCGGCGAAGATGTAGGCCAGGTAGAGGCCCTCTTTGGCGTTTTCGTTGATGTCCGGGTCGTGCACGCCGATCCAGGGCGTGTTCGTGGCCTTGCCGCTCTGGCCCCCGCGCCCTTTGGCGATGAAGCCCGCTGGTATGGGCAGGTCCAAGTGCGCTATGGAGCGCAGGACGTCTTGTCCGGGGACGCCGATGTGTGTGCCCGCTTCTTTGTCGTAGGTAACCGCCACCTGCGCCAGCACGTAGCGCAGGCCCATCTCCTTGTCCGCCATGCGGCCATGGTGTCAACTCCAAGTTGACGGCGGTGACTTGGATGCCTCATCGCGGGGCGCCAGTTCGAACCACACGGTCTTGCCGAAGGGGCCGTGGCCGCTGCCGTTGAGGTTCCATCCCCAGCGGGTCGCGAGAGAACGGAGCAGCAGCACGCCTCTGCCATGCTCGGCCAGCGGCTCGGGATCGTCCGCCGCGGGGAGCGGGACGGCACTGGTGTCGTACACGGCGACGCGTAGACCGGTCGAAGAGATGGTGGTGAGAACGGAGACGATCGGCGAGTTCGTGTGCTGATGCGTGTTCGTGACGACCTCGGAGACCAGCAACCGAGCGGTGTCGGCCTCGACGGGACACCGCGTGTGAGCAAGGAGCAGGGCCACGTGATCCCGCGCGATCTTGGCGGTGTCTGGGACGTTAGGGGTGGTGAAGCGGTAACGACGAGGAAGAGGGTTCAAAGGAGCGGCCTCTCGTCGGAGTGCGAACTGTGTTTCGACCTCTGCCGTGGCTCGCCCACTGCCCAATCGCCGTGACAGCGGGTGCACTTCGGTCTTTCGTCGGGCCGAACGGGTTCAACATAAATGTCTTTTCGGCAAGCCTGCAATCAGGGAAGAGAACTTCATCCCTGTGAGTGACGCGGCCTGGAACGTCGACGCGGATGCACCCAGACTGGTGCGGGAGCTACGGGAGGTTACGTGGGGCTACGAGTCAAACCCAGCCAGCGGCAACGACGTTTGGGCATTGAACTGCGTCGATTGCGAGAACAGAGCGGGTGGACGGCGACGAAGGCAGCCGCCGCCTCCGGCTTCAGTCCCGCCCATCTCAACCACATCGAGGCCGGGCGAACGGCCATCCCGGCGCACAAGATCCGGGCCCTCGCCGAACTCTACGGTTGCAACAATGAACGGCTGATCGAGGCGTTGATCGCCATGAGCCACGGGAACGGCCGGGGATGGTGGTCGGAGTACCGCTACCCGCCCCACAACGATCAAGCGCGCGATCTCGCCGAGTTGGAGAGCATGTCGGTGCGCTACCGGGCGTTCCAATGGGTGCAGGTCCCGGGAATGTTGCAGACGGCCGACTACATGCGGGCGCTCTTCAAGGTCGGGCATCCGGACGCGCCAGCGGAGACGCACGAACGCTTCGTTGACTTCCGACTTCGCCGACAGCGTGTCCTCACCGGCCCTCGCCCACCGACATTCGAAGCGGTGATCCACGAGGCGGCGCTCCGCATGGAGTTCGTCGGCCGAGCGGTGATGCGGCGACAGATCGATCACCTGCTCGAGATGGCTCGTCTGCCGCACGTCCGGATCCAGATTCTGCCGTTCAAGGCGGAGACGTATCCCGTCCGCACCGGTTGTCCGTTCGTCTGCTACGACGCCGAGGTACCGGAACTCAGCACGGTCTACGTCGAGCACCCCACGAACTCGCCGTTCGTCACCGATCAAGCGAACCTGGCGGAGTTCTCGGACGCCTTCAGCAAGCTCAGCGCGGTCGCACTTCCCCCGATCCGGCTCGACGTCACGGGTAGCATGCCTTTGCGGAGAGATTCTCTGGGGCTGATTCAGCACCTGATGTACGAGCTGTGAAGGGGAGGCCGATGACTCGGCTCACCTGGCAGAAGTCAAGCTTCAGCAGCATCGACGGCAACGGCGAGTGCCTCGAACTCGCCGCCGCCAGGGAGTACGTGGCCATCCGCGAGAGTGAGGCCCCCACCGCAGTCCTCCTCGCACGGCGCGCCCGAGTACGCGGGCTGCTGCGGGCCGCGAAGGCCGGGCGGTTCACCAGACTCACGGAACGCTGAAACCCCCTGTCGCATAACCCGGTGCGGCTCCCGTCACAGCTGGGGGCCGACCGGGACCAGGCCCAGGTGGACCGGCTCGTCCGGGGGGTCGGCGAGCAGGGCGGGCAGCTGCGGCGGCCAGACCGGCTCGGCGGGCGAGCGGAGGTCGGCCGGGGACCACCACCGCCAGGCGAGGATGCCGTCGGCGGCGTGCGCGGCGGTCAGGTCGCCCACGGGGTCGCGGCGCGGGCTGTGCGCCAGGAACAGGTGCTCGTGCTGGCGCCGCCGTTTCCCGTTCCGGAAGTAGTCGTGCTCCCACGTCAGCAGCAGCGGGCCCGGCGTGAGGTCGGTCCAGCCGGTCTCCTCGCGCAGTTCGCGCACGGCCGCCTCGCGGTGGGACTCCCTGCCCTCAAGGCCGCCGCCGGGCGTCGTCCAGTGCACGCCGACGCCCTCGGCGTCGTAGCGGAACAGGAAGACGGCGCCCTGCGGGTCGAGGATGACGACGCGGGCGGCGCGGCGCGGGCGTGGTCGGAAGAACATGCCGCCCACGCTAACCGGGCCGCTGCCACCGGAAAACCGGTAGTGGCGGGGCGGGCTCGCCGGGAGCGGGAAGTCGTAGCCCGGCATCAACTTGATCGGCTGAGGGCATGTCGAGCGCGTTGGCCGATGCCCGGGCCCGCCCCGGCGCGGCAGGCTCGCAGGCATGGCGATCATCGAAGTCAGCGGCCTGCGCCGGGCGGGCCGCGTCACAGGCGCTGCGCGAGCACCTGGCCGGGCCAGCCGTTGTGCTCGAAGGCTTCGGTGGGGGTGAATCCGGCGCGGGTGTAGTAGTCGACGAGCTTGCCGTCCCCGCCCCGGTAGCAGTCGACGCGCAGCAGGCCGACGCCGCGGGCGCGGGCCCGGTCGCGGGCGTGGTCCAGCAGGGCGCGGCCGATGCCCTGCCCGGCGTGGGCCCGGGAGGTGACCAGCAGCTGGACGTACACCTCGGGCTCACCGGCGGGCGCGACGTAGGCGGGGGGCTGTCCGGACAGCACCAGGCCGCCCGCCGGGACGCCGTCGGCCTCGGCGATCCACGGTTCCTCGCGCTCGGCCATGCCGCGGATCCGTGCGGCGGCCTCGGGCCGCTGGGACCAGGGGCGCGTGCCCCACTGGCCGGTGCGGCCCTGGCGCGCCAGCCAGGCCACGGCCTCGTCCAGCAGGTCCAGCAGAATGCCGGAGTCCCGGTGGTCGCCCGCTCGTATCCGCACGGTCTGTCTCCTTCCGCCACGGCGCACGTCGAGTCGCGTGGCCAGATTCTTCACCACGCGGCCTCGCGTGCGTGGCGGCGGGTGCCCGCGAGCGGGCGCCGTGTGATGCCCCGGGCTGGCGCGCGCTGCGCGACGCTACGAGAGGGTCATGCCGTACAGCCGGTCGACGCGCAGGCGCAGCACGACGCGTTCCTCCGCGACCAGCTTCTCCAGGGCGGCGGCTTCCTCGTCCGGGTCGCCGGACAGGCCGAGCAGCGGCAGGAGTTCGCGCCCGGTGGCGTCGCCGGGCGTGGTCGTGGGCGGGGAGACCTCGGCGAGGCCCTCGGCGACGGCGAACGTCATGTGGTCGGCGGCGGCCACGTGCAGGGCGGCGTGCGGGTCGCGGCGCAGCAGCCGGGTCTTCACGCGGCTGGCCGTGCTGGAGACGCGGAGCAGCCGGGCGGCCGGGTCCCACTGGTAGACGACGGTCGACAGGTGCGGGTGGCCGGTGCGGCGCACTGCCGCGAGCACGCCGAAGCGGTGGGCGGACAGCACCGCGGAGAGTTCGCCGTCGGTGAGCGTGCGCGGGACGGGCTCTGCGGATGGGGCGGCGGTCATGTCGGTCTCCCGGGAATCGTCGCCGGACAGCAGGGGGCGGGCCCGTCCGGAGGGACGAGCAAGTAAGACCGTAGCAGATAGTTTTGTTGCAGACGTTTTTGGGAGGTGAACGGGCTAGGCCGTGCGCTGCCGGGCGCGGCGCACCGGGGCCGGAGGAGCAGCGGGGACGGCCAGCTGGCCCTCGGCCATGCGGCGCAGCGCCCGCAGCAGCACCTCGCGCTCCCCGTCCGTGAGGTCCGACAGCGCCTCGCGGTGCACCCGGTCCACGATCTCCTGGCTCCGGGCCGCCGTCCGCGCCCCCTTCTCGGTGACCACGATGACGCGCGCCCGCCGGTCCCGCGACGACGGCCGCCGCTCGGCGAGCCCCGCCCGCTCCAGCGCGTCCACGGTCGCCACCATCGTCGTCTTGTCCATGTCGCCGAGCTGGGCGAGCTGCATCTGGGTGCGCTCCTGCTCCAGCGCGTGCACCAGGACGCAGTGCATGCGCGCGGTCATCCCGATCTCGGCCAGCGCCGCGGCCACCTTCGTGCGCAGCACGTGGCTGGTGCGGTCGAGCAGGAACGACAGGTCGGGCTGGTCGGCGGCGGGGGCGGACAGGGCGGTCATGCCGCCAGCGTAGGCCAGCGCCGGACGGCCCTGGCCCCGGCGCGGACGGCCCGCAGCGCCCGGCTTCAGCCGGCGGGCTGGGACGCCTCCGTCAGCAGCGCCAGTTCCTCGGCCGTCAGCGTGAGCCCGGCCGCGGCCAGCAGCGGCGGAAGCTGCTCCGGGGTGCGGGCGCTGGCGATCGGCGCCGCAACGGTGGGCTGCGCGGCGAGCCAGGCCAGCGCCACGGCCGCCATCTCGGCGCCCCGCGCCGACGCCACGTCGTCCAGCGCCGCGAGCACGCGCTGCCCCCGCTCGGTCTCCAGGTACTGGCTGGCCCGGTCCGCGCGCGGGCTGTCCACCCGCTGGCCGGGCCGGTACTTGCCGGTCAGGAAGCCGGACGCCAGCGCCGAGTACGGCATGGCCGCCAGGCCGTAGCGGGCGGCGAGCGCGGCCAGCTCCCCCTCGTAGGTCTCGCGGGAGAGCAGGTGGTACTTCGGCTGGATCGCCACGTACCGGGCCTTGGACTCGGCCTCGGAGAACTCCAGCGACGCCGCGAGGCGGGCGGGCGAGATGTTGGAGACGCCGATCTCGCGGACCTTGCCCTCGGCGACCAGCTCGTCCAGCGCCGCGATGATCTCGGAGACCTCGACCGACTCGTCGTCGACGTGCGTGTAGTACAGGTCGATGTAGTCGGTGTCCAGGCGGCGCAGCGACGCCTCACAGGCCCGCTTGATGGTGTCCGCCGACAGCCCCCGGTAGTCCGGGTGCGCCCCGGCCTTCGTCGCGATGACCATCTCGCCGCGGCGGGAGGGCCCGCCGCGCTTGAGCCAGCGGCCGATGATCGTCTCCGACTCGCCGCCCGTGTTGCCCTCGGCCCAGGCCGAGTAGGCGTCCGCGGTGTCGACGAACGTGCCCCCGGCCGCCTCGAAGGCGTCGAGGACCGCGAAGGAGGCCGCCTCGTCCGCCGTCCAGCCGAAGACGTTCCCGCCCAGGCACAGCGGGGAAACCCGCAGACTGCCCACCGTCCGTGAGGTCGCCGCATCCGTCATGGCGGGCAGTCTATGCGCCAGGAAGAGGGAACCGGCGGTCCTGGTGTCGGGGGAAAGCACCAGGACCGCCGGTGGCTTGCGGCAGCGGCCGGGCCGGACGCGGCCGCCGGAGAACCCGGAGAACGCGCAGAACCCGGAGAACCCAGCGCGCGGCGGATCAGACGCTCAGGCCCTTGTCCCGCAGCCAGGCCAGCGGGTCCACGGCGGAGCCGCCGCCCGGCAGGACCTCCAGGTGCAGGTGCGGGCCAGTGGAGTTGCCGGTGGAGCCGACCTGGCCGATGACGTCACCGGTGCTGACCTCCTGCCCGGCCACGACGTTCATCGAGGACAGGTGGCAGTACCACAGCTCGGTGCCGTCCTCCAGCTGCACGATGATGCGGTAGCCGTAGGACCCGGCCCAGGCCGCCTCGGTGACGGTGCCGGTGTGCACGTTCTTCACGGGCGTGCCGGTGGGGGCGGCGAAGTCCTGCCCGGTGTGGGTCGAGGACCACATCGAGCCGCTGGCGCCGAAGCTGGAGGAGAGGGTGTAGTCGGACAGCGGGAGCGTGTAGCTGGCGCGGAGCCGGGCGAGCCGCTCCTCCTCCTCGCGGCGGCGCCGTTCCTCCTCCTCGCGGCGGCGGCGCTCCTCTTCCTCGCGGCGCTCCTGCTCGGCCTGCTCGGCCGCCTCCTGGATGGCGGCCTCCCGGGCCTGGGTGACGGCGGCCTCGCGGGCCCGCGACTCGGCGCTGAACACCTGCTGGTCGGCCTGCTGGAGGATGCGGGCGCGCAGCGCCTCGCCCGCGTCGGACTGCCCGGCGGCGAGATCCGCCTCGGTCATGCCCGCCGTCGTCAGCGGGGCCGCCGCCAGCACCTGGGCGGTGGTGGTCTGCTCGCTGCCGGACCCGTCGGACATCAGGCCGCCGACCAGGGGAAGGTGACTGGGTATGGAGCGGATCTTCGCGGAAGCGGCGTCCATGCCGGGCAGGGCCCCGGCGCCGCTCTCGTTCGCCGAGGCCATGCCGCCCGCGCCCACAGCCGCCATCACGCCGACGCCGAGCACGGCCCGGCTGCGGGCCATCGTGCCGCCGCGCGGGCGGGCGACCCGGTGCCTGCCGCGGACCGGGCGGACGGTGTCAGCGCTGGGGTTCCACTCCACACGCGGGGCGTCGTCGGCCGGTTCGGGGCCGAAGGCGGCCTGCGCGGGGGCCGTAGCGGAAGCGGTGGCGGTGGCGGTACCGCCGTCGGCGTACCTGTCGTACCCGTCAAAGCCGGTGAGGTGCGGTGCGGCGAGCGTGTCGCCGTACGTGTCCTGCGGGGCGGCATACCGGTTCGACGCCACGGAGGCGCTCTCCTTTCCTTCCTTCGCCTACCGGGTTAGCTGACGGGTTCGGAGCAGGAAGGTCTCCTACGGAGGCGCTGGTCAGTGGTGGCGTCCAGCGACCCGATTCACCCCAGGTGGTGGTTCCCCGGTTCCTTCGCATGCAGTTGTTCATCGCACGCGCCAGATTCGGCGACAGAGCACGGCGCCGTCCTTGCGACGGCGGTGACGACCGCGCTGCGTTATCGAACGTTAATAGAGGGGCTCGGCAGATTCCAAGTGCCTCCGGGAATAAAACCCGGACCCCGGCGGGACTATCGGTGACCAAGTCCGCCAAACCGGACACCACATGGGCCGATCTGACGGTCCGTGTGGCCGACGCCTCATTCTGACGGTGTGTCAGTTGTTATCGAGCGCCGCGCGTCCGTCACTCACCGTGGTCCGGCTCCGGCAGGCGGCCCTCAAGCGCCCTGGGCAGCGCCTCGTTGAGGTCACGCGCCGCCTCCGCCGCCCCGTAGGCGTCGTCGGCGAGCATGCGCGCCACGATCCGCTGGAGCGTCTGCGAGAACTGCGTGTAGTACGGCGTCCGGGGCCGGGGATGGGCGTCGCGCAGCGCACACCACAGCAGTTCGACGTACTCCGGCTGCGCGCTGACCGGCGGCGGCCGCTCCCCGTCGGGCGCCGGGCGGCGCTGGGCCGCGCCCTCCTCGCAGGACGGCTCCTCCGGCAGGCCGTAGGCGGTCCGCAGCGCGGGCGCGAACCCGGCGTCCAGCAGGCTGCGCTGGCTGCCCGTCTCGTGCGTGAGGAACTCGATCAGCGCGGCGGCGTCCCGCTCCCGGGCGCTCGTCGCCGAGATGGCCAGGCTCTGCCCGCCCAGCGCGGCCTGCCCCGGCAGGGTGGTGACGGCGTATCCGGCGGGCAGCGAGGCGTAGGCGTAGGGCCAGCCGCGCATCATCACCGACGCGCCCGAGGTGAACGCGCCGAGCGCCGCCGTCTCATCCGCCTCGTAGCTGACGGGGCTGATCTGCTCGCCCGTCGGCTGCGCCCGCTCGAAGAAGCCCAGCGCCCTGGCCAGCAGCTCCTCGTCGGGCTCCTGGTAGCGGCCGTCGCCGCTGACGAGGCCGATGCCCGCGCTCCACAGCGCCTCCAGGACGTTGACGGTCAGGCCCTCGTACGGGCGCAGCTGCGTGGTATAGGCGGGCGGCTGGTAGCCGGTCGGCCAGTTCTCCAGCAGCGCGGCGAGGCTGTCGGCGCCGAGGACGTCGCTCTCCGCCTGGTTCTGCTCCGCCAGCAGCTCCGGGTCGTAGTACAGCAGCCCGACGTCGGTGTTGAACGGCACCGCGTACCGCTTGCCCTCCCACTCCCCGGCCGCCAGCGCCTGCGGCAGGAAGTCCGCCCGCGCCAGGTACGCCAGGCCGCCGTCCAGCGGCTCGATCAGCCCGGCCTCGGCGAACTCCGGCACCCAGGTGGTGTCGAGGTTGATGACGTCGTAGTCGGCCGAGCCCGACTGGAGCGAGGCGATCAGCTCGCTGCGCTGGCCGTCCTCGGCCGGGGGCAGCTCGACGAGCTCCACGGGCGTCTCCGGGTGCTCGGCGTTCCACTGGTCGATCAGTTCCTGCCGCACGCCCTGCCCGTCGGGCCCGGTGAGATCCGCGCCGCTGACCAGCACCAGCGGCCGGTCGCCGTCGGGCCGCCCGGCCGGGCCGCCGCCGTCGTCCGCCACGCAGGCGGGCAGCAGCACGGCGGCGGCGAGCAGCGCGGCAAGGCGTCTGCCAGCGGCCCGGCTCATGACCCGTTCTCCCCCGTCAGCCCCGCCACGGCGTCGTGCAGGCGCGTCGCCGGATCCCGGGTGGTGCCGTCGATGCACAGGCTGTCGTCGCCCGCGGCGAGCTCCCGGTGGAACGCCTCGCCGCAGCCCGGCTCGCCCAGCGCCACGACGGCGACCGGCACCCCCAGCGACGGCGCCCCGCCGGCCGGGGAGTCCTCGCCGTCCGTCACCAGCACCAGCAGCGGGGCACGCCCGGCCGAGGCGCTGCCCGCGAGGGCGTCCGCCGCCTCGGCGAGCGCCTCGGTGACCGGCGCGTCGGCGTCGACCGCGGCCAGGCCGCCGAGCACGTCCGCGACCGCCGCCGGGCTGGCGTCCCCCAGCCGCTGCTGCCAGGCGGTGCCGCTGCCCTGGGCGGCGGGCGCGGTGAGCAGACTGAAGCGGTCGGTGCCGGGCGACAGGGCCCCGGTGCCCGCCTCCAGCACGCCGGTGATCTCCTCCTGACGCGCCTCGGTGTAGAAGCCGGTGGAGACGTCCAGCACGAACACGACGTCGCGCGGGGAGCGGCTCTCCTCCCGGTCGCCGAGATAGGCGGCGGTGTCGCCGGAGTCCGGCGGGTCGCCCGCGGGCACCCGGGACGTCACGAACGCCCCGTCGTTGAGCGGCACCCGGTTCTGGGCGCTCACGGCGGGCACGGCCTCGCCGGGCTCCCAGCCGCCGACCCGGAACCCGGCACCGGCCAGGGCGTAGCTGCCCTCCTTCCCGGTGAGCCACTCCCGCAGCCGGTTGGTCGCCTCGGTCCGCTCCCCGGCGTCCTGCCAGGCGTCCTCCCAGTGCACGGGCACGAACGTGAGGTCCAGCGGCGCCACGTCCGCCGGGTAGTACGCGGTGTAGCGGCCCTGCGAGGGGTCCGCGGCCCGGTGCGCGGTGCCGTGGGGCAGGCAGGCGGGGGCCTCCTCGGCGATGAGGTCGACGACGGTCCGCTCGCCGATCAGCAGGGCGGGCGGCGCCTCCTCGCCGGGGCCGGGCAGTGAGCACAGCAGTTCCCGGTCGTCGGGCGGCGCGATGCCGCCGTCCCCGATGGCGCCGGGCGCGGCGAAGCCGTGTGCCAGGGCGGCGTCGGAGGAGGCGGGGTCGGCGCTGCTGACGGTCAGTCCGGCCTCACCGGCGGCGGCCAGCAGCGCCTCCAGGGTCTCGCCGGTCCGCTCCACGCCGGGCAGGGTGCCGGGGACGGCGAGGACGGCGGGGCTGAGCGCGAGGCGGGTCCCGGTGCCGAGGTAGGCGGTGCTCTCGGCGCGGCGGGTGCTGTCGGCGACGGGCTCGACCGGCATGCCGGAGGCGGGGATCCACACGTCCGGGCGGGGGCCGACGTCCCGCAGCGGGCGGGCGCACTCGCGCCGTTCGCCGGGGTCGGGACAGGCGCGTTCCGGCTCGGACCAGGCGGCGGTGGCGGCGAAGGCGTCCACGACCGTGCCGGTGGGCGCCGAGTAGACGAACGCGTCGATCTGCTGGCAGCCCGCGGGCTGGCCGCCCAGCGGTTCCCGGGCGGCGGCGGACACCTCGAACCGCTCGATGACCTCGCCGAGCGCCTGCTCGTACTCGGGGGCGGTCAGCACGCGCAGCTGGAGCGGCTGGCCGCAGCCGGGCGGCGGGACGAGCGACCCGGCGGCGGTCACCAGGCCGGCCGCGGTGACGCCGGCGGCGACCGCGACGAGGACGAGGCTGAGCGCGGCGCCCAGCAGCCGCCGCCACAGCGGCCCTTTGGCCTGCGCCCGCAGCCAGTCGCGGATGTCGGGCCAGTCCGGCGGGAAGGAGGGCGGCGGCTCAGGCGGCGGAGCAGGGCGCTCGCCGCGGCGCCGGGCGGGGGCGCGGGCGAGGGACAGCACGGTGTCGGACTCGCAGTTGTAGGTCGACACGGCCGGCCACCAGTCGCCCGGGTGGCTGGTGTCCTTGCTGTTCTGTGCGCGGTCCCGGTCCGCCTCGGCGCGGCGGCGCAGGGGGGCGTAGAGAGAGCCGACGGTGACGGGTTCGCCGGGGTCGGTCCCGGCGCTCAGCACGTCGAGCAGCGCCCGGGTGAACGGCGGGGGGCCGTCCCCGTCGCCCTGGCTGTGGCGGGCCTGCTCGCGCGAGGAGGTGATGAGGGTGTAGCCCTTGCCCTCGGGCGCGGGGACGTGCTTGGCGTTGCCGGAGTAGCAGCAGTCGAGGATGACGACGAGGCGCTCGGCGCGGCCGCTGGCCAGGACGTGGAGCAGGTCCTCGTAGCGGACGCCGTTCTGCCACGGCCGGGCGTGCGGGGCGTTCGAGGGCAGCAGGTACAGCTGGGGCGGCCGGCTGGGCTCCTGGTGCAGGTAGCCGTGGCCGCAGAAGTAGAACAGCAGCAGCTTCCCGGCCTCGGCGGCGGCCTGCCGGGCGTCGTCGAACAGGTCCTGCCCGTCCGGGGAGTCGGACACCGTGACGACGGACGCCGGCAGGTTGAGGCCGCGTTTGCGGGTGAAAAGCTCGTGCAGCGAGCTGAGGGCGCGTTTGGCGGCGGGTATGCCGGGGTGCCCGTCGTCGTCGTACTCCGAGACGCCGACGAGGAGGGCACGGCAGTCCCGGCCCGTGACCAGGAAGGGCATGCGCCCTTACCCCAGTTCGTCCCGGCCATCGCGGAGGGCGTCGCGGGCCCGTTCCGCGAGTTCGGTCAGCTGCTGCCGGGTCAGGTCAGCGGAGCTGTCGAGGGTCAGCCGCGTGGTCTCGTCGACCTGGACGGTGACGGCGAGGCGACGGTGCGAACGGTTGCGGAGGTAATCGTAGGCGGAGCGCAGCAGGGCGTAGACGCCGATCTCGGCGGTCGCCTGCACGAGCACGGCGGTGATGAACTCGGCCGCGCCCATGGCGTCCGGCGCCGGCCGGGCCCGGGTGCCGATCTGCCAGGTGCCGGCGAGCTCCGGGTCCTCGCGCAGCCACGACGCCAGCAGCTGGCCGTCCTCATCCGTGGCCTCCGCCCCGTCCACGCTGATGAGCAGTTCCGTCCGTGCGTCCACGCCGGCGACGTCCCTTCCCCTGGCGGCAGTGGTCTCCCCCGTTTTCCGCCGCCATTCTCGTGTGCGTTTCCTGGCAACTCAACTGCCGTGCGCCACAGGGCAGGCCGGGCCCGCTGCCCTCGAGCGTTCACCGGCATTCCGCGGCCCGCGTCGCCGCCGGGAGCACCAGAGAGCGGCCGGCCCGGCCCCAGGGCCGGCCAAAGGCACCGCAACGTCCCCTGCCTGCACAGCCGTTGTCCCCAGGGTGTGGATACGGCGGCGCACGAGGCGGCGAGTGAGCGGCAGTTAACCGCAAGCGGCCGGTAAGGATACGATCAGCACGCGGTTGCTGCCGCACAGTTGCGCGGACCACTCGGAGCGGAGGCCCCATGCCGGACCAGCCACTCGATCTGCGGACCGACCGGCCCCATTCGGCCCGGATGTACGACTACCTACTCGGCGGCAAGGAGCACTACACGGTCGACGCCGAGGCCGCCGAAAAAGCCCTTCAGGTTTTCCCGATGCTGCGCACCGCCGCCCGGGAAAACCGCAAGTTCCTTGGCCGGGCCGTCCGTTACCTGGCCAAGGAAGCCGGGATAAGGCAGTTCCTCGATCTCGGCTCCGGCCTGCCGACGGCCGAGAACGTGCACCAGGTCGCACAGCGCGTCATCCCCGACGCGCGGGTGGTGTACGTCGACAACGACCCGATCGTGCTGGTGCACGGCAACGCCCTGCTGGCACGCGACGCCAGCACCTGCGTCGTCCAGGGCGACATCCGCGAGCCCCGCGCCGTCCTGGAGCACCCCGAGACGCAGGGCCTGATCGACTTCGACGAGCCGGTCGCCGTGCTGGCCGTCGCCGTGCTGCACTTCGTCGGCGACGACGAGGACCCGGACGGCATCGTGCGGACGCTGCGCGAGGCGGTGTGCCCCGGCAGCCATCTCATCCTGTCGCACGCCACCGCCGACCTGGCCCCCGAGGCGGCGCTCGGCGTGCAGGAGGCCTACCGCGTGCAGGGCGTGCCGCTGACGCTGCGCAGCAAGGAACGCTTCACGGAGTTCTTCGCCGGGACCGAACTCATCGACCCCGGCGTGCAGGTGGTGTCCGACTGGCGCGCCGAGGAGCCTGCGGACCAGCGCCCCAGCCACGCCGACGTCTCCTGGTACGGCGGCATCGGCCGCGTCGTCTGACCCCTGCCTTCCCCGTCCGTCCGGCACCCGGGGCTCACGTGCGGCCGCGCGGGAGCCCCGGGGCCGCCGGGCCCTGTCAGCCGAACGTCATGCGGTCATCCCGCGTACTGCGCCAGGCAGTTGCGGCTTCTCTCGCCTTCCGGCGCGCACTCCGGCGCACTCGGTGACGCCCCGGGCCCGCGCCGGGGCGGGGCGGCGGCGGTGCACGGCGACGAGACGGGCAGCTGCCGGGCCGCTGCTGGCCGCGAGGCCGTCCGGCGAGGCCACGTCACGCCCGCGTCATGCGGACGTCGGCCCGCCAGGACAGCCTGGGAACCACGGATGGCCGTGGCGTCCACCCCCTATCCCCCCACGGCCGTCCTCCCCCTCTTTTTCCTCTCTTCTCCGGCTCTCTTCTCTGGCTTTCTCTGGCTTCTCTTGAGCGCCTCCGCCGCCTCCCCGGAGCCGGCGCCAGCTGGACCGCGAGCCGCCGCACCGCCCCGCTGCCCAGCGCCTCACCGCCCGCTGCGCACCAGCCGCCTCACCGGCCGGTGCCGCCGGGCGGTTCCGTGTCCTCACGCCCGCCGCGGCCCCGCGCGGCCGCACCGTCCTCGCCCCTCCGCGCCCTCTGACGTGACAACCAGACGCCACCCGAAGTCACCCTCACGCGCAATATCCAGCGCTTGCAAGTAACAGCCCTTGCAACTACTCTCGGATGCGCGGAACCGCGGCGGACCGCTGCGGCCCACCGTGTCGTCTCACACCACCGTTCAGGAGAGTCCGACGTTGAGCACCAGCTTGTTCGCTCCCTACACCCTCCGGTCGCTGACCATCCCCAATCGCGTCTGGATGGCGCCGATGTGCCAGTACAGCGCCGCACCGGACGGCGAGGCGGCCGGTGTCCCCACGGACTGGCACGTCGTCCACCTCGGCGCCCGGGCCACGGGCGGCGCCGGGCTGATCATCACGGAGGCCACCGCCGTGACCCCCGAGGGCCGCATCAGCCCCTACGACCTCGGCATCTGGAACGACGCCCAGGTCGAAGGGTTCCGGCGGATCACGTCGTTCCTGACGTCGCAGGGCAGCGTCCCCGCCATCCAGCTGGCCCACGCGGGACGCAAGGCGTCCACCGAGCGGACCTGGGTCGACCGGGGCCGCCAGATCGCCCCCGGCGAGGAGCACGGCTGGACACCGGTCGGCCCCAGCCCGCTGGCCTTCTCCGCCCGCTCGACCCGGCCGGAGGAGCTGAGCACCGAGCAGATCCGCGGGCTGGTCCAGAGCTTCGCGGACGCCGCCCGGCGCGCGCTCGACGCCGGGTTCCAGGCCGCCGAGATCCACGGCGCCCACGGCTACCTGATCCACCAGTTCCTCTCCCCGCACAGCAACCACCGCACCGACGCCTACGGCGGCCCCTTCGAGAACCGGGCGCGCTTCGCCCTGGAGGTCACCGAGGCCGTCCGCGCGGTGTGGCCCGAGGACCTGCCCGTGCTCTTCCGCGTCTCGGCGACCGACTGGTTCGAGGAGAACCCGGACGACGACCGCGAGGGCTGGACGCTGGCCGACACCGTGCGGCTGGCCAAGGAGCTCCAGGCGCGCGGCGTGGACCTGATCGACGTCTCCTCGGGCGGCATCGCCCCGGACGCCAGGATCACCTCCGGCCCCGGCTACCAGGTGCCGTTCGCCGCGGCCGTCCGGGAGCAGGCGGGCATCCCCGTCGCGGCCGTCGGCCTGATCACCGAGGCGCGGCAGGCCCAGGACATCCTCGACGCGGGCCAGGCCGACGCCGTCCTCCTCGGCCGCGAGCTGCTGCGCAACCCGTACTGGCCCCGGCAGGCCGCCGCCGTCCTCGGCGCCGAGGTCAGCGGCCCTGTCCAGTACCACCGCGCCTGAGCCCGGCGCGACCGGCGGCTCCCGGCCCGCCCGCCGCACCGCGAGCCGCCGTTTCCTCCCCCGGACGGGGGCGCCCGGCGAAGCTCCTGCCGGTGCCGGGCGCGGAATTCCGGACACTGCGAAAAGGGGCCATGACGGAGATTCTGGCCACCACCGCGCTGCCATGAGCGGCTTTTCCGCATTCCTTACCGTGGCGCGAAGCGCGGCCGAACGCCCGGCCGGGCCAGGCACATTCTCCGGCCGGTCCGCCCCCTGTGCCGGCGGGTACCGGGCTTCTAGATTGCTCCCATGACTCAGGACCGCACGCGCTTAGAGATCGACACCACGGTGCCGCACTCCGCCCGTATCTGGGACTACTGGCTCGGCGGCAAGGACCACTACGAGGCCGACAAGCGCGTCGGCCGCCAGATCGCCGAGGCCTACCCCGAGATCGTCGAGACCGCGCGCGCCCAGCGGGCGTTCCTGTGCCGGGGGGTGCGGTGGCTCGCCGGGGAGGCGGGAATCCGCCAGTTCCTCGACGTCGGCACCGGCCTGCCCACGGTCGACAACACGCACGAGATCGCGCAGCGCGTCGCGCCCGACTCCCGGATCGTGTACGTCGACCACGACCCGCTCGTCCTGGCCCACGCGCGGGCGCTGCTCACCAGCACCGGCGAGGGCGTCACCGACTACGTGGACGCCGACCTGCGCGAACCGGACGCCATCCTCGCCGCGGCCACCAGCACCCTCGACTTCGACCGCCCGGTGGCGCTGCTGCTGCTCGGCATCACCGCCCACATCACCGACGACGACACCGCCTACGCCATCACCGACCACCTGCTGGCGGCGCTCGCCCCCGGCAGCTACCTGATGCTGTGTGACGGCACCGAGGTGTTCAACCCGGAGGGCAGGCGGGAGCTGGTGCGGCAGTGGAACTCGGCGGGCGACAACCCGCGCGTCAACCGCAGCCCCGAGCAGCTGCGCCGCTTCTTCGCCGGCCTGGAGCTGGTCGAGCCCGGCCTGGTGCCCATCACCCAGTGGCGGCCGGAGGCCATGCCGTTCGGCGAGCCGGACGTGATCGACAACTTCGGCGCGATCGGCCGCAAGCCGGACCCCGCGTAAGCACCGGACGGGCCGCCGGGTGAGGAGAGACCGGGCCGTTCTGCTCACCCGGCGACCACCCGGCGGCGGCGCCGCCGGAGCCCCGCAACGCCAGGGAAGCCGGAGAAACCGGATACCAGGCCACCAACTCCCCAGAAGTGGCCGGAAACTGAACCCACGATGCATGCCGGTCCCCGTCCGCAGGCAGACGCATACCAACAGTCACGACACAGCAGGGGGACCCCATGGCAATCCGGGGCATCGACGTCTCCAGCTACCAGTCATCCACCTACGCGCTCGACGGCGTCGACTTCGTCATCGTCAAGGCAACCGAGGGCACCAGCTACCGCAACCCCAAGCACAGCGCGCAGATCGCCCGCGCCCGGGAACACAACCGCGTGGTGGGCCACTACCACTACCTCAGCTCAGGCAGCGGCATCGCCAGCCAGATCACCTACTTCCTCGACCACATCGACGCACGCCGCGGCGAACTGCTCGCCCTGGACTGGGAGGACCCGGGCGTCACCAGCGACGACAAGGACGAGGCCATCAACCGCCTGAAGGAACAGGCCAGCGGCCACCGGATCCTGCTCTACTGCAACGTCGACTTCTGGAAGAACCGCAACACGTCACCGAAGCGCGGCGACGGCCTGTGGATCGCCCACTACAACGGCAAGCCCGGAGAGCCCGGCATCACCTCCGAGTGGCTGCTGCACCAGTACACCTCGGACCCGGTCGACACCAGCGTCGCGGCCTTCGGCAGCCGCGCCGAGATGGCCGAGTGGGCCGACGGCACGGCATGACACCGCGCCCGCGCCCGCCGCGCGGTCAGCCCGCCTCGGCGGGCCGCGACAGCGCGGGCCGCTGCTCCCGCGGCTCCGCGTGACGGGAGTGCGGAACGACCATCGGCGTGCCGGTCCGCGGATCGGGCACGATGTCGCAGCCCAGCTGGAAGACCTCCGCGACCAGCTCCGCCGTCAGCACCTCACCAGGCGGCCCCTCGGCGACCACCCTCCCCTGGTCCATCACGACCAGGTGCGTGGCGAACCGTGCCGCCTGGTTGAGGTCGTGCAGCACCGCGACGATCGTCCTGCCCTCCCGGTGCAGCTCCCCGCACAGCTCCAGCAGCTCGTACTGGTGGGCGATGTCGAGGTACGTCGTGGGCTCGTCGAGCAGCAGCAGCCCCGTCTGCTGCGCCAGCACCATCGCGATCCACGCCCGCTGCCGCTGCCCGCCCGACAGCTCGCCCGCCCGCGCGTCGGCCAGCTCGGTCAGGCCGGTGCGCGCCAGGGCCGAGGCGATCGCCGCGTCGTCCTCGGGCGACCACTGCCGCAGCAGCGTGTGGTACGGGTACCGGCCGCGCCGCACCAGGCCCCGCACGCTGATCCCCTCCGGGGCCACCGGGCTCTGCGGCAGCAGCGCCACACGCCGCGCTACCTCCTTGCCCCGGTAGGAGTGCAGGTCCTTCCCGTCCAGCAGGATGCGGCCCTCCTCCGGCTTCACCACCCGCGCGAACGACTTCACCAGCGTCGACTTCCCGCTGCCATTGGGCCCGATGACCATCGTCAGGGAGCCGGGCGGGATGCGGATGCTGAGGTCACGCACCACGGGCGCGCCGCCGTAGGAGAGCGTCACACCCTCGGCGCGCAGCCCCTCAAGCCGTTCCCCCGCTTCGGTGCTCACAGTCGTCCCTTTCGCCATTCGCGGACCAGCAGGTACCCGAGGTAGATGCCCCCGATCGCCATCGTGTAGATGCCGACCGGCAGACCATCCGAGAAGGGAAGCTGGGCGGCGGCCAGATCGGCCAGCACCAGCAGCAGGGCGCCGGTCAGCGCCGCCAGCGTCAGGTGCGCGCCGGTGCCGCCGGTGAGCCGCCGCGCGATCTGCGGGGACGTCAGCGCGATGAACGCAATCGGGCCCGCCACACTGACCGCGCCCGCCGACAGCACGATCGACAGCAGCACGGCGGCCACCCGCGTCTGCTTGGGCTCGGCGCCCAGCGCGGCCGCCAGCTCGTCACCCATCTCGGCGGTCTCCAGGCGCCGCGCGAGCAGCGCCGCCAGCGGCGCGGTGACCAGCAGCACGACCCCGATCGTGGCGGCGTGGTCCCATGAGCGCGCCGCCAGGCTGCCGTTGATGTACGCGGTCAGCACGGTCGCCGCGTCCCGCTCCACCACGTAGACCACGTACTGCGTGAACGCCGTCCCCATCGCGGCCACGCCGATCCCGGCGACGATCAGCCGCCCCGGATCGCGGAAACCGGTGCCGGTCGAGACGTACACCAGCGCCATGGCCCCCGCCGCCCCGCCCAGCGCGCCCAGCCACACCGGCACCCCGCCCGGCAGCCACAGCGCGACGACTGCCGCGCCCGCCCCGGCGCCCGCCGCCAGCCCGATCACGTCGGGGCTGCCCAGCGGATTGCGGGTCACCGACTGGAACAGCGCGCCGGACAGGCCCAGCGCGGCGCCCGTTCCGGCGGCAACGGCCAGCCGCGGCCCGCGCAGCCGCTCAAGCACGAAGGCGTCGGTGCCGTCCGCGCCGCCCGTCAGCGCGCGGGGCAGGTCGCCCAGCGGGATGCCGAGCGAGCCCAGCGTCAGCGTCGCCGCCGACGCCGCCACCAGCAGCAGCACCAGCACGGCCCCGGCCACCAGGTGGGCGCGCGAGACCGGCAGCGCGACCGCCCGCCCCAGCGTGAGAACGCCGCGCGGCGCGGCGGGCCGGCCGCCCGCCTGGGACGGCGCCGGGTTCTCGACGCGGGTCATGCCGTCCCCCTCATCCTGCGCACGGCCAGCAGCAGCACGGGCGCCCCGATGAACGCCGTCACCACCCCGACCATCAGCTCCTGCGGGCGCACCACCACCCGCCCCACCACGTCGGCCAGCAGCAGCAGCGCCGGCCCGGCCAGCGCCGAGAACGCGATCTGCATGCGGAAGTCGACGCCCACCAGCGCCCGCACCACGTGCGGCACCGCCAGGCCCACGAAGGCGATCGGCCCGACCGCCGCCGTCGCGGCGGCGCTCAGCAGCGTCGCCGCCAGCAGCCCGCCGGAGCGCAGCAGCATCGGGCTGGCGCCCAGCGAGGACGCCGACTCGTCGCCCAGCGCCAGCGTGTTCAGGCCCGGCCCCAGCAGCAGCGCCAGCAGGAAACCGGCCACGGCGAACGGCAGCACCGACCAGAACACGTCCCAGTTCCGGCCGCCCAGCGCGCCCACCACCCAGTACCGGTAGCTGTCGAAGACATCCGGGTGGCTGAGGGTGATGGCCTGCGTGAACGCCGACAGCACCGCCGAGACGACCGCGCCCGCCAGCACCAGCCGCACCAGCCCCGAGGCGGCACCGGCGGCGCCGATGGCGTAGACGAGCACCCCGGCGCCCAGCGCGCCAGGCAGCGCCCACCACACGGTCGCCGACTGGCCCGACGCGCCGAGGAACGCGGTCGCGAACACGACGGAGGCGGACGCGCCCGCGTTCAGGCCCAGCAGCCCCGGATCGGCCAGCGGATTGCGGGTGATGCCCTGCATCAGCGTGCCGCCCACGGCCAGGCACAGCCCCGCCAGCACGCCGAGCGCGGTCCGCGGGTAGCGGCTCTCGACGACGGTGGTGGTGTAGGCGTCGGCCTCGCCCGCGAACACGTCGAGTACCTCGGCCAGCGAGGTGTTCCTGCTGCCGAACATGACGCTCGCGAACACCGCGAGCACCAGCACGGCCAGCCCGGCCAGCAGCGCGGCCGCCGCCCGGACGAGACCGGTACGCGGCGGCGCGGCGGCGCCGCCCGGACGGGCACGGGAAACGGTGGCGGTCACGTGGTCGCGGTCCCGTCTCAGCTGTCGAGCGCGGCGACGGCCTCGTCGATCAGCGGCAGGTACCGGTCGATGACCCAGGGCACCGTGAGCGGGTTGATGATGGACGACGCGGTGACGAACGAGTTGTCGTCGCTGGCGACGACGGAACCGCGCTCGATGGCCGGGATGGACGCGTACAGCGGCTGCGCCTCGATCTCACGGCGGGTCTCGTCGTCCGTGTAGAAGGTGAAGATCAGGTCGCTGCCGGCGAGCTGGTCGGCGTTCTCCAGGCCGATGAGGGCCGAGTCGGTGCCCTCGGTCTCCTCGAAGGTGGTGACGACCGGGTCGACCGTCAGCCCCAGCGCGGACACCATCGCGACCCGCTGCTCATCGGGCATGAAGACGCCGAGCGTGCCTGGCCCGGTGGTGTAGATGTACGAGAACGTCACGCCCTCGTACTCAGGCCGGCTGGCCGCCGCCTCGGCGAGCTGCTCCTCGATGCCGGCGATCAGCTGCTCGCCCTCGCTGGGCTTGCCGAGCGCCCGGGCGATGATCTCGATCTGCTCGTCCCAGTCGGTGCTCCAGGGCAGGTCCGGGTAGGCGACCGTGGGCGCGATGTCGGAGAGGATGTCGTACTGCTCCTGCGTGATACCCGACCAGGGGGCGAGGATCACATCGGGCTCAAGCTCGATGATCGCCTCGAAGTCGATGTCCTCACCGCCGGTGAACTGCTCGGGCAGCTCGTCCCCGGCCTCGGTCACCGCCTCGTGGATCCACGGCAGGTAGCCGGTGTCGTCGCTGCCCCACTCGTACTCCTCGATGCCGACGGGCGTGTGCCCCAGCGCGATCGCTGTCTCGGCAGAGCCCTGCCCGAGGGTGACGACGCGCTCGGGCACCTCCTCGATCTCGGCGGTGCCGAGGGCGCTGTCGATGCTGACCGGGTAGGCCCCCTCCTCGGCGGGGGGCACCTGCGGCTCCCCGCTCCCCTGCTGTCCCCCGTCCCCGTCCTCGCTGGACGAACAGGCGCCCACGAGCAGCGCGGTGACGGCCGCGGCGGCCGACAGGGAGAGCATCCGGCGGCGCGAACGGGTGTGGCTGGACGGCATGGATGGTCCTCTGGTCGTGGAGATCTTCCGTAGATCAGGTGAGCTTAGGTAAGCCTAAGCTCACCTTAGCGGTTCTTCTTTCCGAGCTGAACGCCCCTTCCGTCACCGCACGGACACGCGGCGCAGCTGTTCGCGTGACGCGCCCCGCTCCCGGCGGCGGGTGCACCGGCCCCGCGGCGCCGCCGCTCCTATCGTGGCGCCGCACCGGACGCCGGAGGTGACAGCGCCGTGGAGGCCGTGGAGCACTGGTGGTACCGCGAGATCGTCGAGCCGGGAAAGCTGCCGCTGCTGCTCGCCGTCACGGCGTTCCTGGTGACCTTCCTGGTGACGCGGACCGTGACGCGGCTCATCCGCGCCGGCAAGGGACCGTTCCGCGACGTCTCCGTGGGCGGGCACCACCTGCACCACGCGGTCCCCGGCGTCGTGCTGATGTGCGTCGGCGGCTTCGGCGGCGTCGCCGCCGGCGGCCGCGGCTGGCTGGCGGGGCTGACGGCGGTCGTCTTCGGCACCGGCGCCGGGCTGGTGATGGACGAGTTCGCCCTGATCCTCTACCTCCAGGACGTCTACTGGTCCGAGCAGGGGCAGCGCAGCGTCGAGGCCGTGATGCTGACGGCCGCGCTGCTGGTGGCGCTGCTCGCCGGGTTCTCGCCGCTGGGCGTCAACGGCGTCGGCGACGACGAGCTGAACCGGCGGCTGACCGTCCTGGCCACCCTCGTTGTCAACTTCCTGCTGGTGCTCACCGCCGTCGCCAAGGGCAAGTACCGCACCGCCGTGCTCGGCGTCCTCATCCCCGCCGTCGCGCTGGCGGGCGCCGTGCGCCTGGCCCGCCCCGGCTCCCCGTGGGCCCGCCTGGCCTACCGCCGCCGGCCGCGCACCGCCGCCCGCGCCGAGCGCCGCGCCCGCCGCCACGACGCCCGCTGGGGCGCGCTGGAGCGGCGCGTGGACCACCTCCTCGGCGGCACGCCGGACCAGGGCCGGGACTAGGACTGACCCGCGCGGTCCGCCGAGCCGATCACGGCACTGGCCTGCGGCGGCACGACGAGGACAGGGCGGGCGGCGTGCTGGAGCAGGTTGCGCGAGACGCTGCCGAGCAGCAGCGACTTCAGCCCGCCGAGCCCGCGCGAGCCGGTCACGAGGACGTCGGCGTCCAGCTCGTCGGCGGCCGCGATCAGCGCGTCCCAGATCGTGCCCGGGTCGGCGGCGGCCCGGTACGTGACGTCGCCGAGCCCCGCCTGGCGCGCCAGCTCCGCGCCCTCCGCCGCCCGGCGCTCGGCGTCCGCCCGCATCCGCTCGTCGATCACCTCCGCGTCGTCCCCGGTGGCGACGCTCATCGGCTGGCTGCTGATCTGGGTGATGAGCGGCTCCCACACGGTCACGACGCAGGTGGGGGCGGCGGTGAGCAGGCGGGCGGCGACGGTGATGGCGCGCTGGGAGTCCTCGGAGCCGTCGTAGGCGATAAGCGTCGTCATGCACCCCACTGTGCCGCCGCGGGGGCGGCCCCGCACGCCGCCGCCAGGTCCACGGGGGCGAGATCAGGCCAGCGAGCGGCGTCCGCCGCGGCACCAGCGTGACGGCACGGACGGCGCCGACGCGGGCGGTGACGCGTTCCTTCTCTTTCTCTCTCCTCCCCTTGCACCTCGTCGTGGAGGGACAGCAGGACCATGCCGCGCAACCGCGCGCCGCAGGGCGGGCAGCAGAAGGCTGCGCGGCGGACAAACATGACTGACTGGCTTCAGCGATCGATCGCCATACGCGCACAGAAACTGACTGTACGTGAGAGTGCATATGCCGCGGGCGCACATCGGACGTCGGGGTTTGCGGTACAGCCCGGGAGGCTAAGCACACCGCACCAAGACAGGCGCGACATGGCGGCCGTCCTTCTTTTCGCATGCGCCTTGCAAGCGTTTCATACGGCGCCCTCCGTCAGTATCGGCCTCAGGCCACATCGTCGAGGCATCTAATTCGGGGGGACAGATCATGTCTCGTATCGTCATCGTCGGAACGACGAGACTGTCCATGACCATGCCGGTGGAGGAGTTTCCCGTTCCCTTCCGTCCGTACCGGTGGCCCGCCTGGATGAGCTGCGCTGTCGTCGGCGGTGCCTACAACGTCGCGTGCGCACTGCGGAGCCTGGGCGACGAACCGCACATCTGCACCCTCGTGGGAACCGATGAGGCGGGAGCGGGTGCACTCGACCATCCGCCCACAGTTCGAGCGGGCCTAGGATCCGGAACTCCACCAGCGCCCCCAGCCGGTCGTCCGCTACGCACTCGTCGGTGTTCAGCCTGTCCCCGCCTCTTCCATGACTGTGGCACGTATCACGCCTAAGGAACAGAGGGGATCCATGATCCGCTTGAACGTTGAACGGCGTCGGTCCGTCCGCGCGGACCAACGCCGTTCAAGGTCTAAAGGTGCACAAAACACCCACTACAACATGAAAATGAACAAAAACGCAACAGTCCAAATGTGGTAAATTTACATTTCTGCCGGAGATGATCTTACGCACACCCTGTCACTTCGATCAACTGCCGCCCTGAAGGCGAACGAAGCAGTTCGCTTTGTTTCAAGATTTGTGATCGGACGACTGCTCTCGGTGTCTGCGCCGGGGAAGAGGTTAGCGCGGGTGGTGACTCGCCCGCCCTCACAGGGTGCGGCTCTGGATTCCGGCCTCACGCAAACCTCGCCGCGCCGAGACGGATCACACTTCCTGGCCGCTGGTCTACCGTCCCCCGGACACACACGCCAGGCGGCCCGTTGGAGTACTCCCGCAGACAACGGAACAGAGGGCGCGCGTCGATGGCCCCCAGAACGGAGTTCAACCATGCCGCACCGCAGTGACGAGCGCACCGGGGCACGGATCGCACGCGCGCGGGCGGCGCGTCACCTCACCCAGCGCGAGCTGGCCGGTCTCGCCGCCGTCCCGCACAGCACGGTCACCCGGATCGAGCGGGGTCTCATGCCCGTCTCCCCCGCCGTGACCGGCGCCCTCGCCCGCGCCCTGTCGGTGCCGGTCACCGAGCTGACCGGGCAGCCGTACCTGGACGATCTGCGCCGCGACCAGCTGGACGGGCTGATCCAGCCGGTCCGCGAGGCGCTCGACGGCTACGACCTCGGCGCCGATCCCGGCGTCACCCCCCGGCCGCGGCCCGAACTGCGCGTCCACGCGGACCAGTTGTGCGCCCTGGTGCGGGCCGCCCAGCTGACGAAGGCGGCGGGCCTGCTGCCCGGCCTGATCACCGAGACCACCGCCTCCGCGCATCTGATGCCCACCCGCCAGGCATGGCAGACCCTCGCCAGCGCCTACCGCACCGCCTGCGACATCACCGCGAAGCTCGGCTACCAGGACCTGTGCGCCGTGGCCCTGGACCGCATGGAGTGGGCTGCCCAGCGGGCGTCGGACGCGGTGCTGGCCGGGGTGCGGCAGTATCTGCGGGCGCTGCACTGCCTGCGGGCCGCCGACTACCGCACCGGGCAGCGCGTCGTCCGCGCTGGCCTCGCCACGCTCCAGCAGGCCGAGCTGGGCCGCGAACGCGACGCCGCGACGGGGCAGCTGCACCTGGGCGCCGCCGTGCTGTACGCGCGGCTGGGCGACGGAGCCGCCTGCGAGGACCACCTGGCGGAGGCCCAGCGCCTCGCCCAGCGCACCGGGCCGGCGGAACAGGTGCACTGGCTGTCGTTCGGCCCGGCCAACGTGGACGTGCACCGGGTCGCGGCGCTGGCCGAGCGCGAGCGGTACGACGAGGCCGTGCGCGCCGCCGACAGCCTCACGCTCCCGGCCGGCTGGCCGCGCTCACGCACCGCCCGCCACCACGCCGAGGTGGCACGGGCGCAGCTGTGGACCGGGCAGACGGACGCCGCGTTCCGCAGCCTGCTGCGCGCGAAGAAGGCGGGGCCGGAGCAGATGCGCTACCACCCGCTGGTCCGCGAGACGTACGCGGGCCTGGACGCCGCGCGCCGCCAGGTGCCCGGCTCCTTCGCCGCCTTCGGGGACTGGCTCGGGATATGACCGCGGCGCGGCGCGCGGTGGCCGCCGGCCGCGCCCGAACGCCGGAAAGCCCCGGCCCGGACCTCCTCCGAACTGGGGCTTCGCGGTAGGCCGTCCGGGACTCGAACCCGGAACCCAAGGATTAAAAGTCCTCTGCTCTGCCAATTGAGCTAACGGCCCGTGGGCAGCAGCATAGTCCCCGCCTCCCCGGGGATCCGAGGCCATTACGCCTGGCGGGCCCGGTCCCCGGCGTGGCGTACACCCCGCCGGGGACGTCGAGCCTGGTCAGCCCCGGCCGAAACGGGAGCGGTCGTCCCGGCGGTCATTGCGCCGGTCGTCCCGCCGCTCATCCCGGCGGAAGCCGCGCCCGCCGCGGTCGCGGTCCCGGTCATCCCGCCGGAACCCGCGGTCGTCCCGCCGGAAGCCACGGTCCCGGTCATCGCGCCGGAACCCGCGGTCGTCCCGGCGGCCGTGACCGCCGTGACCGTACGGGCGGCGGTCCCGGTCACGGAAGCCGCCGCGGCGGCCGCCGCCGTTGCCGAAGCCGCGCCGCTCGCGCTGCTGCTCGGCGCGTTCCGCGCGGGCCGCCGCCTCGGCGCGTGCTTCCTCGGCACGCCGCTCGGCGTCCTCCCGCTCGGCCTCGCGCTCCGCCTCCTCGCGCTCTTCCCGCGCCCGGCGCGCCGCCTCGGCAATCGCCGCGGCCGGGTCCTCGCCCCGCTCGCGGGCGGCACGGCCGGCCAGCCGCTCCGCCTCCTCGCGCAGCGCCGCCGCGCGCTCCCGCTTGCGCTCCAGCTCACGGGTGAGCTTCGCGACCTGGCGCTCCGCCTGCCGCGCCGCGCGCGCCGCGCCCTCGGCCAGCACCTCCGTCAGCGAACGTGCCCCGACGATCTCGACGACGTCGTCGTCGAACAGGTCGCCCTTGCCGATGATGTGCCGCCCGGCGCGCACGCCCGCGTCCTCCATCAGTTGGAAGACCGTGCGCCGCTGGTGCGGCAGCGCCAGGGACACCACCGTGCCCGAGCGCCCCGCGCGCGCCGTGCGCCCGGAACGGTGCAGGTAGTCCTTGTGGTCGGCGGCCGGGTCGACGTTCAGCACGAGGTCGATGTCGTCCACGTGGATGCCGCGCGCGGCGACGTCCGTGGCGACCAGCACGCTGGCCCGGCCGTCCTTGAAGTCCGCCAGGGTGCGGGTGCGGGCCGCCTGGTTCATGCCGCCGTGCAGCGCGTCGGCGCGCACGCCCGCCTCCCGCAGCTGCTCGGCGACCCGGTCGGCGCCCATCTGGGTGCGGACGAAGACGATCGTGCGGCCCTCGCGGGCGGCGATGGCGGCCGTGAGCATGGCCTTGTCGCGCGGCTTCACGATGAGCACGTGGTGCGACATCGTGGACACGGCGCCCTGCGCGGCGTCGACCTGGTGGCTCACCGGGTCGACCAGGTAGCGCTTGACGAGCGTGTCGATCTCGCGCTCCATCGTCGCCGAGAACAGCATGCGCTGCCCGCCCGGCGGCACCAGGTCGAGGATCTCCGTGACCTCGGGCAGGAAGCCCAGGTCGGCCATCTGGTCGGCCTCGTCGAGCACGGCGATCTCGACGTCGTCCAGCGAGCAGGCGCCGCGCTTGATGACGTCGCGCAGCCGGCCGGGGGTGGCGACCAGGATGTCCACGCCGCGCTCCAGGGCGGCGATCTGGTTGCCCATGGACGTGCCGCCGCAGACGACCTTCATCCGCAGGCCGACGAGGTCGCCGTAGGGCTCCAGAGCGGACGAGACCTGCATGGCCAGCTCGCGCGTCGGCGCCAGGATCACGGCGCGGGGGTGGCGCGGGGCCGTCCTGCCGCCGGCGAGGCGGGCGAGGACGGGCAGACCGAAGCTGAGGGTCTTACCGGAGCCGGTGCGGCCGCGGCCGAGGATGTCACGCCCGGCGAGGGCGTCGGGGATGGTGGCGGCCTGGATCGGGAACGGGGTGGTGACGCCGTTCTCCGCGAGCTTGCGCACGATCACGCTGGGCAGCCCCAGATCCGCGAACGTGGTGGTGGGCTCGTCGTCCAGCGGGAGAACGTCCGGCGTCGTGACGGATGGGGAAGACATAAGCAAAGAAGAAACCTTCCGGATGATGGCGCGGCACGCGCCCTGGCTCCGTAGGTCTTCATGACCGCCTGTATGCGGCCAGCCACGGCGTAGTGAGGAACGCGCCACACGGCGCAGTACATGGGCGCCGGGCAAGTGGGATCAAACGATCTGTAAGCATACGCAGACGATCGCGCGCAGTGCAAACGACTTCCGCCCCCGCCTGACCTGCCCCGCCGCCCGGCCATCCGGTGAGGGCGGCGGTTTCAGCGGGCGCGCCGGCCGGGGGCGGGCTCGCCGCCCGGGTCCTCCGGCGACGGCTCCGGGTCCGGCTCGGGATCGGGATCCGGCTCTGGCTCCGGGTCCGGCTCGGGTCCGGGATCGGGCTCGGACGTCGGCGGGTCCTGCGGCGACGGCTGCTGCGGCGGGGACGAGGGCCCGCTCGGCGAGCCTCCCGAGGAGGGCGGCCGCGGGTCCGAGGGGCGCGACTGGCCGCCGCCGTCGTCCGGCGGGTTCTTCCCGGACGAGGTGCTGTCCGTCCCGGCGCCCGGCTGGGAGGACCGCGCGGACTCCTTGTCCCCGGACCCCGGGGTGTCCTGCGCACCGGAGCCGGACCCGCCGCCTCCGCTGCCGTCTTCCTTCCCGTTCTCGCCGCTGCGGTCGTTCTCCTCGTTCTCCTGCCCCTCGCCTGCGTCGTCGGCCGCCGGGGGGACCGTCACGGTCTCCTCGGTGACGCCTCCCTGGGGCATCTCCCCGACCTCGCTGACGTTCGCCGAGTCGTCGCCCGTCTTCTCATCAGCGCTCTCCCCGCCGACGCTCATGCAGCCGCCCAGCGCCAGCGACAGGGCGAGAGCGGGAAGGACACGACTGCGGCGGATCCGTCGCACGGCGGCACCTCCGGGACGCGGGACTCTTCCCTGGATCAACTGCCGCAGCCCGGCAAGGACACGGCCGTCACCGGCCGCCCACCGGCTGGCGTCCCCCCGGCGACGCGAGAATGGGGGGGTGCTGGAGATGACGCGCGAGGCTTTCGAGGAGCACGTCAGTGAGGCGCTGGACCTGATTCCGGTGGAGCTGACACGGCTGATGGACAACGTGGCGGTCTTCGTCGAGGACGAGCCACCGCCGGAGGAGCCCGACCTGCTCGGGCTGTACGAGGGCACGCCGCTGACGGAGCGCGGCGAGTGGTACGCGGGGGCGCTGCCGGACCGGATCATCGTGTTCATGGGGCCGACGCTGCGCATGTGCGAGACGGCGGAGGAGGTGGTCGAGGAGGTCGCGACGACCGTCGTTCACGAGGTTGCCCACCACTTCGGCATCGACGACGCCCGCCTCCACGAGCTGGGCTGGGGCTGACGTCCGCGCCGTTTCCGGCCTGTCCCGCCCGGTCCGGGGCGGGGAACCGTTTTGGTGATCTCCCCGGGCATCCCATATGCTGCTGTGGTCCCCGGTGGCACCGCGCGGTGCCCAGGCGGGCCAGCGGCCCCCGTCGTCTAGCGGCCCAGGACGCCGCCCTTTCAAGGCGGTAGCGCGGGTTCGAATCCCGTCGGGGGCACACACATTCTTCGGACAGTCGTTTCCTGTGTGCCTCCCGCGACATCACTGACGCGCCCGGCTCCTCTTTCCTCTTCGCCCAAGCACCCACTCCTCTTGTGCGGGCAGTTGCAGCGCACGCCGACCCGCGCCTCTTCCCACTCGCTGACTCGCACGTACCGAGACTGGTTGACAGCTCAAGGCGCGCACACGCCCTCCGCTGCACCGTTGCCGCACTGCCCCCGCTGCCTTGCTCACAACCGCCCAGGGAGCACCGCACCCCATCAGCGGACCACACCACCTTCAGCCCCCGACGGACTAAGCTGCCTGTCAGCGCCGATCTGCTCAATGAAAACAGCGGCACCTCACAGCAAAACCGCAGGTCAACAAGCCTGGTCCCCGCACACGCGGGGGTGATCCCGACTGGAGCACGGCGCCCTCTTGGACCGTGATCTGGTCCCCGCACACGCGGGGGTGATCCGTGCGTTACCGCGGCGTCCCGGCCGTCGATGACCTGGTCCCCGCACACGCGGGGGTGATCCCGCGCTGACGACCGCCGCCCTCCGTGCGGTGGCCTGGTCCCCGCACACGCGGGGGTGATCCCCGCAGAGTGCTGCTCCGCCAAGCGGCCCGCCGCTGGTCCCCGCACACGCGGGGGTGATCCTGCGTTCCCATGGCATCTCGGAGTTGACGGCGTCTGGTCCCCGCACACGCGGGGGTGATCCCTCATGACCATCGAGTTCCCCGAGCCAACGTGGCTGGTCCCCGCACACGCGGGGGTGATCCTGTCGGCACCGAGTGGCGCCAGGCGGCGGTCGCCTGGTCCCCGCACACGCGGGGGTGATCCGGACGCTCGAATGGCTCTCCGGATTTTTGACACCTGGTCCCCGCACACGCGGGGGTGATCCACTGGACCGCCTCGACCGGCGCGGAATGGGGGCCTGGTCCCCGCACACGCGGGGGTGATCCGTGGGGGGTCAGCACCGGCACCATCGAGAAGACCTGGTCCCCGCACACGCGGGGGTGATCCTGCTTGGCGAGCAGCACGTACTCCACCACCCGCCTGGTCCCCGCACACGCGGGGGTGATCCTCCACTGAGCACCCCGTCCGGTGATGACCCTGTCCCCGCACACGCGGGGTGCCTCTGCTGGTGGCCTTGATGTACTCCGCCACCCGTGCCGTGGGTACGGTCCCAATGTCACCCAGAACGGAGTTCGGCATGCCCTATAGCACTGAGAGCACGGGGGCACGGATTGCTCGCGCACGGCGGACGAGAAACCTGACGCAGCGCGAGCTGGCGGTCCTGTCACCCGTCTCGTACTCCACGATCACGAAAGTCGAGCAGGGCGTCATCTCTGCCTCTCCCTCGGTGATTGGCGCCATTGCCCGCGCCCTCTCCATCCCGGTGACGGAGCTGACCGGGCAGCCGTACCTCGACGACCTGAAGCGTGACCAGCTCGATGGGCTGATCCAGCCGATCCGCGAGGCACTGGACGTCTATGACCTCGGCGCCGATCCCGACATCACCCCCCGACCACTGCCCGAGCTGCACCAGCACGCTGAGCAATTGTGCGCACTCGTGCGTGCTACCCATCTGAAGAAGGCTGCGGCCGAACTGCCCGGCTTGATCACAGAATTAACCACATCTGCGTACCACACACCCAGCCGAGAGGCATGGCAGATCCTTGCCAGCGCCTACCGCACCGCCTACGACGTGACGACGAAACTGGGCTACCAGGACCTGTGCATGGTGGCCCTAAACCGCATGGAATGGGCGGCCCAGCGGGCATCGGACCCGGTGCTCTCTGGCGTACGGCAGTACCTGCGTGCCCTGGTTCACCTGCGCGCCGCCGACTACCGCACCGGTCAGCGTCTCGTGCGCGTAGGTCTCTCGATCCTGGAGCAGGCTGAACAAGGCCACGAGCGGGATGTCGCAACGGGCCAGCTACACCTCGGAGCTTCCGTGCTGTGCGCGCGGGCACAGGACGGGGATGCCTCCGAGGGACACCTGGCGGAGGCACAGAGGCTGGCAGAGCGCACCGGGCCAGCAGAAAGGACGCATTGGCTCGCGTCCGGACCGACGAACGTTGGCGTGCACCGGGTGGCGACACTTGCGGAGCGCGACCTGTACGACGAGGCGGTGCGCGCGGCTGAGGACCTCACGCTCCCGCCCGACTGGCCGCGCTCACGCACCGCACACCACCACGCCGAGGTGGCGCGCGCACAGTTGTGGACCGGACAACCGGACGCGGCCTTCCGCAGCCTGTTGAAGGCGAAGAAGGCCGGGCCCCAGCAGACCAAGTACCACCCGATGGTCCGCGAGACATACGCGGGCCTGGACGCCGCGCGCCGCCGCGTGCCCGAGTCATTCGCCGCTTTCGGCGCTTGGCTCGGGATGTAAGCGGATCGTGAAACTATGGCCCCAATTATCAGCCATTACTGATAGTTGGGACCTCTCTACAGGGCGAGTATGTGACGGTCACCCCACTGCCTGTGCATGGAGCCGACCATGTCACACGAAACGCCGATGCCCAGCCGGACGGACGCGCAGCGTGCGCGTCGCCAGCGCCTCGCCGACGCCGCCGGACGCTGCCCGTTGTGGCACGATCCCGCCTTGCCGCCGTGGCTGCCGCCTGTGGGTGGCGAGCCCGAACGCGTCGCTGCCGGGCGGTGGTTCGACGTGGTCGTGTTCGGCTTCTACCAGGGCGCCACGCTCTTCCCCTTCCTCGGTAACCGCACCGGCCCGGTGATCGCTGACGCCGGTGCGACGGCGCTGATGTGGCTGGTGCCGTGCGGCAGCGGCCTCGGTGTCAGCGAGGGCCTGATCCTGGTGCCCCCGGCCGACGCGCTGGACGGGCACCGCGGACGCCGCCCCTGGTGGGTCGTACCCCCGCGCGGCGACTGCCTGACCGACCCGCTGCTGCTGCGCGACGCCGTACGCCACCGCGCCGGACACCTCTGGGCGGTGCCCCGTGACCGTACGCAACCGCCGACGATGCACCCGCGACAGCCTGCGCGCCCTCGTCCACACCGCTGTGGACATCGTCGCCCGCGCCGCCGCAGAAGCAGAGGCCGCCACCCGTGACTGACTCCGCAGCCACCACCTGCCCCTGCCCCTGCCACACCAAGCAGAACAGCGAGGCCACGCGATGACCGCCACCACAAGCATGGCCCCGCTGCCCCGCCGCCAGCGACAGCGACCGCTCCCCGACCCGGCTCGGCTCGGCTCGGCTCGGACCAGCCGAACTCACGTGCGGCCGCCCGGCCGCTTCGGCCGTTACGCGCGGCGCCGTTCCGGGAAGTCTGATCACACCGGCATCACACGTCACTGACTGTCAGACCCGATTGGTGTGTCCGGTTTCGCCGTGCGGTGGATCCCATGGGGGGAGGACAGCGTCGGACACCGCCGAACACGTTCATAGACATGAACTGTGTTCTACATGCTGACAGAGTGGGGAGATTTCTGGTACGACGTCCTCATGTCTGTGAGCCGACGGGTATTTATGGGCGCGGTAGGGGCCTCAGTTGCGCTGAGCACGCACATGGGCGGAGTCGCCGGTGCGTCCCCCGGTCCGGGCCGGGAGTGGCGGGACGACGAGTACGACGGTTCCGACCTGTGGCTGCGCTACGTTCCGGTGAGCGATCCGGACCTGCTGCGGCGCTACCGGCGGCAGCTCACGGCGGTCGTCGTGGAGAATGCCGGACGGAACAAGTCGTACCGCCACACCGCCGACTTGCGGATGGCGCCGGGTTCCTCGGAGCGGCTGGTGGAGTCCACCCTGGAGGCCGCCCGGGAGGAGCTGGTCCGTGGCCTGAGCGGCCTGCTGGACCGGCCGGTGCCCGCGCTCGGCGGGCCGAGGGGCGCCAGCGGCCTCCCGGACGGCGCCGTCATCGTGGGCACGCGTGAGAGTTCCCCGGCTGTGCGCCGGCTCGTTCCCGCCCGGGACCTGGAGCCGCTGGGCCGGGACGGGTTCCTCATCCGGTCGGTTGCCCAGGGGCGGCGCGAGTTCACCGTCATCGCGGGAAACACCGACGTCGGTGCGCTGTACGGCACGTTCGCGTTCCTCCGCCGCGTGCAGACGCACAAGCCGGTCGCTGATCTGGACATCGCCGACAGCCCCCGGGTCGCCCACCGCCACCTGAACTACTGGGAGACGGAGCGCCTTTACGCGGGCAATGACGAATCCGGCACGGGCGGACTGAACGGCGAGAATGGCGCGATCTTCAACTTCGCGGCGACGGGCCCCAGCGCCTCGCTCAACCTGCCGGTCATCCTCGACCGCTACATCGTGGCCGCGCGGGCGATGGCTTCGGTCGGCATCACCGGAATCACCATCAACAACGTCAACGCCGACAACGCCTACCTGACGGACGAGTACATCGCCCAGGAGGCCGCGCTGGCCGACGCGCTGCGCCCCTACGGCATCCGGCTCGCCCTGTCCATCAACTACGCGGCGCCGACGGACGAGCGGTTCGCGCCGGACACGCTCACCGACGAGCAGATGGCGCCCTCCAACGAGGAGTTCCAGGCGTGGTGGCGGCGGAAGGCCGCCCAGATACAGGAGGCCATACCGGACTTCATCGGCTTCACCGTCAAGGCCAACTCCGAAGGCCAGCCGGGCCCGCAGGACTTCGGCTACGACCACGGCGACGGCGCCAACGGCATGGCGGCCGCGGTCGAGCCGCTGGGCATGAAGATCTTCTGGCGCACGTTCGTCTACAACCCCGACGTCGACCGCGACCGGCTGAAGCGGGCCTACCTGGAGTTCGGCCCCATCGACGACGAGCCGCAGCCGGACGGCAGCCGCGGCCGGTTCCACGACAGCGTGTTCCTCCAGACCAAGAACGGGCCCCTGGACTTCCAGGCCAGGGAGCCGATCCACCCGATGTTCGGGCGGATGGAGAACACCAACCAGGCGCTGGAGCTCCAGATCACCCAGGAGTACACCGGGCAGAACCGGATGCTCTGCTTCCTCGCCCCGATGTGGGAGGAGATCCTCAAGACCGACACCTACGCCACGGACGAGCAGGGCCGCCTGCTCGAACACCGGCTCGTCGGCCACATCGTGGACGGCACGGCGCAGCACCACTCGGACACCGCCATCGTCGGCGTCGCCAACTTCGGCAACGCGGACAACCTCACCGGGCACCACTTCTCCCAGGCGAACCTCTACGCCTTCGGCCGCCAGGCGTGGGACTGGAGCCTGGCGGCGGAGGACATCGCCGACGACTGGGTGCGCATGACCTGGAGCAACAGCGAGCGGATCGTCGGCACGCTGGTGCCGATGATGATGGGCTCGTGGGAGGCGCTGGTCAGCTACCAGACGCCGCTGGGGCTCGGGCACCAGTTCACCGCCGACGTGCACTACGGTCCGGGCCCCTCGGAGTCGGACCTGCCGCGCGAGGACTGGAACCCGACCTACTACAACCAGGCGGACAGCGTCGGCCTGGGCTACGACCGCTCCCCCACCGGCAGCGACCTCACCGCCCAGTACTTCCCGGTCCTGGCGGAGCGGTACGGCAATATCGACACCTGCCCCGAGAACCTGCTGATGTGGTTCCACCACGTGCCGTGGGACCGGCCGATGCGCAGCGGCAGGATCTTCTGGGACGAGCTGGTGCACCACTACTACTCCGGCGTGCGCTACGTCAGCGAGATGCGGCGCACCTGGGACTCGCTGGAGGGCGAGATCGACGCCCGCCGCTTCGCCGAGGTCAAGGAGAAGCTCGCGCTGCACGAGGTGGACGCGGCCGACTGGCGCGACACCTGCGTGGGGTACTTCCAGACCTTCAGCGGCCGGGAGATCCGCGAGACGCCCTGACCGCCACGCCCTCCCGCACCGCTCGCGCGGCCGGAGGCTTGACCTTGACACTGGTGTGAAGGCATAGCCTCCGGCCGCATGAGCGAGATCACGAGCGGAGGAGAAGGGCCGCAGCGCGCCCTGATCATCCACGGCTACGGGGCGACGCCCGCGGACCACTGGTTCGGCTGGCTCGCCGGGCAGTTCACGGCCCGCGGCGCGGCGGCCGCGGTCCCGGCCCTGCCGGAGCCGCACGACCCGGACCCGGCGAGGTGGGCCGGGGCCGTGCGGGCGGAGCTGGGAACGCCGGACGCGGGCACGGTCGTCGTCGCGCACAGCCTGGGCTGCCTGACCGTGCTGCGCCAGCTGCGGTCCCTGCCGGGGCCGTGGCGTCTCGGCGCGCTGGTGCTGGTCGCCGGGTTCCTCGACCGGCTGCCGGCGCTGCCCCAGCTGGACTCCTACATCGGCGACGGCTGCGACGTGACGGGGATCGCCGGGCGCGTCGGCCGGCTGGCCGTGCTGCGGTCCGACGCGGACCCGTTCGTGCCGACGGCGCACACCGACCGGCTCGCCGGGCTGCTCGGCACGACCGCGCGGGTGGTCCCCGGCGCCGGCCACTTCCTCGCCTCCGACGGGGTGACCTCGCTGCCCGAGGTGCTCGAGGCGGTGGAGGCCGTCAGCCCGGCCGGGTCGCCCGGGGCGGCCTGAGCGGGCGCCGCGCCGCCCGCCGCCCCCTACGCCGCGGCGAGCGCGGCGCGGATGCGCTCGGCCGGGGCGGGCGCGCCCGGGTCCTCGGCGATGCGCGCCACCAGGTCGCCCTCGCCGTCCGGGTGCGCCATGTACGGCAGGCCGTACGCCGGGGTGTCCGGCTGGAAGCGCCAGCTCTCCGGCAGCGGGCCCGCGTCGACGGTGTCCCAGCCCAGCTGGTCCAGCAGCCGCGTGGCCTCCTGGCGGGCGGCCGGGTCGTCGCCGGCGACCGGCAGGGCGCTGCGGTCGGGCGCACCGGCGGGGCGGGCCAGGTCGCGCAGGTGCTGGTAGTAGATGGTGTTGCACGCCTTCGCCACGCGCGATCCGGCCAGGTGCCGCTGCACCAGCTCGCTGCTGGTGAGGGAGCCCGAGTCGAGTGCGGGGATGCGGCCGTCGCGGAGCGGGTAGTAGTTGAGGGTGTCCAGGACGGTCTTGCCGGCCAGTGGCCCGGCCGGCAGGTTCCGGTAGGCTGCCACCGGGACGGAGACCACGACGAGGTCGCTGGTCTCGGCGGCTTCCTGGGCGGTGGCCGCGCGTGCCCGGTCGCCGAGTCCGGCGACGAGGCCGCTGAGGGTGTGCGGGCCGCGCGGGTTGCTGAGCACCACGTCGATGCCGGCCGCGGCCGCTTGCCGGGCGATGGTGCTGCCGATGAGCCCGCTTCCGATGAGTCCGGGTTTTGGCATCCTTGCAACGTACCGCTGGCCTCATCAGCACCCGCCGCATTTCCCACGGCTGTGCCGCTTAGGGTGGCAGTGCGTTACTGAGACTGGTTCGGGCGGGGTGTGCCGCCCCGTCGTTCCGGCCAGCGATTCCGGCCAGCGATTCCGGCCAGCAAGGAGCCACCGTGAGCAGTGCCTGGGCCACGCGTCCGGAGACGCCCGGCGACGTCGCCGCCGTCCGCGAGATCAACCTGGCCGCCTTCCCCACCGGCGAGGAGGCGCGCATCGTGGATGAGCTGCGCGCCGACCCGGGTGCGTGGCTCGACGGGCTGTCCATGCTCGCCACCGACGCCGGTGGCACGCCTGTCGGCCACGCGCTCCTCACCCGCTGCCACGTCGGCGGCGAGCCGGCGCTGACGCTGGGGCCGTGCGCGGTGCTGCCGCGGGTGCAGCGGTCGGGCGCCGGGTCCGCCGCCATCCGCGCCGTGCTGGACGCGGCCCGCGCCAGGGGCGAGAACCTCGTCGTCGTGCTCGGGCACCCGGAGTACTACCCGCGGTTCGGCTTCAGCCGGGCGTCCGGCTTCGGCATCCGCGCGCCGATCGAGGTGCCCGACGAGGCGCTGATGGCGATGGCCCTGGCCCCGGACCGGCCGGTGCCGGCCGGGACGATCCGCTATCCGGCGGCGTTCGGCATCTGAGGCCGCCGGGCCCGCGGGGATAATGGGGGCCGACGCGTCGGTGGGGACGGGAGAAGGGGGAAGCGGCCGGTGGGCGACGTGGCCAGCGTGGTGGTGCGGGTTCTCGGGGACGAGCACAGCGACGACGAGGAACGGGCCGAGCTGGCCCAGGCGTTGCGCGCGGAGCTGCTTCAGCTGGAGGTGGAGTCCGTCGATCCGCTGCGGGCGGCGGACGGGCCGGCCGGGGCTAAGGGCCTGGGGGCGGTGGCGGGTTCGCTGCTGGTGCGGCTGGGCGTGACCACGGGGCTGCGGGCGCTGGTGGCGGCCGTGCGGCGGTGGGCGGCGCGGGACGCGGCGCGCTCGGTGGAGATCCAGTTCGGCGACGATGTGCTGAAGGTGACCGGCATCTCCGAGGAGCGGCAGGAGGAGCTGATCGAGGTGTGGCTTGAGCGGCACCGGTCGCGGGGCTGAACTCCCCGGCCCGCGCTCGGCGCTGATCATCGCCACCTCGGAGTACGCCGACGGTTCCCTGGCCCGGCTGCGGTCGCCGGCCCGGGACGGCCGGGAACTGGCCGGAGTGCTCGGTGATCCGGGCATCGGCGGCTTCGACGTCACCACGCTGTCCGACCCGACGGCGCAGGAACTGCGCATCTGTCTGGCGGACTTCCTGGCCGGCCGGAAGCCCGCCGAGCTGCTGCTGGTGTACCTGTCCTGCCACGGCGTGCTGGACCGGCGCAACCGCCTGTACTTCGCCGCCACCGATACCCGCAAGGACCTGCTGGCGGCCACGGGTGTGGAGTCCGGCTGGCTGCTGGAGCAGCTGGACGACTGCCGGGCGCGCAGCCAGATCCTCATCCTGGACTGCTGCTTCAGCGGGGCGTTCGCGCGCGGCGCGAAGGGCGCGGGCGGAGACGGCGGCCTCGATCTGGGGCGGCGGCTGGACTCGCCGGGCCGGGGACGCGTGGTGCTGACGGCGTCGCGGGCGCACGAGTACTCGTTCGAGGGAGAGCCGCTGCCGGACGCTGGGGTGCCGAAGCCCTCGGTGTTCACGGCGGGGCTGGTGCACGGGCTGCGCACGGGCGAGGCCGACCGGGACGGCGACGGCCTGATCTCGGTGGAGGACGCCTACGAGCACGCGTACGCGCACGTCCAGGCGCACGGCAGCGGGCAGACGCCACAGCGCTGGCTGTTCGGCGCCGAGGGCCGCATCTGGCTGGCCCGCAGCCCCCGGCGGCCCGTGCCCGCCGCCGCGGCCGGCGGAAAGGGCGCCGGCGAGGCCCCGCAGGAGGACGCGGGCTCCTTTCTGAAGCGGGCGATCGCGCATGTGGAGGCCCAGCGCTACGCGGAGGCGCTCGCCGACCTCAACCGCTCGCTGTCACTCCGCCCGGACCACGCCCCCGCGCTCGCGCTCCGCGCCGAGGTGTGGAAGGTGAGGGGGGAGAACGAGCGTGCGCTCGCCGACCTGGACCGCGCGCTCGCCCTCGATGCCAGCCTGGGCTACGCCTGTGCCAGCCGAGGCCACCTGCGCCTGGTCGCCCGCCACCCCGATGCGGCGCTGGCCGACCTGGACCGCGCGATCGAGCTGGACCCCGGGTACGCCTGGGCGCACGCCTTGCGGGGCGACGCCCGCCTGATGCGCGGGGAGCACGAGCTCGCCCTGGCCGACCTGGACCGCGCGGTCGCGCTCGACCCTGGCAGCGACTACGCCCACGCGCTGCGCGGCGAGGTGTACCGCGTCACCGGCCGATACCGCGAGGCGGTCGGTGCCTTTACCCACGCCCTCGGTCTCAACCCCCGCAATGACTGGGCGCTGGCCCGCCGCGCCATGGTGCATGTGGCCATGGCCCAGCCCGACGCGGCGCGGGCGGACGTGCAGGCCGCCCTGTCGCTCAACCCGGACAACGACTACGCCCTCGCCTGCCGGGGCGATCTGAGCCTGGGGCGCGGCGAGAACCAGGCGGCGCTGGCCGACCTGGACCGCGCGGTCTCCCTCAACCCCCACAACGACTACGCCCACGCGCTGCGCGGCGAGGTGTACCGCGTCACCGGCGATTACCGCATGGCCATCGACGCCTTCCGCCACGCCCTTGACCTCAACCCCCGCTACGACTGGGTGCTGGCCCGGCGGGGCGACGCCTTGCTGACCCTGGGCGACACCGCCGCCGCCCAGGCCGACCTGCACCGCGCTCTGGAACTCAACCCGCGCAACGAGGCCGCGCTCACCAGCCGGGGTGACCTCTACCGTTCCCTCGGGCAGATCGAGCCGGCGCTGGTCGATCTGAACACCGCGCTGTCGATCAGTCCCGGCTGCGTCCGCGCCTTGGCGGTCCGGGCCGCGACGCTGCGGCTCGCCGGGGACGTGAAGGGGGCGGCGGCGGACCTGGAGCAGGCGCTGCGGCTGGATCGGCACCACACGCGGGCGCGGCTGGAGGTCATGCGGCTGCCCGCGCGGTACCGCAAGCGGCTGTGGCGGCTCGGCGCATCCTGAGCCGGGGCGACGCGGAGTGCGGGGGGGTGCGCGGCCCCGGCGTGAGCACCAGACGCCGGGGCCGCGCGGCAGGGGCGGCGGGCGGGTCAGGGGGACAAGGGAATCAGGGTGTCAGCCGGTGGCGTCGTGGATGAGCCAGAGCCGGTCGGTGCTCCACCAGGGGTCGAGCAGCGTGACCCAGCTGTCGGCGTGGTCCGGGTGCGTGAGGCCGATGACGTAGCGGGTGCCGCGCAGCCCGATCTGGAAGTAGTCGCCGCGGCGGCGGATCTCCCAGGCGTTGCGGGCCTCGGCGATCGGGCCGGTCTCCAGCAGGATCGGGCCCTGGTAGCGGACGTTCTCGTAGACCGCGCTGTCCTCGCTCTTGCGCAGCGGCTCGACGTACCGGCCGCTGACGACGTGCTGGATCGCGTAGACGCCGTCGCTCAGGCGCGTGAACGACCATCTGTGGTGGCCCCGCAGCTCGTCGACGTCTTCGCGGAACGCCTTCATGTGCTGGCGCTTGTTGATGTAGGAGTCCGGCAGCAGCACGCCCCCCGTGTGAGCGCTCACGATCATCTTTTCGCCCTGGACCAGCTCGTCGGTGGTCCCGGGCGCGGACGGGGACTCGATGGGCATCCTCACCTCGCGCTGTCGTCGTGCGTCTTACGCAGGTTGATCCCCACCATTGGCCCGAATGATCCGTGATGTCACCCGAAGGGGGAATGGTGGCGCGATGCCGGTGACGGGAGGCTCCGCGTCGGCCGGCCACAGCTCTTTCACACAACTGACGTGACATCACGGCCCGTTGCCCGTTTACCCACCGTCTCTTCACCGTGACCGGCCCGAGCGGGCGCGCATGATATACATGTCAAAACTTGCATCCTTTGGATAGCACACGAGGGGGTTCGATGGCCCACGGCGAGGACTCCGAGAACGGCTCTGAGAACAAGGCGTCATACGGCCCCAAAGGCAGAGGCTTCTACGGCGCCGTGACTGTCAGCGAGCGCGGCCAGGTCGTGATCCCGGCGCAGGCCCGCCGTGACCTCGGGATCGGCGTGGGCGACAAACTCCTTGTGCTCGGCGACCCGGAGAGCGGGCTCGCGCTGATGAAGATCGACGTCCTGATGCGGATGTCGCAGCAGGGCGCGACGGGCCTGTTCGAGCAGTTCGAGCAGGACGCGGAAGCCCGGGGCGAGGCTAGCGAGACGGCGGACAAGGAGGACACGGACGAGGGATGAACACCGTCATACGATGTGAAAACGTCACGAAGAGCTATGGAGATCTGCGTGCCGTCGACGGGGTCTCCCTCGAGGTCCGCCAGGGCGAGATCTTCGGCATGATCGGGCCGAACGGCGCTGGCAAGACCTCGCTGCTGGAGTGCATCGAGGGCCTGCGGTCCCGCGACGGCGGCACGATCGAGGTGCTGGGCCTCGACCCTGAGAAGGACGTCACCGAGGTCCGCGAGCGCACCGGCCTCCAGCTCCAGACCTCCGCCCTGCCCTCGCGGATCAAGGTCGGCGAGGCGCTGGAGCTGTTCTCCTCCTTCTACCGCAACCCGGCCGACTGGCGGCGGATCCTGGCGAGCCTGGAGCTGTCGGAGAAGGAGGGGGCGTACGTCGAGAAGCTCTCCGGCGGGCAGCGGCAGCGCGTGTTCATCGCGCTGGCGCTGGTGAACAACCCGGAGATCCTGTTCGTCGACGAGATCACCACCGGCCTGGACCCGCAGACCCGCCACCGGGTGTGGGACGTCATCCGCTCCATCCGCGACGCCGGCACCACCGTCGTGCTCACCACGCACTTCATGGAGGAGGCCGAGCGCCTCTGCGACCGCGTCGCCATCGTGGACCGGGGCCGGATCGTCGCCGTGGACACCGTGCCCAACCTCATCGCCAAGCTCGGCGCCGAGAACAGCGTCAGCTTCACGGTGGACCGGCAGCCGCCCGTCCAGCTGCTGGAGAGCGTGGAGGGCGTCACCCGGGTGCAGGTCACGGGCGACCGCGTCGTCGTGCACGGCGGCGGCGACCGGTTCGCGCAGCGGGTGATGGGCGTGCTGGCGGACGCCGACCTGTCCGTGGGCGACTTCCAGTCGCAGCGCGCCAGCCTGGAGGACGTGTTCCTGGCGCTGACGGGACGTCACATGCCGGAGCCGCAGCAGGACGACGACGACGCGCCGCACGCCCGCGGGCGGGGCGGCAGGAGGGCCAGGAAGGCCAGGAAGGGAGGGGCCAGGTGAGCGCCGTCAGCAAGCTTCTCAACGTCCAGACCAAGCGGACGCTCCGGGATCCGGCGTCGGTGTTCTTCATGCTCGCCTTCGCCCCGATGTTCGTCCTCATCATGGGGGCGATCTTCGGCAGCGACCCGCGGCCGGAGTTCGACGGCAAGGGCTTCATCGAGGCCAACCTGGTGGCGTTCACGTCCATCGTGATCGCGATCACCAGCTTCCTGATGATCCCGACCGACATCATCTCCCAGCGCGAGACCGGGGCGCTGCGCCGCTTCCGCGCGACACCGCTGCGGCCCAGCGCCTACATCGCGGCCGACGTCGTCGTGCGGTTCGTCATCCTGATGATCAGCGTGTCGCTGATGCTGGTGCTCGGCATGACGCTGTTCGACGCCGAACTCCAGGGCAACTTCCTGTCCGTGCTGGGCGCGCTGGTCCTCGGCGTCTTCGCCTTCCTCGCGGTCGGCTACCTGCTCGCCGCCCTGCTGCCCTCGCCGCAGGCCGCGCAGGCGCTGGGCAACTCCATCACCTACCCGCTGATCGTGCTGTCCGGCGGCGCGGTGCCGCTGGACGTGATGCCCGACGGCGTGCGGGACGTCGCGCAGTTCTCGCCGCTGACGCAGCTGGTGGAGTTCCTCCAGGGGCTGTGGGAGGGCGAGTCCTGGTCCGACAACTGGGTGTCCGTCGCCGTCCTGGGCGGGCTGCTCGTCGTGGCCGCCGGCCTGGCGCAGCGCGTCTTCCGCTGGGAGTGACCCGCGGGCTCCCCGCCCCCGTCGTCCTTCCCTCTCCCCCACCCCCACGCACGCACCTCACGAGCAGACCCGAGCCAAGAGAGGGCCAGCACCCCACATGCCAGCCAACGTGACCCTCCGTCACAAGCCGCAGCGCGTCTACAAGAGCCACTTCACGGACAGCACGAAGTGGAACGAGTACGAGCCGCGCCCCGGTGACATCGTCATCTCCACCCCGCTGAAGACGGGCACGACGTGGGCGCAGCGCATCACCGCCGCGCTGATCTTCCAGAGCGACAAGCTGCCGGGCCCGCTGATGACCGTCAGCCCCTGGCTGGACTGCACGTTCGCGCCGCTGCCGCTGCTGCTGGCCAACCTGGAGTTCCAGGAGCACCGGCGGTTCATCAAGACGCACCTGCCGATGGACGCGCTGCCCATCTACGACGAGGTCTCCTACCTGGTCGTGGGCCGCGACCTGCGGGACGTGGCGATCTCCACGCACAACCACACGCGGGGCGTACAGGAGACCGACCCCGGCCCGTCCGACCCGGCGACCGGGGACGACGTGCACACTCCCGAGCTGCCGTCCGTCCCCGCGGACGTGCGGGAGTACTGGAAGGAGTACTTCACCCGCAGCGCGTTCCCGTGGGAGTCGGACGGCTGGCCGTACAACTCCCCCAGCCACCACCTGGCGTCGTGGTGGGAGCACCGGCATGAGCCCAACATCCTGCTGCTGCACTACCAGGACATGCTCAACGACCTGGACGGGCAGATGCGCCGCGTCAGCGCCTTCCTCGACATCCCCGTCGACGAGGCGGTCTGGCCCGATCTGGTGCGGGCCTGCACCTTCAAGGAGATGAAGTCCCGCAAGGACGAGCTGTGGACGGGGGCGCTCGCCAACTCCCTGACGTCCTTTGAGTTCTTCCACAAAGGCAGCAGCGGCCAGTGGCAGGACGTGCTCAGCAAGGAGGAGACAGCCGTGTACGAGAAGGCCGTGGCGCACCTCCCCGCCGACCTGCGGCACTGGCTGGAGAACGGCGGCCCGCAGTAACGGGGCGCCGCGCCACGCGTCAGGGGGCCGCCGCGACCGGTGTCGCGGCGGCCCCCTCGCTGTGCGGCGCTGGCCGGCGTCAGCGGCGGCCGGCCCGGCTCACATGGCCATGCCGCCGTCGACGCGGATGACCTCGCCGGTGATGTAGGCGCTGTCGTCGCTGGCCAGGAACGCCACCAGGCCCGCGACCTCCTCCGGGGTGCCGGAGCGCCGCATCGGCACGTTCTCCAGCCGCTTGGGATCCTCGGCCATGGTGTCCGTCATGTCGGTGGCGATCAGGCCGGGAGCGATGGCGTTGCACCGGACGTTCCGCTCGGCCAGCTCGCGGGCGATCGACTTCGTCAGGCCGATCATGCCGGCCTTGGCCGCCGCGTAGTTGGCCTGCCCGGGGTTGCCGAACAGGCCGGAGACGGACGAGACGTTGATGATCGAGCCGGTGCGGCGCCGGATGAACCCGAAGTAGCACGCCTTGATCATCAGGAAGGCGCCCTTGAGGTTGGTGTCGAGGACCGCGTCGTAGTCCTCCTCGCGCAGCGAGGCGGCGACGCCGTCCCGGATGATGCCGGCGTTGTTCACCAGCACGTCCACGGGCCCGAGTTCGCTGGTGACCGCCTTGACGGTGGCGGCGGTCTGCTCGGCATCGGACACGTCGCAGCGGTAGGTCCGGGCAGTGGCGCCCAGTGCCTCGGCCTGGCTCCTGGTGTCCTCGGCGCTGTCCTTGTCGCTGGCGTAGACGATGGCGACGGCGGCGCCCTCCTGGGCCAGCCGCAGCACCATGGCCCTGCCCAGCCCGCGCGAACCGCCGGTGACGATGGCGACCTTGCCGGACAGCTTCACGGCTTGGCCTCCCGCGCCATGATGTCGACGACGTCGCCGATGTTCTTGGCGTTGCCGAAGTTCACCATCGGCACGGTGATGCCGAGCTTCTCCATCGTCTCGGTGATGATGTCGGCCCGGTCGATGGAGTTGGCCCCGAGGTCGCGCATGCTGGCCTCACGGGTGATGGCGCTCTTGTCGACCTCCGGGAGGATGTCGACGAAGACCGACGCCAGGGTGTCGAGTATCTCCTGCTGGCTCATGGCGTGCTGTTCTCGGCTTTCTCGTTCGTACTCGGTTGTTGTTTCCTTGGGTGCCTTTTGGCCTGGCTGCTCCCACCCCCGCTACGCGCCGTAGCGGCTCATCAGCAGTTCCTTCACCTCGGGCTGGTGGAAGGTGACCTGGTGCATGGCCAGCTCCTTCTCGATGACTCCCGGCAGCTCGCGCCGCAGGTCCCGCACGAGGTGCTCCTTCAGGGTGACCAGGGAGGTGCGGGGCTTCTCCGCGAGGTTCTGCGCCAGGTCAAGCGCGGCGGGCACCACCTCGGCGCGCGGCCGCACCTCGAACGGGATGCCCCGCGCCGCCAGTTCGGCGCCGCGGAACGACCGCGCGGTCAGCAGGAAGTCCTGCGCCAGCGGCAGCCCCAGCTTGGCCGGGAAGACGCAGGTGGCGCCGAAGCCCGGCGTGAAGCCGTACTTCATGAAGTTCGCCGCGTAGACCCCTTCCCGGGCCAGCAGCACGAAGTCGGCGAACAGGCCCATGGCCAGGCCGCCGCCGATGGCGTGCCCCTGCATCGCGGAGATCACCGGGATGGGGCAGTCCAGCGGCATGGAGTACACGTTGGGCTTGCCCTCGGCGCTCATGAACGTCGACTTGCCCGCCTGGATGTCGAGCAGGGCCTCCCTGGTGCCGCCGGAGGAGAAGTAGTTGCCGTAGCCGGTGAGCACCAGCACCTTGAACCGCTCGTCGGCCTGGACACGCTGGAACGCGTCGCCGAGGCCGGTCAGCAGCTCCTCGGTGAAGGTGTTCTTGTGCTCCCGGTCCTCCATCGTCACCAGGGCCACGCCCGGGTGGGGCTCCTCGACCCTGACGACGCCCGTGCCCGCGGGGGCCTGCTGCGAGGCGCCGCCCGGGGTGCCGCTCAGATCCATGTGTATTCCCGGTGGAACTCGTTGATGCGGCTGAGCACCAGCCGCCCGCTGCCCTTGATGCTCTCAAGCACCTCGGGGATCACGTCGAGCCTGGGCTCGACGTTCCGGGTGCCGAACGCCGTCACGTCGTTCTCCTTCATCAGCAGCAGGTACTCCTCGACGCTCAGCTCGTACCGGTTGTCCAGCACGGCGTCGATGTTCATCGCCCGCACCCGCTCCTGCCCCTCGCGGGTGACCACGCCGCTGTAGAACTCCGAGCAGCAGCCCGAGCCGTAGGAGAACACGCCCAGGCGCTTGGGGTCGGCGAAGTCACCGTGCCAGATGGTGGAGAGGATGTTCAGGAAGACGGATCCTCCCATGATGTTGCCGACGCGCTGGCAGTAGGTCAGGCCCGGCATGACGCGCCGCTGGAAGTCGTCCTCGATGGCCTGGCCCCTGGCCTTGCACATGCGCCGCATCATCGTGCGGTGCGCGCCCTTGACCATGCCGCCGAACGGCGTGTGGAACGACAGGTAGTCGAACGTGGTGCCGTAGTCGACGTCCGCCACCCGCCGCTCGTAGTCGCGGTAGGCCGCCTCGCAGCAGTCCAGGTACGACATCAGCGACAGGTCGGCGTTGCCCGCCTCGCTGTCGGGGATGGGCCGGCAGGTGTCCATCACCTCGTAGCCGTGCTGGCCGTTGGCCCCGATGTCCACGCTGTACACGTGCGGGGTGTCGCTGATCAGCATGGCGACCGCGCCCGCGCCGCCGCTCGGCTCGGCGAACGACCAGTCCTCCGACAGCGCCTCGCCGCCGTCCGCGGCCTTGAACTTCGCCATGTCCGTGGTCACCACGAGCGCCTTCGCGCCCGGGGAGACCTGCGACAGGATGAAGTTGACCGCCGACTGGAACCCGGCGGTGCCGGAGAAACAGGCGTTCTTCACCTCGAAGAGGCGGCAGCGGCGGCTGAGCCCGAGGTAGTCGTGGACGTACGTGCTCAGCGACTTGCCGAAGTCGATGCCGGACTCGGTGCAGGTGATCAGCATTTCGATCCGGTCCCGGTCCTCCGGCGGCATCGCGTCCGTGACCGGCTTCGCGGCGTTGACCGCGAACGACACGGGGTCCTCGAAGGGCAGGGCCACCGACTTCTCCCGCATGAGCAGGTTCTCGAACCGCTCGTTGTCGAGCTGCCGGTACCTCGCCAGCGTCGTCACATCGATGTAGGCGGAGCCGCCGTAGAAGTTGATCGCCTCAATGCCCGCCTGGCGCCGTTCCATTGCCTGTCCTCGCCCATTTCTCGCGCTCTCGCGCGTCTTCGCGTGTGGGGCCGGCCGCGCGGCTGTGGCGGCCGCGCGGCCGGCGGGGTGCGTCAGGTGACGCGGGTGCCGCCGCTCACTCGGCGGCCTCGGCCTCCTCCAGGGCCTCCATCAGCTCCTCGCGGATCAGCGCCAGCAGCCGGCCCTCGGACTGCTCCTTGTTGATGAACTGGTGGTCACCGGCCATGGTGTGCATCCGGAAGGAGCCCGTCGTCAGCTGCTCCCACAGCTTGGTCTCCTTCGACGCCACCCAGTCGTCGACGCCGTGGAACGCCGTCAGCGGCACCTCGAACTTCTCCTCCGGGTCGTAGGTGAAGCTCTCGATCAGGCGGCACGCCGCCAGCAGCTGCGGCAGCGTCGCCCGGGTCTCGGCCTCGCCGTAGCCCCAGCCGTTCATGTAGGCGCGGATGACGGCGTTGACGGTCTCCTGGTCGTGGCGGATCTCCTCGTAGGCCGGGATCCGCGTCAGGCCGTGCTTGCCGATCTCGTCGAGGATCTTCGCGATGTTCGGGTTGGGGCCGTTCGGCGCGGCGAAGCCGGAGACGAACGCCTTGAGGAACCGCGCCCGCGGGTTGGCGCCCAGGCGGGCCGCCAGCCGGAACGAGAACAGCGCGCCCCAGCTGTGCCCGAACGAGGCGCACGGGATGTCGAACAGGTCCGGGTCCACGACCTTCTCCATGGTGGCCATGAACTCGTTGATGTCCTCCGGCGCCCGCTCGTCCAGCCGCTTGGCGTCCATGCCGGGCAGCATGATCGGGCAGACGTCCACCTCGGGGCCGAGCTGGTCCTGCCAGTCGTCGAACAGGTCGGCGTTGCGGTAGCCGTTGGGGAAGCAGAACAGCCTGATCCGCGCCTCGGGCTTCTCCTCGTAGCGGTAGATCCAGTGCGCGGGCGACAGGTCCAGGTCGTACGCCTTGCGCTGCGCGTCCCGCAGCACGCCGGCGCCGCCCGGCAGCATGTCGACCAGCTTCAGCGACAGCTCCCGCAGGTTGCGGCTCTTGACCACGTCGGCGAAGGAGATGTCCACGTCCAGCAGCTGGCCGATCTTGTTGAAGAACCGCAGGCCGGTCATGGAGTCGAGACCGAACGTGCGCATGTGCTCGTCGGGGTCGACCTCGGACAGGTCCATCTCCAGGATCAGCGCCAGCATGGTGCGCAGGTACTCCAGCGCCATGGCGGGCTTCTGCTCGACGTCGGCGTGGATGTACCGCATCAGGAAGTCGCGGTCCTCGCCGTCCTTCTCCAGGCCGTCGGCGTCCAGCATCGCCCGCAGCTCGCCGAGCTTCTCCTCGTCGAACTCCTTGAGCCTGATGCGGCCGATGCGCACCAGCGTGGCGCCGGACTCGTCGGTGAGCCGGATGGTGCCGCCCAGCTCCTCGGTTTCGCTGTCGTACTCGGGCATCCGGATGTCGGCGAACAGCCCCGTCACGTCCTCGCCCGGCGTGATCAGCACGTCGTCCAGCTCGGCGACCATGTACTTCTTGCCGGCCGGAGTGCGCTCCAGCGCCAGGTAGTTGCAGGACTGGGCGCAGCTGTCCAGCACGCCGGGGTGGAAGCCGAGCGCGTAGCCGCGCTTGGCGGCCGGGCCCTGCGGCATGCGGAAGCCGATGAGGCCCTCCGTGCCGTTGTGCCACGCCTCCTCGACCCAGCGGACGGCCGGGCCGAAGTAGAAGCCGCGCTCCTTCTCCAGCGGGTAGTAGAAGTCCTCGGTCTTCTCGTGGCGTTCGCGCTGCTCGCGCAGCTCGGCGAGCGGCAGCAGCTCCTCGTCCTCCTCGCCGGTGACGGCGGCGATGGTGCCCTGGACGTTGAGGTCCCAGCTGGTGGACGCGGCGTTCTTGCTGTGGAACGCGAAGTCGAAGCCGCCGTCGTCGCGCGGGTCGAGCGCCAGCAGCACCTCCTTGGTGTCCTCGGCGAACACCATGATCGGGCTGAGGAACCGCATGCCGGTGACGCGGCACGGCTGGTCGCCGTACATCTCGGCCATGACGCCGCGCAGCATCTCCAGGTAGTAGCCGACGTGCACCACGCCGGAGTTGTCCAGCAGCTCCGGGAAGTTCTGGTGCGCGAAGGTGTACACCCACTGCTTCTGCCGCATCGGCAGGTTGAGCGGCTCGCCCATCAGGCCGTCGCGGGTCAGCCGCCCGGCCAGCCGTGCCTGGAGCCCCGTGACCTCCTCCTCGCGGGACTCCACCAGCCAGTAACTCGACTGCTCGAACGGGTAGTTCGGCAGCATCAGCTTGCGGCGCCCGAGCCCTTCGTAGTGACGGTCCCAGGTCGGGGTGGAGCCCAGGCAGATCAGCTTGGCGAGCGTCTCCAGCAGCGTCTCCAGGGCGGTGCCGTTCTCCACCAGCGGCAGCGTGACGACGTCGTCGCGGTCCAGCACCGTGGTGCCCTCGCGGGGACGGCCGGCGCCGATCTCGACGAAGAAGCGGTAGCCCTGGTTGTACAGCTCCTCGAGGCCCTGCGCGAAGCGGATCGGCGCGGTCAGCGCGTAGTCGTGGAAGTCCTCCCGCAGCACCTCCGGGTGGTGGCTGGTGCGCAGGGTGAACGGCGACTGGAAGCGGCTGCCGGGCTGCTGGTACGTCTCGCCGCCGACGGCCTCACGCCAGGCGGCGGCGCGCGGCTCGTAGCCGGCGGAGGGGAAGCTGCCCGGCTCCTCGGTGACCGTGGCCCCCCGGGCGGACAGCGCGTCGGTGGCGCGCGCCAGCTCCTCGGGCGCGCCGGAGAGCACGAAGTCCGACGAGGAGTACACGGCCGACAGGTGCACGCCGGGGAACTCGTCCGCCAGCGCCTCCGGGTCGGCGCCGTCCAGGACGACGCGGGCGAAGCCGACGGCGTCCGCCGCCTGCTGGGCCCGGCGCAGCGCGGCCAGGTGGCGGGCCGCGGCATCAAGCGTCAGCACGCCGGATATCACGGCGGCGGCCAGGGTGCCGGTGCGCTCGCCGAAGGTGATCTCGGGGGTGATGCCGTAGCTGGCGAGAAGCTTGCTGAGGGCGTACTCGGCGGCGAACAGCCACGCCTGCTCCTCGGCCGGCCCGGCGGGCGTGCCGTTCTCCTGGGCGAACGCCTCGGCCTGCGGGCCGAGGTCGTCCTCGAAGACCGCCAGCGCCTCGGTCATGGCCTCGCGGAAGGCGGGGAACAGCTCCCACAGGCCGCGCGCCGTGGTGAAGGTGTCGCCCGGTTCGCCGCTGAAGAGGAACACCAGCTTGGGGCGGATCTTCTCGTCGGTCAGCGCGGTGTAGGCGTGGCCCTCGTCGATGGTCGTGAACAGGGTGCGCTTGGCGTTGTACCGGTCGGAGCCGTGGCTGGAGCCGAGGATGACCTGGGACTCCGAGTACAGCGTCTTGTTGTCCTCATAGGCCCGCAGCGCGGCCCGCAGGCCCCGCCGCAGGTCGGTGAGGGTGCGGCCGAGGAACACCGCCCGGTGGTCGAACGAGGCGCGGGTGGCGTTGGCCGTGAAGCACACGTCCTCGGGCGGCAGGTCCGGGTGGCTGGCGAGGTGCTCGTCGAAGGCGCGGATCTGCCGCACCAGCTTCTCCTCGTCCATGGCGCTCAGCGTCAGCAGCGAGGCCGTCAGCGGGACGCGGTCGGCCGCCGGCAGCGCGTTCGCGGGCTGGCCGTGGGCCGGGTCCGGCCGGTCGGAGAGGATCAGGTGGGCGTTGGTGCCGCTGAAGCCGAACGAGCTGATGGCGGCGAAGCGCGGCCGGTCCCCGGTCTCGGGCCACGGCTCGGCGGCGGCGGGGAAGGAGAACGCGCCGGCGACCGGCTTGATGCGCGGGTTCAGCTCGGTCAGCCCGGTCACGGGCGGGACCTCGCCGTGGTACAGGCACAGCACCGTCTTGATGAGGCTGGCGATGCCCGCGGCGCTCTCCAGGTGGCCGATGTTGCCCTTGACCGCGCCGAGCACCAGCGGGCGGGAGGCATCGCGGTCCTTGCCGTAGACCTGGTGGATGGCGTCGATCTCGATCGGGTCGCCGAGCAGGGTGCCGGTGCCGTGGGTCTCGACGTAGTCGATGTCGTGGGGCGTCAGGCCGGTGTTGGCCAGCGCGCGGGCCAGCACGGCCTTCTGGGCACGGCCGTTGGGGGTGGTCAGGCCGCTGCTCTCGCCGTCGTTGTTGACGGCGCCGCCGCGGATGACGGCGTAGACGGTGTCGCCGTCGCGCTGGGCGTCCGACAGCCGCTTGAGGACGACGATGCCGCAGCCCTCACCGCGGCCGTAGCCGTCGGCGGAGGCGTCGAACGGCTTGGAACGGCCGTCCTTGGCCAGGGCGTTCATCGAGCACAGCGACGCCATGACGCCCGGCGCCAGCATCATGTTGACGCCGCCTGCCACCGCCATCTCACACTCGCCGCGGCGCAGCGCCTCCACCGCCAGGTGGGTGCTGACCAGGGAGGAGGAGCAGGCGGTGTCGACGGACAGCGCGGGGCCGGTCCAGCCGAAAGCGTAGGCGACGCGCCCGGAGGCGATCGAGGAGGTGTTGCCGGTGCCGATGTACTCGTTGATGTCACCGACCTTCTTGACCAGCTGCGCGTACTCGGAGTTGCTGGAGATGCCGATGTAGACGCCGGTCAGGCTGCCGCGCAGCTCCTCCGGGTTCTGCCCGGCGTTCTCCAGCGCCTGCCAGGTGACCTCCAGCAGCTGCCGCTGCTGCGGGTCCATGGCGTTGGCCTCGACGCCGGAGATCTTGAAGAAGCGCGCGTCGAATGCGGTGACGTCGCACTCCATGAAGTTGCTCTGCCGGACGTACATCTTTCCGGGCTTGCCGGGCTGCGGGTCGTAGTAGTCCTGGATCGGCCAGCGGTCCTCGGGGACGTCCCGCAGGCCGATGCCGCCCTCGCGCAGGAACGACCAGAAGCGCTCCGGCGTGTCGCAGCCGCCGGGGAAGCGGCAGGCGAGCCCGACCACGGCGATCGGCTCCCGGCTCGCGCTGGTCGCCTGGTCCAGCTGGCGGCGCAGGCTCTTGATGGTGCGGACCGACTGCTTCAGCACCTCAGTGGTCTTGCTCTGCGGCCGTTCGCTCATGCCACATCAGCCCCGTCGTTCATAGCGTCGTCGATTTCCTTCTGCAGCAGGGCGACGAGTTCCTCCTCGCCCATGGCGTCCAAGTCCGGCAGCGTGACGTCTGCGTCAGGGCCGGCAGGTCGGTTGGCGTCCAGGAAGCGCTGGTACTCCTGGAGGTCGAACGGCTCCTCCTCGGGCCGCTCAGCGGGGGCGGCCCCGGTGGCCGCCGGGACGGCACCGCCCCCGGGCCCAGGCTCGGGCCCAGGCTCGGGCTCGGGCTCGGTTCCGGGCTTTGCCTCGGTCCCGGTGACGGCCTCAGGCTCAGGTGCGGGCTCGGGTGCGGGCTCGGGTGCGGTCTCCGGTGCGGCCCCGGATACGGCTTCCGGTGCGGTCGCGGGCTCCGCAGCGGCCTTTGCCGCCGCGCCGGGCTCGTCTTCCGGCCCGGGCGCGGGAAGCTCCGGCAGCGGCACCGGCCGCGCGACCTCCCCGACGGGCTCCGGGCCCAGCGGCAGGCTCGCGTCCGTCTCCGCCTCGGTCAGGCCCAGCATCCCGCGGATCTTGGTGATCTCGCCTTTGATGGTGACCACCTGCGGGTACGCCAGGCCCAGCGCGCTGCGCAGCGCCGACCAGCCCTCGGGCCCTTCGAGCACCACGGTGCCCAGGCGGTTGCGCATCCAGGTCTGGATCGCCTCGCTGGTCTTCATGCCGCCGGTGCGCCAGAACGACCAGTTCACCGACAGCGTGTGCCCGGACCGCTCGCCGCGCTGCCGCAGCTGCTCGCGGTACTCCGCGAAGGCGTCCGCGTAGCCGTTGGCGAAGCAGTAGTCGCTCTGGCCGAAGTTGCCCATGACGGCCGCGAGCGAGGAGAACACCACGAAGCACTGGAGCGGTTCACCGCGCAGCGCCTCGTCGAGGTACCGGGTGCCGAACACCTTCGCCCGGAACACCTCCGCCATCTCCTCGGGCCGCTTGTTCTGGATCGAGCTGTCCCGCAGCGCACCGGCGGCGTGGATCACGCCGGTGACGTGCCCGTAGCGGGACTTCACCTCGCTCACCAGCGCGGCGACGGCCTCGCGGTCGCCGACGTCGGCCCGGAGGTAGACGGCGCGCCCGCCGTCGCGGTTCCAGCTCTCCAGCTCGGCGAGCTTCTCCGGCGCCGCCTCGCGCCGGCCGACCAGCACGACCGTCGCCTGGTACTCCCGGCACAGGTACTCGCCGAACAGGCCCGCCAGGCCGGCCGGTCCGCCGGTGATGAGGTACACGCCGTGCCGCGCGAACCGGGGCGCGGCGCCGCGTATCTCGCCGGCGGGCACGGCACGGAAGGAGCGCACCAGGCGCCGCTCGCCGTCGTGCCGCACCTCCACGTCGGGTCCGGTGTCGCCGAACTCCGCCATCAGCGCCTCGGCCACGCGGCCACGGCTGAGGCCGGCGCCGGCGAACTCCACGGTGCGGTACGCCAGCAGCGGGGTCTCCATGCGGGCGGCCCGCATGAAGCCGCCGATGCCGCGGTTCTCCGGGGCCGCCACGCCGCCCTCGCCGGCGAACGCGTACAGCAGCCTGACGGTGCGGCCCGGCAGCTTGGCGAGCACGGCCTGGCTGAGCGCCGTCAGCGCGTACACGCCGCGGCTGAGGCCGGTGGCGATGCGATCGGTCCCGGAGCCGCTGGCCGACCAGAAGTGGATGAACCGGTCGGCGGTGACGTCCGCGGCGGCGAGGGCGTCGAGCAGCGCCTCGTAATCGCCGCGGGAGCCCGGCTCCACCTCGAACTCGTCATCGCCCAGGGCGCGGAAGCCGTCGCCGGGGCGGACCAGGATGACCCGCTCGGGGCGCTGGCCGGCGGGCAGCGAAGCGAGCGCGCCCTTCAGCTCATCGTCGTGGTCCAGCAGCACGACAGTGCCGCCGCCCGCCCCCGCGGTGTCCCCGTCGTCCGCGGCACCGTCACGCTCGGTCCAGTCGCGGGTGAACAGCCACACCGGGGCGTCGTTGTCCGCCGGGTCCGCCGGGTCCGCCGGGTCCGCCGGGCCGGCCGGGTCCGCCGTTGCCGGTGCCGCGGCAGCGGCGGCCGGCGCCGCCGCGGCGGGCGGGGCGGCGGCGAGGCTGTCGACGTCGATCAGGCCGAGGATGTACTCGGAGACATCAGCGATGGTCGGGTAGTTGAAGAACAGCTGGAGGTCCAGCTCGGTCCCGAACAGCTGCTCCAGCTTGTTGTGGGCCTGCGTGGAGGTGAGGGAGTCCATGCCCAGCTCGAAGAAGCCGCGGTCGGTCTCCGGCAGGCGGCCGTCGGTGTAGCCCAGCAGCCCGGCGAAGACGCCCTGGATGCACTCGGTCATCACCGCCAGGCGCTCGTTGGGGAACGCCTCGGCCAGCCGGGCGAACAGCTGCTGCGCCTCGTCACCGGAGGCGGACTCGGGCGCGGGCGCGGACCCGGCCGGTTCCTCCGCCCCGGCCTGCGGGGCCGGCGCGTCCTGCGGCGCGGGCGCGTCCTGCGCCGGGACGGCGGCGCGGGCGCGGACCGGGGCCTGGTACAGCCAGTACGTCTCCTTGGCGAACGGGTAGCCCGGCAGCGGCAGGCGCCGCCGCTCGCCCCGGCGGTACCAGCCGGTGAACGGCAGGTCGGCGCCGCCCGCCCACAGCCGTGCCGCCTCGGCGAGCCGCTCCCGGTCCGCCGGGCGGGCGGCGAAGCCCTCCGGCTGCTCGGGGTCGGGCCCGGCCTGACCGGTGAACACCCCGTCTGTGCCCGTCGGCTTGCCGTCAGCGGCGGTGAACGCGGCGAGCTGGCTGGCCAGTTCGTCGAGGCTGCCGGCGACAAACGCGGCGCGGTGCGGCAGGGCGCGGCGCCCGGTCTGGAGGGTGAACGCCACGTCCGCCAGCGCGGGCCGCTCGCCCGTGCCGGTCAGCCGGGCGCGCAGCTCACCCGCCAGGGTGACCAGCGCCTCCGGCGTGCGGGCCGACAGCGGCACCAGCCACGGCCCGTCGCCGGCGGCCGGCACGGCGCGGCGGGCGCTGCCGGTGTACTCCTCCAGCACCATGTGGACGTTGACGCCGCCGACGCCGAACGAGCTGATGCCCGCGCGGCGCGGGTACCGCTGCCCGTCCGGGCCCAGCGGCGGCCGCCACGGCTCGGTGGCGAGCTGCACGCGGAACGGGGTGCGCGCGAAGTCGATTTCCGGGTTGAGCCGTTCGGAGTTCAGCCGGCTCGGGTAGAGCTGCCCGTCGCGCATCTGGAGCAGCACCTTGGTGACCTGGGAGATGCCCGCGGCGGCCTCCAGGTGGCCGATGTTGGACTTCACCGAGCCGATGGCGCAGTAGCGGCCGTCGCCCGGGTAGCCGGTGAACGCCGTGGTGAGCGCCTCGATCTCGATGGTGTCGCCGAGCGAGGTGCCGGTGCCGTGGGCCTCCAGGTAGCTGATGGAGTCGGGCGTGACCCCGGCGTCGTTGAGGGCGGCGCGTACCACCTCGGCCTGGGCGACCGGGTTGGGCACGGTGTAACCGTTGGTCTTGCCGCCGTGGTTGACGGCCGAGCCCTTGATGACGCCGTAGATGTGGTCGCCGTCGGCCTCCGCCTTCGCCAGCGGCTTGAGCAGCACGGCGCCGGTGCCCTCGCCGGGCACGTAGCCGTTGCCGCCCTCGCCGAAGCTCTTGCAGTGCCCGTCGGGCGCCAGGAAGCTGAACATATTCAGCGTCAGGTACTTGCTGGGGTGCAGGCTGAGGTTGACGCCGCCTGCGATCGCGAGGTCGGTCTCCCCGTTCCGCAGCGCCTGGCAGCCCAGGTGGATGGCGTACAGCGACGAGGAGCACGCCGTGTCCACGATCAGGCTGGGGCCGCGCAGGTTCAGCAGGTACGAGATGCGGTTGGCGACGGAGTACAGCTGCGTGTCGATCGGCACGTCCTGCCCGCTGGCGAGGTCGGCCGCGCCGTACAGCCCGTACTCGTTGAACGACACGCCCGCGTAGACCGCGACGTTGCCGCGCCGGTCGCCGGCGGTCTCGTCGGCGAGCGTCTCCGGCGTGTACCCGGCGTCCTCCAGGCAGTGCCACACGCTCTGCACGAACAGCCGCTCCTGCGGGTCCATGTAGGCGGCGCTGTTGGGCGAGAGGTTGAAGAAGGACGGGTCGAAGGTGAGCGCGTCGTCGAGGAAACCGCCCCAGCGGCAGGCGATGTCGGGGTAGTCCCGGTGGTCCCAGCGCTCGGCCGGGATCTCGGTGATGCAGTCGCGCCCGGCGGCCAGGTTCTCGGCGTACTCGGCGAGGGTAGCGGCGCGGGGGTAGCGGCCGCTGATGCCGATGATGGCGATGTCGCCGGTGTCCGCGGCGTCCCCGGCGCCGCCCGCGCCGCCGCTGGCCGGGGCCGGCACCCGGGCAGGCGCCGGTGCCGCCGCGGCCGGGGCTGGCGCCGCCGCCGGGCGGTCGAGCCCCAGGCCGCGCAGCGCGTCCTCGCGGTGCTCGGTGACCAGGTAACGCGCCAGCGCGTCCAGGTCCTTGTAGGTGAACAGCAGCGACGTCGGCAGCGAGCCGTAGGTCCGCTCCAGGACACGGTTGAGCTGGGTGATGCGGACGGAGTCGATGCCGTAGTTCTCGAAGGCGGTGCGGCCCTTCAGCCGTGCCTCCGGGATGCCCAGCACGTCGGAGAAGACCCGCTTGAGGTCGGCCATGACGGCCCCGGTCAGCTCCTCGTCGCTGACACCGCCGCGCTCCGCACCGGCGCCGGCGGCAGGCACACCGGGCGCCGGAGCCGGGGCCTCGCTGGCCGGAGCGGGGGCGGGGGCCGGTGCTGCCGCGGGCGCGGCGTCGGGCGCGGGCACCAGCGGGTCGCCGGGCCCGACCGGCACGATCCAGTGCACCTCGCGGGCGAACGGGTACGTCGGCAGCGGCACGCGCCGGGGCTGCCGGTTCTCCCAGAAGTCCGACCAGTCGACGTCGGCGCCCATCACCCACAGCTCGGCCGCCTCGTCCAGCCGCGCCTCGGTGAGCAGGCGCCGCGAGTACTCCCGCGTCACATCGTGGGTGAGCAGGGTGTGCAGCTTCTCGTCGTACACCTCGGCCGAGCCGCGCCGCATGCCGGGCACGTCGGTGCGGCCCTCGGTGAACGCGGCCAGCGCCTCCCGCAGCCCGGCCAGGTCCGGGGCGATGATGGTCAGCCGCTCCGCCATGGCGTCGCGCCCGGTCTGGAGGGTGAACGCCACGTCCTCGGCGCGCAGCCCGGCGGGCAGCGGCCGCTGCGTGGCGGCCCCGCCGCTGGCGGGGACGTCGATGCCCAGCATGGCGGTGAGCCGCGCGGCCGTGCGGGCAACGGTCGGCTCGTCGCGCAGCAGCTCGAACGGCAGTGCGCCGCCGAGCCGTTCGCCGAACCGCTCGCCGAGCCGCTCGTGGCAGGCGGCCAGCGCGTAGGCGTCCAGGCCCTGGTCGGCGTAGGGCTCGTCGTCGTCGATCTCGGCCTCGGGCAGCCCGAGCGCGGCGGCGACGGCGGCCCTGACCTCTGCCCGCACGTCCTCGGCGGCGGCGTGCCCGGCCGCCGCGGCGTCGCCCGCGCCGGTGCCGCCGCCGAGGAACTCCAGCAGCTGCCGGGCGGTGGCGACGAGGCCGTCCTCGTCGCGCGCGGAGAGCACGAACAGGTGCTCACCGCCGCCGTCCTGGCCGGTCTCCTCGGGGCGCCGCGCCTGGGCGGGCGGCTCCTCGACGATGACGTGGGCGTTGGTGCCGCCCGCGCCGAACGCGCTGATGGCGGCGCGGCGCGGCAGCTCGCGGCCGTCCTCGCCGGTGCCGGTCTCCCACGCCGACAGCTCCCGCTGCACGTAGAACGGCGTGTCCTCGAAGTCGATCAGCGGGTTGAGCGGGTCGGCGTGGAGCGACGGCACCAGCTGCCGGTGCCGCATCTGGAGCAGCACCTTGGTGAGCGCGGCGATGCCGGCGGCGGACTCCAGGTGGCCGACGTTCGACTTCACCGAGCCGATCGCGCAGTACTGCCGGTCCTGGGTGGCCTGCCGGTACGCCTTGGTCAGGCCCGCGATCTCGATGGGGTCGCCCAGCGCGGTCCCGGTGCCGTGGGCCTCGACATAGGAGATGGTGCGCGGGTCGATCGCGGCCTGGTTGAGCGCCTCGGAGATCAGCTCGGCCTGCGCCTGCGGGTTGGGCACGGAGTAACCGCTGGTCCGTCCGCCGGCGTTGACGGTGCTGGCCTTGATGACGCCGTAGACGTGGTCGCCGTCGCGCAGCGCCGCCTGGAGCGGCTTGAGCAGCACGGCGCCGACGCCCTCGCCGGGCACGTAGCCGTCGCCGCCCTCGCCGAAGCTGCGGCAGCGGCCGTCGCTGGAGAGGAACGTGCCCTGGCTGAGCTGCACGTACTTCGACGGGTGGACCATCAGGTTCACGCCGCCCGCGATGGCCAGTTCGGACTCGCCGCTGCGCAGCGAGCCGCACGCCTGGTGGAGCGCGACGAGCGACGAGGAGCACATCGTGTCCACGGTCATCGACGGGCCGTGGAAGTCGAAGAAGTACGAGACGCGGTTGGAGACCGAGGCGTAGGAGGAGTTGCCGTTCAGCCAGCCGCCGTGCTTGTCGGTGGCGAGCATCTGGTACAGGCCGAACATCACGCCTGTGAAGACGCCGACCTTCTTCCCGGCCAGCGAGCGGGGCGCGTAGCCGGCGTCCTCGATGACCTGCCAGGCGGTCTCCAGGTACAGGCGTTCCTGCGGGTCGAGGTATTCGGCCTCGACCGGCGCGATGCTGAAGAACAGCGGGTCGAACAGCTCGACGCCGTCCACGAAGCCGCCCCACTTGCTGTAGGTCTTGCCGGGGACGCCCTTTTCGGGGTGGTAGTACGGCTCGTGGTCCCAGCGGCGGGCGGGGATCTCGGTGACGCAGTCCGTGCCGCTGCGGAGGTTCTCCCAGAAGGCGTTGACGTCGGGCGACTTCGGGTAGCGCCCGGCGAGGCCGATGATCGCGATGTCCTGCTCCGACGGCTGCTCGTCCTCGCGCGCCGGGGCGGGGGCGGGGGCGGGCGCGGGCGCGGCGGCCGGGGCCGGCGCGGCGGCCGGGCCGGCGGCGGACTGGCTGCGGGCGTGCAGCAGCGCCCACTTGCCTGGCAGGCCGGAGGCGGCCGGGGCGGCGGGTTCGGCCGCGCGCGCCGCCGGGACGGCCTGGGGGGCCTGGGCGGCCGGAGCGGCGGAGAGGGCCGCCGGGGCGGCGGACGGCTCGGCGAGGCCGAACCGGGCACGCAGCTCGCGCTCCTTGACGCGGACCAGGTGGTCGGTCAGCTCGTCGATGCTGTCGTACTCAAAGAACAGCGTCTTCGCCAGCGGCCCGAGATGCCCCTCCATCTCCTGCGTCATCGCGATGATCATGATCGACTCGACGCCGTAGCGGCCGAAGGAGACGTTGGTCCTGATCTCCGCGGCGGGCAGCTTCGTGAACCGGGCGACCAGGTCGATGAGATAGCCGCGGGTGCGCCGGCGCAGCACCGGGTCGGTGCCGCCGCCGGAGGACGGCCCCGACGGTGCCGGGGCGGCCGGGGCGGCCTCGGCGGCCTGCCGGGGAGCCTCCGCGCGGGGCGCGGCCGGGGCGTCCTCGCCGGCGGCCGCCGGGGCCTCGTGGCCCGGGCCGGCGGCGAGGATCTCCCAGGTGCGGGCGGTGCCCTTGACGACAACGACGTGCGGGGTGCCCGCGGCCAGGGCGGCGGGCAGGGCGGCGACGCCCTCGCCGGTCGCCAGCGGGCTCAGCCCCAGCGCCTCGCCGTCGCCGCCGCGCATCGCCCCCTCTTCCCACAGCGGCCAGGCCACCGCGACGGTCGAGCCGTGGCGCCGGCCCTGCCGCCGCTCCTCCTCTCGCCAGGCCGCGTAGTGGTCCAGATAGCTGTTGGCGAAGGCGTAGTCGGCCTGGCCGAGGTTGCCGAGCGCGCCGGCGAGCGAGGAGAACAGCACGAAGAAGTCGAGCCGCGCCGCCCGCAGCGCGGTGTCGAGCAGCCGCGTGCCGGCGACCTTGGCGGCCAGGACCGCCTGCGCCTCCTCGGGGGTCTTCTTCAGCAGGAACGAGTCGCGCAGCACGCCGGCCGAGTGGATGACACCGGTCAGCGGGCCGAACAGGTCCCGGGCCTGCCGCACGACGGTCTCCACGCCCTCAGCCGTGCTGACGTCGGCCCGCACGAACCGGACGCGGGAGCCGGACGCCTCCAGCTCGGCCAGGGCCGCCGCCTGCCGCTCGTCCGGCTCGCTGCGGCCGGACAGCACCAGGTTGACGTGGGCCTGGGCCGCGAGGGCGCGCGCGAAGATCAGGCCGAGCCCGCCGAGGCCGCCGGTGATCAGGTACGTGCCGCCCTCGCGCGCGGTGACGCGCGGCTGCCCGGCGCCGGGCCGGGGCAGCGGCTGAAGGCGCCGCACCGCGCGGCCGGAGCCGTCCAGCCGCACCTCGGCCGCGTCGTCGTCGTGCCCGAACTCCGCCAGCAGCGCGTCGGCTTCGGCGCGCAGCGCGTCCGGCCCCTCGCCGGAGCGGACCAGCGTCACGGCCCGGTAGCGGAACGACGGCTTCTCCTGGCGCACCACGCGCGCGAACGCGCCGGCCGCCGCGTGAGCGGGGCTGACGCCGCCGCCGGCGGGCGCGTGGGCGTGCAGCAGCCGCACCGGGTGCTCCGGCTTGCAGTGCAGCAGCTCCCGCGTCAGGTGGAAGAGCAGGAAGAACTCCCGCTCGGCGGCGTCCGGTTCACCCGGATCGGCCGCAACGGCGCCGCGGTGCAGCAGGATCCGCTCCGGCAGGCCGCCCTCGTGCAGCGCCGTGACGAGGGCGGCGATGTCGGAGGGTTCGGCCGGGTCGAGGGCGAACTCGCCGTCCCCCAGCCGCGTGAACCGGTCGCCGGGGCGGGCCACGACGAGCGTGGCGGCGGGGTCCCGCTCGGCCAGCGCCTCGCGGACGGCGCGCTCGACGCCGTCCGCCGCGGCGAGGAGCAGCACCCGGCCGCCGGACGGCGTGGTGCCGGGCCGTGCGGTGCCGGCGGGGTGCCACGCCGGGGTCCAGTACCTGACCTCCGGCGTTGTGGTGTCGGGGTGTGGCTCGGTCATGTCCTTCTTCACGTTCACCTGTTCTCAGCCCTCGGCCGGCGTCGACTTCAGGGCGTAGTCGCGCACGGTGACGAGCGCCGTGCCAGCTTGGTCGGTCACGGTGATGTCGAAACGGTGGATGGCGTCGCGCCCCTGAGGCCGGTGCCCGGCGCGGCGGATGTGGGCGACGCAGTCGTGGGGCAGCGGCCCGGCGATGGTGACGGCTCCCACGGCGAACGGCAGGAACAGCCGCCCGTCGCCGTCGCCCCCCATCAGGGCGATGACGGACTGGAAGACGCCGTTGACGAGTTCGGGCCGGAGCACGTCGTCGGGGTGGCCCGGCCGGGCGGCCGGCGGCAGCGACAGCAGCGCCACCGCCTCGTCCTGGCCGAACCGGATCTCGTCGATGACCTGGAACGAGGGCCCGTTGACGAGCCCGGCCGCCGCCATGGCGGCGTAGCCGTCGGCGCCCGGGAGCTTGTGGTCGCAGGCGGCGACGAGGGCGGGCAGGTCGAGGGTCTCGGCCGGCGGGAGACCGGCGCCGATGTCGATGCGCGCCTCCATGCAGACGCGGCGCTCGGGCACCGGCTCGTCGTCCAGGCTCACCCGCACCAGCACGGACGACTCCTCGGGGAAGAGCCGCACCGTGACCTCGACGGGGTCGTCGCCCGCCGCCTCGATCTGCCGCAGCCACAGCACGTCCCGCACCGCCACCACCTGGTGGTCCAGGCTGAGCGCGCCGGCCAGGCGCGCCATCTCCAGCGTGGCGGCGCCCGGCAGCACCCGCCGCCCGCCGACGACGTGGTCGGCCAGGACGGGGTCGTCGCCGCCGAGCACGGTGGTGAACCGCTGCTCGAAGAACGACGACCGGTTCTCGTGCACCAGCGGGTGCAGCCGCGGCCGGTCCGGCAGCGGCCGGGTGGCCTCCGGCGACGGCAGCCAGTGCCGCACCCGGGCGAACGGGTAGCCCGGCAGGCTAACGCGGGTGCGGCCCTCGGTCACGCCGAGCGCGTCCCAGTCCAGGTCGTGGCCGCCGGTCCACAGGTCGAGGACGGCGCCCCACTCCCCCGCCTCGCAGCGGGCCCTGGCCTCGGCCATCACGCCGGGGTCAGGCGGCAGCGCGGGCGCGCCGGGGTGGCGCCACTCGGCCTGGCCGCGGTGCGGCGCCTCGCCGCCGTCGAGGTAGGCGGCGAGCGCCCGCTCCAGTTCGGCCTGGGAGGCGGCGACGAAGCCGATGCGCTCCTCGAACGCCTCGCGGCCGGTCTGGAGGGTGTAGGCGACGTCGGCCAGCCCGGCCGCCGTCAGCTCGCGTTCCCGCAGCCAGGCGTGGAGCCGGGCGGCGACGTCCCGCAGCTGGTCCTCGCGGCGCGCGGACAGCGGGATCATCACGGGCGTCACGGGCCGGGCCGGGCCGTCCGGCTCGGCGCGGCGGGCGGTGGCGCCCCGGTACTCCTCGATGACGACGTGGGCGTTGGTGCCGCCCGCGCCGAAGCTGGAGACGCCCGCGACGCGCGGCCGTTCCACCGGGACGCCGTCGACGTCCACCACCGGGCGGCGCCACTCGGTCAGCCGCTGCGGCACGGTGAATGCGGCGGCCTCGAAGTCGATTTCGGGGTTCAGCTCGGCGGAGTGCAGCGACGGCGCGATCTCGCCGTGCCGCAGCTGGAGCAGCACCTTGCTGATGCCCGCGATGCCAGCCGCGCTCTCGCAGTGGCCGATGTTCGACTTGGCGGAGCCGATGTAGCGCTCGCCGTGACCGCCGCCGGTGCCCAGGGCTTTGACGAGGCTGGCCATCTCGATCGGGTCACCGAGCCGGGTGCCGGTGCCGTGCGCCTCGATGTAGGTGATGGCCCGCGGGTCCACGCCGGACTGGCGCACGGCGCGGCGGATGGCGTCGGTCTGGGCGTGCGGGTTGGGCACGGTGTAGCCGTTGGTCTTGCCGTCGTGGGTGACGGCGGTGCCCTTGATGACGCCGTAGATGTGGTCGCCGTCGGCCTCGGCCTTCGCCAGCGGCTTCAGCAGCACGGCGCCGACGCCCTCGCCCGGCACGTAGCCGTCGCCGTGCGCGCCGAACGACTCGCACCGGCCGCGCGTGGAGGCGAAGCGGTTCTTGCCCAGCATCAGGAACTTGCTGGGGTGCAGGCTGAGGTTGACGCCGCCCGCGATCGCGGCCTCGCACTCGCCGGAGCGCAGCGCCTGGCAGGCCAGGTGGACTGCGACGAGCGACGAGGAGCACATGGTGTCGGTCGCCAGCGACGGGCCGTGGAAGCCGTAGTGGTAGGAGACCCGGTTGGCGATGGAGGCGGCGCTGCCGTTGAGGGTGATCATGCGGCCGCGCAGCTGCTCCTGCGCCGCGTACAGCTGGTACTCCTCGTACATCACGCCGACGAACACGCCGACCTGGCCCGGCAGTCCGTCGCCGGAGGCGGCGCGGGCGAGCGAGGCGCGGGTGTAGCCGGCGTCCTCCAGGGCGTGGTGGACGCACTCCAGGAAGACGCGCTCCTGCGGGTCGATGATCTCCGCCTCGCTGGGCGAGATGTTGAAGAACAGCGAGTCGAAGCAGGCGGCGTCGTCGAGGAATCCGCCCCACTTGGCGTAGCTGCGGTCCTGGCGGCCGGGTTCCGGGCTGTAGTACGGGGAGTTGTCCCACCGGTCGGCGGGGATCTCCGTGACGCAGTCCCGGCCCTCGCGCAGGTTGTCCCAGTAGGAGGCGATGTCGGGGGCGCCGGGGTAGCGGCCGGCGAGGCCGACGATCGCGATGTCCAGGCTGCCGTCCGCCGGGGCGGGCGCCGCCGCGGCGGCCGGGGCAGGTGCCGGCGCCGGCTCCGGTGCCGGGGCGGGAGCGGCGGCCGGGCTCCAGCCGGTGCGCCAGGCGTCCGCCGTCACGGCAGCGGCCTGGGGACCGGCCACGGGAGCCGTCGCCGTCCCGGGGGCGTCCGCGCGGTCCGGCCCGGGCTCCCCGGCGCCGTCGCCCAGCAGCGCAGCCGTCTCACGCGGGTGGCTCTCGCTGAGGGCCTGCGCCAGCTCGCCGAGCGTCTGGTTCTCGAAGAACACGGTCTTCGGCAGCGCACCGAAGTGCTCCTCCAGGCGCTGCGTCAGGTTGATGATCATGACCGAGTCGATGCCGTAGCTCTCCCACGGCAGGTGGGCGTCGATGCGGGCGGCATCGAGCCTGATCTCTTCGGAGACGATCTCCTTCAGCGCCCCGGCCAGCGCCTCGGCGCGGTCGGCACGCGGCTGCTCCCCGGGCCCAGCGGACGCCGGCCCGGTGCCGGCCGTCCCGGGCGCCGCGGGGGCCGCCGGCTCCGGCAGCGCGTTGCGGGTCTGGGCGGCCAGGTAGGCGCGCAGCCGGGCCGCGTCGCCGACGAGCGGCAGCAGCTGGCTCTCGCCGGTGGCCAGGCAGCCGCGCAGCACGGCCAGGCCGGTGTCCCGGTCGAGCACGGCCAGTCCGGCCGTGGCCGCCGCGGCGCGGGCCTGCTCCTCGCTGATGCCCATGCCGCCGTCGCGCCACAGCTGCCAGTTGACCGACAGCGTCCGGCCGTGCCGCTCGCCCCGGGCGGCCAGGGCGGCCCGGTGCGCCGCGTAGTGGTCCATGAAGGCGTTGCCGGCGGCGTAGTCGGCCTGCCCGACGTTGCCGGCCGCTCCCGCCAGGGAGGAGAACACCAGGAAGACGTCGAGCGGCAGCCGGGCCGTGGCCTCGTCGAGGGCGACGAGCCCGGCGGTCTTCGGCGCCAGCACGGCACGCGCCTCGGCCGGCTCCTTGCCGGTGATCAGCCGGTCCCGCGTGACGCCCGCGCAGTGCAGCACGCCGAGCGGGCCGTCGTGCTCCCCGAGCCGGGCGGCCAGGTCGCGCATCGCGTCGGCGTCGGTGACGTCGGCGCGCACGTACTCGGCGGTGGCGCCGTCGGCGCGCAGGGCGCCCAGCAGCGCCCGCACCGCCTCGGTCTCCTCGGACCGGCCGGTGAGCACCAGCCGCACGCCGCGCGCCTCGCGCGCGATCTGGCGGGCCATCAGCGCGCCGAGACCGCCGGCACCGCCCGTGATGAGGTAGGCGCCGCCGTCGCGCCACGGGCGCGCCCCGGCCGGCTCGCCGGCGGGCCAGGGCAGCTCCTCCCAGGCGCGGACGGCGCGGGTGCCGTCGGGCGCGTAGCGGACGAGCTGGTCAGCCGGCGCGCGGCGCTCCTCGCTCAGCCGCCGCGCCGCCTCGGCCGCATCCCAGGCGTCCGGGACCCGCACCAGCTGGGCCAGCACGGCCGGGTGCTCGCTGTGGAGGGTCTGGAGGAAGCCGCCAAGCCCCGCCCACGCCGCGTGCTCCTCGCCACCGGGGACGACGACCTGCACCAGCAGCCGGTCCCTGCGGTGGGCGGCCAGGATCTCCCGGGTCCGCTCCAGCAGCCGCAGCGCGTGGTCCTGGTAGCGGGCGGCCGGCTCCGGCGCGTCGCTGGCCAGAACGGTCACCTCCGCGCCGGGCAGCAGCTCTGCGAGGCCGTCGAGCCGGTTGCCGGCGGCGTCGCACACCAGCACGAACCAGGCGTCGACGGCGGTGTCCGGGCCGCCGGGCGCGAGGGCGCGCTCCTGCCAGCGCGGCGCGAACAGCAGCCGGTCCGCGGCCGGTTCACGCTCCGGGGCGGGGGCGTCCTCGAAGGTGTAGGTGGTGAACGCGACGTCCCGCAGCCGCGCCGCGACGCGGCCGGCCTCGTCGGACAGCGTGATGTCCACCTTCGTGACGCGGTTGGCCTCCCCGCCGTCGGCGGGCCGCAGGTGGGCCCACATCACCGGTGTCATCGCGCCGGTAACGGTCACCTCGCCGACGGCGAAGGGCAGTTCGGCCGAGCCGCCGCCGGATTCGCGGTCGTCACCGCCGGGCAGCGGGGTGTCGGGGTCGGCGGGCAGCCCGAGGGCCAGCGTCGCCTGGAGCGCCGAGTCCAGCAGCCCGGGGTGCAGCGTGTAGCCGCCGGTGTCCGCCGTCTGGCCGCCGAGGCGCAGCGCGACGAGCACGTCGTCCTCGCCCCGGTACACGGCCTCGATGGCGCGGTGCGCCGGCCCGTAGTCGATGCCCATGCGGCGGAACGCCTCGTAGCACCAGTCGCCGTCCACGCGGCGCCGCCCGGCGGCGCGCAGCGCGGCCAGGTCCAGCGCGGGCGGCTGCCCGGCACCGGCCGCCTGCACCACCACCGTGCCCTGGCAGTGCGGCACCTCCTCGCCGCCGGGGCCGGTGCTGTGGACGCGGAAGGAGACGGCGCCCTCCTGGCCCGGCGTCAGCGACACGTGCAGCGCCCGCCCGCCGTCCTCGACGGTGAACGGCCGCAGCCACACCACGTCGCTCAGCCGCAGCCCGGCGCCGCGGGCCCGCTCCGGCAGTGCCTCGCGGACGGCGGCCAGCGCCATCTCCAGGTAGGCGACGGCGGGCAGCAGCTTGCGGCCGCCGACGCGGTGGTCGGTGAGGACGGACTCCTCGCCGGTGAACTCGGTGGTGAAGCGCAGCCCTTCGAGCGTGGAGCTGTTGCGGTGCAGCAGCGGGTGGAGCCGCTCACCGCCTGGGGCGGCCGCCTGGGACTCGCCGGCCACCAGCATGCCGTCCACCCAGCAGCGTTCGCGGGCGAACGGGTAGCCGGGCAGCGGCACGCGGCGCGGCGGGCGCCCGTCGTACAGCTGCGCCCAGTCCAGGGCGACGCCCGCGACCCACAGCTGGGCGGCCTTGTGCAGCTCGCGGTCGCGCAGCAGCTGCCCGGTGAGGGCGGAGTCGCTGACCAGCTCCAGCAGCTGCTTGGACTGGCCGCGCCGGGCGTCGCGGCTGTTGCCGGTGAACAGGCCGGGCGCGTCCTCGCCGGCCAGGAACCGGCGCAGCAGGTCCCGCAGTTCGCCGATGCCGTCGGCGACGATCGCCAGCCGCTCCTCCATCGCCTCCCGGCCGGCCTGGAGGGTGTAGGCGACGGAGGCGAGCGAGGCGCCGCCGAACGGCCGTGGCGCGGGCGGCTCTTCGGCGTCGCCGACTTCGGTGGCGGTGGCGCGGGCGACGGCGTCGGCCCACGCGGCCAGGTCGCGCGGCGCGCTGTCCGCGACCGCGTCCGTGCCGTACTCGGCGGCGACCCAGTCGCGGAACAGCTCCTGGCCGACCAGGTCCAGGCCCAGCTCGGCCAGCGGCACGTCCGGCTCGATGTCGTCCTCGGCGACGCCGAGCTGCCCGGCCAGGCGGGCCCGCAGCGCGCGCAGCACTTCCGGCCGGCGGGCGGCGGCGTGACCGGCGCCGCTGCTCGCGCCGCTCTCGGCGGGGCTGCCCCCGGCGGGGCTGCCCTCGGCGGCGGCGAGGAAGCGGGCGGCCAGCTCGCGCAGCCGGTCGGCGTCGCGCGCCGAGAACACAAACAGCCGCGGCTCGGCGGGCGCCTCGGGCTCGGGCGGCGCCTGGTACTCCTCGACGACGAGGTGGGCGTTGGCGCCGCCCGCGCCGAAGGAGCTGATCCCGGCGCGGCGCGGGTGCGGCCCCGGCTCCCACGGCTGGAGCTCCTGCTGGACGGTGAACGGGCTGGCGGCGAAGTCGATGTACGGGTTGAGCCGGGCAGAGTGCAGCGACGGCACGAGCTGCCGGTGCCGCATCTGGAGCACGACCTTGCTGAGCGCCGCGATCCCGGCGGCGGACTCCAGGTGCCCGATGTTCGACTTCACCGAGCCGATCGCGCAGCGGTCGCCGTCCGGGCGCCGCCCGCCGAACGCCTTGGTGAGCGCGGTGATCTCGATGGGGTCGCCGAGCGCGGTGCCGGTGCCGTGCGCCTCCAGGTAGCTGATGGTGGCCGGGTCGACGCCCGCGTCGGCGAGCCCTGCCTGGATCAGCTCGGCCTGGGCCGTGGGGTTGGGCACGGTGAACCCGGAGGTCTTGCCGCCGGCGTTGATGGCGCTGCCCTTGATGACGGCGTGGATGTGGTCGCCGTCGGCGATGGCCCGGTCCAGCGACTTCAGCACGACCGCGCCGACGCCCTCGCCCGGCACGTAGCCGTCGCCGCCCTCGCCGAAGCTGCGGCACCGCCCGTCGGTGGCGGCGAACTTGCCCTGGCTGAGCAGGATCAGCTTGTGCGGGTGGATGGTGACGTTGACGCCGCCGGCGATGACGACGTCGCTCTCGCCCCGGCGGATCGACTCGCAGCCCAGGTGGATCGTCGTCAGCGAGGACGAGCACATGGTGTCGACGGCCATGCTGGGGCCGTTGAAGTCCATGAAGTACGACACGCGGTTGGCGATCGCCGAGAACGACGAGGACACCGGGACCGTGTGGCCCTTGATCTCGCCGTGGAACAGCTCGTACATGCCGTACATCACGCCGACGTACACGCCCACCGTCTGGCCGGCCAGCGACTGCCGGGTGTACCCGGCGTCCTCGATGGCGTGCCACGCGGCCTGGAGGAACAGCCGCGCCTGCGGGTCGAGGAAGTCCGCCTCGCCCGGCATGATCTGGAAGAACAGCGGGTCGAACCGGTCGACGTCGCGCAGGAATCCGCCCCAGCGGGCGTACGCGGTGCCGGGCGTGCCGTCGCTGGAGGTGTACCGGGAGTGGTCCCAGCGGTCGGCGGGCACCTCGCGGATGGAGTCGGTTCCCGAGCGCAGGTTGGCCCAGAACTCGTCGAGGTCGTCGGCGTCCGGGTACCGGCCGCTGATGCCGATGATGGCGATGTCGTGCGTGCCGTCGCGCCGCCCGCGGCCGCCGCCGCGCGCCGGGCGGGAGGCGGCGAACCGGGCACGGCGGGCCACCGGGGCACGCTCACCCGCGGCGGGCGCGGCCGGTGCGGCGGCGGGCGCGGCGGCCGGCGCGGGGGTGCCGAAGAGCCGCCGCACGTCGCCGGCCCGCTGGTCGAGGAAGTAACCGGCCAGCTCGGCAAGGGAGTTGTACTCGAAGAACAGCGTCTTGGGCAGCTCCCCGAAGTCCTCCTCCAGGCGCCGCGTCAGGCTCATCATGATGATCGAGTCGATGCCGAACACGTCGAACGAGTCGGCCGCGTCGATCTTTTCGGCGTCGGTCTTGGTGACCTCGGTCAGCACGCCGGAGAGGTAGGCGACCAGCCGCTCGCGCAGCGCGGCCTGGCCGGCCGCGTCCGCCGCCGGGGCCGGGGACGCCGCCGGGGCCGGGGACGCCGCGGGGGCCGCGGGCTCCGGCGCGGCGCCGGGGACGCGGAAGGTGCGGCGGATGGCCGCCGCGTCGCCGGTGACGTACGCCAGGTGCGGCGCGGGCAGCGCCAGCGCGGCCTCCAGGGCGCGGCAGCCTTCCTCGGCGCCCAGCGCCGCCAGGCCCAGCCGCTCCCGCATCTGCCGGGCCGCGTCAGCGCCGATCGCCATGCCGCCGTCGGCCCAGTACGGCCAGCCGACCGACAGGGTCCGCCCGCTGCGCTCGCCCGCGGCGCGCAGGCGCTCCCGGGCGTGCGCGAAGCCGTCCTGGTAGGCGCTGGCGTAGCAGTAGTCGGTCTGGCCGACGTTGCCGAGCATCGCGGAGGTGGACGAGAACAGCACGAAGACGTCGAGCTGTTCGCCGCGCAGCTCCTCGTCGAGGTGGTGCGTGCCGGCGACCTTCGGGGCGAGGACGGCGGCAGCGTCGGCGGCGGACTTGTTGCGGACGAATGCGTCGCGCAGCGTGCCCGCCGCGTGCAGCACGCCGTCCACGCGGCCGAACCGCTCGCGGGCCCGGGCAACGAGCCGCGCCACGTCCTCGCGGCGGGCGACGTCGGCCGCGACGTACTCGGCCTCGGCCCCGGCCTCGGTGACCGTGCGCAGGGCGGCGCGCATCGTCTCGTCCAGCTCGCGGCGGCCGGCCAGGACCAGCCGGGCGCGGTACCGGGCGCCGAGGTAGCGGGCGAAGACCAGGCCGAGGCCGCCGAGGCCGCCGGTGATGAGGTACACGCCGCCCTCGCGGAACGCGGGCGCGGGGCCGCCGGCGCCGCCGGACGCGGGCGCGGTCACCTCGGTGGTGGTCAGTTCGCGGCGGGTGTCCCCGTCCCACCAGGCGTCGGTGGCGCCGGTGCCCGCCGCGAACTCGCGGCGCAGCGCGGCGGCCGCGTCCGGGCCGGTGACGCCGACGGTCCGGGCGGCCAGCCGGGAGTCCTCCTTGGCGAGCGCCCGCAGGTAGCCGGCCATGGCGCGGTGCCCGGGCTCCGGCTCGGGGCCGGCGGCGTAGACGTACAGCAGCTCGGTGTGGCGGCGCGGGGAGCTGGCCACCAGGGCGCGGGCCAGCGCGTGCACGGGCGGCAGGCCGTCGCCCGGGGTTTCCCCGGCGCCGGGCGCGAGGACGACGATCCGGTCGGGCTGGCGGCCGGCGCCGCGCAGCGCGGCCAGCATCCGGGCGTAGTCGTCCTCCTCGCCGGGCCGGACGGTGAAGCTGGCGCTGTCGCCGGCGCCGCTGAACTCGCCGCCCGCGGCGGCCTCGACGACCGTGCCGGCGGACGCGGCGGCGGCGCGGGCCGCCTCGCCGAGCGGGGAGCCGTCGGCGAACAGCAGCAGCGTGTGGGTGGCGCCGCGCGCGGCGGCGGGCTCCGGCAGCGGCGCGGGCCGCCATTCCTGGGTGAGGAACAGCGCCTCGTCGGCCGCCGCCTCGCCGGATCCCGTGCCGCTGGCCGGGGCGCTGGCCCCGGCGCCGGTGCCGGCCGCGGCGGCGACGGTGAAGCCGGTGATCTCGGCGGCGACGGTGCCGTCGCCGGCCGTGAGGGTCACGTCGAACGACCGGCCGCCCGCGCCGGACGCCGCGGCGGCGGGCCGGACGTGCGCGTGGGCAGGCGCGCTGGCGGACGCCGTCAGCGGCGCGAGGCAGCGCACCCGGTCCACGGCGAACGGCAGGTACGGCCCGCCGTCGCCCACCAGCGGCCGGATGGCCTGCCAGGCGCCGTCCAGCAGCGCCGGGTGCAGGGCGAACGGTGCGGTGTCGCCGGACGCCGGGGCGAGGGTGGCCAGCGCCTCGCCGCCGTTGTGGACCAGTTCCCTGACGGTGCGGAACGCCGGGCCGTAGTGCACGCCCTCGTCGCTGCGGCCGCCGGCGGGGTACAGCTCGGCGGGGCCGAGCCGGTCCTGGCAGCGGGCGCGCACGGCGGCGAGGTCCAGCGGTGCCGCGGGCGCGCCGGTGCCGGAGCCCTCGGCGGCGTAGCGGAGCGTGCCGGTGGCGCACAGCGTGCCCTCGTCGTCGGTGTCCTGCTCCCGCACGCGTACCTCGAAGTCAGCGGCGTCACCCGCGGGTTCGGCGTCGGGGTAGAGCGTGATCTCCACGGTGGTGGCGGCGCCGCGGTGGCGCACGGGGCGCGCCCACACCACGTCGGCGACCTCGGCGACGGGCCGCCGGGCGGACAGTTCGCCGGCCGCGCGGGCCAGTTCGACGATGGCCGCGCCGGGCAGCACCGGTTCGCCGCCGACGCGGTGGTCGGCCAGGAAGAACTCCGCGCCGGTGAAGACCGAGCGGAACCGCTGCCGGGAGAAGTCGGAGACGTTCTCGTGGACCAGGGGGTGCAGCGGCGCCGGCCCGCCGCCCGCCGCCGGGGCGAGGGCCCGGCTGGTGGCCGGGATGGCGCCCTCGTCCGGGGTGTACCAGTGGCGCTTGCGCTCGAACGGGTAGGTGGGCAGCGGCACGCGGCGCGGCGCCGGGCCGCTCTCGGCGGCCCAGCCGGGCGGTTCGCCCCGCACCCACCGGCACGCCGACTCCGCGGCGGGCAGCCCGGCCGGGCCGTCGTCGCGGCGCCGCGGCGGCCGGCCCGTCAGAGTGCCCCGGTGGACGCGCGGCCCGGTGGCGCCGGTGTCCGCGAACTCCTCCAGTGCGGCGATGAGTTCGTCCCGGCCGGTGGCGACGACGGCGAGCCGCTCGCGCATGGCCTCGCGGCCGGTACGCAGCGTGTACGCCACGTCGGCGAGATCGGTGTCCTCGTGCGCGGCGAGGAAGCGCGCCAGCCGCCTGGCGTACTCCCGCAGCTGCGGCTCGGTCTTGGCCGACAGCGGGTAGGCCCGCTCGGTGCCGGCGGGCCGGGCGGCCGGGCGCGGCCGGGCCGCGGGCTGGTACTCGTCGACGACGACGTGGGCGTTGGTGCCGCTGAAGCCGAACGAGCTGAGGCAGGCCCGCAGCGGTGCGCCGGGCGCGGGACGCCATTCGCGGGTCTCGGTGCTGAGGGTGAACGGCGAGCGCGCGAAGTCGAAGTGCTCGTTAGGGGTGCGGACGTGGAGCGTCGGCACCAGGGTGCGGTGCCGCATCGACAGCAGGATCTTGTGGAGCCCGGCGACGCCCGCCGCGGCCGACATGTGGCCGATGTTCGACTTCACCGAGCCGATGGCGCAGAAGTTCTCGCGGTCCGTCCAGGTGCGGAACGCCGTCGCCAGCGCCTCGAGTTCGATCGGGTCGCCCAGCTTGGTTCCGGTGCCGTGGAGTTCGGCGTAGCTGATGGTGTCGGGCGCGATGCCGTGGCGGCCGTAGACGGCCTTGACCAGCTCGATCTGGCTGCCGAGGTTGGGCGCGGTGATGCCGTTGGTCTTGCCGTCCTGGTTGATGCCGCTGGCGGTGATGAGGCCGTAGATGTGGTCGCCGTCGCGTTCGGCGTCGGCGAGCCGCTTGAGCACGACGGCGCCCGCGCCCTCGCCCGCGACGAAGCCGTCGGCGCTGTTGTCGAACGACTTGCACCTGCCGTCGGGCGAGAGCATGCCGGCCGCGCACATGTGCATGTAGCCGTCGGGCGTCAGGTACAGCGAGACGCCGCCGGCCAGCGCCATGTCGACCTCGCCGCTGCGCAGCGCCTGGGCGGCCAGGTGGACGCACACCAGCGAGGAGGAGCAGGCCGTGTCGACCGTCAGGGCCGGGCCCTTGAGGTTGAGGTAGTAGGCCAGCCGCCCGGCCGCGATGGCGTTGCTGACGCTGGTGACGGAGGGGTGCTCGGCGGCGTGCTGGTTGACCAGGTGCTGGTAGTCACCGTTGGCCATGCCCAGGTAGACGCCGCAGTTGGCGCCGTCGAGGTCCTGCCGGGTGTATCCGGCGTCCTCGAAGGCCCGGTAGCCCTCTTCGAGGAAGATCCGGTGCTGCGGATCCATCGTCTCCGCCTCGGAGGGGGAGATCTCGAAGAAGAACGAGTCGAACCGGTCGGGGCCGTCGAGCATGCCCATCCACCGGCAGTAGATGGAGCCTTCCTTGCCGACGGCCGGGTCGTAGTACCGGTCCATGTCCCAGCGCGAGGACGGTATCTCCCGCACGCCGCTGCGGCCCTCGGCCAGCAGCGACCAGTACTCCTCCAGGTCGGCCGCGGTGGCGTAGCGGCCGGACATACCGACGATGGCGATCGGGCCGCCGTCGTCGTCCCGCCCGTCCCGGCCGGCGGCCTCGGCCGGGGCGGCGGGGGCGGGCCGGGCGGCGGGACGGCCGGGCGCGGGGACGCCCTGCGTGGCGGGGACGCTGGCGCCCCGGGCCCGCAGCAGTGCGCGGGCCTCCTCGGGGGTGACCCGCTTCTCCCGCAGCGCGGTGAGAATCTCTTCCAGGTTCACCGTCATGCCTCCTTCGCCTGTGCGGACAGGCGAGCCTCGGCCTGCCGAATGTCGATCGAGCCGTCGTAGACCTGCGTGAGCACCTGGTCGAGGTCGTCGTCCCCGGCGACGGCGTCCGGGGCGGTGCCCTGGGGCAGCTCGCCGGCGAGGAACTCGGCGAACTGGCGCAGGTTGGGGTACTGGTAGATCTTTGTGGTGCTCACCGACGTGCCGTAGCGCTTGTTGACCGCGCGGATCCACTCGACGCCGACGATCGAGTCCAGCCCCAGCTCCGTGAAGCTCAGCTCGACATCGATCTCCGACTCCTCCACGAACAGCTCCCGCGCCAGCGACGCCCGCAGCTCGGCGACGAGGTCCACGGGCGGCGCGGCCTCCGGCCGGGCCTGCGGTTCCGGCTGGTCATCCGGTTCCGGCCGGGCTTCCGGCTCGGCGGCCGGGCGGGCGGCCGGAGCGGTTGCCTGCGGCAGCTCGCCCGCCAGGAAGGCGGCGAACTGGAGGAGGTCCGGGTACTGGTAGATCTTCGTGGTGCTCACCGAGGTACCGAACCGCTTGTTCACGGCCCGGATCCACTCGACGCCGACGATCGAGTCCAGCCCCAGCTCCGTGAAGCTCAGCTCGACATCGATCTCCGACTCCTCCACGAACAGCTCCCGCGCCAGCGACGCCCGCAGCTCGGCGAGCAGCTCCTCGGCGGACAGCGCGGTCCCGGTGGCGGGCGCAGTGGCGGGCGCAGCGACCGGGGCAGTGGCCGGCCCGGCGGCGGGTGCGGCCGCGGTGACGGCGGGCGCGGCCGGGGCGGCCGGGGCGGCCGGGGCGGCCGCCGGGCCGCTGCCCTGCGGCAGCTCGCCGGCGAGGAACTCGGCGAAGGCCACCAGGTTCGGGTACTGGTAGATCTTCGTGGTGCTCACCGACGTGCCGTAGCGCTTGTTGACCGCGCGGATCCACTCGACGCCGACGATCGAGTCCAGCCCCAGCTCCGTGAAACTCAGCTCGACATCGATCTCCGACTCCTCCACGAACAGCTCCCGCGCCAGCGACGCCCGCAGCTCGGCGAGCAGGTCATCGCTGGCCGGCTCGGGAACCGCCTGGGCGACCGGCTCGCTGACCGGCTCGCTGACCGGCTCGCTGACCGGCTCGCTGACCGGCTCAGTGACAGGCGCAGCGACCGGCTCGCTGACCGGCGCAGTGACCGGCGCCGTGACGGGCGCGGCGGTGGCGCCGGACAGCGGCCGGAGCGTCACCCGCGGGGCGGTCACCGGCGCGGCGGGCCGGTGCATGTCGGCGGCCACCTCGGCGACTGGCCGCAGCCGGACCCGGCCGTCTCCCCCGTCCGCCGGTGCGCCCGCCGGTGCGCTCACCGGCGCCGGAACGGGCGCGGGCACCGGCTCGGCCACCGGCTCGGCCACGGGCGCGGGCGCCGGCGCGGGGGCCGCCTCGGCCACCGGCACCGGGCGCGCCACGGCCGCCGGCGCGCCGTGCTCACCGAACCAGAACCGCTTGTGCTCGAAGGCGTACGCCGGCAGCGAGACCAGCGCCGGCGTCTCCTCCCACAGGCCGCCGAACTCCGGGTCGTAGCCCTGGCAGTACATGTCCGCCAGCGCCTGGAGCAGCTCCTGGTAGCGCACCGCGTCGTCCCGGCTGGCGACGGCCTGCTCCACCAGGTCGCGCATCACGGCGGCCATCGCCGCGTTCGGCGCGAAGTCGCGGGCGACCGTGCCCCGGCATACCTTCAGCGGCCGCTCGCCCGCCGCCGCCTTCCGCAGCAGCCGCACCGCGTCGTCCCGGTCGCGGGCCACGACCGCGCAGCGGTGCGCGAAGTGGTGCCGCCCGGCCCGCAGCGTGTGGCTGACCGAGGCCAGGAAGCCGGGCCCGGCGTCCGTGCGCTCGTCGAGGAAGTCCGCCAGCGCGCCGAGTGCCCGCGTCAGCGACTCCTCCGACTTCGCCGACAGCGGCAGCACGTACGAGGGGGCCGTGGGCTGCTTCTCCAGCGCCTCTCGCTCCTCCCGCTCCGTGCCGCACGCCTCGACGATGACGTGCGCGTTGGTGCCGCTGTAGCCGAACGACGACACGCCGCCGCGGCGGGGCCGGTCCTCGCTCGCGGGCCACGGGCGCGGCTCGCGGTTGACGAAGAACGGGCTCTCGTCCCAGCGGATGTAGTCGCTGAGCTCCTCGCAGTTGATCGACGGCGGGATCGTCTCGTTCCGCATCGCCAGCACCAGCGCCACGACGCTGACCAGCCCCGAAGCGGCCTGGGTGTGGCCGATGTTGGGCTTGGTGGAGGTCAGCGCGCAGAAGCCGGTGCGGTCGGTGGCGCCGCGGAACGCCTCGGCCAGCGCGTTGATCTCGACCGGGTCGCCCAGCCGGGTGCCGGTGCCGTGTGTGACGAGGTGTTCGACCGTCTCCGGCGCCACCTCGGCCCGCGCGTACACGTCACGCAGCAGCCGCGCCTGCGCCTGGCCGCTGGGGGCGGTGATGCCGTTGGTCTTGCCGTCGTAGTTGACGCCGCTGCCGAGCACCGTGGCGTACACGCGGTGCCCGTCGCGCTCGGCGTCCCGGCGCTTCTTCAGCACCAGCACGGCGACGGCCTCGCCGGGCACCATGCCGTTGGCGCGGCGGTCGAAGGCGTAGCAGGTGCCGTCCGGCGACAGCATGCCCGCGTCGGCCATGGCGTCATAACTGCGGGGGTCGGCCAGAACGTTGACGCCCGCGACGATGGCGGTGTCGCAGTCGCCGTACCGCAGGCTCAGGCACGCCTCGTGCAGCGCCACCAGGCCGGAGGAGCACGAGGTGTTGATGGCCATGCTGGGCCCGGACAGGTTCAGGAAGTACGCCAGCCGGGACGCCAGGATGGAGTTGGTGTTGGAGGTGACGGTGGCCTCCTGGCCGACGAGGTAGCGGTAGTCGCCCTCCTCGACACCGACGAACACGCCGACCTTCTCGCGGCCAAGCTGGTCGGGGCCGCAGCCGGCGTCCTCCAGCGCCCGCCACATCTCCATCAGCAGCAGCCGCTGCCGCGGGTCCATCACCAGGGCCTCGCGCGGCGAGATCTCGAAGAACTTCGGGTCGAACTCGGCCACGCCCGGCACGGCACCGAGCCGCCGGTTCTCGCGGAACAGCTCCGGGGCCCACCACTCGGCGCGCTCCCGCGGCATCTCCCCGATCTCGCAGCGGCCCTCGGCCAGCACGGACCACAGCTCGCCGACGGTGCGGGCGCCGGGGAACCGGCCGCTCATGCCGACGATCGCGACCGGCTCCGGCGCGCCCTCGGCTGCGCCGCCGCCTGTGCCCGTGACCGGGCCGGTCACGGCGCGGCGCCGGGCCGGGGCGGGAACCGCGGGCCGGTCCGCGCGGCGCCGCCTGGCGCGCGGCGCCGGGGCGGCAGCGCTCCCGGAGCCATCGGAGCCCTCGCGGTAGAACTCCGCCAGCAGCTCGGCGTGGTTGTCCATCAGGTAGCCGGCCAGGCCGCCGAGCGTGGGGTAGCTGAAGAACACGTCCGGCGTGACCTCGATGCCGGTCCGCTCCCCCAGCACGCCCGCGAACTCCACCAGGCTGATGGAGTCAAAGCCGTAGTCCGTGAGGTTCGCCTCGTCGTCCAGCTTGTCCACCGGCAGCTTCAGCAGCTGGCTGACCGCGTCCCGCAGCTCCCACGCCAGGCACTGCGCGACGGTGTAGCCGGCCATCTCCGGGCGCCGCCCGGGGCCGGGCGGCACCACCTCGGCCGCCTCGGCCGCCTCGCCGGCGCCGGCGTCCGCGGCGTCCGCCGGCTCCGGCTCGCCGAGCGTCTCGAAGACCACGCCGCGCAGCTCAGCCACGGGCGCGCCGTCGCCGTCGTACAGGAGCACGGCGCCGGCCGGGGCGTCGATGAGCGCCCAGGCGGCGGCGTCCGCGCCGTGGAAGACGGCGGTGGCGACGGCGGTGAGCACCGCGTCGTCCGGCGGCAGGCCCTGCTCGTGCCGCAGCGCGTCGAGGCAGGCGTCGAGCTGGCGCGGCGCGAGCGCGGGCCCGTCCGCCAGCCGCATCGCCAGGCGGCCGTCGGGGGTGCGCTTGGCGCCCGCGACCGCCTCGCCGGCGACGGGCACCGGAGCGTCGGCGCCGGCGGCCAGCGCCGCCACGTCGCCGGGCTCCGCCGCGGCGGTGAGGCGGCGGGCCCGGCCGCTGGCGGCCGTCTCCGGGCCGGCGTCGCCGGCGTCACCGTCACCGCCGTCGGAGTCGTTGGTCTCGACGAGCCAGGTGACGGTGTCCCGCTCGGCGGGGAACAGCGCGGTGTGCACGGGCCGGGGCGTCTCGCCGAGCGCAAGCGGCTCGTGCCAGAGCACGTCGGACAGTTCGACGGCGGCGTCACCGCGGCCGGTGCTCAGCCAGACGGCGGCCCGCGCCATCTCCAGCAGCGCGCCGGGCGACAGGTCGCCGTCCGGCGTGGCGATGCCGGGCGGCGTGTCCGCGCCGAGCCGCGAGGTGAACCGCTGGCCCGTCATGTCCGAGGTGTTCTCGTGCACCAGCGGGTGCAGCCGCGCGGTGCCCGGCGCGGCCGCGGCGCCCGTCAGCGTCGTCTCCGCGGGCCAGTAGGTCTCGGGCGCGAACGGGTAGGCCGGCAGCGACACGCGCAGCGGCGGCCGGTCGAACAGGTCCTGCGACCTGGGCTGGTAGCCCTGGCAGTACAGGTCGGCCAGCGCCAGCAGCAGCTCCTGGTAGCGGGCGCCGTCGCCGCGGCTGCGTGGCGCCTCGTCCACGAGGTCCTGCAGCAGGCTGTTAGGCGTGAAGTCCCGGGTGACGGTGCCGAGATACACCTTGCGCTGCCGTTCGCCCGCGGCGGCGGCGCGCAGCAGCCGCACGGCGTCCGCCGCGTCCTGTGCCACGACCGCGCAGCGGTGCGCGAAGTGGTGCCGCCCGGACATCAGGGTGTGGCTGACGGAGGCCAGGTAGCCGGGGCCGGTATCCGCGCGCGCCTCAAGGAAGTCCGCCAGCGCGGTGACGGACTGCCGCATCGCCTCCTCGGTGCGGCCGGAGACCGGCAGCAGGTACGCCGGCGCGGCCGGCTGCTCGTCGAGCCGCCGCTGGTGGGCGCGGGCCGTTTCGTGGGCCTCCAGGATGACGTGGGCGTTGGTGCCGCTGAAGCCGAACGACGACACGCCGCCGCGGCGGGGCCGGTCCTCGCTCGCGGGCCACGGGCGCAGCTCGCGGTTGACGAAGAACGGGCTGTCCTCCCAGCGGATGTAGTCGCTGAGCTGCTCGCAGTTGATCGACGGCGGGATGGCCTCCTCGCGCATGGCCAGGGCCAGGCTGATGACGCTGACCAGGCCGGAGGCGGCCTGGGTGTGGCCGACGTTGGGCTTGGTGGAGGTCAGCGCGCAGAAGCCGGTCGCGTCCGTGGTCTGACGGAACGCGTCGACCAGGGCGTTGATCTCGACCGGGTCGCCCAGCCGGGTGCCGGTGCCGTGCGTGACGAGGTAGTCCACCGACTCGGGCGCGACGCGCGAGCGGGTGTAGACCTCGCGCAGCAGCCGGGTCTGGGCCTGGCCGCTGGGGGCGGTGATGCCGTTGGTCTTGCCGTCGTAGTTGACGCCGCTGCCGAGGATCGTGGCGTACACGCGGTGCCCGTCCCGTTCGGCGGCGCGCTGCCGGCGCAGCACGAGCACGGCGACGGCCTCGCCGGGCACCATGCCGTTGGCGCGGCGGTCGAAGGCGTAGCAGGTGCCGTCCGGGGACAGCATCCCGGCCTGCGCCATCGAGTCGTAACTGCGCGGGTCGGTGAGGATGTTGGCGCCGGCGACGATGGCGGTGTCGCAGTCGCCGTACCGCAGGCTCAGGCACGCCTCGTGCAGCGCCACCAGGCCGGAGGAGCACGAGGTGTTGAGCGCGATGCTCGGGCCGGACAGGTTGAGGAAGTACGCCAGCCGGGAGGCCAGGATCGAGTTGTGGTTGGACGTGACGCTGGAGGCGCCGTCCACCAGGTGGCGGTAGTCGCCCTCCTCGACGCCGACGAACACGCCGACCTTTTCGCTGGCGAGCTGGTCGGGGCCGCAGCCGGCGTCCTCCAGGGCGCGCCACATCTCCATCAGCAGCAGCCGCTGCCGCGGGTCCATCAGCTCGGCCTCGCGCGGCGCGATCTCGAAGAACAGCGGGTCGAACTCGGCCACGCCGGGGATCGCGGCGATGCGGCGGTCGGCGGCCGGGAGGTGCGGCGAGTACCACTCGGCGCGCTCGCGCGGCATCTCGCCGATGGCGGAGCGGCCTTCGGCCAGCAGCGACCACAGCTCCTCGACAGTGCGGGCGCCGGGGAAGCGGCCGCTCATGCCGACGATCGCGACCGGCTCCGGCGCGCCCTCGGCTGCGCCGACGGCGGCGGCGCCGCGCGCCACCCGTGCGGCGGCGGGGCGGCGACGGCGGCGTTCGCGCCCGGCCGCCGGGGCCACCGTGCCCGCGGTGCCCGCCGTGGCGGGCGCCGTCGTGGCGGGCGCGGGCGCCTCGCCGCCCGGCCGGTAGAACGCGGCCAGCAGCTCGGCGTGCTGCTCCAGCAGGTGGCCGCAGAGCGCGGTCAGCGTCGGGTAGCTGAAGAACACGTCCGGCGTGATCTCCACGCCGATCCGCTCGCCGAGCACGCCGGCGAACTCCACCAGGCTGATGGAGTCGAAGCCGTAGTCCTGGAGGTTGGCGCCCGACTGGAGCTTGTCCACGGGCAGCTTGAGCACCTGGCTGATGACGTCGCGGACCTCCCAGTCCAGGCACTCGGCGACCGAGTACCCGGCCATCTCCGGGCGCCGCCCGGGGCCGGGCTCCGCCGTCGCGGCGGCCTCGCCCGCCGCCGCCGGCCCGGCCGCCTCCCCGGCCGGCTGGGCCGGCTGGGCAGCGTCGTCGTCCGTCGCGGCGGGTCCGGCCGTCAGCCCTCGCACGGTCAGCAGCGCGGTGCCGTCCTCGCCGCACACGTCCGCGTCGAGCAGCCAGGAGCCGCCGCCCGGCGCGGGCCGCACCTGCGCCACGGCGCGGGCGGGCGCCGCGCCGCCGGGCGCGTAGGTGACGTCCTGCGCGGCGAGCGGCACGGCCGTGCCCGGCTCGCCGAGGCGGGACAGCACGGCGTCCAGCGCGGTCCGCGCCGCCGCCAGCAGCGCCATGCCGGAGTGCTGGCCGCCGTCCGGCGCCGGGTCGAGTTCGAGGTACAGCCGGGTGCCGCCGGCGTCGGTCCACAGCCGCGCGGGCCCGTCCCACTCGGCCGGCTGGTCGCACCGCTGCCGCGCGGCGGCCAGGTCCACCGGGTCGCCGGCGTGCTCCAGCAGCGCCGCGGTGCCCTCGGCGGCGACCAGCTCCTCCTCGCCGTCGCCGTCACCGGCGTACACGGACCACTCCACGCCGGCGCCGCGCGCGGGCAGCAGCGCGACGTGCACGGCCGGCACCGGCGCCGCGGGCCAGTCGTACCAGGCCACATCGGTCAGCCGCACGGCGTGGCGCGCCGGTTCGGCGCCGGGCGTGGCGAGCAGGGCCGCCGCCCTGGCCATCTCCAGCCGCGCCAGCGGGTCCGGCGCCTCATCCCCGTCGGCCAGGCGGGTGGTGAAGCGCTGGCTGCCGAGGTCGGAGGTGTTCTCGTGCAGCAGCGGGTGCGGCTGGGCGCCGGCGGCCGGAGCCAGCCGCACCCGCTGCTCGCCGCCGCCGGGCAGCCAGTACGACTCCTCGGCGAACGGGTAGGTGGGCAGGCTGATCCGGCGCGGCGGGCGGGTGCCCTCGTACAGGCCGCGCCAGTTGACGGTGGCGCCGCTGACCCAGGCGCGGATGAGGGCGTCGAGGTCCTCGGCGCTGTCCGCCGCCGCGGGCGTCACGGTCACGGTCTCGCGGGCGCGTTCCGGCTCGGCGCCGTCGGCGAACGGCGCGCCGGTGCGCACGCCTTGGGCCGCCGCGTCGCCGTCGAGGTACGCCGTCAGCTTCGCGGCGATCTGCCCCAGGTCGGTGGCGACGAAGCCCAGGCGGTGCGTCATGGCCTCGCGCCCGGCCTGAAGGGTGAACGCGATGGAGCGCAGGTCCGGCTCGGTGTACCGCCCGCTGTTCACGGCCGCCAGCAGCCGTTCGGCGGAGGCGCGCAGCCGGTCGGCGCCCTTGGCGGACAGCACGACGGCCACCGGCCCGGGGCGCGCGGGCGCCGGCTCGGGGGCGGTGAACTCCTCGATGATGGCGTGCGCGTTGGAGCCGCCCGCGCCGAACGACGACAGCGCCGCGATGCGCGGGTACTCACGGGCGCGCCCGTCGGCCTCGATGACCGGCCTGGCCCACTCGGCGACCTGCCGCTGCACGGTGAACGGCGTGTCCTCGAAGTCGATGAGCGGGTTGAGGACCTCGGAGTGGAGCGAGGGCACCAGGGTGCGGTGCCGCATCTGGAGCAGCACCTTGGTCAGCCCGGCGATGCCCGCCGCGCCCTCGGCGTGGCCGATGTTGGACTTCACCGAGCCGATGGCGCAGAACTGCCGGTCCCCGGTGCTTTCGAACGCCTGGCACAGGCCCCGGATCTCTATCGGGTCGCCGAGCTTGGTGCCGGTGCCGTGCGCCTCGACGTAGCTGACGGTGCGCGGGTCCACCCCGGCCTGGTGGAGCGCCCGGCTGATGACGCTGCCCTGGGCGTTGGGGCTGGGCACCGTGAACCCGTTGGTCTTGCCGCCGTGGTTGACGGCCGTGCCCCTGATGACGCCGTAGATGTGGTCGCCGTCGCGCAGCGCCGCCTGGAGCGGCTTGAGCAGCACCGCGCCGACGCCCTCGCTCGGCACGTAGCCGTCGCCGTCGGCGCCGAACGACTCGCAGCGTCCCTTGCTGGAGGCGAACTTGCCCTGCGACAGCAGCAGGTACTTGTTCGGGTGGAGCGAGAGGTTCACGCCGCCCGCCAGCGCCACGTCGCAGGCGCCGAGCCGCAGCGACTCGCACGCCAGGCTGATCGCCGTCAGCGACGACGAGCACATGGTGTCCACCGACATCGACGGGCCGCTGAAGTTCAGCTGGTACGACACGCGGTTGGCGATGGACGCGATGTTCCCCGAGGTCGCCACGGGCGTGCCGGCGAGCTGCCGCTCCAGCCCGAACAGCTGGTACTCGGTGGTCATCACGCCGACGAACACGCCCGCCCTGCCGGTGGCGCCGCTCGCCGCGTCCAGGTCCTGCGGCGTGTACCCGGCGTCCTGCACGGTGGCGTAGGCGCACTGGAGGAACAGCCGCTCCTGCGGGTCGATCAGCTCCGCCTCGCGCGGCGAGATGTTGAAGAACAGCGGGTCGAACTTGTCGACGCCCTCCAGGAAGCCGCCCCAGCGCGCGTACACGCCGGTCTTGGTCTTGTCGCCGGAGTAGTGGTAGGCGCGGTAGTCCCAGCGGTCCGCGGGGACCTCGGTGACGCTGTCGCGGCCGTTGCGCAGGTTGTCCCAGAACGTGTCGAGGTCGGGGGCCTGCGGGTACCGGCCGGCCAGGCCGATGATGGCGATGTCGCGGGACGGCGCGGAGTCGTGCTCGCCGCCCTCGCCGGCCGCGCCGGCGTAGCGGGACCGGCCGCGGCGGCTGACGACCTGGCCCGTCGCCGGTGCGGCGGCGTCGGCCGGCGGGACCGGCTGGTCCGGCTGCTGCGGCGCGGGCCCGTCGGCCGGCTTGCCGGTGGCGGTGCCGGAGGCCAGCAGCCGGGACAGCTCGGCGGCGTGCGCGGTCAGGAAGTAGTCGCTCAGCTCCGCCAGCGTCTGGTACTCGAAGAACAGCGTCTTGGGCAGCGAGCCGAAGTCCTTCTCCAGCTCCTCGGTGAGCTGGATGACGCTGATGGAGTCGATGCCGTACTGCCCCAGCGGCGTCTCGGGGTCGATCATGTCGGCCGGCATCTCCATCACGGCAGCCGTGACGTTGGTCAGGTACGTCACGACGCTGGCCCGGCCCGGCCCGGCGTCGCCGCCGGCGGCGTTCCGCTTCTCCGGGCGCGGCGCGGCGGCAAGCCGGTCGGTGGCGGTGCGCAGCTGGTGCGCGCCGCGCACGGTCAGGCACAGGGTGCGGGCCCGCCCCGACGCCAGGGCGCGGTAGAACGCCCGGACGCCGGCCTCGCGCGGGATCGGCACCAGGCCGGTCCGCTTCTCCAGCAGCTCCAGCTGCCGGTCGTCCATGCCCATGCCGCCGTCGCGCCACAGCGACCAGTCGATGGACAGCGTCCTGCCGCGCCGCAGCCCGGCCTTGACCAGGTCCTCGCGGTAGGCGGCGAAGCCGTCCATGAAGGCGTTGCCGAGGGCGTAGTCGGCCTGCCCGGCGTTGCCGAGCGCGCCGGAGGTGGAGGCGAAGCAGACCAGGAAGTCCAGGTCCGTGCCGGCCGTCGCCTCGTCCAGGGCGACCAGGCCGGCGACCTTCGGGGCCAGCACGCGGCGGATGTCGGCCGGGTCCTTGCGGATGATGTAGTCGTCCCGCAGGACGCCGGCGCAGTGCAGCACACCGCGCAGCGGCGCGTCCGGAGCGTCGATGCCGGCGACGACGGCGGCGACGGCCGCCCGGTCGGTGACGTCGAGCTGGCGGTAGGTGACGCGGGCGCCGGTGGCGGCGAGGGCACGGCAGACGTCCTCGGTCCGCTCGCTGGGCGCGGAACGGCCGGTGAGGACGATCGTGGCGCCCGGCTGCCGCTGGGCGATCTCCTCGGCGAACAGCCGCCCGAGGCCCCCCGCGCCGCCGGTGATCAGGTAGGTGGCGTCCGCGCGCCACGGCAGCGGCGCCGGCTCGCCGTCCTGGGAGCTGTCCGGGGAGCCGCCGTCGGTGCCGGGCAGCGGCTGCCAGGACGGCACCTGGCGCCGCCCGCCGGTGTAGCGGACCTCGGGCGCGACGGGCTCGCCGGCGCGTGCCTCGGCGTCCACGCGCGCCAGCGACTCGGCCGACGTCAGCGGCTGGTCCAGGCAGATGAGCTGGGCGGCCAGGCCCGGGTTCTCCAGGCGGGCGGTCCGCAGCAGCGCGGCGAGGCCGGCGTACAGGTAGTCGTCGGGGCCGCCGGGCACCACGACCTGGAGCAGCGTGTCGTGGCTGGGCCGTGCCGCGAGAACGTCGCGCACCTCGGCGAACAGCTGCTCGGCGAGGGCGGTATACCGCTCAGCGTCATCGCCGCCGTCACCGCCGTCACCGCCGTCACCACCGTCGCTGCCGGTGAGGGCGGCCACGCGCGGGGCGCCGCCGCCGGGCAGCGGCGCCAGCGCGTCGGGGGCGGGCGCGCCGCCCGTGCCGCAGAACAGGACGTGGCGGTGCGCCCAGTCCGGGCCGCTGCCCTGGCCGCCCTCCGGCAGCGGGGCGTCGGTCCACACCTGCTCCAGCAGCCCCGTCACCGGCCCGCGGTCGGTGGCCCCGGCGGTGTCGGCGCTGCTCAGGCAGGTCGAGAAGCCCTTGAAGCGGGCCAGGACGCGCCCGGCGTCGTCGCACAGCTCGATGTCGAAGCGGTTGACCCAGGACGCGGAGGAGCGGACCGACCGCACCACGGCCCAGGCCGGGGTGGCGGCGCCGGTGAAGATCTCCGCCTCGTCCAGCGCCATCGGCAGCTTGCGCTCCATGATGCCGGCCTCGCCGAAGCCGGACGACGCCTGGAACGCGCCGTCCACCAGGGCCGGGTGGAGCACGTAGCCGTCCTCGCCGTCCCGGGCCGGCGGCGTGGCCAGGCGCGCCAGCACCAGGCCGTCGCCGACGTGCAGGCCGGTGATGACCCGGTGCGCCGGCCCGTACCGCATGCCGCCGGAGGCGAGGAAGTCATAGCAGTCGTCGCCGTCGATGGTCCGCGGGCAGGCGGCACGCAGCGCGTCCAGGTCGACGACCGGGCTCTCGGCCTCCTCGGCGGGGACGGCGTCGCCCTGGCAGTGGATGACCGGGCCGTCGTCGCCACCGGAGAAGATCTCGAAGCCGACCTCGCCGTTCCGCTCGGGGAACAGCGCGATGGTGACCTCGACCGGCTCGTCGCCGCCGGCGGTGATCGGCCGCACCCAGCGGATGTTCTTCAGCCGCACCCCGGTCTGGCCGCCGCTGTCGAGGGTGGCGCGGCGCGCGGCCTCGCGGGCCATCTCCACGTACGCGGCGGCGGGCATGGTCCGCACGCCGTTGATGAGGTGGTCGGCGAGGAACGGCTCGGCGCCGGTGAAGACGGACCGGTAGCGCTGCTCGCTGAGGGTCGAGGTGTTCTCGTGGACCAGCGGGTGGTCCGGTGCGGCCGCGGCGGTGGCGGGCCGGGTCACGGCGTTGACGGCCGGCCAGTAGGTGTCGCGGGCGAACGGGTAGGCGGGCAGCGGCACCAGGGCGGGCGGCCGCTGCCACAGGTCGGCGAAGCGCGGGTCGTAGCCCTGCCGGTACAGGTCCGCCAGCGCCTGGAGGTGTTCCTGGTAGGGGGCCGGGTCGTCCTGGCTGGCGACGGCCTGCTCCACCAGGTCCCGCATGACGGCGGTCATCGCCGAGTTGGGCGTGAAGTCGCGGGTGACGGTGCCCTGGTAGACCTTCGGGGTCTTCTCGCCCGCGGCGGCGGCGCGCAGCAGCCGGACGGCGTCCGGCAGGTCGCGGGCGACGACGGCGCAGCGGTGCGCGAAGTGGTGCCGCCCGGCGAGGGTGTGGCTGACGGAGGCCAGGTAGCCGGGGCCGGCGCCGGTGTGGGCGTCGAGGTGGTCGGCGAGCGCGGTCAGCGCCTCGGTGAGCGCGCCGGGCGTCTTGGCGGAGACGGGCAGCAGGTACGACGGGCGGCCCGGCTGCGCTTCGACGGCCGCGCGGTCGGCGCGGGCCGTGGTGTGGGCCTCGACGATGACGTGGGCGTTGGTGCCGCTGAAGCCGAACGACGACACGCCGCCGCGCCGGGGCCGGTCGCCGGTGTCGGGCCAGGGGCGCGGCTCGCGGTTGACGAAGAACGGGCTGTCGTCCCAGCGGATGTAGTCGCTGAGCTGCTCGCAGTTGATCGACGGCGGGATGGTCTCCTCGCGCATCGCCCGCACCAGGGCGATGAGGCTGACCAGGCCCGAGGCGGCCTGGGTGTGGCCGATGTTGGGCTTGACAGAGGTCAGCGCGCAGTAGCCGGTGCGGTCGGTGGCGCCGCGGAACGCCTCTGCCAGGGCGTTGATCTCGATCGGGTCGCCCAGCCGGGTGCCGGTGCCGTGCGTGACGAGGTAGTCCACCGACTCGGGCGCGACGCCGGACCGGGTGTACACGTCGCGCAGCAGCCGGGTCTGGGCCTGGCCGCTGGGGGCGGTGATGCCGTTGGTCCGGCCGTCGTAGTTGACGCCGCTGCCCAGGATGGTGGCGTGGATGGGCTGCCCGTCGCGCTCGGCGTCCCGGCGCTTCTTCAGCACCAGCACGGCGACGGCCTCGCCCGGCACCATGCCGTTGGCGCGCTGGTCGAAGGCGTAGCAGGTGCCGTCCGGCGACAGCATGCCGGCGCGGGCCATGCCGTCGTAACTGCGGGGGTCAGCAAGGATGTTGGCGCCCGCGACGATGGCGGTGTCGCAGTCGCCGTACCGCAGCGCCAGACAGGCCTCGTGCAGCGCCACCAGGCCGGAGGAGCACGAGGTGTTGATGGCCATGCTGGGCCCGGTCAGGTTCAGGAAGTAGGCGAGCCGGGCGGCCAGGATGGCGTTGCTGTTGGACGTCAGGGAGTCGTCGTCGGACAGCAGGCCGCGGAAGTCGCCCTCCTCGACGCCGACAAACACGCCGACCCGCTCGCTGGCGAGCCGGTCGGGGCCGCAGCCGGCGTCCTCCAGCGCCTTCCACATCTCCGTCAGCAGCAGCCGCTGCCGCGGGTCGGTGGCGGCGGCCTCGCGCGGCACCATCTCGAAGAACATCGGGTCGAACTCGGCCACGCCCGCCAGGGCGCCGATCCGCCGCTCGGCGGCCGGCAGGTGCGGCGCGTGCCACTCGGCGCGCTCGCGCGGCATCTCACCGACCGTGCAGCGGCCTTCGGCCAGCACGGACCACAGCTCGTCGACGGTACGGGCGCCGGGGAACCGGCCGCTCATGCCGATGATGGCGACGGGCTCCGGGCCGGACTCGACGGCGGTGGGCCCGCCGGGCGTCACGGTGCCGGTCACGGGGCGGCGGCGCCGCTCCCGCGCGGCGGGGCGGGCCGTCACGCGGCGGCGCCGCTGCCCGTTGGCCGGAGCGGCCGGAGCGGCGGGGGCGGCGGGGGCGGCGGCCGGGGCGGGGGCGGCCTCGCAGCCCTCGCGGTAGTGGGCGTTCAGCTCCTCGGCGTACTGCTCCAGCAGGTGGGCGCCGAGCGCGCCCAGGGTCGGGTAGCTGTAGAACACGTCCGGCGTGACCTCGATGCCGGTCCGCTCCCCCAGCACGCCCGCGAACTCCACCAGGCTGATGGAGTCAAAGCCGTAGTCCGTCAGGCTGGCGTCGTCGTCCAGCTTGTCCACCGGCAGCTTCAGCAGCTGGCTGACCGCGTCCCGCAGCTCCCACGCCAGGCACTGCGCCACCGGCCAGCCCGCCATCTCCGGGCGCCGCCCGGGGCCGGGCGGCACCGCCTGGGCCGCCGGCTGCCCGGCGCCGGCCGCGTGGTCGCCGGCGGGCACGGCGGTGTCGTCCGCGCCGGCGTCCTCCGGGACCAGCTCGACCGCGCCGACGTCCAGCCCGCGCAGCCGCACCAGGCTGCCGCCGCGCTCGTCCACCAGGTCCACGGCCAGCGTCGCCGACCGCGCCGCCAGGTCGCCCTCGAACGACACCAGCGCCCAGGCCGCCTCGCTGCCCGAGGCCACGAACAGCGCCTCGTCCACGCCCAGCATGCTGATCTCGGCGTCGTCCCACCCCGCGTAGGCGCGCAGCACCGCCACGCACCCGGCGAGCTGCCCGGGGACCGGCACGGCGCCCGCCCCGTCCTGGCCGCGCGCCGGCGGCTCGGCCAGCCGCAGCAGCAGCGAGCCGGTGCCGCGCGCCGGGCGCGGCGCGGCCGCCCAGGCCCGCGCCACGGCCGCCACGCCGCCCGCGGGCAGGGCGAGTTCGTGGGCGCACTGCCGCTGCCACGCCGCGACGTCGGCGTCCTCGGGCTCGCCGGTGGCGGCCACCGACACGGTGCCGGTGCTGCCGGTGGTGACGGTGGAGACCGTGCCCGCGTCGTCCGTGCCGTGGTCGGCGTAGACGGTCCAGTCGCTCTCGCCGTTGTCGCTCGGGTACAGGTCGACGTGGACCTGCTCGCCCTTGCCGACGATCACCGGCTCGTGCCACGTCACGTTGGCGACCCGCACGACCTGCGCGGTGTCCTCGGCGGCCAGCATCGCAGCAGCGCGGACCATCTCCAGCTGGGCCGCCTCCGGCAGCACCTTGACGGTTCCGAGCGCCGCGTCCGGGGAGGCGTTCATTCCGTCAGACATGTCGATTCCTCCTGCTTACTGTGCTGACTCGTTGGGGACGAGCAGGTCGCTCAGGAACGACTCCCGGCCCGTGAACTGCGAGCTGAAACGCTGGATGGTCCGGTCGGAGGTGCTCTGCCGCACCAGCGCGGCGCCCTCTTCGCCCGCGCCGGGCACCGCGGGCGCCCAGTACCGCTCCTCGGCGAACGGGTAGCCGGGCAGGCCGACGAGGCGGGGGCGGCTGGTCCACAGGCCCTCGAACGCCGGGGGGTAGCCCTGGCAGTAGAACTCCGCCAGGCCCGCCAGCAGGTCCTGGTAGGCGTGGCCGACGCTGCGGGTCTGGTGGCTGGAGCGCACCAGGCCCGCGATGACCTTCTCGATCGTGGCGTTGGGGCGGAAGTCGCGGCTGACCGTCGCGCGCACGACGTTGGGGATCTTCGCGCCCGCCGCGGCCTCCCGCAGCAGCCGTGCCGCGTCCGCCGCGTCCTGCGCCACCACCGCGCAGCGGTGCGCGAAGTGGTGACGGCCGGTCATCAGAGTGAAGCTGAGCGAGGCCATGTACCCCGGGCCGCCGTCGGGCCGCTGCTCCAGGTGGCCGGCGAGCGACTCCAGGCGCCGCCGCAGCGCGTCCTCCGTCTTGGCCGACACCACCAGCAGGTGGTGGGAGGCGGCGGGCTGCGCGGCCACCAGCTCGGCCTCCTCGCGCTCGGTGCCGTACGCCTGGAGCACGACGTGGGCGTTGGTGCCGCTGACGCCGAACGAGCTGACGGCGCCGCGCCGCTGCCGTCCCGGCTCGGCCGGCCAGGGCCGGCCCTCCCGGTTGACGTAGAACGGGCTGTCCTCCCAGCGGATGTAGTCGCTCAGCTCCTCGCAGTTGATGGACGGCGGGATGTACTCCTTCTTCATCGCCATCACGAGCGTGAGCAGACTGACGAGGCCGGAAGCGGCCATGCTGTGGCCCAGGTTGGGCTTGACGGAGGTCAGCGCGCAGTAGCCGGTGCGGTCGGCCGCGTCGCCGAACGCCTCGACCAGCGCGTTGATCTCGATCGGGTCGCCCAGCCGGGTGCCGGTGCCGTGCGTGACGACGTAGTCGAGCGTGGCGGGGGCGATCTGGTGCCGCTCGTAGACCGAGCGCAGCAGGCGGGCCTGGGCCTCGCCGCTGGGGGCGGTGATGCCGTTGGTCCGGCCGTCGTAGTTGATGCCGCTGCCCAGGATGGTGGCGTGGATGCGCTGCCCGTCGCGCTCGGCGGCGTGCTGCCGCTTCAGCACAAGCACGGCGACGGCCTCGCCCGGCACCATGCCGTTGGCCCGCTGGTCGAAGGCGTAGCAGGTGCCGTCGGGCGACAGCATGGTCGCCTTCTCCATGGCCAGGTAGTCGTGTTCGGACGCCATGATGCTGGCGCCGGCCACGATCGCCGTGTCGCAGTCGCCGTTGCGCAGCGCCAGGCACGCCTCGTGCAGCGCCACCAGGCCCGAGGAGCACGACGTGTTGATGGCCATGCTGGGGCCCTTGAGGTCGAGGAAGTACGCCAGGCGGGCGGCGAGCACCGAGTTGCTGTTGGACGTCACGGTCGCCTCGCCGTCCACGAGGTAGCGGTAGTCGCCCTCCTCGACGCCGACGAACACGCCGATCCGGTCCTTCGTGACCGACCGTTCGCCGTATCCGGCGTCCTCCAGCGCCCGCCACATCTCCATCAGCAGCAGCCGCTGCCGCGGGTCCATCAGCTCGGCCTCGCGCGGCGAGATCTCGAAGAACAGCGGGTCGAACTCGTCGATGCCGGGCACCGCGCCGAACTTCCGCGGCTGGCCCCCGGGGCCGGGCGAGCGCCACCACGGGCGGCGTTCCTCGGGCACCTCGGTGACGGCGCTGCGGCCCTCCGAGACGATCGACCACAGCCCGGCCACGGTGCGGGCGCCGGGGAACCGGCCGCTCATGCCGATCAGCGCGATCGGGTCCTGGGCCAGCGCGGCCCGGGTGCCGGCGCTGGCGGTGAACCGGTCGGAGCGGCGCTTGCGTTCGGCCGCGGCGGCGTGGCCGGCGTCCGGGCGCAGAACGGCCGAGGCGTCGTCAGCGGCCTCGCGGTAGCGCTCGTTCATGCGCGCCGCGTGGCTGGTCAGCAGGTAGGACGTCAGGCGGTTGAGCGTGGGGTGCGAGAAGAACAGGTCGGGCGTGAGGGTGAACGCCAGCCGCTTGCTCAGCTCGGTGGCGTACTTCGACAGGTTGATGGAGTCGAAGCCGTAGCTGGCGAGGTTCTCGTCCGCGTCCAGCTTCTCGGCCGGGATCTTCAGCACGACGCTGGCCGCGTCGCGCAGCTCCCACGCCACGCACTGCTCGATGGTCCAGCCCCGCATGTGCGGGCGGCGGCCCTCGCCGGCGCCCCGCGCCGGCGAGGCGGCGGCAGCGGCGGCCGGGGCCGCGGCGGGACGGCGCTCCCGCGACAGCGTCAGCCCGGCGACGTGTGCCACGGGGGTGCCGTCGTCGGCCAGCAGGCCGAGCCCCAGCGTCCAGGAGACGGGCGCGGGCCCGCCGTCGGAGGTGAGCGTGATCCGGGCCCAGCGCGCCGCCACCGGCGCGGCGGTGAAGCGGGCCTCGGCGACGGCCGTGACCGCCGCGTCGCCGCTGCGCCAGCCGACGTAGCCGCGGGCGGCGGCCAGGCAGGCGTCGAACTGCGCGGGCACCAGCACCAGCGGGGCGCGGCCGGCGGCGTCCCGCTGCGGCTCGTCGGGGAGTTCGAGCAGCAGCAGGCCCTCCCCGTCGCGCGGGGCGTCGGCGTCCGCCAGCACCCGGACCAGCCCGGCCGCGTCGGCGCCGAGCGCGGCCGGGTCGAGCGCCACGGCGCAGCGCGCCCGGGTCTCGGCCAGGTCCACCGGCTCCGGCCCGGCCGTCTCGTCCCCGGCGGCGTCCCCCGCCGCCGCGCCGGCGGCCGTTCCGGTGGCGCCGCCGTCCACGGCCAGGTAGAACTCGCCGTCGTCGTCGCGGAAGTACAGCGCCCAGTCCACGCCGCCGTCGGTGGCGCGCAGGTCGGTGCGCAGCGCCCGCATCCCCTCCGCCGGGGCGGTGACCTGCTCGTGGCAGCTGACCTCCCGCAGCGTCACGGCCCAGTCGCCGTCGCCGTGCGCCAGCGCCACGGCGGCGCGGGCCAGTTCCAGCCGCGTCCCGGCGCTCAGCGCGCGGACGCCGCCGGGCGCGGGGGCGAACCAGTCCTCGTCGGCGCCGAACGCGGAGGCGAAGCGTTGGCCGGACAGGTCGGAGGTGTTCTCGTGCACCAGCGGGTGCAGCCGCGCGCCGCCGCCGGCCGTCTCCACGTGCGGCGCGACCCAGTACTCGTCGTGGTCGAAGGCGTAGGCCGGCAGGCTCATCCGCTCCGGCGGGGTGGCGCCCCACAGGCCGGTGAACGCCGGCTCGTGGCCCCGGCAGTACAGCTCTGCCAGCTTCGCCAGCCGCTCCCGCAGCCGCTCGTCCGGCTCGCCGGGGTGGCCCTCGCCGGCCAGCGCGGCCAGTGTCGCGGCCTCGTCGGCGGGCGGCTCGAAGTCCCGCGGCACGGCGCCCAGGAACACCCCGGCGCCCGGCTCGCCCGCCGCCGCCCGCCGCAGCGCGGCGACCGCCTCCTCACGGTCGCGTGCCACGACGGCGCAGCGGCGCGCGAAGTGGTGCCGCCCGGCGATGAGGGTGTAACTGGCCGACTCCAGAACCCCGTTGCCCCAAACCGGCAGCCCGGCCAGGTGGTCGGCGAGCGCGGTCAGCTCCCGCGACAGCGCCTCGTCGGTCTTGGCGGAGCAGACCAGCAGGTGCCAGGGGCGGGCGGGCTGGGCGGCGATCCGCTCCAGGTCGCCGCGCTTGGTGCCCTCGCTCTGGAGCACCACGTGCGCGTTGGTGCCGCTGAACCCGAACGCGCTCACGCCGCCGCGGCGCGGCGTGCCGGGTGTCTCGGGCCAGGCGCGGCGCTGCGTGTTGACGTAGAACGGGTTCGATGCCCACGGGACGAAGTCGCTGATCTTCTCGCAGTTGATGCTCGGCGGGATCGTCTCGTGCCGCATCGCCAGGGTGAGTGCGATGAGGCTGACCAGGCCGGAGGCGGCCAGCGTGTGGCCGACGTTGGGCTTGGTCGACGTCAGCGCGCAGTAGCCGGTGCGGTCGGTGGCGCCGCGGAACGCCTCGGCCAGGGCGTTGATCTCGACCGGGTCGCCCAGCCGGGTGCCGGTGCCGTGGGTGACCAGGTAGCTGACGGTCGCCGGGGAGATGCCGGCCCGCTCGTAGACCTCGCGCAGCAGCCGGGTCTGGGCGTGGCCGCTGGGGGCGGTGATCCCGTTGGTCTTGCCGTCGTTGTTGATGCCGCTGCCGATGATCGACGCGTACACCGGGTGGCGGTCGCGGCGCGCCTGGTCCCGTTTCTTCAGCACGATGGCGGCGACGGCCTCGCCGGGCACCATGCCGTCGGCGCGGCGGTCGAAGGCGCGGCAGACGCCCTGCGGGGAGAGCATGCCGGCGCCGTCGAGCGCGTCGTACTCGCGGGGCGTGGCCATGAGGTTGACGCCGGCGACGACGGCGGTGTCGCAGTCGCCGTTCCGCAGGCTCAGGCACGCCTCGTGGACGGCGAGCAGCGCCGAGGAGCAGGCGGTGTTGATGGCGACGCCGGGGCCGGTGAGGTTGAGGAAGTACGACAGCCGGGCGGCGAGCACGGCGTTGTGGTTGGAGGTGATGCCCTCCTCGGCGGCGGCGATCGAGCGGTAGTCGCCCTCCTCGACGCCGACGAACACGCCGACCCGCTCGGAGCCCAGCTGGTCACGGCCGAGGCCCGCGTCCTCCAGGGCCTTCCACATCTCCTCCAGCAGCAGCCGCTGCCGGGGGTCCATGGTCTCGGCCTCGCTGGGCGCGATCTCGAAGAACATCGGGTCGAACTCGGCGATGCCGGGCACCCAGCCCATGCGCCGTTCCTTGCCGTCGGCGCGCCACTCGCGGCGCTCGGCGGGCGCGGGGCGGATGACGCTGCGGCCCTCGGCCAGGATGTCCCACAGCTCGCCGACGGTGCGGGCGTCCGGGAACCGGCCGCTCATGCCGATGATGGCGACGGGCTCCTCGGCGCCGGGGCGGCCGGTGCCCGCGGTGGCCGCGAACCGGGCGCCGGCGGTGCGGTGCGTCCGCCGCCGGCCGCTGCCGCGCGGACGGCGGGACGGCACGGCGGGCGGCTGCGCGGGCTGCTGGCCGGGCTGGCCGGACTGGGGCCGCTGCGGGGCGGGCGCGGCGGCCGGAGCCGGCTCCTGGGCCGGGGCGGGCGGCTGGGGTGCGGCGCCGTCAGCGGTGGTCCCGGCGGTGCCGGCGGCGTCGGCGGCGGCGTCGGCGGAGGCGTCGGCAGCGGTGCCGGCGGCGGGGAAGAGCGCGGCGACCTTGTCCGCGTGCCGCTCCCGCAGGAACTCCTGCACGCCGTGCAGCGAGGGGTAGTTGAAGAAGATGTCGGGCGTGAACTCAATGCCGAAGCGCTCGGAGATGACGCCCGCGAACTCGACCAGGCTGATGGAGTCGAAGCCGTAGTCCCGCAGGCTCTCGTCGGCGGCGAGCTTGTCCGGCGGGATGCGCAGGATCTGGCTCGCGCTCTCCCGCAGCACGGCGATCAGCTGGCGCGCCGCGTCGCCGTCACCGGCGGGCTGGGCCGCGGCGGCCGCGCCCGGGTCCTGCGGCGCCGCGGCGGCCGCCGCGCTCCCGGGGGGCTGCGGGGATGCGGCGGTCTCCGGGGCGCTCCCAAGGGCCTCAGCGCTCTGTGGAGCCGGGGCCGGCTCCGGGACCTCAGCGCGCTGAGGGGCCGCAGCGCTGTCCGGGGCCTGCGCCGGCTCCGGGGTCTCGGCGGTCTGCGGCTCCGGAACGGGCAGGCCCAGCGTCCGGTACAGGCGGTCGGCCTGGCCGACGAGCGCGAGGTACTGGGGCTCCTCCCCCGCCGCGAGCAGGTGGCCGAGCAGGGCCGTGCCCTCCTCCGGCTCCAGGTAGCGCTGCCCGCTCGACCGCAGGTACAGCTCGCTGGACGCGGCGTCGCCGAAGTCCATCCCCCGGCTGTGCCACAGCGGCCAGTTGACCGCGAGCCGCCGCGGCCCGCGCCCCCCGGCGCGCGCCATGTGGCGGGCGTAGCTCATCTGGAAGCGGTTGGCGCAGGCGTAGTCGCAGCCGCCGAAGTCGCCCAGGACGGCGGCGCTGGAGGAGAAGTAGACGACGAAGCCCACCTCGTGGCCGGTGAGCGCCTGCTCCAGGCTGAGCGTGCCGGTGACCTTCGGCGCGAGGATACCGGCGAACGTGCCGGCGTCCCGGCCGCCGATGTTGCCGCCGCGTTCCAGGCCGGCCGCGTGCAGCACGCCGTCCACGCGCCCGGTGGCGGCGGCCGCGGCCGCGACCGCCTCGGCCATCGCGTCGGCATCGGTCACGTCCGCCTGGCGGTACTCCGCCGCCTCGGCGCCCGCCTCCCGCAGCGCGGCGAGGTGCCGCTCGACCTCCTCGTCCGCCGGGCGGCGGCCGGTCAGCACCAGCCGGGCCGCGTAGCCGCGCGCCAGCCACTGAGCAAAAATCCGGCCGAGCCCGCCCATGCCGCCGGTGATGAGGTACGTGCCGCCGTGGCGCAGCGCGTCCCGCTCCGCGGCGGGCAGCGCGGCGGGCCGCACCTGAGGCACGAACCGCCGCCCGGCGTGATACAGCACGCCGCCGGGCTCGGCCGCGGCGGCCTCCGCGGCGACGCGTCCGGGCAGCTCGGGCAGCGAGGCGGCGTCGGCATCCAGGCACACCACGCCCACCCGCGTCGCCGGCATCACGATGCCCAGGGAACGCGCGAAGCCGAGCCACGACTCGGCGGCGCAGCGCTCCAGCCCGTCGTGGAACGCCGCCGCCAGCAGCAGCCGTTCGGGGGCCAGCTCGCGGACGACGAGGCCGCGCAGCAGCGGCACGAGGGCGCCCGGCCGCCACAGCAGGCCGCTCTCCTCGGTCGCCCACAGGTGGAGGACGGCCCCGATCCGGCCGTGGTCCGCCGCCACGGCGGCCAGCAGCGTGTCGTAGTCCTCCAGCGCGCCGTCCGCCTCGCCGTCACCGATCTCGTACTGGCCGGCGTCGACGCGGCGGAACCCCGCGCCCCGCGCGACGGTCACCACGGCGAGGCCGGGCAGTGCCCGCGCGAGCTGCCGCCTGACCTCCTCCTGACGGCGCCGCTCGCTGAGGAACACCACCGCGCAGCCATCCGCCGGGTCAGGCGGCGAGAGCGGCGGCGCCGACCGCTCTTCCCAGTCCTCGGTGAAGACGTGCAGGTCGTCCGGCGTCGTCACGTCCGGGTTGGTCAGCATGACCCCTCACTCCTGGCTTCTCGTCACGGAATCCGGTCGGTGCCGCTCACGCAGCCGCGGCGCGCGGCCCGAAACGGACTCCGGTCAGGCGGATCAGCGGGCGTCCCTCCGCGTCGCTGAGCACGATGTCGAGCGGTGGCGCGGCGTCGCCGGGTTCGCGGGCGGCCGTGCTCTCGGTGATGACGGCGCGGGCCTCGTCGGTGCAGCGGCCGAGGAACCGGACCTCGTCGATGGACTCCAGCGCGGACGGCACGGTGCCGGCCTCGGCGGACAGCCGGCCGGGCCACAGCGCGGCCACCTGGAGCGCCGCCGTCAGCAGCACCGGGTGGGCGACGAAGTCACCGGCGGTCGGGCACAGTTCGCGGGGCAGCCGGAGCAGGGCGACGCAGTGGTCCGGCGCCTTGCGCACCTCCGTCAGCGCTTGGTAGGCGGGGCCGTTGCGCACTCCGGCGCGGGCGAGCGCGGCCTCGGCGTCCGCCGCCGACCAGTGGGGCTCGGCGCTGCCGGACACCACCGGGACGGTGCTGTCCGGCGTGTCCTCGGCAAGCGTGGCGCGGCCCTGGCAGAACAGCCGCACGTTCTCGCTCAGGTCGTCGCTCGGGTCGTCGCTCTGTTCCCCGTTCTGGCCGCCGTTCTGGCCGTCGCCCGCGCCGCCCTGCGGCTGGTAGCAGTCGAAGTCGACGGCGCCGGCGGAGTCGAGCATCAGGGAGATGTCCACGGGGCCGGCGGTGCCGGGCTCCCGCACGTAGGTCTCGTCCCAGGACAGGTCGGACAGGACGATCCCGGTGTGGGCGGTGCCGCGGCCGTGGGCCAGCGAGACCGCCGCCCGCGCGGCCTCCAGCCAGGCGGCGGCGGGCAGGCTGGGGCGGCCCTGCTCGACGTGGTCCCGCAGGAAGTACTCCTGGCCGCTGTAGTGCGAACGGAAGCGCTCCTCGGCGAAGTCGGAGACGTTCTCGTGCACCAGCGGGTGCAGCTGGCCGCCGGAGCGGGGGCCGCCGGCGGCGGGCCGGTCGTCGCCGAAGGTGTCGGTGAACCAGTGGCGGTCGCGGGCGAACGGGTAGCCGGGCAGGCCGGGCGGCGCCGGCAGGGCGGACGCCGTGCCCTCCTCCAGCGGCGACCAGTCCACCGGCACGCCGCGCACCCACAGGTCCAGCACCTTGGCGTAGTTGCGGGCGCGCAGCCAGACGCCCAGGAAGTCCCGCAGGTCGTCGTCCTCGCCGAAGAAGGCGGCGAAGTCACGGGACTGCTTGGTGTTGCCGGTGAAGATGCCGGCCTCGGCGCGTTCCCCGGCGAGGTAGGCGCGCAGCCGGGAGGCGGCCTCCTCGGCCGACTCCGCCTCGAACGCCAGCCGTTCGGCCATCTCCTCGCGGGCGGTGCGCAGGGTGCGGGAGAGCGCGGCGACGTCCGTTGCGGGGTGGTCCGCCAGGTAGCGCAGCAGGTTCCCGGCCTGCGCGCGGAGCCGGTCCTCGTCGCGGGCGGAGAGCACGATGGGCAGCGGGCCGGGCGCCTCGGCCGGGGCGGGGCGGGCGGCGCCCCGGTACTCCTCAACGATGACGTGCGCGTTGGCGCCGCCGAAGCCGAAGGAGCTGACGCCGGCCCGCAGCGGCAGTTCGGCGCCGGACGCGTCGCGCTTGCGCTGCCACGGCTCGGCCTCGGCGACGACGCGGAACGGGGTGCCGTCCAGCTCGATGAACGGGTTGAGCTTCTGGAAGTGCAGCAGCCCCGGCAGCCGCTGGTGCCGCAGGCACAGCAGCAGCTTGATGAACCCGGCGATGCCGGCGGCCGATTCGAGGTGGCCGATGTGCGTCTTCACCGAGCCCAGGCCGCAGGAGCCGGCAGGCAGCGCGGGGTCGAGCTCGCGGAAGGCGTCGACAAGGCCCTGCACCTCGATGGGGTCGCCGAGCGCGGTGCCGGTGCCGTGGGCCTCGATGTAGCCGACGGTGCCGGGGGCGATGCCGGCGTCGGCGAACGCGGCGGTGATCAGCTCCTTCTGGGCGGCCGGGTTGGGGGCGCGCAGCGAGTCGGTCTGGCCGTCGTGGTTGGCGGCAGTGCCCCGGATGACGGCGTAGACGCGGTCGCCGTCGCGCTCGGCGGCGGCCAGCGGCTTGAGGAGGACGGCCCCGTAGCCCTCGGCGCGAACATATCCGTCCGCGCGCGCATCGAACGTTTTGCAGCGGCCGTCGCTGGCCTGCATGCCGGACTTGTAGTTGACGTGGAAGGACCGGGCGGAGAGCAGAGTGTTGACGCCGCCGACGACGGCCTCGGTGCAGGCGCCGGCGCGCAGGTCGCGCACGGCCGCATCGAGGGCGATCAGCGAACTGGAGCAGGCGGTGTTGAACACCCGGCTCGGGCCGTGCAGGTCGTACCAGCGGGAGACGCGGTTGGCGAGGAGCGCGGGATGCGTGCCGGAGTCCATGTAGGCGCCGTAGGTCTCCGCCAGCGCGGGCTGGCTGAACAGCAGCTCCGCGTAGTCCGCGCTGTGCGCGCCGACGTACACGCCGACGCGGCGGCCGCGCAGCGCCGAGGGGCGGTAGCCGCCGTCCTCGATGACGTGCCAGGTCAGCTCCATCAGCTTCCGCTGCTGGGGGTCCATGGCCTGGGCCTCCAGCGGCGAGATGCCGAAGAACGCGGCGTCGAACTCGTCGACGCCGTCGGCGAATCCGGCCGACTCGGGGAAGTCGGTGAGGTCGCCGTGCTGGCGCGCCTGGTCGGTGAGCAGCTGCGGCCTGCTGTCGCGGATGGGGGTGATGCAGTCGGTGCCGGTGTCCAGGTTGCGCCAGAACGCGTCGGGGTCGTTGGCGCCGCCGGGGAAGCGGCAGGCGATGCCGATGACGGCGATGGCGCCGGCGTCGCCGTCATCGCCGTCGTTGCCGCCGGGCTGGGGTGCGGGCGCCGCCGCGGCGGGCTCCGGCGCTGCGGCGGGAACGGCTGCCGGTTGCGGCGCGGGAGCGGGTGCGGGCGGGGTACCGTCCCCGGCGGCCGTGGCACCGGTGTGCTCGGCGAGGTGGGCGGCCAGCTCGCCGAGCCGGTTGTGGCGGAACAGCTTGGCCGGGGTGAACGGCAGCCCGAAGACCTCTTCGATCTTCTTGGCCAGCTGGATGTACTGCATGGACGTGCAGCCGAGTTCGCCGAGCGCGTCGACGGCGCGCACGTCGTCGGGCGTCACGTCGAGGGCGGGCGCCACCACATCGTGGACCAGGCGGTGCCGGACCTCTTCCGTCCCGGCCGCGGGCGCCTGGCCGGTGCCGGGAGCGGTTCCAGCGCCGCCCCGGGCGCTGAACCACACCGGCAGCTCGCCCGACTCGTACCGCTCGCGGCAGCTGTTCCGGCGGACCTTGCCGATGCCGGAGCGCGGGATGGCGTCCGGCTCGGTGAAGACGATGTCGTGCAGCGCGATGCCGTAGTAGTCGGAGACGACGGCACGCACCCGCCGCACGAGCCGCTGGTACTCGTCCTCACTGAGCCGCTCCGGCAGCTCCTGGACCAGGACGATCCGTTCGGCGGTCTCGCCCTCGGTGGCGAACACGGCGGTCGTCAGCCGCAGTTCGGGGACCCGCTTGCGGACCGTGGTCTCCAGGTCCGGCGGGTAGTACTTCATGCCGTTGACGATGAGGAGTTCCTTGACCCGGCCCACCAGGTAGAGGTAGCCGTCGTCGAGGAAGCCCAGGTCGCCGGTGCGGAAGTAGCCGCCCTCGCCGGTGGTGGCGAGGGCAGCGTCGAACGACTCGGCGCTCTCCTGCGGCTTGCCGTGGTAGCCCCGGCCGTTGCCCGCGAACTTGAACCAGATCTCGCCGACGTCGCCGGGGGCACACTCCTCGCGTGTCTCCGGGTGGACGATGCGCAGCGACAGCGGGCCGCGCACCTTGCCGTTGCGGACCAGCGGGCGGTACTTCCGGTCGTCCGTGACGCGGACGGCCTTGTTGCGCGCCAGCGCCTCGACGTCGGCCCGGAAGACGGTCAGCTGGGAGCCGGAGCTCTCGGTGGCGAGGCAGCCGACCTCGGTGGTGCCGTAGTGGGGCCGCACGGCGTCCGGCCTAAGGCCCAGCGGGGCGAGCGTCTCGGTGAACGTCGTCACCGTCTGCTCCCGCAGCGGCTCGCCGGCGCAGAAGATGCTGATGACGGAGTCCAGCGACACGTCCCGCAGCTCGTCGACGCTGACGGAGTTGACGCAGTACTCGAGCGTGGAGTTGGGCGCGCCGGTGTGCGTGGCCCGGTAGCGGCTGAGGAGTTCGAGCCAGTAGCCGGGGTCGGAGACGAACAGCCCGGGGGCGAGCAGCACGGTGGCGGCGCCGGTCAGCAGCGGCACCAGCAGGCCGAGCGGCAGACCGAAGTTGTGGGTGAGCGCCAGCCAGGACACGACCGTGGACTCGTCGTCGATCTCCCACAGCGCGGCGGCGAGCGCGGCCTGGTAGAGCAGCGCGCGGTGGGTGACCATGACGCCCTTGGGCAGCGACGTGGAGCCCGAGGTGTACATCATCATCGCCAGGTCGTCCGGGTCCGCGGCGCGCGGCGGCGCGAGCGTTTCCTCCCCGCCGTCCTCGCCGTCACCGGCCGGTTCCCCGGCGGGCACGGTCAGCAGCCGCCGCCCGGCGGCGGCGTCCTTGTCCTCGATCCAGCGGGCGGTGCCGGGGTCGGCGAGCAGGCAGACGGCCTCGCTGTCGGCGGCGACGGAGGCGATCATCTCGGCGCTCGCCGCGGAGCGGTTGGCGGCGTCGACGACGGTGGGCACGGCGACGACGTTGGCGTGGAAGCAGGCGAGCAGCCCGATGACGTAGTCCTCGACGCGCGGCAGCAGCAGCACCGCCCGCTGGCCCGGCTCGCAGACGCCGGCCAGTTCGGCGCCGAGCGCCGCGACGCGCCGCCGCAGCGCGCGCGGGGACACCTCGGACAGGCCATCGCGCTCCTGGTAGAAGCGCAGCGGCTTGTCGTCCGGGTAGCGCTCGCAGAGCGCGGGGAAGCTCAGCGGTGACTGGGCCAGGGACTCGATCTCATCGAAGGTGATCCTCATTGGTCTTCTCTCATCCACGCGCGTGCGGTGCCCGATGGCTCACTGGTCAGGGGGTCGTGGTGCTCGGTGACGCCTCCACGGCTTCCCACGGATAGATGCCGTGTTCGACGAAACGGGCGATCCGGTCGCGGTTGACGTCGCTGGAGAAGATCTCCAGGTTGGCGGCGATGGCCGCCTCCCGCTGCTCCGCGAGCGGCTGGAGGCGGGAGGTCATGAAGCGCTTGTACCGCTCGATGCCGTCCTTGGGCAGCTTGCTCAGCCGGCTGAGGTGCTGGGAGAGCAGCGGTCCGCCGCGCTCGGCGCAGGCGTCGACGAGGCCCCACTCCGCCGCCTGGGAGGCGGCCACGGGCTTCGTCAGCAGCGTCAGGTAGTGGGCGCGCTGGTAGCCGGTGCGCCGGATGAGGAACGGCATGACCATCGCCGGGTACAGCCCGAACAGCAGCTCGGAAAGGCTGAACGTGGCGCTGTTCTCGGCGAGGACGATGTCGCTGGCCGCGACGAAGCCGACGCCCCCGGCGTTGGTCTTGCCGCGCACGTGGGCGATGGTCACGAACGGGCCGGTGGCCATGCGCAGCCACAGGTCATACAGCGGCGAGGGGTCGTACTCGGCGCCGCCGCCCGCGCCGGGGCCGAAGGCCGCGAGGTCGGCGCCGTAGCAGAACACCTCGGGCGAGCCCTCGAAGACGACCAGCGTGTGGTGCCGCTCGCAGAGGTCGAGCACCTGGTGGCACTCGCGGATCATCGCGTCGTTGATGGTGTTGCGGTGCTCCGGGCGGTCGAACCGCACGCGGCACAGCGGGCCGTCGCGCCGGACCCGCAGCGTTTGGTACTCCATCGTCTCGCCGTCCATGCGTCTTACGCCCCGTCAGTTCGTGCCCACGCGGTCGAGCTTGGCCTGGAGCAGTTCTGCCGCTCCGGTCATCACGCGGCGGTTGATGTCGGCGACGCGGCGGTTGCGCCAGTCCTCCAGCTCGGTGCCCTTGACCCACTGGTTGAACGCGCCGAGCGACGGCCCGCAGTGGACCTGGAAGTCGACGCGGCCCTCGTCGGCACCGCTGAGCGCCTGGCGCGTGGCGTAGTCGAAGTACCAGCGGAACACCAGCGCCATCTTGTGCTTGGGGTCCTTCTCGGCCTTCTCGATGTCGGCGGCCGGGCGGCTGGCGCGGACCTCGGCGTAGACGTCGGCGAACGACCGCTTGAAGTAGCGGGTCTGGAGCTGTTCGGCGGTGGCCGCGTCGATGTCGTCGAGCGAGCTGTGCCGCTTGTACAGCTCGTACAGCTTGTTGGCGCGGGCCGGGAACAGCACGCCCTTCTTCAGGACCTGGACGCGCGCGCCGTACTCGAACAGGTCACCGGCGGGGGCGTAGCCGGTGTCCTGGATGTTGATGCCCGCGAGCAGGTCCTTGACCAGGTCGCTGGTGCCGGCCTCGACGGTGCACTGGTTGATGGAACCGGTCATCACGAAGTCGACGCCCATCACCAGGCTCGCGGCGACGGCGGCGGGCGTGCCGATGCCGCCCGCGGCGCCGAGGCGGATCCGGCGCGGGTACTGGTGGCGGGCCATCATGTCGTCGCGCAGCCGGGTCATGGCGGGGATGAGGCTGAACGCGACGCCCTGGTCGGTGTGGCCGCCGGAGTCGGCCTCGCAGCACAGGTCGTCGGCGACGGGCAGCTCGCGGGCCAGCTCGGCCTCGGCGGCGCTGATCTTGCCCTCGGCGAGCAGCTTGTCGACGACGCGGGCGGGCGCGGGGCTGAGGAAGGCGGTGGCGACCTCGGGACGGGAGACCTTGGCGATGATCCGGTTGGCGGGCACCACGTGGCCGTCGGCGTTCCGGGTCAGGCCCGTCAGGCGGTAGCGGACGAGGGCCGGGGTCATCGTGATGAACGCCGAGGCCTCGACGGTGCGCACGCCGTGGCGCAGGTAGATGTCGACGATCCGCTCCTCGCGCTCAGGCGAGGCGGGGTCGTAGAGCAGGTCGGCGCCGAACGGCTCGCCCGCGGTGAGCTGCTGGGTGAGGTAGCGGACGTCGGACTCGACGCGGTCGGGGCTCAGGCCGCCGGTGCCGAGGAAGGCGAGCATGCCCTCGCGGGCAGCAGCGACGACGAGTTCCTTCGAGGCGACGCCGTGGTACATGCCGCCGATGAGGCAGGCGTAGCGGATGCCGTAGTCGCGCTTGAAGCTGGCGCTGCCGAGGTCCGCCGCGGTGATGGTGCCGTGGCCGCTGGCGGCGCCGGGCCGGGCCTGCGGCTGGGGTTCCGGCTGAGGCTCTGGCTGGGGCGTCGCGGCCTGGGGCGCGGCTTCCGGCTGGGCGGCCTCGGGCCGGGGCGCGGGAACGACCGGGTCGGTCTCCTCCTCGCTGTCGGGGACGACCAGCGGTTCGGCCTCACGCTTGATGGTGCGCACCAGGCTGGTGAGCACGCGCCCGGGCCCGACCTGCGTCATCTCCTCGACGCCCTTGCCCATGAGGTAGCGCACCGTCTCGCTCCACTTGACGGCGGAGGAGATCTGCGCGACAAGGGTGTCCTTGACCTCCGTGGGCCGGTACGGGCGCGCGGTGACGTTGGCTATCACGGGTATGGCCGGCGGGCGCACCTCGAACTGGTCGAGGAACCCGGCAAACTCCCGCTCGGCGTCGGCCATGTAGCGGGAGTGGAAGGCGCCGCTGACCTGGAGCATCGCGTAGCGGCAGGACTTGTTGCGGGTGAAGACCTCCTCCGCCTTCTCAATGTCCTCGCGGCGGCCGGAGATGACGGTCTGGGAGGGGGCGTTGAGGTTGGCGACGTCGATGGCGTCGAAGCCGCTGGAGCGGAGCAGCTCACGGATCTCCTTTTCCGGCATGCCCAGCACGGCCGCCATGCCGCCGCCCTTGGCCTGGCCCATCAGCTCGCCGCGCTTCTTCACCAGCCGCAGCCCGGTGCCGAAGTCGAACGCCTCGGCGGCCAGGAGGGCGTTGTACTCGCCGAGGCTGTGCCCGGCGACGTAGTCCGGGGTGGCACCGCCGCTGCGCAGGAGGCTGTAGTAGCTGAGTGCGTTGACGACGTAGAGGGCGGGCTGCGTGTACTGCGTGAAGTTCAGCTGCCCGTCGGGGTCTTCGAGGCAGAGCCGGCGGATGGAATACCCGAGGATGTCGTCGGCTTCCTCGACCAGGTCCTTGAAGTCGTCAAAGAGATCTTTTCCCATGCCAAGCTGCTGGGACCCCTGACCCGGGAAAAGATACGCTACCACGATGTCAATCCTCTCAACGTTGTGAACACCGCTGGTGCCACGCGGTGTTCTTTACTGGGGGAGCCGGAATCTCTGGATGCCGTACAGGGGCGACGGGGTAAACGGGCGGTGACGATCAGCGCCCCGGCCGGACGGGTGTCCGGTCGTCGGCGCTTTGCAGCAGCAGCGTGGTATTGATCCCTCCAAAACCGAATGAGTTATTGAGTGCGAAGCGGAGCGGGGCGGCGGTGAGCTGCCCGGGGGCGAAGCGCAGCGCTCCGCTGACCGGGCGGGTCAGGTTGCGGTTGGGGTGGACGTAGCCGCCCCGCAGCTGGAGCACGCAGGCGATCGCCTCGACCAGCCCGGCCGCGCCGAGGCAGTGGCCCGTCAGCGACTTCGTGGCGTTCACCCAGGCGGTCTTCGCGGCGGGCCCGAGCACGGCGGCCAGCGCGGCGGCCTCGGTCTCGTCGCCCAGCGGCGTGGCGGTGGCGTGGGCGCTGACCAGGCTGACGGCGGCGGGGTCCACGCCGGCCCGGGCGAGCGCCTCCCGCATCACGTATTCCTCGCCCTCCTGCGACGGCTGCGTGAGGTGGTGCCCGTCGAGCGCGGTGACGCCCTCGGCGACGCGCGCGAGCGGCCTGGCGCCCCGGGCCCGCGCGGACGCCTCGGACTCCAGGACCACGGCGCCGGCGCCCTCGCCGAAGACGAAGCCGTCGTGGGCCTGGTCGAAGGGGCGGCAGCAGGTGCCGGCGGTGGCGTCGTCACGCTTGCCGCCGAGCGCGCCGAGCTGAGCGAAGGCCCGCAGTTCGACGGCGGACAGTTCCTGCATTCCGGCGACGACGACGCAGACGTCGGCATTGCCTTCGCGAATGAGGCGCATTCCCTGGATGAGGCCGATGTTCCCGGATGCGGACGCGCCTCCGGCGGTCATTCCTTCGCCCTTGATTTCCAGGGCTTCGCTGACCGTTCCCAGCAGATCGCTGTCCCACATCTGGTGCGCGTACCGCGGCGAGACGTAGGACGGTTCCTTCCGGTATTTCTCCCCCATCGCGAAGGCGAGTTCCTGGGAGATGTTGTTTCCGGCGGCGACCAGTGCGACGCGGCGGCGGTCCGCGACCGCGCCGAGGCCCGCCCGCTCGTGTGCCTCGGCCGCCGCGAGCAGCGAGGCCGCGATGGTGCGGCTGGCGCGGCGGCCCAGGGACGCCAGGCGGGTGTTCAGCGGGCCGCCCGCGGCGCGGCGCTCGGCGAGCAGGTCGCGCGGCTCACGGGCGAGGCGGGCGCCGAAGCCGAGTGCGCGCGGCGCGCCGGGGGCGGGCTCGGTGAAGCCGAAGCCGTGGCGTCCGGCGCGCAGCGCGGCGTCGAACGTCTCCACGTCGTGCGCCACGGCGCACTGGATCCCCATGCCCGTGATCGTCACCATCGGCGGTCCCCTCTTCGGTCAGGTTCCGTGACCCGTCGTTCGGCTGCGTGCGGCGTGCGTGTGGTGTGCGTGTGGTGTGCGTGTGGTGTGCGTGCGCTGGTGGTGGGGTGGCTGTTGTCCGCTGTTATCCGCCGCGCGTCACCAGACCCTCGGTGAGGCGTTTGATGTTCTGCGCCTCGGCGTGGAAGGGGGTGATGACCGGGTAGATCACGGCCTTCGGCAGGCTCGCGCGCAGGATGGCGGCGAGCGACGAGGAGGGCGACAGGTCCACGTACCGGTGCCCGGCGTGTCCCGGCACGGCCATCACCGTCTCGGTAAAGCGGATCGGGCCGCGGATGACCTCCCAGCACGCCTCGGGCGACACGGTGGTGAGCGGCGCGGCGGTGCGGGAGGAGTAGACGCGCGGGCCGTCCTCGGGAACAGCGAAGCGCATCCGCTGGATCAGTCCGCCCCGGGCGTGGAAGGCGGAGGCCATGGCCTCGACGGCCGGGGAGTGGAAGGCGTAGTCGACCGGGAGGTCCTGGTACAGCAGGTGGTGCGCGTCCATAGCCCGGCGGGCGCGTGCCAGACCGGCGGCGTCGGCGCTGATGATGAAGTGCTGGGCGTTGTTGACAGAGGCGATGGTGATGTCGGACCGGGGGCGCACGGCCTCCCGGAACCGATCGATTTCAGCCAGCACGGCGACCATTCCGCCGGGTGGCATTTCCCTGACCACGCAGGCGGAAAGTTCGCTGAGAAAGCCGAGCACGTCCTCGGGCGGCAGATAACCGGCGACGGCGACTGCTATGAACTCGCCGAGGCTGCTGCCGATGAGAATGTCGGGGGTGATTCCCCGGTGCGCCAGGGACGCCGCGAGCGAATACTCGATCATGAACAGACCGAGATTGGTCATCACCAGGTCGTCGCAGCGGTCACCGAAGTCGCGCGACGGGTCGTAGAGGTACTCCAGGACCGAACGGCCGCAGCGTTCGGCGGCGAGCCGGTCCAGGCGGCGGATCGTCGAGCCGAAGACCTCGTCGCCCTCCAGCAGGGTCCGGGCCATGCCGAAGTACTGCGTTCCCTGGCCGCCGAGCAGGAATACGGTCCTGCCCTCGTCCGCAGCAGCGGGGAATGAGTCGTGAGTCATGGCATGCTCCCCTGTGCTGCGGTGGCGCGCGGCGCGCCGGCGGCGGTCATCGTGATCTGGCGGGGCCGGGCGACGCTCAGCACAAGATTTCCGATGACCTCGGCGGTCGCCAGAAAATGCGGGAACTGACGGAAGGTGATGTGCCAACTGCCGTCGGCCGTTTTCAGGTTGGCGACCGCGAGCAGTTCCAGGGGCACGGTGAAGCCGGTGCCCAGTGCCTTGGAAAGTGCCTCCCTGGCCGTCCACATCACCAGCGGCAGCAGGCCCCGGTTTCCGGGCGTACTGGCCTCTAGCGCTCTTTCCTCGGGGGTGAGCTGGTCGCGGGCGGCGGCGGCCGTCTGGGCGTCGACGCGCTCCAGGTCTATTCCCATCGGACAGGCGCGGGGATAGACCAGCGCCATGACCGTGCCGCCGGTGTGCGTCAGGGACACATCCAGCCCCGGATTTCCCGGAAAACGCAGTATCGGCTGGTGGAACACGCCCTTGGTGACGTCGATATCGCGGTACGGCACCGGCAGGTTGACGGCGGTGCGGACAGCAGATTTGACGGCGTATCGGGAAAAGACGAACTCGCACCGCCGCTCCGGGGTGACCAGCCGCGCCAGCTGGGCGCGCTCCCCCGCGCTGAGCAGGGCTTCCAGGCCCGGTGCCCCCTCCGCAGCAAAGGCGGGCGAGGGGGCGTCCACCCGCGTCCTGACGCAGTCACCAGCCTGCTCAGGCCCCGCCGTGCCACCGGCCGTCATAAGGCGGTAGGTGACGGAAACAGCGGGCGGCACGAGCCCCGCGAGACCGGTTGCCGGGTCCGTGACCGGACGCTCCGCGGTTCGACTCATGACGGCACACAGCCGAAAGACGAAGGCAGTGCGTAAAAGCGATTCCTGTGCCGCGGACGACGCCCGGTCACGAGCGCGCACGCGTATTCGTGGTCCCCGTTTATCATAGTGCTACTGCAAGTTTGGCGTATTTTACGCACGATGTCCCGCTGAGAGTACTGAGACCGTGCTGGAGTGTCAAGGCGTGTGAACTGATGTGAAGTTGCGCGGTTGTGTTGTTTTCTTTTTCTGCACACGGCTGTTACACCCGGGGCGGAGCGACGAGCGCCCGGGACCGCGTTTGCGGTGACGGCGCACGTCGGCGAGACTGCGCCACGGCAGTCCCGGCGGCAGAGGGCGGTGGTGCGGCCACCCGGGCCGGGGGTGCACCGGTTACCGTGACCAGGGAGAGCATGATGCGCGGCTACAAGATTTTCCCGCTGCGGCTGCGCAACGACTGGTTCATCAACGTGAGTTACCTGGTCGTCGACGGCGCCAGCGGCCAGGCCGTGCTGATCGACCCGGCGTGGCAGCCGGACCGGATACGCCAGGCCGTCCGGAATACCGGATGCCGGGTCACCGGAATTCTGCTGACCCACGCGCACGCCGATCACACCGATCTGGCAGGCGAGTTGAGCGAGGAGTATCGCGTCCCCGCTTACATGAGCCGTGTCGAGATCGACCACTACGACTTCTCCTGCGCTCGCCTTGTTCCGCTGCACGACCGTCAGACCCTGGAGGTCGGCGGAACCACCATTACTGGCTTGCTGACTCCCGGCCACACTGCCGGAAGCATGTGTTTCTCCCTGCCCGGCGCGCTGTTCACCGGGGATACCGTGTTCATCGAGGGGTGCGGGCTGTGCAACGGCCCCGGCGGTTCGCCCGTGGACATGTTCCACAGCATCCAGCGGATCAAGCGCGAGATACCGGGCACCACGAAGATCTATCCCGGGCACCGTTACGGCAGGCGTCCAGGCGCGGAGCTTCGTGAACTCCTGATGAACAACGTTTATTTCACAATAGATTCGGCCGAGGAGTTCGTCGCCTTCAGAACCCGCGAGAACCAGTCCGGCCTGTTTGACTTCAGATAGGCTGGGGATCCACGCTCACGAACTTCGGGTTGAAGTACTCCGAGACGTGCACCCGCCAGCCCGAGCGCCCCTGTATCACATACTCCTTATGGGCGCAGGGAATGTCTTTCGCCAGCGGCCACCAGTCGCATCCGGCGAACAGGATCTCCCGCCGCAGCGCCTCGTTTTTGTCGACGAGATGCTGCCCGATCGGAACTCCGGGCGGCGGGATGACATCGGCCGCGGCATACGCGGGGAAGTGGACCCGGTTGATGCTCACAACCTCGTGACCTGCGGAGATGAGCCTGGACTGGCGGCGCCCGACCAGCTCGTCCTCCGCCAGCCCGAGGGTTTTGAAAAGCCCGCTTTCTGCCTCATGAGCCGGGACAGTGGGCAGTTCCTGCTTCTCCACGGCGAGCGGACCACCAATTATCTCTTCCAGCAGAGTCGTGGTGAGCCCGTCGGTGCGCAGCAGCATGCGGGTGGACAGCGGCAGCCTACTTCGTGGTACAGCTATGGACGCATCCATGGAAACAGCCCATTCCCCTCGACAGTCTGTTTTCCAGCACGGTGCAGCACCCGGACGAGCCCCCTCCTGGGCTCGCTCAGGCTTTCGATAATCCCCCGCAGGGGCTCCTCACCTTACACCGGATCATCGCACCACAGAGCGGGGCGACTGTTTCAGTTGTGTTCCGGCATCGTCTCGATAACGGTCTGGGCAGCTCCTATCCGCACACAAAAACGACTTCACAGCCCATTACACGTGAAGAAATAGCGAAAAATTGGCGTCAATCACGTGAACGGACACGTGGCTGGTGGCCGAAACGGACCCCTGTCAGGGGGAGTGCGCGCACGGCCGGGTCAACCCGCCGCTGCGGCCTGACCGCCGGGGCCGCCGGCTCCACCGCCGCGATCGGCTCCCCCGCCTCGGCCGCGCGCCGCAGCAGCCGCTGCCGCAGGTCATCGGCGACGTCGCGGTGGGACGCCAGCCCGATCAGGTTATCCAGCTCGTACGGGTCGTTGGCGAGGTCGTACAGCGCCGTCTCCACGTACCGTTCGGCGCCCGCGTCCGCCCACGCGTCCGCCCCCGGCGCCGTCACGTAGTACTTCCAGCGGCCGGTGCGGATCACGCGGCCCACCTCCGACTCGCTGACCTGGCAGTACACCTCGTCGGGCCACGGTGCGTCAGGACGCGTCACCAGCGGCAGGAAGGACCGCCCGTCCATGTCCCCGGGTACCTCGATGCCCGCGGCGTCCAGCAGCGTCGGCGGCAGGTCCAGCGTGCTGACGGGCCGGTCGATGACCCGGCCGCCGTCAAACCCGGGGCCGCACAGCGCCAGCGGCACCCGCAGCGAACCGTCGTGGCAGGAGCGCTTGTACTCGTCGTTGCGGGTGCGGAAGTGGTTGCCGTGGTCGGAGGTGAAGGCCACGATCGTGTTGCTGCGCAGGTCCATGGAGCGCAGCGCGTCGAAGAGCCTGCCGAGCCCCTCGTCCACGCGGCGGATCTGCCCCAGGTAGCCGCTCATGTGACGGTGCGCCGTGCCGCCGTGCGCCGACAGCGTGGCGAGGTCCGGCGGCATCCACCGGCCCTGGTACCGCTCCGCGTAGCCCTCGGGCGCCGGGTAGGTGTCGACCTCGTTCTGATGGTGCGGCTCCATCAGCGACAGAAACAGGAAGAACGGCTCGGCGTGGTGGTCAGCGGCGAACCGGATCGCCGCGTCGAACAGCGCGTCAGAGCGGTAGCCCGGCAGCAGCACGGGCTGGCCGTCCTCGTCGTACAGCACCGTGCGGTAGGCGTCCGAGGTGAACTCCAGGATGTTGGCGGCCAGCCAGTGCTGGTACCCGCCGCGCTCCCCGGCCGGCACCGGTTCGGCGCTGGCGAGGTGCCACTTGCCGAGGTAGCCGGTGACGTAGCCGGCGTCGCCGAAGCAGTGGGCCAGCGTGCGGCGGTCCGGCGGCAGCGCCAGGGAGTTGCGGTACACGCCGGCCGCCGTCGGGTAACGGCCGGTCTGGAGCGCCGCCCGCGCCGGGGCGCAGACCGGCTGCGGCGTGACGGCCTGGGTGACGTGCGTGCCGCGGCGCGCCATGCGGTCGTAGTGCGGTGTCAGGTCCAGGGGGTTGCCGTGCACGCCCGTGGTGTCCCAGCGCTGCTGGTCGGTGAGGACGACGATGACGTTCGGGCGCCGTTCCGGCATGGCGTGTCCTTTCACTCCCGTTCGCGGCCGCCGCGGCCGGCGTGCCGCCGCGGCGGATGGTGCGGCCCCCACCCTTACCAGCCGGCACCGCCGGTGTGCTTCTCCGCCGGTCCGCGCCGCGTACTCCCCGCGATGCAGTAGCGGTCTCCCCGGCGCGGATGCTGGGCCGGGCGGCCGCTGGTGCACTGGGCCATGACCGGTCTCCGCGACGAGACCCGAAGAGAGGATGCAGTCCGGTGTATGGAGAGGTGACGACGGCCCTGGCGGCCGTGGCACTGGCGGCGGCCCCCGGCACGGTGGTGCCCGCCGCGGCGGCGGAGCCCGCCGTCCAGGTGGTGGACGAGCAGCAGGTGACCGACCGGATCGTGGACCTGACGCTGGCCTCCCCCGCCCTCGGCGGCGAGGGCCGGGTCCGGCTGCTGACGCCCGACGGCTGGGAGGACCGGGAGGACGGCGAGACCTGGCCGGTGCTGTACCTGCTGCCGGACGGTCTCGGCGACGAGCGGGTGTGGGTCGAGGACTACGCGATCGAGGAGTGGCCCGAACTGCGGGACGTGCTGGTGGTGATGCCCGGCATGCCGCTGTACGGCTTCTACAGCGACTGGTGGAACCACGGCGACGGCGGCCCGCCCGCCGTCGCCGCGTTCCATCTCCAGGAGGTCATGCCGGTGCTGGAGGAGGAGTACGGCGCGGGCGGCCTGCGGGCCGCGGCGGGCCAGTCCCAGGGCGGCTTCGGCGCGCTGTCCTACGCGGCCCGCAACCCCGGCATGTTCCGGGCGGTAGCCAGCTACAGCGGCTACGTCCACCCGCACCAGCACCCCCGCACGGTCGAAGCGGGCATGACGTACCTGGGCCTGGACTGGCTGGCGCTGTGGGGCGACCCGGTCGGGCAGCGGCACCTGTGGGAGGCGAACGACCCGTACTACCTGGCCGAAGGGCTGCGCGGCGTCCCCGTGTACCTCTCCTCCGGCGACGGGCGGCTCGGCCCGCTCGACCCGCCCGGCACCGGGCCCGACGAGGAGATCCCGGGCCTGGAAGACCCCGCGGACCCGTTCCCCGAGGACGTGTACTCGCCCACGGAAATGCTCATGATGGAGGAGAGCCAGACGCTCGCCGGGCGGCTGCGGGAGGCCGGCGCCAAGGTGACGACCCACTTCTACCCGGGCACGCACTCCCCGCCGTACTGGGAGCGGGAGCTGCGCGCCTCGCTCCCGGCGCTGCTGGCCGCGCTCGGCGAAACGGGCCGGTTTTGACACAGCCGCCTTCTCATAAGATTCTCAGCATCTCCTCACTCCCGCCTCATCGCGGGCCGCCATAATGACGGCCGTCCGCGACCGAGGTAGTGCACAAGGCAACGTTCACCAGGGACGTTCACCAGGGACGTACGCGAGGGAAAGAAGCGATGGCGTCTGCCGCTGAGAGGGCACTGGGAAAGCTGCTGAGCAAGCACCGGACGGACAACAGACGGCGCGGCCGGATGGCCGTGCGGGAGCTGCTGCTGGGCGGGCTGGTGACCGCCGCCGCCGTCATCGCCTTCCTGGCGGGGCTGCCCCTGGCCGCCGCGGCCCCCGTCCTCGTGCTCGGCGTGCTGGAGCTGTGGCGCGGCGCCGCGCGGGCCCTCGACCACCGGCGGCTGGGCGCGGAGCTGTACGCCGTGCGCGAGCGCGGGTTCATCCACCGCCGCGCCGGCAAGGCCCGGGCCGTCCGGTGGGAGCAGCTCGCGTCGGTGCGGCCCGTCGGGAGCGGCGGCCGGGCGCTGCTGCGGCTGTTCGGCCGCGACGTGACCTGCGTGATCCGGCTCGACGACGGCGAGTCCCTGCGGCTGACCCGCTTCACCCACGACGCGGACGGGCTGGCCGAGGCCCTCGCCGCCCGCGCCGGCACGCGGGACGGCGCCCGCGACCTCACCCCCGCCTGACGCGGCCGGGACCGCGGCGGCGCCCCGTCAGCCCGGCGCCGTCACCACGCCCGCGACGTTCGGCACCGGCACCGGGCGGGACCCCTCGGCCAGCGACACCGCCCCGGCCGTGCCGGTCAGCGAGGCCGCCACGGCCGGCCGCACCGGCACCAGCGGCGGGGCACCGTCCTCCACCGTGGCGCGGAACCCCTCGATCACCCGGGCCGTGCCCTCCGCGTGCCGCTCGACCGGCTCCCCGGCGAAGATGAACGGCGGCGGCACCCGCTCCTCCTCGCGGACCCGCCCGTCCGGCGTCGCCCACGCCTCCGCCCGCAGCCGCACCGACCAGGCCCGCTCGCCGGGGGCGCGCAGCGACTCGGCCAGCGCCCGGGTGCCGCGCACCGACAGCCAGCTCCAGTGGCTGTCCGGCTCGCCCTGCAGAAAGCCGTGGCGGGTCAGGGCCAGCGCCCCGCTGGAGAGCCGCACGGCCATCACGACCGCCGAGCGCGGATCGGCCTCGTCCACGACGTGCGCCGCCACCGTCACCGGCCAGGCGCCGGTCAGCGCCAGCACGGGCGAGAGGGTGTGCGTGCAGTAGGCCGTGGGCGCGATCCGGCTGCGCCAGTGGTCCGGGCCGCCCAGCAGCTCGGCGACGCCGTCGGGCGGCAGGCCGTGCAGGTAGTCGGCCTCGACGAGGCTGATCCGGCCCAGCTCACCGGCCTCCACGGCCTGGCGCAGCAGCAGCGTGTGCGGGTGGCACACGTAGTTCTCGGCGAACGAGTAGCTGGCGGCGGACCGTTCGGCCGCCGCGATGAGCGCGCGCCCCTCCTCCTCGGTGACGCAGGCGGCGCACTCGGACAGCACGTGGACGCCCCGGTCGAGAAACGCGATGGCCAGCGGGGCGTGGGCGTCGAAGTCGTTGGCCAGGATCACGCCGTCGAGATCCTGGTGCAGCAGCTCCTCCCAGCGGGAGCACAGCACCGCCCCCGGCAGCCGCTCCCGCGCGGACCGCCGTCGCTCCGCGTCCGTGTCGCAGGCCGCCACCACCTCGATCCCCGCCCGCAGGCACAGCTCCGCCAGATACAGGCCCCTGACCAGCCCGACTACTCCGACACGCATGCCCCGCATCTTCCTCACTGCTGCTCACCGGGACCACCCGTTTTCCGCGGGGCACCTCGCGGGCAGCGCGGCGGGGGGCATCGCGCGCGGTCCGGCACGCGGCCGGGACAGCCCGGCCGCCACGGCCGCTTCTCTTTCCCCTCGCCGGCCCGTCACACGCGCTGCCCGCGTGCGCGGTTGCCCGGCCCGCTGGCCAGTACGCCCGCCATTCCGTATGCATCCCTGATGGCGAAGAAAATCCGCTCCGCTCCGCTTTAGGCTCGGCGCGACGCCGATGCGGCCGCGAGCGCCCTGGGGAGGCAACCGTGAGAATCGAGCCGGGAGATCCCCGGTACAGCACGCTGGTGCGGGGCTACAACCAGCGGTTCCGGGCGGCGCCCGGGGCCGTGCACCTGGTCCGCACCACGCAGGAGGCCGTCGCGGCGGTGGAGGAGGCGCTGCGCGGCGGCAAACGGCTGTCCGTGCGCAGCGGCGGGCACTGCTACGCGGACCTCGTCTACCACCGCGACACCGAACTCATCGTGGACCTGTCGCTGATGACCAACGTCACCTACGACCCGCGCCGCCGGGCGTTCATGGCGGAGGCCGGGGCGCGGCTGACGGACGTGTACGCCACGCTGCACCGCGGCTGGGGCGTGCTGCTGCCGGGCGGGGTGTGCCCGCACATCGGGCTGGGCGGTCACCTCACTGGCGGCGGATACGGCTACCACAGCCGCCGGTACGGGGTGGCGGCCGATCACGTCGAGGCGGTCGAGGTCGTCGTCGCCGACCAGGGCGACCGGGCGCGCGCGGTGATCGCCTCGCGCGGTTCGCACGGCACGCTCCACGACCTGTGGTGGGCGGTGTGCGGCGGTGGCGGCGGCACGTTCGGCATCGTGACCCGGTTCTGGCTCCGCGCGCCGTGGGCCGAGGGCGGCGACCCGCTGCGGCAGCTGCCGCCCGCGCCGCAGGAGGTCCTCATCAGCATGTCGCAGCGGTCCTGGGAGGGGCTGTCGCAGGCGGAGTTCACCAGGCTGCTGCGCAACTTCGGCCGCTGGTGTGAACGGCACGTGGCGGCCGGCCCGCCGCAGGACGCCCTGTCGGCGACGCTGGTCACTCCGCACCGCTCCTCCGGCGCCCTCCGGCTGATCGCGGTGATCGACGCGGGCGTGCCGGGCGCGCGGGCGGCGCTGGACCGGCTCGCCGCCGAGGTCGGCGCGGGCACGGCCCTGGTGACCGCGCCCCACCGGCGGCTGCCGTGGGCGCAGGCGGAGCGGCTGCTGTCGGCCACGGACCCGGAGACGATGGTGACCGCGGCGAAACGGGTGGCGGTCAAGTCCGGCTACCACCGGGCGGCGTTCACCGAGGAGCAGGGCGCGGCGGCGTACCGGCACCTGACGCGGGAGGACTACGGCAACCCGCTGGCGCGGGTGCTGTACTTCGCCGCGGGCTCGCGGCTCAACGCGGTGCCGCGCGACACCATCGCCTATGTGCACCGCGATTCGTCTTTCGCCGCCCAGTACGAGGTGTTCTGGACCCAGCCGCAGGAGGACTCGCTGCACCTGAACTGGCTGCGCGGCCTGTACGGCGAGGTGTACGCGGCCACCGGCGGCTATCCCGTGCCGGACGGGCGGACCGGCGGCTGCTACATCAACTCGCCCGACCCGGACATCCTCGATCCGCGGTACAACGCCTCAAAAGTGCCCTGGCAGGCGTTCTACTGGCGGGAGAACTACCCCCGCCTCCAGCGTGCCAAGGCCCGCTGGGACCCGGACGACGTCTTCCGCCACGCCCTGTCGGTGCGCCTGCCCTGACAGGGGCGCGCCCCCGGGGAGGGGAGGCCCGGGGGCGCGTGCGGAGGGTCGCGGCGGTCAGAGGCGGCCGGGGGACGGCCGGGGGACGGCCGGGGCTGAGCGGGGGGCGAGCGGGGGTCAGGACAGCAGCGGCAGCCCCTGGATGCCGGGGAGGGTCATGCGCACCACCACGGCCGCGCCCGGGTCGTCCAGGTCGTAGCCCAGGTGGGCCGTGATGAACAGCTGGCCCAGGTCGGGCCCGCCGAAGGCGAAGTTGGTCAGGCACGGGGTGCGGCTGTCCAGCGAGCCCAGGTCGCGGCCGTACCGGTCGCGCACCCGCACCAGGCCGGTGCCGAAGTGCGCGATGTACAGCCGTCCCTCGCTGTCCACGGCGAGCCCGTCGGGCTGCGCCTCGGCGATGGGCGACCAGGTGTTGGGCTGCGAGGGCAGCCGGGTGAACACCGTGCCGCGGCCCACCTGCCCCGGGGCCGTCAGCGGGTAGCGCAGCACGCGGTTGCGGCGGCCCTCGGAGATGTACAGGACGTCGTTGTCCGGGCTGAGGGCCACCCCGTTGGGGAAGTCGATGACGCCCTCGTCGACGAGCACGCGCGGCCGCTCGCCGGGGCCCTCGACGTAGAACACCCGGCCGGGCTCCCGCTCGGTGAACGAGCCCGGGTCGGTGAAGTACACGCCGCCGGTGCGGGGGTCGATGGCCAGGTCGTTCAGGCAGCGCAGCGGCCGCCCCTGGTGGTCCTCGGTGAGGGTGTGCAGGACGGTGCCGTCGGGGTCGAGCCAGACGACGGCGGCGGGCGGGCCCATCTGCACGACGACGTGGGTGCCGTCGGGCAGCACGCGGTGGCCGTTGGGGGAGACCAGCTCGCCCGAAGTCCACTCGCGCCAGGTGCCGTCCTGCGCGATCTCGAAGATCTCGCTGCCCTGCGTGTTGGACATGAACATCCGGCCTTCGGCGTCGAAGACCAGGCCCTCGCAGCCGTGTTCGCCGAGCCGCGCGATCTCGGTGACCTCGGGGACCGGCAGCCAGGGTCCCTCGCCGGGCGGCGTCCCGCCGGCCTGCGCCGGGGCGGCGGCGGCCGCCTGGCCGGTGCCGAGCGCGGAGACGCCGAGGGCGGCGAGGCCCGCGCCGCCGCCGGTGAGCAGCGCCCGGCGGCTGGGGCGGAGGGATCGTGCGGACCGTGCGGACCGTTCGGAAGCTGACGCGCGCATGGGGGGTTGGTTCTTCTCTTTCGACTCGTGAGGGGTAACTCGTGCGGGAAGGAAGACGGCTGATGCCGCGAGGGCGGCCGGTCAGGACGACCGGCGCGTGACGAGGGAGGCGGCGAGCCGGACGACCCGCTCGGACTGGGCGGGGCTCAGCCGCGGGTCGCAGGCCGACTCGTAGCGCGGCAGCGGGGCCTCGTCGTCGAGGTCTTCGCCGTGCGCGACGCACTCGGTCACGTCGTCGGGCGCGGTCTCCAGGTGCAGGCCGCCCGGGGGCAGGCCGTGGGCGCCGAGCGCCGCGAAGAACGCCTCGGTCTCGGCGAGCACGTCGTCGAGCACGCGCGTCTTCTGCCCCGCCGCGTTGGTCTTGGTGTTGCCGTGCATCGGGTCGATCAGCCAGATAGCCCGGGAGGCCAGCGGGCCGAGCGCCGACAGCAGCGGCGGCAGCCGGTGCGGCAGGCTGGCGGCGCCCATCCGCACGATGAGCGCGAGCCTGCCGGGCTGGCCGGCCGGGTTGAGCCGCTCGATGAGCGAGGCGACCTCGGACGGCTCGGTGCGCGGGCCGATCTTGACGCCCACCGGGTTGCTGATGGCGGCGGCGTACTCGACGTGCGCGTGGTCGAGCTGCCGGGTCCGCTCGCCGATCCACAGGAACGGCGCGGAGGAGCCGTAGCGGCCGCCCCGCTCGTCGGCGCGGGTCAGGGCGTGCTCGTACTCCAGCAGCAGCGCCTCGTGGCTGGTGTAGGTGGGCGCGAGCGCGGCGCGCACGGCCTGGCCGCTGGCGTCACCGGGGCGCGCCGGGTAGTGGGTGGCGAGGGTGTCCAGCGCCTGGCGCGCGTGGTCGTAGGCGGCGAGCAGCCGCTGCGGGTCGGGCTGCCGGGCGGCCTCGGTGGCCTCGGCGCTGTTGACCGCGTCGCCCCGGTAGACGGGCAGCACGGTTCCGTCGGGCAGCGTCTCGTGGGAGTTGGAGCGGGGCTTGGCGTACTGGCCGGCCAGGCGGCCGATGCGCACCACCGGCAGCTTGGTCAGCGACTCGAACAGGTCGGCGAGCCGGTGGAGTTCGTTGGCCTTGGCGCGCACCCGCTCCGGCGAGCTGTCCGCGAACAGCTCGGCGCAGTCACCGGTCTGGATGACGAAGGCCGAACCGCGGGCGACGAAGGCGAGTTCCTCGGTGAGGGCGGCCGGCACGGCGGGCGACACCAGCGGCGGGCGTTCGGTCAGCTCACCGAGCACGGCGTCGAGTTCGTCCCAGCGGGTCCAGTCGGGCTGCTGTACGGCCCTGGTGGCGATCAGCAGTCGGGTGGTTGACATGCGTCCTCTCTCGTTCCGGCACTGGTCGGGTGTCGGTTTCCGGTCGCCTGGGTGTCAGGCGTGCGCCGCGTGCGTCTGGTCCGCCAGGCCGCGCAGGGCGGGCAGGCGGACCTTGCCCGTGTCCGTGCGGGGGATGCGGGGGACGAAACGCACGGCCCTGGGGCCGGGAACCCCGGGGAGTGCGGCGGTGAGGGACTCGCGGACGAGCCGCGCCCCGTCGGGCGGCCCGCCCGGCCCGGCCGGGTCGGCAGGTGCTGAAACGTACAACTCGTAGTGCTCGCCGCGTACGTCATCGTTGACCGGCAAGCAGGCGGCGTCCGCTCCGGGCAGCGCGCCGCGCACGGCGTTCTCGACGTGGTCCAGCCAGACCCGCCGCCCGTTGACCTTCACCAGGCGCGAGGCGCGGCCGAGGTGGTCGAAGGTGCGCGGGCCCCGCCGGCGGATCAGGTCGGTGAGCCGCCACGAGTGCGGTGCCTGGCTCATGCCGGGCCCGCGTGCGATGCGCGGGCTGGCGACGTGCAGGTAGTCGGCGCCGGCGTCGTCGCCGCGGTCGGGCACGAGGTACACGTCCGGCAGCAGCCGCCAGGGCGTGGTGCCGGGCGCGCCTGCGGGCTCGATGGGGCGGTGCGCGACGGCACCGGTCTCCGTGGCGCCGAGCAGGGACTCGGCGCGGAAGCCCCGGTCGTGCAGGCCGGCGACGACCTCCCGGGCCGCGTCAGTCGGCGCGGCCGAGGAGTGGAGCGCCACCACGCCGGGCAGGTCGCGCAGCGCGGGCACCAGGTGACGCAGCAGCGGCCACGAGGACGGCAGGCACACCAGCAGCGTGCGGGCGCCCTCGCGCAGCGGCGGCACGTCGGTGGGGTCCCGGTGCCAGGCCTGGTGGACCTCGGCGCCGCACAGCCGCGGCAGGATCTCGCCGAAGAGGTGCCCGTACATGTGGTGCACCGGGGCGAAGTTGATGATGTAGTCCACCGGCCCGATGAGCGTGTCCGCCACGAGCGCGGCCTCGTAGTCCAGCAGGTCGCGGGGGCGCCGCCAGGTGACGGGCTCGCCGGTGTGTCCGGAGGTGGCGAACGCGGCCTCGTCCGCTGCCTCCCGTGCCCCCGTGGTGGCCGCCGCCGGGGCGGCCGGAGCGGTGGCGGTCACCGGCCGCCACCCTGGAGGACGGCGCCGTCCTCCAGGCGCTCGCGGACGAACTGCGTCATGCGGTCGATGGTGGAGAACCAGTGGCGGACATCGTCGGCGACGAAGTCGACCTCGATGTTGAAACGGTTCTCCACGGCGGTGATGCACTCCATGGCGGTGAGGCTGTCGTAGCGCTCGCCGAGGGCCTGGTTCAGCTCGGCGTCGTCCGTCACGGACGCCAGCGCGTCGCCGAGCGGACCGGCGAGCGCCTCGCGTATGCCCTCGCGGATCTGGGTCTCTTCGGGCACCGAGGTGGGGGCGGTCATGCTGCTGTCTCCTTCGTGTGGGTATCCGTGCGGGAATTCGTGCCGGGGGCCGCGTGGGGATCCGTGCCAGGGGTGCCGAGGGTGTCGACGCGGCGCAGCTTGCCGTGGTCCGAGATGTAGACGTGGCCGCGCGCCGTCGGCTGGAGATCGAGGTAGAAGAACGCCGTCGCCGGTCCGACGCCGAGGGCCGCCGCGATCTCCCCGGCGAGCTGGTCGCGGAAGACCTCGTCGCGGTCGACACCGATCTGGCAGACGACGGTCGCGTGGTGAATGGTTTCGCCATCGCTGGTCTCGCCGTCGCCGCTGGCCGGGGTGCGGATGGCCTCCACGGGCATGGCGCCCGAGTAGAGGGTGCCGGGCTCCTCCGTCACGAAGCGGACCACGGCGTGGCTGGGGGTGACGCCCTGGCCGGTGAGCCAGCGGGTCAGGCGCACAGCGATGGCGCGCCGCCTTCTGGGGGGCAGTTCCGGGCTGGTGATGGTGATGGTGGGCACGGTGGTCGCCTGTCTTACGAGAGTGTCAGGGCGGGCAGGGTGCCGGGCTGGCCCTTGGCGCGCCGCAGCAGCAGCGTGCCGAGGCAGTCGGCGAGCCGGTCGGAGCCCTCGGGGGGCGCGAGCGGCGTCCAGGCGGTGCCGCCGGGGGTCACCACGCGGTCGCAGAAGGCCCGCAGGTGCGCGATGTCCACGGGGATCTGGTAGCGGTCGGCGGTGAGCACCGCCTCGTAGGTGGTCAGCAGGTCGGGGATGCGGCGTCCCTCGTTGGCGTAGCCGCCGCTGCTGACGCGGTGCCGGTCGAGCGCCTCGCGGACGGCACCGGGCTCGGGCCGCCCGGCGAGCTCCCGGGCGCGCAGCGCCTGGAGGGTGGCGCGCAGCGTGGGCGCGGCGCCGGGCACGTTGCCCGAGCCCTCCTCGGTGCGGCAGGCGTCGAGGAACCCGAGCAGCGCCTCGGTGTCCAGGGCGTCCCGGTGGGACGGCCCGAGCAGCCGCCGCACCTCGATGGCGGAGACGGTCGAGACGACGTCGGAGCCGCGTCCCTCCCAGTAGCCGAAGCCGCCGTCGGGGTTCTGCAGGTCGCGCAGCCAGTCGGCGACGCGCTTGCGGCTGGCCTGGTCGCGGCGGAACGCCCCGGCCTCCAGCGCCCACAGGGTGCAGCGGACCTCGCTGCCGCGGGCGGGCATGTACATCACGCCGCCTTCGTTCGGCAGCAGGCAGCCCTCCAGCCAGCGCCGCAGCGGCTCGCCGTCGTCGGCCGCGGCCTCGGGGGAGCCGGCCAGCAGCGCGGCGGAGGTGGCGAGCGCGTCGGCGGCCAGCGCGGGCTCGCGGTAGGTGTAGCCGCCGCCGGCGCAGGCGAGTTCGGTCATCCGGCGGGTGACGTCCTCGGCGTAGGCGTCGGCCGGCTTGCCCATGGCGACGAGCGAGCCGACGGCACAGAACGACGCCCACACGTCCTCGACGCCGTAACCGTCCCACCGAACGAAAGCGCCGCCCGGTCCGCGCAGTCGCGCGATCCAGGCGGCGCATGCCTCCGGGTCGGCGGGGCCGGTTCCCAGGGCGGCCAGGGCGGCGGTGGTTCGATACGTCGCCCACATGCATGGCACGTCGGCGGCGGGCGAGAACCGGAAGCCGCCCTCGGCGCTCTGCTGGTCGCGCATCCAGCTGATGAGGCGTCCGGTGTCCCAGGGCGCGGGCGCGTCCCCGGTGCGGGTCAGGGCCCGCCAGGCCATGACGCCGTAGAAGCAGGCACGGACGTCGGAGACGCCGTCCTCGGCGTACTCGGGGGTCCAGCCCAGGCCGCCGTCCGGCGCCTGGAGCGCGCCGAGCCAGGCCAGCAGCCGCTCCCGGTCGGGCACGTCCTCGCCGCAGGTCTCCAGCGTGGTGCGCGTAGAAAAGAACGTCGCCCAGGCGTCGGGAAGCTGGCCGGGCATCATCGCGAATGCACTGCCGGACCAGGTGGAGCGCAGCCAGTCGCGGGTGCGGTCCAGGCCGGCGGCCTTCTGGTCGCTGACGCCGAGGCGGGCGAGGTCGGCCAGGCCCTGCGTGCAGTAGTAGGTGGCCCAGGCGTCGGAGGCCATGCCGCGGCTCCAGGCGTAGCCGCCGTCGGCGTTGCGCCGGCTGGCCAGGTAGCGGGCGGTGGCCTGCGGCTGGACCACGCCGTCGGGGCGGCGCAGCCAGGCGAGGGTCCGCAGCGCGGCGTAGGTGCACCACAGGTCGGGCTGACCGGTGGCGACGCCGCGTGCCTCGGTGGTGGTCAGGGTCACGGTGCCTCCACGACACGGAGATTGGTGCGCTTCCAGCTCTTCTGCGAGGCGCCGCTCTTGGTGTTGGCGGGCAGGGCGTTGACGAAGCGGACATCGCCCCAGCTCAGGCGGAGCGAGTCGAGCGACGCGGCCCGTACGGCATCGGCGAGTTCGGCCTCGGCGGCGCGGTCCCCGTCGCTGTCGCGCTCCAGCAGCAGGCGCAGCGGCTGGCCGTCGGGGTCGACCTCCATCAGGTAGCCGGTCGCGCTGGTGGCCCCGTAGACGATCTCCTCGACCTCGCGGACGGTGATCTTCTCGCCGCCGATGAGCAGGGCGTCGCTGCTGCGGCCGTGCACGGTGACGGTGGGCGCGGGGCTGCCGCAGGGGCAGTCGCTGGCGACCGTCACCTCGTCGCCGGTGTCCAGGCGCAGCAGCGGCCGGGCGTGCTGGTTGAGCGGCGTGACGACCAGCCGGCCGCGTACCCCGGCCGTCAGCGGCGTCACGCCGCTGTCGGTGGCCAGTTCGAAGTAGTTGGTGGCCAGCAGCAGGTGCTGGCGGCCCTCGCGGCAGGAGGTGGCGAGGGTGCCGGTCTCGGTGGAGCCGTAACTGGCGTCGTAGGCGGCGGCGTTCCACCAGGAGCCGAGCCGGGAGCGGAACGGCGCGGTGTTGACCTCGCCGAGCAGCATGATCTTCTCGACCGACTCGGCGTGCCAGTCCAGCTCGCCGCGGCGCTTGAGCAGCCGCGTCAGCTGCTGGGCGACGCCGGGGGCGATGAACAGGGTGGTGGGGCGCAGCGTGCGCCAGATCTGCGTGAGCCGGTCCCAGTCGCAGATGCCGGTGGCGAACGGGTACGCCCGGGTGTGCACGTGGCCCAGGTACTCGCAGGCGTGGACGATCAGATCGCCGACGGGCACCACGTCCGAGGGCATCATGATCAGGACGCGCTCGTTCTCGCCCAGCAGCGTCCGCCACGCCTCGGCGACGGAAACGGCATTGCGCACGGAATCTTCCGCGAGGCGGGGAGTCGGCGTGGCCCTGCCCGTGGTGCCGGTGGTTTCGTAGTACTTGGCGGCTTCGCCGGGGGTAACGACGCAGTAGTCCAGCGGACGCTGCTTCAGGTCGTCCTTGAGCGTCACCGGGAGTTTCTCGAAGGCCTCCATCGAGAAGGCGCCGAGGCCCGCGTAGGCAGGGGCGGATGAGGCCCTTTCCCAGACCTTTTCAAGCTTCCGCTTGTGAAAGGAATGCGGGGGATTCTCCTGTCGATATCTTGTGACCTCTTCGCGTGCGTCGAGGAGGTTCTGGAGCTGGGCTGGTGTCGTGATCAGCACGTCACTCTCCACCTGTGGAAGATGTGCAGGCTGTGCTTTTTGGCGTTCACGAAACTATCGACTTAGAGCGCGCGATGCAATGAAGTACTGATTATGTTTGAGGCCGCTTTATGTGCGAGGGGCGAAATAATGCCAGGCGGTTCACGGGCTCGTCACATCCGGCGGTACGGGAGAGGGCTGAGTGGCGTCTGTTGAACGACTGACGGGTAGCTCCGGTGCGGCAGACGCAAAAACGGCCCGCCGGTGACGGGCCGTTTAATTCAACGCTGAAAAAAGAGAGATGTATCACGTATAAGCGAGGAGCCGGCCGCAGACGATGACGCCGGTCCAGGAAAGCGTGGAGACCACGCCCGCCAGTCTGGCCGTGACGGGCGCGGGGGCGTTCAGATCCCAGCGGTCCACCGACCGGTAGACGCCAAGGTGGAAGACCGCGATGTTGACGCCGGCCAGCAGGAGCAGCCCCAGCTTCCAGGGCGCGGCCCCGCTGTTGCCCACAGCCATGGCGCCCGAGACGAACATCACCGCGCCGGAGAGGACGGCGATGAGGAAGCCCACGCGCGACAGCGGCAGCAGGTGGCGCGCCGCCGAGGTGACCGGCAGCAGCCGCTGGCCGACGCCCAGCAGCCGCAGGTCGAACGCGAGGGCGGGACCGACGAGCAGGGCGATACCGAGGATGTGCACGCTCTCCAGAGAGGAGTACACCCAGGGCGTGGTGCGGACAGCCTCGCCGAGCGTCGTGTGCTCAAGCCACTCGAAGAAGGAGTCCACGCCTACCCTCGGTTGCTTCGGCGGACGATGTAGAAGCCGCCTCCGGCCACGACCACGACGCCCGCGGCGACCAGGACCCAGATGACGGCGGACGACGAGCCGTCATCCGCCTCAGCCGCACTGTCGCTGGCGCTGTCGCTGGAGCTCTCACTGGAGCTGCCGCCGGACGCGGTGGCGTCGTCTTCCCCGTCTCCGCTGTCCCCGCTGCCCTCGCCGCCGGCCGCGTCACCGGAGCCGGCCTCCGCGCCGCTGCCGTCCGCGGGCGCCTCGGGCGGATCGGCCAGCGGCACGGAACGCTGCCGCACCACCTGGCCGGACTCCAGCACGATCAGCTCGGGCCGCAGATGCCCGTTGTCGTCCCGGTCGATGTAGCCGACGGCCTCGATCCAGTCGCCCGGCTCGACCTGGCCGTCCATGCCCCAGGCCGACAGCCGCTCGATCGGGGCGAGGTCCATCGTGATGGTCTCGGCCTCACCGGCGTACGCCTGGGTGGCGTCCAGCACGTCCTGGCCGCCGATCTCCTCCAGTTCGGGCGGGATGTCGAGTTCGGTCCAGTCGTCCGGCACGGTGACCGGGCGCTCGATCTCGATGGTCACCTGGGGGTGGGGGTTGCCCCACCTGACGTCCGTGGTCGTACCGGAGACGTAGTAGGCGGCTGTCGTGTCGTACTCCTCCCAGCCGTGGTGCGCGGCGGCGGGGACGGCCGCGAGGAGGGTGAGCGGGGCAGCCAGCAGGGCGGACAGGGTCATCGACCGGGCGGTGAACCTCATGGATGTCATGCTGTCCGACAACTCGCCCAGCAGGTCTATAGTTTCATGCTGGGGTCATAACTGATGCAATGGCCGTATGAATCTCGACCAGCTCAGGTACATCGTCCTGCTCGCCGAGGAGCTGCACTTCGCACGGGCCGCGACCAAGCTCGGGCTCCAGCCTCCGCGGCTGAGCCAGCAGGTGCGCAAGCTGGAAGATGAGCTGGGCGTCCAACTCTTCGAGCGCACGACCAGGGAGGTGCAGATCACCTCGGCCGGGAAGAACTTCGTGGCCGAGGCGGCGCAGGCGCTCCACCACGCGGAGCGCGCCAAGCGGGTGGCACGGCAGACGGGACGCGGCGAGGTGGGACAGCTGTCCCTGGGGTTCGTCGGGTCCGCCGCGCACGAGCTGCTGCCGCGCCTGCTGCGACGCTTCCGTCGCAACTACCCCAACGTCAAACTCCAGTTGAGGGAGCTCGCCTCAACCGAGCAGATCGATGAGCTGCTCGCTGGCAGCCTCGACGTGGGCATCCTGCACGCGCATGAGAAGGGCGTCGACCAGGACGAGGTGGTCACGCAGGAGATCTCGCGGGACCGGCTCGTCGCCGCGCTCTCCAGGCGCCATCCCCTGGCCCACCGCGATCCGTTACCGATAGCCAGCCTGGCGGAGGAGTCCTTCGTGCTGTTCCCCCGCCACCTGGGCCCTTCCCTTCACGACAACATCACCCGCCTCACCCGCGCCGCCGGGTTCGAGCCCCAGGTCTCGCAGGAGGCGGTCCACATGCACACCATCATCGGGCTGGTCGCCGCCGACATCGGGGTGTCGATCGTGCCGGGGTCGATGGCCACGCTCAGACGCACCGACGTGGTCTTCCGGACGCTCACCCCGCAGACCCGCTCGATCTCGCTCCACCTGGCCTGGCGGCGGGGCGACACCAGTCCCGTCGTGAGAAACTTCCGGGCGCTCAGCGCACCTCGTCTGTAACGTCCGTCGTCACCTTCTCCGTAAGCTCCTTCTCCGCGTGCCGCAGGAAGCGCCGCAGTAACGGGCTCCCACGGTCGCCGCGCCAGGCGATGCCGAGCGGAACGGTCGGCACCGGCGCGGCGAACCGCCGCACGGCGACTCCTGGCACGCGGAGCCGGCTTGCCCTCCCCGCCACGACCAGCGTCACGCCGTGCCCCTGCGCGACGGCGTGCAGCATGCCCTCCTCGTCCGGCTCCCACCGCGACACCCGGGGCCGCTCCCCCTCCCCGAACACCTGGTCCAGCATCGCGTCCCACATGCCCGGCCCGTGCTCCCTCGGCCACCACACCAGCGGCTCCGCCGCCAGGTCCGCGCCCCGCACGCTGCGCCGCCGCGCCAGCGGATGCCCGGCCGGCACCGCCGCCACCACCGCCTCCCGGGCGATCACCCGGCACGTCAGGCCGCCGTCCAGGCCGATCGGCGGGCGCACGAACGCCACGTCCAGCTGGCCCGCGCGCAGCATGTTCTCGTGCAGCGCCGTATAGCCGCTCGACAGCCGCACATCCACCGCCGGGAACGCCTGGCGGAAGCCGTCCACCAGCCGCTCGGTCAGCTCCCACGCCGCCGAGCGCGTCAGCCCCACCCGCAGCAGCCCCGCCTCTCCCGCGCCGTGCGAGCGCACCAGCTCCTCGGCGGCGCGCGCGGTGTCCAGCACCTCGCGCGCCAGCGGCAGCAGCGCCTCGCCGGCCGGCGTCAGCGCCACCCCGCGCCGGTCGCGGACGAACAGCGCGGCCCCCAGGTGCCGCTCGAACCGCTTGATCTGCTGGCTCAGGCCCGGCTGCGCGATCCCGAGCCGCCGCGCCGCCCGCCCGAAGTGCAACTCCTCCGCGACGGCGACGAAATACCGCAACAGCCGAAGCTCCACGGCCGGCAGTCTAGGGCGGCCGGCCACCGGTGATAAGCGCCGCTTCTCACCTGACAACAAACCGGACTTGGACGTTCCGGCTGCCGGCGTGGATCAATGCTGGCGTGCCCACACTCCAGGACACCCACGCCACCGGCGACCGCGGCACCGCGCCGGCCCCGCGCCGTGCCGCCGCGGTCGCCCTGACCGCGATCCTGCTCGCGGCCTTCATCGGGCAGTTCGACGCCAGCGTGATCGTGCTGGCCGTGCCCGCGCTGCGGGACGAGCTGGGCGCCACGCACGGGCAGGCGCAGTTCGTCCTCGCCGGGTACACCGCGGCCTACGCCGCCGGGCTCGTCACCGGCGGCCGGCTGGGCGACCTGCTCGGCCGCCGGCGCGTCTTCCAGCTGGGCGTCACCGCGTTCACGCTGCTGTCGCTCTCCTGCGCGCTGTCGCCCGGGCCGGGCGCCCTGATCGCCGCCCGCACCGGGCAGGGCCTGGCCGCCGCGCTGATGCTGCCGCAGGTGCTCGCCATCGTGCACGCCACTTTCCCGCCCCGCGCACGCGCCCGCGCCGTCGGCCTGTACGGCGCCACCATCGGCATGGCCTGGATCGCGGGCCCGCTGGCCGGCGGCGCCCTGCTGTCGTGGAACCCCTTCGACCTGGGGTGGCGCGCCCTGTTCCTGATCAACCTGCCGGTCGGGCTGGTGGTGGCCCTGGGCGCCCGCTACGCCGTCACCGAGAGCCACGGCGACCGGCAGCGGCTCGATCTCGCCGGCGCCGTGCTGCTGGCCGGCGCCCTGTACGGCCTGCTGCTGCCCGCCAGCGCGGCCGAGGGCGGCGACTGGCCGTCGTGGGCGCCGCTGGCGGCGGCGGGCGGCGCCGTGCTGCTGGTGGCGTTCTGGCTGCTGCAACGCCGCCTGGAGGCACGCGAGCTGGCGCCGCTGCTGCCGCCGCGGCTGCTGCGGCAGCGGCGGGTGGCGCGCGGCCTGGTCACCGTGCTGGCCTTCTACGGCGGCAACATGGGCTTCTTCACCCTCGTCGCCTACCACGTGCAGGACGGCCTGGGCCGCACCCCGCTCGTCGCCGGGCTCGTCTTCTCCCCGCTGGCCGCCGGGTTCGCGCTGGGCTCGGTCGGCAGCAAGCGGCCCCACGCCCGCTACGGCCACCGGCTGCTGGTCGCCGGCGCGCTGCTGATGGCGGTCAGCCTGGCGGCCGTCCTGGCCGTGGTGGCGCTGGCGCCGGAGGAGAGCCAGCTGTGGTGGCTGCCGCTGCCGCTGGCGCTGTCCGGCCTCGGCGAGGGCGTCGTCGCCGCGCCGCTCATCGCGACCGTGCTGGGCGGCGTGCCCGCCCGGGACAGCGGCGCCGCCAGCGGGGTGCTGCTGACGGCGACGCAGGTCGCGCACGCCGGCTCCGTGACCGTCATCGGCGGCCTGTTCGTCACCGTCCTCGGCGAAACGCACGGGGGCGCCTCGGAGTTCGCGTCCTACGCGCGCGCCACCAGTACCGGGTGCGCCGTCGTGCTCGTGCTCGCGCTGCTGACCGCGCTCGCGGCCCGGCGGCTCGGCCCCGAGCCCCGTTCCGCCGGGGGCGGCTGAGCCGCCGCCGGGCCGCTGGCCAGGTGACCGGGCGGGCCGGAGGGCGGGGCGGTCAGTGGACGTAGGGCCAGCCGTCCGCGTCGTAGCTGAGCCAGTTGATGCCCAGCAGCGCGGTGCCGTCGTCGGCGTAGTAGTGGTACATGAGGATGTCGTAGTCGCTGTCGGCGAACACCGCCTGGTGGCCCGGGCCGTGGACGGAGCCGTGGCCCGCCAGGATCTCGGTGCCGCCGCCGTCGTTCATGTCCACCCCGGCGCGGTCGAGGTAGGGGCCGGTGACGCTGGTGGAGCGGCCGACCATGATGCGGTAGGTGCTGTCGGCGCCCGCGCAGCAGCGGTCGAACGACACGTACAGGTAGTAGTAGCCGCCGCGCCGGAAGATGAACGGCGCCTCGATCGCGCCGCCGCCGCGCCCGGCGATCGGCAGCAGCGTGTCGTCGGCGCGCTTGCCGGTGGCCGGGTCGAGCCGGATCAGCTTCAGCCCCGACCAGAAGGACCCGAACGCCAGCCACCAGTTGCCCTGTTCGTCGACGACGAGGTTGGGGTCGATGGCGTTGTAGTCGTCCTCGGGGAACGTCTCGATGACCAGGCCCTGGTCGGTCCAGGTGCCGGAGTCGCCGGTGCTGCTGGTGGCCAGGAAGATCGCGGAGCGGTTGGAGCCGAACGTCGAGGCGGAGTAGTACAGGTAGTACGTGCCGTTGTGGTACGAGATGTCGGGCGCCCACAGGTTGCGGCTGCCGCCGGTGTAGGGCTCGGTCCACGGTGCCCCGTCCGGGAAGGCAGGCCCGGCATCGGTGAACGCGGTGCGGTCGGGCGAGGTCTTCAGCGCGATGTTGTCCCCGGTATGGGCGACGAGGTAGCTGCCGTCGGGCCGGATGACGGCGGTCGGGTCGTGCACGGTGATATCCCCGGTGACCAGGCCGGGGTGGGGATAGCCCTGCCGGGCGGCGGGCGGCGCGGCGCTGGCGCGCGCGGTGGCGGCCGTGGCGAGCCCGGCGAGGCTCACGGCGGCGCCGCCGCCGAGGACGGCCCGCATCAGCCGCCGCCGTGAGGGTCCCGGCACCGGTTCCGGCTGCTGCTGCTCGGTCACGTGTGGCTCCTTCACTGGACGCCTTCGTTCGGAATACCGAACACTATTCGTCATCGTGAACGAAACCTAGAAGTGAGCCATGACCACGTCAAGACTGCGCGCGGCCCCCTTCCGCTCACTCGTCTGACTAACCCCCCGAACGGGTCAATCGGAGGCGCCCGCGGGCTGCACCGCGCGGCATGCGGGCAGCCTCAGCGCGGACAGCCCGGAAGTACGCACCGTGCATGGGGAGTTGTGAACGCAATGGCTGAGGTGGCGATCGTGGGGATCGGCCTGCGGCTGCCCGGAGGCATCGTCTCGCTCGACGGGCTGTGGCAGGCCCTCACCGAGGCGCGTGACCTGGTAGGCGAGGTGCCGCCCGACCGCTACGACAAGGAGGCGTTCACCTGCGGCGACCCCGACCGCCCCGGCCGGGCCTGCACCGCGGCCGGCGGGTTCCTCGGGCAGGACCTGGCCGGCTTCGACGCCGAGTACTTCGGTATCTCGCCGAAGGAGGCGTCCCGCATCGACCCGCAGCACCGGCTGCTGCTCGAATGCGCCGTCGAGGCGCTCGACGACGCCGGCATCGACCCGGCTGCCCTGGCGGGCAGCGACACGGCCGTCATCACCGGCGTCTCCTCGCACGACTACGCCGACCTCCAGCAGCGCCGCCCGCGGGAGATCACCGCCTACACCAACACCGGCACCGCGGCGGGCAACGCGGCCAACCGCCTGTCGCACGTCCTGGACCTGACCGGCCCGTCGTTCACCGTCGACACCGCCTGCTCCTCCGCCCTGACCGCCGTGCACCAGGCGTGCGAGGCGCTGCGGTCCGGGCGCAGCCGCCTGGCGCTGGCCGGCGCGGTCAACGTCCTGCTCAACCCGGCCGTCCACGTCGGCTTCTCGGCCGCCCGCATGCTCTCGCCCACCGGCACCTGCCGGCCGTTCGCCGAGCACGCCGACGGCTACGTGCGCGCCGAGGGCGCCGGGGTGCTGGTGCTCAAGCCGCTCGCGGCCGCGGTGGCCGACGGCGACCGGATCCACGGCGTGATCGCGGCGAGCGCCGTCAACGCCGACGGCCGCACCAGCGGCCTGTCGCTGCCCGACGCCCGCAGCCAGGCCCGGCTGCTCGCCAGCGTCTACGGCCCCGGCGGCCTGGACCCGCGCGAGGTGGCGTACGTGGAGGCGCACGGCACCGGCACCCCGGCCGGGGATCCCGTCGAATGCGAGGCGCTCGGCGCGGTGCTGGGCCGCGCGCGCGGCGAGCGGGAGGGCCCGCTGCCCATCGGCTCCGTCAAGGGCAACCTCGGCCACCCGGAGGCCGCCTCGGGTATCGCGGGCATCGCCAAGGCGCTGCTGGTGCTCCGCGAGCGCGTCATCCCGCCGACCCCGCACGCCGAACCCCGCAGCGGCCGCATCGACTTCGAGGGCCTCAGGCTGGCCCCGGTGCCCGTCGCCCGGCCGCTGCGCGGGCACGGCCGGACGCTCGCGGGCGTCAACTCCTTCGGCTTCGGCGGCGCCAACGCCCACGTCGTGCTCGCCCCGGCGCCGCCGCCGCGGCCCGCGCCGCCCCCGCCCCCGGGCCCGCTGCCGCTGGTCGTGACCGCCCGCTCGCGCAAGGCGCTGGACGCGGCCGCGACCGCCTGGGCCGACCACCTGGACGCCCTGGCGGACGCCGGCGCCGGCCCGGCGGACTTCGCCGACGCCGCCTACACCGCGTGCCGCCGCCGCGCCGCCCATCCGCACCGCGTCGCGCTGCTGGCACGCTCCCCCGGCCAGGCAGCCGAGGCGCTGCGGTCGCTGACGCGCGGCGCGCCGGCCGAGGCGGCTGTCGCGGGCACGGCCGTGCGGCACGGGCGCGTGGGCTTCGTCTTCAGCGGCAACGGGTCCCAGTGGCCGGGCATGGGCGCGGCCCTGCTGGCGCGGGCCGCCGGCAGCGACGGCACGGAGACCACAGCCGGCACCGACGGCACCGACGGCACGGCAGCGACCGCCGTGGCCGCGGCGTTCGCCCGCGAGATCGACGCCATCGACGCCGAGTCACGCCCGCTGCTGGGCTGGTCCATCCGCGAGGAGCTGCTGCGGCCCGATCCGGCCCGCTGGTCGCGCACCGAGGTGGCGCAGCCGCTGCTCTTCGCCGTGCAGGCGGGCCTGGTGGCGGCGCTCGCCGCACGCGGCGTCACGCCGCACGGCGTGTGCGGGCACAGCGTCGGGGAGGTCGCCGCCGCCTACGCCGCCGGGGCGCTCGACCGCGCCGCGGCCTGCCGCGTCGTCGCCGCCCGCAGCCGCGCCCAGGCCGTCACCGCCGGGTCGGGGCGGATGGCGGCGCTGGGCCTGGGCCCGGCCGCGGCGCGCCAGCTGCTCGCCGAGGCCGCGGAGGCGGGCGGCCCCGGCCTGTGCCTCGCCGCCGTCAACAGCGACCGCGACGTGACGGTCACGGGGGACGCCGCCGCACTGGCCGCGCTCGGCTCGCTCGCCGCCCAGCGCGGCGTGTTCTTCCGCGACCTGGGCCTGGACTACGCCTTCCACGGCCCGGCCATGGACCGCCTGCGCGCGCCGCTGGCCGGCGCCCTGGCTGGCCTCACCCCCCAGCCGGGGCGGGTGCCGGTGGTCTCCACCGTCACCGGCGGCCTCATCGACGGCGCGGCGCTGGATGCCGGCTACTGGTGGCGCAACGTCCGCGAGCCGGTGCTCTTCGCCGACGCCGTCGCGGCACTGACCGCGCCCGGCAAGGGAAGCGACGGCTGCGACGTGCTGCTGGAGATCGGCCCGCACCCGGTGCTCGGCGGCTACCTGCGCCGCGCCGCGGCCCGCGCCGGGCGGCCGGTCGAGGTCGTGCCCACCCTGACCCGCACCAGCGGCGGCGCGCCCGCGCTCGACGCGGCGCTGGCCCGGCTGCTGGCCGCGGGCGCGCGCGTCGACCTCGACCGGTTCTTTCCCGCACCGCGCCGCGTCGTCAGCCTGCCGCCGTACCCGTGGCAGCGGGAGCGGCACTGGCACGGCCACCCCGACTGGTGGCTCGGCGACGAGGCCGGCGACGCCCCGGCCGCGGCCGGCCGCGCCCGGCACCCGCTGCTCGGCGCCCGCGCGTCCGGGCCGGAGCCGGGCTGGCGGTGGCGGCCCGAACCCGGCACCCCGGCCTGGCTGGGCGACCACACGCTCGCCCGCGCCGTGGTCGTGCCCGGCGCCGCCTACGTGGACATGGCGCTGGCGGCCGGCCAGGAGGTTTTCGGCGCCGCCGCCGAGGTGACGGGCCTGACCATCGAACGCGCCCTGGCCCTGCCGTTCGACGACCCCGCCATGGACGTGCGCGTGCACACCGCCCTGTCGGCCGACGGCGTGTTCACCGTCTCCAGCCGCGACGGGCGCGAGGGCCGCGACGGCGAGTGGATCCGGCACGCGCGCGGCCGGGTGCGGCGGCTGCTGCGCGACCGGCCCGCCCCGCTGCCGCTGGACGCGCTGCGCGCCCGGCTGCCGAAGGCGATGAGCGCGGACGAGCACTACGCCACCTGCGCCGGGGCCGGGCTGACCCTGGGGCCGGCGTTCCGCGTGCTCACCGCCATCCGCGCGGGCGGCGGCGGCCCGGACGGCGGGCCGCTGGCCGAGCTGCTGGTCGACTACGCCGCCGCCACCGCCCTCGGCGAGGGCCACCTGGCCCATCCGACGCTGCTGGACGCCGCGTTCCAGGGCGCGCAGCCGCTGATGCGCACGGCCGTGGGCGAGCCGGTGCCGTTCCTGCCCGCCGGGGTGGACACCGTCCGCTGCTGGGGCCCGATGCCCGCCCGGGGCGCCGTCCACCTGCGCACCCGCCGCTTCAGCCGCCAGGAGGTGTGCTGGGACGCCACCGTCACCGACGAGCGGGGCGAGGTCGCCCTGGAGCTTCTCGGCTGCGTCGCCCGCCGGTTCGACGGGGCGCGCGCGGAGGCGCCCGCCCGGCTCGTGGAGGTGATGCGCGCCGCCCCCCTGCCGCCGGGCGCCGGCGGGCCGCCCGGCGGCGCGGAGCAGGCGCCGCCGGTTCCGGTCTCCCCCGCCGCGCTGCTCGCCGCGGCCGGGCGGCGGCTCGCCGCGCTGCGGGACCGCTGGCACGAGCATCCCTACGGCCGCGCCCGGCACAGCGCCGCCGAGCTCGCGGCCCACTTCACGGGCGCGGCGCTCACCGAGCTGCTTCCCGGGCTGCGGCCGGGTGGCGAAACGTTCACTGTGGCGGACCTGCTGGCCGCCGGCGCCGCGCCGGAGCACGAACGGCTGCTGTCCGCGCTGCTCGCCATGGCCGCCGAGTGCGGGCTGCTCGCGCCGGCGGGCGGCGGGCGGTGGCGGCTGGCCGCCGCGCCTGACCCGGCGGGGCGGTTCGCCGCCGCGCTGCGCGAGTTCCCCGGCGAGCTGACGACGGCGCAGCTGCACGGCGTGGTCGGGCGGCGGCTGGCGGCCGTGCTGCGCGGCGAGTGCGACGTGCGCGAGCTGCTGTTCTCGGGGCCCGAGCCGCTGGCCACGCGGTTCTACGACGCCAGTCCCGTGATGGCGTTCCATAACGGCGTCGCGGCCGAGCTGCTGCGGGAACTGGTGGCGCACTGGCCCGCGAGCCGGCCGCTGCGGGTGCTGGAGGTGGGCGCGGGCACCGGCGGCACCACGGCCTGCCTGCTGCCGCACCTGCCGCCGCGGCGCACCCGGTACACCTACACCGACGTCTCCGCGTCGTTCCTCGTCCCGGCCGAACGCCGCTTCGCCGGCTGCGGGTTCATGGACTTCCGGCGGCTGGACCTGGACCAGGACCCGGCCGCGCAGGGCTTCGCTCCCGGCTCGTTCGACCTGGTCATCGCCTCCAACGCGCTGCACACCGCCCGCGACCTGGCTGCCGCCGTGCGGCGTGTGGCGGGCCTGCTGGTGCCCGGCGGGCACCTGCTGGCCATCGAGTCGCACGAACCGCGCGTGCTGCTGCCGCTGTTCGGGCCGCTGCCGTCGTTCTGGTCGACCGAGGACCGCGGCCTGCGGCCCCACGGCATGCTGCTGCCGCGCGAGCGCTGGCCCGCGCTGCTGGCCGGCTGCGGCTTCACCGGCGCCGTGCAGGCCGGTGACGACCGGGAGCCGGCGCGCGGCGACTGCTCGGTGATCCTGGCGGCCCGGGACAACAGCGCCGCAGCCGCGACGGCGGCGCCCGCCGGGCCGGCGGACCGGGCACGGCGCGACGGCCAGCAGGGCCAGGAGGAGGAACGCCGCTGGGCCGTGCTCGGCGCGGCGGGCGCGCCGCTCGCCCAGGCCCTGCGGGAACGGTTCACCGCCGCGGCCGTCACCACCGCCGGCCCCGAGGGCGCCACCGACGTGGTCCTCGTGCTGCCGGCCCGCCCCGGCCTCGCGCCCGCCGCCGTCACCGAGGCCGCCGCCGGGGCGCTCGCCGCCCTGCGCGACGCCGCCGCGGCCAACCCCCGGCGGCTGTGGCTGGTCACCCTCGGCGCGGACGGCGAACCCGGCGCGCTGCGCCCGCCCGCCGCCGCGGACCCCGTCACCGCCGCCGCGTGGGGCGCCGCCCGCACCCTGGCCAACGAACGCCCCCGGCTGGACGTCCGGCGTGTGAGCGTGCTCAGCGAGGCCGGGCCCGCGCCCGCGTCGCTGCTGCACGAGCTGCTCGCCGCCGGCAGCGGGCGCGGCGGCGAGACGGCCCGTGCGGACACCGCCGGTCCCTCCCTCGAGGCCGCCCGCGAGTCCGCTGAGGACGCCCGTGAGGATGAGGTGCTGCTCACCGCCACCGGCCGGTTCGTGCCGCGCGTGGTGCCGCTGCCCGCCGCCCCGCGCCCCCGCCCGGCCGCGGCCCGCTCCTGCGTGCTGCGGCTGACCAGCCCCGGCTCCCACTACCGGCTCACCTGGGAGGAGACGCCGGTACCCGAGCCGGGCCCCGGGCAGGTCCGCGTCCGCGTCGCCGCGGCCGCGCTCAACTACCGCGACGTCATGATGGCCACCGGCCGCCTCCCGCTCGGCGAGGCGCTGCTGCGGCCCGGCGTCGAGGCCATCGGCCTGGAGTGCTCGGGCACCGTCGACGCCGTCGGCCCCGGCGTGACGTCCGTGGCGCCCGGCGACCGCGTGTTCGGCGGCGCCGCCGGCTGCTTCGCCTCGCACGCCCTGCTGCGCGCGGACCGGGTGATGACCGTGCCGCCCGGGATGTCGTTCGCGTCGGCCAGCACCCTTCCCATGGTGTGGATGACGGTCCACCACAGCCTGCGCCACCTGGCCCGGCTGGCGCCAGGCGAAACGGTCTTGGTGCACGGCGCGGCCGGCGGCGTGGGCCTGGCCGCACTGCGGTACGCGCAGCTGGCCGGTGCCCGCGTCATCGCCACCGCCGGCACCGGGGCCAAGCGGGACCTGCTGCGGCTGCTCGGCGCCGGCGCCGTGCTGGACTCGCGCAGCCTCCGCTTCGCCGAGGACGTCATGGACCTCACGGACGGCCAGGGCGTGGACGTCGTGCTCAACTCCCTCGCCGGGGAAGGCCAGTGGCGCAGCCTCGGCCTGCTGCGGCCGCACGGGCGGTTCGTCGAGCTGGGCAAGCGCGACTTTCTCGCCGACAACCAGCTGCCGCAGGGGCCGTTCGCCCGCAACCTCACGTTCTTCGGCGTGGACGTCTCCCCGCTCATCGACGAGCCGTCCGCCCTGGCCGACTCCCACATCAGCGAGCTCCGCCGCGCGGTGGCCCGCGGCGACTACCCGCCGCTGCCGCACCGCGTCTACCCGGCCGCGCGGATCGACGAGGCGTTCACGGCCATGCGGCACTCCCGCCACACCGGCAAGCTGGTGGTGACGTTCGACGAGCCGCTGCCGGTGCGGCAACGCTGCCCGCGGCGCCGCCTCGACCCGGACGCCACCTACCTGATCACCGGCGGCTTCACCGGACTCGGCGCCGACCTCGCCCTCCGCATGGCCGAGCGCGGTGCCCGCCACCTGACGCTGGTGGGCCGCCGGGGCGCCGCCACCCCGGGCGCCGAGCCGCTGCTGGCGCGGCTGGCCGCCCTGGGCACGGGCGTGGACGCGCACGCCGCCGACGCCTCCGACGAGGCCGCGATGCGCGCCGTGTTCGCCCGCCTCGACGCCTCGGGCCGGCGCCTCGCCGGCGTGGCCCACGCCGCCATGGTCCTCGCCGACGCGCCGCTGGCGGAGCTGTCGGACGAGGACGCGCGAGCGGTGCTGACGGCCAAGCTCACCAGCGGCTGCGTGCTCGACAGCCTCACCCGCGGGCGCGACCTGGACTTCTTTGTGGTCTTCTCGTCCGCCGCCGCCCTCGTGGGCAACCTGCGGCAGGCGGCGTACGCGGCGGCCAACACCGGTCTGGAGGCGCTGGTGCACCGGCGGCGCCGCGACGGACTGCCCGGCCTGGCCGTGCAGTTCGGCGCCCTGTCCGGCACCGGCTACCTGCGGCGCACCGGCCGTGAGGAGGAGATGGCCGCCGTCGGACTCGGCGGTGTCTCCGCGCAGGAGGCCCTGTCCGCGCTGGACGACCTGCTGGACCGGGGCGACCAGGCCTCCGTCGCCGTCGGCCGGTTCGACTGGGGGCGGATGCGCGGGTTCCTGCCGCGCCTGACCGCGCCGCGCACCCGGGCGCTGCTGCCGGACGAGGGCGAGGCCGACGGGCCCGGCACGCTGCGCGCGGCGCTCGCCGCCGCCGGCTCCGAGGAGGAGGCGCTGCGGCTGGCTGAGGACGCCCTGGCCGGGCTGGTCGGGCGCGTGCTCCAGACGGACCCGGCGACGCTGGACCGCAGCCGCCGCCTGAACCTGCTGGGCATGGACTCGCTGATGGCGGCGGAGCTCGCCCGCGACCTGCGCACCCGGCTCGGCTGCGACATCCCCGTTGTCGAGCTGTCCGGCGCCGCCAGCCTCACCGCCCTGGCCCACCGCGTGCTCACCGACCGCACCGGGCCGCCCGCGCCGCGGGTGCCCGGCCTCCGGGCCCCCCAGGACCCCGGCGCCCGGGCCGGCGCCGGTGAGGAGGCGGTCCGATGAGGCTGGTCACGCTGCGCAGCAGGCCAGCGGCCAGGGTACGGCTGTGCTGCCTGCCGCCCGCGGGAACCGGACCGGCGTTCTACGCCGGCTGGCCCGCGTCGCTGCCGCCTGACGTCGAGCCGGTGTCGGTGCAGCTGCCGGGCCGCGGCCCGCTGGCGGACCTGCCCTCGGTGACCGCGCCCATGGAGCTGGTCCGCCGCCTGGCCGAACTCCTCGGCGGGGAAGAGGAGAACGACGGCCGGCCCCTCGCGCTCTTCGGCCACTCGCTCGGCGCGCTGCTCGCCTACGAGACCGCCCGCGCGCTGCGCCGGACGCGGCGCCGCCCGCCGGTGCTGCTGGCCGTCTCGGCGTTCCCCGCGCCCCATCTCGACACCTACACCTCGGTGTTCTCCGACCGGCTGCTCGCGGGGCCGGAGGGACTGGCGGACCTGCTCGGGCAGGTCCCGCCGTCCCCGGCGGCGGTGGTGCCGTTCCTGGCCGACGCGCTGCTGGCACTCCAGTACCGGCACCACGACGAGCCGCCGCTCGACGTGCCGCTGGCGCTGTACGGCGGCGCGTCCGACCCGCTCGCGCCGGGCCCCCGGCTCGCCGCGTGGAACGACCTGGTGACGGCCCCCGTGGAGCCCGTGCTGTTCCCCGGCGGCCACATGTACCTGCGCCAGGCGCCAGGAGGCCTGCTGCGCCGCCTCGGCGACGAGGTGCTGGCGGCGGCCCGGTACGCCGCCGCGCCGTGAGGGGACCCCTCCCGGGCGATCCGGGGTAGAACCGTCCGGGGGACCACGCTGTCTGCCGGGAGGACTGCACCATGACCACGCGCACCACCACGGTCGCCGTCATCAGGGTCACGGGGGCCCTGCTCACCGGGCTGCTCACCGTCGGGCTGGCGGCGGGCTGCGGATCGGACGACGACGGCACCGGCGAATCCGCCGCCGAGGCGCCGGACACTCCCCGCGAGGAGAGCCCCCGCCAGGAGCCGTCCGAGGAGCAGCCGCCCGCCGACAACGCCTCGCAGGAGCCCGCGCAGGAGGAGCCGGAGGAACCGTCAGGGGATCCGGATGAGCCCGTGGAGGCGCCCGCCGGGGACCCGCCGGACGACACGGACGGCGGCACGGGCATCGACGCCTGCTACGACGGGGTCTGCGAGGTGACGCTGGAAGGCCCGGCCACCATCCCCGTCGACCCGGCCCTGGCCCCGGGCCTGGAGGAGATCTACGTTTCCAGCGTCTCCGGCGGCAGCGTGACGATCAGCCATGCCTACGGCTACGTGTACGGCAGCGGCAACAGCACCACCACCATCAACGGCCTCACCGTCGAGGTGGTGGACATCGAAGGCAGCACGGTCACGCTGAAGTTCAGCTACGACGGCTGATCCGGTCCCAGCCGCCGCGGCGCGGTCCCCGCACGCCGGCGACCAACGCGGCGAACCGCCCGCGCGGCAGCACCAGCGCGCCCGTCCGGCACCGTGGCGTCACGCACGGCTACGGCGCCGGGCACACGGCGGCCTCCCACAGGCCCTGCCGGTGCCGCGGTACGACGCGCGGCCCGGCGGACGCCCCGCAGATCCCGGCCATGCCCGTGGCGGAGCGGGTGGTCATGTGGCTGCCTCTCCCGGAAACCGCTGAAGTAACCCTGGCGTCTCCCCTGGCGGTGCAAGGCAAACGAACGGTCACTGTCGTGTACCAGTACGTCCGCTGACGACCCGGCAGCAGCGCGTTCGTGGCAACCTGCCCTTGGCCGCTCGCGGACGGGCAGCGGCCGTGTGGCATAAGTCATTTCCCGGGGGATCAGCGATGGTGGCAGACCAGTGGGGGCAGCAGCAGCCGGTGCGGCCCTCGTCGTGGCGGCGCGGGTTGGCCTGGCTGGTGGACTTCTCGCTCGTGATAGCGGCGGCCGTTCTCCTCGGCATCGTCACCTTCAACCGCATCAGCGGCATGGTGACCGACGTTCCCGGCCTGGTGGAGACCGGCGTCTGGGAGGTCGTCACCTCCGGCGGCGACATCGCCGGCGCGGGCCAGGAGTTCGGCGAGCGGCTGTGGAACCGCGCGATCCGGGCCGTGCAGCAGGCGTTCGGTGCCCTGGTGATTCTCACCTTCCTCTACCAGTGGCTGGCGCTGTGGCTGACCGGCACGACGGCCGGCAAGGCGCTGCTCAACCTGCGGGTGGTGCGGCGGGACGACGGCGCCTCGCGGCTGGGCCGGGGCCGGGCCGCCGGCCGCGCGGCGGTGACCACGGCCGCTGACGTCGGCGTGTTCTCCCTGGCCTGCTGCCTGCTGCTGAGCGGCGGGTTCGCCCTGTCGGCGCTGGTGTGGCTCGCCGCGATCGTGCTGTTCTGGGCCAACGCCCTGCCCGCGGTCGCCGGCCAGGGCCGGTCGCTGGCGGACCGGGCGGCGGGCAGCGCCGTCACCGGCGGCCTGCTGCGCGCCGCCGCGACCGCCGCGGCCAGCGGCACGCGCGCGGTGGTCACTTCCGGCCGTACCGCGTTCGACCGGGTCCGCGACCGGAACCGGCGCGAGGACCAGGGGCTTCAGGCGTAGGGGCAGCCTCTGCCGGAAGGCCGGTGCGGCCGGTCGCCGGTCAGGCCGCGCCGGTCTCCGGCAGGCGTGCGCAGTCGCCGTGGAGAGCGGCGTAGGCGCCGCCGCGGCGCAGGAGTTCGTCGTGGGTGCCGGTCTGAAGGATGCGGCCGTCCCCCATGACGACGATGCGGTCGGCGTCGCGGACCGTGGACAGCCGGTGGGCGACGACGAACGTGGTGCGGCCGGCGACCAGCCTGCGCAGCGCCTGCTGCACCAGCCGCTCGGAGCGGGTGTCGAGCGCCGACGTCGCCTCGTCGAGGATCAGCACCCGCGGGTTGCGGATCAGGGCGCGGGCGATGGCCAGCCGCTGCCGCTGGCCGCCGGAGAGGCGCGCGCCCTGGTCGCCGACGAGGGTGTCGAGGCCGTCGGGGAGGCGTTCGACGAACTCCAGGGCGTTGGCGTCGCGCAGCGCGGCCCGGACGGTCTCCTCGTCGGCGTCGGGCATGCCGTAGGCGACGTTCTCCCTGACGGTGCCCTCGAAGAGGATCGACTCCTGCGGCACGACCGACAGGAAGCGGCGGTAGCTGCGCAGGTCGAGGTCGTTCATGTCGGTGCCGTCGAGCAGCAGCCGGCCCGACGTGGGGCGGATGAAGCCGATGACCAGGTTGAGCACGGTCGACTTGCCCGCGCCGGAGGCGCCGACCAGGGCGATGGTCTCCCCGGGCTGGACCGTCAGGTCGAAGCCGGTGACGGCCTGGCCGCCGGCGTCGTCGTAGGCGAAGCTGACGCGCTCGAACGTGAACTGGCCGCGGACTTCCTCGACCGTCGTCTTGCCGGCGTTGTCCTCGACTTCGGGCGCCTGGAGCACCTCGCCCGCCGAGCGGACGGACTCAAGCCCTCTGGCGATGACGGGTGCCAGGCCCATCAGGGTGCTGGCGGAGTTGGTCAGCGTGGTCAGAAAGCCGCTGAGCATGACGACGTCGCCGGCCGTCAGGCCCCACAGGCCGTGGTAGGCGATGAGCGCCGATACGGTGAGGAACACCACGCCCAGGATGTTGAGGAACACCCACGCCGCGGAGGCGAACCGGCCGTTCATCAGGTCCAGCCGCAGGCCCGAGCGCAGCACCCGGCGCAGCGTCTCGTTCATGCGGCGCAGCGCGTCGGCCTCCAGGCCGTGGGCGCGGGTGACGGAGATCAGCCGGGTCATCTCGCTGACGCGCGACGACAGATGCTCGACCTCCTGGCGGAACTCCTCGTTGTGGCGGCGGAGCCGGGAGCGGAGCCGCATCACCAGCAGCCCGGCGAGCGGCACGACGACGAGGAAGACCGGCAGGAACTCCGGGGTGCGGACGGCGATGATGACCAGGCCCCCGATCAGCACGGTCGCCGCGCCCAGGCCGGTGTCGCTGGACTGCTGCACCATCTGCTCGATGGTCTCGACGTCGCGGACGACCTTGGTCTGGAGCACGCCGGCGCTGGTGCGGTTGTGGTAGCCGATCGACAGCTGCTGGAGCCGCGTGCACAGGGCGGAGCGCAGGGCGGTGCCGGTGCGGCGGACGGAGCCGTAGAGCAGCCGCACGTAGAGCAGGTGCAGCGGATAGTTGACGACCAGGATGAACATGATCGCCCCGGCGGCCAGCCACAGCTGGCTCAGCGGCCGGTGCTCCACCACCGTGTCGATGATGGCGGCGGTCACCAGCGGCAGCAGCCAGACGGGGCTGTGCTTGACGGTGAAGACGCACAGCGCGCCGGCCACGCGCCACCGGTCCTCCCGGAAGAGGTACGCCAGAGTCCTGACCGGGTGTTCACCCCGGTAGTGGTGGTCGAGCGGGCCCTCGGCGGACGCCATGGCTCACCACACTCCCCACAGATTCCAACCCGGACACACAATCTCCCACGCTACGGGACGCCGGGGCGTCCGGGTGCGCCCGCCTTCCGCCCGTTCCCGCCGTTTCCGCTCGGCTCCACGGGCCCCGCGGTGCGCTCCCGCCGCGCCTCTTCACCACCTTTCAGCGCGGCATGAAGGCTTGCGGCCCAGGTGAGATACCGGGCATGCGTACGCGTACCGCTGCGGTGATCAGCGCTGCCTGGTTCCTCGTGCCCGTCATCGTCACCTACGGCATCCCCTACCTGCTCACCCGCTGGGAAACCTCCGTGGACTGGGACAACGGCTGGCTGCTGGCCCCGCGCGTGCTCGCCGGCGTGGTCATCGCCGGAGCGGCGGCGTTCATCATCGACGCCTTCGTCCGGTTCGTGCGCGAGGGACGCGGCACCCCGGCCCCAGCGGCCGCACCCGAGCACCTGGTGGTCACCGGCCCGTACCGCTGGGTCCGCAACCCCATGTACTGCTGCGTCGTCAGCGGCATCCTCGCCCAGGCGCTGCTGCTGTGGCGCTGGCCGCCGCTGGTGTACGGCCTGCTGGTCTGGTCCGTGTTCGCCTCGGTGGTGCGGTTCCGCGAGGAGCCGTTCCTGCGGGAGACCCACGGCGAGGAGTTCGAGCGGTACCGCGCGGCGGTCCGCGCCTGGATTCCGCGGCTGCGGCCCTGGCACGGCTGACGCCGCGCTCACCCGCCGTGCGGCGCCCGGTAGACGAGCAGGTAACGCCAGAACAGCAGGCGCCGCAGCCGGGACCCGGGCAGCAGCCGGGCGCTCTCCGCCCGGATCTCGGCCAGCGTCATGCCGGGCTCGGCCACCGGCGGCCGTGGCGGCGCCGCCACCCCGCGCACCCGGTCGGCGGCGGACACCGCCACGCGCGCGGCGGTGTTGGCGGGAACGGCCGCCAGGCTCCAGGCACGGTCGGCGAGCGTCGCCTCCCGGTAGCAGCCGAGCACCGCCAGCACCCCGCCGGGCGCGAGCGCCGCGCGCAGCGCCGTGACCGTGGCGAACGGCACGTGGTGGAGGCTGGCCAGGCAGGAGATGAAGTCGTAGCGCCCAGCGGGCAGGCGCGCCGCCGTCACGTCCTCGCACCGGTAGCGCGGCCCCGGGTGCGCGCGCCGCGCCGCCTCGATGACCCAGGCGTCCGGGTCGAGCGCGTCCACCTCGATGCCGCGGGCCGCCAGCGTCCCCGCGAACCGGCCCGTGCCGCAGCCGACGTCCAGGGCCGTCCGGCAGCCTGGCGGCAGCTGCCGGAGCAGCAGCCGGTGGTAGTGGTCGTTGTGGTCGAACGGCATGTGCCCACCCTGGCACGTCCGTTCACTCCATTGCGTGGTTTCCGGTCACGGAACGTGTCCGCGGCGGGCCGGCGGCCCAGTCTTATCAGAGGACGTGCACGGGGGTCCGCCCGCCAGCCCGCCCGGCCCGCCGCGTGTCGCGCCCGCGGCGGGCCGGGCGACCTCACCGGCGGCCGCCGGTCAGCGGTCGCGGCGCCCCAGCCGCGTCATCAGGTCCTCCCAGGCGGCGCGCGCGGCGGCCGGCAGCCGCGCCTCGTCCAGCGCCTTCGCGGCCCGCCGGGTGTGCTGGGCCGCCATCTCGCGGGCGCCCTCCCGCGCCCCGGCCTCCTCCAGCAGCCCCAGCAGCACCGGCACGTCGTCCTCTTCCAGCTTTCCCGTGCCGAGCATCGCGGCCGCCCGGCGGCCCGCGCCGGTGCCCGAGCCGACCGCCAGCAGCACCGGCAGCGTCTTCTTGCCGCGCAGCAGGTCCGCCCCGACCGGCTTGCCCGTCACCGCGTGCTCGCCCCACAGCCCCAGCACGTCATCCGTGATCTGGAACGCCACCCCCAGCTCCTCGCCCGCCCGCCGCAGCGGCCCCGTCACGGCGGCCGGAGCACCGGCCAGTTCGGCGCCGAGCGCGGCGGCGCAGGCCAGCAGCGCGCCCGTCTTGCCGGCCACCATCGCCAGGTACTCGGACACCGTCACGTCGCCGGCCTCGCGCCGCTCCAGCGCCAGGTCGCGCGCCTGGCCGTTCACCGTGGCCTCCAGCGCCGCCACCAGGCTGCCCGCCGCCGTCGCCGCCCCCGGCCCCGGAGCGGCCGTGACCGTGCGCACCGCCTGCACCAGCAGCGCGTCCCCCGCCAGCACGGCATGCCCCGTGCCATACGCCACCCACGCCGCGTCCCGGCCCCGGCGGCTGCGGTCGCCGTCCATGATGTCGTCATGCAACAGCGAAAACTGGTGTACGAGTTCGACGGCGGCGCCCGCCGCTGCCGCCAGCTCACCGGCGCCGCCGGCCGAGCGGGCCGACAGCGCCGCGAGGGCCGCCCTGACCCGCTTGCCGCCGGCGCCCCGGGTACCGGACACGCCGCTCCAGCCGAGGTGGTAGCGGCACACCCGCGCCACATCCGGATCGAGCCGGTCCACGGCGCGCTCCAACTCCGCCTCCACGCGAGCCAGGTCGTCGTCCCCCGTCAGTCTGTCACTCATGTCGGCCCGTCCGATCGTCTCGCGCCTCAGGCGGCCACCCGGCCTGGCCGGCGGCGGTGGCCTCTCAGTGGATGACCAGGCCGGCGCACAGCGCGGCCAGCACCCACACAGGATGGAACGACGCCCGGTTGAACGCCGCGAGCGCGGTCGGCGGGTCGGCGCGCCGCAGCAGCGCCACACCCGGACGCAGCAGTGCCAGCCACCCCGCCAGCGCGGTCCCCGCCACCCCGGCGGGCCCGAAGACGTCCCAGGCGGCGACCGCCAGCCCCAGGCTCGCCCCCGCCGCCGCCAGCAGGCACCCGAACGCCAGCACGGCGCTGGCCCGCATCCCGTACCGCACGGGCACGGTCGCGACGCCGAGCCGGGCGTCGCCGGCGACGTCGGCCATGTCGTTGGGCACGTTGCGCCCGCCGGCCTCCCACGCCGCCAGCCACAGCGCCAGCCACCCAAGCCGCGCCCAGTCCGCCCCATCGGTGACGGCGGCCCAGCCCACCGCCCCGCCGGCCGCCACCATCACGCCGCTCACCACCAGCTTCAGCGGGGAGACCGTCGCCAGCAGGCAGTACAGCGCCTGAAGCGCCACGGCCACCGCGAACAGCAGCACGCACCACCAGCTCAGCAGCGCCGCGAGCCCAACCGCCAGCCCTGCCAGCGCCGTTGCCCACGCCATGGCGGCGGCCACCGGCAGCAGGCCCGCCGCCACCGGATGCCGGGCGCCCGCCCCGTCGACGTCCCAGCCCGCCGCCCCGTCCCGGGCGCCCGGCCGCTCACCGGCGGCGGCCCGCCGGTCCAGCGGCAGGTCCAGCAGGTCGTTGGCGGCGAAGACCGCCCAGAAGCCCGCCAGCGACGCCACCACCAGCACGCCCAGGCGCCACGGCGGCGCGTCCGGCGCCGCCACCAGCGCACCCACCAGCGGCTGCGCCACGCTCAGCGTCGCCTGCGTGCCGCGCGACAGCCCGTACAGCGCTCTGGCGTGTTCCGCCGCCGTAAACGCCGCCATCCGCGCCTCTCACTCCTCTCAGCCCAGGGGAATCCCGCACCCGCCGCCAGGCGGACACCGCCAGCCCAAGGGCGCCCGGGGCGGCACGCGCTCCCCCGCCAGGGCTCACCCCTGCCATGGCAGGTACGGCCCGCGCAGCATCGCGGGGACCGCCTCCGGGCTGAAGACCTCGCGGACCGCCGCCACCGGCTCCCGCCCGTACCACAGCAGGTACGACCGGAACGCGGCGGGGGCGCGGGGGCCTTCGGCGTGCGGCCAGGGCACGCGGCCCGCCGTGAGCACGGTGCGCGTGCACAGGGCGCCGCTGTTCTTCAGCGCCGCGCCGATCGGGGTCTCGGCGTCCGTCAGGCAGGCGGCGGCCCGGGGCGGCAGCACGGACTCGCGCGCCGCCAGGCGGTTCACCGCCAGCGTCCGCCGCCCGGCGGTGAACACCGAGCGGCGCAGGACGAGCGTTTCACCGTCCGCCGCGCCCAGCGAGGCGATGGCGCGGTGCGGCGCCTCACGGGCCGGGATCCGGCGGCACCGGACTTCGCGGACGGAGACCTCCTCGCCGGCCAGGGCGGTGAGCATCGTCGTCGTCAGCCCGTCGGAGGTCAGGAGCATGCGCGTGACGGGAGAGGCGAACCGGTTCACGGCGTCAGCCACTTCCTCCGGCCCGTGGTCACCAGAGCCGTCGGGAACACGGGCGTGAGGCGGCGGCATGCTCGTCACTTGCTGGTCTGAGGCCTTCCTGGATCGGTTCAGCCGGACGGTCCATCCCACTAACCCCGTCACGCGGCCACCGTTACGCCGGCCCGCTACGGCTCATCCCCCCGTGGGAACCAGACCGTTCCCTGCCTACTCCTTCGAGTGAACTCCCCCGTCACGGCTGCGTCCTTGCTCCCTCAACACAGCTGATCCGCCGCGGCCTGACGCACCGCAGCGGGGCCGGCGAGCGGTCGGCCGCGGCGGTGCGACGCAAGCGCCGGCAGGGTACGTGCGCGGGGTGGCGGTGGGCCGCTGCTGGACGGTGCGGTGATCGCAGGCCCCGGCGCCGGGGACGGCATGTCCCGGTTCCGTCACGGGCGCGTCGCGGTCCCGTGCCCACGCCAAACCCAGCCGCTGCGGGGCGCCATCGAACGGGCCGTACGGACAAGCGAGACCGCCTGATCCAGCGGTCGCTCACCTGGAGGACAGGACCATGCGCGTACGGAGCCGCACGATGCCGGTGCTCGGCCTCGCCGTCGTGGCCGCGAGCCTGGCTCTCACCGCCTGCGAGGGGAACGGCGACGAGGCGGCGGCCGCGTCCAGCGCGGGCGGGACGCGCTGCACCGACCAGATCGACTACACCGGGGACCCGCGCTCCCACGCCGAGATCAACTCCATCGGCGCGGAAACCGGCGCATGCCCCGCGCCCCTCACCGACGAAACACCCGAGGGCACCCCCAAGGAACCCGGCCTGCGCTGCACCGACCAGATCGACTACACCGGAGACCCCCGCTCCAACGCCGACATCAACAGCATCGGCGAATGGACCGGCTACTGCCCGCCCGTCGAGCAGGGGTGACCCCCCGCCGCGCCGCCCGGCCGGTACCCCGGCCCGAGACGCGGTCTGCGGCCCGCGGTACCTGCTGACCGGCGGCCTGTCCGTGGCGGACGGGCAGGCCGTGCAGCACCGGTCGCCCGGCTCTAGCCCTTCCGCGTCTTCGCGGGCGCGGATTCCCACACCACCCTGCGCAGGAAGAACCTGATCAGCATGCCGGACCTGCGCCCCTGGAGGACGAGGAGGTAGCCCTGGTTCTCCTCCAGCACGAGGCGTCGCTTCTCAGCGAGGAGAGCATTCGTCTGGTACCGCGCCGCGTGCTGGCACAGGGTGGCCATGGCCTGTTCACGCGTCCCGTACACCTCGTCGAGCAGCCGTTCCCGCCAGTGCTGGGCTTGCGGCGCCCCCCGGAGTTCTACGACGAACAACCCCCAGTGGTCCACATATCCCCCGTCGATGTCGTTGCGATGATGGCGATCGCAAACGATGACGCCCACGTTCAGTCCGGCGGTTGCACCACCGCTACGGGTTCGGGGCCTGGGCCTTGGAGTCCCACAGAACTTCCCGCACCCGGAACTCGGAAGAGACCTGGCGGGTTACCCCCTGGTCGATGGCGATGAAGCCGTCGCCGTCCCGGAGCACCCACCGCCGGGAGGACCCGCCGATGGGGTGGAAGCCGCGGTAGTGCACCGCGTGCTGGTACAGCGCGGCGAGCGCCTGCTCATACGTCCCGGTGACCTCGCCGAGTATCTTGGTGTCCCAGTGAAGCCATTGCTGTCGCCCGCGCAGCTCTCTCACGGTCAGGGCCCAGCGCTGCATCTGTCCCCCAATCCTTAGTCGTGCGGCATCCCCAGGTGGGACGGCCCGCGGGCCCGGGACGGTTGCCGCGCCGCCGGGCGCTGGTGATCACTGTGACACCACCATTACACCGGGCCGCCCAGGACGTAGCGCTGGATGGCGGTGACGGCGGCGCCCCTGGCCCAGACGGAGAAGTCGATGGGCCGCACGATCGTGGTGACGTCGCTGGCCCGCCGGTCCCGCCCGGCGCGCAGCCCCTCGCGGACGGCGTCGCGGGCGACCTCGGCGAGGCGGATGCCTTCGCCGGTGAGGATGACCGTGCCGGCCATGGTCAGGTTCGCGACGGCCGCGATGAGGCGGCCGAGCGCGCGGCCGGCCGCCGTGACGACGGACGCGGCGACCGGTTCTCCGGCGGCGGCGAGGTCGAGGCACTCCTCGTAGCCGGTCTCGCGGCGGCGGCCGACCGAGACGGCGGCGCTGATGCTGGGCGCGGTGAGCATGGCGGTGGCGCAGCCCCGGTGCCCCTCGGGGCAGGCGGGCCCGAGCGGATCGAGGGGAAAGTGGCTGACCATGCCGATGCCCGCGTCGGGGCTCTCCACGAGCCGGCCGTGCATGACGACGGCGTAGCCGACGCCGATGCCGGTGGTCAGCAGCGCGAACCGGTCCAGGCCGCGGCCGGTGCCGAACCAGTGCTCGGCGCGGGCGAGGGCGAGCAGGTCGTTGTCCACGACCACAGGCAGCCCGAGCGCCTCGCCGAGCCGGGCGCCGAGCGGCACGTCCTCCTCCCAGCCGAGGAACGGGGCGCGCAGGACGGTGGCGTGCCCGGCGACCTGGCCGCCGAGGCTGACGCCGGCGGCGGTGACGCGCGGCACGCCGGCGGCCAGGTCGCGGGCCAGCGCGGTGAGCGTGGTGACGACGGCGGCCGGGTCGCGGCCGGGCAGGGGGGCGCGGCCGGAGGCGACGACCTCGGCACGCAGGTCGGTGACGACGACGTGCACGTCCTCGTCGGTGATCTTGGCGCCGATGAAGTGGTGGGTGCCGGCCACGACGTCGAGCGGCCGGCTGGGGCGGCCCCGGGCAGCGTTGCCGGCGGTGCCGTCCTCGACGAGCAGGCCGCGGTCGAGGAGCGACCGGACGAGGCGGGTGAGGGTTCCGGCGGAGAGGTCCAGGCGCCGGGCCAGCTCGCTGCGGGGCAGCGGACCGCGCAGCAGCACCTCCAGGGCGATGCGGTGCGCGGCGCCGGACAGCGGGGTCCAGGCGGGAGCGGCAGGCGGCTCGGGCGGTGCCTCGGGCCGCGGCTCGGGACTCACCTGGGGGGTCGCCTCACGGGTCACTCCGCCATCCTGCCACCGGCCCCAATATTTTCCAGAGCGATAGTAAAAACAGCGGCGTTCCGTTCCGTTGATGCGGCTATGCCGGGTTCTGCACGGAGGGTTGACGGGCACATCGTTGCGCCGTAGAAATAACCAGCCCTATCGCAGACCGGGCACTGGCCCGTCATTCCCGCGCATTGCGAGGTCAGTGGTGAGCAAGGCCCCCTGGTGGCAGTCCGCCGTCGTCTACCAGATCTATCCGCGCAGCTTCGCTGACAGCAACGGCGACGGGATCGGTGATCTCCCCGGCATCACCAGCCGCCTGGACTACCTGGCCGAGCTGGGCGTTGACGTGCTGTGGCTGTCGCCGGTGTACCCCTCGCCGCACGACGACAACGGCTACGACATCAGCGACTACCAGGACATCGACCCGCTGTTCGGCACGCTGGCCGACTTCGACCGCCTGCTGGCCGAGGTCCACGCCCGCGGCATGCGGCTGATCATGGACCTCGTCGTCAACCACACCTCCGACGAGCACCCGTGGTTCCGCGAGTCCCGCGGCGGCGGGCCCGGCGGCCCCAAGCGCGACTGGTACTGGTGGCGCCCCGCCCGGCCCGGCATGACCCCGGGCACGCCGGGCGCCGAGCCGACCAACTGGGGCTCGTTCTTCTCCGGCCCGGCCTGGGAGTTCGACCCGGCCAGCGGCGAGTACTACCTGCACCTGTTCTCGCGCAAGCAGCCCGACCTCAACTGGGAGAACCCGGAGGTCAGGCAGGCGGTCTACGCGATGATGCGCTGGTGGCTGGACCGGGGCGTGGACGGCTTCCGGATGGACGTCATCAACCTCATCTCCAAGGACCCGGCGCTGCCCGACGGGCACGTGCGGGAGGGCGCCCGCTACGGCGACGGCAGCCCGGCGTTCGTCTGCGGGCCCCGGATCCACGAGTTCCTGGCGGAGATGCGCCGCGAGGTCTTCGCCGGCCGCCCCGGCACGTACCTGACCGTGGGCGAGATGCCCGGCGTGACCGTCGACGAGGCGCGGCTGTTCACCGACCCGGCGCGCGGCGAGGTGGACATGGTGTTCCAGTTCGAGCACGTCGGTCTCGACGACGGGCCGGGCGGCAAGTTCGACCCGCGCCCGCTGCTGCTGACCGACCTGAAGGGCTCGCTGGCCCGCTGGCAGACCGGGCTGAGCGGCACCGGCTGGAACAGCCTGTACTTCTCCAACCACGACCAGCCCCGGGTCGTCTCCCGCTACGGCGACGACTCGCCCGCGTACCGGACGCGTTCGGCCACGATGCTGGGGACCGTGCTGCACCTGCACCGGGGCACGCCGTACGTGTACCAGGGAGAGGAACTCGGCATGGCCAACTACCCGTTCGCCTCGATCGCCGACTTCCGCGACATCGAGTCGCTCAACCACTACCGCGAGGCGCTCGACGCCGGGGAGAGCCCCGCGCGCGTGCTCGACGCGCTGCGGGCCCGCGGCCGGGACAACGCCCGCACCCCCATGCAGTGGGACGCCAGCGCGCACGCGGGCTTCACCACCGGCACGCCGTGGCTCGCCGTCAACCCGGACTACGTCGAGGTCAACGCCGAGGCCCAGCGGGCCGATCCGCACTCGGTCTTCCACCACTACCGGCGCCTGATCGCGCTGCGCCACTCCGAACCGGCCGTGCAGCACGGCGAGTTCCGGCTGCTGGCCCCCCACGACGAACGCGTCTACGCCTTCACCCGCACCCACCCGGACAGCGGCACGGAGCTGCTGGTCCTCGGCAACTTCTCGGGTGAACCCGCGCCGTTCGACATCCCGGCCGGCTGGGAGGACAGCGAGCCGCTGCTCAGCAACCTCCCGGACGCCCCGCCGCTCACCCGCCCCTACTCCCTCGCCCCGTGGGAGGCCCGCGTCCAGCGGCGCCGCATCCCCAGCGCCTGAGACCGACCGCAGCAGGAGGGCCCGCATGATCTCCCGCAGAGGGCTCCTGACCACCGGACTGTCCGCCGCCGCCACCGCCGCCCTCACCAGCGGGTGCGGCCGCATCGGCGGCTCAGACGGCCGGGTGACCCTGGAGTTCTTCCAGTTCAAGCCCGAGGCGGTGGCCACCTTCCACCGCCTGATCGACCAGTTCGAGGCCGAGCACCCCGGCATCCGCGTCGTCCAGAACAACGTCCCGGCCTTCGAGACGGCGATCCGCACCCGCCTGGTGCGGGGCGACATACCCGACGTCGTCTCGCTCAACGGCAACTTCACGTTCGGCGAGATAGCCTCGTCCGGGGTCTGGCACGACTTCGCGGCCGCCCCGGACGCCTGGGACATCGCTCCCGGCATCCAGGACGTGCTCGACACCCTGGGCACGTACCAGCCCGGCGAGCATAACGGTCTTCCCTTCGCCGCCAACGCCAGCGGCATCCTGTACAACCGGCGGCTGTTCGCCCAGCACGACGTGGCGGTCCCCACCACCTGGGGCGAACTGATCGACGCCGCCCGCACCTTCCGCCGCGCGGGCATCACGCCGTTCTACGGCACGCTGGCGGACGCCTGGACCTCGATGCCCGCGTTCAACGCGCTGGCCTCCAGCCTGCATCCGCCCCAGGAGTTCTTCCCCGAACGGCTGGCCGGGCGCACCACCTTCACCGAGGCGTACGCCGAGGTCGCCGACAAGCTCGCTGAGCTGTACTCCTACACCCAGGACGACATGGCCGCCCGCACCTACGACGAGGGCAACCAGGCGTTCGCGCAGGGCCAGTCGGCGATGTACCTGATGGGCAGCTTCGCCATCCCGCCCATCAAGTCCTTCCAGCCGGACTTCGAGATCGGCTCCTTCGCGCTGCCCGCCTCCGACGACCCCGCCGCCACGCGCCTGGTCTCGGGCGCTGACGTGGCGCTGACGATCGGGCGCGATCCGGCCCACCGCGAGGAGGTCATGACGTTCCTGCGCTTCCTGATGCGCCCGGACGTCATGCGCTCCTACGCCGACGAGCAGCTCGCCGTCCCCACGCTCAACGGGCTCCAGCCGGAGTCGCCCGAACTCGCCGAGGTCCGGCCGTTCATCGACGAGGGCCGGATCGTCGGCTTCACCGACCACATGATTCCCCGCGCCGTCCAGCTGGAGGCCGTCACCCAGCAGTTCCTGCTCGACGGCGACCGCGACGGCTATCTCGCCACGCTCGACGAGGAGTGGGACACGTACCAGGACCGCCACGCCTGAACCGCCCACCCCACCCACCAGGGAGCCGCACATGGCCAGCCTCTTCACGAGCCGGAGGGCGGACGGGACCAGCAAGCGCGGGTCCGCCGCGTACTACTGGATGGTCCTGCCCGCGCTCGCGCTCTTCTTCTTCCTGCACACCCTTCCGGTACTCCAGGGCATCTACTACAGCTTCACCGACTTCGCGGGCTACGGCGACTACGACTTCGTCGGGCTGCGCAACTACGTCAACCTCTTCCGCGACGACGGGATCTGGGAGTCGTACCTCTTCACGGTCCAGTTCGCCGTCACCGCCACCATCCTGACCAACGTCATCGCGCTGGCCCTCGCGCTCGGCCTGAACGCCAGGATCCGGTTCCGCACGACACTGCGCGCCATCTTCTTCGTGCCGAACGTGCTGGCGATCCTGATCGTCTCCTACGTCTTCAACTACCTGTTCAGCCACTCCCTGCCGTACCTCGCCGGGAAGCTGGGCATCGGCTGGCTGAGCGAGCCGATGCTGGCCGACCCCGACCGTGCCTGGATCCCCATCGTCATCGTGGCGGTGTGGCAGGCCGTCGCGTTCAACGTGATCATCTTCCTCGCCGGGCTGCAGACCATCCCGGGCGAGCTGCACGAGGCGGCCCTCATGGACGGCGCGGGCCCCTGGCAGCGGTTCCGCTCGATCACGCTGCCGATGATCATGCCGTTCGTCACCATCAACATGATCCTGGCGCTGAAGAACTTCCTTCAGGTCTTCGACCAGGTGGTGGCCCTCACCAACGGCGGCCCCGGCACGTCCACCACGTCGGTGTCCTTCCTCATCTACAACATGGGCTTCCTCGGCGGCGAGTACTCCTACCAGACGGCCAACGCCGTCCTGTACTTCCTGCTGATCATCGCCATCTCCCTCTTCCAGCTGCGGCTGCTGCGGTCCCGCGAGGTGACGTACTGATGACCACCACGACCACGACCGCAGGCGCCGCGGCGACGGCCGCTCCGGCGCCCCCACCGCGCCGCCGCCGGTCCCACCGCCCGCGCGTGAACTGGTGGCTGACGGCGCTGCTCGCCGTGTGCGCGCTGACCGTGCTGGTCCCGCTGTACTTCACGGTCGTCACCGCCCTGAAGACCCCGGACCAGCTGGGCGGCACCGGCTTCGGCCTGCCGGACGAGGTGCGCTGGCAGAACTTCGCCGACGCCTGGCGGCTGACCGACTATCCGCGTGCCGCGCTGAACAGCGCCCTGATCACCGTCGGCGCCGTGGGCCTGACGCTGCTGACGAACTCGCTGGTCTCCTACGCCATCGCCCGCAACATGCATCGGCGGCGGTTCCGCGTCCTGTACTACTACTTCGTCTCGGCACTGTTCGTGCCGTTCCCGATCATCATGCTGCCGGTCGTCAAGCAGACGGCGGTGCTCGGCCTGGACAACCAGGCGGGCCTGATCCTGCTGTATGTCGTCTACGGGCTGGCGTTCAACATCTTCCTGTACGTGGCCTACCTGCGGTCCATCCCGCGCGAGCTGGAGGAGGCGGCGCGCACGGACGGCGCCGGCACGTGGACCGTCTTCTGGCGCGTGATCTTCCCGGTGCTCGGGCCGATGAACGCCACGGTCGGCATCCTCACCTGCCTGTGGGCCTGGAACGACTTCCTGCTGCCGCTTGTCATCCTCTCCAGCCCGGAGGCCAGGACGCTGCCGCTGGTGCAGTACGTGTTCCAGAGCCAGTTCTCCACCGACTACACCACGGCCTTCGCCTCCTACCTGATGGCGATGGCGCCCATGCTGCTCGTGTACGTCTTCGCCCAGCGCTGGGTGATCTCCGGCGTCATGCGCGGCTCGGTCAAGTGACGCAGCCCCGCCCGGCGCGCGGCGTGACGCCGGACGGAAGCACGGCGCGGCGGCCGGGCGGGCCGCCGCGCCGCGGTGGGGGGTGTGACAGATGGTCGGGGAGGGCTTGCTGCTGAAGCCTCGGGGAGTATCGCGGCGCTGTGGCGAGCACGTCAACCTGTTCTTCCGGAATACTTTCGGTTTCTTGCGGAGCCCTGCCCGCCCCCGTCGCCGCTCACAACATCCCCCCGTTGATGAAGGTTTCGACCGTTCAACCGTTCGTCGTGCCAAACCGACCGCTCGTCGCACGGAGGGTGTCCGGGCGTATTGACGCCCCTTGGCGGCCTCCTTACTGTCCCCACATCACCGGAAGGAACCGAAAGATTTTCGGTCACCGTGGAGAGGAGTGGGCATGAGCGACACCCTGGACGGGACTGGGGCTCTCTCCCCCACCCCGCCCCTTTCCCCGCGCCGCCTGCGACGGACCGGACGGACCGGCTGGCGGGGCCTGCGGCTCGTCACGCTGCTGGCCGCCGCCCTGTGCCTGGTCACCGCCGGAGCCGCGACCGCCGCCCCGGCCGCCCCCACCGCGACGCCGCAGATCGTCGACTCGACCCGCAGCGGCGGCTACAGCGTCGCGCTGACCTTCGACGACGGCCCGAACCCCGCGGACACCCCCCGCCTGCTGGAGATCCTGCGGCAGAACAACGTCACCGCCGTGTTCTGCCTGTGGGGCACCTACGCCCAGCAGTACCCGTACATCGTCCAGCAGATCGTTGCCGACGGGCACGTGCTGTGCAACCACACGATGGCCCACGAGGACCTGGGCTACTGGTCGCCCGACCAGATCCGGCAGAACCTGGAGCAGACCAACGCCGCCATCCAGTCCGCCGTCCCCGGCGCGGAGATCCCCTACTTCCGCGCCCCGAACGGCAACTGGGGCCAGAGCCCGCAGGTCGCCGCCGACCTCGGGATGCAGCCGCTCGGCTGGCGCCTGGCGATCAACGACTGGGAGCCCGCCACCTCCGACCAGCTGCTTGACCGCCTCCGCCAGGGCGTGACCCCGGGCGCGGTCGTCCTGCTCCACGACGGCGGCGGCGACCGCTCCGCCACGGTGGACGCCGTCAGCCGGTACATCCCGGAGATCCGCTCCCAGGGCTGGACCCTCGACCTGCCCGCGCTGCCCTGACCTTCCCGCGTTCTCCCTGACCTTCCCGAGTTCTAGCCGGCTCGCTCGGCCTCGCGGCGCACCTGCCCGAGAGTCCTGCCCGAGCGCGCCGAACGGGCCCGCGCCGGGTCCGGGGCGCCCCTTGCCCCCGCGTTGCCACCGGACCCGGCGCGCTTCACCAGCAGCCACGCCTCGCCCCGCCCGCCCGGGCCGCCGTCACGGAAGCGCGTCAGCGCCCAGCCGCCGCGCAGCTTCCGCCCGGCCAGCCGGAACGACAGGTGGCCTGCCCGCAGCGCCCGCGCCACCGGCACGTCGTGCTCCGGCTCCCAGGTGCCCTCGTCCCAGATGATCACCGGCCCCGCGCCGTACTCACCCTGCGGGATGACGCCCTCGAAGTCCCGGTACGCGAGCGGATGGTCCTCCGTCGGCATGGCCAGGCGCTTGACCCCCGGGTCCGCCGAGGGGCCCTTCGGCACCGCCCACGACATGAGGACCCCGTCCGCCTCCAGCCGGAAATCGAAGTGGACCCGGCGGGCGTCGTGCAGCTGCACCACGAAGCACGGCCGGTCCCCCGCCCCGGCCCCGCCGCCGCGCGGCTCGGCGGTCCTGGCGAAGTCCCGCCTGCGGAGGTAGGCATCCAGCGGCCGCTCACGCGTCACACCTCCATCGTCGCAGTGACCGGCCGGCCGCGCATGCCGGCCGTTCGTCCGCCGTTCGCCAGGCGTTCGGCCAGCGGCGCCATGCTGCCAGGCGGCCGCCGGAAGGCCACGGGGGGACGCACGACGAAAGGGGAACACCACCATGGCAGCGACAGCCAGCGGACCCGGGCGCCGCACCGTGCTGCGGGGCACACTCGCCGCTACCGCCGGGCTGGCCGCGGCGGGCGCGGGAGCCGTGCCGGCGTTCGCGCGCGGCGGGCGGCCGCAGGCGCGCTGGGGCGTGCAGGCCGGGGACGTCACGGCCCACTCGGGCCTGGTCTGGGTGCGGTCCGACCGCCCCGCGCGCATGATCGTCGAGACGTCAGCGACCGAGTCGTTCGCCCGCACCCGCCGCTACCCCGGGCCGCTGCTCGGCCCGGGCACCGACTTCACCGGCACCACGGCGCTGCACGGCCTGCCCGCCGGCGAGCAGGTGCACTACCGCGTGCTGCTGGCCGATCCCGACGACCCGCGGCGCGTCAGCGCCCCGGTCACCGGCACCTTCCGCACCGCCCCGGGCCGGCGGCGCGGCGGCGTCCGGTTCGTGTGGTCCGGCGACCTGGCCGGGCAGGGCTGGGGCATCGACCCCGCGTTCGGCGGCTACCGCACGTTCGAGGAGATGCGGCGGCTCGACCCCGACTTCTTCCTCTTCAGCGGCGACACGGTCTACGCCGACGGCCCGCTGGAGCGCACCGTGACGCTGCCCGACGGCCGGGTGTGGCAGAACGTGACCACCGAGGAGAAGTCCAAGGTCGCCGAGACCCTGGCGGAGTACCGGGGCAACTTCCGCTACAACCTGCTCGACGAGCACCTGCGCCGCTTCAACGCCCAGGTGCCCGCGATCGTGCAGTGGGACGACCACGAGGTCACCAACAACTGGTACCCCGGCGAGATCCTCGACGACGACCGCTACACCGAACGGTCGGTGGACGTGCTGGCGGCCCGCGCCCGCCGCGCGTTCTCCGAGTACTTCCCGCTGCCCGCGCTGCCGGGCGGCGGCCTGGCCGGGCGCCTGTACCGGGTCGTGCGGTACGGGCCGCTGCTGGACGTGTTCGTGCTCGACATGCGCACCTACCGCAACGCCAACTCCCCGAACGACCAGCCCCTCGACGAGCAGGGCGTGCTGGGGCGGCGGCAGCTGCAATGGCTCAAGCGCGAGCTGGCCCGCTCCACCGCCACCTGGAAGGTGCTGGCCGCCGACCTGCCCCTCGGCCTGGTCGTGCCCGACGGCGACACCGACTTCGAGGCCATCGCCAACGGCGACCCGGGCGCGCCGCTGGGCCGCGAGGCGCAGCTCGCCGAGCTGCTGCGGTTCATCAAGCACCACCGCATCACCGGCACGGTGTGGCTGACCGCCGACGTGCACCACACCTCCGCGCAGCACTACCGGCCCGAGGGCGCCGCGTTCGGCGACTTCGCCCCGTTCTGGGAGTTCGTCACCGGCCCGCTGCACGCGGGGGCGTTCCCCGCCAGCGAGCTGGACGGCACCTTCGGGCCGGAGCGCGTCTACCTCAAGGCGCCGGACCGCGCCAACGTCTCACCCGCCGAGGGCTTCCAGTTCTTCGGCGAGGTGGAGATCGACGGCGGCAGCGGCGACCTGACCGTCCGGCTGCGGGAGACCGGCAACGGCGTGCTGTTCACGAAGACGCTCCGTCCCGGCCTGGTCGGCCAGTAGCGGCGGCCGGGCGGGTCAGCCGCACCGTCACCACCTGGAACGGCGCCAGCTCCAGGCGGGCGCCGCCGCCCTCCGCGCCGCGCAGCGCCCGCCGCACGCCGTCATCCCCGCGCAGCGGGCGTTCCAGCAGGTCGGTCTCGCGCACGGTCACCCCCGGCGCACCGGCACCGGCCCGCCCGTCGCCGCCCAGCTCGTCCGCCCAGCGCAGCACCGCCGAGGCCCGCCCGCCGCGCGCCTCGTAGATCCGGGCGACCACGTCGCCGGAGCCGTCATCGGCCAGTTTCACCGTGTCGATCACCGGCATGCCCGTGGCGTCCTGGAGCCACAGCAGCGGCGGCAGGTCCTGCGGCAGGCCCCGCACCAGCGGCGCGCCGAGCGCGTACCCGGCGGTGACCGTCTCGCCGATGTCCGGCGAGGGCAGCACGGCCCAGCGCAGCCGGTGCTCACCGGTATCGGCCCCCGGGTCCGGGAACGCCGGGGAGCGCAGCAGCGACAGCCGCACGTCCACCCCGCCGGCGGGGCCGCCGAGGCGGGCGATGTCGCAGCCGTAGACCGTGTCGTTGACGACGCCGACGCCGAAACCCGGCTCCGACAGGTGCACATAGCGGTGGGCGCAGTCCTCGAAGTGGGCCTCGTGCCAGCTGGTGTTGTCGTGCACGGCCCGCTCGGTGAAGCCGAACTGCGTCTCGTAACGCGCCGAGGCGGTGTGCAGGTCCAGCGGCAGCGACACCTTCAGCAGCTTCTCGCGCTCGCGCCAGTCGGCGTGCAGGTCGAACTCCAGCTGGCGCGCGCCCGGCGGCAGGCTGATCGTCAGCGTCAGCCGGGATCCGCCCGGCAGCGCGGCGCCCTGGTGCGTGACGGTGACGCGCCCCGGTCCCGGCGTGACGCTGACCGGCGTGTCCAGGGCCGTGAACAGCCGCCGGGCGTCCCGCTCGACGTCCCAGGCGTCCCAGCGCACCGGCTCGTCGCGGTGCACGCGCAGCACGCCCAGCGCCTGCCCGGGCGGCACGATCTCGCGGCCGGTGCCCTCCTCGCGCAGCGACACGACGTAGCCGCGGGCGTCGATCACGGCGCGCAGCAGGCCGTTGTCGAGCACGAGCGCGCCGTCGTCAGCGGCCGGCGCGGGCGCCGTGGCGGTCTCCCGCTCGGGCAGCGGGCGCCAGGCGGCGGCGCCGGAGCCGGACCAGTCCGCCGGGACGAGCCGGGCCGGGGGGCCGGCCTCGCGGTCGCCGCGCAGGGCGCCGGCCGCCCGGTCGATCAGCTCCGTCAGCCTGCGCTCCACCTCGGCGTAGGTGGCGCGGGCCTCGCGGTGCACCCAGGCGATGGACGAGCCGGGCAGGATGTCGTGGAACTGGTGCAGCAGCACCGTCCGCCAGATCTCGTCCAGTTCGGCCGCCGGGTAGGGGGCGCCCGCGCGGACCGCCGCGCTGGCCGCCAGGTACTCGGCGGTGCGCAGCAGCGCCTCGGCGCGGCGGTTGCCCGCCTTCATGGCGTGCTGCGAGGTGAACGTGCCCCGGTGCAGTTCCAGATACAGCTCGCCGACCCACACCGCCGCCGCGTCGCCCAGCTCCGCCTCGGCGTCCGCGAAGAACGCGGCGGGCTCACGCACGGTCACCCGGGCGGCGCCCTCGCAGTCGGCGAACCGGGCGGCGCGGGCCAGCATCTCGCGGGTGGGACCGCCGCCGCCGTCGCCGTGGCCGAACGGCACCAGGGAGTGGGAGGAGTAGCCCTTCTCGCGGAAGTTCCGCACGGTATGGCGGAGTTCGGCGGCCGTCACCTCGGCGTTGTAGGTGTCGGCGGGCGGGAAGTGCGTGAAGATGCGGGTGCCGTCGATGCCCTCCCACCAGAAGGTGTGGTGCGGGAAGCGGTTGGTGTCGTTCCACGAGATCTTCTGCGTGAGGAACCACCGGAAACCCGCCAGCCGCGCCAGCTGCGGCAGCGCGCCCGAGTAGCCGAAGCTGTCCGGCAGCCACACCTCGCGCGGCTCCACGCCGAACCGCTCCAGGAAGTACCGCTTGCCGTACGTGAACTGGCGCACCATCGCCTCGCCGCCCGGCATGTTGGTGTCGGACTCCACCCACATCCCGCCGACCGGCACGAAGCGGCCCTCGGCGACCCGGTCCCGCAGCCTGCCGAACAGCTCCGGGTAGTGCTCCTCCAGCCAGGCGTACTGCTGCGCCGAGGACATGGCGTACACCAGCGAGGGGTCGTCGTCCATGCGCTCCAGCACGCTGGCGACCGTCCGCGCCACCTTCCGCACGGTCTCGCGCACCGGCCACAGCCACGCCGAGTCGATGTGCGCGTGCCCGACGGCGGTGACGCGGTGGGCGCTGGCGTGCGCCGGCTTCGCCAGCTCGGGGGCGAGCGCGGCGCGCGCCACGGCCGGCTCGTCGGCGGCGTCGAGCGCCGCGTCAACGGCGCGCAGCAGCGTCCAGCGGCGCGGGTCCTCGTCCGGCAGCCCGGCCGCGATCCCGGCCGCCACCTCCAGGTCGCGCAGCAGCGCCCAGGTCTCCTCGTCGAACACGCACAGCTCCGCCCGGTTCAGGCGGTAGTGCGGGGCGGGCCCGGCCGTGTCTTTCTCGCCCACGGCCGTGGGCTCGAAGGCGTGCGGGCCCTCGCAGTGGACCAGCGGGTTGGCGGCGGCCTCCAGGTAGACGGTGAACGGGCCCGGCGGCAGCCGCACCCAGCCGCTGCGCGGGTGCACCGCCTTGAGCGCCCGGCCGTCCGCGTCGTAGACCAGGCCCTCGGCCTGGCCGCCGATCATGCCCTCGCGCCAGCCGAGGTCCACGACCAGCTCCACGGGCCCCCGTCCCTCGGGCACGGTGCCCTCGATGCGGAACCACGTCGTGCCCCAGGCGGGCCCCCACTCCTGGCCGACCTCGAACGGCTCGTAGTCGGCGGCGAGCGCCTCGGCCACCGGCACGGGCTCGCCGGTGCCGCCGCCGACGTGCCAGGCGCCGATCGTGACGCCGCCGATCCGCACGTGCGTACGCGGCTCCAGGCGCTGCCGCGCCACTCGTTCCCAACGCCCCAGTGTTCGTACTAGCCCCTCGTGCATGCTGGGGCCCTTGCCCCGCATCGCCCCGCTTTAAAAGCACCTGGCGCAGCCGCCACCGCGGCCTCCCCCGTCCCCTGGCGCCTGGTCCGCGCGGGCGGCCGGTCACCGGGAGCGGGTGAGGACCCCGGGATCGATCGCGGCGGGGAACGGCTCCTCGACGCGCACGGCGAACCCGCCCAGCGCCGCGGCGGTCTCCTCGTAGACGCCGCGGCGCAGCCGCCCGGCGCGGAAGAGCGGCAGCGGGGCGAGTTCCAGCTGCCACAGCTGCGGGATGCCGGCGGCCGCGTAGAGCGCGGGCCGCACGGTGTGGTCGGCGACGCGCGTGTCCGGGGAGACGATCTCGACGGCGACGCGGACGTCGCGGGCGTCGAGCGCCGCACCGGCACCGGCAGCCGCCCGGCGCACGGCAGCGGCGTCCGCCACCACCAGATCGGGCACGGCGAATCCGTCCGGCAGGCGCACGGCGACGGCGGGCAGCGCCTCGACCTCCGCGCCGGCCTCGCGGGCGGCGTCGTCCAGGAGCGCCAGGAGGCGGCGCGCCGCCCGCTGGTGCGTCACCGACCGGGGGCCGCCGGGGGGCGCGGGCAGCAGCGTGGCCGGGGGTTCCTCTCCCGGGGGCGCGGGCACGGCGGGGGAGCCGGTCCCGGTGGCGGGGATGCGCGGCATCCCTCTTTCATACCTCCCTCCGTACCGCCCCGTCCCGCCAGGGCCGTGTGCCGGGGGGCGGGGCGCCTCCGGACGGTGCCAGCCGGTGCCAGCCGGTGTCAGGCGATGGCGTACAGGAGGCAGGCGAGGGTGAAGCCGGACAGGCCGATGGTGGTCTCCACGACCGTCCAGGTCTTGAACGTGGTCTTGACGTCCATCTCGAAGAAGCGGCCGACGAGCCAGAAGCCGGAGTCGTTGACGTGGCTGGCCACGACGGACCCGCCGCCCAGCGCCAGGACCAGAGCGGCGAGCTGGAGGGCGTTGTAGTCGCCCGCCTCCACCACCGGCTGCACGATCCCGGCGGCGGCGGTGAGCGCGACGGTGGCCGAGCCCTGGGCTATTCGCAGCACCACGGCGATGATGAACCCGGCGACGATCACCGGCAGGCCCAGGTCCTCCAGGGCCTCGGCCAGCGCGTCGCCGATGCCGCTGGCGCGCAGCACGCCGCCGAACATGCCGCCCGCGCCGGTGATCAGGATGATCGCGCAGACCGGGGCGAGCGCCGAGTCGATGGTCTTCTCGAGCATCTCCTGGCCGCGGCCGCGCCGGGTGCCGAGCACGTAGGAGGCGGCGAACACGGCGATGAGCAGCGCGACCGGCGTCGAGCCCAGGGCCTGCGCCAGGCTGTACCACCCGGCCTCGCCGTCGACCCACCCGGCGGCACGGGCGGCGTCCAGCCCGGTGTTGGCGAAGATCAGCACCAGCGGCAGGAGCAGCAGCCACACCACGGTCGAGGCGCGGGGCGGGGCGGCCATCTTCTCGGCGGGCTCACCGCCGCTGAGCAGCGACGGCACGGGCAGCACGATCCGCTTGCCGATCCACAGGCCGTACAGGTGGCTGGTCACGAACCAGATCGGCACCGAGCAGACGATGGCCACCGCCGTGACGAGGCCGACGTCGGCGCCGAGCAGCTCAGTCGCGGCCACCGGGCCGGGATGCGGCGGGGAGAAGATGTGGATCGTCGAGAAGGCGCCGGCCGCCGGGAGGCCGTACCGCAGCAGGCCGCCGCCGAGGCGGCGGGCGACGGCGAAGATCACCGGCAGCATGACGACCAGGCCCGCGTCGAAGAAGATCGGGAAGCCGAAGAGCAGCGAGGCGACGCCGAGCGCCAGCGGCGCCCGGTCCTCACCGAACCGCGCGATGAGCGCGTCGGTCAGCGACTGTGCGCCGCCGCTGACCTCCAGCAGCCGGCCGAGCATCGCGCCGAGGCCGACGAGGAGCGCGACGCTGCCGAGCGTCGTGCCGAAGCCGTCGGTCATGGTCGGGACCACCATGTCGGCGGGGATGCCGGTCGCAAAGGCGGTCAGCAGGCTGATCACGACCAGCGCCAGGAAGGCGTGCACCTTCAGGCGGATGATGAGGAAGAGGAGCGCGGCGATCGCGAGACCTGCGATCGCCAGCAGCGGCCCCGCGTCCAGGGTCTGTGTCCACTCGTCGGTCGTGTCTTGTGCAAGCACCGCCGTGTCCCTCGTTCGGGTATGCGGGTGGTCATCCCGGCATGGTCGCGCCGGACCGTAGCACCCTTTCGCCTAGGAGGGGAAGGTTCGCGCAGGTGGGACCGGCCGACCGCGGTCCCGCGGCGTGGTAGGCTGCCTGGGCGACCTCAACCCGGTGGCGCGCACGCCAGCACACCACCGGACTCCCGTTGGGGACACGCGACTTCCTGTGCGAGACTAGTCCTCGCGCATGCAAGGTCCTGTGGAGCAGTTTGGAGTGCTCGCCACCCTGTCAAGGTGGAGGCCGCGGGTTCAAATCCCGTCAGGACCGCTCCGGCTGGGTAGCTCAGTTGGTACGAGCGTCCGCCTGAAAAGCGGAAGGTCGCCGGTTCGACCCCGGCCCCAGCCACCAGCGAACGCCCTCTCCGCAGCCGTGGAGAGGGCGTTGACGTGTGCCTGTGAACGTCTGCCTGTGCACGTGTGCCTGTGACAGCCGTGCCCGGCAGCAGCGGCACGAGGCAGCACGAGGCAGTCTTCGGCTCAGCCACCCAGCTCGCACCCGGCAGCCGCCGCCCCCTTAAGGGTGAGCCGCGCGGCGGCTCAGCGCTGCGCCGACCAGCCGGTGCAGCGGGTCACGGTGAGGACGAGCACCGGCCCAGCCGGGGGCCGCTCGCGGTACTGCGGGTACTTGGCGGCGAGCCAGGCCAGCGGGGCGCGGCGGGCGTCCCCGCGCGCGACGGCCGCCAGGCAGTCAGCGCGCACCCACCACAGCCGGGACCAGTCCTCCTCATAGGCGTCGGCCAGCACGCACACCCGCGCGTTCTCCTCGGCGTTCCGCAGCCGCCGCAGACCGTCGTGGCGCTTGGGCTTGCCGTCGACGGCGGTGGCCAGCAGCCCGCCGCGGACGGCGAAGGTGACGGGCACCAGGTGCGGCACGCCCGCGGCGCCGGCCGTCGCCAGCCGCGCCACCCGTGCCCCGGCGAGCCGCCGCCGCGCCTCTGCCTCGGGTAGCTCCATCCCCCACGTGTACCGCGCCGGCCCGCCAGCGGCACGCCCGCCGCCGCCTGACGGGTGAGACGGGCCGGCCGGGCCGCTACCAGCGGGCCAGCCGGGTCGTGCACACGAACTCCGCCCGGTCGCCGGGGAGGGTCACGTCGGCGACCTCCACCACCCGCCCGGCCGTGTCCACGCACGTCTTGCGGAGCAGGAGCACCGCCATCCCCGGCCCCATCCCCAGCAGCGCCGCCTCCTCCCGCGTCGGCGGCCGCGCCCCGGTGACGCGCTCGACGACGCGGTCCAGCTCGATGCCGACCGTCAGCAGCTGGGCCTGGGTGCCGCCCGGCCACGGCTCGCACGCCGGGCTGAGCAGGTCCGGGTTGGCGGCGACGTGCTCGCGCACCAGGTACGAGCGGACCAGCGACATCGGCACCGGCTCGGTGGCGCAGCGGGTGCGGTAGACCCGCTCGACCAGCGGCGTGCCCGGGGCGACGCCGAACGCCGCCGCCAGCTCCCCGCTGGCCCGCCGCTCGGCGTAGTCGATGCTGAACACCAGGTCGGTGACGGCCAGCCCGGTCTGGCGTTCGGTGGCGCCGGTGCCGCGCCGGATCTCGTCGGACGCCCGCGCGCGGTCCTTCTCCCACTGGTGGCTGCCGCACTCCCGGCGGATCCGCCGCCGCGGCGACCGGACGTACGGTCCCTGCCCGGGATGGACCGCGATCAGGCCCTCGGCGACGAGCACCGCCAGCGCCTGCCGCAGCGCCCCCGGCCCCTCGGCGGCGTAGCGGCGCCGCAGCTCCTGCGGCGGCGGCAGCGCCCGGCCCGGCGGCCACTCGCCGTCCGCGATGCGCCGCCGCAGGTCGTCCGCGACCGTCTGCCACACGCCGGCCCGCCTATCTGCCGCCCGGGCGCCGCGCCCAGCACACCGCGCACGTAGCCACGGCCCGCCGCGCGTGCTGGTGATCGCGGAAATGAACGGCCGTGTGCTGCCCGTTGACCGGGGCCCCGGGCGGTACCCACCGCCCGGTGGCGCCCAGCGGCGACGGCAGCAGCGGCCACGGCACCGCCCCGCCCGGGGAGGGGTTGCCGGTCATCACCATCAGCCCCCACGGGGGAAGAAGTGCCCAGCGCCCCGCCTGGGCGCTGCACATCGTGAACACCATGCCGGAGGCGAACATCGTCACCGCCAGGATCAGCCAGGACTCCGCGAACGGCATCTCGACGGCGTCCACAGCCTGTGGACAGGAAGGGGAGGTTAAGGGAGGCGCGGCGCAGGATCGGCCATGGCGTACGCGGAGGAGCCCGCGAAGAGCCCCGCCGAGGCGGCGGGGAGCAGCACCAGCACCGCCGCGGGGAAGAACGGCGAGACGCGGAATCTCCGCCAGCGCTCCGCAGGGCTCACCCGGCTCAGCCTAGGCCGCCCGCCCCCGCAAACCAGGCATAAACGCACATATCACCCACGTACCGCACCGATCGGTGCCCCGTCTGCCCCCGGATAAGGGTTCGCCGCCGGGGAAGCGGAGTGAGACCCTTGGGTGCGTATGTCTACACACGCCTCCCCACCAGCCTCACCGCCCTCCGCACCGCTGTCACCGCGCGCCCTGGCCGAGCGCCTGCCCCAGCTGATGCTCCGCGACGAGCGGCGGCTGCGGCGGCGGCTCGACGGGGTGCGCCGCGTGCGCGCGGGCGAGGCGCGGCAGGCCGTGCTCGCCGAGATCGCCGCCGCCATCGACGCCGCCGAGGAGCGCGTGGCGCTGCGGCGGGCCGCCGTTCCCGCGATCACGTATCCGGAGCAGCTGCCAGTCAGCCAGAAGAAGGACGAGATCCTGGCGGCCGTCCGCGACCACCAGGTCGTCATCGTCGCGGGCGAGACCGGCTCCGGGAAGACCACGCAGCTGCCCAAGATCTGCCTGGAGCTGGGCCGCGGCGTGCGCGGCCTGATCGGCCACACCCAGCCGCGCCGGATCGCCGCGCGCACCGTGGCGCAGCGCGTCGCCGACGAGCTGAAGACGCCGCTGGGCGAGGCCGTCGGCTACAAGGTCCGCTTCACCGACCAGTCCAGCGACGACACGCTGGTGAAGCTGATGACCGACGGCATCCTGCTGGCGGAGATCCAGCACGACCGGGAGCTGCGCGCGTACGACACCCTCATCATCGACGAGGCCCACGAACGCAGCCTGAACATCGACTTCCTGCTCGGCTACCTCGCCCAGCTGCTGCCGCGCCGCCCCGACCTGAAGGTGATCATCACCTCGGCGACGATCGACCCGGAGCGCTTCGCCCGCCACTTCGCCGACCGCGAGGGCCGCGAGGCCCCGATCATCGAGGTCTCGGGCCGCACCTACCCCGTCGAGGTCAGGTACCGGCCGATCGGCGAGGGCGACGCGGACGGCGACGGCGAGACCGACCAGATCACGGCGATCTGCGACGCCGTGGACGAGCTGCGCCGCGAGCCGCCCGGCGACATCCTCGTCTTCCTCTCGGGTGAACGGGAGATCCGCGACACCGCCGAGGCGCTGGAGAAGAAGAAGCTGCCCCACACCGAGGTGCTGCCGCTGTACGCGCGGCTGTCGCACGCCGAGCAGCAGCGCGTCTTCCAGCCGCACAGCGGCCGCCGCATCGTGCTGGCGACGAACGTGGCGGAGACGTCCCTGACGGTGCCGGGCATCAAGTACGTGATCGACCCCGGCACGGCCCGCATCTCCCGCTACAGCCACCGCACGAAGGTGCAGCGGCTGCCGATCGAGCCCATCTCGCAGGCCAGCGCCAACCAGCGCAAGGGCCGCTGCGGCCGCACCAGCGACGGCATCTGCGTGCGGCTGTACTCCGAGGAGGACTTCCTGTCCCGGCCGGAGTTCACCGACGCCGAGATCCTGCGGACCAACCTGGCGTCCGTCATCCTCCAGATGAACGCCGCCGGGCTCGGCGACATCGAGCGGTTCCCGTTCATCGACCCGCCGGACCACCGCTCCATCCGCGCGGGCGTGCAGCTGCTCGAGGAGCTGGGGGCACTGGCGGGCTCCCGGCTCACGCCGCTGGGCCGGAAGCTGGCGCAGCTGCCGGTGGACCCGCGGCTGGCGCGCATGGTGCTGGAGGGCGAGCGCAACGGCTGTGCCCGGGACGTGATGGTGATCGCCGCCGCGCTGTCGATCCAGGACCCGCGCGAGCGGCCGGCGGACAAGCAGCAGCAGGCGGACGCCAAGCACCAGCGGTTCCGCGAGGGCCCGGCCGAGGAGTCGGACTTCCTGGCGTTCCTCAACCTGTGGGAGTACGTGCGCGAGCGGCAGCGGGCCCTGTCCTCCTCGGCGTTCCGCCGGATGTGCCGCGCGGAGTTCCTCAACTACCTGCGGATACGGGAGTGGCAGGACATCTACGCCCAGCTGCGCGCCATCGGCCGGAGCCTGGGCGTGACCGTCCGGGAGCGCGAGGAGGGCGACCCGCCCGCCGATCCCCGGCTGATCCACCAGTCGCTGCTCGCCGGGCTGCTGTCGCACATCGGGCTGAAGGACACCGACAAGAACGAGTATCTGGGCGCCAGGAACGCGAAGTTCGCCGTCTTCCCCGGCTCCGCCCTGTTCAAGCGCCCGCCGCGCTGGGTGATGTCGGCGGAGCTGGTGGAGACCTCCCGGCTGTGGGCGCGGATCAACGCCAGGATCGAGCCGGAGTGGATCGAGCCGCTCGCGGGGCACCTGGTGAAGCGGACCTACAGCGAGCCGCACTGGGAGCAGAAGCAGGCCGCCGTGATGGCGTACGAGCGGGTGACGCTGTACGGCGTGCCCATCGTGGCGCAGCGGAAGGTCAACTACGGGCGGATCGACCCGGAGACCTCCCGTGACCTGTTCCTGCGGCACGCCCTGGTGGAGGGCGACTGGCGCACCCGGCACCGCTTCTTCCACGAGAACCGCCGCCTGCTGGCGGAGGTCGAGGAGCTGGAGCACCGGGCGCGGCGGCGCGACATCCTCGTGGACGACGAGACGCTGTACGACTTCTACGACCAGCGCATCCCCGACCACGTCGTCTCCGGGGCGCACTTCGACGCCTGGTGGAAGAAGAAGCAGCGCGAGGACCCCGACCTGCTCAGCTTCGAGAAGTCGATGCTGATCAACGAGCGGGCAGCGGACGTCACCAAGGCCGACTACCCGGACGTCTGGCGCCAGGGCGGCCTGTCGCTGCGCGTGACCTACCAGTTCGAGCCGGGCGCGGACGCCGACGGCGTGACCGTCCACGTGCCGGTGCAGGTGCTCAGCCAGCTTGAGCCGGAGGGGTTCGACTGGCAGATCCCCGGCCTGCGCGAGCAGCTGGTGACGGAGCTGATCCGCTCGCTGCCCAAGCCGCTGCGGCGCCACTGCGTGCCCGCCCCGGACTTCGCCCGGCGCTTCCTGGCGACGCCGGCGGCGGACCGGGAGACCGGCGCGGGCGGCGAACCGCTGCGGGCGGCGCTGGCGCGGGAGCTGACACGGCTGACCGGGCAGCGGATCACGGCGGAGGACTTCGACCCGGACCGGGTGCCGGACCACCTGAAGATCACCTTCCGGGTGGTGGACGAGCGCCGCAAGACGCTGGGCGAAGACAAGGACCTGGCCGCGCTGAAGCGTGCGCTGCGCACGCAGGCGCGGGCGGCCGTCAGCCGGGCGTTCTCCGGGGCCGGGAAGCCGGGACGGCAGCGGCGCGGCGGCGAGCCCGCCGGGCGGCCGGGCGGCGGCGCGGCGGCGGAGCCCGCGGCGCCGTGGCTGCGTGAAGGGCTCACGTCGTGGACGATCGGGACGCTGCCGCGCGTGGTGGAGACCCGGCGCGGCGGGCAGCCGGTCAAGGCGTACCCGGCGCTGGCGGACGAGGGCGCCACGGTGGCGGTGCGGCTGTTCGACAGCGAGGCGGCGCAGCGTCAGGCCATGGCACGCGGCACGCGGCGGCTGCTGCTGCTCACCCTGCCCGTGGACCCGGCGAAGTTCGCCCAGGACCGGCTGGACAACGCCGCGAAGCTGACGCTGGCAAGCACGCCGCACGGGGGCGTGCGGGCGCTGCTGGACGACTGTGTGACGGCGGCGGCCGACCGGCTGGTCGCGGCGCACGGCGGGCCCGCGTGGGATGAGGCGGCCTTTACGCGGCTGCGCGAGGCGGTGCGCGGCGACATCGTGGACGCGACCATGCGGACGCTGCGGCAGGCCCGGGAGGTGCTGGCCGCCTGGCAGGCGTGCGAGCGGCGCCTGGCGGGCCTGCGCGGGGCCTCGCTGCGCGACTCGGTGGCGGATGTGCGGCAGCAGCTGGACGAGCTGATCCGCCCGGGGTTCGTCACCGAGCACGGGGCGCGGCGCCTGCCGGACCTGCTGCGGTACCTGCGGGCGGTGGACCGCCGCCTCCAGCAGCTGCCGCAGCACGCCGAGCGCGACCGGGCGCGGACGGCGAAGGTGCGGCAGATGCGCGACGAGTACGAGTGGCTGCGTGAGCAGTTCCCGCCGGGCGAGCCGCTGCCGCCGGAGGTCACCGAGGTGCGCTGGATGATCGAGGAGCTGCGGGTGAGCTACTTCGCGCACGCCCTGGGCACCGCGTACCCCGTGTCCGACAAGCGGATCATGAAGGCCGTGGACGCGCTGGCGCCGGCGCACGCCGGGTGAGCGGCCGGGGCTCTGCCGCCGGGAGGGCGTCGCGTCCAGGGCGATTAGCTACCTGCGGCGCGGCTGGGGTAGAGTCCCGTTCGCGACATGGTCCTGTGGAGCAGCTTGGAGTGCTCGCCACCCTGTCAAGGTGGAGGCCGCGGGTTCAAATCCCGTCAGGACCGCGGCCGTAGCCCGGACCTCATCGATTCGATGCCGAACCGAAGGGGTCCGGGTTTCTTGTGTGCGCTAATACCTCATGCCCGACCTCCGGGACAAGAGGGACGAGGTGTGACGGGAGTCACTCAACTCGACTGCGGGCTGAGGCCGTACGACCCCGCAGCGATACGCCCCCATTTAATATGTGCAATTGCACGGCCGTTCCGAGGCCACCGCGGGGCCCTCGCGCGGACACAAAGATCGCGCCGGACCCGGCGGAGTCCGGCGCGATCTTGAGACCAAGCGGACCGGAGTGGGGGCTCCGGAGCCTGGGTTGTGCGGTGTTGCTCAGGCCTCGCCACGCTGCTGCGGGATGCCCGCGAGAAGCGCGCGCACCTCCGCTTCGCGGTAACGGCGGTGCCCGCCGAGCGTGCGGATCGAGGTGAGCTTGCCCGCCTTTGCCCAGCGTGTGACCGTTTTCGGGTCGACGCGGAACATGGTGGCAACCTCAGCCGGGGTCAGCAGCGGCTCAGCATCAGGGGTGCGAGCGGTCATGAGCGGCCTCCTCGGGAGAACCGAACCATCACGGTTCTTTCCTCTAAATTCTGCACCTTGACCCGCGTTGCCCGAAATGGCAGACGCGGGCCGAGTCGGTTATAGGACGAACGGCTTGTCCTCGGCACTACAACTACACCATCCGTCCAGCCGGGTCGGCCAAACCGATGGAATTGCCCTCTCAGGTGTTCAACCTCGACGGAAGCCGATGGACTATGCCATAGCGGACAGTTACCCGTCCGTGACGATCCGTCACTTCATGACGGGCCGTCAGCAGCCCCGCCGACGAGCCGCAATACCGACCTATCCGCCCTGTCGCGGATAGATGGAGCCGGTCCGGGCTCCTTGTCCTATTTTGACACGAGGATACTGCTTGGAGGCAAGACTCCCGCAGATGTGCCTTACGTCACGCTTAAGGGACTTTCGTCCCGGACGATGGTCCCCGCACCGCCAGCCGGCCGCCGTTCAGTTGGCGAACTGGCGCTCGCGGACCGTCATCCAGCGATCGGTGAGCTCCTCGTACAGCTGGCTCGCCCGCTCCAGGTCGCCCTTGGCGAGCGCGGCCAGCGCCTCGGTCACCTGAGCCACCGAACGGTCGGCCGCCAACTGCTCTTCGGAGATCGTATAAACCAATCCGCCGTAGTCCAGTTCGACAAGTGAACGAGGATGGAACTCCTCAAGCCACCGGCCCACGTCCGTGAGCGCCTCCGCCAGCGGTCCCTGCGGCATCGACTCCCGCACCGTCCGCAGCCCCCGCGCCACCCGCCGCCGCGCCTGCACCATCGGCGTCCGGTACCGCAGGCTGGGCACCCGCTGACCGGACTCCCCGGCCGGGCGGAAGCAGCGGTCCTCCTCGCCGAAGAGCACGAACCACCGCACCGGCACGTGCCACAGCGCCGACCTGATCCACGGCCTGGCGTCCGGATTCCGCACCCGCCACCGGCGGTACTCGTCCGCCGCCGAGCGCCGCGCCGCCGGCGGCATCGCGGCGTCCACCACCGGCTGCGGCATCAGCCAGTGCCCCACCTCACCCATCGCCTGCCAGGCCCGCAGCCGCAGCCGCCACGGGCACACGCACACGACGCCGTCCACCCGCGCCACGTACGCGTCCCCGCTCTCGTGCCGCGGCGCCGCCCGCGGCGGGATAGCCAGCAGCCCCGAGAGGGCCTGCCGCAGCTCGTCCTGCACGTCCGGCAGCGCCTCGCGCTGGGCGTACTCGGCCCAGTAGGCCCGCTCGGGCTCGGGAAAGGCCGCGAGCGGCTCGTAGACCCTGAGAAACGCGGCGTACGGCACGTGCGGCACGCGGCCCTCCCTGCTGTGTCGTGGACGGTCCTGGCAGTAGTCCCGGCAGTACGGGGTTGTCCTGGCCGGTGGGTGGCATCCGTGGGCGACGGGGCGGAACCCTGTAGTGGCGGCAGTGTGACCAACCCGGAACACACAGCCGGTCCGCACCGCCGTACCCTCATCTCACCATCGCCCTCCCCACCCATGGGAGGGCGCCGCCGCTATCGCCACGCAGGAGTCACCACCGTGACCGATGACGTACGTACCGCCAGCGTGCTGGAGACCCTGTTCCAATCCGACCCGGCCGACCAGGGGGGCCACGAGCAGGTCGTGCTCGGGCAGGACCGGGAGACCGGCCTGAAGGCCGTGATCGCCATCCACTCGACCGCCCTGGGTCCCGCCCTCGGCGGCACCCGGTTCCACGCCTACCCGCACGCCGCCTCCGCCGAGGAGGCGGCCTTCCGCGACGCCCTCAACCTCGCCCGGGGCATGAGCTACAAGAACGCCATGGCCTCCCTGCCGCACGGCGGAGGCAAGGCGGTGATCATCGGCGATCCCGAGGAGATCAAGACCGAGCGCCTGCTGCTCGCCTACGGCCGCCTGGTGGCCTCGCTCGGCGGCCGCTACGTCACGGCGTGCGACGTGGGCACCTACGTGCCGGACATGGACGTCATCGCCCGCGAGTGCCCCTGGACGACCGGCCGCTCGCCGGAGCACGGCGGGGCGGGCGACTCGTCGGTCCTGACCGCCTACGGCGTGTTCCAGGGCATGCGGGCCTGCGCCGCCTACCGCTGGGGAGATCCCTCGCTCGAGGGCCGCACGGTGGGCGTGGCCGGCGTCGGCAAGGTCGGCCACCTGCTGGTGGGACACCTGGTCGAGGCGGGGGCGCGGGTCATCGTCACCGACGTGCGCGAGGCGGCGGTGCGGCGCGTGCTCCAGGCGCACCCCGGCGTCACCGCCGTGCCCGACACGGACGCGCTGATCCGCACCGAAGGGCTGGACATCTACTCGCCCTGCGCCCTCGGCGGGGCGCTCAACGACGCCACCGTGCCCGCGCTGACCGCCGGCATCGTCTGCGGCGCCGCCAACAACCAGCTCCACCACCCCGGCGTCGAGAAGGACCTCGACCACCGCGGCATCCTCTACGCCCCCGACTACGTCGTGAACTCCGGCGGCGTCATCCAGGTCGCCGACGAGCTCCAGGGCTTCGACTTTGCACGTGCGAAGGAAAAAACGGCGAAGATCTTCGACACCACGCTGGAGATCTTCCAGCGCGCGGCCGCGGAGGGCATCCCCCCGGCAGCCGCCGCTGACCGCATCGCGGAGCAGCGGATGGCCGCCGCCACGACGGCGTAGGCCAAGCCCGGCGCGAGTCGTGCGGGGAAAGAAGGTAAAATCGACAGCGACCAGCACGGAGAGGACCATCGAGCCGCCGTCGACGGGTCCGGGTGATGTGGACGGCGTACCGCAGGCACGCGGAAGCAGGTACGGTTGAAGCCCGATGGACCGGATTCTCACCTGAGAGTCCGCTCTCAATCATGTGAACGATGTCAACACTCCGGGGCCGTTGCGCCCCGTCGTTGAGGGGGTCGAGCCAATGGGGCGCGGCCGGGCCAAGGCCAAGCAGACGAAGGTCGCCCGCCAGCTGAAGTACAACAGCGGCAGGACGGACCTCTCCCGCCTGGCCGAAGAGCTGGGTGCATCGACGCCGGACCGGCCGTCGAACGGCGAGCGGTTCGAGGACGGCGACGAGCTGGACGACGACCTGTACGCACGGTACGCGGAGCTGTACAACGAGGAGGATGAGGACGACGAACCGTCCTCGGATGCGTCCTCCAAACGGCGAGGCGGCGCCTGAGCCGCCCTGCCCCGAGCGCGCGAGGCTAACTCCCGCAAGCACTGACCCGGTCCGGCCCCTGCCGGACCGGGCTTCGTGCTGTGGTCAGCCTCCATAGTCACCGTGCGTCTCGACCGGCGCGCCGCCCTGAGCCCGCGGCCGGATCTCACCGGCGGCCCAGGCCGGCACTCCCCGTTCCGACAGGACGGCGAGCGCGGCGTCCGCCGCGCCGGCCGGGACGACGGCCACCATGCCGACGCCCATGTTGAACGTGCGCTCCAGCTCGTCGCGCGCCACCCCGCCGACCTCGCCGACCAGCGAGAACACCGGCGCGGGCGTCCAGGTCGAGCGGTCGACCACGGCCGTCAGGCCGTCCGGGATCACCCGCGCCAGGTTGCCGGCGAGCCCGCCGCCCGTGACGTGCGCAAAGGCGTGCACCTCGCAGCGCGCCGCCAGATCCAGGCAGTCGAGGGCGTAGATGCGGGTGGGCTCCAGCAGCTCCTCGCCCAGCGTCCTGCCCAGCTCCGGCACGTGCCGCTCCAGCGTCCAGCCGCCTTCGGCCGTGAAGTGCCGGAAGACGTGCCGCACCAGGGAGTACCCGTTGGAGTGCAGGCCCGAGGAGGCCAGCGCGAGCACCGTGTCACCGGCCCGGACCCGGTCGGGCCCCAGCAGCCGGTCCGCCTCGACCACGCCGGTGGCCGCGCCCGCCACGTCGTACTCGTCCGGGCCCAGCAGGCCGGGGTGCTCGGCGGTCTCGCCGCCCACCAGCGCGCAGCCCGCCAGCGCGCAGCCCTCCGCGATGCCCTTGACGATGGCGGCGACCCGCTCCGGATCGACCTTGCCGACGCAGACGTAGTCCGTCATGAACAGCGGCTCGGCGCCGCAGACCACCAGATCGTCCACGACCATGGCGACCAGGTCACGGCCGATCGTGTCGTGCGTGTCCATGCGCTGGGCCACGGCCAGCTTCGTGCCGACGCCGTCGGTGGCCGAGGCCAGCAGCGGGCGGCGGTACCGGGTCAGCGCGGACGCGTCGAACAGGCCGGCGAAGCCGCCGAGGCCACCGATGCTTTCGGGGCGCTGCGCCGTGGCCACCCACTTCTTCATCAGCTCGACGGCGGTGTCGCCGGCGGCGATGTCCACCCCCGCAGCGGCGTAGGAGGCGCCGGGCGTGTCGTTGGTCATAGTGTCTCTCTCGTCACAGGGCTCACCGCGGCCGCGGGTGCGTGCCCTCGTCAGGGACGCCGCAGCGCGTCGGCGGCGCCGGGGCCGGTCAGCAGGGGAAGCCGGGTCCGCGGCGATGCCGCGGCCTCACCGGCGGTCTCACCAGCGGCCCCGCCGGCGGTCTGCCCGGGGCCGCCTGAGGGCTGCTCCAGCAGGTCCTTGCCGAGGCGCTCCGGCTCGGGCAGGTCGATCGGATAGTCGCCGTCGAAGCAGGCCCGGCACAGGTCCGCTTTGGGGAGGGTGGTGGCCTCGACCATGGCGTCCAGGGATATGTACGCCAGGGAGTCGGCGCCGATCGAGGCGGCGATCTCGTCCACGGCCAGGCCGTTGGCGATCAGCTCCGCGCGGGTGGCGAAGTCGATGCCGAGGAAGCAGGGCCACTTGATCGGCGGGGAGCTGATGCGGACGTGCACCTCGGCGGCGCCCGCCTCGCGGAGCATCCGGACCAGCGCGCGCTGGGTGTTGCCCCGGACGATCGAGTCGTCCACGACGACGAGCCGCTTGCCCCGGATGACCTCTTTCAGCGGATTCAGCTTCAGCCGGATTCCCAGCTGCCGGATGGTCTGGCTCGGCTGGATGAACGTGCGGCCCACGTAGGAGTTCTTCACCAGACCGGAGCCGTACGGGATGCCGCTGGCCTCGGCGTAGCCGATCGCGGCCGGCGTCCCGGACTCCGGCGTGGATATCACCAGATCGGCGTCGGCCGGAGCCTCGGCCGCCAGGCGCCGGCCCATCTCCACCCGGGAGAGGTAGACGTTCCGCCCCGAGATGTCGGAGTCCGGGCGCGCGAGGTACACGTGCTCGAAGACACAGCCCCGCGGCTTCGCTTCCGCGAACCGTGTGGAGCGCAGCCCGCCCTCGTCGATGGAGATCATCTCGCCCGGCTCGACCTCGCGGACCACGGAGGCGCCGACGATGTCCAGCGCGGCCGTCTCGGAGGCCACGACCCAGCCGCGCTCCAGGCGGCCGAGCACCAGCGGCCTGATGCCCTGCGGGTCACGCGCCGCGTAGAGCGTGTCCTCGTCCATGAACACGAAGCTGTAGGCGCCCTTGACCAGCGGCAGCACCTTCGGCGCGGCCTCGGCGACGGTCAGGGGGTTGCCGTTCTCGTCCCGCTGGCCCGCGAGGAGGGCGGTGACGAGGTCGGTGTCGTTGGTGGCCTGGCGGCGCGCGGACCGGCCCTGCCCCGGCAGGGCGGCGGCGAGCTCGGCGAGCTCCGCGGTGTTCACCAGGTTGCCGTTGTGCCCCAGGGCGATGGAGCCATGGCCGGTGGCACGGAACGTCGGCTGGGCGTTCTCCCAGGTGGGAGCGCCGGTCGTGGAGTAGCGGGCGTGGCCGACGGCGATGTGCCCCGTCAGCGAGGTCAGCGACGTCTCGTCGAAGACCTGCGAGACCAGGCCCATGTCCTTGAAGACCAGGATCTTCGAGCCATCGCTCACCGCGATGCCCGCGGACTCCTGGCCGCGGTGCTGCAACGCGTAGAGACCGAAAAAGGTGAGCTTCGCGACCTCCTCGCCCGGCGCCCAGACGCCGAAGACCCCGCACGCGTCCCGGGGGCCCTGCTCGGGGAGGCCGCTCACACAATCGCTGAGCGGATCACGGTCGTGGCTGTGTCGTCCTTCATCACCACGTGGCACACCACGAGTTTAGGCCAGGCGGGGATCCCAGCGAGACCCTCTTGGACTGTGAGACAGACCCCATCCGCCCGCCTCAGCCCAGGAGCGGCAGCTCGGCGGCGAGGGCGGCGGCGCGCTCCCCGCTGGCCTTCAGGCGCCCGCTGGCGACGGCCTTTTCCCAGCTCAGGCGGCCCGTCGCCAGCCGCATCCAGGTCACCGGGTCGGTCTCGACGACGTTCGGCGGCGTCCCCCGGGTATGCCGGGGCCCCGGCAGGCACTGCACGGCGACGAAGGGCGGCACCCGTACCTCGGTCGACGCCCCCGGCGCCTTCGCGGCCAGCGCGTCCGCCAGCACCCGCGCCGTCGCCGCCATCGCCTGGCGGTGCAGCCGCACCGGCACGCCGGTCGCCCTGGTGAGGTCGTCGCTGTGCACCACCAGCTCCACGACCCGGGTGACGGTGAAGTCCAGCGCCCGCATGGCGCCCAAGTCGTGCGGCAGCAGCACGTCCTCGCGCACCGCCGTCTCCAGCACGGCTTCCAGCTCCTCGGCGGCCGCGTCGATCGCCGCGGCCTGGTCCGCGGTGGCAGCCGCGTCGCTCCGCGCCCTGGCGTCGGTCTTGTCGGCGAGCGAGGCGACCGAGACGGTCCAGCGGTTGAGGTCCGTCTCCGGGCGCGTGGCCGCGGGCGGCGGCTCGGCCAGCAGCCGGGGCAGCGCGTCGATCTGCCCGGCGAGGTGGGCCAGGAGCGTGCGCACGTCCCAGCCGGGCAGCCCCGACGGGGCGGCCAGCCGCTCGTCGTCCAGCTGGCGGGCGGCCAGTCGCACGGATTCCACCTGTCCCAGCAGTGCGTCACGGACCCGGTCGGGAGGGTAGGCGCGAGGCTTGCGCCGGACGGCACCAGACATGTCACGGAGCTTACGACGTGTGAACCAATCGGGGGACAGGTACCACGGCCATCTCACGCCGGTGAGTGAATCGCCCCGAGTCCGGCGGGTACGCGGGAGCCATGGCTGGAATCAACCTCCGCAGTGAGGCATTCACCGACTACTCGCCGATCCCGCGCCACTACGCCCGGGACGGCGAGAACGTCTCGCCGCCGCTGCGCTGGGACCACGTGCCGGAGGGCACGGCGGAGCTGGTGCTGATGTGCGAGGACCCGGACGCGCCCTCGGGGCGGTTCCTGCACTGGCTGGTGACGGACATCGATCCGGCCAGCCACGGCGTGGACCCTGGGCAGCTGCCGGCCCACGGTGACGCACATACCAACGGCTTCGGCGAGCGCGGCTGGGGCGGTCCCCTGCCGCCGCCCGGCGACACCCCGCACCGGTACTGCTTCCGGCTCTACGCGCTGCCGGAGCACGTGGACCTGCCGGACCGGGCCACGGCCGACGAGGTGCACCAGGCGGTGGACGAGCGGCAGCTCGCCAGCGGAACGACGGTCGGGCTCTACCAGAGATAGCCGGCTGCCCCGCCGGCGCGGCAGCGCGGACGTCCCGGGCAGCCGGGCGGCTGCGGGACGGGCCGGCGACGCCGGCCGGGGAGGGGCCCGGCCGGTGACGTCCGGGGGCGGACACCGGTGTGACACCGGGAAGACCCTCCCCCGGGCCCGCGGGACCCCGGCTTCTCCCGGTCCCAAGGCCGAAGCCCTTCGGACCGCGGCCCCGTGAAGCCGGCCGGCGCCCGGGCCGGAACCCCGGGCGCCGGCAAGGGGTCCCCCCTTTTCTGCGCGGTGGCGCGCGGCCGCTTGTCGCGGCGGGGTCCCGTCAGCCGAAGAGCGCTGGCAGCGTGTTCTCGTGCGCGGCCCTGATCTGCTCCAGCGGCAGCGAGAACTGGCCCTGGACCTCGAGGGCGGTGCCGTCCACGACGCCGATCCGGGTCGCGGGCAGCCCGCGCACGCGGCACATGTCCGTGAACCGGACCTCCTCGCTGCGCGGCACCGCCACCACGGCCCGTCCCGCCGACTCCGAGAACAGGAAGGTGAAGGCGTCCAGCCCGTCCGGCACCACCAGCCTGGCGCCCTGGCCGCCGCGCAGGCAGGACTCGGCGACCGCCTGGATGAGCCCGCCGTCCGACAGGTCGTGCGCGGCGTCGATCATGCCGTCGCGCGAGGCGTTGATCAGCACCTCGGCGAGCAGCCGCTCGCGTTCGAGGTCCACCCGCGGCGGCAGGCCGCCGAGGTGCCCGTGCACCACCTGGGACCAGGCGGAGCCGCCGAACTCCTCGGCGGTATCGCCGAGCAGGTACAGCAGCTGCCCCTCCTCGCGGAACGCCATCGGCGTGCGCCGCGCCACGTCGTCGATCACGCCGAGCACGCCCACGACCGGTGTCGGGTGGATAGCGGCGTCGCCGGTCTGGTTGTACAGCGAGACGTTGCCGCCGGTCACCGGCGTGCCCAGGACCTGGCAGGCGTCGGCGAGACCGCGCGTGGCCTCGGCGAACTGCCACATGACGGCCGGGTCCTCGGGCGAGCCGAAGTTGAGGCAGTCGGTGACCGCCAGCGGCCTGGCGCCCGTGGCGGCCACGTTGCGGTAGGCCTCGGCGAGCGCGAGCTGGGCCCCGGCGTACGGGTCGAGCTTGGCGTACCGGCCGTTGCCGTCCGTGGCGAGGGCCACGCCGAGGCCGGTCTCCTCGTCCACCCGGATCACGCCGGCGTCCTCCGGGAAGGCGAGGACGGTGTTCCCCAGCACGTACCGGTCGTACTGGTCGGTGATCCACGACTTCGCGGCCTGGTTGGGCGAGGAGATCAGCGCCAGTGCCTGGGCGCGCAGCTCCTCGCCGCTGGCCGGGCGCGGCAGCCGGGCCGCGTCGTCGGCCTGGAGGTCGTCCTGCCAGGCGGGGCGGGCGTACGGGCGCTCCAGCACCGGCCCCTCGTGGGCGACGGTGCGCGGCGGCACGCTGACGATCTGCTCGCCGTGCCAGTAGATCTCCAGGCGGTCGCCGTCGGTGACCTCGCCGATGACCGTGGCGATCACGTCCCACTTCTCGCACAGCGCCAGGAAGCGGTCCACGTGCTCCGGCGCGACGACCGCGCACATGCGCTCCTGCGACTCGCTCATCAGGATCTCCTCGGGCGTCAGCGAGGAGTCCCGCAGCGGCACGGCCTCAAGGTCGACGCGCATGCCGCCCGTGCCCGCCGAGGCCAGCTCGGAGGTGGCGCACGACAGCCCGGCGGCGCCGAGGTCCTGGATGCCGACGACCAGGCCCTCGCGGAACGCCTCCAGCGTGCACTCGATGAGCAGCTTCTCCTGGAACGGGTCACCGACCTGCACGGCGGGCCGCTTGGAGGGCTTGGCGTCGTCGAAGGTCTCGGAGGCGAGGATGGAGGCGCCGCCGATGCCGTCGCCGCCGGTCCTGGCGCCGTAGAGGATGACCTTGTTGCCCGGGCCGGAGGCCGTCGCCCGGTGGATGTCCTCGTGCCGCATCACGCCCACGCACAGGGCGTTGACCAGCGGGTTGCCCTGGTAGCACGGGTCGAAGACGACCTCGCCGCCGATGTTCGGCAGGCCCAGGCAGTTGCCGTAGCCGCCGATGCCCGCCACGACGCCCGGCAGCACGCGGCGGGTGTCGGGGTGGTCGGCGGCGCCGAAGCGCAGCGGGTCCATGACGGCGACCGGGCGGGCGCCCATGGCGAGGATGTCGCGGACGATGCCGCCGACGCCGGTGGCCGCGCCCTGGTACGGCTCCACGTACGAGGGGTGGTTGTGCGACTCGATCTTGAACGTGACGGCGTAGCCCTGGCCGACGTCCACCACGCCCGCCTGCTCGCCGATGCCGACGAGCAGCGCGTCCGAGTGCGGGGCCTTCTCACCGAACTGCCGCAGGTGGACCTTGCTGGACTTGTAGGAGCAGTGCTCGGACCACATCACCGAGTACATGGCCAGCTCGGCGCCGGTGGGGCGGCGGCCGAGTATCTCGCGGATGCGGCGGTACTCGTCCTCCTTCAGGCCGAGTTCGGCCCAGGGCTGCGGGGTGTCGGGGGTGGCGGCGGCACGTTCCACGGTGTCGGGGCCGGGCCGCGTGTGGCGCGGGGCGGACATCAGGAAACCAGCTTTCGCATGACCGAGGAGGCGACCGAGGTGAAGAAGCCGAGGCCGTCGGTGGTGGGGCCGGTGAGCGGCTCGACGGCGTGCTCGGGGTGGGGCATGAGGCCGACGACGTTGCCCGCCTCGTTGCAGACGCCCGCGATGTCGCGGCGCGAACCGTTGGGGTTGCGGCCGAGGTAGCGGAAGACGACGCGGCCCTCGGCCTCCAGGGCGTCAAGGGTGCGCTCGTCGGCGACGTAACCGCCCTCGCCGTTTTTGAGCGGGACGGTGATCTCCTGGCCCTCGGTGTAGTCCGACGTCCAGGGGGTCGCGGTCCGCTCGACCCGCAGCCGCTGGTCGCGGCAGATGAAGTGCAGGTGGTCGTTGCGGGTCAGCGCGCCGGGCAGCAGGTGCGATTCGCACAGCACCTGGAAGCCGTTGCAGATGCCGAGGACCGGCATGCCGGCGCGGGCCTGGTCGATGACGGTCTCCATCACGGGCGAGAACCGGGCGATGGCGCCGCACCGCAGGTAGTCGCCGTAGGAGAAGCCACCGGGGAGTATGACCGCGTCGACCTGCTTGAGGTCCCGGTCGCGGTGCCACAGCGGCACCGGCTCGGCGCCGGCCAGCCGCACCGCGCGCTGCGCGTCCCGGTCGTCGAGGGAGCCGGGGAAGGTGACGACCCCTACCCGCGCGCTCACTGCGCGGTCTCCCCGGCCGGCGCGGCGGCGGCGAGGTCCGGGGTGTCCCCGGCGTCCTCGACGCGGACCGTGTAGTCCTCGATCACGGTGTTGGCCAGGAAGGTCTCGGCCATGTCCCGGACGCGGGCGAGCGCGGCCTCGTCGGCGGGGCCGTCCAGCTCGAGTTCGAACCGCTTGCCCTGGCGGACGTCCGTCACGCCCTCGAAGCCGAGCCGGGGCAGTGCGCGCTGCACCGCCTGGCCCTGGGGGTCGAGGATCTCCGGTTTGAGCATGACCTCGACGACGACGCGAGCCACGGGTACTCCTGCTGGTGATGGTGCTGATGCCGGTGTTTACGGCTCCTTGCGGCCGCGGCATCAGCCTACCTGGCACGAAAATCTACTCGAGTAGATGAAGAAGGGATGGAGGAATCGGGAAGGTGGCGCGGGTCACGTTAGGGTCTCGGGACCCAAACCCCCTCCACCCGTCGACCGGATAAAAGTAAAGTCCCCAGTACGGCGTCAGTGGCGAGCGGGAATTCGCCGCTTCCCATTCACGTGCTGTGGGCAGTACAAATAAAAGAACGACATCCCGACCGGTGGGAGCGATGGCATCGCCGCACGTCAGCCCCGTGGACGCGCGGCAGCAGCAATGCTCTCGAAAGGACCTATATCCGTGGCACAGCGTGTAGTGGTGACCCTCTTCGACGACCTTGACGGCGGCGAAGCGGCGGAAACGGTTGCGTTCGGACTCGACGGGAAGACCTACGAGATCGACCTCAGCTCGGAGAACGCGAAGAAGCTGCGCACGGCGCTCGCTCCCTACGTCCGGGCGGGACGCAAGCGGTCCCGGTCAGGCAAGGCCTTCCACCACACGGCGGTGGCGCCCGACCCGAAGGCCGTGCGTGCCTGGGCGGAGTCCAACGGCTTCGGCGTGCCCGCCCGCGGGCGCATCCCCAAGCGCGTGTACGACGCCTTCAACGAGGCCCACGCCACCAGCGGTTGAGCCCGACTTGCCATCAACCCCGGGTGATCCGCTAGAGTCTGGAGCACGCCGAGGGGCACGGAAGAGATTCCGGCCCGGAGACGTGCGGGTGTAGTTCAGTAGCAGAACACCCCCTTTCCAAGGGGGAGGCACAGTGTGCGATTCCTGTCACCCGCTCCAGCCGTCTCCACCCGGTCCCAGGATCGGGTAGAGTAAGCGGCACACGCGGACGTGGCTCAGTTGGTAGAGCATCACCTTGCCAAGGTGAGGGTCGCGAGTTCGAATCTCGTCGTCCGCTCAAGAGAGAGGCCCGGCCGGTAACGGCCGGGCCTCTCCGTCTTGTCAGCCGTCTTGTCAGCCGTCTTGTTGTGCCGTCGGGTGCACCCGCGTTGCTCGGCCGGGCGGTCGCGGGGCCGGTGGGGATCGTGTGCCCGGCGGGATGTGAGCAACGCCACGCCGCGGCGTGTCCGCTGACACGCCGGGGCCCGGCCAGCGGGCCCCGGCCCGGCGCGCCCCGTTCAGTCCCAGGGCAGGCCGGTCAGCATGCGGTAGGCCTCGGTGTAGCGCTCCCGGGTGCGCTCCACGATCTCGTCGGGCAGCGGCGGGGGCGGCGTCGTGCCTGTGCGGTCCCAGCCGGACTCGGGCGAGGCCAGCCAGTCCCGGATGAGCTGCTTGTCGTACGGGATCTGCGGGCGGCCCGGCTCCCACTGGTCCTTGCGCCAGAACCGCGAGGAGTCGGGCGTGAAGACCTCGTCGGCGAGGATCAGCGGCCCGTCCTCGCCGTCCTCCTCGGCGCGGCCGAACTCAAACTTCGTGTCGGCGAGGATGATGCCCCGGTCCCGGGCGATGTCCCGGCCCCGGCTGTAGATGGCGAGGGTGGCCTGCCTGAGCTGCGCGGCGGTCTCGGGGCCGACCTGGCGGGCGACCTCCTCGTAGCTGACGTTCTCGTCGTGGTCGCCGATGCTGGCCTTGGTGGCGGGCGTGAAGATGGGCGCGGGCAGCTCCGAACCGTCGACCAGCCCCTCGGGCAGCGCGAGGCCGCAGACGGTGCGGTCCCGCTGGTACTCGGCCAGGCCGCTGCCGGTGAGGTAGCCGCGCGCCACGGCCTCGACGGGAATCATGCGCAGCGGGCGGCAGATCATCGTCCGGCCCTCCCAGTCGGCGGGGGCGCCGGGGGGCGGGTCCGTGGACAGGACGTGGTGGCCGATGAGATCGGCGAGCTGGTCGAACCACCACAGCGACAGCCTGGTCAGAATCCGGCCCTTGTCGGGGATCTCCGTCGCCAGCACCCAGTCATATGCGGACACTCGGTCAGTGGCGACGAGCACGATGCGGCCGGCCTCGTCCCGGTACATCTCGCGGACTTTCCCGGTGTGCAGGTGCACAAGTCCCGGTACCTCGACGGGCTCGGGCTTCTCGACGAATCCTGGCACAGCGCCTCCTGGCAACGTGAGTGTGAGTTGGCCGCGCGGCTCTATTGTCGCCCAGCGTGGTACCGGATTCACGACCGGCCTTCGGGCGGCCAGCCGGGCCCGGGGTAAATCAGTCTCGTTTGCAGATGCGGTCAAAGAGATTCGCGGTGACGCGCCGCACCACCGGATGCACGTGCCCGGGGCGGGCAAGCGCGGCGGTCCAGGCGAGGGTCCCGGCGGCGAAGACCCAGGCGCCGCTGGGCGCCTGGTACAGCGAGGTCTCCTGGTAGCGGCGGGTGCCAGCGGCGTCCCGGTAGGGGGAGTGGGCCAGCAGGACCCGGCTGTCGTGCGGCGGCAGCGGGGTGCGGGGGAAGTACCGGTCGGCCTCGCCCGCGACCAGGCCGGGCAGCTCGTCGCCCTCGCGCGCGCCGGTCGCCTCCCACAGCCAGTGGCCGGCGTTGCGGACCACCAGCGGGGCCGGGCTGGGCACCGGGCCGCCGTGCTGGATGCCCAGCACGAGCTGCTCGGGCGCGCCGTGCTCGCGCCAGAGCGCGGGGCGGCCAGGCCCCTTGCGGCGGCGGCAGGTCAGTACCCGGTCGGGGTCGCCGGAGGGCAGGGCGCCGAGCGTCACGCGCCACGTCAGCGCGGCCGCGGCGAGGAACACCAGGGAGGTGCCGCCGTCGCGGGCGCGCTCGACGGCGCGGCGCATCGGCACGGACCAGTAGGCGTCGCGGCCGGGGAAGACCAGGGCGCGGTAGCGGCCCGCCTCGACGCGGCCGGCGTGCAGGTCGCGGGCGGTGGCGTAGGCCAGGTCGTAGCCGCAGCGCTCGGCCCAGCGGATGACGTCGTAGGCGCGGGCCGCGTCCGGCGGCAGGCCGCTGCCGGTGTAGGGGCGGTCGAAGCACAGGGTGACGGCGGCGTCGGCCTCGCCGAGCAGGCGCCCGTCGTCGTCCCAGGCGTGCCGGAGGCTGGCGCCGCGGCGGCCGTCCCCGGGGAAGGCGTTGTCCGCCTGCCAGGACACGTCGGGCAGCACGAGCAGCAGGTCGGCGGGGCGGTCGTCCCGGACGGTGAACGGCACGAGCGACTGGTAGGCGCCGTCGGCCGTGGTGAGGACGGCGACGTGCGCCCCCGGTCTCCAGTGGGCCGGGATCCTCAGCCGCCAGGACAGCCACCAGTGGTGGCAGGAGACGGTGCGGCCGGCGATGAGCGGGGCGGGCTGGCACAGCCCCGGCAGCCGGGGGCTGCGCGCCAGCAGCCGGGCGCCCCGGCCCCCGAAGTCGCCGACGCGGTAGACGTCGATAGTGAAGTCGCGCGGCGGGTTCACGGTGACGCGGAAGTCGACCGTCTCACCGGGCGCCACCGCGTCCTGCGGGGTGAACCCCTTGATCTGGCAGGCGACGTCGTCGGCGAACCGCGCGCCGCCGCCGGGTAAGAACGGCGGCGGGCCCTGCCCGTACGGCTCGGCGCACGGGCCGCTGGACGTCCCGTGGACCGCGCCGGCGCTCGCGTACCGCGCGGTGCGGCCTGGCTCCCCACCCATCGTCGTTCGCTCCTCCCCCGTGCCGCCCGTGCCGCCGCGGGCGCGCGCGGGCGCGCGTGCCGTGGTGGCGGCGTGCCGGTTTCCAGCACATCACATGTCGGGGCGCTGGCGTCACCGCTCGCCGCGACATGGCTCAGACCAGCCGCACCGGCTTGTCGGCCCTGACGCCCGCGCCGGCCAGCCAGGCGCTCAGCGGGCCGGGGTCGCCGTCGTCCACCAGGCTGCGCAGCGGCGCGGTGAGGTCGGCGCTGCGCCGGCCGCCGGAGACGAGCACGGGGCCGTCGAGCCAGTCCAGGCCGGGCGCGGCGTCCCCGGAGTCGGCGGCGGCGCAGCACACGGCGGCGGCCATGTGCTCCAGCAGCAGCTCCCGGCCGGTGCGCGGCGGCGGCGCGGGAAACCCCAGCGGCGCGCCGGTCTCCGGGGTACCCGGCGGCCCGGCCGGCGGCTGGCCGCGCTCCGGCGGCAGGGAGCCGCTGAGCCGGGCGGCGACCGCGTCGGTGCCGCCCGCGCCCGCGGCCGCCGCGAGAAGGCGCTGCACGGCGCAGGCCAGGGTCGGGGTCTCGGCGGCGTCGAGCGCGGCGAACAGGCGGGCCGCCCGGTCACGCCAGATCCGGTCGACGACCTCCTCCGGGTAGGCGGACCAGTCCACCGGGTACCACTCGGCGTCCGGGTCGTCGGGCATGCCGTAGAACAGGCGCGCGGCCAGCAGCGAGATCTCCTCATCCACCAGGCCGGGCTCCTCCAGCAGGTCGCAGGCGGGCCGCTGGCCGAGGCGCGAGGAGAACCCTTCCGCCAGCCGGTCGCGGCGCGACAGCTCCGTGAGCGCGGCGACGACCCCGGCGTCGAGGCGCCGCGGCCAGCGGCCGGTGCGCCAGGCGGGCAGGGCGACGCGCGTCAGCAGCCGGTCCCAGCCGGCGTAGGCGAGCCCGACCTGTTCCTGGGCGGCCACCCGCAGGCCGGAGTCGACGGCCTGGGCACGGGCGGAGGCGGCGGCCGCGACGCCCCGCTCCATCTCGGCGGCGTGGCGCCCGGCGGCGCGCAGCAGCAGGCGCGCGCACCACCCGGCGAAGCGCGTGAGCGGGCCGTGCCGCGACCCGGCGCCGCGGCGCGCGGCAGCGGCGTCCCAGGCGCGGACGCAGCGGCGGGCGGCGGCGATGTCCGGGTGCGCCGAGGGGCCGGTGCCAGCGACGACGGGCGCGAGCAGGGCGCGCAGCTCCGGCACGCGCATCCACCACAGGAACGGCGAGCCGATCACCAGCACCGGCGGGCGCGGCGCGGCACGCCACCCGCGCTGCCCCAAGCCCTGCCCGGCGCGGCGCGGGCGCTCCTCCAGCCAGCTGTCGCAGTCGGGCGTGAGCGCGATGCCGCCGGGCGCGGGCACGCCGAGCCGGTCGGCGAGGTCCCGCACCAGCAGGTGGAGCGCCGGGGCGGCGGGCTCAGGTATGTCGATCGTGGGCGTGACGGCGGGGCGGGCGCGGGCGATGAGGGTGGCCGTGGCGGCGGCGAGCGCGAGGGAGGCCGCCGCCAGCGCGGCGACGGCGCCGGTCACCGCGGCGGGGGCGCCGCCGGCGGCCAGGACGGTCGCGGCGGCGGCCGGGAGCAGCGCCAGCGCCAGCGCGCCGTCGCGTACGCGCAGCACGGCCAGCGCGTGCCCCCGCGCGGAGTGTCTGCCTCTACGCCGCCTCATGGCCCTGTCCTCCGCACTGCCGACTGCCGACGCCGCTGGCTCCCGTCCTCGTCCACGCCGCGTGATCACCACTGTGTCACCGGGTCTTGACTTCGCAACGCGCGGTGAGCCGTTCGCCGCAGGGCGGCCGGGAGGCGCCGTGAACGACGCTGCGCGGCACCCTAGTTGCGGGCGGAGGAGCCCGTCAGCCCGAAGGACGGCACGTCACTCGATGGTGGTGCTTTGGGCAGAGGGCGGGGGGTGTTTTTCGGCCAGGCGGCAGCCGGGCACGCGGCCAGGGCAGCCCGTGGTCAGGACGCGCCGGCGGCCGGGGCCGCCTCCTCGGCCGCGCGCTGGGCGATGTCCGTGCGGTGGTGGGAGCCGTCAAGCCGGATCCGCGCGACAGCCCGGTAGGCGCGTTCCCGCGCTTCGGCGAGGTCCGCGCCGGTGGCGGTGACGGACAGCACGCGCCCGCCGGCGGAGACGACGCGGCCCGCCTCGTCCCGCCGCGTGCCCGCGTGCAGCACATACGTTGCGGGACCGTCCTCGGCGGCCACCTCGTCGAGCCCGCCCACCGGGTCGCCGGTACGCGGCGCGGCCGGGTACCCCTCGGCGGCCACGACGACGGTCACGGCGGCGCCCTCGCTCCAGCGCAGCGGCGGGAAGTCGGCGAGGCCGCCGGTGGCGGCGGCGTACAGCAGGCCGGCCAGCGGCGTGCGCAGCCGCGCCAGCACCGCCTGCGTCTCGGGGTCGCCGAACCGGGCGTTGAACTCCACCACCCGCAGGCCGCGCGAGGTCAGCGCGAGGCCCGCGTACAGCAGCCCGGTGAACGGGGTGCCGCGCCGCCGCATCTCGTCGATGGCCGGCTGCACGACGGTGGCGGTGATCTCGTCCACGAGCGCGGGGCCGGCCCACGGCAGCGGCGAGTAGGCGCCCATGCCGCCGGTGTTCGGCCCCTGGTCGCCGTCGTAGGCGCGCTTGAAGTCCTGGGCGGGCTGGAGCGGCACCACGGTCGTCCCGTCGGTGACGGCGAACAGCGAGACCTCGGGCCCGTCGAGGTACTCCTCGATGACGACGCGCTCGCAGGAGCGGGCGTGGTCCCTGGCGGCCTGGAGGTCGCTGGTGACCACGACGCCCTTGCCGGCGGCCAGCCCGTCGTCCTTGACGACGTAGGGCGGGCCGAAGGCGTCGAGCGCCTCGTCGGCCTGCTCCTCGGTGACGCAGACGTAGGACCGCGCGGTCGGGACACCCGCGGCGGCCATGATCTCCTTGGCGAACGCCTTGCTGCCCTCCAGCCGCGCGGCCTCGGCGGACGGGCCGAAGACCGGGATGCCCGCCGCCCGCACCGCGTCGGCGACCCCGGCGACCAGGGGCGCCTCGGGGCCGATGACGACGAGTCCGGCGCCGAGCCGGGCGGCCAGCTGGGCCACGTCCTCGCCGCTGGTGGCCTTCACGTCGTGGACCTCGGCCACCTCGGCGATCCCGGCGTTGCCGGGGGCGCAGTGCAGGGCGGTGACCTCGGGGTCGCGGGAGAGGGCGTGACACAGGGCGTGTTCGCGGGCGCCGCCGCCGATGACAAGGATTCGCACGGGAGCAGCCTAACGACGCGCGGGCGGAACCCACTCTTTCGGGTGAGCCCAGACGGGGGGTTGTGGCGCCCGGTGCGTCTCTTGTCCCTGGCCGGGGGCGGTGGGCGGCCGGAGGCTGCCCGCCGGGGCGGGTGGGCAGCACGGGACCAAGGGGTAGAAACGGGGCGGTAGAAAAGGTGCGAAGGGCGCAAGGGCGGCTGATTGGACGCGTGCGCCGTTGTGCCGTCGATCGTCCTCGTGGAGGTCAGATTGAACCAGCTGAGTCAGCCGGGCCGGGAGCCACACCCGTCCGGCGGTGGCGCGTGGCTGGCGGAGCTGTACGCGCGCGCCGAACGCGAGGCGGTAAGCACGATCGAGCGGTATGCCGCCGGCGGCCGGTGGAAGCGCCGGGCCAGCCGGCTGCTGCGCGGCGGGGTGTTCGCGGGCGCGGCCGCGGGCGCCATACTGCCGCTGGCCGGGGTGGACGGGAGCTATGGCTACGCGTCGCTGCTGGTGGCGGCGGTGTGCCTGGGCTGCGACCGGTACTTCGGCGTGACCTCGGGGTGGGTGCGGAACGAGGCGACCGCCCAGGCGGTGCGGCGGCGGGTCGAAGCGCTGCGGTACGAGTGGGCCGCCGAGCGGGTCCGGGATCCGCACGAGCCGCGGGACGTACGGGACCTGCGGGAGCACCGGGTCGCCCGTGCCGACCGGGAGGACCTGATGGACCGGGGAGACCGGGGAGACCGGGGAGACCGGGAGGACAACGAGGCCGAGGCGCTCGCGGAACGGGAGGCGGCGGAGCGGCGGCTGCTGGTGCTGCGGCGCTTCTCGGAGGACGTGGCGGACCTGGTGCGGGCGGAGTCAGCGGCCCGGATGGCGGAGTCGGGCCTCGGGCCGGGGCTCATGGTGCACGCGGCGGGCTCCGGCGGCACCGGGCCGGCCGCACGCGGGCTGGAGGTCCCCGCGCCGTCGGCGCCGGCGCTGTCCCGGCCGCCGGCGCATCCGGCGCTGCGGCCGGTGATGCCGCGGCAGCGCCCGCTGGAAGGGCCCCGCTGAGGGACCGTTTCCCCGCCCCGCTCCGGCCGCCGCGGGCAGGGGACGGGACGGGCCGCCGGGCCCCTCTGGCCGCAGGGCCGCGGCTCAGCGGCGCTGGTCGGGGATGGTCAGGCGCAGGGCGCCGGGGCGGACGGTCCAGGTGCGGGTCCGCGTCGGCCCCACGTCCACGGCGTTGGCGCGGTAGCTGAAGGCCGGGCCCGAGACCGTCACCGAGGTCACCCGGGCCGTCACGTTCTCCCCCGCCGGGCTCGGCCGCACCACGACCTCCGCCAGCCCGCCCTCCGCCCGGACCGAGACGCCGGCCACCGGGCGGTCCAGGTCGGCCAGCAGCCTGCCGTCGGCGACGACCCGCAGCCGCCGCCGCGGCCGGTGCATGCTCCGCCACCACACCCGGCCGGGCGCCGGGATGCCGAGCGGGCCGAGCACGACCTCCCCGGTGTCGTCCGTCAGCAGGTCCAGCCGGCGGTCGGTGCCGGACAGCACGGCCCGGGAGGCGGCCACCGCGTCCGTGGGCACACCGAGCGCACTGGCCAGCGTCACCGCCGCCGGCGGCCCGACCGGCACCACCGCCAGCGGGCTCGTCTGGAGCTGCCCGCGCAGATGCAGCGCGCTCACGGCCCGCAGCAGGGCGCGGTCGTCGCCGACGATCACCACCTGGTGGTCGCCGCTGCGGGCCAGCACGTGGCTCATGGCCTGCGGTTTCTCCAGGACACACACCGTCGCACCCCCGGGCGCGCCCGCGCACAGCACGTCCCTGGCGATCCGCACCGATTCCCCGTCGGTGCGGCGGGCCGTCGGGTCGATGACGATGAGCACCTCTTCGCCTCCTGGCCGCGTCTCCCGTAAGCTCTCTGTGCAAGAGCCCCTGTCGCCGCTTGCGCCAGGGGTTTCGTCGATCCGGGGCAGCTTTCTCCTGCTTCCCCGCTCGGAAGGGGTGTACGCCTGTGCCCGCACTTGTGCTGATCGGAGCTCAGTGGGGTGATGAAGGCAAGGGCAAGGCCACCGATCTGCTCGGTGGTTCCGTGGACTACGTGGTCCGTTACCAGGGCGGCAACAACGCCGGTCACACGGTCGTCGCCAATGGCCAGAAATACGCGCTCCACCTGCTGCCCTCGGGGATTCTCACGCCCGGCTGCACCCCCGTCATCGGCAACGGCGTCGTCGTCGACCCCAAGGTTCTCTTCGCCGAGCTGGACGGGCTCAGCGAACGCGGTGTGGACACCTCGAAGCTGCTGATCAGCGGGAACGCGCACCTGATCACGTCGTACCACCGGACCCTGGACAAGGTGTCCGAACGTTTCCTCGGCAAGCGGAAGATCGGCACCACCGGACGCGGCATCGGCCCGACGTACGCGGACAAGGTCAACCGCCAGGGCATCCGGGTCCAGGACCTGTTCGACGAATCGATTCTGCGGCAGAAGGTCGAGGCGGCCCTGGACTACAAGAACCAGGTGCTGGCCAAGCTCTACAACCGCCGCGCGATCGTCGCCGACCAGGTCGTCGAGGAGCTGCTGAGCTACGCGGACCGGATCTCCGGGTATGTCCGCGACACCACGCTGGTGCTGAACGAGGCGCTCGACGAGGGCAAGGTCGTGCTGTTCGAGGGCGGTCAGGGCACGCTGCTGGACGTGGACCACGGCACGTACCCGTTCGTCACCTCCTCCAACCCGACGGCGGGCGGCGCCTGCACCGGCTCGGGCGTGGGGCCGACCCGGATCAACCGGGTCATCGGCATCCTCAAGGCGTACACGACGCGCGTCGGCGCCGGCCCCTTCCCCACGGAGCTGTTCGACGAGGACGGCGAGCGGCTGCGCACCGTGGGCCACGAGTTCGGCGTGACGACCGGGCGGGACCGCCGCTGCGGCTGGTTCGACGCCGTGATCGCGCGGTACGCGGCCCGGGTCAACGGCCTGACCGACTTCTTCCTCACCAAGCTGGACGTGCTCACCGGCCTGGAGCGCATCCCGGTCTGCGTGGCCTACGACATCGACGGCCGCCAGGTCACGGAGCTGCCGTACAACCAGAGCGACTTCCACCACGCCACCCCGGTCTACGAGTACCTGCCGGGCTGGAGCGAGGACATCTCGGGCGCGCGGTCCTTCGAGGACCTGCCGAAGAACGCGCGGGCGTACGTCGAGGCGCTCCAGGACATGTCGGGCGCTCCGGTCTCGGCGATCGGCGTGGGCCCGGGCCGCGAGCAGACCATCCAGATCAACCCGTTCCTGTGACCCATGCGGGACGGCGGCGGACCGGTCCCCGCGGGGACCGGTCCGCCGCCGTCGTCGCGCGTGCGGCGCCGGGCGCCGGAGTCCGGGTCAGTTGACCGCCGTGACCTCGGTCTCCCCGCTGTCGAGCCGCTGGAAGGCGATCTGCTCGTCCGCCTCGACGATCACGGCCCGGTACGGGCCGAGCGTGTCGCAGCCCGGGCTGGTGCCCGTGCCCGGCCCCAGGATGACCGACTCGGCGTGGAGGTCGCCGGAGACCATCTCGAACTCCCAGGTGCACGAGCCGGCGGTCCAGGTCGATACCTTCTCGCCGATCGGGCCGATGACGTCGAGCGTGATCTCGACCGGGGTGCCGTCCGGGAGCTGGCCGGTGTAGTTGCCGTACATGTCGAACGGCATGGCGTCCCTGCCGGTCTCGGTGCCGGGCTGGAGCACGGCCTGGAGGTCGCCGCTGGTCCACAGCAGCGAGCCGTTGCCCTGCTGCGTGATGGTCTCGCTCCCGGACTGGGCGCACTCGTCGGCGTTCGGCTCCGACGCGTTCACCGAGAAGTTGACGGTGATGCCGTCGGCGGAGTTCGCCAGGATCCCGGCGTCCTTGCACATCGAGTTGGGGTGGACGGTCCAGCCGCTGGTGACGGTGCTGCCGCCGGTGCCCTCCACGATGTCCACGCGGCGGAACGAGCCGGTCGGATTGCCGTTGGCGTCGGTGATCTCGCCCTCCCAGGCGCCCACCAGGTTGCTGGGCACCGCGGCGTTGGGGTCGATCTCGGCGGTCGGCGCGGGCTGCGGGTTCTGGCCGCTCGCGTTCCCGCCGTCGCCGCCGTTCCCGCCGTCGCCGCCGTTCCCGCCGTCGCCGCCGTTCCCGCCGCCGTTATCGACGTCGCCGCCGCCGGGGTTCTGCTCCTGCGCCTGCTCGTTGCCGCTCGCCTGGTTGCTGCCGTCGTCATCGTCGCCCCCGGAGGTGGCCACGAGGATGCCGACGACCAGGGCGGCGGCGGCCGCGGCCGCGCCCACGCCCATCCAGATCTTCTTCTGCTTGTTGTTCTGCTGCCCGGGGCCCACGGGCTGTCCGTTCGGGCCGACGGCGCCGATGTGGTACGGCGTGTTCACGCCGCCGGGGGCCTGCGGGTAGCCGTAGCCGCCGGGAGCCGCACCGGGGGCACCCGGGGCGTTCGGAGCACCGGGATACATGCCGGGCGGCGGGCTCGACGCGGCCATGGTGTTCATCGCCTCGATGCCCCCGCCGGGCGCGTTCGGCGGCGGCGTGCCGGGGACGTTCAGCGCGGTCGGGGCCGGGCCGCCGGGCGCCATCGTCGGCGGCAGCGGCGTCACCGACGGCTGCGACGCGGGCGGCGGCGTGCCGGGCTGCGGCGGCACCTGGAGCGGGTCCTCGGAGTCGAGCAGGCCCACGGCGTGGCGGCCCAGCGTCGCGACGAGGGCACCGGGCAGCCAGGGCTCCTCGCCGTTGTCGCTCGGATCCTCCGACCACTGGAGCAGCTGGTCGAGGGTGGGCCGGGCGGACGGCTCCTGCGCCAGGCACGCCTCGATGAACCCGCGCATGCTCTCGGGCACCCCGCTCAGGTCCCGCTCGCCCTGCACGATGCGGAGCATCAGCGCGGTCATCGGCGAATTGGCCTCGCCGAACGGGGTGCGCCCGGTCGCCGCGAACGTCAGGACGGAGCCGAGGCAGAAGACATCGCTGGCGGGCGTGACCAGCTCGCCGCGGCACTGCTCGGGGGACATGAAGCCAGGGGAGCCGACGGCCGCGCCGGTGCGCGTGAGACCGTCGCCGCCCGCGTTGAGGGCGCGGGCGATACCGAAGTCGATCACGCGCGGGCCGTCGATGGTGATCAGCACGTTCGACGGCTTCAGGTCGCGGTGGACCAGGCCGGCGGCGTGGATGTCACGCAGCGCGTGCACCAGGCCGTTGGCGAGGATGCGCAGCGTCCGCTCCGGCAGTACGCCGTACGTGCTGGTGACGACCTCGTGCAGGGAGGGACCCGCGACGTAGCCGGTGGCCACCCACGGAGTCTCCGCCTGGGTGTCGGCGTCCAGCACGGGCGCGGTCCACTCACCGCCGATGCGCCGGGCCGCGTCCACCTCCTGCTGGAAGCGCTGCCGGAACTCGGGCTGGGCCGCGAGTTCGGGCTGCACCAGCTTCACTGCGACGGTACGGCCGCGGTCGGAGCGAGCAAGGTAGACGCTGCCCATCCCGCCAGCACCCAGCTTGGAGATGAGCCGGTACTGGCCCACCCGCTGTGGGTCGTTCGGCCCGAGCGGTTTCATCTCGTACTACTCCTCTTCGCTCCCCGATGGCCTCATGAGAGTACGGGCGGATGTATACACCGGACAGGACAGAGTCCGAACCGTTATCGGTTCCGGGCCCGGCCCGTAAAGGCCGGGCCGCTGCCGATTTGTGACCTGGCGATGACCTCGCCGCCGGTCCGCCGGCAGCGGCCCGGCGGCAGGGTCAGTTCGGCTCGACCGGGTACGGGTTTCCGTCCGGGTCGTTGGTCAGCTGGAAGTACAGCACGCCCCCCTCCTCGTAGACCCAGAACGCGACACCGGTGTTGCAGCCCGCGTCGCTCTCCGCCTCGACGAGCGAGTCGGGGCCGACGAGTATCCGGTCCTGCTCGGCCTGGACGAGGCGGTTCTGCCAGGTGCAGGTGTTGATGAAGTCGGTGATCGAGAAGGTCAGGACCGGGTCGCCCGTGGTGCCCTGCTCGACGACGGCGGTGTCCCGCATCTCCACATCATCCGTGTTCACGTAGTCATCCACCCAGGTGCCGAGCAGGTTCTGGGGAACCAGCTGGTCGCCCGCGGGCGCCGCCTGGAGCGTCGCCGACTGCTGGTTGTAGGACCACTGCATCTGACCGCTGTCGTTCAGGGTCAGCGTCTGCTCATCGTTGTTGTCGCGGCAGGTGTCCTGCACGGCGCTCTCCGGCACCGCCGAGCGGGATGTCTCGGTGAACGTCAGCTGCTGGTCGAAGGAGGCCAGCTGCATGTCGTAGACGCACAGCACGTCCTGGGAGGTCACCGCGACCGTGCCGATGGTGTCGCCGGGCGCGCCCTGCTGGATCTCCACGCGCATGGCGCGCCAGCCGGACGTGCCGCGCTCCCCGTACTCGCCCTGCCAGGCGCCCAGATAATCCTCGGCGATCGCGGACCCGCCGCCACCGCCGCCACCGCCGCCACCGGAACCACCGGAGCCGCCCTCGTCGTCGTCACCGGTCATCGACACCGCGGCGAAGACGCCGCCCGCCACAACGACGACGACCGCGACGACGATCGCCAGCAGCTTGGCACGGCTGTTACCGCCGCCGGTCCCCGTGGGGTGCGGCTGCTGCGGCTGCTGGGACTGCTGCGGCCCGTAGGGCGAGGCGCTGTACGGGCTGGGCGGCGGCGGGCTCGGCGGCGGCGTGCCCGCGGCCTGCGTGGGCCCGGCCGCAGCCCCGGCGCCGCCGCTGGCGGGGCCGAAGCCGCCCGAGGAGTACGGCGCAGTCGGCTGCGCGTACGGCGAGGGGTTCGAGTTCGGGGCCGGGGGCGGGGACGGCGGGGGCGTACCCGGCGCGGCGACCGTCGGGGTGTGCAGCTGCGTCTCGGGGCTCTCGGAGTCCAGCAGCGACACGGCGTTCCGGCCCAGCTGCGCCACCAGCGCGCCCGGCAGCCACGGCTCACCGTTGCCGTCGGGCGCCGGGTACCGCATCAGCTCCTCGACGGTGATGCGCTGCGCCGGGTCCTTGTGCAGGCAGGCCGCGATGAGCTGGTGCAGGTCGCCGGGGAGGCCGGTGAGGTCGGGCGTCTCCTCGGCGATACGGAACATCAGGATGTGCACGCCCGAGTCGAGGGCGCCGAACGGGGTCTTGCCCGTGGCGGCGAACGCCAGCAGCGAGCCCAGGCAGAACACGTCGCTCGCGGGGGTCAGCCGCTGGCCGCGCACCTGTTCGGGCGACATGAAGCCGGGCGAGCCGACGGTCGCGCCGGTGCGGGTCAGCCCCTCCCCGGGGTTGGTCTCCAGTGCACGGGCGATGCCGAAGTCGATCACGCGCGGGCCGTCGATGGTCATCAGCACGTTCGACGGCTTCAGGTCGCGGTGCACGAGCCCCGCGCCGTGGATGGCGTGCAGCGCCTGCGCGAGCCCGCCGGCGAGCAGCAGGACGCTGCGTTCGGGGAGCGGGCCGTAGTCGTTGGCGACCACCTGGTGGAGGGAGGGACCGGCGATGTAGCCGGTCGCCACCCAGGGCATGCGGCCCTCGGTGTCGGCGTCCAGCACGGGCGCGGTCCACTGGCCGCCCACCTGCTGCGCCGCGGTGATCTCCTGGTTGAAGCGCTGCCGGAAGTCCGGCTCGCTCGCGAGCTCGGGACGGATGGTCTTCACCGCGACGGTGCGGCCGCGGTCGGAGCGGGCCAGGTAGACCATGCCCATGCCGCCCTCGCCCAGCCGGGCCATCAGGCGGTAGGGACCTATGTGGTGCGGGTCATCCGGCGTCAGCTTTTCCATTGGCTGCTGGTTCCCCCGATTCGGACGATAGTGGTCTCACCGAGGATAGAGGTGAGTGGACGGCCGCCGTCCGGCGGCCGTCCGCGCGGACATCAGGTCATCTGGGCGGCGAGGCGGTCGTGCTGCCCCGTGGTGAGGCGTCGCACGACCACGATCGCCGCGGTCGCGGCGGCGAGAACGGGCACGTGCATGAGGGCGTTGAGCGCCGCGGCGGTGCGGGCCTCGTCGTAGGTGTTCGCGTCCTGCCAGGGCACCCACAGCCGTGGCACGTGCATGCCCGCCAGGCAGCACACCCAGATGGTCCACCACACGTCCAGGGGTGTCCTGCCCGCCGTGGGCCCCAGGGAGACGGCGCGGATGTCGTTGGCCATCTGCTTGGGGATGAAGAACATCCCGACGGGGATGAGCCAGCCCCAGAACGCCATGCCGCGCGGGTAGCGCAGGCGTCCAGGCCCGGCGAGGAACTCGGCGTTGACGCGCAGCCGCCAGAACCATGCCCAGAAGACGATGGCCAGGGCGAGGAGCAGCAGGGCGCCCAGCAGCATCAGGACGGTCGCGACCTCCTCGGCGACCTCCTGCTCCGACAGGTACAGGGAGCCGGTGACCATGTCGCCCGCGTGGCTCTGCCACTCGCTGAGCTTAACGGCAGCCTCGATGGTGTGGCCGAGGCTGAGGTACGTCAGCACCAGCATGGCGCCGAACAGCCAGTACAGGGCGGTGGCGAGGCCGGTGAGGGAGCGCGGCTGGCGCGGCAACCCCAGGTCGCCGGCGGGGCCGGCGACCGGGGCGGGCCAGGCCGCCGGCCACGCCTGCGGGGACGGCGTGGTGGCGACGGCGGTCGGCTGGTGCGGCGGACCGAACCCCGGCGCCGCCGTGGTCCACGCGGCCAGCGCCGCCGGCGCGGCCGGAGAGAGCTGCGGCGCGGGGGCGGACGGGACCGGGGCCGGGGCGCCCGGTTGGCTGTCAGGCTCCTCGCTGTCGAGCAGGACGATGGCCTGCTTGCCGAGCTGGGCGAGGAGTTCGGCGGGCGGCCAGGGCCGGTCGCCCGGCTCGTAGCCCTCCGTGGCCTGGAGCAGCTCGGCGATGGTGGGGCGGTCCGCGCTGTCCTTGGTCAGGCAGCGGCTGACGAGGGCGCGGAGCCCGCCGGGGATGCCGGTGAGGTCGGGTTCGGCCTCGACGATGCGGAACATCAGGGCGTGGGGGCCGGTGTCGTCCCCGGCGAACGGCAGCCGTCCCGTGGCGGCGTAGGCCAGGACCGAGCCGAGGCAGAAGATGTCGCTGGCGGCCGTGACGCTGATGCCGCGTATCTGCTCGGGCGACATGAAGCCGGGCGAGCCGATGACGGCTCCGGTCCTGGTCAGCCCGCCGCTGGTGACGGAGTCGAGGGCGCGGGCGATGCCGAAGTCGATCACGCGGGGGCCGTCGATGGTGAGCAGCACGTTCGACGGCTTCAGGTCGCGGTGCACGAGCCCCGCGCCGTGGATGTCACGCAGCGCCTGCACCAGGCCGCAGGCCAGCGACCACACGCTCGGCTCGGGGAGCGGGCCGTAGTCGTCGTCGACGACGCGCTGGAGGGTGGGTCCGGCGATGTAGCCGGTCGCCACCCAGGGCATGCGGCCCTCGGTGTCGGCGTCCAGCACGGGCGCGGTCCAGCGCCCGCCGACCTTGCGCGCGGTGGCGATCTCCTGGGCAAACCGCTGCCGGAAGTGCGGCTGGCTGGCGAGCGCGGGCTGAATGGTCTTCACCGCGACGATGCGGCCGCGGTCGGACCGTGCCAGGTATACCTGGCCCATGCCGCCCGCGCCCAGGCGCCCGAGCAGCCGGTACCCGCCGATGCTGCGCGGGTCCTCGGGCCATAGCCGCTCCATGACGGGTCCTCCGCCTTCTCGCCGCCGTCACTTCGAGGATAGGGTCAACTCGCTCTGGGTGAACGGCCGATACTACTCCGATATCGTCACGGGTTCGCCCGCGGACTGTCACAGACGGCGCCGGCGGGCGCGACTCCTGGGATTTTTCTCCTACTTGTACGCTTAACTCCCGTGATTCAGCGGACCACCCTGCGCGAGCAGCTCGCGGACGCGCTCCGTGAGGAAATCCTGGCCGGGCGGCTCGCTCCGGGTGGGGAGTTCACGGTGCGGGAGATAGCCGAACAGTACGGCGTTTCCGCAACGCCCGTGCGGGAGGCCCTCGTTGACCTCTCGGCGCAGGGGCTGCTGGAGGTCGAACAGCACCGCGGTTTCCGGATCAGGGAGTACTCGCTCACCGACTTCCAGGACATGATCGAGGCGCAGACCATCGTGGTGGAGGGCGCGCTCCACCACCCCGCCCTGACGCTGCGCGGCGCGGGCCCCGAGGCGTACACCTCCATCCGCCGCCGCGCCTCCGCCGCCCGGCAAGCCGCCCTCGCCGGGGACCTTGACGTGCTGATCGCCTACGACCTGCGGTTCTGGCGCGAGCTGGATGCCCTGGTCGGCAACCCCTACCTCGGGGAGTTCCTCGACCGGCTGCGGGTGCGCTCGTGGGCGTTCTGCGTGCCGCACCTCAAGCGCCTGGCCCGGGCCGACGCCATCGCCGGACGGCTGTGGGCCGGGCACCTGGAGCTGACGGACGCCGTCGAGCACAACGACGTCAGGCAGGCCGCCCGGCTGCTGCGCGACCACCGCGCGCACCAGCTCGCCCTCGCCTTCGATCTCGCGGCTGAGGACCGCTGACCCTACCCTGGAGGAGCCCCGGCCTTCCGCGCGAGAGAGAGTCCCTTCGTGGCCTGTGACCTGTGGCTGGTCCCGCTCGTCGACGTCCTCTGCCAGCGCCCGGACAACCCCTTCTCCGAAGAACTGGCCTGCTACGACCAGGCGCTCGCCGAGGCGGGCCTGCCGCCGGTGCCGGTGACGTCGTACGTGCCGGGCACGTCGGGGCGGGTGGCGCCGGTCGCGGGCTTCAACTACGCCGACCTCCATCTGCTGCGCCGGGCCTACCTGCTGCACCTCAGCGGGCTGCCGGTCACCCCGGCCGAGCGGCTGGACGGGGACTACCAGCAGCTGCTGGAGATGTTCGAGGCGGCCGCGCAGCAGGCGCATCTGGTGTGGCACTTCGACCACGCCGGGGCGTATGTGCCGGTGGACTTCCCCCATCCGGTGGTCAATGACGCCCTGATGGAGAGCGGCGGGCCGCTGGGTTCCAGCCACGGTCTGCTGCGGGAGCTCCAGGCGGTGGCCCCGGTGCTCGGCATCGACCCGCGGAACCCGCCGCCCGCGCCGGCGGCGCCGCAGCGGCCGACGCGGCTGGACGAGCCGCTGGCCGTGGCGGGAGAAGAGGGGCCGTTCATGCGGGAGCGGCACGTATGGCTGGGCCTTCACGCCGCCGCCACGCGGAGCCTGGCGCAGGGCGCCATGATCGTCTTCAGTTAGGGGCCGCTCGCCTCCGCCGCCCGGCGGCGGCGCCAGCGCTCCAGCAGGCCGTCCAGCTCGTCCGCCAGGAAGTCCATGAAGGCGGCCGTGTCCAGCAGCCGCTGCCGCACGTCCGAGTCCGGCGGCGCGGTGCCGGCGCCCGCCAGCAGCGTGGCGCGCCACCGGGACAGCAGCGGCCCCCGGCTGAGAAACGCCTCGTACCAGACGTCCGGGTGCAGCCGGTACAGCTCGCGGCGGGAGCCCGGCTGGCGTTCCCGGCTCACCAGGTGGATCTGGGACAGGTACCGCACGGCGCCGGAGACGGCGGCGGGCGAGACGCGCAGCCGCTCGGCGAGTTCCGCCGCCGACAGCACGGCGCCGGGGGCGGTCATCAGGCAGGCGAAGACGCGGGCCGCCATGCGCTGCATGCCGGCCTCGGTCATGTCGGAGGCGAACCGCTCCACGAAGGCGGCGGTCTCGGGGCCGTACTCCTGACCCGGGCGGGACGAGTCGTGGTGCTGCTCGGTCACGTGGCTCATCCTCCCACCTTCGGCAGTTATGTACCTTCACAAATTTGTGAACGAAGAGTACGGTCGCCTCATGACGCAGGCACGCACCGACGCCATCACCGTCTCCGGCCTGGTGAAGACCTTCGGCGCTACCCGCGCCCTGAACGGGCTCGACCTGACCGTCCGCACCGGCGAGGTCCACGGCTTCCTCGGCCCCAACGGCGCCGGCAAGTCCACGACCATCCGCGTACTGCTCGGCCTGCTGCGCCCGGACGCCGGCCACGTCAGCGTGCTCGGCGGCGACCCCTGGGCCGACGCCGTCACCCTGCACCGGCGCCTGGCCTACGTCCCCGGCGACGTCGAGCTGTGGCCCAGCCTCACCGGCGGCGAGGCCATCGACCTGCTCGCCCGGCTGCGCGGCGGCCTTGACACCGCCCGGCGCGACGAGCTGATCCAGCGCTTCGCCCTGGACCCGGGCAAGAAAGGCCGCACCTACTCCAAGGGCAACCGCCAGAAGGTCGCCCTCGTCGCCGCCCTGGCCTCCCGCGCCGAGCTGCTGCTGCTCGACGAGCCCACCTCCGGGCTCGACCCGCTGATGGAAGCGGTCTTCCAGGACGTCATCAACGAGGCCCGGGCCGAGGGCAGGACCGTGCTGCTCTCCAGCCACATCCTGGCCCAGGTGGAGAAGCTGTGCGACCGCGTCAGCATCGTCCGCCTCGGCCGCACCGTGCAGTCCGGCACCCTCCAGCAGCTGCGGCACCTGACCCGCACCACCATCGAGGCCGAGACCAGCCGGCCCGCCGCCGGGCTGGACCAGCTGCCGGGCGTGCACGACCTCACCGCGACGGGCACCACCGTCCGCTTCAGCGTCGACGGCGCCCACCTCGACGCCGCCCTCCGCGCGCTCAGCGGCCTCGGCGTCCGCAGCCTCGTCAGCCACCCGCCGACGCTGGAGGAGCTGATGCTGCGGCACTACGGCGACGACCTCGCGGCCGGCACCGGCGAGGGGAGCCCGCGGTGAGCCCTGCGTTCACCGGCACCGGCACCCTGCTGCGCTTCGCGCTGCGCCGGGACCGGATCCGCCTGCCTGCCTGGATCGCCGCCCTGTGGCTGCTGACTGTGGCGTCGGTGGCGAGCTTCGCGGGCACCTACCCCACGGCCGCCGACCGCGCCCAGCTGGCCGCCACCCTGGACAGCCCGGCCATGCTCGCCGTCTCCGGCCCCCGCGGCTACCTCGCCGACTACACCTACGGCGCCATGACCGCGCACCAGCTCCTCGGCTTCGTCACCGTCTTCGCCGGCCTGATGAGCGCGCTGACCGTGGTCCGCCACACCCGGGCGGAGGAGGAGAAGGGCCGGGCGGAGCTGCTGCGCTCCTCCGTCGTCGGCCGCCACGCCCAGCTGACCGCCGCACTGGTGCTGGCCGCCGCCGCCAGCCTGCTGCTGGGCGTGCTGCTGTGGCTGAGCCTGCCCGCGCTGGGGCCGGCGGGCCTGACGTTCTCAGGCTCCCTGCTGTACGGGGCGGGCCACGCCGCGGCCGGCCTCGTCTTCGCGGGCGTCGCCGCCGTCGCCGCGCAGCTCACGCCGTTCGCGCGCGGCGCGACAGGGCTGGCGTCCGCCGCCATCGGCCTGTCCTACGTGCTGCGCGCCGCGGGCGACGCGGGCGGCACGGCCGCCACGGCGGCGCTGTCGTGGCTGACCCCCACCGGCTGGATCCAGCGCACCTACGCCTACGTGGCGGACCGCTGGTGGCCGCTGCTGCTGTGCGCGGCGCTCGCCGCCGCCACCATGGCCGCCGCCTACGCGCTCAGCGACCGGCGCGACGTCGGCGCCGGACTGCGGCCGCCGCGCCGCGGCCGGACCACCGCCAGCGGCGCGCTGACCCGTCCCCTGGGCTTCGCGCTGCGGCTCCAGCGCGGCGTGCTGGCCGGGTTCGCCGCCGGGATGCTGGTCTTCGGCCTGATGTACGGCTCCGTGCTGGGCGAGGCCGAGGAGATGATCGCGGACAACGAACGGCTGCGCCGCACCATCGAGGACCTGGGCGGCGGCGTCGCCGAGTCGTTCGCCTCCGCGATCATGAGCATGCTGGCCATCGTCGCCGCCTGCCTGTCGGTGCTGGCGGTGCTGCGGGCCCGCGCCGAGGAAACCGCGCGCCGCGCCGAGCCGGTGCTGGCCACCGCGCTGTCCCGCGCCCGGTGGGCGGGCAGCCACCTGGCCGTGGCGCTGGCGGGCGGCACCGCCGTGATGCTCCTCGGCGGCTTCGGCTTCGGCGTCGCGGGCGCGCTCACCGCCGGCGGTACCGGCCCGGACCCGGGCCTGGACACCGGCCTGCTGTGGCGGCTGACCAGCGCCTCACTCGCCTACGCGCCCGCGCTGTGGGTCATCTCCGGCCTCACGCTGCTGCTCTTCGGCTGGCTGCCCCGGCTGTCGGCCGCCGCCTGGCTGCTCCCGGCCTATGCCTTCGTCACCGTCTACCTGGGCGAACTCATCGACATGCCGGACCCGCTGGCCTGGCTCTCCCCCCTCGGGCACGTGCCGCGGGTGCCCGCCGCCGGCCTGACGTGGACGCCGCTGCTGGTCATGACGGCGCTGGCGGCCGCGCTGTGCTGCGCGGGCCTGGCCGGATTCCGCCGCCGCGACCTGCACACGCCCTGACACGCCGGGCCCGTTGCCCCCAAGGGAGCAGCGGGCCACCCGCCGGGACCCACTCCGGGTGCGGACACGGTCACGCGCTGCTGGCATGGGTGGCGACCGCCACGCACCACCGCGCGCGTGCCGCCACGATCCGGAGGTCATCCACCGCCATGAAGTCCCCGAAGTCACCGCGCCGCCGCCCGGCCCGCGCGACGGCCGCGGGAGCGGCGACCGCCACGCTGGCACTCTGCCTGTCCGCCCTCACGGCACTCGCCGCGGCCCCGGCTTCGGCCGCCGGCGGCGACACGGCACCGCTGACCGTCTCCCCGGGCGCCGGGAGCGCGGAGACCGCCGTGACCGTCACGACCACCTGCCGGCCGGACGGCCACGCCACCTCCGAGGCGTTCCAGGACAGCGTCGGCCTGGAACAGGCCGGCGACGGCACGTGGACCGGGACCGCCGCCGTCAAGCCCGACGGGCTCGTCATCGGCCGCAGCTACCCCGTCGCCGTCCGCTGCGACGACGGCGTCACGCTGAGCACGTCCTTCACCTTCACGGCCGGGATGCCGCACGGCGGCGTCTCCGCCGGCTTCGGCGGCGGCGCCGAGGACGGCGGCGCCCGGGCCACGGCCCTGGCCATCGGCGGCGGCATCGCCATCAGCGGGGCCGTCGCCTACGCCCTGCTGTCCCGCCGGCCCGCGGCGCGGTGGCGCCGCCTGACCGGAAGCCGGTACTGAGATGGCGCGCCCGCTCCGCCCCGACGCCGGCGCCCCCCGCCACCGGCAGCGGCGCCACGAGGTGCGCGCCCGGCGCCTGGAGACGGCGGCCGTGGTCACGGCGCTGGGCCTCGGCATCGCCGGGGTGTACCTGGGCACGGACGCCGCCGGCTCCCGCGAGCCGCGCGCCGTCAGCATCGCCGAGGGCGTCTCCCGCCCCGACGCCGTGGACGCCCCGGGCAGCCACATATCCGGGGGCGCACGCCCCGCCACGGATGCCCCGCCCCTGCCCCGGTCCGACCCGCTGCGGGTCCGCATACCCTCCCTCGGCACCGACGCCGAGGTCTACGGCGCCGGCCTGGCCCCCGACGGCGGCCCGCCCACCCCCGCGGCCGACGACGCGCTGCGCGCCGCCTGGTACGAGGGCGGCGCCGCGCCCGGAGAGCGCGGCGCCGCCATACTCGTCGGCCACCTGGACACCTACGACGGCCCCGCCGCCTTCGCCGGGCTCGGCACGCTCCGGCCCGGCCAGACCGTCGAGATCGACCGCGCCGACGGCACCACCGCCGTCTTCCGCGTCGACTCCGTCGAGCAGTACCCCAAGGACGACTTCCCCGACCAGCGCGTCTACGGCCCCGTCGTCACGCCCCAGCTGCGCCTGATCACCTGCGGCGGCACCTGGACGAAAGACGGCGGCTACGACTCGAACATCGTCGCCTACGCCACCCTGGCCCGCGCCACGGAACGCTGACCTACTTCAGCGTCTCCGCGGCCGTCGGCGAGCTGTCACGCAGGAACTGGGTGCAGCGCTCGTACTCCGCCTCCTCGCCGATGGCCCGCGCCGCCCTGGCCAGGGCGTGCAGCGCCCGCAGGAAGCCGCGGTTCGGCTCGTGCTCGAAGGGGATGGGGCCGTGGCCCTTCCAGCCGTTGCGCCGCAGCGCGTCCAGCCCGCGGTGGTACCCGGTGCGGGCGAAGGCGTAGGACTCGATGGTCCGGCCCTCGGCGAAGGCGTCGTCGGCGAGCTGCGCCCACGCCAGCGAGGACGCCGGGTGCCGGGCGGCCACCTCGGCCGGATCCTTGCCCGCGGCCAGCAGGGCGCGGGGCTCGGGGTCGTCGGGCAGGTGCACCGGGGGCGGGCCCCCGAGCAGGTTCTCGTGCATGATCATGTGTCCAGTCTGCCTGGCGGCGGCGACAGCCAAAGGACCGCGCGGACCTCAGGACAGCCGGGTCCCGGCGGAGCGCAGGTCGGCGCACGCCTGGGTGACGCGCTTGGCCATGCCCGCCTCGGCGAGCTTGCCCCAGCTGCGCGGGTCGTACGTCTTCTTGTTGCCGACCTCGCCGTCGACCTTCAGCACGCCGTCGTAGTTGGCGAACATGTGCCCGGCGATGGGCCGCGTGAAGGCGTACTGGGTGTCGGTGTCCAGGTTCATCTTCACGACGCCGTTGTCCAGCGCGGTCGCGATCTCCTGCTTGGTGGAGCCGGAGCCGCCGTGGAAGACGAAGTCGAACGGGTCCCGCTTGCCGAACTTGGCACCCACACCGTCCTGCAGCTCGCGCAGCAGCTCCGGGCGCAGCACCACATTGCCCGGCTTGTAGACGCCGTGGACGTTGCCGAAGGACGCGGCCAGCAGGTAGCGGCCCTTCTCCCCCAGGCCCAGCGCCTCGGCGGTGCGCAGCGCGTCCTCGACGGTCGTGTACAGCTCGTCGTTGATCTCGTGGCTGATGCCGTCCTCCTCGCCGCCGGTCGGGGTGATCTCGACCTCGAGCACGATCTTCGCGGCGGCGGCCTGGGCCAGCAGCTCCTCGGCGATCGCCAGGTTGTCCTGGAGCGTCTCGGCGGAGCCGTCCCACATGTGGGACTGGAACAGCGGGTTCTCACCGCGCTTGACGCGCTCCGCGGAGAGGGCCAGCAGCGGGCGGACGTAGCCGTCGAGCTTGTCCTTGGGGCAGTGGTCGGTGTGCAGCGCGATGTTCACCGGGTACTTCTCGGCCACGATGTGCGCGAACTCCGCCAGCGCCCGCGCGCCGCTCACCATGTCCTTGTTGTACTGCCCGCCCAGGAACTCGGCGCCGCCCGTGGAGATCTGGACGATGCCGTCGCTCTCCGCCTCGGCGAAGCCGCGCAGCGCCGCGTGCAGGGTCTGCGTCGAGGTGACGTTGATGGCCGGGTAGGCGAACTTGCCAGCCTTGGCCCGGTCGAGCATCTCGTTGTAGACCTCGGGGGTCGCGATGGGCATCTGTCCGCTCCTCGTGAGTGTCCTCGTGAGTGTGCCGTGTGGGGCAGCAGGGCCCCGCGTGCGAGGGCCCACGTAACTGGGGGGGACGTCGTTGTCGCGCCCTATCCTCCCAGACCGAGATCCGAGGTTTCGAACGCCTGGCGGTACGGCAGCCCGGCCCCGGCGATCGCGGCGGCGGCGCCGCGCTCGACGATCACCGCGACGCCCACGACCTCGGCGCCCGCCTCCCGGGCCGCCTCGACCGCCGTCAGCGCCGAGCCGCCGGTCGTGGAGGTGTCCTCGACGATCAGCACCCGGCGGCCGGCGATGTCCGGCCCCTCGATGCGGCGCTGGAGGCCGTGTGTCTTGGCCGACTTGCGGACGACGAACGCGTCCAGCGCCCGGCCGCGCGCCGCCGCCGCGTGCAGCATCGCGGTGGCCACCGGGTCGGCGCCCAGCGTGAGGCCGCCGACGGCCTCGTAGTCCAGGTCGGCCGTCAGGTCCAGCATCACCTGGCCGACGAGCGGCGCGGCCTCGCCGTCGAGCGTCACGCGGCGCACGTCGATGTAGTAGTCGGACTCGGCTCCGGAGGAGAGCACGACGCGGCCGTGGACGACGGCCTTCTCCTTGATCTGGCGCAGCAGGCGGTCGCGCGCCTCGGTCACATCGCTCATGCCTGTGACCCTATGCGCTGGCCAGCCGCCGCCACGTCCAGGTGGTGGCGATCTCCAGGGGCTGGATGGGGGTGACGAGCCGCGGATGGGTGTTCAGGCCGTTCGGCGGGCCCGACTGCGGCTCGACGCACACCGCCTCGGGCACCTCGTCGTAGATCACGACCCACTCGGCGCGGCTGGTCACCGTCAGCTCCAGCTCGCCGGGCCAGGTCACGGTGACACGCACGCCGTCGGGCATGCCGAAGCAGTCATCCCACGGCCCCGGAGTGGGGGCGATCCGGCGGCCGGTCGGCAGGTGGTCCTCGCCGCGCTGCTCCTGCCAGGCGGCCTCGAAGGCCAGCTCGGCCGCCGCGCCGCCGGGGGTCAGCACCCGGTTGAACCACGGGTGCCAGCCCGCCTGCGCCGGGAACGAGTCGCCGCTGGTCTCCACGGCGAGGGTGAGGGTCAGGCTGCCGTCGTGCCCGTCCTGGCCGCCCGCGAGCTCGGCGGTCTGGGTGACCAGGCCGTCGTACGGCCAGGGATCGCCGAGCGGGCAGTCCAGAGTCGCCGAGGCGGGGCCGGCGGTGACGGCGCGCCAGGCGCGGTCGCGGACCGTGCCGTGGATGGCGTGGGGGCCGGCGTTCCGGGGCAGCTGGTGGGCGGTGGCGCCGTTGCGGAACCGGCCCTCCCGGGTGCGTCCGCACCAGGGGGCCATGATGAAGGAGCCGAACCGGTCGCCCTGGCGGAGCAGCTCCAGGCCGTCGACGCGCAGGGAGGTCATGCGGCCGCCGCGGCCAGGGCTGAGCGTGGCCTCGGCCCTGCCGGCGGCCAGGCGTATGTCGTCGTTCGTCGTCACGGTCGCACGATAACGATCCGGTGTCGCCCCCGCCACGGCGGTCCGGCTGGCGGGGCCCCGGGTCAGCGGTGGCGGCGGAGGAGGCGGCGGGTGACCAGCACGGCCGTCGCGGCGGCGAGGGCGGCGACCGGGGCGGCCCACCGCAGCGTGGCCGCCTGGGCGGGCGTGCGGCCGGGCGGCGGCTCGGGGGCGTACCGGCCGCGGGGCGGCGCGTGGTCCACCTCCTCGGCGCTGCGGCCGATCATGGTGCGCCGGGCGAAGTCCGCCTCCGGCTCGACCGGCCGCTCGCTGGCGTACGCCTCGGCCACCTCCTCCGCGAGCGGGTCGGCGTCCGCGGCAGGCGCTGTGTCGGGCACTGTGTCGGGCACTGTGTCGGGCACTGTCTCGGGCCCTGTTCCGGTCACGGTCTCCGGCACTGCCTCGGGCGCGGTCTCCGGCGCGGGGATGCCGGGGATCGCCCGCTCGTTGTCGTCGGGCGCGCCGATGCCCCCGGCGGCCGGCGGCTGCGCCGGGGGCATGGGCTGCCCACCGGACGCCCGCTCCAGATCCTCGGCGAGCGCCGCGGCGAAGCGGTCGAGCAGGCGCCGCGCCGCCGCCTCCCGCTGCCGGGGCTCGAACGCGGCGAGGCGGCCCGAGGCTTCGACGGTGCCGGTGAACGCCAGCGTGGTGCCCGAGCCGTCCGGCACGGGCCTGGGCACGATGGTGAGCCGGAGGCTGACGGTGCCGCTGCCCCGCGACTGGGTGCCCTCGCCGGTGACGGCGAAGCCCTCACCGCGTTCGACGAGGGAGAGCGTCCCACGGTAGGTGATGGTGGACGGGCCCACCCGCACCCGCAGCCGGCCGTCGGCGCCCGGCTCCCGCTCGCCCTCGCCGAGCCGGAGCCCCGGCACGCAGCGGGCGAGACGCGCGGGGTCGGCGAAGGCGCTCCGCACGGCGGTCACGGCAAATGGGACATAGACCTCGTGCTCCATGGCGCGGAGCCTACCCACCGCCCCGGCGCGGGTCACTCATTCCTCAGTCCTTCGTGCGTGCCCGGTGGTGCTTCCAGCTGCTCGGCCAGCATCCGGTCAGCCGCCCCTTCCAGCGGCGCGACCAGCAGGGACGAGGCGAGGAGCGTGAGCACGGCGGCGGCGTTCGTCAGCGCGAGGCGGCGGCGGACGCGCGGCGGGTGGTCGCCGCGGAACAGCCACAGCACGATGATGCCGCCGGCCAGCACGTTGATCACGCCGGTCAGCAGCGCGGCCGCCACCTCACCGAGCATCGGCAGCAGGAGGAAGGGGAACGCCAGGCCGCCGAGGAGCGCGCCGACGTAGTCCGCCGCGGACAGGTCGGCGACGGCGCGGCCGGGGTCCTGCTGGCGGATCCGCTGGATCAGCGTCATCAGCAGCGGCATCTCGGCGCCGATCAGCACGCCGATCGTCAGCGCGAGGCCGATGAGCACCGGCCGGGCCTCGCCGAAGAGCGCGAAGCACAGGTAGAGGGATATCGCCAGCGTCCCGCCTACCAGGGCGAGCAGGATCTCGATGACGCCGAAGCAGGCCGAGGCGGGGCCCTTGAGCCGCTTCGCGGCCAGCGACCCGATGCCCATGGCGAACACCATCAGCGACAGCACGACCGACGTCTGCGTGACGGTGTCGCCCAGGAGGTAGTCGGCCAGCGCGATGAGTTCCAGCTCGTAGATCAGGCCGCAGGCGGCGCAGACGAAGACGGCCAGCAGGACCAGGAACCGCGCCGCCGCCGCGGGGACGGGCAGGTCGGCGGCGGGCGGCCGCTCGGCCTTGGGCGGGTACGTCTCGATCATGCTGTGCACGTTACGTTACTCTGCGCGTTCATCCTGTCACCCACAGGAGTGGGATTCGGCGGCGGTGTACGTCAAGTCCCGTGCGGCTCAGGGCTGATGCGCGTGCGGGTGGCGACCAGACGCCGCTCCTGGGGGTAGGCATGCCACGTGCGCCATTGGATCTGTCCGTCACCGCACTGAGCGAGAAGGGCGGTGAACGCGTGGGGATCACCGGGGAACACGCCCGCGAGGCCGTGGGGATGCTCGGCGACGAGCGCCAGCAGCTCCTGCGCCCGCCCCGCGAACGAGCCGGCGCTCAAACTCTCCACGCGCGCGGCGAACTCGTACGCGAGGTTGCCCAGGCGCTTGGAGACCCCCAGCGGGAGCGGGGTGCTGCTACCCGGCATGCACGCGACGGTTTCGGAGCAGGTACCCTCCGACCGGTCGACGAATACCTGGTGGGAGGCGCCGAGCACCCGCAGCTGGATACGCCCGCCCCTCAGTTCGAGGTCGAGGGTGGCCAGGGAGGGCAAGGGCTCCCGGTCCAGCGCCCACGCCAGGTCGTTGGCTCGGGTGTCAGTGAACGAGGTTTGGATCGTGGTGAGCATGGGTCGGCTCCCGCATGCACGCAGTGGGGTACGGTGCGGACCCGCCCCTCGGGGCCGGGAAGCCCCTCAAGGCCGGTCGGCCGCCGGGCCGTTGCCGCTCTGGATGACGTCCAGGGCGCCGGACCCGGACACGGGATCACCGAATCACGGAACATGCCGCTCCCACAGCGATTTTACCCAATCTCACCAAGTTTCCATCGTGTCGGGGACGGGGTAGGTCTGGTGTTCTCCGCCAGCTTGCCCGCATTACGAACAGGTGTGCACGGTTTACGCGCGTACCGTGCCGATTTCTGCCGAGTTTGTCCCCGTTTGAGGCGGTATTCCGATCACAGCTCGGACTGGTTCACATCTCGGCTGCACAACGGTCACCCATGCACACTTGTTCGCGCCAGATTCTGTGAGGAAGCTCTGCGCAACTTCACACCAGAAGTCACTTACCGCGGAAGGCCCGAAGATGACCCGATTCGGCACAACGTCGAAGATCCTCGCGGCCACGCTCGGAGGGGCCTTGGTGCTCTCCGCGTGTGGCGGCGGGGATGACGACGGCGGAGACGACGGCGGCAACGCTGCCGGCGGCTCCGTCATCACGCTTGCGGAAGCACAGCCCTTCCAGAGCTACAACAACACCACAGCGGCCGCGAACTCCTCGATGAACAGCACCGTGATGAACTGGGTGATCACGGGGTTCTGGTACTTCGGGGGCGGCGACGGCGCCCTGACCCCCAACGAGGAGTTCGGCACCTACGAGAAGACCTCCGACGACCCGCTCACCGTTGAGTACCACATCAACGAGGAGGCGGCCTGGTCGGACGGCGAGCCGATCGACTGCGACGACGTGCTGCTGTGGTGGACCGCCCAGAGCGGCGCCATGGACGGCCTGTTCTCCGCCATCGGCACCGAGGGCATCGAGAACACCGAGATGCCCGACTGCCAGCCCGGCGACAAGTCGTTCACCCTCGTCTACGACCAGCCGTTCGCCGACTGGGCCGCCAACGGCCCCAGCCACGGCAACGAGTCGTTCATGCCGGCCCACGTCGTGGCCGAGCAGGGCGGCCTGAGCACCGAGGAGTTCCTGACCGCGCTCCAGGAGCAGGACCGCGACGCCCTGGAGGAGGCCGCGCAGTTCTTCAACGAGGGCTGGGTGATCGAGGGCAGCCTGCCCGACCCGTCGCTCATCCCGTCGGCCGGCCCGTACATGCTCTCCGACTTCGTCGAGGGCCAGTCGGTCACGCTGACCCGTAACGAGAACTACTGGGGCACGCCGGGTGCCGCCGACACGATCGTGATCCGCACGATCCCGGAGGAGGGCCAGGTCCAGGCCCTGCAGAACGGCGAGGTCGACGTCATCCACCCGCAGCCGACCGTCGACCTGGTCAGCCAGATCGAGCAGGCCGCGCAGGCCGGCAACATCGAGTACGAGGTGGGCGACCAGTACACCTACGAGCACCTCGACTTCAACTTCGACGAGGGCGTCTTCGCGGACAACCTCGAGCTGCGCCGGGCGTTCTCGCTGTGCGTGCCGCGTGAGCAGATCGTCGAGAACCTGATCCGCCCGGTGGTCCCGGACGCCGAGGTCAAGAACGTCCGCAACGTCGCGCCGTGGGACCCGGGCTACGACATCGCCGAGGAGGCCGTGGCCGAGCAGGCGACCGAGTACGGCACGCAGGACATCGAGCGCGCCCGCGAGATCCTGGAGCAGGAGGACGCCGTCGGCACCACCGTCCGCCTCCAGACCCTGGACATCCAGCGCCGCAACGACACCGGCCAGATGATCAAGGCCGCCTGCGACGAGGCCGGGTTCAACGTCGAGTTCTCCTCCGACGCCGACTTCTTCGACACGTCCGGCGGCCTGTCCCAGGGCACCTTCGACGTGGCGATGTACGCCTGGATCGGCTCCTCGCTGGTCTCCGGCTGGCTGTCGACGTACGCCACCGTGGACGAGTGCTCCGCGGCGGGCAAGGGCAACAACAACGGCTGCTACAGCAACCCGGAGGTGGACGAGCTCCTCGAGGAGGTCATGCTGACCACCGAGCCCGAGGAGACGCACCGGATCGTCGCCGACATCGAGCGCATCCTCTGGGAGGACATGGTCACCATCCCGCTGTTCCAGCACCCGGGCATCACCGCCTGGTCCAGCCAGGTCGAGAACGTCGTGCCCGACCCGAGCCAGACCGGCGTCGTCTGGAACATGCCGGAGTGGTCAAAGGCCTGATCCCGGCCCGGTGACGGCCCGGTCCGCCCCCCGGTGCGACCGGGCCGCACGCCCCTCCGGACAATGACACGCGGGGCCGGGGAAACGCTTTCCCCGGCCCCGCTGTCCCGTACGTCCCGTCCGACCGCCCGCACACGCACTCACCAACCCTTCTCAGGAGTCAGCCCAATGCTCGTCTTCATCGTGCGGCGGCTCTTCGTCTCGATATGGGTCTTCCTCGTCTCCACGGTCGTGATCTTCTTCCTCGCGACCAACGTCCGCGACCCCCTGGCCGATGCCAGGCAGCTCCCGGACGGGACGCGGGAGGCCGTGATGGCCGACATCACCGAACGCATGAGACTCGACGAGCCGGTGATCGCCCGTTACTTCTACTGGCTGGGTGACGCCCTGACCGGTGACCTCGGCGAGAACCGCCAAGGGCTGAGCGTGAACTCCATGCTGGAGAGCGCGTTCACCGCCACCCTCCAGCTCGTCACCGGCGCCACCGTCCTGGCGATCGTCTTCGGCATCACCATCGGCGTGATCTCCGCCCTGCGCCAGTACAGCGCGCTGGACCAGGGCGTGACCTTCCTGGCCTTCGTCTGCTTCTCGCTCCCGTCGTTCTGGATCGCCACGCTGCTGAAGTCTTTCCTCGCCCTGGACTTCAACGACTGGCTGGCCGACCCGCACATATCCGTGCCGTTCCTGGTCGGCATAGCCCTGGTCAGCGGGCTCATCGGCGGCGGCCTCGTGGTCGGCAGCCGCACCACCCGCCTGACCGTCTTCGCCGGAACGGCGCTCTTCTCCGGAGCGGTCTTCGCGTTCCTGTCCGCCACCGAGTGGTTCGCCAGCCCCAGCCTCGGCCTGGCCGTCATCGCGGTGACCGCCGTCGGGGCCGCCGCCGGGTTCACCGCCCTCATCAGCGGACTCGGCTGGCATCCGCCGTTCCAGGCCGCGCTCGCCGCCGCCGGGCTCGGCATCGCCGCCTACTTCGCGACCGGGCCGGTCCTCGACAACCCGACGCTGCTGACGATCTTCGGCCTCGCCGTCCTCACCGCCGCGGTCTGCTTCGGCGTCGGCTGGGTGCTCGGCGGCGAGCTGCACCGGCGCTCCGCGATCCCCGCCGCCATGCTGACGGGCCTGTTCACCGGCGGGCTGATCTTCACCGACCGGATGCTCAGCTCGTTCGACGACTACAGCGCGACCGTCGCCGGGCGGCCGATCTCCACCATCGGCGCCGAAACCCCCAACTACCCGCACGGGGACAACTTCTGGCTCAGCGGCCTCGACTCGTTCGGCCACCTGGCGCTGCCCACGCTGGCGCTGGTGCTGCTGTCGATGGCCCAGTACTCCCGCTACACCCGGGCCAGCATGCTGGAGGTCATGAACCAGGACTACGTGCGGACCGCGCGCGCCAAGGGCCTGCCCGAGCGCACGGTCATCACGCGCCACGTCCTGCGGAACGGCCTGATCCCGGTGACCACGCTCGGCGCCTACGACATCGGAACCATCCTGGGCGGCGCCGTCGTCACCGAGACGGCCTTCGGCTGGCGCGCCATGGGCACGCTGCTGCTGGAAGGCATCCAGCAGGGCGACCCCATGCCGATCATGGCGTTCTTCCTGGTCGCCGGCGGTTCGATCGTGCTGTTCAACATGATCGCCGACATCGCCTACGCGTTCCTCGACCCCCGTATCCGGCTGTCGTAGAAGGAGACCGACATGACGCGCGAAGCGCAGACAGCCGCCGCGCCCGGACAGCCGGACGGCAAGCGGCCTGGGAAGGCCGGGAGCGGCGCCACCAGCGACGCGGCCGAGGGCCTGAACGTCGTTGCCCGCACCCAGGGCCAGCTGGTCCTGCGCCGCTTCTTCCGGCACAAGGGCGCGCTGGCGGGCATGATCCTCTTCGGTTTCGTGGTGCTGCTGACGGTGACGTCCATCGGCTACGGCCCCATACCCGGCTGGTGGGACAAGGACCCCAACACCATCGGCACGGTCACCAACGAGGGCCGCCCCACCCTGTCCGTCGTACCGGAGTTCCTCGGCGGCGGCGGCGTGCACCTCGGCGAGCACCCGTTCGGCCAGGACAACTCGGGCCGTGACTACTTCGCCCTGACCATGCGGGGCGCCCAGGCGTCGCTGACGATCGCCGTGATCGTCGGCGTGTGCGCCACCCTCGTCGGCACCATCGTCGGCGCCGCCGCGGGCTACTTCCGCGGCTGGACCGAGTCCGTGCTGATGCGGCTGACGGACATCGTCATCGCCGTGCCGACGCTGCTGCTCGCCGGGCTCATCGGCGTGATCGTCGCGGGCAAGGGCATCGTCGCCTTCGCCGTGTTCCTGGGGCTGGCGCTGTGGACGCAGACGGCGCGCCTGGTGCGCGGGCAGGTGCTCTCGCTCCGCGAGAAGGAGTACGTGGAGGCGGCCAGGTCCGTCGGCACCCCGGCGTACCGGATCATCGCCAAACACATCCTGCCGAACACCATCGGCATCATCATCGTCTCGGTGACGCTGGCCATCGCCTCCGCGGTGCTGACGGAGACGGCCCTGTCCTACGTCGGGCTCGGCGTCCAGCCGCCCGACACGTCGCTGGGACGCCTGATCACGGACTACCAGACCGCGCTGACCGTCCGGCCCTGGCTGTTCTACTGGCCCGGCGCGTTCATCATCGCCATCGCCCTGTCGGTGAACTTCATCGGCGACGGCCTGCGCGACGCCTTTGACCCCCGACAGACCCGGGTGCGTGACTGATGTCGATCACTCCTCCCCCCAACACCGCAGGCGGCGAGGTGGCCCTCGCCAAGCAGGGCACCGTTTCCAGTGCCGCGGAAGAGGTGCACGCCGCGCGGACGCTGGCCGACTCGCTGCCGCCGACCGACGAGGAGATCCTCTCCGTCGAGAACCTGACGGTCGAGTTCCCCACCGACGACGGCGTGGTCAAGGCCGTGCGCGGCGTCAGCTACCGGCTGCGCGCCCGCGAGGTCCTGGGCATCGTCGGCGAGTCCGGCTCCGGCAAGTCGGTGTCGTCCATGGCGGTCATGGGCCTGCTGCCCAAGTCGGCCCGCGTCACCGGCAGCATCCGCTACCGGGGCACGGACCTGCTGGCGATGCGCCCCAAGGAGCGGCGGGCGCTGCGCGGCCGGAACATCGCGATGATCTTCCAGGACCCGATGACGTCGCTCAACCCGGTCCGCACCATCGGCGACCAGCTCGCCGAGGCGGTCCTGGCGCACCACCTGGTGCCGCGCAAGCAGGCGATGAAGCGGGCGCGCGAGATGCTCGACCTGGTCGGCATCCCGCAGGCGGACAAGCGGCTGCGGGCCTACCCGCACGAGTTCTCCGGCGGCATGCGGCAGCGCGTGATGATCGCGATGGCGATCATCAACGACCCGGACGTCATCATCGCCGACGAGCCGACGACGGCGCTGGACGTGACCGTCCAGGCGCAGATCCTGGAGAAGCTCCTCGAGGTCAAGGACCAGGTCAACGCGGCGATCCTGATGATCACGCACGACCTCGGCGTGATCGCGGGCATGGCCCACCGCACCCTGGTGATGTACGCGGGCAAGCCGGTGGAGGTCGGCGAGACCGACGAGGTGTTCTACGGCCCGCGGATGCCGTACACGGCGGGCCTGCTGGGCTCGATCCCGTCCCTGGAGGGCGAGCGGGAGGAGCGGCTGCGTCCCATCGCGGGCACGCCGCCGTCGCTGATCTTCCTGCCGCCGGGCTGCCCGTTCTCGCCGCGCTGCCCGCTGGCCACCGAGGAGTGCACCGCGGCGGAGCCGCCGCTGGCGCCCGTGGCCAGCGGCGCGGAATCCGGCGACGGCGGGGACGGCACGCAGGTCCACCTGGCGGCCTGCCACCACAGCGACCGGCTCGCCGCCGCCGACGACCCGACGGAGTTCTTCCGGCCCGACGCCGAGGCGGGGCCGGCGGCCGGGCCGGACAGCGGAACCGGCGACAGCGGGGACGCCGGGACCACAGACCAGACCAGCAGCGAGAGCGAGGAGGGGCGATGACGGCCGAGACCGGCCTGGCCAAGGGCCCCAAGGACGACGGCAAGAACGGCGGGGAGGGCGGCGAGCTCCTGCGCGTGTCCGACCTCGTGGTCAACTTCCCGGTGCGCGGCAATGGCCTGATCCGGCGCGTGGTGGCGCAGGTGCAGGCCGTCAGCGGCGTGTCGTTCACGGTCGGCGCGGGCGAGACGCTCGGCGTCGTCGGCGAGTCGGGCTGCGGCAAGTCCACAACCGGGCGGGCCGTGCTCCAGCTCATCAAGCCGACGTCGGGCTCCGTGGTCTTCGACGGCCAGGAGATCACCGGGCTGAAGGGCTCCCAGCTGCGGCCGGTGCAGCGGCGCATGGGCATGGTCTTCCAGGACCCGTACGCCTCCCTCAACCCCCGGCTGCCGGTGAACGACATCATCGCCGAGCCGCTGAAGGTGCAGGGCGTCTGGCGCAACGGCGGCAAGCAGCGGGTGGCCGAGCTGCTGGAGCTGGTGGGCCTGAGCCCTGAGCACGGCAACCGCTACCCGCACGAGTTCTCCGGCGGCCAGCGCCAGCGCATCGGGATCGCCCGCGCGCTGGCGCTCGACCCGAAGCTGCTCATCCTGGACGAGCCGGTCTCCGCGCTGGACGTGTCGGTGCAGGCGGGCGTCGTCAACCTGCTGGAGGACATCCAGGACCGGCTCGGCGTGGCCTACGTGTTCATCGCCCACGACCTGTCCGTGGTGCGGCACATCTCCGACCGGATCGCCGTGATGTACCTCGGCAAGATCGTGGAGACCGGCACCCACGAGGACGTGTACGAGCGGCCCTCGCACCCGTACACGCAGGCGCTGCTGTCGGCGGCGCCGCTGGCCGACCCGAAGAAGGAGCGCCGCCGCCGCAGGACGGTGCTGACCGGGGACGTGCCGAGCCCGCTCGACCCGCCGAGCGGCTGCCGGTTCAGGACCCGCTGCTGGAAGGCCCAGGACATCTGCGCGACCGAGGAGCCGAAGCTGGAGAACCGGGGAACGGGTCACCCGGTGGCCTGCCACTTCGCGGAAGTGGGCTCGTCGGTGGCGGCCTGATCTGCCCTGAGCACGCGGCGGGGGCGGCCCCGGGCACGGCTGTGGCCCGGGGCCGTCTCGCGTCAGCGGCCGTCCGCCCGGACGGCCCCTGCGCACACGCGACCGCCGGCCCCGGGTGACGGCGTCCGGAGCCGGCGGTGCGGCGCTGTGGCGGCGCTGTGGCGGCGCTGTGGCCGCTACGCGGAGGCGGTCCCGTCTCCGGGCTTGTCTCCGGTCCCGTCTCCGGGCTTGTCTCCAGGCTCAGCCTGGTCCTGGTCGAGGCCGAGCTGCTGGGCGATCCACTTGTCGAACTCCATCGACGCCCGCACCCAGCTGGCGAAGCTGTTGACGAAGTGGTCGGGGGCGACGCCCATGCCGATCAGCATCTGTACCTCGCCGATCATGCGGACGACGCCTTCATCGTTGGTGTGGGTGTACACCTTGGGCCACAGGGTGCGGCGGTTCCACTCGTCGATCGTCTCCAGCAGCCTGGGCTTGTCGTCCAGGGTGTGGGGGCGGTCGTAGAACGTCCTCACGGAGATAACGCGCTGGTTCTCCTCGCCCCGGAACATGAAGTACGTGCGGAACTTCCGCCAGGGCGCCACCAGGTCGCCGTGCTTGTCCGTCGTGTACTTGAGCTTCATGCGGTCAAGCAGCTGCTTGACCAGGTTCTGGTCGGGGATGATCGCCGGGACCTGCTTCTTGGCCTGGACCCTGATCTGGTTCTGAGGGGTGCCGTTGTCCTGCGCGGGCTGGGCCTGCCCCTGCGGGGACTGGGGCTGCTCGGGCTTCCTGGGCACACCCCCGAAGTTGGGAATCGCGGACGGGTCGATGGACACGGAACTGGGTCCCTTCGTCGGATCATGTGCGGCGGCTCGGGCCAATCCTCCCCCATCACCGCCGGGTCCTGGCAAGCGTGCGCCCGTGTCCCCGGCTTTCCCGGTGCCGGCGGGGCACCGGGAAAAGCCAGAGCAAAGGGGCGGGCCGGTCAGGAAACGGGCGTCAGCGTCAGCCCGCCGTCCACGGCGGCGTCCACCCGCACCGTGTCGCCGTCGCGCACCTCGCCGGCGAGGATCTTGCGCGCGAGCGGGTCGCCGACGGCCGTCTGCACCAGCCGCCGCAGCGGCCGGGCGCCGTACGCCGGGTCGTTCCCCTCGGTGGCGAGCCACTGGAGCGCCAGCTCGGTGACGTCCAGCGTGAGCCGCCGCTCGGCCAGCCGCCGCTGGAGCGCGTCCACCTGGAGGCGGGCGATCCGCCCCAGCTCGTCGGGGGTGAGCGCGCTGAAGACGACCATGTCGTCCAGCCGGTTGAGAAACTCCGGCCGGAACGCCGCGCGCACCGCCGCCAGCACCTCCTCGCGCTGGTCGGCCGGCTCGGCCAGCGGGTCCATCAGGTGCTGGCTGCCGAGGTTCGAGGTGAGGATCAGCAGCGTGTTGCGGAAGTCGACGGTGCGGCCCTGCCCGTCGGTGAGGCGCCCGTCGTCCAGCACCTGGAGCAGGATGTCGAACACCTCCGGGTGCGCCTTCTCCACCTCGTCCAGCAGCACCACCGAGTACGGCCGCCGCCGGACCGCCTCGGTGAGCTGGCCGCCCTCCTCGTACCCCACGTAGCCGGGGGGCGCGCCGACGAGCCGTGCCACCGAGTGCTTCTCGCTGTACTCGCTCATGTCGATGCGGACGATGGCCCGCTCGTCATCGAAGAGGAAGTCCGCCAGCGCCTTGGCCAGCTCCGTCTTGCCCACACCGGTCGGGCCGAGGAAGAGGAACGAGCCGGTCGGCCGGTCCGGGTCGGCGACCCCGGCCCGGCTGCGGCGCACGGCGTCGGAGACGGCACGGACCGCCTCCTCCTGGCCGATCAGCCGCTTGCCCAGCTCCTCCTCCATGCGCAGCAGCTTCTCGGTCTCGCCCTCCAGCAGCCGGCCGGCCGGGATGCCGGTCCACGAGGAGACGACGTCGGCGATGTCGTCGGGCCCGACCTCCTCCTTGACCATCGTGTTCTTCGACGCCTCCTCCTCGGCGGCCGAGGCGTCGGCCAGCTCCCGCTCCAGCGCGGGGATCTCGGCGTACAGCAGCTTGGAGGCGGTCTCGAAGTCACCGTCGCGCTGGGCACGCTCGGCCAGCACCCTGGTCTCGTCCAGCCGCTCCTTCAGCTCACCGACGCGGTTGAGGCCCTGCTTCTCCTTCTCCCAGCGGGCGGTCAGCTCCCGCAGCTCCTCCTCGCGGTCGGCCAGCTCCCGGCGCAGCCGCGCCAGCCGCTCCTGGGAGGAGGCGTCCGACTCGTTCGCCAGCGCCAGCTCCTCCATCTTCAGGCGGTCCACGGAGCGCTGGAGCTCGTCGATCTCCACCGGCGAGGAGTCGATCTCCATCCGCAGCCGGGACGCCGCCTCGTCCACCAGGTCGATGGCCTTGTCCGGCAGGAAGCGGGAGGTGATGTAGCGGTCGGAGAGCGCGGCGGCCGCCACCAGGGCGCCGTCGGCGATCTGCACCTTGTGGTGCGCCTCGTACCGGCCCTTGAGGCCGCGCAGGATGGCGATGGTGTCCTCGACCGTCGGCTCGGCCACCAGCACCTGCTGGAAGCGGCGCTCCAGGGCGGCGTCCTTCTCGATCCGCTCGCGGTACTCGTCGAGCGTCGTGGCGCCGACCATGCGCAGCTCGCCGCGGGCCAGCATGGGCTTGAGCATGTTCCCCGCGTCCATGGCGGAGTCGCCGCCCGCGCCCGCGCCGACGACGGTGTGCAGCTCGTCGATGAACGTGATGATCTGGCCGTCGCTGCTCTTGATCTCGGCGAGCACGGCCTTCAGCCGCTCCTCGAACTCGCCGCGGTACTTGGCGCCGGCCACCATGGCGCCGAGGTCGAGCGCGACGAGCCGCTTGTCCCGCAGCGACTCGGGCACGTCACCCTTGACGATGCGCTGGGCCAGGCCCTCGACGACGGCGGTCTTGCCGACGCCGGGCTCGCCGATGAGGACGGGGTTGTTCTTGGTGCGGCGCGAGAGCACCTGAACCACGCGGCGGATCTCGTGGTCACGGCCGATGACAGGGTCGAGTTTGCCCTCACGGGCCGCCGCCGTGAAGTCCGTGCCGAACTTCTCCAGCGCCTTGTAGGTGCCCTCGGGGTCGGGCGTCGTGATCCGCTGGCCGCCGCGCGCCGCCTGGAAGGCGTCCAGCAGCTTGCGGTCGCCCGCGCCCTGCTTCGTCAGCAGCTCGCCGGCCTGGCCGCCCTTGGCGGCGAGGCCGACCAGCAGGTGTTCGGTGGAGACGTACTCGTCGCCCAGCTCGCGGGCGCGCGCGGAGGCGTCGGACAGCACGGCGAGCAGCTCGCGGTTGGGCTGGGGCCGGGCCACGGAGGCGCCCTGCACGCTGGGCAGGCTCGCCAGCAGCCGCTCGGCGCCTGAGCGGAGGGCGGCCTGGTCGGCGTTGACGGAGGCGAGCAGGTCGCGGACGTTCTCGTTGTCGCGGCCCTCCAGCAGGGCCAGCAGCAGGTGCGCCGGGGTGATGTCCGGGTGGCCCTCGCGCAGGGCGCGGTCGTTGGCCGCACTGATCGCTTCCCGGCTCTTGTTCGTCAGCTCGGCGTTCACGTAGCGCTACCCCTCCGAATCCGAAGCGTGTCCGTATCTCTGCCATAGGCAACGTGCGATAAGTTGAGTCTATTCCACTCAAGGGAGGGATACGGGGGATCGCCGGTGCGCTGGTCCGCGTGCGGGCGCAGCAGACCGTCTCCGCTTCCGCCGGGGCACGCCGCCGCGAACGGAACAGCCGCTCTCCGGGGCAGGCTCTCCTCGGGGCCGCCGGCTGGGGGCCGGGCACCTCCCGCTCGCCGCAGCGGTGCGCCTGGCCCGGCAGGCGGTCAGGACGCCGGGGCGCCCGCGCGCTCCAGCAGGGTCCGGGCCGTGGCCGGGAAGGGGCGGCCGACGACATGGCCCTTCCCGCTGCCCACGGACATCACGGCGACGACGGTGCCGGACTCGGTGGCCGGATCGAAGCCCGTCAGCCACGGCCCGCCGCTCGACCCGGCGGTGAGATCGCAGTTCTCCAGCAGCAGGCCGCCGGCGTTGGCCGCCTCGGCCTGGCCCTCGCGCAGCACGGTGGTCACCCCAGCGCAGTACCGCAGCGACTCCCCGTCGTACGGCTCCACCGCCGGGTAGCCGAGCACCTGCACGTCCTCGCCCTCGGGCACCGGCTCGAACGCCAGCCGGTTGGCGCCGTGCCGCTCCTGGATCGTCCTGCCGTCCTTCTCCTCGACGGTGACGAACGCGTAGTCATGCGGCAGGATCGCCGGCATCTCGCGGCTGACGTCCCACTCTTCGGGCGTGTGGTGCGCGGTGATGCGCCAGCCGTCGCGCTGGTAGCTGCTCAGACCGTGGTCGTAGGCGGGCACGAACCAGGCGTCGGCGGGCGGTGACGGGTGGTCGGGGGTGCGCAGGCAGTGGGCCGCGGTGGCCACGACGCTGCCGTTGGGCGCGTCCACGATGGCCCCCGAGCAGTAGCCGAGCTGGCCGTTCCCCGCGTCCCAGATGATCCTGCCGACCGTGCTCGCGGTGCCGCCCGTCCAGCGGTCGGCGGCCAGCGCGGGCGGCGCCGCCGGCCCGGCGGCCACCCCCACGGCGGCGGCGAGGGCGGCGAGGGCGGACGTGAGCCGGGCCATCGGCGGGCGCGCAAGCGTCATACGGCAACCGTCCGCCGCCCGCGACGGCCTGTCCACCCGTCATCGCCCGATCGAGTGGGAACCGCCTCGGGCGAGTGGCCGACGGGCCGTCACCGCAGCGCGCCGCGACACGCAACACCCCGCCGTGTCACACGCATTGACGCGGCGGCAGCCAGCGGTTAGGCCAGAGGACGCCCCCGCCCAGTCGCCCCGCCCCGCAGGAGGTCCCCGTGCCGTCACCCCACAGCCGCCGCACCGTGCTGCGCGCCGCCTCCGCCGGCGCCGCCACCGTCGCCGCCCTCGGCCACGAGGCGCTGCTGCCGGCCGGCACCGCCGCCGCCCGCACCGTTCCGGCGCAGCGGCCGTCGTCCGCCGCCTCGACGGACCTTCAGGCAGCGTTCGAGGAAGCCGCCGCCCGCCACGGCGTGCCGGTCAGCGTGCTGCTGGCCGTCTCGTACGCGCAGTCACGCTGGGACGGCCACCACGGCGCCGCCAGCGTCGCGGGCGGCTACGGCCCGATGCATCTCACCGACGCCGCCCACGCGCTGTGCGCCCGGCGGCTGGGGCCGCGGCCCGCCGGCGACCGGCGCGGCGACCCGGCGCGTCCGCTGCGCCGCGCGCCCCGCGCCGTTCCGCACCCCGCCGAGGAGCGGCTGCTCCCGGCGGGCGCGCGGACGCTGAGCCGGGCCGCCGCGCTGACCGGGCTGCCCGCCGAGGAGCTGCGCGCCAGCAGCGCGGCCAACGTCCACGGCGGCGCGGCACTGCTGGCCCAGGCCCAGCGGGAGCTGGGACGCCCGCTCAGCGAGGACCCGGCGGCCTGGCGCGACGCGGTCGCGGCGTTCGCGTACACGGGCAGCGGGCGGGCCGCCGAGGTCTTCGCTGACGACGTGTTCGCCGTGCTCGCCACCGGCGCCGAGCGGGTCACCGACGAGGGACAGCGGCTGGTGCTGGATCCCGTGGCGGTCGCGGCGGAGCAGCGGCCCGGCGGGGAGCGCGACCCGCACGTCGAGGCGCCGCCGTCCGTGTCCTGCGAGTGGCTGCCCGCGCCGTACGTCTCCCTCGGCGACGGCGACTACGGCAACCACGACAAAGCCGACCGGCCGCACTCGCAGCAGATCAACTACATCGTCATCCACGACACCGAGGCCGACTGGGACACCACCCTCGACCTGGTGCGCGACCCCGAGTACGTCTCCTGGCACTACAGCCTGCGGTCAGCGGACGGGCACATCGCCCAGCACCTGGCGACCAAGGACGTCGGCTGGCACGCGGGCAACTGGTACGTCAACGCCACCTCCATCGGCCTGGAACACGAGGGCTTCGTGACCGACCCCGACGCCTGGTACACGGAGGCGATGTACCGCGCCTCGGCCCGGCTCGTGCGCTACCTGGCCCGGCGGTACGACATCCCGCTCGACCGCGACCACATCATCGGCCACGACAACGTGCCCGGGACCGTGACCGAGTCCATCCCGGGCATGCACACCGATCCGGGCCCCTACTGGGACTGGGCGCACTACTTCACGCTGCTGGGCGCCCCCTTCCCGCGGGCCGCGGCGGGCCCGCGCGACGATGCCCGCTCCGGCGTCGTCACCATCGCGCCCGACTACGACACCAACCGCCCCTCGTTCGACGACTGCGGCGAGGCGGGCGGCGCGTGCGCCCCGCACGGCTCCTCGGCGGTGCGCCTGCACGCCGCTCCCGCGCACGACGCGCCCCTGGTGCGGGACGTCGGCACCCACCCGGACGGCGACGGCGAGTCCTCCACCGGCGTCAACGACGTCGGCGCGCGCGCCACCGCCGGGCAGCGCTACGCGTACGCCGGCCGGCAGGGGGACTGGACGGCCATCTGGTACCTGGGCCAGCGGGCGTGGTTCCACGACCCGGACGACGCGCCGGTCTCGGTGCGCGGGCACGGGCTGGTCGCCACCGGCCGCCCGGGGGCCGCGGTCATCCCCGTGTACGGCCGGGCCTACCCGGAGGCGGCGGCCTATCCCGAGGACGTGCCGGTGCAGGAGGTCTCCCCGCTGGTCTACGAGATCCCGGCGGACCAGGAATACCCGGTGGGGCTGGTGACGGCCAGCGAGTACTTCTACGCCGTCACCTTCGACCCCTCCCACCACCGCGTGGTGCGCGGCGAGGAGTACCTCCAGATCCAGCTGGGCCACCGGGTGGCGTACGTGCGCCGGGCCGACGTGAGGGTGCGCCGGGTGTAGCTGCCGGGCGCCCGCCCGCCGCGCCGCTAGGCTGCCCGCCATGCCGCGCCTCCCCCCGGCTCCCCGCCCGGCCCGGCCCGGGACGCTGCCGCTCGCCGTCGCGGCGGTGGCCGCCGCCGGGCTGGCGGCGCTGATGCTGTGGGTGGCGGCCCGCGGCGGCGGCCCGTTCCCGGTGGACCGCGACGCGCTGCGCTGGGCCCTGGACCACCGCACGCCGGGCGGCGAGGACGTCTTCACGGTGATCACGCACAGCGGCAGCGGCGCGCCGCCCCTGGCGGCCGCCGCCGTCGCCGGCGCGCTCGCGGTGGGATCGCCGCGCTGGCGGGCCTGGCTGCCGGGTGCGGCGGCCGGGGCTATCGCGCTGCTGACCGGCCAGGCGCTCCGCTGGGGGCTGGTCAGCCTGCTGGACCGGCCCAGGCCGCCGGCGGCGGTGATGGCGCTGCACGCCCACGGGCCCGCGATGCCGTCCGGGCACACGGCCACCTCGGCGCTGGCCGCCGCCGGGCTGGCGGCGGCGCTGCTGGCGCGCTGCCGCTCGCGCCGCGCCCGGGTGCTGGCGGTGGCGCTGCCGGCGGTGTGGGCGCTGGCGGTCGGGTACAGCCGGGTGTACCTGGGGGTGCACTGGGCGACGGACGTGCTGGCGGGCTGGCTGTTCGCCACGGCGCTGGCGTGCCTGGCGCTGCCGCCGCTGGCCGCCCTGACGCGCCGCTTCGCCTGCGCGGACGGCGCGGACGGCGCGGACGGCGCGCCGCGCCCCTGGAGCGGGGCCGCCGGACCGCCGTGACGGCCGCAGCGTCCGCCGGTTACGCCGGGTCCCCGGCGAGGAAGCGGGCGGCGCGGTCGCCCCAGGTGGCGAACGCCGCGGCGTCGCGGGCGAGGTGCAGCTCGGCGGCGGGCAGCAGCGCGGCGAGGCGCTCGGCGGTGGCCCGGGGGTGTCCCGGGTCGTCGTCCCAGGCCAGGATCAGCGTGGGCTGCGTCAGCGCCGCCAGGTCGGCGGGCGCCGGCAGGTCGGTGGCGGCGACGCCGCGCAGCACGGCGGGCAGCAGCGGCGGCACGATAGACGGCGCGGGCGCCGGGCCGGCGGCGTCCCGGCGCCAGGCGGGCGCGGGGCCGGCCGCGAGCGCGGCGGTCAGCGCGGGAACGCCGTGCCGCTCGGTGAGGGCGGCCAGCCGCCGGTAGGCGGTGGCCTGCTCGGGGCGCGTGTCCCAAGCGGTGGGCGGGATCAGCAGCACGAGCCGGGAGAAGCGCTCCGGGGCGCGCACGGCGGCGGTCAGCACGGTCGCGCACCCCATGGAGGCACCGGCGGCGGCGACGGGCCCGGTCGCGCCGAGCCGGTCGAGCAGGGCGAGCAGGTCCGCCGCCAGCACCGGGTAGGTGTAGTCGGCCGGGTCCGGGCGGCCGGTGGACTCGCCGTGGGCGCGGGCGTCGTAGCGCAGGAGGCGGTGGCCGGTCCGGCGCGTGACGGCGTGCCAGTCGACCAGCTGGGACTCGTCGTCGGCCGCGCGGCTGCCGAAGAGGCCATGGGCGTACACCAGCGGCTCACGCCGCCCGGTGCGGCCTTCCGTCAGCTCGTACGCCAGCCGGACCCCGTCCGGCAGCACCGCCTCACGCCCCATGTGCCCTAACTCTCGGCGCGTATCGCCTGGATGTCCAGCTCCACGCGGACGGTGGGGCCGACGACGGCGATGCCGGCGGCGAGCATCTTGCGCCAGTTGAGGGTGTAGTCCTCGCGGTGCAGCTCGGTGGTGGCCCGGCAGGCGGCGCGGGTCTCGCCGTCCATGCCGGTGCCGGTGCCGAGGTAGACGGTGTCCAGCCGCACCGTGCGGGAGACGCCGTGGAGGCCGAGGACGCCGGCGACGGTCCACCGGTTGCCGCCGCGGTGGGTGAAGCGGTCGGCGCTGAACCGCAGGTGCGGGTAGGTGTGGACGTCGAGGAAGTCCGGCGACCGCAGGTGGTCGTCGCGCGCCTGGACGCCGGTGTCGATGCTGGCGGCGTCGATGAGCACCTCCAGCCGCGAGGACGTCACCGGGTCGCCGATCCACACCGAGCCCTGGAAACGGTTGAACCGCCCGTGCACGTCGCCCAGTCCGATGTGGCGGGCGACGAAGCGGATGGCGGTGTGGGCCGGGTCGAGGTCCCAGCGGCCCGGGGAAGGCAGCGGCGGCTGCGGGGCGATGTCCAGCTGGATCGGGCCGGCCGCCGCGTAGTCGCGCTCGGTGATGCGCACCGGTGTGCGGCGCGGCTGGAACCCCTCGGCGCTGACGGCCAGCTGGTAGTCGCCGGGCGGCACGGTGGCCTGGTACAGCCCGAACGGGTCGCTGCAACCGCGCGCCACCTGCCGGCCATCGGCGGCGATGACGGCGACGTCCGCGCGCATCGGCAGGCCGACGGGGTCGATCACCTCGCAGGCGACGCGCCCGGCGCCCGCGGGGATCGGCGGCGCCTGGTTCCTGGGCTGTGTCCCGCGCGCGGCCCTCCTTGCCGACCACCGTCCCGTGTGCCGCTGCGACCGGCGCTTGAACACCACAACATCACCTCTTCGATGTAGCCGTGTAGCCCCCTCACCCAGCTGTCAGATCCGATCAGGCATGCTACCCGCCGAATCGGACGGAGCAGGAATTCCGGTGATCATCATCCCTTTCGTGGATCATGAGGGCATGCTGCTGTCCGAACTGGCCGGGACATCGCGCGAGGTCGCGGCCAGTCCGGCGCGGTCAGCGAAGATCGCCGCGCTGGGGCGGCTGTTCGCCGCGACCGAGCCGGACGAGGCGCCGGTCGTCATCACCTACCTCGCCGGGCGGCTGCCGCAGCGGCGCACCGGCATCGGCTGGCGGGCGCTGGCCCAGCTGCCGCCGCCCGCGCCGCGCGCCACGCTGACGGTCCGCGACACCGACCGGGAGCTGGCGCGGATCGCCGCTGTCTCCGGGCCCGGCGCGGACGCCGAGCGGCGGCGGCTGCTGGCCGGGCTGATGGCCCGCGCCACCGCCGCCGAGCAGGACTTCCTGGTACGGCTCATCGGCGGGGAGCTGCGGCAGGGGGCCCTGGAGGCGCTGGCCGCCGAGGGCCTGGCGGCGGCGACGGGCGCGGCGCCCGCCGAGGTGCGGCGCGCGGTGATGCTCGGCGGTTCGCTGGGGGCGGTCGCGCGGGAGCTGCTGGCCGGCGGCCCGGCCGCGCTCGGGGCGTTCCGGCTCCAGGTCGGCAGGCCGGTGCAGCCGATGCTGGCACGGTCCGCGGCCAGCCTGGATGAGGCGGTGGACCGGCTCGGGCCGTGCGCGGTGGAGGAGAAGCTCGACGGCATCCGCATCCAGGTGCACGTCGGCGGCCCCGGCGCGGCGGACGTGCGGGTCTACACCAGGACGCTGGAGGAGATCGGCGGGCGGCTGCCGGAGGTGCGGGCGGCGGCGCGGGAGCTGCGGGCGGAGCGGGCGGTGCTGGACGGCGAGGTGATCGCGCTGGCCGAGGACGGCTGGCCGAGGCCGTTCCAGGAGACGTCGGGGCGGGTGGCGGCGGCGGGCGGGCTGCCGCTGACGCCGGTGTTCTTCGACGTGCTGAGCGTGGACGGGCGGGATCTGCTGGACCTGCCAGCGGCGCGGCGCCACGCGGAGCTGGCGCGGCTGGCGCCGAAGCCGCGCCGGGTGCGACGCGTGGTGGTGGCCGACCCGGCCGACGCCGGGCAGCGGCGCGCGGCGCGGGAGTTCGCCGCCGAGGTACTGGCACGCGGTCACGAGGGCGTCGTGGTCAAGGCGCTTGACGCGGCGTACGTGGCGGGCCGGCGCGGGGCCAGCTGGCTGAAGGTCAAACCCGTGCACACCTTCGACCTCGTCGTGCTGGCGGCCGAGTGGGGGCACGGGCGGCGGCGCGGCACGCTGTCCAATCTCCACCTGGGGGCGCGGCGGGACGACGGCTCCTTCGCGATGCTGGGGAAGACGTTCAAGGGGCTGACCGACGAGACGCTCCGGTGGCAGACCGAGCGGCTGGGGGAGCTGACGACGCACCAGTTCCCCGGGGGCGTGCGGGTACGGCCCGAACTGGTGGTGGAGGTGGCGTGCGACGGCGTGCAGCGTTCGACCCGCTACCCCGAAGGAGTCACGCTCCGGTTCGCGCGTGTCGTGCGCTACCGCGAGGACAAACGGGCCGGTGACGCCGACACCGTAGCCGCGGTGCGGTCGCTGCTGCGCTGACCGCCCGCCAGGTGCGGCCGGGTCCGGTGTGATGACGGAATCGTTATGAAAAGATCCGCAACATTCTGGCGGAATCGCGCATCTTTACTGTGAGATCCACTGACGCCCAGATCGACCAGGGGGATGCATGAAGCGCCTGCCCGTCGTGTCCGTGCTGGCGGCCGCGGCGCTGCTCGCCGGCTGCGCCCAGGACCAGGACTCCGGCCGCGGCGGCCGGGACGCCGACCCCGCCGCGCAGCAGCGGGATGACGGCTCCGGGGAAGCGGCCGAGGAGGACGCCGAGCCGGCCGAGGAGATCGTGCTGGAGCGCGGGCAGACCTCCGAGCAGGTGCGCGAACTCCAGGCCCGCCTGGCCCAGCTCGGCCACTTCACGGCCCAGCCCACCGGCTTCTACGGCGACGTGACGTTCGGAGCCGTCTCCGAGTACCAGCGGGCCGCCGGCCTCGACATCTCCGGCACCGTCTTCGCGTCCACCTGGGACGCGCTGACCAGCGAGACCGAGACCCCCACCCACGACGAGATGTACCCGCCGGAGCCGGTGCTGGACTACGGCCAGCAGTCCGAGCAGGTGCGCGAACTCCAGGCCCGCCTGGCCCAGCTCGGCCACTTCACGCAGAACCCGACGGGCTACTACGGCGACGTCACCGCCACCGCCGTCAGCGCCTACCAGAGCGCGGCGGGCCTTGAGGCCACCGGCACGGTCTACGAGGACACCTGGTCGGCGCTGACCAGCGAGACCGCGCAGCCGACCGAGGAGGAGATGTACCCGCCGCTGGACGTGCCGGAAGCCGAGCCCGCGCAGGAGCTCGACGAGCGGTGCCTGACCGGGCGGGTGCTGTGCGTGTCGAAGACGACCCGGACCCTGTCCTGGGTCATCGACGGTGAAATCCAGACGACCATGGACGTCCGCTTCGGCGCCGAGGAGACCCCGACGCGCGAGGGCGAGTTCGAGGTCTACTGGAAGTCGCGCGACCACGTCTCGACGCTGTACGACTCGCCGATGCCGTACGCGATGTTCTTCGACGGCGGCCAGGCCGTGCACTACTCGGAGGACTTCGCCGCCAACGGCTACAACGGCGCCTCGCACGGCTGCGTCAACGTGCGCGACGAGGCGGCCATCGCCGCGCTGTTCGACGAGGTGAACGTCGGCGACAAGGTCGTCGTCTACTGGTGAGGCTGGTGCCGCCGCCGGGCGGCGCGGGCGCCGAGCCGCGCCCAGGAGAGGGTTCCTGCCCCAGGTGGCACTGGAGGTGGACCAGACACGCCCCGTCACGTCGCCGGTCTCCGCCCGCTCGAAGGAGCGCAGCGTGGAGCGCCCGGCGCGGAAGCCCGGCAGGTCGTCGCAGGCGCTGGCCGCGTGGATCCGCACGCGGTCGTCCCAGTTCTCACGGTGCGTCCCGCGCCATCCAGCCGGCTCTCGTTCGGTCACGCACCGGCACGTAACGGGCCGAGGTCTGGCCCGCACCCCGGTTCTCCGGTTCAGCGGGCGGCGGCGTCCGCGTCGCGGTAGGCGTGCGGGGCGACGCCGGTGACCTTGCGGAAGACGCGGCTGAAGTACGCCCGGTCGTGGAAGCCGACCGCGCGGGCGATGGCCTGCACGCTGTCGTCGCTGCGGGCCAGCCGTTCCTTGGCGCGGCTGATCCGCAGCCGCGTCAGGTACTCCCAGAGCGTCACGCCGATCTCGCGGTGGAACAGGCGGCCGAGGTGGTCCTCGCTGATGCCCGCGGCCTGCGCGACCTGCCAGCGGGAGAAGCGGTGCCGGTAGTGCTGTTCGAGGAACGCCAGGGCGTGGCGCACCGGGGCGTGCGACCGCTGGGCGGCCGGGTCGCCGCGCCGGGCGCGTTCCAGCATGGCGCGCAGCAGTCGGGCGGTCTCGGCCTCGGTGAGGATGTCGCGGCCGAGCAGCACGACCCCGTTGTGCTGCTCGGCCCGTTCCGCGTCGGCTGAGGTGAAGCCGCGCGAGCTGAGGATCAGGGCGGGGAGGTGGGGCTGACCGGTGATCTCGCTGAGGCGCTCGACGAGGTCGAGGCCGTCCATGTCGGGCAGCGTCAGGTCGGTGATGAGCAGTTCCGGCGGGTCGTCCGCGAACAGCGCGCAGGCGGTGGTGCCGTCCGGGGCGGCCCGCACGGTCCGCCCGGGGAGCACGTCGGTGAGCGTGCGCCGCCAGCGCTCGCGGGAGGACGCTGAACCGTCGGCGAGGACGGCGGGAGCGGCGAGCCCGGAGGGGCGCAGCGCCCGCAGGGCGTCCTCCAGGGTCTCGCCGGTGACGGGGCCGTAGAGGTGGAACGGCGTATGACGCAGCGCCGGGTGGCTGTGGAGCCGGGTGACGTGCGGCCACTCCTCGTCGGACGCCTCGCTGGCGTCCCACGCGACGGCGGCGGGCGGCGGGCCCGCGGTGAGCGAGGCGGTGTCGTCGTCGGGGTGCAGCACCCGCAGCCGCAGGCCCTCGCGGCGGGCGAGCGCGGTGAGCTCGCGGGGCGGGCCGGTGCCGCCCGCGGCGACCAGGACGGTGCGCCCGGGGGCCGGTGCGCTGCTCGGCGGGACGGCCGGCGGGGCCGGCCCGGCCGGCGTGGGCAGCGGCAGGTCGAGGCAGAAGACGCCGCCGGTGCCGAGCCGTTCGAACGTCAGGGTGCCGCCGTGCAGGACGGCGAGGCGGCGGGCGACGGCCAGGCCGAGGCGGGTGCCGGGCCCGCCGGAGGCGAACGGCTGGAAGAGGTGCTCCTCCTCACCGGGCGGGACCCGCAGCGACGGCGAGGCGACGGTGACGCGCAGGGCGGCGGGCAGCGTCTCGGCGGCGAGTACGGTGCCGCCGTTCCTGCCGCCGCCCCTGCCGCCGTTCCTGCCGCCGCCCTTGTCGCGGTCCCGGTCGCCGCCGGGTGCGGCGGCGAGCAGGGTGTGCAGCAGCTGCGTGAGCCGCTGGGGATCGGCGCGCACAGCCGGGAGCCGTTCGGGCAGCGCGAGCCGGGCCGGCGGGTGCCCGCCGGCCGGGGCGCGGGCCGCCTCGGCGAGCAGCGGGCGCGGGTCGAGCAGGCGGGGCGAGAGGCCGAGGGCGTCGGTCTGGGAGCGGGACAGCTCAAGCAGGTCGTCGATCAGACGCAGCAGCGTGGACGCCTGCTGCCGGATCTCCGGGTCGGTGCAGCGCCGCAGGATGGCCTCGACGGGGGTGCGCAGTTCGCCGGTGGCGTTGCCCAGGACGCGGGTCTTGAACTGGCTGGCCTGTTCGGCGGCGTCGCGGGCCCGGCGCACCTCGGTGAACAGGTGCGCGCCCTTGAGCGCGGCGCTGATCTGGTCGCCGAGCGCCCGGAAGAGCGCGCCGTGGCGCGCGGCGGCCGGGAGCGGGCCGGCGTCGAAGAGGGCGAAGCCGAGGTGCTCGCCGCCGATGTGCAGGGTTTCCAGCACGGCGGTGAAGCGGCGGTCGCGTGGCAGGCGCGCGTACAGGGCGTCGGCGTCCGCGGCGGCCACCATGCTCCCGGCGCCGGTCCCGGTGTCGGTAGCTGGCGGCCCGGTGGCGTCGCTGCCCGGCAGCAGGAGCGTGCAGCCGGGAACGTCGAGGCCCGGCAGGTGGCGGTCGAGCGCGGCGGTAATGGCGCCCGGATCGACGGCGGTGGTGAGGGTGGTGCCGAGGGCGCGCAGGCGGCGCGACTCCTGCTCGCGGGCCCAGCGTTCGTACTCCAGCAGGCGGTAGGACTTGTCCGCGATCATCAGGCGGGCCTGGCCGACGAGCCGCTCGGCGTGCGGGCGGGCGTGGGGCGGCAGCGTCGGCAGCACGGTGGTGCGCAGCCCGAGCAGGGCGCGGTCCCAGGCGGCGGCGTCCTCGACGTCACGCACCCAGCCGCCGAGGTGGCTCTCCAGCGTGTGCAGGAAGGTCACACCGCCGTCGCGCGCGTCGGCGCGGAGCGCGGCGGTCAGCGCGGCGGCGGACCGGGGCAGCGGCGGTGGCGCCGCGCCGGGCCCGTCGGTGGCCTGGGCCGTCAGGGCTGAGGGGCAGCCGCAGGAGCGTCGGGTGACGAGGGTGCCGGAGACGGCGCGGGCGGCGGGGGGCCGCTCGCCGCGCAGCCGGGCCAGGAGGGTGTCGACGGCGAGTCCGCCGAGTTCGGCGAACGGCAGGGCGACGGAGGTGAGGGGCGGGTCGCTCAGCCGCGCCTCCAGCGAGTCGTTGAAGCTGATCAGCGCCACGTCGTCGGGCACGCGGACGCCGCGCTCGGTCAGGAAGCGCAGCGCGTCGGCGGCCAGGACGTCGCTGCACGCGACGACGGCGTCGAAGTCCGTGCCGGGCCGCAGGCCGCGCACATCGACCAGGACGCGCATGGCGGAGGCGCCCGCGCCGTTGGCGTAGTCGACGGAGGCGGCGACGCGGGAGCGGTCGTACGGGATGCGGTGGCGGGCGAGGGCGTCGGTGTAGGCGCGGAAGCGGTCGACGGCGACGGGGCTGGCGAGCGGGCCGCGCAGGCAGGCGACGCGGCGGCGGCCGTGGTCGCGGATGAGGTGGCTGATGGCCTTCCGCATGCCGGAGTAGGAGTCCATGCGGAGCGTTTCGTGCGGGCCGAGCGGGCGGTTGAGGCTGATGACGGGGAGGCCGGCCAGGCGCTCGGTGAGGGCCTGGGCGCGCTCGCCCGCGGTGGGCAGGCCGAGGGTGGAGGTCCAGCAGATGGCGCCGTCGAGGCGGAGCGGGCCGCGGTGCGGGCCCACCAGGTCGTAGACGGCGTTGCGGGGCGCGCCGCCGGGGCGGAGGGCGTCGCCGGGGAAGCAGAGGACGCTGACGTCATGGCGCTCGGCCGCGGCGAGGACGCCGGACCAGAGGGTGGGGCCCACGCCGAGGTGGATGTTGGCCGTGATCAGGCCGATCGTCGGCCGCCGCCCGCGTTCCGCCATGGGGGATGCCTCGCTCATATCCGAAACGCATGTGACGAGGACGATACTGGCGTGTCCATGACCAAACAAGCCTCGCGCCCGGACGCGCCCCGGCCGGTCCGGGCGGAAGGGCTGGGCGGGACGGCTTACAGGTTGCCTGCCCCGGCGCCGCCGGTGACGATCGCCTTCACGTCGGCGGCCGGGTCGAGGGTGTAGCTGTACGGCGGGTCGCTCACGGAACCGCCGGTTACGCCCGTGCCGGAGTTCACGAACTCGTTGTCGCGGGCCACCAGGGAACCGGGGCCGGAGTTGCCCTCGCCCAGGTGGAAGGGGTCCTCGACGTTCTCGAAGTAGTTCCCTTCGACCAGCACCCCGGCGTCCTGGGTGGAGGCGACGCCGTAGCTGCCGATGTCGCTGTAGTAGTTGTTGTAGACGTGCACCGGGTCGCCGAAGCGGACCCGGGGGTTGCGCTGGTTGGTGCCGTCGAACCAGTTGTGGTGGTAGCTGACGTGCAGGGCGTTGGCGTCCTCGCCGGCGTTGCCGTCGTCGTGGCCCAGCAGCATGTTCTTGTCCTGGTTGTAGGCGTGGTTCCAGGACACGGTGATGTTGTCCGAGGCGCGCTTGATGTCCAGGGCGCCGTCGCTGTGGCCGCTGAACGTGTTGTGGTCGATCCACACGTTCGTCGAGTACTCGACGTTGATGCCGTCGTCGTCCGAGCCCGTAAACGTCAGGTTCTGGACGATCACGTTGTCGGCGCGGCTGATGTTCAGGCCGCTGCCGGTGATCTGGCCGCTGCCGTCGCTGGTGATGGTCTTGTCGGAGCTGACGCGCGTCATGTCGTCCAGCTCGATGGTGCCTCGTACTTCGATCTGGAGGGCGCCCTCGCGGGCGGCGGCCTCCGCCAGCTCCTCGGCTGTCGTGACGGTCACGACCTCGCCGCCCGCGCCGCCCGTGGTGCCGGCGCCGAAGCCTTCGGGGGTGCCGACGGCGAGCGTCTGGGTGGGGGCCGGTTCCGCGGCGCTGCCGCTGTAGGCGGTCAGGCCGCCGACGGCCGCCGCCGTGGCCACCGCGACAGCACTCATCAGCTTCACGCGTGCGCTCGTCCTGCGCATGGGAGGACTCCATCCGGTGTCGTGGGGGGTGTGGAGCGTGCTGTCTTCCGTCACCGGTGCCGCGCGGCTCGGCACTGCCGATGCTAGGGCGGGACGCTGTGGACGATGACGGGGCGTGCGTGGACAATGACGCGCACACTTGAGGGCATGTGCCGCAGCATCAAGACGCTCCGCCCGCCGGTCACGCCCGAGGTCACGGACGAGGACATCCGCGCGGCGGCCTTGCAGTACGTCCGCAAGGTCTCCGGCTTCCGCTCCCCCGCCGCCCGCAACCAGGAGGTCTTCGACCGCGCCGTGGCGGAGGTCGCCGAGGCGACGTCCCGGCTGCTGGCCGGCCTGCACGTGCGCGGCCAGTCGTAGCCCGCCGCCCCCGCGCCCGCCCCGGCGCGGCGGCCGGGGCGGGCTGGACCGGTCAGGCGAGGTCAGGCGAGGTCAGCCCAGGACGGAGATCTCCTCGGCCAGGTCGTCGAGGCCGAGGGCGCCCAGGGACAGCGCCGCCATGTGCCAGGACTTCAGGTCGAAGGGGCGTCCCTCGCGGGCGGCGGCCGCCCGCGCCGCCTCCCGGCCGGCGAGCCAGGCCCGCTCGCCGAGCTTGTAGCTGATGGCCTGACCGGGCCGGCCCAGGTAGCGGACCAGCTCCGATGCGGCGTAGTCACCGGCCAGGCCGGTGTGGGCGCGGAGGAACTCCAGGCCCAGTGCCGGGGTCCACACCTCGCCCGGGTGGAAGCTCAGGCCCGCCGGGATCCGCAGCCCCAGGTGCATGCCGATGTCGATGATGACGCGGATGGCCCGGAGCATCTGCTCCGACAGGTAGCCCAGCCGGTACTCCGGGTTGGTCAGGAAGCCCAGCTCGTCCATGAGCCGCTCCGCGTACAGCGCCCAGCCCTCGGTCTGCCCGCTGACGCTGCCCGGGCCGATCTGGTAGCGCGAGAGCCGGTCCTTGACGTACACCCAGTGCGCGAACTGAAGGTGATGGCCCGGCAGCCCCTCGTGGTACCAGACCGAGACCAGGTCCCAGACGGGGAAGCGCGTGGCGCCGAGCGTCGGCAGCCAGGTACGGCCCGGGCGGGAGAAGTCCAGCGAGGGCCGGGTGTAGTACGGGGCGGCGCTGCTGCCGGGCGGGGCGATGTGCGTCTCCACGCGGCGGACGGGCTCCGGCAGGTCGAAGTGCGTGCCCGCCAGCTGCTCCGTGGCCCGCTCCATCAGGGCCTGCAACCAGCGGCGGATCTCCTCCTCGCCCTCGATGGCCTCACCGTGGGTCCGCAGGTGCGCCATGGCCTCGGCCGGGGTGGCGCCCGGCAGGACGAGGCCGGCGGTGGCGCGCATCTCGGCGGCGAGGCGCTCGAACTCCTCCCAGCCGTAGGCGTACGCGTCCTGCAGGTCGAGGTCGGAACCGGTCCAGTGGCGGGCGTGGCGGAGGTAGCGGTCGCGGCCGACGCCGTCGGGAGCCGCCGCGGTGGCCGGGTGCGGCAGGTAGGTGTCGCGCAGGAAGTCGCGCAGCTCTGCCATGCCGGCGGTGGCCTCACTCGCCGCCCGGTCCAGGTCGCCGCGGAGCGCGTCGGGGCCCGCCGAGGCGAAGTCGCGGAACCAGTCCTTGGCGAGCCACTCGTCGATCTGCGCGAGCAGCGCCTCGGCCTGGCGCGGCGCGGCGGCCAGGCCGCGGGCGAGGCCCTCGCGGAGCGAGGCGATGTACCCGCGCGCGCTGCCCGGGAGGTTGCGCAGGCGGCGAGCGATGACGGCCCAGTCGTCCTCGGTCTTGGCGGGCATGAGCAGGACGACCTGCCGCAGCTGGTGGGCCGGGGAGAAGAGGGCGGCGACGTCGCGGAGCTTCTCCCCGGTCTCGATGAGGTTCAGCTGGGCGCCCAGCCGCTCGCGGAGCAGGCGGGCCGCCCGCCGCTCGTCGTCCGGCAGCCCGGCCCCGCCCTCGGGGGCGGCGGCGTCAAGCGCCGTCAGCGTGGCGCGGTGAGCGTCGGCAAGGGCCGCGATGCCCTCCGGGGAGTAGTCGGGAAGGGCGTCCGAGCCGGGACGGTTGCCGAGGTAGACGGCGAGCACCGGGTCGAGATCGGACAGGGTTTCCACGTACTCGTCGGCGATCTGCCGCGGCGTGCGGGTGGTCGCCGTGGCGGAGACTGAATCGGACATCGTGCCATCCTCGTACACCCGGGTGAGCAGCGGAAGGGAATGTGAGCGGGCAGCAGCGGAAGCCGCCGGCAGGCATCAGCGGGAACGGCACCCTCCCGCTGACGCCCGTGGCCCGCAGGGCGCGGGCCGCCGCCCCGGTCCGCTGAGACGGCACCGGGCGTGCCACCGGGCCCGCCCGGTACCGTCGCTGTCATGCATGCGATCACGATCAGCCAGCCGGGCCCGCCCGAGGTGCTGGAGTGGACTGAGGTGCCGGACCCCGCCCCCGGGGACGGCGAGGTGGTCATCGAGGTGACGGCCAGCGGCGTGAACCGGGCCGACGTCCTCCAGCGCCAGGGCCACTATCCCCCGCCGCCCGGCGCCCCGCCCTACCCCGGCCTGGAGTGCTCGGGCCGGATCGCCGAGGTCGGCACGGGTGTCACCGGCTGGGCGGCAGGCGACGAGGTCTGTGCCCTGCTGACCGGCGGCGGCTACGCCGAGCGCGTCGCGGTCCCGGCCGGCCAGCTGCTGCCCGTCCCCGACGGCACCGACCTGGTGACCGCCGCCGGGCTGCCCGAGGTGACGGCCACCATCTGGTCGAACGTCGTGATGACCGCCGGCCTGCGCCCCGGTGAGACCCTGCTCGTTCACGGCGGCGCCAGCGGCATCGGCACGGTCGCCATCCAGCTCGGCAAGGCGCTCGGCGCCCGCGTCGCCGTCACCGCCGGCAGCGCCGAGAAGCTGGCCCGCTGCGCCGCGCTCGGCGCCGACATCCTGATCAACTACCGGGAGCAGGACTTCACCGAGGAGATCACCCGCGCCACCGGCGGCGCCGGGGCGGACGTGATCCTCGACATCATGGGCGCCGCCTACCTGCCCCGCAACGTCCGGGCGCTGGCGCCCGGCGGCCGGATTGCCGTGATCGGCCTCCAGGGCGGGGTGAAGGGCGAGCTGCACCTCGGCGCGCTGCTCGCCAAGCGCGGCACCCTCTCCGCCACCTCGCTGCGCACCCGGCCGCCCGGGGAGAAGGCCGCGATCGTCGCCGCCGTGCGCGAGCACGTCTGGCCGCTGCTGGCCTCCGGGCGCGTCGTGCCCGTCATCGACCGCCAGCTGCCGCTGCCCCAGGCCGCCGAAGCGCACCGCATCATGGAGTCCAGCGGCCACGTCGGCAAGCTGCTGCTGGTGGCCGGATAGCGCCGGACGCGCCGCGGCCCCCGGGAGAGAGCCGCCGGCAGCGCGCACGCCTCCGAGATGCCCGATTCGACCGATTATGTGATGCTAGTGGTGACTTGGGGAGGGCATCCCAAGCGACACCTACGCCGACGGAGGCGGAAGCGTGAGAGCCTGCGCTGCTGGCATCGTGGTGGCCATCGTGACGGTCCTGGCCGCGATGGCTCCGGTCCACGCCGGATCCGACCACTCCCGGGGCGCCCCCGCGGGCCTCGCCTCCTCCGCCCCCGGCAGCCCTCTCGAACCGGCCGGTGAGCAGGCGCCCGAGCCGGACCGGCAGCCGGCCGAGCCAGTCGCCCGTTCGGGTCCTTCCCCGGAATCCGGCACCGGCTCCGCGGCATCCCGCCACGCGCCCCGCGCCGTGCCGGAGACCGCCGCCACCGGCGCCGAACCGCGCGGCGAACTGCTCCCCCTCCTGCCGTTCGGCACCGGCCTGTTGCTCTTCGGCCTCGGCATCGGCCTCGTCGGCTACCGCCTCCGCCCCGCCTGACCCTCGCACCCCGCCCCGCCCCGCGGCGGGACGACCGGTGGGTACCGCCGTCACGCACGTCAACAGTGCCGTCACGTTGGTGCGCCACCATCGTCACCATCCGCGATCGTCAGGGGGCATTTCACATGACTGCCGCGCCCACCGCGCTCCTCGCCATCCGGGGCGTCATCCACGCGCCCACCCTCGACGGCGCTGACCTGACTGTCCGCGCCGGGGAGTTCGTCTCCGTCCTGGCCCCGCCCGGCGCCGGCAAGTCACAGCTGCTGGCGCTGGCCACCGGCCAGGCCACGCCGCTGCGCGGCCGCGTCCGCCTCGGCGGCGCCGACCTGGCCACCCTGGGCCACCGGCGCCTCGCCGAGCTGCTCCGCACCACCGTCACCCGCGTGCCGCAGCACGCGGACACCGCGCTCCATCCCTCACTGACGGCGGCGGAGAACATCGCCCTGCGGCCCACCCTCGACGGTGTCCCGGCCGCAGAGGCCCGCCGGATGGCCCTCTCCGTCCTCCTCGAACTCGAGCTGGCCGACCTGGCGGACCTGCTCCCCCGCGAGCTGTCGCCCTTCCACCGCCGCGCCGTCACCACGGCGCGCGCCCTCGTCAGCGACCGCCCGCTGATCGTCGCCGACGACCCCGTGGCCGGCCTGGAACCGGTCCTGGCCGACACCGTGCTCGCGCTGCTGCGCACCCGCGCCGCACGCGGCCAGGCCGTACTCATGACCACCCGCGATCCGGCGCACGCGGTGTGGGCCGACCGCGTGCTGCTGCTGCAAGACGGCGCCCTCACCGACCCGGCCGCCCCCGTTCCGGCGGGCGCCGCTGAGCGCTCCACGCCCCCGGCCAACGTTGCATGATGGAGGCATGACTGAGCCGAGGAACGAACCTCCGCAGGAAAACACCCCGCACGTCCTGGTCGTCGGCCCGGACGGCATGGCCCTGGGCAGCGCGGCGCCGAAGGGAAACGGGGGTGACGGAGGGGAGTCGGACGAGAACTCCGAGACCCCGGTGACCGAAATGGTGGAGCAGCCGGCCAAGGTCATGCGCATCGGCAGCATGATCAAGCAGCTGCTCGAAGAGGTGAAGGCCGCTCCCCTGGACGAGGCCAGCCGGGCGCGTCTGAAGGAGATCCACGCCAGCTCGGTCAAGGAGCTGGAGGAAGGGCTCGCGCCGGAGCTGGTCGAGGAGCTGGAGCGGCTGTCGCTGCCGTTCACCGACGACAACGTGCCCACCGAGGCTGAGCTGCGCATCGCCCAGGCGCAGCTCGTCGGCTGGCTGGAGGGCCTCTTCCACGGCATTCAGACCGCGCTGTTCGCCCAGCAGATGGCCGCCCGGGCCCAGCTGGAGCAGATGCGCCGCGCCCTGCCGCCCGGCGCGCTCGGCGGCGGCGACGGCGGCGAGCAGCACGCCGAGGAGCGGCGCGGGGGCGCGCGCTCCGGGCCGTACCTGTGACCTCGCCCGGCGCCCGGCCGGGACGACGCGACGGGCGGTGCGGCACCGCACGGGGTGCCGCACCGCCCGTCGCTGTCCCGTCGCTGTCCCGTCGTTGCCGCTCGCTTCTGTCCGGCCGGGGCCGGCCGGGATCAGCCCCAGGTGATCAGACGCTTGGGGCGCTCCAGCACGGCGGCGACGTCCGCCAGCACCTTTGAGCCCAGCTCGCCGTCGACGAGGCGGTGGTCGAACGACAGGGCCAGGGTCGTCACGTGACGCGGCTTCACCTTGCCCTTGTGCACCCACGGCCGCTCCTTGATCGCGCCGAACGCCAGGATGGCGGACTCGCCGGGGTTGAGGATCGGGGTGCCGGCGTCGATGCCGAAGACGCCGATGTTGGTGATGGTCAAGGTGCCGCCCGTCATGTCCGCCGGTGACGTCTTCCCCTCGCGCGCGGTCGTCACCAGGTCGCCCAGCGCCCGCGCCAGCTCGGGCAGGGACTTGGCGCCGGCGTCCTTGATGTTCGGCACGATCAGGCCGCGCGGGGTGGCGGCCGCGATCCCCAGGTTGACCGCGTCCTTGTAGACGATCTCCTGGTTCTCCTCGTCCCAGGCGGCGTTGATCTCGGGGTTCCGGCGCACGGCGAGCAGCAGCGCCTTCGCCACCAGCAGCAGCGGCGTCACACGCACGCCCGCAAGGTCCGGGTCCTTCCGCAGCCGCTCCACCAGCCGGACGGTGCGGGTGACGTCGACGGTGACGAACTCCGTGACGTGCGGCGCGGTGAACGCGCTGCTCGTCACCGCCTGCGCGGTCGCCTTCCGCACGCCCCGGATCGGCACCCGCCGCTCCCCGGCCGCGGTGGCCTTCCCGGGGGCCGGGGCCGGCGCCTCGGCCGGTGCCGGTGCCGGGGCGGGGGCGGCCTGTGCCTCGGCGGCGCCGCGCACGTCCTCCCGCGTGATGATCCCGCCGGGACCGGTCGGCACCACCGCCGACAGGTCGATCCCCAGGTCCTTGGCCAGCTTCCGCACGGGCGGCTTCGCCAGCGGCCGTCCCCCGGACTCCGGCACCCGCCGTCCCCGGGCCGCCGGGGCCGGTACCGGTGCCGCCGGGGCCGGGGCCGGAGCGGCCGGTGCCGGGGCCGGAGCGGCCGGTGCCGGGGCCGCCTCGCCGGCGGCCGCCTCGCCAGCGGCCGGCTTGCGGCGGCGCCGGTGCGGGGTGCCGTTGGCGACGCCGTAGCCGACGAGGACCGGCTCGCGCCGCTCCCCGTCCTCCGCCGCGCCGCCCTGTGCCGCGCCGTCCTCCGCCGTGCCGCCGGACTCACCGTCCGCCGGGCCGTCCCCCGGCCCGGTGTCGATGGCGATGATCGGCGTGCCCACGTCCACCGTGGCGCCCTCTTCGAACCGCAGCTCCCGGACGGTGCCGTCGTACGGGATCGGCAGCTCCACCGCCGCCTTCGCGGTCTCGACCTCGACGACCATCTGGCCGTCCGTCACCGTGTCGCCCACCTGGACGAGCCACTTGAGAATCTCGGCCTCGGTCAGCCCTTCGCCCACGTCGGGCATCTTGAACTCGCGGATCACGACACTCCCTCAGTACGCCAGCGCGCGATCGACGCTGTCCAGGATCCGGTCCAGGCCGGGCAGGTACTCCTCCTCCAGCCGCGCCGGCGGATACGGCGCGTGGTACCCGCCGACGCGCAGCACCGGCGCCTCCAGGTGGTAGAAGCACCGCTCGGTGATCCGGGCGGCGACCTCGGCGCCGGCCCCGAAGAACACCGGTGCCTCGTGCGCGATGACGAGACGGCCGGTCTTCTTCACGGACGCGGTCAGGGTGTCGAAGTCGATCGGCGAGATCGACCGCAGGTCCACCACCTCAAGCGACCGCCCCTCCTCCTCGGCGGCCAGCGCCGCCTGGAGCGCGGTGCGGACCATCGGCCCGTACGCGGCGAGCGTCAGGTCGCTGCCCTCGCGCACCACGCGCGCGGCGTGCAGCGGGCCCGGGATGCCCTCCGGATCGACCTCGCCCTTCTCCCAGTACCGGGCCTTGGGCTCGAAGAAGATCACCGGGTCGTCGCACTCGATGGCCTGCTGGAGCATCCAGTAGGCGTCGGAGGGGTTCGACGGAGTGACGATCTTCAGGCCCGCCACGTGCGCGAACAGCGCCTCCGGCGACTCGCTGTGATGCTCCACGGCCCCGATGCCGCCGCCGTAGGGGATGCGGATGACCACGGGCAGCCGCACCATGCCCAGGGCCCGCGCGTGCAACTTCGCGAGCTGGGTGACGATCTGGTCGTAGGCGGGGAAGACGAAGCCGTCGAACTGGATCTCCGTCACCGGCCGGTAGCCGCGCAGCGCCAGGCCGATCGCCGTGCCGATGATGCCGGACTCGGCGAGCGGGGTGTCGAGGACGCGGCGTTCGCCGAAGTCCTTCTGCAGGCCGTCGGTGACGCGGAAGACGCCGCCGAGCTTGCCGACGTCCTCGCCCATGACGAGGACCTTGGGGTCGTTGTCGAGCGCGGTGCGCAGCGAGAGGTTGAGCGCCTTGGCGAGCGCCATCGCCTGGGCCATGTCAGTTCCCCTCCTCGAACGAGGCCGCGTAGGCCGCGTAGTGGGCGCGTTCCTCGTCGACGAGCGCGTGGCCGTCGGCGTAGACGTGGTCGAAGATCGCCGTGCCGTCCGGGTCGGGCATCGTGCGGATCGCCTCCCGCACCCGCCGCGCCATCCGGTCGCTCTCCTCGTCGAGGCGGGTGTAGAACTCCTCGTCCGCCAGGCCCTCGCGGTCGAGGTGGCGGCGCAGGCGCAGGATCGGGTCCTTCGCCTCCCACTCCTTCAGCTCCTCGCTGGTGCGGTAGCGGGTGGGGTCGTCGGAGGTGGTGTGGGCGCCCATCCGGTAGGTGTAGGCCTCCACGAGCACGGGGCCCTGGCCCGTCCGCACCTGGTCGGCGGCGGCCCGGGTGACGGCCAGGACGGCCAGCACGTCGTTGCCGTCGACGCGCACGCCCGGGAAGCCGTAGCCCTGGGCGCGCTGGTAGAGCGGCACCCGGGACTGGCGCTCGGTGGGCTCGGAGATGGCCCACTGGTTGTTCTGGCAGAAGAACACCACCGGGGCGTTGTAGACGGCGGCGTAGGTGAACGACTCGCCGACGTCGCCCTGGCTGGAGGCGCCGTCGCCGAAGTAGGCGACGACGGCCGCCTCGGCGCCGTCCATGGCCACGCCCATGGCGTAGCCGGTGGCGTGCAGCGTCTGGGCGCCGATGACGATCGTGTAGAGGTGGAAGTTGTTGCTGTTCGGGTCCCAGCCGCCGTGGTTGACGCCCCGGAACATGCCCAGCAGGCTCGTCGGGTCCACGCCGCGGCACCAGGCGACGCCGTGCTCGCGGTAGGTCGGGAAGACGTAGTCGCTGTCGCGCAGGGCGCGTCCCGAGCCGATCTGGGCGGCCTCCTGGCCGAGCAGGGAGGGCCACAGGGCCAGTTCACCCTGGCGCTGGAGCGCGGTGGCCTCGGCGTCGAAACGGCGGGTGAGGACCATGTCGCGGTACAGGCCGCGCAGTTCCCCGGGTGTGATCTCGAGGGAGTACTCGGGGTGTTCGACCCGCTCGCCCTCGGGTGTCAGCAGCTGCACCATGGTGGTGCCGGCTGCGGTGGTCGTCTCCACGGTCACTCGTGCTCCTCCGTCGGTCCGGCCCCCGGGGTCACCGGGCGGCCAGTGCGGTCCGCCCGGACCCGTGCGGCGCACGGGGTGGGTGCGGCGCGGACGGAGCCGAGCGGTTTCTCACAGACCACAGTCGTTTCTCGCGTCCCGTTCGGCGGCCCGCTAGAAGCACGGTACCCAGAGGAGCCACGACTCGCGCAAGTGCCCTGACCTGCGGATTTACTGGGAAATCCAAGTATTCGGCAGGCGTTACGCATCGGCGTGGAACGACACTGGTCCACGTGATCCATAGCTTCGCAAAGCCGTGGGACACTCGCACCGTAGCGCCGCTGCCCGGAGGACCGGAAGGGATCGGACGGCAATCGGGCCACGCGTCAGAGCGCGTGCCAGGCCGGGCTGTGTGACACTTGCTGCGTGCCCGAAGACGGACAAATCACCGTGTTTCTCCTCGATGACCACGAGGTGGTGCGGCGGGGCGTGAGCGACCTGCTGTCCGCGGAGCCGGACATCGAGGTCGTCGGCGAGGCCGGCACCGCCGCGGAAGCGGTCGCCCGCATCCCGGCCGCCCGGCCCGACGTCGCGGTGCTGGACGTGCGGCTGCCCGACGGCAGCGGCGTGGAGGTCTGCCGCGACGTCCGCTCGCGGGACGAGTCCATCAAGTGCCTGATGCTGACGTCGTACTCGGACGACGAGGCGCTCTTCGACGCCATCATGGCGGGCGCCTCCGGATACGTGCTCAAGGCCATCGGCGGCGCGGAACTGCTGACGGCGGTCCGCGACGTGGCGGCCGGGAAGTCGCTGCTCGACCCCGACGCCACCCAGCGCGTACTCGAACGTCTGCGCGGTGGGGGACCCGCGGAGGGCGGTGATGACCGGCTCGCCCGGCTGACGGACCAGGAGCGCCGGATCCTTGACCTGATCGGGGACGGGCTGACCAACCGGGCCATCGGCGAGGAGCTGCATCTGGCCGAGAAGACGATCAAGAACTACGTGTCCAGCCTGCTGGCGAAGCTGGGCATGGAGCGGCGGTCGCAGGCCGCCGCGTACGTCGCACGGCGCAAGGCCGAAAAGCGCCGCTGACGCGCCGCTGCCCGGCGGCCCGGCCCGGCGGCGGTCAGTCGCAGAAGGCGTCGCGCACCGCCGGCGCGTTCCGCGTCCACCACACCACCAGCGCGGCGGCCGCCGGGAACTGCGGATCGGCCCGGTGATCCCCCCGCTCGTAGTGCCAGGTCAGCATCCAGAAGTCGTTCAGCCGCTCCCACCACACGCGGTGCACGGCGGCGGCCAGCTCCTCTGCCGGGGCCCCGGCGGCCCGCCGGTAGGCGCGGGCGTAGGCCCGCACCTTCGGCAGGTCCAGCCCGCCGTCGGGCCGGAGGAAGAAGATAGCGGCCGCCCGCACCGCCTCCTCGGCGCGCGGCTGCACCCCCAGCCGGTCCCAGTCGATGATCGCGACCGGCTCGTCGGGCCCGTCCCCCGGGGCGCCGGACCCGCCCCGGTACAGCAGGTTCAGCGGGTGGAAGTCGCCGTGCACCCACCCGGCCGCGGGTATCTGCTCGGCGGTCGGCTTGGCGTGGGCGTGCCGCCGCAGCAGCTCGCGCCGCTCCAGCAGCCGGTGCTCGGCCAGCTCGTCGAAGCCGCTGCGGCGCGGGCGCTCGCGCACGCGCGCCAGCAGCCGGTCGATCAGCGCGTACGTGTCGCTCGGCTCGGCCGCGGCGGCCGTGGCGGGGATTCCGGCCGGGCGCACTATGACGCGTTCCAGCGCCCGGTGCACCCGCCCCAGCAGCGCGCCCAGGCGGCGGCAGTCGGCGCCGCTCAGCTCGCCGCCGCGGCGGTGGCGGCCCTCGACCCACGGGTGCAGCGCGTAGCGCCGCCCCCGGTGGACGACGACCGTCTCACCGTCGCGGTCCGGCACCGGCGGCGTCACGGGCAGGCCGAGGCGCGCGAGTTCGGCCATGGCACGGTGCTGGCGCCGCAGCACGCGGACCGTCGTGCCGCCCCGGGCCGGGCGGGCGGCGTCCACGTCGTCGAGGTGGTGCTTGAGGAAGAACCGGCCCCGGGTGGTGGCCAGCCGGTAGCCGTGGTTCAGCAGGCCCTCGGACAGGGGCTCGCAGGACACCGGCTCGCCCGCGTCATACCGGCGCAGCACCGCGGAGAGCGTGCGCCCGGACAGCGGCGGCGCCACCTCAGCCGTCGTCGGAGCCGCTGCCCCCGTCCGTCTCCTCACCGGTCGGCGACGTGGTGGGGTCGGTCGGGTCCTCGGGCTCCGTGTCGTCCGTCGGCAGCGGGTCGTCCGGCTCTTCCTCGGTCTGCTCCGGCGGCTGCTCCGGCTCGGGGTCCTCCGGCTGCGAGGACGTGTCGTCGCCGGTCGGCTGCCCGCCCTCGCTCTGCTCGGGCGCGTCCGGCGTGGAGCCGTCGTCGCTCCACGACGGGTCCTCGGGCTGGTAGTAGTCCGAGTCCTGCTGCGTCCCGTCGTCCCCCACGCCGTCGGTGGACGGGGTCTCGCCGCTGTCGTCGTCGCCGCCCGCGCCGCCGGTGCCGCGGTCGTCCTCCCGCCCGCGGTCGTCATCGGTCTGGCTCTGCTCGGCGTCGCCGTTGCCGCCGGAGTCACCGCCGAGGTTGGCGGCGACCAGCACGCCCGTGCCGATGGCCACCACCGCCAGCAGCGCGACCAGCAGCAGGCGGCCGCGGCCGCCGGTGCGCCCGCCGCCGGAGCCGCCCGCGCCGCCCTCGTCCGGGTCGCCCAGCAGCATGGGCGCGGCGAGCTGCCCGGTGGGCGTCTCGGCCCCCGGCGCCCGCGTCGCGCGGGTGGGGGCGGGGGTGCCCATGGCGGGGGTGGTGCCGGTGACGCCGGTGGGGCCGGTGTTCCACAGGCCGCCGGTGTGGCCGCCGTGCTCCTCCAGCATGCGCAGCGCGTACTGCACCAGGCCGCGCATCTCCTCGGCCGACTGGAACCGGTCGTCGGGGTCCTTGGCGAGCGCCCGCATCACCAGGCCGTCCAGCTCCGGCGGCGACGACGGCGAGACCTCCGACGGCAGCCGCGGCGTGTCCTGGACGTGCTGGTACACCACGGACAGCGGCGTCTCGCCGGTGAACGGCGGCCGCAGCGCCAGCAGCTCGTACAGCAGGCAGCCGACCGCGTACAGGTCGGAGCGGGTGTCGATCGTCTTGCCCAGCGCCTGCTCGGGCGAGAGGTACTGCGGCGTGCCCATGACCATGCCGGTCTGCGTCATCGTCTGGGCGGCGCCGTGCAGGGCCCGGGCGATGCCGAAGTCCATCACCTTCACGCTGCCGGTGTCGGTGATGATGACGTTCGCCGGCTTGATGTCGCGGTGCACGATGCCGTGCTGGTGGCTGTAGGCGAGGGCCTCCAGCACGCCGGAGACGATCCGCAGCGCCTGCTCCACCGGCGGGGCCTCGGCGTTGACCAGCAGGTCGCGGATGGTGCGGCCGTTGATCAGCTCCATCACCATGTAGGGCACGACGCTGCCGCGCCCCGTGGTGGTGGTCATGTACTCCTCGCCGGAGTCGTAGACCGCGACCACCGCGTGGTGGTTCAGGCCCGCCACGGACTGCGCCTCGCGGGTGAAGCGGGCCTTGGAGACCGGGTCCTCGGCCAGGTCCGGGCGGAGCAGCTTGATGGCGACAGGACGGCCGAGCCGGACGTCCTCGGCGGCGAACACCTCGGCCATGCCACCGCGGCCGATGCGGTGTGTCAGGCGGTAACGGCCCTCGCCCACGAGGCCGTTGTTCCCCCACATCTCGGGAGTTTCCGGAGTTTCGGAAGCTTCGGGGGTCTCAGACGTCTCGGGCGAATCGGGCGTGCCGGGCACCTGGCTACCGGCCGCCTCGGACCCCCTCTCCTCAGGGCCCGCAGCGCCTTCGTCCTGTGCCATCAGTCCTCGCCGTTGTCGCTTGGTCGCGGTGCCATCAAACCGGTTCAGAGGGCAGACTGACAAGTTGACTCCGCCCGGCCCGGACGGTCCGTGGCGGCGATCACGGAACGGACAACGAGCTTGACGTCAAAGTGCGCTCAGGCAGACTTGGGCCGGGAACCGGTCCGCAACGACGCTCGCCGCTCCGCCGCACTCCGCACCGCTGACAGGGGGGACACACCAGATGAGTGACCAGGGCGCGCCGACGCCGGGCGGCTACGCGGGCCGATCCGTCGGCGGAGGGCGCTACCAGCTGCGCGACCTGCTCGGCAAGGGCGGCATGGCCTCGGTGCACCTGGCCTGGGACACGGTGCTCGAGCGGCAGGTCGCGATCAAGACCATGCACGCCGACCTGGGGCGCGAGGACGCGTTCCGCGAGCGTTTCAAGCGTGAGGCCCAGTCCGTCGCCAAGCTCACCCACACCAACATCGTCTCCGTCTTCGACACCGGCGAGGACGTGATCGACGGCGTCCCCGTGCCGTACATCGTCATGGAGTACGTCGAGGGCCGCCCGCTGCGCGCCGTCCTGGAGGAGGACGTCAAGCGCTTCGGGGCGATGACCGCGGAGCGGGCGCTGTCGGTGACCGACGACGTGCTGGCGGCGCTGGAGATCAGCCACGAGATGGGGCTGGTCCACCGCGACATCAAGCCGGGCAACGTGATGATCACCCGCCGCGGCGTGGTCAAGGTCATGGACTTCGGCATCGCGCGCGCCATGCAGTCCGGCGTGACGTCCATGACGCAGACGGGCATGGTCGTCGGCACGCCGCAGTACCTCTCCCCCGAGCAGGCACTGGGCCGGGGCGTGGACGCCCGCTCCGACCTGTACTCGGTCGGCGTGATGCTCTTCGAGCTGCTCACCGGCCGGCTGCCGTTCGACTCGGACTCGCCGCTGGCGATCGCCTACGCGCACGTGCAGGAGGAGCCGCCGCTGCCCTCCTCGATCAACACGGCCGTGCCGCCCGCCGTGGACGCCCTGGTGATGCGCGCCATGCGCAAGAACCCCAACGAACGGTTCTCCAGCGCCGAGGAGTTCCGCGCCGAGTGCCAGCGCGTCACGGGCACGCTCACGGGCGCGACGCCGCGCATCGTGCCGGGCGCACACGAGGCGCGCGACAGCGGCGCGGCCGTCGCGCAGGCGGTGTTCCCGCAGTTCGGCGCGCCCGCCCCGCCGACGCCCGCGTCGCCCTACGGCCCGGCCACGCCCGCGCCGGGCGGCAGCGCCTACGGCTACCCCGGCGGCACCACCGGCCCGGTCACCCCGCCGTACCACCTCACCACCCAGCCCCCGGCGCCACCGGCGGCGGAGGGCAAGCGGTCCACCACGCTCATGGTCGCCCTCGCCTCCGTCATCGCCATCGCCGTGGTGGCGGCCGTCGCGATCGTCGTGGTCGTCAACAGCGGCGGCGGGAACGGCGGGGAAAACACGGAGGCCGACGGCGAGAACAGCAGCACCGTCGAGCCCGGCAACGGCGAGAACACCGAGGAGGAGCAGCAGCGCGAGCGCCGCTTCCGGGAGGGCGACCCGAGCAAGACGATCGACCCTGAGGAGTGCACGGAGGCCGGCGAGTACTGGGACCAGGAGGAGGAGCCGGGCGCGCTGATGATGCCCGACTTCTACGACGTCCACATCGACTCGGCCAAGGAGTGCATCCGCGCCGCCGGCTGGGTCCTGGACGAGGACCTCAACTACCGCGACGAGGTGCTCAAGGGCCGGGACATGGTCGTCGACCAGTCACCCGCGGCGGGCGACCCGTACAACCCGGAGGAGGACGGCCCGATCGAGCTGACGGTCTCCACCGGGCAGGAGGCCGTGCGCGGCTAGCCCGCTCGGCCTCCCGGCCGGTCAGAACGTCTTCGGGAAGCCGCCCAGGATGCGGTCGGCCAGCCCCGGATCCCCCTCGATCTTCAGCTTGTCGGCCACCTTCTTCGGGCGCACCCGGCCGCAGGCGAGGCGCACGAACGTCTCCCAGTCGGTGGTGAAGGTCACCACCGGGCCCAGCGACGGGCTGCCGTCGACCCGGCCGTTGCCCTTGTCGTCGACGCGCACGGTCCGCAGGAACTCCACCGGGCCGCTGATGTCGAAGACCACGGCCGACTTGCGCGGCGCCGCCGCCGTCTTGGCGACGACGTCCGGCAGCCTGCCCAGCAGCACGTCCCGGGCGATCTGCGCGGCGGGGCTGTCCAGGTTGCCCGGCTTGCCCAGCGCCCGGCGCAGGTCCTGCTCGTGCACCCACACGTCGAAGGCGCGCAGCTCGAGGAACTCCGCCAGCGTCATCGAGCCGTACACCGGGTGCGAGACCGACGCGTCCGGCGCTCGCTTCTCGTTCCGCAGCTGCCGGGAGCGGCGGATGATCGTGTACTCCAGCTCGGCCGTCATCTCCGGGCCGGTGTGGTGACGCCTGACGTCCACCTGGACCTCCATGTAACGGCTCTTCTCGTCCGTCACGTGGAACAGGTCCCGCGGCAGCGTGTGGATCGGCCGCGGATCGCCAAGCGCCTCGCACTCCCCGCCGATCACGTGCGAGACGACGTCACGCACCGACCACCCCGGGCACTCGGTCGCCCGGTTCCACTCCCCGTCAACCAGCGAGGAGACCAGCTCGGATATCGCCTCGATCGACTGTGTCCAGGCATCGATGGACGGCTGAAGGCTCGGGTGGACGCTCACGGGACCCCTCTAGCGGTTGAACGCTGGACGCTCGGTTGGGTGTTCACACGTTACGCTGCGCGGGGGCAGCCGGTGAATGCTTTCTGGAGCCTAGATCCTAGGCCGTGATGTAAGGGAGTCCGTGGCCTGCCGGGGACGAGCCGCACCGCCGTGCAGTGCGGTGCGACCCGCCCCCGTGAACCACCAGCATGCACCGGCGAGTTCACGATCCCGTGACAGCCGCACCCCACGCCCGTCACGGTCCGCTGACGCCGCGTCAGGACGTCAGGAAGGCCGTCATGGCGTTGGCGAGGTGGTGCGGGTCGTCCACCGAGCACAGCTCACGCGCCGAGTGCATCGACAGGATCGCCGCCCCGACGTCCACGGTGGCGATGCCGTGCCGCGCCGCCGTGATCGGGCCGATCGTCGTGCCGCACGGCACCGCGTTGTTGGAGACGAACGGCTGCCACGGCACGCCCGCACGCTCGCACGCCGCCAGGAACAGGCTCCGGCCCCTGGCGTCCGTCGCGTAGCGCTGGTTGACGTTCGTCTTCAGCAGCGGCCCGCCGCCCGGCACCGGGTGGTGCCCCGGGTCGTGCCGCTCCGGGTAGTTCGGGTGCACCGCGTGGCCGGTGTCCGACGACAGGCAGACGGAGCCCGCCAGCGCCCGCGCCCGCTCCTGGAGGCCGCCGCCGCGGGCGTCGACCGACCGCTCCAGCACCGTGCCCAGCAGCGGGCCCTGCGCGCCGGTGTCGGACAGGCTGCCGATCTCCTCGTGGTCGAACGCCGCCAGCACCGGCACGCAGGCGGGCGACGGCACGGCCGCGGCGGCGACCAGCGCCGACACCCCGGCGTGCACGGACAGCAGGTTGTCCAGGCGCGGCGCGGCCAGCAGCTCGCGGTCGCGGCCGAGGAACGCGGGCGCGTCCACGCTGTGGCACATCACGTCCCAGCCGGCGACCTCGCCCGGCCCGACACCGGCCTCGGCAGCCAGGAACTCGACCAGCTCGCCCTCGCACGGCGTGCCGATGCCCCACACCGGCTGCATGTGCTGCTGCCGGTCCAGCTTCAGGCCGTCGTTGACACCCCGGTCCAGGTGCACCGCGAGCTGCGGCACCCGCAGCAGCGGCCGGTCGACGCTCACCAGCACGCTGCTGCCGTCACGCAGGGCCAGCCGCCCGGACAGGCCCAGGTCGCGGTCGAGCCAGGTGTTCAGCAGCGTGCCGCCGTAGATCTCGACGGCGACCTGCTTCCAGCCCGCACGGCCGGTGTCCGGCACCGGCTTGACGCGCAGGTTCGGCGAGTCGGTGTGCGCGCCGATGATGCGGAACGGCGTCGCGGCGCTGGCGCCCTCCGGCACGTACCAGGCGATGATCGCGCCGCCGCGCACCACGAACCGGCCGCCCGTGCCCCCGTCCCAGGCGGCGGTCTCCTCAACCTGCCGGAAGCCGGCCTTCTCCAGCCGGGCGGCGGCGGTGGCGGCGGCGTGGTACGGGGAGGGCGAGGACGTGAGGAACCCCATGAGGTCCTCGGTGTGAGTCCGGTCGAACGGAGCGCGCATCCTCCCACGATACGGAAGCCGTCCCTGACCGGCGGCAGCGGTCCCGGGGGACCGCCCGGTCCGCCGCCCCCGCTGCCCTGGCGCAGAGCTGGCGCACCCCGGGCCTGCGGCCGCCGCCGCTGCGCTCGAGCGAGCCGTGGGAGGAACCCGCGCCGCAGGAAAGGGCCGGGCCCCGGTCCAGAAGGGGCGGGGCAGGGGGAGCACCTGCCCCGCCGCGACCGGGGCCCGGCCACACTCGCGTGGCGCGGCTGCGTCAGAAAGCTTCCTCGGGCAGCTCCATCAGCGACAGGTCCGTGGCCTCGGCCGTCGCCCGCACCGCCGCCAGGTGCGGCAGCACGGTCGCGGCGAAGAAGCGGGCCGCGGCGATCTTGCCCTCGTAGAACGGGCGGTCGTCGCCGGTCGCCTCCGGCAGCTTGGCGGCGGCCACGGCGGCGCCCCGCAGCAGCAGGTAGGCGGTGATGACGTCGCCCGAGGCCAGCAGGAACGGCGTGGTGTTCAGGCCCACCTTGTAGAGCGACTTCACGTCCTTCTCGGTGGCCGCGAGGTCCGTCAGCATCACGCCGACGATCGCCTCCAGGTCGGCCGCGGCCTTCGCCAGCTGCTCGCGCGGCGCCGCCAGCGCGTCGCCGCCCGGCTCCCCGGCGAGGAACTTCTTGATCTCCTCCGCCAGCGCCGTCAGCGCCTGGCCCTGGTTGCGGACGATCTTGCGGAAGAAGAAGTCCATGCCCTGGATCGCCGTCGTGCCCTCGTAGAGGGTGTCGATCTTGGCGTCCCGGATGTACTGCTCGATCGGGTAGTCCTGGAGGTAGCCGGAGCCGCCCAGGGTCTGCAGCGAGCTGGCCAGCATCTCGTAGGAGCGCTCCGAGCCGTAGCCCTTGACCACCGGCAGCAGCAGGTCATTGAGCGCGATCTCCGCGCTGGCGTCCTCCCCGGCCGCCTGCTTGACGGCGATGGTGTCCTGGATGCTGGCGGTGTACAGCACCAGGGCGCGCATGCCCTCGGCGTACGCCTTCTGCATCATGAGCGACCGCCGCACGTCCGGGTGGTGCGTGATCGTCACGCGAGGCGCGGTCTTGTCGGAGAACTGCGTCAGGTCCGGGCCCTGCACCCGCTCCTTGGCGTACTCCAGCGCGTTGAGGTAGCCGGTGGAGAGGGTGGCGATGGCCTTCGTGCCGACCATCATCCGGGCGAACTCGATGATGCGGAACATCTGGCGGATGCCGTCGTGCTTCTCGCCGAGCAGCCAGCCCTTGGCAGGCTTGCCGTGGGCGCCGAAGGTCATCTCACAGGTGTTGGAGATCTTCAGGCCCATCTTGTGCTCGACGTTCGTGGCGAACACGCCGTTGCGCTCGCCGAGCTCGCCGGTCTTCCAGTCGAAGTCGTACTTGGGCACCAGGAACAGCGACAGCCCCTTCGTGCCCGGCCCGTGGCCCTCGGGGCGGGCGAGCACGAAGTGGATGATGTTCTCGCTCAGGTCGTGCTCACCCGAAGTGATGAAGCGCTTGACGCCCTCGATGTGCCAGGTGCCGTCGGGCTGCTGGACGGCCTTGGTACGCCCGGCACCGACGTCGGAACCGGCGTCCGGCTCGGTCAGCACCATCGTCGCGGCCCACTGCTTGTCGACCATCAGCTGGGCGATGCGGCGCTGCTCCTCGGTGCCCTCGTCCCAGACCACCTGGCCGAACGTCGGGCCGGAGCCGTACATCCAGATCGCCGGGTTGGAGCCGAGGACCGCCTCGGCGCAGGCCCAGATCAGCGAGCGCGGCGCGGTCGTGCCGCCCAGCTCCTCGCCGATGCCCAGGCGCCACCACTCCGCCTCCATGTACGCGCGGTAGCTCTTCTTGAACGACTCGGGCAGCGGCGCGGTGTGGGTCTCCGGGTCAAAGACCGGCGGATTGCGGTCGCCGTCGATGTAGGAGGCCGCGAGCTGCTCCTCGGCCAGGCGGCCCATCTCGGCGAGGATCGTGCGCGCCGTGTCGGCGTCGGTCTCGGCGAAGGGCCCCGTCCCGTAGACAGACTCCCGGCCCAGGACCTCGAACAGGTTGAACTCGATGTCACGGAGGTTCGCCTTGTAGTGGCCCATGCCTCGACTCCTTGCCGTCGCTGCCGTGCTGCGCGTACCAACAGGTAACACCCATCATGCTACCCGCTAGTAACCAGGCGCAAGAGCGGACGTGGCGCCCGGCGGATCCGCTCAGTACGCTTTCCGCCATGTACGGCTACGACCAGTCCGCGTATGGCGGCCAGCAGCAGGGCTACGGCGCTCCGTCGCAGCCGCCGGGCCAGGGATACGCCGGGCAGCAGGGTCAGCAGTTGTACCCGGAGCAGACACAGGCGCAGGCCGCTCCGGCCGCCGCGCCGCCGGCGCCGCCCTCCCTGACGGACGCGCTGCGGGCGTACACCTCGGGCGCCCTGTCCACCGAGGAGTTCCACGACACCTTCCTGTCGTCCAAGATCTACTGCCCCCGCGGCGAGACGCCCGGCTTCCTGGCGCTGCACACCACCCAGCAGCCGGTGATCCCGCTCTTCACGTCGCTCAAGGAGCTGCGCCGCTACGCGGGCAAGGAATCCCGCTACTTCACCGTGACCGGCGGCGAGGTGCTCGACCTGCTCCCGACCGGCTACGGCTTCGCCCTCGACATGGAGGGCGACCACCGTCTCGTCCTCGACGCGCAGGCCGTGGAAGAGATGGTCGACTACACCATGCGCCGCATGTACGGCTGAGGCGCCACCGCGCTCCCTCCCCTGGGCTCCCCCTGGCGTGGACACGCAGTGAAGTCCCGGTAACAGAACTCTCCCTCCCCTGTCCACGTCGCCGCCTCTCTGCTTAGAGTGACGGAGCACCCACACGTTGTCATGCTCCGCGCCCGCGACCAGCTCGGACGACGCCGGGAGGGGAGCCCGGCGGGAGGGAAGCCGCACCGCACATGTCCGAAGACTGGCGCACCGCCAACCCCGACGACCTGGACCACCTCGCCGACCTGATGTGGACTCCCGACGACGGTGGTACATACGGGGAGCTGACCGACCTGTTCCGACGAGCGCGCGAAGCCGACGCGACCGCGGAGATGGCCAGTCTCACCTCGCTCCAGACCTGGCTCCGCGATGCCGCTATCCAGCTGCGGGAGAACGCCTACATCCTCCGCAACGACCACGACAAAGACGGCATCGTAGACCGTCCCCTGTATGCAAGCGGCAACCGGCCAAGCTACATCCCGGAGGGAAGCCCATTCCAGGCAGAAGGTCTCCAGCTAGCGGACTGGCAGGTTGAAGCCAAGACCAAAGCTGAAGAGTTCGTATCAGTCTCAGGAAAGGATGAATTCACCGACGAGGACGTCGCCCTGCTCGCTGGCTACATGGACGGCAACGCCAGTGATCCTGCCTTCGCGGAAGCCGTCATTGACGACTTGGGTATGGAGGAATTCCTCCGGCTAGCTGAACGCGTCGAGTCGATGGATGGCTCGGAGCACCTCCTCGCTTCCATGGGGACGGCACTGGCCGCCGCGATGCGCGTCCCCGCCAGACCCGGGACCGTGGCGTACGAAAGGTGGACCGAGGAAAATCCAGAAGGTCAGCGCTACCTGGAGCGCCTCGACGCCTTCAATGAAGCCGGTGCGCAGCAGCTCGGTTCGGACGACTCCCTCGGATACGACATCGCCTTTGATTTGCTGGGGCGGTCCCGCATCTCCATCGACCAAGAATTCTTCGACCAGACTCTCTCCTATCTCAACGCCCCCTACCGCACCGCCGACGACGATGCCCCCTGGCCGGAGAATATGGCCGACGAACTCATGATCGCCGCAAGTCTGAGCAGTCCCGACGTCGTCGACCATCACCTCTTCTCAAGCTACGGCGGACGTGGCTCTTCGGGCGGCAAAGATGAGCTGGTTGTGCCTCCAGATACCTGCGAACTTCACCTCGATGCACAACACGTAGCGCCTTTCCTTTCTGCAGGAGAGGTGCAAGGGAACCTTAGCGTGCGTAACAATGATTACTCATGGAACTGCATGCTGACTGTTCCGGAAAGATCAGATCAAGGAGCAATTGACCTTTTCAGCTACCTTACTACTGACAAGCCCAACCTTCTGGAGGCGACCAGCGTATGGGATGGCCCTTCTGCTCCCGACAGAGTCAACACAGGAGACGGAGGTTATGTAGACGAAAACCACTTTCGTGCTTATTCGGAATGTCGGGACCAAGACAGTGATCTCATCTATTTCTCTGTGGAAGTGATAGTACTACTGGGACTGAGTCACAGTAATGAGAGCAGCAATGAAAGGAGAATGGATATCCAGCGGCTCGGCACTCAATTGCATGACGAGCGAATTAGGCAAACGGGATGCAGTTGATCCTAATGACTCGTTTCCGCCATCGGCGAGCCCTACACCCCTAACCGCGCCAACGATGAGCCGCTTTGCGGTATCACCTACCAGCGCGCGACCACAGGCATCGAGCCGTACCAGCTGACCGCCACCGGAAATTATTTCGGCGCGCCTTTTACTGCATTGTGGGGGCCACTGGTGACTCAGTGAAAAAGTTCGAAGTAGACGCTCTTGCCGAAGGGTGCGTCGCCGACAGTTCGGAGCCCCAGCGGGCTGCCAGGTATTGGAGCAGGAACAGTCCTCGGCCCGGTTCGGCGGTGGGTCGGTAGTTACGGGAAGCGGCGGGAGCGGACGGGGGTCGTTGTCGAAGACCTTCTGCTACCCAGGCGGGAGCCTTCGCGGTCCTCGGTCGCGCCTACAGAGCGACCTCCTCATCCCACCCCTCGCCGGGGCGAAGCGCTGCTGCGGCGGCTCAGGGCCCAGCGGGTGTGACGGGAGGGATCTCGGCCAGTTCGAACCAGATGGCCTTGCCCGAGCCGCGCGGGGCGACGCCCCAGTCGTCGGCGTAGGAGTCCATCAGCACCAGTCCGCGCCCCGTCGAGGCGAGTTCGCCAGGGTCGCGGAGGTGCGGGAGTTCGTCGCTGGCATCGGCCACCTCCACGCGCAGCCGCCTGTCCCCGGGCGGTCCGCTCAGTTCGGCGACGAGCACCGCGTCGCCGTCGGTGTGGGTGAGGACGTTCGTCAGCGCCTCCGAGAGCAGCAGCGTGGCGCCGAACACGCGCTCCTCGTCGGCCCAGTCGTGCAGCAGCGCCTCCAGCTGGCCGCGCGCCTCCGCGACGCGGGCGCTCTCGGTCTGGGCGATGGTCAGCACCACGCGCCGCGCCGGTGTCGTCGCGTCCAGCCGCTGCGTGGCCGGGCGGCGCAGCAGGAGCAGGGCGATGTCGTCCTCCTCGTCGCCCGTGGCCGGCGCCGCGTCGCCCGAGCGCACGGTGTCGATGAGCGTGTCGGCCAGCTCCGTCACCGGCTCGCCCGCCTGCCCCGCCATCGCCTCGCGCAGCCGTGCCCAGCCCTCGTCGAGGTCGCGGCGGCCCGTCTCCAGCAGTCCGTCCGTGCACAGCAGCAGCGTCTCGCCGGGCTGGAGCACCAGGCGCGTCGTCGGGTAGTCGCCGTCGGGGTCGAGGCCGAGCGGCAGCCCGCCCGCGGTGGGCCGGGTCAGCAGCGACCCGTCCGGCATGATCATGGCCGGGTCCAGATGCCCGGCGCGGGCGATGTCGAGGGTCCCCGAGGGCGGGTCGGCCTCGATGTACAGGCAGGTCGCGAAGCGCTGGTCGGAGCTGAACCGTTCCGTCGCGTCGTCGTCCTCGTCGGCCGGGTGCCCGCTGGCCTCGATGCCCTCGGCCGGCAGCGTCGCCAGGAAACGTGAGGCACGCGCGAGCACCGCGTCCGGCCGGTGTCCCTCCGAGGCGTAGGCGCGCAGCGCGATCCGCAGCTGCGCCATGGTGGCGGCGGCCCTGACGTCGTGGCCCTGCACGTCCCCGATGACGAGGGCGAAGCGCCCGGACGGCAGCGGGATCACGTCGTACCAGTCGCCGCCGACCTTCAGCCCGGCGCCGGTGGGCACGTACCGGGCGGTGATGTCCATGCCGGGGACTTCGGGGGTGGGGGCGGGCCGCATTGTGTGCTGGAGGTCGGCCGTCAGCTGCCGCTCGGTGTCGTGCAGGAAGGTTCTGGCCAGGGCCTGGGCGAGCAGCCGCGCGATGCCGGTGAGCAGGGCGCGTTCCTCGAACGTGAATGCGGCGGGCTCGGTGAAGGCGGTCATCCACACCCCGAGCGTCCGCCCGGCGACGACCAGCGGCAGGTAGGCCCAGGACTGCCGGCCGAACGGGGTGATGCTGGGCCAGGCCTCGGGGAAGCGTTCGGCGTACTCCTCGGGGCTGTGCAGGTAGACGGCCCGCCCGGTCCGTGCCACCTGCGCGGCGGGGAACGGGGCGTCGAGCGGCAGCGTGGCCACGGCCCGGCGCTGCTCCGGGGAGTAGTTGCTGGGCACGCTCTCGACGTACTCGGTGACGCGGATCTCGTTGCCCTCGCGTCCGTAGACGCTGATGGCCGCGGGCTGGAAGTCGGGCATGGCGAGGCCCCCGACCACCCGGAGCACGTCCCTGGTGGTCTCGGCCTCGGAGAGCGCGCGGCTGGTGTCGAGGAGGAACGCCTCGTGCGCGCGCCGCCAGGTCGTACTCTCCGGCGGCGGGGCGTGGTCCCGGGAGGGCAGCTCGCACATCAGGCCGAGCATGTGGGAGGGCTGGCCGGAGCGCTGGCCGTCCGCGATGGCCTGGACGCGCAGGCGGACGGTGCGCAGGACCGTGCCCTGGGCGTCGACGACCCGCATCTGGGTCTCGGCGAGTCCGCCTTCGGCGGCGGAGAAGGCGAGGGAGCGCTGGCCCGCGATGTAGTCCTCGGCGTGGAAGCGGCCGCGCACGACGGCCTCGGGCACGGTGGCGGGGCGGGGCGGGAGTCCGAGCAGTTTCGCGGCGACGGCGTCGAGCGTGTAGCCGCCCGCGGTGCTGTCCCAGCGCCAGCGGCCGGTGCGGGTGGCGCGCAGCGCGTCGTCCAGCCCGTCGTCCAGCTCGTCCTCCGGCGCCTCGTGCACCGCCTCCTCCGTGCCCATATTGACCTACTTTATGCAGATCTTCATGGCCTCGGCGAGCAGAGAGGTGCCGGGGCGGTAGGCTGAGTGGCCGTCGGCCTGCCACCTCACTGAACAAGCGGAAGCGACGATGCATAGGTACCGGTCCCACACGTGCGGCGAGCTGCGTTCCTCGGACATCGGCTCTGATGTCCGGCTGTCAGGCTGGCTGCACAATCGCCGGAACCTCGGCGGCATTCTCTTCGTCGACCTGCGCGACCACTACGGCATCACGCAGCTCGTCGTCCACCCGGACACCGCCACCGGGCAGGCCGTGAGCGAACGGCTCAGCTCGCTGCCCAAGGAGACCGTGGTCCGCGTCGACGGCCGCGTCGTCAGCCGGGGCGAGGAGAACGTCAACCCGGAGCTGCCCACCGGTGAGATCGATGTCGAGGTCACCGAGGTCGAGGTGCTCGGCGCGAGCGAGCAGGTGCCGTTCACGATCAACTCCGACGACGGGGTGAACGAGGAGCGCCGCCTGGAGTACCGCTTCCTCGACCTGCGGCGCGAGCGGATGCACCGCAACATCATGCTGCGGTCCGCCGTGATCACCGCGATCCGGCAGAAGATGATCGCGCAGGGCTTCACCGAGATGGCGACGCCGATCCTGTCGGCGACCTCGCCCGAGGGCGCGCGCGACTTCCTGGTGCCCTCGCGGCTCCACCCGGGGACGTTCTACGCGCTGCCGCAGGCGCCGCAGCAGTTCAAGCAGCTGCTGATGATCGCGGGCTTCGACCGGTACTTCCAGATCGCGCCGTGCTTCCGCGACGAGGACGCGCGCGCAGACCGCTCGCCGGGCGAGTTCTACCAGCTCGACGTCGAGATGAGCTTCGTCGAGCAGGAGGACGTCTTCCAGGTCATCGAGAAGGTGATGACCGAGATCTTCGAGGAGTTCGGCGGCGGGCGGCACGTCACCTCGCCGTTTCCGCGCATCCCGTTCCGCGAGGCGATGCTGCGGTACGGCACCGACAAGCCGGACCTGCGGGCGCGCCTGGAGCTGACCGACGTGTCGGACATCTTCGCGGGGCATGGCTTCAAGGCGTTCGCCGACAAGCACGTGCGGGCGCTGGCGGTGCCGGACACGGCGGGGCAGCCGCGCCGGTTCTTCGACGAGATGGGTGACTTCGCGGTCAGCCTCGGCGCGCAGGGGCTGGCGTGGGTGCGGGTCGGCGAGGACCGGAAGCTGACCGGGCCCATCGCCAAGTTCCTCAGCGAGGCGGACACCGAGGCGCTGCTCACGGCCGTGCAGGCGGGGCCCGGCTCGGCCATCTTCTTCGGGGCCGGGGAGTTCGACGAGGTCTCGAAGATCATGGGCGCGGTGCGGGTAGAGGCGGCCAAGCGCGCCGGGCACTTCGAGGAGGGCGTCTTCCGGTTCTGCTGGGTCGTGGACTTCCCGATGTTCGAGCGGAACGAGGACACCGGGGCGATCGAGTTCTCGCACAACCCGTTCTCCATGCCGCAGGGCGGGCTTGAGGCGCTGGAGAAGACGGACCCGCTGGACGTGCTGGCCTGGCAGTACGACATCGTGTGCAACGGGGTGGAGCTGTCCTCCGGCGCCATCCGGAACCACGATCCGGAGATCATGTACAAGGCGTTCGCCATCGCCGGGTACAGCAAGGAGGACGTGGAGCGCGACTTCGGCGGCATGCTGCGGGCGTTCCGCTACGGCGCGCCGCCGCACGGCGGTATCGCGCCGGGCATCGACCGCATCGTGATGCTGCTGGCCGACGAGCCGAACATCCGCGAGACCATCGCGTTCCCGCTCAACGGCAACGCCGAGGACCTGCTGATGGGCGCGCCGAGCCCGGTGGACGAGGCGCGGCTGCGCGAGCTGCACCTGTCGGTGCGCCGCCCGGCGTCCTCCTGAGCAGTCTGCCGCCGCAGCGGCGTACGGCGCGGCCCTCGCGCCGCCCTGCCCGCCGTCCTCCGTCGCGGGGACACGGGGCGGGCGGGGCGGGGGCCGCGCCGCGTCAGATGCCGAATTCCGTGGGGGCGAGTCCCAGGGCGTGGCAGGCCTCGCGGATGACGTCCTGCTCGGACTGGGCGAAGTAGCCGTCGGCACCGGCGATGACGATGCCGGTCTGCACGACGGCGCGCGCCTCGGCGGGTTTCTTCTTCGTCTTCGCGATGTCCTGGAGGGCGGTCGACTTGCCCGACGGGAAGTCGGACATCAGCTGGTCCACGTGCTTGTTGAAGCGCTTGCGCAGGTCGTCGGGCGGGAAGTTCTGCAGCACCTCGTTGCTGACGATCAGCGACTCCATGCGCTGCCGCTCCGAGGCGTCCACCGTGCCGTCGGCGGCGGCCACCAGCGCGCACATCGCCATGCTGGCGTCCCGGTAGGCGCCGCTCTTCAGCTCGCTCTTGGCCGCGGCGAGCTGCGACTTCAGCATCGACACCAGCTGGGACTTCTTGCCGCTGCCGGCGCTGCCGCCGCCCAGCCGGCCCAGGCCCCCCGAGTGGGACGACGAGCCCCCTTGCAAGCGCTGGCGCGCCGTGTCCTTGATCCGGTCAAACATCGACATCGGTGCCACCTCTGGCTCTCGCGTCCACTCCGTTCCGTGCCGTCAACGACGGCGGGCGGCTGCGGGGTTCCGGCGGTTGTCAGTGGTGCGTGCCAGCATCGTCACTGATGGTCACTGACGGTAAGGGACGAGTGCGACCGCTGGGGCGGCATGGGATCTTCCGGATGACGGGAACGGGCACGGGAACGGGCACGGCGACGGGGCACGGCCCGCCCGGCAGGGGCCCGCTGGTGCGAGGCCCCCCGCCGGCGGTCCCGGGTCAGCTGCCCGCCTCGGCCCGGAAGGTGCGCAGCCGCAGGCTGTTGGCGACGACCGAGACGGAGGAGAACGCCATGGCGGCGCCCGCCAGCATCGGGTTGAGCAGGCCCGCGGCGGCGAGCGGCAGCGCGGCCACGTTGTAGCCGAAGGCCCAGAACAGGTTCGTCTTGATGGTGAACAGCGTCTTCCTGGCCAGGCGGATGGCGTCGGCCGCCGCGCGCAGATCGCCGCGCACCAGGGTCAGGTCGCCGGCCTCGATGGCGGCGTCGGTGCCGGTGCCCATGGCCAGGCCCAGGTCGGCGGTGGCGAGTGCCGCGGCGTCGTTGACGCCGTCGCCGACCATGGCGACCGTGCGGCCCTCGTCCTTCAGCCGCTGGACGACGGCGACCTTCTCCTCGGGCGTGACCCCGGCGATGACGTCCTCCGGGCGGTCGATGCCGACCTCGGCGGCGACCGCGCGGGCCGCCCGCTCGTTGTCGCCGGTCAGCAGCACGGGCCGCAGGCCGAGGCTGCGCAGCCGCCGGATGGCCTCCGCGCTGGTGGGCTTGACCGCGTCGGCCACCTCCAGCACGGCCCGGGCCTCGCCGTCCCAGGCGACGGCGACGGCGGTGCGTCCCGCCGCCTCTGCCTCGGCCTTGGCGCGTGCCAGCGGCTCCGGCAGCGTGACGGACCGCTCGGTCAGCAGCCGCTCGCGGCCGGCCACCACGTCGTGGCCGCCGACCCGGCCGTGCACGCCGAGGCCGGGGACGCTGGTGAACTCCTCGGGGGCGGGCAGCGGCTCCCCGCCGGCCCGCTCGGCGCCGTCCACGATGGCGCGGGCGATGGGGTGCTCGGAGGACGCTTCCAGGGCGCCCGCCAGCCGCAGCACCCGCGCGGCGTCCTCGCCCGGGGCGGGGTGGACGGCCAGCAGCGTCATACGGCCGGTGGTGACGGTGCCGGTCTTGTCGAGGACGACGGTGTCGGCGGCGCGGGTCTGCTCCAGCACCTCTGGTCCCTTGATGAGGATGCCGAGCTGGGCGCCCCGGCCGGTGCCCACGAGCAGCGCGGTCGGGGTGGCGAGGCCGAGGGCGCACGGGCAGGCGATGATCAGCACGGCGACGGCGGCGGTGAAGGCCGCGGTGGTGCCCGCGCCGTCGGCCAGCCAGTAGCCGAGCGTGGCCAGGGACAGCAGCATCACGGCGGGGACGAAGACGGCCGAGACCCGGTCGGCGAGCCGCTGGGCCGCGGCCTTGCCGTTCTGCGCCTCCTCGACCAGCCGGGCCATGCGGGCGAGCTGGGTGTCGGCTCCCACGCGGGTGGCCTCCACCACCAGGCGGCCTCCGGCGTTGAGGGTGGCGCCGGTGACGGTGTCGCCCGCACCGACCTCGACGGGCACGGACTCGCCGGTCAGCAGGGAGGCGTCCACGGCCGAGGAGCCCTCGACGACCACGCCGTCGGTGGCGATCTTCTCGCCGGGCCGCACCAGGAAGCGGTCGCCGGGGCGGAGCTCCGCGATGGGCACGCGCCGCTGGGTGCCGTCGCGCAGCACCGTGACGTCCTTGGCGCCCAGCTCCAGCAGGGCGCGCAGCGCGGCCCCGGCGCGGCGCTTGGCGCGCGCCTCCAGGTAGCGGCCGGCGAGCAGGAAGGCGGTGACGCCCGCCGCCGCCTCCAGGTAGATGGCCGAGGCACCGTTGCCGCGCTCGATGGTCAGCTCGAAGGAGTGCGTCATGCCGGGCATGCCCGCGTCCCCGAAGAACAGCGCCCAGCCGGACCACAGCAGCGCGGCCAGGGTGCCGACCGAGACCAGGGTGTCCATCGTGGCTGCGCCGTGCCGGGCGCCGGTGAAGGCCGCGCGGTGGAACTGCCAGCCGCCCCAGACGACGGCGGGCGCGGCCAGCGTCAGGGACAGCCACTGCCAGTACTCGAACTGGAGGGCCGGGATCATCGCCATGGCGATCACCGGGACGGCCAGCGCGACGGTGACGAGCAGGCGGTGGCGCAGCAGCCGCAGCCGGGCCTCCTCGGGGTCGGCACCGGCCTCGCTGCGCGCCCCGGCGGCGTCCGTGCCCGTGCCGGTCCCGGCTCCGGCCGGCGGGGGCGGGGGCGGCGGGGGTGTGGCGGTGTAGCCGGCGGCCTCGACGGTGGCGACGAGGTCGGCCACGGTGACGTCCCCGCCGTAGGTGACCTTGGCCTTCTCGGTGGCGTAGTTGACCGTGGCGGTCACGCCGTCCATGCGGTTGAGCTTCTTCTCGACGCGCGCCGCGCACGAGGCGCAGGTCATGCCGTCGATGGCCAGCTCGACCTGGGTGGCGGGCTCGGTGGTCCCGGGGGTGGTGCCTGTCATCGTCCGTCTCACTTCCTCACGCCGAGGATACCCCAGGGTGGTATTTTGCTCGTGCCGGGCTATATACCCGTAGGGGGTATTCACCACACGTACGAAGGGCGCCCGGCCACCCGTGGTGACCGGACGCCCTGCCGTCGTTGCCCGCCCGTCGCGGCGGCGCGCTCAGTGCATCACCGACGGCTCCTTGGAAGCCCCCGGCTCGCCGGGCCCGCCGGACCCGCCGGTTTCAGCCGCCTCAGCCGACTCGGCCGCGAGGCGCTCCATGCCACTGGTGGTCTTCAGCGGCTTCTCCCGGATGAACAGCACGACGATGAGCGCCAGTGCGGCGAACGGGGTGGCCAGCAGGAACAGCTCGGCCGTCGCCACGCCGTAGGCGTGCTCGATCACCGCACGCACCTCGGGCGGCAGCTGCGTCACGTCGGGCACGGAGCCGTGGCCGCCGCCCTGCGTGCCGGATCCGCCGCCCAGCTCGCTGGCGACGCGGTTCGCCAGCACGGCGCCGAGCACGCTGGTGCCGATGGTGCCGCCCATGCTGCGGAAGAACGACAGCACCGAGGTGGCCGCGCCCAGCTCTGCGGCGGGCACGTCGTTCTGCGCCGCCAGCACCAGGTTCTGCATCAGCATGCCGACGCCGATGCCGAGCAGCGCCATGTAGACGCTCAGCAGCCCGAAGCCGGTGTCCGCGTCCACGGTGGCCAGCAGGCCGAGGCCCGAGGTCATGATCACACCACCGGCGATCAGGTATCTCTTCCAGCGGCCGGTGGCGCTGATGATCTGCCCCGCGACCGTGGAGGAGATCAGCAGACCGAGGATCATCGGCAGGCTCATCAGGCCCGCCACCGTCGGCGACTTGCCCAGCGCGACCTGGAAGTACTGCGACAGGAAGACCGTGCCGCCGAACATCGCCACACCCACGAAGAAGCTGGCGATCGTGGTCAGCGACACCGTGCGGTTGCGGAAGATCTTCAGCGGGATGACCGGCTCCGGCACCCGCGCCTCGACGATGACCGCCGCCACCAGCAGCACGGTGCCGCCGCCGGTGAGGGCGGCCGTCTGCCAGGACGCCCAGTCGAACTCGTTGCCCGCCAGCGTCGTCCAGATCAGCAGCGCGCACACCCCCGCCACCAGCAGGAACGCGCCCAGGTAGTCGATCTTCACCTCACGCCGCACAGTCGGCAGCTTCAGCGTGCGCTGCAGCAGCACGATCGCCGTCAGCGCGAACGGCACGCCGATGAAGAAGCACCAGCGCCACCCCAGCCAGGAGGTGTCCACCAGCACGCCGCCGATCAGCGGCCCGGCCACCGTGCCGACGGCGAAGACCGCGCCGAAGATGCCCGCGTACTTGCCCAGCCGCCGCGGCGGGATGATCGCCGCCATCACGACCTGGGCGAGTGCCGTCAGGCCGCCCGCGCCGATGCCCTGGGCGACGCGGCTGAAGATCAGCAGGCTCACGTGCTGCGAGAAGCCCGCCAGCAGCGAGCCGATCACGAACATCAGCAGCGAGAGCTGGAGCAGGAGCTTCTTGTTGTAGAGGTCGGACAGCTTGCCCCACAGCGGCACCGTCGCGGTCATCGCCAGCAGCTCCGCCGTGACGACCCACGTGTAGGAGGACTGGCTCGCGCCGAGGTCCGCGATGATGCGCGGCAGCGCGTTGGCTACCACGGTACCGGCGAGGATCGCGACGAACATGCCCGCCATCAGGCCGGAGATGGCCTGGAGGATCTGCCGGTTGGTCATGGATGTGGGCGCCTCGTCGGGGGCGCCCACGGCTTGGGTCATATCGCTGCTCACTGCACTCAGAACGTCCTTCTCCGTCGCAACGGAATCGGGCCTGTCAGCGGGGGGCGGGAAGCCCGGCCGCCAGGTGGTCGAAGACTTGGGCGAAGATGTCGAGGAACGGATCGGAGGCGCCGCCCGCGCTCCACCACTCGATGGACACGCGCACCGCCGTCATCGCCACCCCCGCCAGCAGCCGGGGGTACAGGCCGGGCTCCTCGCCCCCGGCCGTCCCGGACCGCTGGCCGACGCGCTCCGCGATGGCGGCGGCCAGTTCGAGCTCCTCCGCCTGGTGGGCGCCGATGCCCCGGGCCAGCAGGTGCGGGGACTGCTGGAACACCTTCGCCCGCAGCTCCCACAGCTCGCGCCGCCTGGTCACGTCCGCCAGCTCCGCCGCCAGCGCCTCCCGCACCGCCCGCAGCGGCGGCAGCGCCGCCGGGGCGTCGAGGACCAGCCGCCGCACCCGGGGGCCGAAATCGGCATCGACGGTGAGGAACGCGTCGTCGCGGGAGTCGAAGTAGTTGAAGAACGTGCGGGCGGAGACCCCAGCCTCCGCGCTGATCGCCTCCACCGTCACGTTCTCCGCGCCGTGCCGTGCCGCCAGCCGGATGGCCGCCTCCGCCAGGGCCGCGCGCGTAGCCCGCTTCTTCCGCTCCCGCAGCCCTTCGGGAGCGTCCCCCGTTCCTGTCACACGGTGCAGAGTACGAAAAGCTGCACAGTCTGCAAAATCATTTCTTCGCGGCTTCCCGCGCGCCAACCGCGGGCGCCCCGGGCTCGTGCACCGGGGCCGTGTCCCCCACGCTGGTGCGCATGACGGAGATGGTGGACCTGCGGGCGCTGAGTTACTTCCTCGCCGTGGCGGAAGAGATGAGCGTCACAGCCGCGGCCCGCCGTTTCCACATGGCGCAGCCCGCGCTCAGCCAGGCCATCACCCGGCTGGAACGGCGGCTCGGCGTCACCCTCTTCGACCGCACCAGAGGCCGCCTGCGGCTGACCGCCGCCGGCCGGCTGCTCGTGCCTGAGGCCCGCGCCCTGCTCGACCGGGCCCGCGAGGTGACCGAACTCCTCCCGCACGCCCAGGGCACCGAACCCACGGTGCTGCGGATCGGCGCCATCGCCTCGGCCGTCTCCGGCCTGCTGCCCCGCGTGCTGCCCGGCTTCCTGCGGCAGCACCCGTCCCTGGCGCCCCGCGTCTACGAGATGGGGCAGCGCACCCAGGTCGAGGCCCTGCGCACCGGCGCGATCGACATTGGCGTGTGCCGGATGACCCGCGCCGAGGAGGGCAGCGGCCTGACGGTGACACGGCTCACCGACGAGCCGCTGTACTGCGCCGTCCCCGCCAGTCACCCGCTGGCGGCACCGGGCGCGGGCGGCCGCCCGGTACCGCTGGCGCGGCTCGCCGACGAGGACCTGATCTGCTTCCCCCGCTCGCTGGCGCCCGTGGCGTTCGACACGCTCGTGGCGGTCTGCATGCGGGCCGGGTTCTCCCCGCGCTTCCGCCAGGAGGCCCGCAACGACCAGGCCATCCTCGGCATGGTGGCGTGCGGGCTGGGGCTGGCCCTGGTGCCGGAGACGTCGACGCGGATATCCGTGCCGGGTGTCACCTGCGTGGCGCTGGCGGAGCCGTACGCCGTCACCCCGCTGTCGGTCGTCACCGCAGGCGCCGCGGAAGAACCCGGCGCACCCGGCGGGCCTGCCGCCCGGCTCCGCCGCTGGCTGCTGGAGTCGTGACCGCCCGCGCGCGTCAGGCCAGGCGGCCGGCGGACATCGGCGTCAGGTCGAAGCCGCTGCCGCCCGCCAGGACCAGGTCGGCGGCGATCTGCCCGAACACCGGCGCCAGCTTGAAGCCGTGCCCCGAGAACCCGGCCAGCGCCAGCACCCGCTCCCCGGATTCCGGCACCCAGTCCACCAGCGCCGTCCGGTCCGGCAGATACCCCTCCAGGTACACGTCGTGCCGCACCGGATCCGGATGCAGCCCCGGCAGGAAGCGCCGCACCGCCTCGCTCACCGGCCGCAGCCGCTCCTCGTCCCAGTCCCGGGTGAACGCCTCGGGCCCCGGCAGCGGCTCCCACACGTCAGCGAAGCCCGTCTTCACCGACATCCCGTCGAGCATCGGCACCCCAAAGAGGTGGACGCCCTCCGTGTCACGGATGAACGCCGGGAAACGCTCCGGCGCGTACGCCCCCGGATCGGACGGCGCGAACCACGTGAGCACCAGCGGCTTCACGGTCAGCCGCCCCCGCAGGAACGGCACCAGCCGCGCGCTCCACGGGCCCGCCGTCACCACGGCCTTCCGCGCCGTGTACCTGGTCCCGCCCGCCTCGATCCGCACCCCGCCGCCGCGCTCGTCCCAGCGGACCTCGTCGACACGCGTGTGGTGAAGCAGCCGCGCCCCGTGCGCGCGGGCGCGCTCGCAGGCGGCCAGCACGGCCAGCTCCGGCCGCAGCACGCCCCCGTTCACGTCCAGCACGCCGATCTCGCCCTGCAGCGCCAGATGCTGCGGGTACCGGGCGGCCAGCTCCGCCCCGGTCAGCACCTCATGCGGCAGGCCGTGCTCCTCGACGGACCGCCGCACGTTCCGCATCGGCGGCAGGTCCGGCAGGCCGATCGACAGGCAGCCGGTCGGCAGGAACAGCGGCAGCCCGCTGGCCCGCGACAGCTCGTCCCACAGCTCGCGCGACCGGCGCAGCATCGGCACGTAGCCGGCGCCTTCGTGGTACGCCATGCGGAACAGCCGCGACTCCCCTGCCGAGGCGCCCCGGTCGTGGGCGAGCCCGAACTGCTCGAAGCCGATCACCGACGCCCCGGCGCGGGCGAGCCGCCAGGCGGTCATGGCGCCCATCGCGCCCAGGCCGACCACCGCCACGTCGTAGCCGCGCCCGGCGGTGCCGTCGTTGTCGTTCATGGTGCCGTCACCTCTCCCGTTCGTCCGTCCCCGGCTCCCCGGCGGCGGTCCGTTGCAGGCCCTCTCAGCGGGCCCCGGCGCGGCCCCGGGGCGTCAGCGCTCCCCGCGCCAGGACCAGGGCGAGGACGAGCATGACCGCGCCCAGCGCCGTCCACCCTCCGGCGAGCGCCCACACCGCCCCGCCCGCGATGATCGTCGGCGTCAGCGTCACGGTCAGCGTCTCGACCGGCGCCAGCGGCAGGTAGGCGAGGCCGAACTCGTCGAGCGTCCGCGACTCCAGCTTCGGGTCGCTCATCCGCAGCAGCGCCACGCCGGTCGAGACCGAGCCGGTGGCCCAGCCCCAGGTGAACAGCGCCTTCTCGAACCAGTTCTCGTCGAACACGCGCGGCGCCACGACCAGGAAGAGGACGAGGCACAGCGCGAGCCCCAGCACCAGCAGGAGCACCAGCGGCGTGACGTAGTCGGCGACGAAGCTCGGCACGATCGACGCGATGCCGCAGACGATCAGCACGTCCGTCGCGGCGCCGGAGACTCCCCTGAGGGTCTGCGGGTCCACGTAGTTCCAGGCGGGTGTCCGGCTCCCGGCGAGCCGCAGCAGCAGGCCGACGAGGAACGCCACCGCGAACACCGGCACGGCGAAGTCGGGGTAGAGGTCACCGGCCCACTCGGCGATGCCGTACGCCGCCGCCGACACCGCCGCGACCAGCGAGACCTGAAGCGCGAGCGGCTCGATCGACACAGCCGAGGTGGTCGCCCTCCCTGTCGCCTCGCGGTCCCGGGCGGAGGCGATCAGGCCGGAGCGCAGCTCGTCCGGCAGGTTCTCGAACCTGCCGACGCCCTTGGCATAGCCGCGCCGCGCGCCCCAGTTGGTGATGATGATCCCGCCGGCGATGCCGACGAGCATGCCGACCGTCGCCGACGTGAAGCCCAGCGAACTGGCCTGTTCCCAGCCGTTCTCCTCGAACGCCGTGCCCAGCGCAGCGGCCGTGCCGAAGCCGCCCGCCCACCCGGCGAACAGCAGCGCGCCGAACTCGTCCGGCGTGTCCCACAGCGGTCCCAGCACCACCAGCGCGAACGCGACGCCGATGCCGACCTGCACCGCGTAGCTGCCGATCGAGTAGAGCGAGAAATTACCCGTTGATTTACCGAATCCGCCGAATCCCGATTCGTTCGTCAGGGCCAGGCACGCGAATACGACGACGATGAGAACGGAGGCGTACGTGCCCAGTTCACTGGAGAACGGCAGCACATCCAGGATCTCCGGCCCGAGCAGCAGCCCGAGAAACCCCGCGATGACGCTGGACGGCAGCATCAGGCGCTGCACGATCCGCAGCCGGGCGCGGGCGACGGTGCCGGTGACGAGCAGAACCGCGATGAGCCCGGCATCGCTCAGCAGTGACCAGGGGGTGTACTCCATCCGAACTCCTCCGCTCGCGCAGCCGACCCAGGGATTTCTATCAGCAGCGCCACCGCAGCGGACAGAGGAATGGCCATACGAAAATTGTCATGCCCCTATATGCCACGGGCTATGGGAAGGGAATTCCCCACGGGAACTGACAGGAATGTCACGCGGGCGAAACCCACCGGCCGCCGCGGTGTGCCAGACAGCGCGGCGGCGGGCAGAGTACGCGGCCGTTCCCGCCGTCACCCGTCCGGGGGATTCTGCTCGGCGGCGGCCACGGGCCGGGCCGCCCGTGCCAGGATGCGACCGTGTCACGGATGCGCTGGAAGACCCACGGGGAACGGCAGATCCTCACCGACCGCTGGGTGAATCTCTCGGTCGTCGACGTCGAGCAGCCGGACGGCCAGCGCGTCGAGTACCGCGTCGTGCGCCTGCGCCACCTGGCGGTCGCCGCGGTCGTCAACGAGCGGCGCGAGGTGCTGATGATGTGGCGGCACCGCTTCATCACTGACTCCTGGGCATGGGAGCTGCCCATGGGCCTCGTCGAGGAGGGCGAGACCCCGCTGGCGGCGGCGGCCAGGGAGACGGAGGAGGAGACCGGCTGGCGGCCGGGGCCGATGCGGCCGCTGCTGTACGCTGAGCCGGCCAACGGCATCACCGACTCGCAGCACCACGTCTTCCGCGCGGACAGCGCCACCCGCATCGGCCCGCCGACGGAGCAGAACGAGTCAGACCGCATCGAGTGGGTGCCGCTGCACCGGGTGCGCGGCATGATCGACCGCCGCGAGATCGTCAGCAGCGCCTCACTGGTGGGGCTGCTGTACCTGCTGGCCGACGAGTCCGGCGCCGCGGCCATGTGAAGGATTCACGTAAAACATGGCGTCGCGGAGCAGACGCCGCGGACTCACGGAACAGCCGCCCCGGCAGCCCGGGGCGGCAGAGAAACCAGGACGGGTCAGGACGAGAAGAACAGACCCGACAGGCCACCCTTGCGGCGGTGGTGGTAGCCGCCGTGGTAGCCCTGCTGGGGAGCGCCCCAGGCCGGGCCCTGCGGCGCGGACGGAGGCGGCGGAGCGGGCGCGGCCTGCGGCGGCGGCGCGGCCGCGAATTGCGCCTCCAGGCGGGTGATCGCCTCCAGCTCCCCGTAGTCCAGGAAGATCCCGCGGCAGCCGCTGCACTGCTCGATCTGGACGCCGCTGCGGTTGTACGTGTGCATCGGCGCGTGGCACTTAGGACACTGCATGAGAATCCCGCTTCGTTGTCTCCAGGCTCCCCCGCGGACATCACGGGGATGTCTCACTCTACGGGCTCACGGAAGGGTGCGAGCGGACAATGCGGAAGCAGGCGTCCACGAACGCCCTTCGCTCTTCAGGGACTTCACCGGAGCCCGCGAGCGCGTCAGCGGCCAGCTGCGCGGTGACGGCGCGGGCGGGCGCGTCCAGCCGGGTCCACGGGTCCGGGCCGAGGCCGCGGCTCCCCGCGCGCGCCGCCGCCCGCTGATAGGCGGTCAGCAGCCGCTCCCACGCGGGCGCGGGCAGCAGCCCTGCGGCGTACCAGGCGGCGGGACGGGCCAGGTCCCAGGCGGGGTCGCCGGTGCCGAGATCGTCCACGTCAATCAGGCGCCACGGCCCGCCGGGCGGGGGATGGCGCACCAGCTGGCCCAGGTGGAAGTCGCCGTGGCAGACCGCCACCGGCGCCCCGGCGGCGGGCGGCGCCTCGCCGCGGCACCACGGCGGCAGCGACTCCCAGACGCGCTCCACGGCGCGGCGCGCGTCCGGCCGCGGCGTCCCCGCGCGCCGCAGGCGGTGCAGGGCGCGGGCGGCGCGGGCCGGGCCGCCCATGGCGGGCAGCGGACCGAGCGGCGCCGGGTCGGCGGCGTGCAGCGCGGCCAGTAGCTCCCCGGCGGCCTCCCAGGGGACGAGGCCGGGATCCGACGCGGCGTCGAGCGGCGCGCCGCGCGGCCAGACGGTGGCGACCCGGCCGCCGGGGAGCGGTGCGGGCGAGCGCCGCAGCGGCGGCAGCAGCACGTCCGCGAGCGCGGGATGGGCGGCGGCCGCGAGGCGGCGGGCCAGCGCGGCGGCGTCCGTGCGCGGGTGGTGCGCCTTGACGATGGCGTCGCCGACGCGCGCCACCAGCACGCCGCGACCGCCGGAGGCGGCGGGCCGCTGCCGGGGCAGGGCAACCGCCGGCCCGCCGCCCGGCGCCAGCCCGCCCAGGGCGGCGAGCAGGCCCAGGGCGCCGCCGGTCACCGGCGGGGGATGCGCCACGAGCCAGGCCCCTTGGCCTCGCGCGAGGCACGCGTCGCCGCCTTGGCCGCGAGCTTGCGCTGCTCCTCCTCGCCGATGCGGTGGATGACGACGAGGCGGTCGGTCAGCTCCAGGGTCGCGGCCTCGGGATGGTCGAACGGCAGCAGGCGGTGTCCCCGTATGACCGAGACGACCAGGTCCTCCACGTCGCGGGGGGAACGGCCCGCCTCAGCCTTGGTGACGGGGCGTTCCCGCACGCTCAGGCCGGTGCCCTGGTGGATGAGGTCCTCCATGACCTGGCCGGAGCTGGGGCTGACCATCGACAGGCCGAGCAGCCGCCCGACCGCGCTGGCGCTGGTGATCACGGAGTCGGCACCCGACTGCCGCAGCAGCGGGACGTTCTCCTCCTCGCGGACCGAGGCGACGATCCGCACGGACCGGCTGAGCTGGCGGACGGTCAGCGCCACCAGCACGGCCGTGTCGTCCCGCTGGGTGGAGATGATCACCTGGCGGGCGCGGTCCGTCCTGGCCTGCCGGAGCACGCTGCTGCGGGTGGCGTCACCGACGACCCCGGCGTAGCCCTCGGCGTTGGCCTGCTCGACGACCGTGCGGTTGGGGTCGACGATGACGATCTGGTCCTGCGGCAGCCCTGAGGTCATCAGGGTCTCGGCCGCCGAGCGGCCCTTGGTGCCGAATCCGACGATGACGGTGTGATCACGCAAGTTCTTCCTCCAGCGTTCGAGCCGGAACTGCTGGCGCGTGCGCTCGGTCAGCACCTCCAGCGTGGTGCCGACCAGGATGATCAGGAACAGCACGCGGAGCGGCGTGACGAAGAAGGTCGTCAGCAGGCGGGCGGTGTCGGTGACGGGCACGACGTCGCCGTAGCCGGTGGTGGAGAGCGAGACCGTCGCGTAGTACAGGCAGTCCAGGAACGTGACCTCGCCGTCGCTGCTGTCCCGGTAGCCGCGGCGGTCGGAGTAGACGAGCAGCACCGCGGCGGTCAGCACGCCCAGGGCCATGATCAGGCGCCGCACCACCTGGACCAGCGGGCCCGCGGCGTAGTGGGGCAGCCGCACGCCGGGCTGGTGACGCTCGTCGGTGTCGGGGGCTGGTGTGGAGGCGTTCATGGCGGCTCACGGTCCTCGGTCACAGCCGGGGGAGGCTGAGGAGCCGCACCTCGTCGCGGGCCATGGCCCCGCCGGGCGGCACGACGGCGAGGGCGTCGGCGGAGGCGATGCCGCGCAGCATGGCAGGGCCCGCGTAGCTCAGGGGCCGGGCCTGGCCGGGCTGGTCGAGGGCGACGGGGACGAGACGGGTGTGCCGGGGGTGGCCGCGGACCGCCGCGGTGAGGCGGGCGGGCGGCTCGTCGGGGGCGGGCGGACGCCCTGCGAGTGCGCGCAGCAGCGGGGCGGCGAGGGTCAGCAGCCCGGAGACGGCCGCCAGAGGGTTGCCGGGCAGGCCGACGAGGGGGGTGCCGCTGGGGAGGCGGGCGAGCAGCATGGGGTGGCCGGGGCGCACGGCGACGGAGCCGACGACCAGCGTCGCGCCGAGTGTGCGGAGGGTGGCGCGCAGGTGGTCGACGGGCCCGGCGGCGGTCGAGCCGGTGGTGACGAGGAGGTCGGCGCGGCTGGTGGCCACCGCCTCGTGCAGCGCCTCGGCGTCGTCTCCGAGGCGGCGGGTGACTAGCTCGTCGGCGCCCAGGGTGGCGAGCCAGGGGCCGGTCATGGGGCCGAGCGCGTCGCGGATGAGGCCGTCGTGCGGCAGGCCGCGGTGGAGGAGCTCGCGGCCGAGCACCAGCACCTCGGCGCGGGGGCGGCGGCGGACGGGCAGCTCGTCGTACCCGGCGGCGGCGGCCAGGCCCAGGGCGGCGGGGGTCAGCGGGTGGCCCTCGGGGAGCAGCGGCGTGCCGGAGCGGCACTCCTGGCCGCGCGGGCGGATGTCGGCGCCCGGCTCGGGAGTCGGTCCGCGCAGCTCACGCGGCTGCGGCACGCTGCCGAGCTCGGCCCGGAGCACGGCCGTCGTCCCCGGCGGGATACGGGCGCCGGTCGCGACGGCGACGGCCTCGCCGTCGGTGAGCGCCGGGCCGGGGGACGACCCGGCGAGCAGCCCGGTGCCGCCCGTCAGCCGCCACGGGCCGGGGCCCGAGACCGCCCAGCCGTCCATGGCCGCGGTATCGAAGGCCGGCAGGTCGGTCAGGGCGCGCAGCGGCTCGGCCAGGGTGTGGCCCAGCGCCCGGTCGAGCGGCAGCGTGGCCGGCGGCAGCGGGCCCACCGCGCGGTAGGCGAGCCGGCGGGCGGCGTCCCAGCTGGCCTCGGGGCCGCGCGACTCGGCCGCGGCGGGTCTGCCGTTCGCCAGAGCCAGGGCGTCCTCGAACTCGCCGGCGGACTCACTGCCGGACGCGCTGCCGGACTCACTGCCGGACGCGCTGCCCGGTGTGCCGTCGGACTCGCCGCCGGGCTGGCCGGCGGCCCGCGGGGCGCCGTGGGCGTCACCGGTCCTGGTCATCACGCGCTTCCTGCTCCCATCGGCCGGCCAGCTCGGAGATCCGGCGGGCCGCTTCCGGCACGGAGAGGCCGCTGGCCGCGGCGTAGCCGAGGAGGAACGTCGTCAGCGGGGCGGCGGGGCGGGCCACCGCGTGGGCGGCGTCACGCGCGGCGTCGAGCAGCGTCTTGGTGTCCACGTCGAGGCCGGGGTCGAGGCCCAGCTCGGCCTTGGCGGCGGCGATCCATTCGTCGAGCACCGTCTTATGGTCCCTGATCCTGGCGCGTGCGGTAGCCACCTCGGCCCAGGTGTCGCAGTCCAGCGCGGCCGGGCCCGCGGCGAGGCGGCGCAGCGCCAGGCCCGGCAGCAGCAGCCGCATCGGCAGGCCCGCCAGCGAGCCGTACTCGGCCGCGAGCAGCGCCAGCTCACGGCGGAGCGGCTCGGCACGGTAGACGGCCGTCAGCGGCTGGTCGCGGCCCTCAGCGTCGGCGAAGAGGGCGCCGTCGGCCCCGGGCGGCAGGTCGCGCAGCAGCCGCAGCGCGTGGTGGTCGAGGAACGGCAGGTCGGCGGCGAGGACGGCGACGAGCGGCGCGGTGGTGTGGCCGAGGCCGGCGTGGAGCGCGGCGAGCGGGCCGCCGCCAGGCGGCTCCTCGCGCACCCACGTCACGGGCGCGGCGGTGGCGCGGCGGGGGCCGACGACCACCGTCCGCTCCGCCTCACGGCAGGCGGTGAGCACACGATCCAGCAGGGTGCGGCCGCCGACGCGCAGCCCCGGCTTGTCCGCGCCGCCGAGCCGCCGGGCGCCGCCGCCCGCCAGCACGATGGCGTCAAACGAGCCGAGTGAGGGACCGGGGGCCGGACCGGGGGCTAAAGCTGGGGCTGGGGCGGGCCCCGGAACGGGCCCTGGAACGGGCACCGCTCTCTCGCCCGGCTCACCGCCGGATGCCGCCGCGGGCGCGGGGCCGGTCATGGCACCGCCTCGGTGACGAGGTCGCTGTCGATGCCCTTGTAGGCGGCGCGGTCCGTCGTCAGCACGGGCAGACCGGTGGACAGGCCCACGTGTGCCGCGTGGGCCACGGCGATGGGAACGCCGCACTCGGCGGCGATCTGGGCGACCGACCAGCAGCCCAGCTCGTCCAGGGGACGGAAGACGAAACTGGGCGCGGCGAACGCCTCCTCGATGCGCTGCCTGACCGCGCCCAGCGCGGTCTCGGCGAGGCCCTGCGCCAGGCAGACGCCCGGCACGTAGAGCGGCTGAGCCGAGCGCGTCGAGACGTGCACCCGGGCAGCGAGATAGATGCTGCCGTGGGCCAGGGAACGGACCGCCGTGTGATCCAGGACGTAGCCGCCGCTCACGCGCAGCGCCGCCCGGCCTCGCTTCGCCCGTCCATCTCCTCGGCCCAGGCGAGCGCCTGCTCCCACTCGGCCTGCTCCGCGCCCGACTTGGCGCGGTCAACCAGCCAGGCGACGGCGCGGCGCGAGCGCTCTATCTCCGCGATCCGGCGCGCCGCGGCCTCGTCGAGCCAGCCGGACACGGAGTCCGCCTGCCCCTGCGCGACCAGGCGCTCGATCTCCCCGTACCGCTCGGGGTCGAGGCTGATCGTGATCTTCTTCTTCGCCATACCGACACCCTACCCGGGTGTGACCACCGGGGGGAGGGGCGCACGGGGCGCCAGCCGGCGCTCAGACGTCGCCGAGGAGCGTGAGCGGATCCGCCACGCGCTCCGCGACAAAGCGGAGGAACGCCGCCGCGGCCCCGCCGTCGCTGACCCGGTGGTCGAAGGTGAGGGACAGCGTGACGACGTGGCGCAGCGCGAGTTCCCCCTGGTGGGCCCACGGCTTCTGCGCGATGCGCCCGACGCCGAGCATCGCGGCCTCCGGGTGGTTGATGACCGGGGTGGCGCCGTCCACGCCCAGCGAGCCGTAGTTGTTGAGGGTGAACGTCGAGCCGGTCAGCTCGGCGGGCAGCAGCGTGCCCGCGCGGGCGCCCGTGGTCAGGCGCTCCAGCTCCTCGCCCAGGCGGCGGGTGGTCAGGCTCTGGGCGTCGCGCACCACCGGGACCAGCAGCCCGCGCTCGGTCTGGGTGGCGAAGCCGAGGTGGACCGCCCGGTGGCGGACGATCTCGCGCGCCTGCCCGTCGACGGTGGCGTTCAGCTCGGGGTAGCGGGCGAGCCCGGCCACGCAGATGCGGGCGAGGAGCGCGAGCAGCGGCAGGCCGGTGCGGCGGCGGGCGTCGAGCAGGGCGGTGGCGTCGGCGTCCAGCCAGCAGGTGGCGTCGGGAATCTCGGCGTGGCTGCGGGCGACCTTCTCCGCCATGGCCCCGGCCACGCCCCCGGTCAGCGGGATGCGGGTGGCGTCCTGTCCGGTGCCCGCGGCGGCGCGCTCGACGTCGGAGCGGAGGATGAGCCCGTCGGGCCCCGAGCCGGTGACGCGCCGCAGGTCCACGCCGCGCTGCCGCGCCAGGCGCCGGACCACGGGGGAGATGACCGGCACGGCCGGCTCGGTGGGCGCGCCCGCGTGAGAGGCGTGGCGCTGGCGGCCCCGGGGGCCGTAGCCGACGAGCACCGGCCCGCCCTCGGCCGGCCCCGGCGTCCCGGCCGCGGCCTTGTCGCTCCGGTTGTCGCTCCGGTTGTCGCTCCGGTTGTCGCTCCGGTTGTCGCTCCGGGCCGCCTCGGCGGGCGCGGCGGCCTGGGCGGGGACCTGGGCGCGCCGCTGCTGCCCGTCCGCTGCCTGCCCGGCGGGGCGCACGGACACCAGCGGCGCGCCCACGGTTATCTCCTCGCCCACGGCGCCGAACCGTTCCGCTATGACGCCCTCGTACGGGCACGGCACCTCGACCTGCGCCTTCGCGGTCTCCACCTCGACGACGGGCTGGTCGGCGGCGACGGTGTCGCCCTCCTCGACCAGCCAGGCGACGATCTGCGCGGCCGTGAGCCCCTCCCCGAGATCGGGCAGCCGGAAGACGCGCTCGGCCTGGCCGTTCCCGCCGTTCTGGCCGTCCTGCCCGCCGGCCGCCACCGTGGTGCCGTCCGTGCGCTTGTCCGTGGCGTCCATCGCGCTGTCAGTCCTCCCACTGCAAACCCGCTACCGCATCAAGGATGCGTCCCACTCCCGGAAGATGGTGACTCTCCAGCATCGGAGGCGGGTAGGGGATGTCGAATCCCGTCACTCTCCGTACCGGGGCATGCAGGTAGGGGAAGCAGCGCTCGGTGACGCGGGCGGCGATCTCGGCCCCCGGACCGGCGAAACCCGCCGCCTCGTGCACCACGACGGCCCGCCCGGTGCGCCGGACCGCCGCGCACACCGTCTCGTCGTCGAACGGCACCAGCGTCCGCAGGTCGATCACACCCAGGTCCCACCCCGCCTCGCGCCCCGCCTCGGCCGCGGCCAGGCACACCGGCAGGCCGGGCCCGTAGGTCAGCAGCGTGGCCGAGGCGCCCTCGCGGCGCACCGCGGCCCGCCCGAATTCCGGCACCTCGCGCAGCACGGTGGCCTCCGTGGCCTGGTACAGGCGCTTGGGCTCAAGGAAGACGACGGGATCGTCGGAGGCGATCGCCCGGCGCAGCAGCCCGTAGGCGTCGGCGACGGTCGCGGGGGTGACGACGTGCAGCCCCGGCGTGGCCACGTAGTAGGCCTCGGACGAGTCGCCGTGGTGCTCGACGCCGCCGATGCCGCCGCCGTAGGGCACGCGCACAGTCAGCGGCAGCGGCACGGCGCCGCGGGTGCGGTTGCGCATGCGCGCGACGTGCGAGACCAGCTGCTCGAACGCCGGGTACGCGAAGGCATCGAACTGGATCTCCACCACCGGCCGCAGCCCGTACATCGCCATGCCCACGGCCGCGCCCAGGACCCCGGCCTCGGCGAGCGGCGTGTCGGTGCAGCGCTGGTCGCCGAACTCGGCGGCCAGTCCTTCGGTGACCCGGAACAGGCCGCCGAGGGTGCCGACGTCCGCACCGAGCACGTGCACCGCCGGGTCAGCGGCCATGGCGTCGCGCAGCGCGCAATTGAGGGCGCGCGCCATGGTGACCGGCTCGGGCGCCCGGGCGCTCACGCCGTCCGTCCCCGGTACGCGCGCGCCTGCTGCCGCAGGTGCGGGGTGGGCTCGGCGTAGACGTGGGCGAACAGCTCGCCGGGATCGAGCGGCGGGTCGGTGCCCAGCGCGGCGCGCATCCCGGCCGCGAGCCGTTCCGCCTCCTCCTCCGCCTGCCGCCGCAGCCCGTCGGTCAGCAGGCCGTGCCGCGCGAGCGCCGACGCCAGCCGGGTCACGGGGTCACGCTGGCGCCAGGCGTCGACCTCCTGTGCCGAGCGGTAGCGGGTGGCGTCATCGGTGTTGGTGTGCGGCTCAAGGCGGTAGGTGACGGCCTCGACGAGGGTCGGCCCGCCGCCCGCCCTGGCGCGGTCGAGCGCCTCGGTCAGCACGCGGTGCACGGCGGGCGCGTCGTTGCCGTCCACGCGGCGGCCCGGCATGCCGTACCCGACGGCCTTGTGGGCGAGCGTGGGCGCGGCGGTCTGCCTGGCGACCGGGACGGAGACCGCGAAGCCGTTGTTCTGCACCAGGAAGACGGCGGGCACGTGCCAGACTGCGGCGAAGTTGAGCGCCTCGTGGAAGTCGCCCTCGCTGGTGCTGCCGTCGCCGGTGAGGGCGAGCACGGCGACGTCGTCGTCGCCGCGCAGCCGCGCCGCGTGGGCGAGGCCGACGGCGTGCGGCAGGTGCGTGGCCAGCGGCGTGCACAGCGGGGCGACGCGGTGGGCGCGCGGGTCGTAGCCGCTGTGCCAGTCACCGCGCAGCAGGCCGAGCGCGGCGACGGGCTCGACGCCGCGGGTCACGGCGGCGAGGGTGTCGCGGTAGCTGGGGAACAGCCAGTCGCGCGGGCCGAGCGCCAGCGCGGCGGCGACCTGGCACGCCTCCTGCCCGGCGGAGGAGGGGTAGACGGCCAGGCGGCCCTGCCGCGTCAGCGCGGTGGCCTGTTCGTTGAAGCGTCTGCCGCGCACCAGGTGGCGGTACAGCAGCGGCCACAGGGACGTGTCGGGTGCACCGTCCAGCAGCCCGAACGGCTCGGCGTCCGGCAGCGGAGAGAGGGCAGCGGCCTGGTCCACCGTCATGGCGGCCTCCTGACGTGAGGCGGTCCTCCTGGCGATTGTTGGGTCGCTGCGGCATCGTGGCTACGGGTGCACCACCCGCTGTGGACGGCTGGCCACGGATTGGGTAACGGGGGTACAGGACGTCCAGCAACGGGAGGCAACCGGGCATGGCGAACGACCAGTTGGCTCTGTCGAAACCGGCGCCAAGGCCGCTCGACCCGATCGACTCGGCGATACTGCGGCAGCTCCAGCTCGATGGCCGCGCCTCGATCCGCGCGATAGCCGAGCGGGTGCACATCTCCCGCGCCAACGCCTACGCCCGCATCAACCGGCTGCTCGACGAAGGCGTGATCCGCGGTTTCGGCGCCCGCGTCGACCACGAGCGGGCGGGCCTGACGACGTCCGCGTACATCACGCTCAAGATCGTGCAGAACAGCTGGCAGTCAGTGCGGGCCCGCCTGGAGCGGCTGCCGGGCGCCGCGCACATCGCCCTCGTCAGCGGGGACTTCGACGTGCTGCTGCTGGTGCACACCCGCGACAACCGGGAGCTGCGGGAGCTGGTGCTGACGTGTCTTCAGGGCATGCCCGAGGTGATCAGCACGCGCACGCTGCTGGTGTTCGAGCAGACCGACCTGCTGCCCGGGGCGGGTGGGGGGCCGCGTCATCCAACGGGACGATAGGGCACCGGATTTGCCCCCGAGTTTCCCCCGCCGCTCGCCGCCGGCTGGGATGCTGGGCGCGTGAGGACCCTCATCAACCTGCTCTGGTTCATCTTCTCCGGGCTGTGGATGGCCATCGGCTACGCGGTCGCCGGGCTCATCTGCTGCGTGCTGGTGGTGACGATCCCGTGGGGCATCGCCTGCTTCCGGATCGCCGGGTACGCGCTGTGGCCGTTCGGCCGGACCCTGGTGCGGCGCCCGGGGGCGGGGCTGCCGTCCGGAGCGGGCAATCTCGTCTGGTTCGTCTTCGCGGGCTGGTGGATCGCCCTCGGCCACGTGCTGCTGGGCATCGCGCTGTGCGTGACGATCATCGGCATCCCGTTCGGCCTGGCGCACTTCAAGCTGATCGGTGTCTCGCTGACGCCGCTCGGCCGCGAGGTCGTGCCGAGCGGCACCGCCTACCCCAGCTACCGCTGGTAGCCCCGTTGGGTCCGGCCCGGCGCGGGCGCCGCCTGGCCCGGCTTCGCAGACGGCCGGAGCCCCGTACCCCGGCATCGCCGGCTGGCGCGCGGCGGCCCGCCCGCGCGCGAGCGGGCGTACAGCTCAGCGCCGACGGCCGGCTTGCCCGCCCCCGGCGGGCCGTTGCGCCACAGGAACAGGGCGCGACGGCAGCAGCCGGAATTTCCGTTGTGCCGCGCCGTCGTCCTCTGCTACTCACTTAGGTGCGACGTCCACGGCGTGAAGCCCCGGCGAAGGGAGAAGGACATGCCCCGCACGTTCATGTCCGCCAGCCACGGAAATCCCTTCGCCGACAAGGACATGACGCTTAGTGGAATCAGCCACGACACTGAACCTCGGGATCGTCGCCCATGTTGATGCGGGAAAGACGAGCCTGACCGAGCGGCTGCTGTACGAGGCCGACGTCATCGACGCCATGGGCAGCGTCGACGACGGCAGCACGCAGACGGACACGCTCGCGCTGGAGCGCCAGCGCGGCATCACCATCAAGTCGGCCGTGGTCTCTTTCCCGCTCGAGGGCACCACGGTGAATCTCATCGATACCCCCGGGCACCCGGATTTCATCGCCGAGGTGGAACGCTCCCTGAGCGTGCTCGACGGCGCGGTGCTCGTGGTCTCCGCCGTCGAGGGCGTGCAGGCGCAGACGCGCGTGCTGATGCGCACCCTGCGGCGGCTGGGCATTCCCGTCCTCATCTTCGTCAACAAGATCGACCGGCTCGGCGCACGCCCGGACGAGGTGCTGCGGCGGATCGGCGAGCGGCTGCACCCGGCCGTGATCGGCATGGCGCGGGTGACCGGCGCGGGCACGCGTCAGACCCGGGCGGTGCCGCTGGCCGAGGACGACCCCGGCTTCCGCGCCCGCCTGGCCGAGGTGCTGGCCGAGCACGATGACGGCCTGCTCGCGGCGTACGTCGAGGACCGCCTCGGCGACGGCCCGGCGGACCGCGCGCGGCTGCGGCGCGCGCTGGCGGAGCAGAGCCGGCAGGGACTGGTGCACCCCGTGTTCTTCGGCTCGGCCGTCACCGGGGCCGGCGTGGACCAGCTGCGCGCGGCGCTGCCGCGGCTGCTGCCGGCCGCGCGCGGGGACGCCGACGGGCCGCTGTCGGCCAGCGTGTTCAAGGTGGAGCGCGGCCCGGCGGGCGAACGCGTCGCGTACGTCCGGGTGTTCTCCGGGGCGCTGCGCACCCGCCAGCGGCTCGGCGGGCCAGGCCAGGACGCCGGCCGGGTCACCGCCGTGCGGGTCTTCTCGCGCGGCGGGCAGGAGCGCCGGGACGCGGTGACGGCGGGCGAGATCGGCCGGGTCTGGGGCCTGCCGGAGGTGCGGACCGGCGACACCCTCGGCAAGCCGCGCCCCGGATTCCCGGGTGCGGGCGGTCACTTCGCGCCGCCGACGCTGGAGACCGTCGTCGAGCCGGCCGATCCGGCACAGCGGCACGAGATGCACGCCGCGCTGCGCCAGCTCGCCGAGCAGGATCCGCTGATCAATCTGCGGCAGGACGACGTGCGGCAGGAGGTGTACCTGTCGCTGTACGGGGAGGTGCAGAAGGAGGTCATCCAGCAGACGCTGGAGCGGGAGTACGGCGTGGCGGTCACCTTCCGCGCCACGACGGTTATCTGCGTGGAGCGCCCCGCCGGCACCGGCGAGGCGGTGGAGTGGGAGGACGACGACGCCAATCCCTTCCTGGCCACGGTGGGGCTGCGCGTCGAACCGGGGCCGCCCGGCTCCGGCGTGCGGTTCCGGCTGGGGGTCGAGCTGGGCTCCATGCCGTACGCCTTCTTCCGCGCCACGGAGGAGACCGTGCGGGAGACGCTGCGGGAGGGCCTGCACGGCTGGAAGGTCATCGACTGCGTGGTGACGATGACGGCTTCCGGCTACTCGGCGCGGCAGAGCCACGCGCACGCCGTCTTCGACAAGGCCATGTCGAGCGTGGCGGGCGACTTCAGGTACCTGACGCCGCTGGTGCTGATGGACGCGCTGCGGCGGGCGGGGACGCGGGTGCACGAGCCCGTGCACCGGTTCCGGATCGAGGCGCCCGAGGAGTCGCTCGGCGGGCTGCTGCCGGTGCTCGGCAGGGCGCGGGCCGTGGTGCTCGGGCGCGGGAAGCAGGGCGCCGCGGGCGCCGTGCTGGAGGGCGACGTCCCGGCGGCCGAGGTGCACGGGCTGCGGCAGGCGCTGCCGTCGCTGACGGGCGGCGAGGGGGTGATGGAGTCGGTGTTCGACCGGTACGAGCCCGTGGCGGGCGGGCCGGGCGGGGTGCCGGCGCGGCGGCGCACGGACCACAATCCGCTGGACCGCGTGGCGTACCTGCGGGTGGCGCGCCGTCTGGTGGGCCGCTGACGGGCGGGCCGTCAGGTCTGAAGGTCCCGGGCGGGCCGGGTGCCCCGCCCGGGGCCGGCGCGGGCCGCGGCTGACGGCGGTGGCGTGCCGCGCGCTGGCGGACGGGGAGCTGATCACGCCCGGCTTCCGGACGGCGGGGATCCGCCGCCCGGCCGGATGCCGGGGTGGCGCCAGAACCGCCAGGTGGCGTCGAGGACGTCGGCGTTGCGCCGTTCCCAGTCCATCGCGGCGCGGGCGCACTCGGCGGGGCAGTGCCACTCGCCGCGCTCGGCGCCGGTCAGCGGGCGGAGGAGCAGGTAGCCGTCGGTGTGCCCGGTGACCGTGCCGAGCCTGCCGGTCCGGGTGTCGACGACGCACTCGCCCTCGCGGTGTGTCCCGGCCCCCTCGCCGCTCGCCTGCCGCTGGGAATTCACTGTGCTCACTTTCTTTGTGGGCGTGTCACGGAAAGCCCTCGTTCATGTCACAGAAAACTCTGCCACGGCGCCGCGGCGGCGTGAGCGACCGCCCGGAGCGGGACTAGCCGGCGGTTTTCTCCGGCCACGGAGCGATGCGTTCCGCGTTATCTTCGGGCACAATTCGGCCACAACTCGTGCACGACCAGTCGGGATTATCGAAAAGATAACCATCGTTCGTGAGAGTCACCTCGCGAACGAGAGTGCCGTTCTGGCACCTGCAACTGACCGCTTCCACGATCTTTCGCATGCTCACAGCTTAGGCACCCCGCCCGACGTCCAATGGAACAGTGTCATCGCCACGCTCGTCGCGAGGTTGTAACTCGAAACCCGGGGGCGCATCGGAAGCGAAACCAGGCGCGTGGCACGTTCCCGGAGCGCAGCAGAAAGACCGGCGCGTTCGGAGCCGAATGCGAGCAGCGCGCAGTCCTCGATCACAACCCCCCGGATGTCCTCACCGCCGGGATCGAGCGCGTACAGCGGCCCGTCGGGCAGCGCCGCCACGTCCCGGCGGCCCACGGCGGTGGCGAAGTGCAGCCCCGCCGCGGCCCGCACCACCGCCGGGTGCCACGGGTCGGTGGTGCCGGTGGTGAGCACCCCGGCGGCGCCGGTGCCCGCGGCGACCCGGATGACGGCGCCGGTGTTGCCCAGGTGGCGCGGGTTGTCGAGCACGACGACGGGCGCCTGGCGCCGCGACGGCTCGTCGGGCACCGGGTCCCCCGCCGGTGCCGGGCCGGGATAAGCGGCCAGCGCGGCGACGCCGGTGGGGTGCGGCCGGGGCACGAGGGCGCGCAGCTCCTTGGCCGTGACGGGTTGCAGCAGCGCGGCCAGGGTGCCGGTCAGGTCGGGCGCGAGGTCCCGGGCGAGGTCCAGCGCGGCGGCGGGGTCGGTGGCCACGGCAAGGGGGACGTCCGCGCCGAACCGCAGGGCGTGCTTGAGGGCGTGGAAGCCGTCGAGCAGCACGTGGCCGGGGGCGAGCGCGTGCCAGCGGGCCGCGCAGGTCACGGCTTCCTGGCCCAGGCCGGGCGCCGCTGCGGCGGCACCGTGTCCGTGTCCGCCGCGCCCGTGTCCGTGTCCGCCGCGCCCGCCGGCGCGGGCGGCCAGGCCGTGCCGGCGGCGTCCTCGTCGTCCTCACCCGCGCCGCCGGCGCTGCTGCCGCGGCCGCCCGGCAGCAGCCGCCGCAGCCGCCCGGACAGGCCCGAGCAGCGGGCACCCAGCCACAGCAGGAAGGCCGTCGGCAGGAAGACGCTGTCCATCGCGATCATCGCCATGGAGAACGCCGGCAGTCCCATCAGCGCCGCGATCCCCAGGTGCTCGCTCACCATGATGACCAGCAGCACGTTCTTGGCCTTGCGGTTGAGCAGCGCGAACGGGAAGGCGACCTGGACCAGCACCGTGCCGTAGCTGAGCACCATGATGATCAGGCCGCTGGCGGCGAGCCGGTCGGCGATCTCCGGCCACGGGCTGAAGTAGTCGAGGTTCAGCGGGTAGTAGACGGCGGTGCCGTCCTGCCAGCGCGAGCCCTGGATCTTGTACCAGCCCGCGCAGGAGTAGATGAAGCAGACCTGGACCATGATGACCAGCAGCGTGGCGTTGTGGACCAGGTTGGCCAGGACGTCGGAGACGACGCGCGGCTCGGCCGGCGCGTAGCGGCTGACCAGCCACCAGTAGCCGTGCACCAGCCACATGCCCGCGAAGAACGCCGTCCACACCGGGCTGTCGAGCTTGCCCGTCACGATGCTCAGCGCCAGCGCCAGCCCCAGCACCGCCCACACCGCGATCCCGCCCGGGTCGGCCGGGTGGGCGCCGGGCCGCGCCCGGCGGCGGGCGTCGAGCGACCAGACCTGGCCGCAGCGGGTGAGGGTCAGGTACAGCGCCATCAGGTGGATGACGTTGTCGCCACCGTCGCCCATGAAGACGCTGCGGTTCTGCATCGCCAGCACGCCGATCATGAACAGCACCGACGAGGCGCGCGTGTGCCAGCCGAGCAGCAGCGCCACGCAGGCGGCGATCCCGAGGTGGTAGACGCACTCGAACCACACGGTTGCGTCCGACCACAGCAGCACGGTGAAGGCGTCGTTGCCCTCAACGAACCGCGTGGCCAGCTCGAAGCTCCACGGGCTGCCGGGCCCGTACAGCTCGTGCCGGTTGGGCCACTCCCGCAGCAGGAAGACCAGCCACGTGAACGCGAAACCGATGCGGACGATGGCCGTCTGGTACGGGCCGAGCGGCCGCCGGGTGATGGTGTGCACGCCCCGCGCCAGCGCGGCGTCGAAGCGGGCGCCGAGCCCCTTCAGCGGCGCGGCGGGCTGCCCGGCGGACGGCTGCGGGCTGGCGGCGCTCACCGGGACTCACCCCCTGCGGCAGCCCCGGAGCCCGCCCGCACACCGTCCGGCAGGTGCTCGGTCGTCACCACCCACCAGTCGAGCTCGTAGGTGCTGCGCTCCGCTTCCGACTCCTCCTTGCTCCACTCCGGCGCGGGCACCAGCCGCGTCACCGACCGCAGCTGGATGCGGGAGACGTCCTCGACGTCCACCTGCGACCGCTGGTCGAGCCGGAGCAGCGCGATGCGCGTCAGGTACTCCTCGGACAGCTCCCCGCGCTCGCCCCGGGGCTCGCCCTCCTCGTCGTGCGAGTCCACGTAGAAGTCCCAGGCGCGGCGGAGTTCGTTCTGCGCGGTGTGGCTGGGGAAGGGGTGGTGCTCGATGTTCTCGATGTCCATCGCCGTCAGCGAGATCCAGTCCGTGGTGCTCACCCCGCCGTCCTCGCGTATCTCCGCGCGCACCTCCACCGTGACGTTCCGCTGGAGCGGGTTGGGGGCGAAGAGCTGCCAGGACTGCTCGAACTCCGGGTAGATGTAGTCGTTCATGGTCTCTTCGTGGTCCTCGCTGAGCGTGTTGTCCGGGGCCACGAAGAGAAAGACCATCAGCAGGTGCCAGGCGGTGTACACGGCGAGCACGCCGACCGCGCCCGCGATGACCAGCCGGGCCGGCAGCGACAGTGCGCCCAGCCGCGCCTGGCTTGCCGGGTTCGCTGCCGGCAGCGACGGCGCGTCCTCCCCGGCGCCGGCGGCCGCGGCACGCGTCTCGTCCGGCTGCGGCGTCTGATGCGGCATGCCCGCCCTCCCCCAGGCTGCTGTGGCGTGAATCCTCAGCACCGTACACCTGTCCCCACGGCTCCTTGACACGCCCACGCGCGAAGGACTCGCCACCGACGGCGGCGGGCCGGACGACCGCCCGGCACCCGGCGCCCGCCCGTCGGCGCTCTCGCCTTCTGCCTGGCCTTTTGCTGGCCTTATTCCTGGGCCTTCCGCTGGGCCTTCCGCTGGGGCTTCCCTGCCGTGGTGCTGCCGGCCCCCGCACACCCCCGGCACGGGTTTCGCCCGCGCCACGGCCGGTCCGCGGTCTCCCTGGGCCGGCGGCGGTGGCGGGGCGCGCGTTTAGCCTGAGGGGCATGAGCCGCGCGAGCGAGACGTCGATCTTCACCGAGATGACCGAACTGGCCCGCAGGACCGGGTCCCTCAACCTCGGGCAGGGCGTGCCGGACCTGGACAGCCCGGCGGCGCTGCTGGACGGCGTCTCGCGCGCCCTGCTCGCCGGGGACAACCAGTACCCGCCGGCGCACGGGCTGCCCGCGCTGCGGCAGGCGGTCGCCGCGCACCAGCGGCGGCGGTACGGGCTCGACTGGGACCCGGACGGCGAGGTGCTGGTGACGACGGGCGCCACCGAGGCGCTGGCCTCGGCGTTCCTGGCGCTGAGCGGCCCCGGCGACGAGGTCGTCACCTTCGACCCGTGCTACGACGCCTACCCGGCCGGTGCGCGGCTCAGCGGCGCCCGGCTGGTGGCCGCGCCGCTGGCACCGGACGGCGACGGCTTCGCGCTCGACGCGGACGCGCTGCGCGCCGCGGTCACGCCGCGCACCCGGATGCTGGTCCTCAACACCCCCCACAACCCGCTCGGCAAGGTGTTCACGCGCGCCGAGCTGGCGGCGGTCGCCGAGGTGTGCGTGGCGCACGACCTGGTCGCCGTCACCGACGAGGTGTACGAGCACCTGACGTACGACGGCGCGGCGCACGTGCCGCTGGCGTCGCTGCCGGGGATGCGGGAGCGCACGCTGACCATCTCCTCAGCGGGCAAGACGTTCAACGTCACCGGCTGGAAGGTCGGCTGGGTCACCGGCCCGGCCCGCCTGGTGGCGGCGGTCGCCTCGGTCAAGCAGTGGCTGACGTACGCCTCAGGCACGCCCTACCAGGCGGCGCTCGCCAGCGCGCTGGACGGCGTGGAGGAGTGGGCGGAGGGGCTGCGGCGGACGCTGCGCACCGGGCGCGACCTGCTGGCGGACGGGCTCACCCGCGCGGGCCTGCGCCCCCGGCGCGCCGAGGCGGGCTACTTCCTCCAGGCCGACGTGCGTCCCCTGGGCTACCAGGACGGCGCCCGGTTCTGCCGCGACCTGCCCGGACGGGCCGGCGTGGTGGCGATCCCGACCTCGGCGTTCCGGGTCGCCCGCCCTGACCCGGCGCCGTGGCTGGTCCGGTTCTCCTTCTGCCGGCGCCACGAGGACCTGCGCGAGGCGGCGGCACGGCTGGCCGCGCTCGCCGCGAGCCAGCCAGCCAGCTGATCCGCCAGCCTGCTCACCAGCTGGCCTGCCAGCCGGCGCTGACGTGCCGCAGCTTGTCCGGGTTGCGGACGGCGTGGATCTGGGCGACCCGGCCGCCGGAGACCTCCAGCACCACGACGGTGTCCGTCTCGCCCCGTGAGGTGATGACCGCGCCGGGGCGGCCGTTGACGGTCGCCCACCGCAGGCCGGGCTCGGGGATCCGGGTGCGGACGCCCGCGATCCAGCGGGCGGCGTTGTCCGCGCCGTGCAGCGGGCGCAGCGCGGCGCGCCGCTTGCCGCCGCCGTCGGTCCACACCGTCACGTCGGGTGCCAGCAGCTTCATCATCCCGGCGACGTCCCCCGTGACCGCGGCGTGCAGGAACTCCTCGGTGACGCGCCGCCGCTCCTCGTCCGTGGCGTCGAAGCGGGGGCGCCGCGCGGCCACGTGCGCCCGCGCCCGGCGCGCGACCTGCCGCACCGCCGCCTCGCTGCGGCCGAGGTCCGCCGCGATCTCGCGGTGGGTGTAGCCGAAGACCTCCCGCAGCACGAACACGGCACGTTCCAGCGGCGACAGGCTCTCCAGCACCACCAGCATCGCCAGCGACACGGACTCGGCGCGCTCGACCTCCTCGGCCACGTCCGGCGCGGCCACCAGCGGCTCGGGCAGCCACGGGCCGACGTACGTCTCGCGGCGGGCGCGCGCGGAGGTGAGCCGGTTGAGCGCGAGGTTGGTGACGGTCCGCGCCAGGTAGGCGCCGGGGCTGGCCACCGGGCCCTTCGCCTGGCGCCAGGCGAGCCAGGCGTCCTGCAGGACGTCCTCCGCGTCGCTGACCGTGCCGAGTATCCGGTAGGCGATGCCGAAGAGCCGCCCCCGGTGCTCCTCGAAGACATCTCCGCAGACATCGCCGCCGTCGGTCATCGCGGCCAGCTTACGGCGCATGTGCGGGAGAAGCCCTGCGCGGTGAGGCCGAACGCGCTGTTGACGCGGGAGCGGAGGTTCTCCAGCGCGACGATGGTGGTCAGCTCGACGAACGCCTTCTCGCCGAGGGTGTCGCGGAGCGCGGCGGCGAGCCCGTCGGTGACGGCGGGCGGGGTCTCGGTCATGGCCTCGGCGTACTCCATGACCAGCTGCTCGGTGTCGCTGAAGATCTCGCGGTGGTCCCGCCACGCCGGGACCTGCCGGATCTTCTCGGCGGGCAGGCCCAGCCGGTCGGCCTCCCAGTAGCCGAAGTCCAGGCACCAGGAGCAGCCGATGCGGGCCGCGGACACCATCAGCGCGAGCTGCTTCAGGGCAGGGTCGAGCGCGTGCCACGAGGTGACCCTGCGCTCCAGGCCGAGCCAGGAGCGCAGGATGCGGGGGTGGTGGCCCAGGGCGCGCGCGGGGTCGGGCACCGTGCCGATGACGCGCCGGGCGTACCACTCGGCGATCCGCAGCGTGAGGGAGCGGGGCGGGGTGAGGGGGATGCGGGTCATGCCATCTCTGCCTTTCTCAGGTCACGGGCGGTACGGACGGCTGCCGCGCGCGCCGGCGCGCGGCAGTCACCGGCTGGGACAGCGCGGGGCCGCGGGATGTGACATGAGACCCGTCCCGGGTTCAGGCGGCCGGCTCAGGCGTCCGGGGTGCCGGGCGGCGGGGCGGCGGGCGGGTGGCCGCCGCCGCTCTCGGGCCCGCCGCCGGGGCCGCTCTCGGTGCTGCCGGAGCCGCGCTGGTGCGGCGGGAGCACGCGGCCGCACACCGCCCGGGACCAGTTGTCGAAGTCCGTCGCGCGCCACGACCGCTGCGGTCCCCGCCCGGCGGGGCCAGTTGGTGACCGGTACACGGCTGCTCACCTCGTCGCTGGCTCGACTCCTCGTGCGTCCGGGCACGTTACCTGGTGGGCGCCGCCAACTCGCCGGCGCCATCGCGCTTGTGGCCCTCGCGAGGCACATACCACGGCGCACGCGGCGCCCCGCGCGCCCGTCCCGCGCCGTTCCGGCGGGCACCCGGATGCGGCAGGCCGGTGCCGTTCGCCCGGCGCCGGGCGGCCCCGGCCGGATAGCATGGGCAGCGGCCTCGGCCCCAAAACAGGAAGAATCTCCCTTATGGCTCTGTCGATCGCCCTCACCCACGGCTCGCGCAACGAGATCCTCGTCATCGACGGCGCGCCCGGCGACGTGCTCGCCGAGGCGGACGTGGCGCGCGCGGTGGCGCGGCTGTGCGACCGGGAGCGCGGCCTGGGCGCCGACGGCGTGTACTTCGTGGCGGACGACGGCGACGGCACGGCCCGTGCCTGGTTCTTCAATCCGGACGGGTCGCCCGCGCTGCTGTGCGGGAACGGCATGCGCGGCGCCGGGCGGCTGCTGCTCGACCGCTACCAGGCGGCCACGGTCCGGCTGCACACCGGCCCGTACACGTTCACGGTGACGGACGCGGGCACCACGGCGCACGGCGTGCGGCAGGTGTCGGTGGAGCTGCCGCCGGTGGACTTCACGCCCGAGGCACCGATCGTGGCGGATGTGGCGTGGCCGTTCGTGGACCAGCCGCTGGCGGCGGTGCCCTCGCGCCTGGTGACGGCGGTCGCGGTGCCGAACGCGCACCTGGTCGCCCTGGTGGACGCCTACGACGAGGCAGAGCTGGTCGCGGCGGGCACCCGGATCGCGTCGGCGCCGGAGACCTTCCCGGAGGGGGCGAACCTGTCGTTCGTGCTGCCGCTGGGCGACGGCGAGCTGTTCGTCCGCACCTTCGAGCGCGGCGCCGGGCTGACCCCGTCCTGCGGCTCGGGGAACGTCGCCTCGCGCGCGGTGCTCTCGCGCCTGGGCCTGGCCGCGCCGGGCGAGCCGGTGCTGCTGCGGAACGCCGGCGGCACGGCCCGCAGCTGGCTGGCGCCCGTGCCCGTGCTGGAGGGCAACGCCACGCTGACCGGGCGGGCCGAGGCGGACGTGGCGGCGCTGCTGGCCGAGGACTGGCGGATCGAGGGCGAGCGCGAGGACTACCCGCGGGAGACGGCGGCGTTCACGGAGCTGAGCGCCGAGAACCTCAAGGCGCTGGGCGAGTCCGGCATCCCCCGGCCCTGACCGGCCCTGACCGGCCCTGCCGGCCGGTGGGCGCGCCGCGTCAGAGCACGAACGGCTCGGCGCCGTGCTCGCTGACCATCGGCTTGCCCGCGGCCCGCCAGGCCTCCATGCCGCCTTCGACGTTGACGGCGTCGACGCCCTGCCGCGTGAGGTAGGCCGTCACCTGCGCTGACCGGCCGCCCACCCGGCACAGCACGTACAGCGTGGACCCGGCGGCGTGCGCGGTGATCTCGTCCAGGCGCTCGATCACCTGGCCCATCGGCACGTGCAGCGCACCCTCGGCGTGGCCCGCGGCCCACTCCTGGTCCTCGCGGACGTCGAGCAGGGGCGCGTCGCCGGGCACGTCGCCGGGCGCGGCGGCGGGAACGGGAAAGCTCATGGGCCCGAGCTTACGGGGTCGGGCCGGGGCCGCCCGAGGCGAGGAGAGCGGCGAGCTCGGCCTCCTTGGCCGCGAGCTTGCGTTCGAGGTCGGCGGCGATCTCCTCCAGCAGCCCGTCGGGATCGTCGGGGGCGAGCCGCAGCATGGAGCCGATCGCGCTGGCCTCCAGGTCGGCGGCGGCCTTGGCCAGCATCTCCTTGCGCGCCGCCAGCCACTCCAGGCGCGCGGCCAGCTCCTCACCGCGGCTGCGCCACGGCTCGGCGGCGGCCGCGCCGCGCCGCTCCCACTCCTCGGCCAGCGCGCGCAGCGAGTCGGCGTCACCCAGCGCGTACGCGTGGTTGACGCGCACCAGGAACGCGTCGCGCGCCTCCCGTTCGCGCTCGTCGGTCACCAGGTCGGGGTGGGCCTTGCGAACCAGCTCGCGGTAGAGGCGGCGCACCTCCTCGCTCGGCCGTACGCGCGGCGGCGACTGCACGGGCTGGCCGGTGAGCATGGCGTACGCCTCGGGGCCCAGTCCCCCGGAGTCCATCCAGCCGTCGAACAGCTCGGAGACGCGGGGGATGGGCGCCACGTGGGCGCGCGCCTGCTGGGCCTTGCGGATGTCCTCCGGGTCCTGGGTGCGGGCGGCGATCGCCTCGGCGATGCGCGCCTCGAGCTCCTCGAGGCGGGCGTAGAGAGGCCCGAGCCGCTCCTCGTGGAGGCGGGAGAAGTTCTCGATCTCGATCCGGTAGGTCTCGACGGCGATCTCGAACTCGATCAGCGCCGTCTCGGCGGCGTACACCGCCTGTTCCAACCGCGCCGTCGCGTCATCCGTATCAGCCACCCGCCCAGCCTACGGCGCCCGGCGGACCGCCCCGTCAGCCGCGGAAGGCGTTGGGGCAGCCCTTGCCGTCGTCGGGGAGGTAGCGCTCGGCCCACCGCGTCAGCTCGGCGAGCGACGGCCGCAGGCCCTCACCGGCCGGCGTGAGGCGGTAGCTGACCCGCAGCGGCGGTCCCGGCTCGACCTCGCGCGTCAGCAGCCCGAGGTCGGCCAGCTCGGTCAGCCGGTCGGAGAGCATCCGCTCGCTGATGCCGGGGACGGCGCGCCGCAGCTCGGTGAAGTATCCGGGGCCGCTCATCAGGGCGGCCAGCAGCAGGCCGGTCCACCGCTTGCCCAGCAGCCGGAAGACCCGGTGCAGGGCCGAGCCGGGATCGGAGCACACGCTGGGGCCCGCCTCGTACGCGTCCGTGGTGACTGTCGTCCGGGTCTCCTGTCCAGTCGTCTGCCCCATCGCGTGTACCTCCGTCCCTTGTGGCCTCGCCGCCACTACCTCCCAGGGTACTGGACGGAAACCAAGTAGGTGCAGAAAAGTAAGCGACTGTGCTATAACTAGCTTCGTACTGCTTGGCAGTACCTAAGTTTAGTCTTCAATCTCCGGAGGGAACCGGCGATGCCCACGCTGCTCCACATCGACTCCTCGCTGAACGGCGCCACCTCTGTCTCCCGGGAGGTCGCGCGCACCTTCCGCGAGACGTGGGAGGCGGAGAACCCGGGCGGCACCGTGGTCTACCGCGACCTGAACGCCGAGCCGCTGCCCCACCTCGACGCGGTCAGCTACTACTCGGCGTCCACCGCGGCCGAGGAGCGCACCCCCGAGCAGCAGCAGGCCTACGAGCTGCGCGACAAGCTGGCGAGCGAGCTGGAGTCGGCCGACGCCGTGCTCCTCGGCGCGCCGCTGTACAACTACTCGATACCGTCCACGCTCAAGTCGTGGCTGGACCACGTGATCATCAGGGGCCGGACCTCGGGCGTCGAGCAGACGACCGTGGCGGGCAAGCCGACCTTCGTGGTCAGCAGCCGCGGCGGTTCCTACGCGCCCGGCACGCCCATGGAGGGCAACGACTTCGCCCACCCGTACCTGAACTGGGTGCTGGCCGGCTCCATGAAGCTGGACGTGACCTTCATCATCCCCGAGCTGACCCTGGCCCCCGTCACGCCGGGCATGGAGCAGCTGGTCGACAAGGCCCACGCCTCCCGCGCCCAGGCGCACGAGCAGGCGCGGCAGTGCGCCAAGGCCCTCGCCGCGGCATGAGCGCGGCGGCCGGTCAGCGGCGCCCTGCCCGGGGCGCCGCCTTCCCTGGCCGGCCCTCCAGACGGCGCCGCACCCCGCGGACGGTGCGGGGCGCGGCGTAGGCCGCCCCGCACACGAAGCGCATCGCCGGGCCGAACGACGGCGCGGCCAGCGGCCCGGCGAAGAACAGCCCGGGATGCGAGGACTCGAACGCCGGGCTCAGCCGCGGCGCGTCGGTGCCGCGCACCCGCGCCAGCCCCTCGCGCAGCGCGGGGTCGAGGACCCGCAGCCGCCGCAGCTGGGGGGCGAAGCCGGTGGCGGCGATGACGTGCCCGGTCTCGACGACCACGTGGTCCTCCTCGCCCGCCGCCATCTCCAGGCGCACCCGGCCGCGGTGTTCCCAGGCCCGCAGCAGCCGGTGCGCCAGCCGGACCGGCACCACGCCCCGCACCCGGTCGCGCAGCCACCAGGCACCGGACGGACCGAGCGCGCCGTTGCGGTCGTACGCCCGCGAGACGGCCGGGAAGCGCCGCACCGCCCAGGGCGCCCGCGCCCACAGCCAGGGCGCCCAGCCGGCGCCCAGCGGGCCCTGCGGGGCGCGCAGCAGGGCCGCCAGCCCTCGCATCGGGGGCAGCGGCGGCGGGTCCCACCGCAGCGCCGCGCCGCGCGCGATGATCACCGGCGCGGCGCCGTGCTCCGCCAGCAGCGCCGCGGTCTCCAGGGCCGACTGGCCCGCGCCGACGACGGCCACGTCACGGCCCTCGAAGACCGACAGGTCATGGTGGTCGGTGCTGTGCGAGACCAGCCCGTCCGCGCCGCCCCGCAGCCGGAACAGCTCCCGCAGCACCTCGGGCACGCGGATCAGCGGCCGCAGCCCCGCGGCCAGCACCACGTTCCTGGCGAGCATGGCCTCGCCGTCCGACGTCTCCACCCGGAAGCCGGTAGCCTGCGGCGCCACCGAGGTGACCATGCGTTCTTCCACCGGCGCGCCGAGGCCGTCGGCGAACCACAGGCCGTAGGCGGCGAAGGTCTCCAGCGCCACCGGCTGCCCGGACGCCACGGTCACACCGCGCTCCCGGCAGAACGCGCGCAGCGGGCGTTCCCCGGCCGCGTCGGACAGGTCGGTGGCCCAGGGCTCCGTCTTCAGGTACATGCCCCGCGGCATGTGGTCGCGCCACGACGCCATCGGGCGCCCCAGCACCCGCACGTCCAGCTTGGCCGCGGCGGCGTGCGCGGCGACCGACAGGCCGTACGGGCCCGCGCCCACGACTACCAGGTCATGCATAGCTCTCTCGCTCTCGTCAGGTGACACGGCGCCGGGCGGGCCAGGCACGCCCGGCGCCTGGCCGGGACGGCGGCACCGTGCCGTCCCGCGCGGCCGTGACCACGGCGACACATCCGGATCTTTGCCGGATATGCCGCGAGAGAGCAAGAAACCTATGAAACTACAAGAGAACTACCATCCGGGCATGACGCCACTACCTCCCCCCAATCCGGAAGAAAACCTGCCCAGGCACGCACCCAGCGAGGTGCTCCTCCTTGCCCGGCCCGTACCCGGCCCCTTCGCCTCGCCCTTCGCTTAGCCCCCGCCCGCGGCATCCACCCAGCCCGGCAGCGGTTCCCGCCGCGCCAGCCACGCCTCCGGCACACCGCCAAGCCCCGTGCCCGAGGCGACGATGCCGCCGGTGATGGCGCAGGTGGTGTCGACGTCTCCCAGCCCTTCGGCCACCGCCCACAGGGCATCGACCAGGCTCTCCAGGTGGTGCGCCGCGCCCCAGACGGCGAACGGCACCGTGTCGTCCGCCCGCACCCGCGCGCCGTTCCCCAGCTCCTCGGCGGCGCGCGCCGGGGGCACGTTCCCAGGGATCCGGGCGGCACGCAGCAGCCCCTGGCGGACCCGCCCGGGCGGCGTCCGCCCGGCCACCTCGTGCAGGAACCCTGGCCCGGACGGCACCCCGGCCCGGCCCGTGCCGTAACGCGCCGCCAGCCCGGCCGCGACCGCCACGGCCACCGCCCCCGCGATGCCCTCCGGGTGGCCGTGCGTGACGCCGGCGGCCACGGCGGCCTGCGCCGCGGCCCGCTCCAGGTCGGCGTGGAACCACGCGCCCACGGGGGCGCTCCGCATCGCCGCCCCGTTGCCCAGGCTGCCCTCGCCGCCGAAGAGCGCGGCCGCCCGCGTGCGCCACGAGGCAGGATCCTTGGCCAGTTCGGGCAGCAGAACGTGCATACCTGGCCCGTAGCCGCGCCCCGGATCGGCCTCGTACGTCTCGGCGAACAGCCGCGCCAGCCGGTCCGGGACGATCTCGCCGTCGGCGCGCAGCGCGCTCAGCACGGCGAGGGCCATGGCCGTGTCGTCCGTCCAGTGCCAGCTCCGTTCGCGGGGCACGCGGCGCTCCCTGATCTCACGCAGCGCCTCGGCCGGGGAGCGCATCAGGGGGAACCACCGCTCGCCGAAGGCGTCGCCAAGCGCCAGGCCGTGCACGCTGTCACGCGCGGCGGCGCGGCCGCTCCTGACGCCGGCGGCCGGGGCGGCGGGCGGAACGGGGCGCTCGACGGGGCGCTCGGAGAAAAGAGGAGGGGGCTCGTCCGGCATGCTCGCGCGCTCTCCCAGCTGTCCGGGCCGTCCAGGCCGATGGTCGCCGGTCCTATGGTCACCGCGCCCGGCTCGGCCCGGCAAGGACGCCTGAGCCGGTCACGGCGCGCTCAGCGCCCGGCGCCGACGCGTGCGGGGGACGCCGCCGGGCGAGCGGAGGACGTCCTCGTACAGGCGCAGCCGGTCGGCGGCCGCACGGGCGGCGCCCAGGGCGGTCCTGGCGTGCTCCCTGGCCTGCCGCGCCAGCACCCCGCGCCGCGCCGGGCTGGCCAGCAGCCCGGCCAGCGCGCCCGCCAGCGCCGCCGGATCGCCGGGCGGCACCAGGCAGTCCGCCGCGTGCCCCGGCGGCAGGCACTCGCGGGCGCCGCCGACGTCGGTCAGCACCACGGGCCGGCCGGTGGCCATGGCCTCCAGCGGCGCCATCGCCATGGCCTCCCAGCGCGACGGCAGCACCACGAGGTCGGCCGCCGCGTACCAGGGGGCGGTGTCGTCGGTGTGCCCCGCCAGCAGCACGCCCGGCGTGCGGGCCGCCCCGGGCGGCGGGGTCCCGGCGCCGACGAGCGCGAGGCGGGCGCCGGGCACCCGGGCGGCCACCTCGGGCCAGGCGGCGAGCAGCAGGTCCTGGCCCTTCTGCCGGCACAGCCGGGCCACGCAGACGACCAGCGGCGCCCGCTGCGGCAGGCCGTGCACGGCGGCGAGCGCCGCCCGCGCCTGGCGGCGGGTGACGCTGTCCGCGGCCGGGTAGCGGGCGGGGTCCACGCCCGGCGGGATCACCGCCCAGCGCGCGGTCACCCCCGCCCGTTCGCCGCGCCGCCGCTCCCGCTCGCTGACGCACAGCACGCGGTCGGCCCAGCGGGCGGCGCGGCGCTCCCAGGCCAGCGCGAGCCGGGCGGCGGGCCCCTCCGCGGCGTCGAAGGACCAGCCGCGCGGCTCGAACACGGTCGGGTACCGGCCGCGCAGCCCCAGCCGCCCGGCGAGGCCGGCCTTCGCGCCGTGCAGGTGCACCAGCGCGGGGCGCGCGCGGCGCGCGAGCCGGGCGGCGAACACGGCCTCCCAGGGCAGATCGGGGCTGGGCGCGGGCCCGGCGAGCCAGCACAGCGTCTCCGCGCCGGCCGCCGCGGCCTCGCGCTCCAGCGGCCCCGTGGGGGGACAGGCGACGAGGGAGCGCACTCCGGCCTCGGTGTGCGCCCGGACCAGGTCGGCGACGGCACGGGCCACGCCGCCGCTGGTCGGCTGCACCAGATGCAGCACGGTGAGCCGCCGGGACGGGGTGGCGGGGGTGGAGGAGGTCATCGGACGCGGCCGTCCCCGCCGGTGGTCGCCGCCCCGAGGACGCGGCGGGGCGGCCGCGGCAGGCTCCGGCAGTCACGCATGGCTCACCTTCCACTCACCCGTGGTGCCCCGCCGTCCCGGCGGGCGGTGAAAACCATGACAGAAGAAAAACGCGCAATCACGGAAAACGCGCCACACGCACCATCCCGTGATTGTCGTACGAATCGGGCGGTCGCCCCCGTCGCCGGGGCGGTACCAGGCCGCGGGCGCCCCCGGCGGAGGCCCTGCCCGGCCCACGTGACCAGAATCACGGCGCCGCTGACCTGGCCCGGGCCCCGCCCCGCGGCGCCGCCCCCAGACACAAAGAAACCCCCTGGTCAGGGGGTTTCTCACGGTGCGCGAGGGGGGAGTTGAACCCCCACGCCCTTTCGGGCACTGGAACCTGAATCCAGCGCGTCTGCCTATTCCGCCACCCGCGCATTGGGCTGTCGGTCCTGCCGACACCCGAAAGGCTAGCACGCTCCCCCGCCTGACTTCATCCCCGTATCCCCCCGTCCCCCTGATCCGCCGTCCCCGCACCTCAGCGCACCCCGGTGCCCGGGCAGCGGCCGCCGGGCCGGACGGGCACGGAACGCGCGCGCGGAGTGCAGGCCGTCCCCGTTCCGCCCCCGCATGCGGGACACTGTTGCCAGGCTCGCCTTACCATCCGGGGAACGCGCCGGGCCTGGCGGAGCCGCGAGGGAAGGGAACCACTTGACCGTCCCGGACGTGGATACGATCGGTCCGCGCTGCCATGCCGGGACGCTGGAGAAGGAGGTGCGCCATGGGAGTACTGAAGCGCTTCGAGCAGCGCCTCGAAGGCCTCGTCAATGGCACCTTCGCCAAAGTCTTCAAGTCCGACGTCCAGCCAGTGGAGATCGCCGGCGCCCTCCAGCGTGAGTGCGACAACAACGCGACCATCTGGAACCGCGAACGCACCGTCGTCCCCAACGACTTCGTGGTGGAGCTCAGCACTGGTGACTACCAGCGCCTGAGCCCGTACTCCGCCCAGCTCAGCACCGAACTGGCCGGGATGGTCAAGGAGTACGCCAAGCAGCAGCGGTACACGTTCATGGGCGAGATCAAGGTGCACCTGGAGGAGTCGTCCTCCCTGGGCACCGGCCTGTACCGGGTCCGCAGCCGCACGCTGGCCGCGAGCGCCTCCGGGCCCGCGGTCTCCCCCGGCCGCCCCGCGGGACCGGCCCCGGCGTCCCCGCCGCCCGCCCCGCCGCCCGCCGCGCCCGGCGGTTACGGCTACCCCGGTCCGCCGCCTGCCGCGCCGCCGCAGGCGCCCGCGTATCCCCCGCCGCCCGCCGCGGCCTACGCGCGGCCCGCCCAGCCCCGCATCCGGCGCTGGGTGGAGATCAACGGCACCCGCCACCAGATCTCCCGCCCCACCCTGATCCTCGGCCGCAGCACCGAGTCCGACGTGCGGATCGATGACCCCGGCGTCTCCCGCCGGCACTGCGAGATCCAGGCCACGGATCCGGCCACTATCAGGGACCTGGGCTCGACCAACGGCATCGTGGTAGACGGGCTGCACACCAAACGCGCTACGCTCCGCGACGGCTCCCGCATCGTCGTGGGGAGCACCACCGTCATCTACCGGCAAGCCGAAGGGTAATCGGGGGGCCATGTCAGAGCTGACCCTGACGGTCATGAGGCTGGGGTTCCTGGCCGTGCTGTGGCTGTTCGTCATCGTGGCCGTCCAGGTCATCCGCAGCGACCTCTTCGGCACACGCGTCACCCAGCGGGCCGCCGTCCGCCGCCCCGAACCCCAGCGACGCCAGCCGCCGCCGCAGCAGGCCGCCCGCGACCGCCGCGGCGGCAGGCAGCGGCGCGGTGCCCCCACCAAGCTCGTCATTACCGGCGGTTCTCTCGCCGGAACCACTGTCGCGCTTGCGGGCCAGACCATTACGCTCGGCCGGGCACACGACTCGACCATCGTTCTCGATGACGACTACGCCTCGGGACGCCACGCCCGGATCTACCCCGACCGTGACGGCCAGTGGATCGTGGAGGATCTCGGCTCGACCAACGGCACGTACCTCGGCCGCAACCGGCTGACGACCCCCACTCCCATCCCGCTCGGCACGCCGATCCGCATCGGCAAGACGGTCATCGAACTACGGAAGTAGGTCCGACCAGCATGACGACCGGAGCGACCGGATCGACCGGAGGGCGGCAACGGCACGCATGAGCCTCTCACTGAGATTCGCCGCCGGTTCCCACACCGGCATGATCCGCGACCACAACGAGGACTCCGGCTACGCCGGTCCCCGGCTCCTCGCCATCGCCGACGGCATGGGCGGCCAGGCGGCCGGGGAGGTCGCCAGCTCCGAGGTGATCTCCACCCTCGTCCAGCTCGACGACGACGTCCCCGGCTCGGACATCCTGACCTCGCTCGATGACTCCGTGCAGCGCGCCAACGAGCAGCTGCGCACGATGGTCGCCGACGACCCCCGCCTCGACGGCATGGGCACCACGCTCACCGCCCTGCTGTGGACCGGCCAGCGCCTGGGCCTGGTGCACGTCGGCGACTCCCGCGCCTACCTGCTGCGCGAGGGCCAGCTCACCCAGATCACGCAGGACCACACCTGGGTCCAGCGCCTGGTTGACGAGGGCCGCATCACCGAGGAGGAGGCCACCACCCACCCGCAGCGCTCGCTGCTGATGCGGGCCCTGGGCAGCGCCGACCACATCGAGACCGACCTGTCCATCCGCGAGGTCCGCGCCGGCGACCGGTACCTGCTCTGCTCCGACGGGCTCTCCGGCGTCGTCAGCCACGAGACCCTCCGCGACACCCTCGCCGCCTTCGCGCCCCCGCAGGAGACCGTCCGCGACCTGATCGAGCTGGCGCTGCGGGGCGGCGGGCCCGACAACATCACCTGCATCGTCGCCGACGTCATCGACACCGACACGCAGGAAGGCGAGTCGCTCGCCCAGCAGTTCTACGACGCCCCGCAGGTCGTCGGCGCCGTCGCCGAGAGCCAGGCGCAGCGCTTCGGCGACGGCCAGACGCCGGCCGCCCGCGCCGCCGAACTCGCCCGCCCCGCGGCGCCCCCGCCGCCCGCGCCCGGCGAGCCGGCGCTCGCCGGCGGCGCCCCCCTCGGCACCTTCGGCGACAGCGACTACGTCTCCCACGCCCCCAAGGGCAGCCCCTGGAAGCGCGTCTCCCTGATCGCGCTGGCGCTCGCCGTGCTCACCGGCGGCCTGTACGCCGGCTACCGCTGGACCCAGGGCCAGTACTACATCGCGGCCAACGGCGACCACGTCGCGCTCTACCGCGGCCTGAGCGACAGCCTGGGCCCCATAAGCCTGAACAGCCTCGAAGAGGACTACCCGGACATCGAGCTGGAGTACCTGCCGGCCTTCCAGCGCAGCCGGCTCGAGGACACCATCTCCGCCAGCAGCCTCGAGGACGCCCAGACGACCATCGCCGACCTCGCCGAGCAGGCCGAGGTGTGCCGGATCGCCGAGGAGCAGAGCCGGGCCCAGGAGGAGGCCAAGGAGCAGGAAGAGCGGCAGCGCGAGCAGGACGGCCAGCAGGACGGCCAGCAGAGCCAGGAGAACTCGCCCGGCGAGAGCGGCGGCACCGCACCGGAGGACGGCGCGGGTGAGACGGAGGGCCAGGCCGGCGGGACCGGTCAGAATGGTCAGGGGGGCAGCGAGCCCGGCGAGAGCACCACGCCGACGGCCCCCGCCATGTCCGACGACCAGCGCGACCTCGCCCGGCAGTGCGGGACGTAACCGATGAGCCAGAGCACTACGACCGTCTCCACCGGCGGACTGCCCAGCCGCCGCAACACCGAGCTGGCCATGCTCGTGTTCGCCGTCATCATCCCGGTGCTCGCCTACGCCAACACCGGCCTGGCCAGGGATGAGACGCTGCCGGCCGGCATGCTCGGCTACGGGCTCGGGCTCGGCCTGATCGCGGGCGTCGCCCACCTGGTGGTGCGCCGCTTCGCCCCCTACGCCGACCCGCTGATGCTGCCGCTGGCCACACTGCTCAACGGCCTCGGCCTGGTGCTGATCTGGCGGCTCGACCAGGAACCGACGATCACGACGGACGCGCTCGGCGGCCCGCTCGCCCCCAACCAGCTGATCTGGTCCACGGTCGGCGTCGCGCTCTTCCTGGCCGTTCTGGTCTTCCTCAAGGACCACCGCGTCCTGCAGCGCTACACCTACATCTCCATGGTGGTCGCGCTGATCCTGCTGATCACCCCGCTGTTCTTCGGCGCCGACGTCAACGGCGCCCGGATCTGGGTCCGCATCCCCGGCGTCGGCTCGCTCCAGCCGGGCGAGTTCGCCAAGATCATCATCGCGGTCTTCTTCGCCGGGTACCTGATGGTCAAGCGCGACGCGCTCGCCCTGGCCAGCCGCCGCTTCATGGGGCTGTACCTGCCGCGCGGCCGCGACCTCGGGCCGATCCTGATGGTCTGGGCGGTCAGCCTGATGATCCTGGTCTTCGAGACCGACCTGGGCATGTCACTGCTGTTCTTCGGCATCTTCGTGGTGATGCTGTACGTCGCCACGGAGCGCACCAGCTGGATCATCTTCGGCCTGCTGCTGTCGGCCACGGGCGCGATAGTCGTGGCCAACGCCAACGTCCACGTCGGCGCCCGCGTCGACAACTGGCTCAACCCTCTGGCACGCGACCCCAGCAACGACGGCGTCACCGAGACCGCCCAGGTGATGTTCTCCTTCGGCTCCGGCGGCCTGACGGGCTCCGGCCTCGGCCAGGGCTACTCGCGCCTCATCGGCGGCATCGCCACCAAGAGCGACTACATCCTCGCCACCGTCGGCGAGGAGCTGGGGCTCGTCGGCATGATGGCCGTGATCATGCTGTACGGCCTGCTCATCGAGCGCGGCCTGCGCACCGCCCTGGCCACCCGCGACCCGTTCGGCAAGCTGCTGGCCATCGGCCTCACCGGCGTGTTCGCGCTTCAGGTCTTCGTCGTGGCCGGCGGCGTGACCGGCCTGATCCCGCTGACAGGCATGACGATGCCGTTCCTGGCCCAGGGCGGCTCCTCCGTCATCGCCAACTGGGCGCTTGTCGCTCTTCTGCTGCGGATGAGTGATACTGCCCGACGACCCGCACCCGCACCCGCACCGTCTCTGGCGGCAGAGGAAACCCAGGTGGTCCGAGCATGAACAAGCCGATGCGCCGTGTCGCGATCTTCTGCGGCCTGCTCATCCTCGCCCTGCTCGTCCGTGTGAACTGGGTGCAGTTCGTCCAGGCCGACGAGCTGGCCACCCACGAGGACAACCGGCGGGTCCTGATCGAGCGCTACGCCCAGCCCCGCGGCAACATCATCGTCGACGGCGAGCCCATCACCGGCTCCGTCGAGACCGACGACGAGAACTTCCGCTACAAGCGGACGTGGGAAGACGGCGAGATGTGGGCGCCGGTCACCGGCTACTCCTCCCAGGCCTACGGCTCCACGCAGCTGGAGGAGCTGCACAACTCGATCCTCACCGGCGACGACGACCGGCTGTTCTTCAACAACACGGTGGACATGCTCACCGGCGAGGAGCGCCGCGGCGGCAACGTGGTGACGACGCTCAACGCGGACGCCCAGCGCGCCGCCTACGAGGGCCTGACCGCGCTCGACGGCGCCCGCGGCGCCGCCGCCGCCCTGGACCCGCGCACCGGCGAGATCCTCGCGCTGGCCTCCGCCCCGTCCTACGACCCCTCCACCTTCGCCGGGTACGGCGCGGAGGACCAGGAGGCGTGGGTCGCCCTCAACGAGGACGAGAACCAGCCGATGCTGAACCGGGCGCTGCGCGAGACGTACCCGCCGGGTTCCACGTTCAAGCCGGTGACCGCCGCCGCGGCCCTGGAGGCGGGCCTCCTCGACAGCGCCGACGAGCCGACCGACACGCCCGACCCGTACTACCTGCCCGAGACGAACAACGTCGAGCTGCCGAACGTCTTCGACGACGGCCGGTGCGAGGACGCCTCGCTCCGCGACGCGATGAAGTACTCCTGCAACAGCGTCTTCGCCGAGCTCAGCGACCGGGTCGGCAACGAGGCCATGATCGAGATGGCCGAGGCGTTCGGCTTCAACAACCCGGAGCTGGACACCCCGGTCCGCGCCACCGAGAGCGTCTACCCCGAGGACAACCGGCCGCAGAACGCCATGGCGGGTATCGGCCAGGCGTCCAACCGCGCCACCCCGCTCCAGATGGCCATGGTTGCCGCCGCGATCGCCAACGACGGTGTGCTCATGGAGCCCTACATGGTCGACCAGCTCGTGGCTCCCAACCTCGACGTCATCGAGCGGCACGAGCCGAGGGAGCTGAGCACCCCGATCTCCCCGGAGACCGCGCAGATCCTCCAGGAGGCCATGGAGGCCGTGGTCCAGGACGACGACGGCACCGGCACGCAGGCGCGGATCGACGGCGTCCGGGTGGGCGGCAAGACGGGCACCGCCGAGCACGGCGTCGGCAACGAGGCCATCCCGTACGCCTGGTTCATCTCCTACGCCATCACCGACGAGGGCTCTCCCGTGGCCGTCGCCGTCGTCGTGGAGAACGGCTCCGACAACAGCGACGACATCTCCGGCGGCCAGCTCGCCGGCCCCATCGCCCGGGACATCATGGAGGCTGTCCTGGAGAGCGAGAACTGACAGCGGACGTTCGGTGGCGTTCAGCCCCGAGCAGGCAACCGTACCGGGTCCGCCGCACGTCTTACCCAAGACCGGTGGTCCGTGACCGTGCCGGCAGGGCTCCGCCAGGGCCCCGCCCGGAGGCGATACCGGTTCCATATCGGCCGACCGCCACCGCACGGTCACCCCGCCCCGGGCGGGTACGGTAAGCCGGGGGTTCGGCCCCGCGCGGGGGAGCCCGGCCGCGCCGCCGGAGGGGGACGGTCGGAACACACGGAGAGGCTGGAGACATGGAAGAGCCGCGTCGCCTCGGCGGGCGGTACGAACTCGGCCAGGTACTTGGCCGCGGGGGCATGGCTGAGGTGTACCTCGGCCAGGACATTCGCCTCGGCCGGACCGTCGCCGTCAAGACGCTGCGGGCCGACCTGGCCCGCGACCCCACGTTCCAGGCACGGTTCCGCCGCGAGGCCCAGTCGGCCGCTTCCCTGAACCACCCGGCCATCGTCGCCGTGTACGACACCGGCGAGGACTACGTCGACGGCATCTCCATCCCCTACATCGTGATGGAGTACGTCGACGGCTCCACGCTGCGTGAGCTGCTGCACTCCGGCCGCAAGCTGCTGCCGGAGCGGGCCCTGGAGATGTGCATCGGCATCCTCCAGGCGCTGGAGTACTCCCACCGCAACGGCATCGTCCACCGCGACATCAAGCCGGCGAACGTCATGCTCACCCGCACCGGCCAGGTGAAGGTGATGGACTTCGGCATCGCCCGCGCCATGGGCGACGCCGGCATGACGATGACGCAGACGGCCGCCGTGATCGGCACCGCCCAGTACCTGTCGCCGGAGCAGGCCAAGGGCGAGACGGTGGACGCGCGCTCCGACCTGTATTCCACCGGCTGCCTGCTGTTTGAGCTGCTGACCAACCGGCCGCCGTTCGTCGGCGACTCGCCGGTGGCCGTGGCCTACCAGCACGTCCGCGAGGAGCCGCAGCCGCCGAGCGCGTTCGACCCCGACGTGCCGCCGGACGCCGACGCCATCGTGCTGAAGGCGCTGGTGAAGGACCCGGACTACCGCTACCAGTCCGCGGACGAGATGCGCGCCGACATCGAAGCGGCGCTCGACGGCCGCCCCGTCGGCGCCACCGCCGCGATGGGCGCGGTGCCGTACGGCTACGGCGACCAGCCGACGACGATGCTGCGCCCGGCGGAGCCGCAGACCACGGCGATGCCGCCGGTCGCCCCCGACGACGACTACGACGACGGCGGCGACCGCCGCGGCCGCCGTCACACCTCGACGATCCTGCTGGTGCTGGCCGCGATCCTCGTGCTGGTCGGCGCCGTCTTCATCGGCCGCGCCCTGTTCGCGAGCGATCCGCCCGCCAGCCAGACCGAGGTGCCCGACGTCTCCGGCCAGGAGGTCGAGGACGCCACGAACGAGCTGGTCAACAGCGGCTTCGAGGTCGCCGAGGGCGACTCGGTGCCGTGCGCCGACATCGAGGAGGGTCTGGTCTGCCGGACCGACCCGGAGGCGGGCGAGACGATAGCGCGCGGCGAGACGGTCACGCTGCTGATCTCCGAGGGCCCGGAGGCCGTCGAGGTGCCGGACGTGGTCGGTGACTCTTTCGAGGACGCCGAGGCCGAGCTGGAGGAGGCGGGATTCGAGGTCGCGCGCGAGAACCAGGAGACCGACGAGGCCGAGCCGGACACGGTGCTGGAGCAGTCGCCCGCGGCCGGTGAGGAGGCCGAGCCGGGTACCGAGATCACGCTGACGGTGGCGATCGCCCCCGAGACCGTGGAAGTGCCTGACGTGGTGGGCCAGGACTACGACGCGGCGGTGGACATCCTCGCCGAGGCCGGGTTCACCGCGACCCGGGTCGACCAGACCGACACCTCGCGTCCGGAGAACCAGGTCATCGCGCAGAACCCGACGGCGGGGACGGGCGTGCCCGAGCCGGGCGTCGTGGAGCTGACGGTCGCGGTGCCGCCGGAGCAGCCGAACGAGGTGACCGTTCCGGACGTCACCAACCAGACGCTGGAGCAGGCGCGCGCCGCGATCGAGGGCGCGGGGCTGACCGTCGCCGTGGAGGGGCCGGACATCCCGACGGCCATCGTGATGACGACCAACCCCGGGCCGAACCAGTCGGTCGAGCCGAACACGACGGTCACGGTGTACGTGTACGACCCGGCCGCCATCGGCGGCCAGGACGGCGGGAACGGCAACGGCGGGCCCGGCGGCGGGCCCGGCGGTGCCATCGGCGGCAACGAGGGCGCCATCTTCGGGCGCGGCTCCTGACCGGCGCGCCCAGCCGAGCGTGAAAGGCCGCCCCGGTCCGCGAGGGACCGGGGCGGCCTTCGTCCTCGCCCCGTGCGGGAGGTGACCCGCGTGGTTCAGCCCAGGGCGGCTGCCTCCTCATCCTCCGGGGGGATGTCCGTGGCGGGCTCCGGCTCCATCAGCCAGTCCGGGCTCGACTGCTGCTCCCACCACTTCCAGGCGGCGAAGGCGGCCCCGGCGACCACCGACAGCACCACCAGCCGCCGCGCCGTCCGCCCGGCCCGTGCCCGCCGCTCCCGGCGGCGCACCAGCGCGCGGATCTCCCGCGGCGTCACCTCGCCTTTCACGGCCGCCATGGCCGCGGCCGAACGCGCCCTGGCCTGCCGGCCCGCCGGGCCCGCGGCGGACACGGCGCGCTCCACCCGGGGAGCGAGGCGCTCCTCGTAGCGCGTGCGGGCCGCGGTGGCGGCCATCCTGGCCCGGGGCACCACGTAGGCGCGGGCCCGCCGGGCGCCGGTCATCGCGCCGTACCTGGCCGTCGCGGCGAGGGGCGCCACCGCCCCGGCGGCGTACCGCACGCCACCCTTTCCGTTGCGGGTCACGGTCTTCTCCTCCTCAATTGGGGCACCTATGCCTGTTGTCCATCTTTCTCACTCATGCGTTAATCATGCCGGTTAAGTGTCATCCGGACCCGCGAAACCGGCATCCAGCAGCCTGGCGTGTCGCCGGGCATGGGAGGATCGGGGACCGTCCCTGACGTAAATCGGAAGGCAGAACGTGGCTGAGCAGCTCTACGCCACCCTGAAGACCAACCGCGGCGACATCGAGGTCCGTCTCTTCCCCAACCACGCGCCCAAGACGGTCAAGAACTTCGTGGAGCTCGCCGAGGGCTCCCGTGAGTGGGTCCACCCGGAGACCGGCGTGCGCTCCACCTCGCGGCTGTACGACGGCACGATCTTCCACCGGGTGATCAGCGGCTTCATGATCCAGGGCGGCGACCCGCTGGGGAACGGCACCGGCGGCCCGGGCTACCAGTTCGGGGACGAGATCCACCCGGACCTGGCGTTCACCCGGCCGTACCTGCTGGCGATGGCCAACGCCGGCCCGGGCCCGAACGGCACCGGCACCAACGGCTCCCAGTTCTTCATCACCGTGGCGCCGACGACCTGGCTGACGGGGAAGCACACCATCTTCGGCGAGGTGAGCACAGAGGACGGCAAGCGGGTCGTGGACAGCATCGCCACCACGCAGACCGACCCTCGCACCGACCGTCCGCTGCAGGACGTCGTGATCGAGACCGTCACCGTGGAGAAGCGGCCCAGCTGACGGGGGCCGGATATCAAGGGCCGTCCGGGGGAACCATCCGGGCCCTCCCATCCGTAGGATCGGGAGGGCCCTGCTGGCATGCGCGAAGGGACGGCACCACCACCATGACGGACCAGGAGCAGCCACCACAGCCCGCCGTGGCGAGCTGCTACCGGCATCCGGACCGGGAGACGGGCATCACCTGCACCCGCTGCGACCGGCCGATCTGTCCCGCCTGCATGATCGCCGCCGCGGTCGGCTACCAGTGCCCGGACTGCGTCCGCGGCGGGGCGACCGCCATGCGCGCCGCCCGCCCGCGCACGCTGGCGGGCGGGACGGTGACGTCCGATCCCCGGCTGGTCACCAAGATCCTGATCGGGATCAACGCGGCCGTCTTCCTGGCCGTCCTGATCAGCGGCGACCGCCTGGTCACGGACCTGGGCATGCTCGGCTACGCCATCGACCCCGGCACCTACACGTGGATCGGGGTGGCCGCCGGCGAGTGGTTCCGGATGGTGACGGCGGCGTTCCTGCACCAGCAGATCTGGCACATCGGGCTGAACATGATGGGCCTGTGGTTCCTCGGCGGGCCGCTGGAGGCGGCGCTCGGCCGGATCCGGTACGTGGCGCTGTACCTGCTCTCCGCGCTGGGCGGCTCCACGCTGTCCTATCTGCTCGCCGAGCAGAACCAGCTGTCGCTCGGCGCCTCCGGCGCGATCTTCGGGCTCTTCGGCGCGACGGCCGTGCTGATGCGGTACCTGCGGTACGACATGCGGCCCATCGCGGTGCTGCTCGGGCTCAACCTGGTGATCACGTTCACCTGGTCCGGCATCGCCTGGCAGGCGCACATCGGCGGGCTGGTCGCGGGGGCCGCGGTCGCCTACGGGATGGTCCGGGCGCCCCAGTCGCGGCAGACGCTGGTGCAGGTGCTGACCTGTGCGGTGGTGCTGCTGGCCATCGTCGTAGCGTGCGTGATACGCACCACCCAGCTGCTGGGCGCCGTCTGACACCGGCGGCCGACCGAACAGTTATCCACAGGCAGTGGTGGATTATGCGCAGGACGTGGGGAAGGCTTCCACGCTGCGTGACGTCCCGCATTTCCGCAGGCGAACGGGGGTGCGAGCCGGATGACGGGACGGCTGCGGGCGGGACGACCGAACAAGTTATCCACATCCAACGTCGGATTATCCGCCGACCTGTGGATAACCGCGCGCGCCTACTTCCATTGAGTGGAGACCACGAACCCCACGGCGATGAACCCGAAGCCGACCACGATGTTCCAGTTGCCGAAAGCGTCCACCGGCAGGTCGCCCTGCGTGATGTAGAAGACCACGATCCAGGCGAGCCCGATGGCGAACAGCGCCAGCATCAGCGGCGCCACCCAGCGACGGCCTGATCCCATGTCGATCTTGGCCGCCTGCTGCCGTTCCGGCGGCACGTAGGCGTCGGCCTTCTTCTTCCTGACCCGGGACTTCGGCACGGGAGGTTCTCCTGTCGGTCGATCTCGCTGCTCGATCACGCCGCACGGCGCGTGGCTGGGGGATCGTCGCTAGCGTAGTCCGTCATGCCGTGATTCAGGAGTCCAGGGGCGCGGACGGATTGCGCCCGATCCCTCCGGCGGCTGGCCGCGTCGTCGTACGCTTGGGGCACGCTGCGGCTTCGGACGGCCGGTCAACGGCAGCAAGGGTACGGCAGCAAGGGAAGGGGAAGTGCGGAGCCATGTACGGCTGGATCTGGCGCCATCTGCCGGGTAACACGCTGGTGCGCTCGCTGATCTCACTGGCCCTGGTGCTGGGGGTGGTGTACCTGCTCTTTGAGTACGTCTTCCCCTGGGCGGAACCGCTGCTGCCGATCAACGACTCCGCCATCGAGGACTGACGGGAACGAGCCAGGCCCCATGACCAGCATCAGCACCAGCAGCCCCCGCGTCCTCGTCGTCGACAACTACGACAGCTTCGTCTACAACCTCGTCCAGTACCTTTACCAGCTCGGCGCCTCCTGTGAGGTGGTGCGCAACGACGCCGTGAGCCCCGGCGCGGCGGCCGGGTACGACGGCGTGCTGCTCTCGCCCGGGCCCGGCACCCCCGAGCGCGCGGGCGTCTGTGTCGACATGGTGCGCCACTGCGCCGCCGACGGGGTCCCCGTCTTCGGCGTCTGCCTCGGCATGCAGGCCATGGCCGTCGCCTACGGCGGCAGCGTGGGCCGCGCACCCGAACTGCTGCACGGCAAGACGTCCCGCGTCGAGCACGCCCAGAGCGGCGTCTTCGCCGGGCTGCCCTCCCCGCTGACGGTGACGCGTTACCACTCGCTGGCCGTCGACGAGGCGTCGCTCCCCGACGGCATCGAGGTGACCGCGCGCACGCCCGGTGGCGTCGTCATGGGTCTGCGGCACCGCGAGCTGCCTGTCGAGGGCGTGCAGTTCCACCCCGAGTCGGTCCTGACCGAGGGCGGGCACCGCATGCTCGCCAACTGGCTGGCGGCGTGCGGCGATACGGGCGCGGTGGCGCGCTCTGGCGGCCTTGCCCCGGTCGTAGGACGGACAGGCCAGCAGGAGCCCGCGGCGTGAACGGGGGGCGCCCCGGCGAGGGCGCGGCGTGGGGCGCGGGGGAGTGGGAAGAGCCTTACGCCGAGCCGGGGACGTGGGAGGCGGCCGTCAGCTCGCTGAGCGACCCGCTGACCGATCCCCTGCCCGGCACCGGCGCGCAGCCGCCCGAGGAGGCCTTCCCGGGCTACGGCGCGTCCGGGGCGCGCGCCCCGGACGCGCCGCACGAGGAGTACGCCGCGCGGGAACCGTACGCGCCCACTGAGAGCTACGGTACGTATCCGCTCGCGGACGACCTGCCGGCCGACGGATATCCGCCCGGCGCCTACCCCGACCCGGCGTATCCGGCGGAGTACCCGGACGAGTACCAGGGCGAGTATCGGAGCGACGCGTACCGGAGCGACGCGTACCAGGGCGAGTATCCGGGCGAGCCTGCCTATGGCACCGCCGGGCCGTCCGGGCTGGCGGACCCGGCTCCCCCGGTCTCCGCCGCCCAAGAGACCACCGGCGGGCCCGCTGCCGGCCCGGCCGCCGACGACCCGGAGACCGTGGGCCTGCGCCGCCCTGGCGGGCTCGGCGAGCCGGCAGACACCGAGACCGTGGGCCTGCACGTCCCCTCCGGCCTCGGCGCGGACACCGGCGGCGCGGATACCGGCGGGGAGAAGACTGCGGCGGAGCCCGCGGCCCCGGCACGCCGTGAGGGGGGCAGGGCGGCCCGCCGCAAGGCGGCCAGACGCGGCGGCCGCCGCCGGGCCGGCTCGGGTCCCCGTACGCCCCCGCCGCCCGACCCGCAGACCGTCACCGGCGGCCGCGCCGCCCGCCGCAAGGCGGCGAAGGCCGCGGCCAAGGCAGCCCGGCAGACGGGCACCGCGATCAGCAACGTCATAGGCGAGCTGTTCATCACCACCGGCGCGCTGATGCTGCTGTTCGTCGTCTACCAGGTGTGGTGGACCAACGTGGAGGCCAGGGCGCACGCCAACCACGAGCGGGAGCAGCTCCAGCGGGAGTGGGACGAGAACGGCTCCGAGGAGGGCTCCCGCACCCCGGGCGCGTTCCAGCCCGGCGAGGGCTTCGCGGTGCTCTACCTGCCGACGCTGGACGTCGTCGTTCCCATCGCGGAGACCGTGGACGAGAGCAGCGTGCTCGACAAGGGCATGGTGGGCCACTACTCGGAGGAGGACGGCCTGCCCACCGCCATGCCGTGGGACGAAGAGGGCAACGTCGGCCTCGCCGGGCACCGGAACACCCACGGCGAACCATTCCGCTACATCAACCGGCTGGAGCCCGGCGACCCGATCGTGATCGAGACGGCCGACGCCTTCTACACGTACGAGATGACCAGCCGTCTCGACTCGACATCGCCGTCGAACATCGCGGTGCTGGATCCGGTGCCGGAGCAGGGCGGGTTTACCCAGCCGGGACGCTACGTGACGCTGACCACCTGCACGCCCGAGTTCACCTCGACGTACCGTCTGATTGTCTGGGGAGAGATGGTCGAGGAGCGGCCGCGCAGCGAAGGGATGCCTGATGCCCTCGTCGGATAGGACGCCGGATGAGGCGGAGCGGAGGACACCGGCCGTGCCGGAGCAGCGCGACTCCACCGGGGAGCCGGATGAGGCGCCGGACGCCACCGGCGACGGTGCCAGAGACAGCGGCGGCGGTGACGCCACGGCCAGCGGAGTCACCAGCACGGACTCGGACGAGGAGTCCGGCGTAAGCGGCGGCACGGCCGAGGACACCGGCGGCACTGGCAGCGCCAGGGACACCGAGGACGCCGAGGATTCTGCCGAGGACACCGCGGACACCGCAGAGGACACTGCCGAAACCGCCGCCGAGGACACCGCTGGCAGTGGTGACGGGGACCCGGCGCCCCGCACCGCCAGGCGGCGCGCCCGCCTCGCCGCCGCCGTCGGCATCGTGGGCGAACTCCTCATTACCGCGGGCATCATCCTCGGCCTCTTCGTGGCCTACTCACTGTGGTGGACCAACGTCATCGCCAACCGGGAGGCCGCGCGCGACAGCGAGGCCGTCCGCGAACGCTGGGAACAGGCCGACGACGACGGGGACGACGCCACGCCCCCGCCCGAGTTCGACCCGGAGGACGGCATCGGCTTCCTGCACGTGCCGGCCATGTCCAACGACGAGATCCTCGTCAAGGAAGGCGTCAGCCTCGACGTCCTCAACGGCGGCGTCGCGGGCTACTACGACACCCCTGTCGAGTCCGCCATGCCCTGGGAGGAGGAGGGCAACTTCTCGGTGGCCGCCCACCGCGACGGCCACGGCGCGAAGTTCCACAACATCGACGACATCGAGGAGGGCGACCCGATCGTCTTCGAGACCCGCAACAACTGGTACATCTACCGGGTCTTCGCGATCCTGCCCGAGACCTCCCGCTACAACACCGGCGTGCTGGAGCCCATCCCCGAGGAGTCCGGCGCCGACGAGCCCGGCCGGTACATCACGCTCACCACCTGCACGCCGGTCTTCACCTCCGAGTACCGGTACATCGTCTGGGGCGAACTCGAACGCGTCGAGCCCGTCAACGCGCAGCGCACGCCGCCGCCCGAACTCGCCGGAACGTCCTAGCGGCCCGGCCCGCGGCCAGGACGGAAGTGAGTCCTCACGGTGTCAGTGGTCGCCGGGCAACCGGGGCCGGATGACGGGCTGGCCGGTGGCGCAGCCCGCCGGCGAGCACGCCCGGATCGCCTTGACCTCAAGCGCTGTTGAAGTTTCACAATGGCGCGGTGACTGACAACGGGATCACCCTGATCGACGCATGGGAACTGCCCGAGGACCGGATCGACGAGTCCATCGCACGCTGGCGGGAGCGCGTCGGGCTCATCCACACCGCCCCCGGGTTCCGGGATGCGCGGCTGCACCGCAGACTGCACCCGGAGTCCCGGCTCGGCCTGGTCAATGTGGCGCACTGGGACAGCACCGAAGCCCGGGACGCGGCGCTGGCCAATCCCGCCTTCACCGCGTCGGCCGCCACCGCGGCCGACTATGCCACCGTGCACGGCGGCTGGTATCAGGTGGCGGCCGAATTCCGCGCCGGGGAAGACCGTTCGGGCGAAGGACCGGGCATCACCTTCATCAATGCCGTCGAGCTGCCCGCCGAGCGGATCGATGACTTCCTGCCGCACTGGCTCGGCCACGCCGAGCTGATGAGCAAGGCGCCCGGCTTCCGGAACAACCGGCTGCACCGTGCGGTGGCCCCTGACACCCGGTTCCAGCTGGTCGGCATCGCGCACTGGGACAGCGTCGAAGCGTGGCGCGCGGCAGACAACGACCCCCGCTTCCGGCATCCCCTGTCCGCCTCCCCCGGCTTCGCCAACGCCAACCCCGCACTCTTCCGGGTCGCCGCCGCATTCTGAGCGCGGGCTCGGACTCGCGGGCATGCCTGCGCTCCCGGGCCCTCATGTGCTCGCTGGTCGCCCGCGACCAGCGAGCACACCGGAATGACCCGTCTAGTCGTCCAGCTGCCGCAACGCGGGCGGCACCAGGGAGGTCGACTCGACCAGGCCCCGCAGCAGGTTGTGCAGCAGGTCGGCGTCCGCCGGGCCCGGCAGGGTGCCCTCGCGCAGCAGCGGGTACGGGAACTGCCCCGTGCGCGCCAGCCGGTGGCGCACCGCCTCGATCCGGTGCCGGATGCGCGGCTGCGTCCAGAGCTCCTGCGGCCGCAGCTCCGCCAGCAGCTGGGCGGCCTGGCGGTACGTCAGCGGGCGCGGGTTCTCCTCATACCGCAGATAGTGCTGGCCCAGCACGACGAGCAGCAGCTCCTCGTCCGGGTCCAGCTCCCAGCGCTTGGGCGGCAGCGTCTCGGCCTCCTGCCGCGCCACGCGCACCGGCGTCTCGTAGTCCGTGACGTACAGCTCGACCAGGTGCTCCCGGTGCCCGGAGCCGCGCACAAACAGCGGGGTGTAGCCCCCTTCGAGCGGCACCGGCTCGGTCGAGGTGTGCAGCAGCCGCCCGCGCGGCAGCCGCACCAGCTGCTGGCCGGTGTTCCGCAGCCACCAGCGCCGCCGCCGGAACGTCAGCTCGCCGTGCCGGCGGCTCACCCGCAGGTCGTCCACGCGGACGCCGAGCTGCACCTCCGGGCGGGTGCCGCGGCCGAACGTCACCGTCCTGCCCGGCCGTGGCTCGGCCCGCAGCGCGCCGACGAGCGAGCGGGCGTGGAGCGTGCCGGGCGGGGACGGCGCCGCCCCGCGCGCCAGGCTGAACCGCGGTTCCATGACACGGCACCTCCTGCGTGCTCCTGCGCGCTGTCCCTGTGGCCCAGGACGGCCAGGACACCCATGACGCCCCAGGACAACGCCTCCTCACTGTGCACCGGCCCGCCCGGCACCCCTCCCGGCGCCCGCACGCGGCCGCAGCTGCGGGGATGTGGGGCCCGCGGCGTCAGCCGGGGAGCCGGGAGGCGGCGTCCTCGGCCAGCGCGGTCGCCATGCGGCAGGCCGCGGTTTCGCCCCCGGGCACGTCGCCCGCGTCGACCTGCACCAGCTCCACCGTTGGATCGCCCCACTCGTCGCGGTACTCGTGGTGCTCGACGCGGACCGTGCACGAGTTGTCGCCCGCGCTGCCCTGCTCGACGGCCGCGGTGCGCCCGCCCAGCTGCGTCAGCCGCCCGTCTTCGGCGGTCAGCGGCTGGTGGCGGTCGAAGCGCAGCGATACCCAGGTGTCCTCGGTGGTGCTGTGCCAGTCGCAGCCGAACCCGCCGAACGACACCTCCAGGTCAGCGGCGTCCACCCCGGGCACCTGGTCCGCCAGCACCGCCGGATCGACGAGCGCGCAGGCGTCGGCCCACGCCAGCGACCACGACGGCGGCTGGGGCGACCGTTCCGGCAGCGGCCCCTCGGCCAGCCGTGCCGCGGCGTGGTCAGCGGCGGCGTCGGCCAGCGCGCACAGGTCAGGGTCGCCCTCCAGCAGCTTGGCCTCCACCCGCACCGTCAGCTCCTCGCCGTCGACCTCGGAGCCGGACAGCAGGTGGCGCTCGCAGCCCTCGCTGGCGGGCGGCTGCTCGACGACGCCGACGCCGTCGACCGTCCGGGCCGGCGCGGCCAGTTCGGGTGCCAGGCCCAGGTCGAGGTTGAACTCGACGTCGACGCCGCCGTCCTCGCCCTCGATCAGCACGTCGCACCGGTCGAACCCGCCGTAGTCCGGGTCGACGTAGGCCTGGCCGAACCCGCGGAAGAGGGAGGCGTCGGCCAGCGCGCACGGATCGGCGGTCCGCTGGTTTGCCACCAGCGGCCCCTCGTCCTGGCTCGCGGCGGTGGCAGCGTCCACAGCGGCGTCCATGGCAGCGTCTGAGCCCTCGTCGCCCGCTGGGCCGCCGCCCGGCCCGTCCCGCAGCGCGAGGACCACGGCGACCGCCACGGCCGCCACCCCTAAGGCCGCCACCCCTAAGGCCGCGCCCAGCGGCACCGCCACGCGCCGCCGCAGCCGGTCCGCCGCACCGGCCCGCTGCACCGCCGGGGAGGGCGGCAGGGTGGTGGCCACGCCCAGCAGCTGGGCGCGCACCTGTGCCACCGTGGGCCGCTCGGCGGGGTCCTGCGCGCACATCGCGTCGATCAGCGGACGCAGCCGCCCCGCGTCCACCTTCCGCAGCGCCGGGTCGTCACCGCCGCCCGGCTGCCGCCCGCCGATCAGTGCCAGCAGCGTCATGCCGAGCGCGTACACGTCGCTGGCCGGGACCGGCATGCCGCCCGCCTCAAGTTCGGGCGCCGCGTAGCCGGGGGTGCGCGCGATGCCCCGGTTCGGCATGACGGTCTCGGCGGCGGGCAGCCGGTAGGCCGCGTCGAGGTCGGCGAGCCGGGCGTCATCACCCGACATCAGGATGTTGGCGGGCTTGATGTCGCAGTGCACCAGTCCGGCCTCGTGCAGGGCCGCAAGCGCCCCGGCGACCTGCGCGCCGACGGCCGCGGCCTCCTCCACCGTCATTCCCAGCCGCGTCGCCAGGCTGCCGCCGGAGGCGTACTCCATCACCAGCCACACCCCGGCCGTGCGGGCCGTGCTCGATACGCTCCGCGTCGTAGAGCGTGATGACATCCGGCCTGCCCCGGAACCGCGCCAGGGCGCGCGCCTCGGCCAGCGTCCGCTCGAACTGGGCGGCGTCGCCGGGGTTCTGGCCGCGGGAACGCTTGAGGACGACGTCCTGGTTGAGCAGAACGTCGCGGGCGTGCCACACCTCGCCCGAGCCGCCGCTGCCGAGGAGTTCCAGCAGCCGGTAGCGGCCCGCGACCTCGTCCTGAGCACCCACGACGCACCCCTCGCACGGTAAGGGCTACAGAAGGTAGCGCGGCCGGGACGGCTCCAGGAAGAGCTTCACGAAGCCCCCACAACCGCGCGCCGCGGGCACGGAACGGGCGGCGCGGGGTGCGCAACCGGGCGGGCCGCTGGGAAGAAACCGGGGAGGGGGCCGCTGTCGCGGCCCCCTCCCCGGGGGTGCGTGTTTGCTGTGGAGCCTAGGAGAGTCGAACTCCTGACATCTGCCATGCAAAGACAGCGCTCTACCAACTGAGCTAAGGCCCCCTGGCCCGCAACGGCGGGCCGTAGGCAAGGGTACCGAACTTCTGGCCGGGTTTTGACCGGGTATCGCTCGCGGCGCGGCGGCGTCCGTAGGATGACGCGCAACTTCGCTCACGTGAAGCGATCAGGGGAGAACAGGGGAGAGACCATGGACGTTAGCCAGCAGGAGGCGACTCAGAAGGCGAGAGAGCAGCAGACCACCTGGTACGGCGAGCCCCTGGGAACGCTGTTCCGGCGTCTCATCTCCGACCTGGGCCTCAACCAGGCGAGGCTCGCCGTCGTCCTCGGCCTCTCGGCGCCCATGCTGTCCCAGCTGATGAGCGGGCAGCGGGCAAAGATCGGTAACCCCGCCGTGGTGCAGCGGGTACGCGCACTCCAGGAGCTGGCCGCCGAGGTGCGCGCGGGGCGGGTCAGCGCGGCCGAGGCCACGGCCGCCATGGAAGAGATCCGCCGGTCCGCGGGCGGAAACGTGCTCGGCCCTCACACGTCAAGCACGAGGTCGTCCTCGCTGAGCGTTCCGGCCAATCCCAGCAAGCGCGTGGTGCGGGAGATCCAGGCGCTGCTGCGGTCGGTCTCCGACGCGACAGAGATCCAGAGCGCCTCGCGGATTCTGGCCGACAGCCACCCGGAGCTGGCCGAGTTCCTGCGCGTCTACGGCGTGGCCCGCACGCGCGAGGCGATCGAGCACTACGAGACCCACCAGGGCTGATATCCCAAGGCCACGGCAGACGCCCGTGGCCTTGGGTATCCCTGCCACGGGCGGTAAGCCGCTGTGGTCGTTGTCAGCGAGCCAGGGCGTCAGGCGCTCGCGGACCCGGACGGCACGGAGTCGGTCTCCTCCGTCCAGAGGTCCTGCTCGGCCTTGTCCGCCTGGATCTGGCGGTACACAAGAAGACCGCCGATGGCGGCCAGTGCGACCAGGAGGAGCTTCTTCACCGCGCTACCTCGTCCTTCTTCGGGTGTCGGACCATCTGGCGCCCGATGATACCGAAACGTGTCCTGACAAGAAGCGCTCGGCCCGGCCGGAGAATCCAGCCGGGCCGTGAACGCCACGTGGGGCTAACAGGACTTGAACCTGTGGCCTCATCCTTATCAGGGATGCGCTCTAACCATCTGAGCTATAGCCCCGTGCCGCACGCAAGGCTATCGCATCCCCGGCCGCGCCCCCAAATCGGCGCCGGAGCCCGCCGGCCCGGCGGCTACTCGTCCTCGGCCAGCGTCACCTCGATGCCGCCCACGAAACCGGCCGAGAGGTTGTACATGAACGCCGCCAGCGTCGCCAGCGCAGTGGCCAGCACGACGTCGATCACGGCGATCACGGTCGTGAACATCACCACCCGGGGCAGCGACAGGAACGCCTCGAGGTCGAAACCCTTGTCGCGGTCGCTGGACGTCGCCTCGCTGATGGTGTCCCCGATCGTCGAGAACACCCCCATGGCGTCCATGACCAGCCACAGCACGGACACCGCGATGATCGTGCAGATGCCCAGGGCGATCGACAGCAGGAAGCTGACCTTCATCACCGACCACGGGTCGGCCTTGGCCACCCGCAGCCGCGCCTTGCGGATGCGCGGCATCGTCTTGGCGCCGGTGCGGGGCCGCCGCACCGCCTGACCGCCGTGTGTGCCAGGCGCCTGATAGGCGCGCGGCGGCCGGTAGCGCTCCGCGTCCTGCCCGTACGGATCGGCCGGTCTGGCACTGGTCATCGTGGACCCCCCACGAGTCGCGTCATCCAAGGAGGAGCCGCCCTGCGCGGCCCTGGTGGAGCCTCGCCGCCGCTCACGCCGCGACGCTCTGCCCCCGCCCGCCGGCGGCCCGGCAGGAGGCGGAGGCGCCGCCCCGGGAGGCGGTCCTTGCGGCGGCGGGGGCGCGGACGGTCCGTGCGCCGAGCCGCCCGCTGCCGCGTCGCCATACGCGCCGCCCGTGGCTGCGCTCACGCGTTACTCCTCGCTGCCCGTGGGGGGAGTCTGCCCGTCCGTCTTCTCGCCAGACCCGGAAGCGGACGGCGCGGCCTCCGCCTCGCCTGACTCTGCGTCGACTTCCTCTGCCTCGCGGCCCGCCTCCGCGTTCCGCGCGATGCCGACCACGGCGTCACGCTTCCCGAGGGCGATGAGCTGCACACCCATCGTGTCACGGCCCGTCTCCCTGATCTCACGGACCCGGGTGCGGATCACTCCACCGCTGAGCGTGATGGCCAGGATCTCATCGCTCTCCTCGACGACCAGGGCGCCCACCAGCGAGCCGCGGTCCTCGACGATCTTGGCCGCCTTGATGCCCAGGCCGCCGCGGCCCTGCACCCGGTACTCGTCGACGGGCGTGCGCTTGGCGTACCCGCCGTCGGTCGCGGTGAACACGAACGTGCCCTCGCGCACCACGTTCATCGACAGCAGCTCGTCGCCCTCGCGGAAGCTCATGCCTTTCACGCCCGACGTCGCCCGGCCCATCGGCCGCAGCGCCTCGTCGCTGGCGGTGAACCGGATCGACTGCGCCTTCTTGCTGATCAGCAGCAGATCGTCCTGAGGGCCCACCAGCTCCGCGCCGATCAGCTCGTCGTCGCGGCCGTCCTCCATCTGCCGGAGATTGATCGCGATGACGCCGCCGGAGCGCGGCGAGTCGTAGTCCTTCAGCGGCGTCTTCTTCACCAGGCCCGACTTCGTCGCCAGCACCAGGTACGGGGCGGCTTCGTAGTCGCGGATCGCCAGGATCTCCGCGATCCGCTCGTCCGGCTGGAACGCCAGCAGGTTCGCCACGTGCTGCCCGGCGGAGTCGCGGCTGGCCTCCGGCAGCTCGTACGCCTTGGCGCGGTAGACACGGCCCTTGTTGGTGAAGAACAGCAGCCAGTGATGGGTCGTCGACACGAAGAAGTGGTCGACGATGTCGTCCTCCCGCAGCTTGGCGCCGCGCACCCCCTTGCCGCCGCGCTTCTGCGCCCGGTAGTCCACCGTCCGGGTGCGCTTGACGTAGCCGCCGCGCGTGATCGTGACGACGATGTCCTCCTCGGCGATCAGGTCCTCGATGGACATGTCGCCCTCGTAGGGCACCAGCGCCGTGCGCCGCTCGTCCGCGTACTTCTCGACGATCGCCGCCAGTTCGGCCGAGATGATGCCGCGCTGCCGGGCCGGGGAAGCGAGGATGTCGTGGTACTCGGCGATCTTCGCCTCGAGCTCGTCGTGCTCCGCGGTGATCTTCTGCCGCTCCAGGGCGGCCAGCCGGCGCAGCTGCATCTCCAGGATCGCGTTCGCCTGGACCTCGTCGATCGACAGCAGCCCCATCAGGCCCTCGCGCGCCACGTCCACCGTCGCGCTGCCCCGGATCAGCGAGATGACCTCGTCGATCGCGTCGAGCGCCGCCAGCAGGCCGCGCAGGATGTGGGCGCGCTCCTCGGCCTTGCGCAGGCGGTAGCGGGTGCGGCGCACGATCACGTCGATCTGGTGCGCCACCCAGTTGCGGATGAACGCGTCCAGCGACAGCGTGCGCGGCACCCCGTCCACCAGCGCCAGCATGTTCGCGCCGAAGTTGGTCTGCAGGTCGGTGTGCTTGTACAGGTTGTTCAGCACGACCTTGGCGACCGCGTCCCGCTTGAGGACGATCACCAGCCGCTGGCCCGTGCGCGAGGACGTCTCGTCACGGACGTCGGCGATGCCGCTGATCCGGCCGTCCTTGACCAGCTCCGCGATCTTCAGCGCCAGGTTGTCCGGGTTGACCTGGTACGGCAGCTCGGTGACCACCAGGCACTGGCGGCCCTGGATCTCCTCGACCTCCACGACGGCCCGCATGGTGATCGAGCCGCGCCCGGTGCGGTAGGCCTCCTCGATGCCCTTGCGGCCGACGATCAGGGCGCCGGTGGGGAAGTCCGGACCCTTGATCCGCTCGATCAGCGCGTCGAGCAGCTCCTCGTTGCTGGCGTCGGGGTGCTCCAGGTACCACTGGGCGCCCTCCGCCACCTCGCGGAGGTTGTGCGGCGGGATATTGGTCGCCATGCCGACCGCGATGCCCGCCGAGCCGTTGATCAGCAGGTTCGGGAACCGGGACGGCAGGACCGTCGGCTCCTGGTTGCGGCCGTCGTAGTTGTCCTGGAAGTCGACGGTCTCCTCGTCGATGTCCCGGAGCATCTCCATCGCCAGCGGCGCCATCCGGCACTCGGTGTACCGCATGGCCGCGGCCGGGTCGTTGCCCGGGGAGCCGAAGTTGCCGTTGGAGTCCACCAGCGGCATCCGCATCGACCAGGGCTGCGCCAGCCGCACCAGCGCGTCATAGATCGACGTGTCACCGTGCGGGTGGTAGGTGCCCATGACGTCGCCGACGACGCGGGCGCACTTGTAGTAGCCGCGCTCCGGCCGGTAGCCGCCGTCGTACATCGCGTACAGCACGCGGCGGTGGACCGGCTTGAGACCGTCCCGCACGTCGGGCAGCGCGCGGGAGACGATCACGCTCATCGCGTAGTCGAGATACGAGCGCTGCATCTCGGTCTCGAGCGTCACCGGCTCGATCCGCAGCGCTCCCTCGCTGCCGGCGGCGTCGTCGGTGCGCGGTTCGTCGCGCGGTTCTGTGGGCGGGGTGTCCTCGGCCATCGGTTACGTCCGGTTTCCTTCTCGTGAGGGCGGGGAGGGGTCGGCGCGCGCGGGGCGCGTCAGATGTCCAGGAAGCGGACGTCCTTCGCGTTGCGCTGGATGAACGCCCGGCGGGCCTCGACGTCCTCGCCCATCAGGATCGAGAACAGGTCGTCCGCGGCGGCGGCGTCGTCAAGCGTGACCTGCCGCAGCACCCGGTGGGCCTTGTCCATGGTGGTCACCCGCAGCTCCTCGGCGTTCATCTCGCCGAGGCCCTTGAAGCGCTGGATCGAGTCCTCCCGGATGCGCTTCCCGCGCTCCCGGCCGAGCCGGATCAGGCTGTCGCGCTCGCGGTCCGAGTAGGCGTACTCGAACTCGTCCCGTCCCCACTTGATCTTGTACAGCGGCGGCTGGGACAGGAACACGTGCCCGGCCTCGACGAGGGGGCGCATGAAGCGGAACAGCAGCGTCAGCAGCAGGGTGTTGATGTGCTGTCCGTCCACATCCGCGTCCGCCATGAGGATGATCTTGTGGTAGCGGAGCTTGGAGATGTCGAAGTCCTCGTGGATGCCGGTGCCGAACGCGGAGATCAGCGCCTGCACCTCGGCGTTCTGGAGGACCTTGTCGATCCGGGCCTTCTCGACGTTCAGGATCTTGCCGCGGATCGGGAGAATCGCCTGGTACTGGGGGTCGCGGCCGGACTTGGCGCTGCCGCCCGCCGAGTCACCCTCGACGATGAAGATCTCGCACTTGGCCGCGTCGTTCGACTGGCAGTCGCTGAGCTTGCCGGGCAGCGAGGCCGTCTCCAGCAGGCCCTTGCGGCGGGTCAGGTCGCGGGCCTTGCGGGCGGCGACCCGGGCCGTCGCGGCCTGGATGCCCTTGCGGACGATGTCGGCGGCCTCGGCCGGGTTGCGGTCCAGCCAGTCGGACAGGTGCTCGTAGGTGACCTTCTGCACGAAGGTCTTGGCCTCGGTGTTACCGAGCTTCGTCTTCGTCTGGCCCTCGAACTGCGGCTCGCTCAGCTTGACCGAGATGATCGCCGTCAGGCCCTCGCGGATGTCCTCACCCGTGAGGTTGTCGTCCTTCTCACGCAGCAGCTTCCGCTCGCGGGCGTAGCGGTTGATCAGGTTCGTCAGCGCCGCGCGGAAGCCCTCCTCGTGCGTGCCGCCCTCGTGCGTGTGGATCGTGTTGGCGAAGCTGTAGACACCCTCGCTGTACTGGGTGTTCCACTGCATGGCGATCTCGACGGAGATCTTGCGCTCGGGGTCCTCCGCCTCGAAGTCGATCACCGAGGGATGCACCGGCTCGCCCTTGCGGGAGTTGAGGTGGCGCACGAAGTCCGAGATGCCGCCCTCGTAGTGGTACGTCACGGAACGCGGCTTGTCATCGTCCTCGGCCGCGGCGGTGTCCGCGCCCGAGGTCTGCTTCGCCGCCTCCCGCTCGTCCGTGAGCGTGATCGTCAGGCCCTTGTTGAGGAACGCCATCTCCTGGAAGCGGCGGGAGAGCGTCTCGAACGAGTAGACCGTCGTCTCGAAGATCTCCGGGTCGGCCCAGAACGTCACCGACGTGCCGGTCTCGTCCGTCGGCTCGTGCCGCGCCAGCGGGGCCGTGGGAACGCCCTGCTTGTAGTCCTGCGTCCAGCGGTAGCCGTCCGTGCGGATCTCGACGGAGACCTTCGTCGACAGCGCGTTCACCACGGAGACGCCCACGCCGTGCAGACCGCCGGAGACCGAGTAGCCGCCGCCGCCGAACTTGCCGCCCGCGTGCAGCACGGTGAGCACGACCTCGACCGCCGGCTTGCCCTCGGAGGGCACCACGCCCACCGGGATGCCGCGGCCGTTGTCCACCACGCGCACGCCGCCGTCCGCGAGCAGTGTCACGTCGATGCGGTCGGCGTACCCCGCCATCGCCTCGTCCACCGAGTTGTCCACGACCTCGGCGACGAGATGGTGGAGTCCGCGCTCGCCCGTCGATCCGATGTACATGCCCGGCCGCATGCGTACCGCGTCCAGACCCTCAAGCACCGTGATCGCACTGGCGTCGTACGAAGGACCACTGTCCGCCGCCTGCTCGGTCCTCACCTTGGCCGCGGAATCGACGGCACCCTCACCGGAGACAGAAGTGGCGGGTGTGTTCTTGTTGGATTCGCCGGAATCGGCCACGAAGCGCCCTTTCTGGCACAGCACGAGCCGGCTGGCGAGAACTCGCGAGCGGCTGCGTCGTTCAACATGGTCCGCAACGGGGCGGTGCCTCCAGTCTACCGGTAGCGCAAACTGTCACGGCGGTTTCCCGGGCCCTGAGTCCGCATGTGCCGCCCTGAACACGCATCCAGTGACTCCCTATATGCGGACCGGGTCCCTGATCCGCTCACAGCGGCGCACAGCGCTTCCTCTGTCAACAGCCCGCAACGTGACCGACGTCACTTACGCCTCAGCCGTATGTGTCACCCGGGCCTGTGCTGCCCGGCGCCCGCAGCCGGCCCGCCCGCCGGACCGGAGCCGAAGGCCCCACCACCTTGATCGTCTTGACCGTCCCCGCCCCCACGTCCGCGGCCACCCGCCGCAGCAACTCGGGCACCAGCAGCCGCAGCTGCGTCGCCCACGCCGTCGAGTCGCACCGCACCGTCAGCACCCGCGACTCCTCGTCGTAGCCCAGCGGCTGGCAGTGCTGCGCCACCTCGGGGCCCACCAGATGCCGCCACCGGCCGATCACACCCCCCACCGCGAGCGGCATCTCCCAGCCGCGCTCGGCCGACAGCCGCTCCACCGCCGCCCCCAGCGGCATGGGATCGCGCCCCCCGGCGCGCGCCCCGGAGCGCAGACCACCCCCGCGCCGCGCCTGGCGCCGCTGCTGCGCCGCCATCCCGCTCGCCCGCGCCCGCTCCTTGGCCGCGCGCAGCGCCACCCGCGCCAGATCCACCCCCGACGGGGCGGCCGGCTGGCCCTGCCCCCCGCTCTCCCGGTCACCCGGCCGGGATCCCGCCTCAGCCACGGGACACCTCCCCCTGCGACACCGCGTACCGTGTTCCCGCCAGCACCGCCGGCACGTCCTGAGGCACCGCCGCCGTCACCAGCACCTGCTCTCCCGGCGCCACCAGCTCGGCCAGCCGCTCCCGCCGCCTGCCGTCCAGCTCGGCGAACACGTCGTCCAGCACCAGCACCGGCTCCGGACCCTCCTCCTTCAGCAGCCCGTAGGACGCCAGCCGCAGCGCCAGCGCCAGCGACCACGCCTCACCGTGACTGGCGTAGCCCTTCGCGGGCAGCTCGCCCAGGCGCAGCACCAGATCGTCACGGTGCGGCCCCACCAGCGTCACGCCCCGCTCGATCTCCTGCGGCCGCACCCGGCGCAGCGCCGCCAGCATCGCCTCGTGCAGCTCCTCGCGGGAGCCCGGGGGCGGCTCCTCGCCCACCGACCAGCGGTAGTCCAGCTCCACCGCGCCGCCCTGCGGCGCCACCTGCCCGTACGCCTTGGCGGCCAGCGGGCCCAGCGCGGACACCAGCGCGAGCCGCCGCGCCAGCAACTCCGCGCCCGCGCGCGCCAGGTGCTGGTCCCACACGTCCAGCGTCGACAAATCCACCCCGCGGCCGCCGTGCCGCCGGGCCATCGCGGCCGTCTTCAGCAGAGAGTTCCGCTGCCGCAGCACCCGCTCGTAGTCGGCGCGGACCCCGGCCAGGCGCGGGGCACGCGCCGTGACCAGCTCGTCGAGGAAACGCCGCCGCTCGGCCGGGTCCCCCTTCACCAGGCCCAGGTCCTCCGGGGCGAACAGCACCGTGCGCAGCACGCCCAGGACGTCGCGCGGCCGCACCTGCGACGAGCGGTTGAGCCGGGCGCGGTTGGCCCGGCCCGGATTCAGCTCCAGCTCCACGAGCTGCCGCCGTTCGCCCTCCGTCACCGCGGCGCGGATCACGGCCCGGTCAGCGCCCATCCGCACCAGCGGCGCGTCGGAGGAGACCCGGTGGCTGCCGAGCGTCGCCAGATAACCGACGGCCTCGACGAGGTTCGTCTTGCCCTGGCCGTTGGGGCCGATGAACGCCGAGACGCCCGGGCCGAGCTCAACCTCGGCCCGGGCATACGACCGGAAGTCGGCGAGCGACAGATGCGTCACGTGCAACGGCGGCCAGCCTCCCGGAGTACCCGTGCCGGGCCTTACTTGCGCTTCTCCACCGCGTGGCCACCGAACTGGTTGCGCAGCGCGGCGATCATCTTCATCTGCGGCGAGTCCTCCTGCCGCGAGGAGAAGCGGGCGAACAGCGAGGCCGTGATCGCGGGCAGCGGCACCGCGTGCTCCACAGCCGCCTCCACCGTCCACCGGCCCTCGCCCGAGTCTTCCGCGTAGCCCCGCAGGCCCTCGAGGTGCTCGTCCTCGTCCAGCGCCCGCACGGCCAGGTCGAGCAGCCACGAGCGCACGACCGTCCCCTCCTGCCAGGAGCGGAAGATCTCCCGCACGTCCGTGACCGCGTCGACGGACTCCAGCAGCTCCCAGCCCTCGGCGAAGGCCTGCATCATCGCGTACTCGATGCCGTTGTGGACCATCTTCGCGAAGTGGCCGGCACCGACCTTGCCCGCGTGGACCGAGCCGAACTCGCCCTCGGGCTTGAGGGCGTCGAAGATCGGCTGGACGCGGGCGACGTGCTCGGCGTCGCCGCCGTACATCAGGGCGTAGCCGTTCTCCAGGCCCCACACGCCGCCGGAGACACCGCAGTCGACGAAACCGATGCCCTTGGCGCCGAGCTCCCGCGCGTGGCGCTCGTCGTCGGTCCACCGGGAGTTCCCGCCGTCCACCACGACGTCACCCTCGTCGAGCAGCTCACCGAGCTGCTCAATCACCGAGTTCGTGGCCTGGCCCGCCGGGACCATCACCCACACCACACGCGGCGCCGCAAGACGCTCCACCATCTCCTTGAGGCTGTGGACGTCAGCGGCGTCCGTGTCGGGGGCGTAGCCCACCACCGTGTGCCCGGCGCGGCGGATGCGCTCTCGCATGTTGCCGCCCATCCTGCCGAGACCGACGAGACCGAGCTCCATCAGGACTCCTTCATCACGACATGACCTGGCACCGAGCCTACGCCCGCTGCCGCGGCCCTGGCCGGGCAGTCAGGGCCGCGGCCCTGTGGCGTGCGTCGCTCCGCCGCGCTGGCGCTCAGCCGCTCAGCCGCACCGGCATGATCAGGTACTTGTACGCCTCGTCCGCCTCGGCGTCCTGCGCGGGCTTGCCGCTGAGCAGCGCGGGCTTGGTCGAGGTGGTGAACGACAGCTGCGCGAACGGCGAGTCGACCGCGCTCAGCCCCTCCAGCAGGAAGCCGGGGTTGAACGCGATGGAGATCGGCTCACCCTCCAGCTGCGCGTCCAGCCGCTCCACAGCCTGTGCATCGTCGCTGGAGCCCGCCTCCAGCGTCACCACGCCCTCCTCGAAACTGAGGCGGACCGGGGTGTTCCGCTCGGCGACCAGCGCGACGCGCTTGACCGCCTCCACAAACGGGCCGGTCTCGACGACGGCCACCGACGCGAACTCGGTCGGGAACAGCGTGCGGTACTTGGGCAGGTCGCCTTCCAGCAGCCGGGTGGTGGTGCGGCGGCCGGAGCCCTCGATGCCGATCAGGCCCTCGCCCGCGCCGGAGCCGGAGAGCGCCAGCGCCACGGTCTCACCGCCGCTGAGCGACTTCGCCGTATCCCACAGCGTCTTGGCCGGGACCAGCGCCACCGCCGAGGCATCGGGGGACTCCGGCTTCCACAGGAACTCCCGGACGGCGAAGCGGTACCGGTCCGTGGCCGCCAGCGTCACCGTGTCGCCCTCGATCTCGATGCGGACGCCGGTGAGCACCGGAAGCGTGTCGTCGCGCCCGGCGGCGATGGCGACCTGGGCGACGGCGCTGGCGAACACGTCGGCGGGGACGGTGCCCGTCGCGCTCGGCATCTCGGGCAGCGCCGGGTACTCCTCCACCGGCAGGGTGTGGAGTGTGAACCGGGAGGAGCCGCAGACGACGGTGACGCGCACGCCGTCCGAGGAGATCTCCACCGGACGGTTGGGCAGCGAGCGGCAGATGTCGGCCAGCAGGCGGCCCGAGACGAGGACGGTGCCCTCCTCTTCGGCTTCCACCTCGACCGAGACGCGCGCGGAGACCTCGTAGTCGAAGCCCGAGAGGCTCAGCGTGCCCTCCTCGGCCTTCAGCAGCAGGCCCGCGAGAACCGGCATCGGCGGTCGGGCTGGCAGGCTGCGAGCGGCCCACGCCACCGCCTCCGCGAGCACATCGCGTTCCACCCGGATCTTCACTTCAGCCGCCTCCTGCTCTCGCTTCCAACAGGGCACCAGTCTGACGCACGGCACTGACACTAGGGGCCCCCGCGAGTCAAATCGACCTGGGCGGGGTAGAGCTCCCCCGGGCCGAGTTGTGCACAGCCCCCACTTCCCAACGAGTTTCCCGGGTTATCTCCGTGGTCGTAGTAGTAGGGCCTGTGGAAACCGTGGATAACCCCGTTTGCCCAGCTCAGAGCCGGGATTTTATCCACCGGCCCTGTGCGTGGCGCGGTGGATAAACGGGGGGCTGCTGTGGACGCCGCCCCGTTGTGCACACCCCGTCCCCAGGTGTCCCCGGGTTGTCAACAGCTGCGTCCCCAGTTCCGGGCCCGGTTCTCAACAGGCCCGTGCCGCTGCTCCTGTGAGCTGATTCACCCCTGCCGGTGAGAGCGTGCGTTGTGTTGCCGAACAGTGGACAACTCTGTGGATTCACTGTGCACAACTCCCGCCAGTTGTGGGTACCTGCCGGTATCCGGTGGACAGCGGCCCGGGCAGCCGGATGCCGGAAGCTGGGTTTCCACACCCTGTGGAGGGCCGGTTTCCCCACATCCACACCCCTCTGACCTGGGCCTTCCGGAATTCCCGTGGGACGGTGTGGACACCGCTGTGAGGAAGTCCAGGCTCCCACAGGGTGTGGACGGGACACCTGTCCGGTTTCTGTGGACAACTGGCCTGTGACGGGTGGAAATCGAACAGCGCCCCCGGGCGGTCCCCGGGGGCGCTGTTTCGTGTGCGCGGGCGGCGGTCAGCCGTTCTTGATGCGGTTGGTCAGCTCGGTCACCTGGTTGTAGATGGACCGGCGCTCGGCCATCAGAGCCCGGATCTTGCGGTCGGCGTGCATCACGGTGGTGTGGTCCCGCCCGCCGAAGTGCTGGCCGATCTTGGGCAGCGACAGGTCCGTCAGCTCGCGGCACAGGTACATGGCGATCTGCCGCGCCGTCACGAGGATCCGGCTGCGTGACTGCCCGGCGAGGTCCTCGACGGTGAGGCCGAAGTAGTCCGCGACGGCCGCGCTGATGGCGTCGGCGGTGATCTCAGGGGTGGTGTCCTGGCCGCCGGGGATCAGGTCCTTCAGCACGATCTCGGTCAGCCCGAGGTCCACCGGCTGCCGGTTGAGGCTGGCGAAGGCCGTGACGCGGATGAGGGCGCCCTCCAGCTCACGGATGTTCCGGGAGATGCGGGAGGCGATGAACTCCAGCACCTCGGGCGGGGCGTTGAGCTGCTCCTGGACGGCCTTCTTGCGCAGGATCGCGATGCGCGTCTCCAGCTCGGGCGGCTGGACGTCCGTGATCAGGCCCCACTCGAACCGGTTGCGGAGCCTGTCCTCCAGCGTGATCAGCTGCTTGGGCGGGCGGTCCGACGACAGCACGATCTGCTTGTTGGCGTTGTGCAGCGTGTTGAAGGTGTGGAAGAACTCCTCCTGCGTGGACTCCTTGCTCGCCAGGAACTGCACGTCGTCGACGAGCAGGATGTCCATGTCCCGGTAGCGCTTGCGGAACGCGTCCGCCTTGCCGTCGCGGATGGAGTTGATGAACTCGTTGGTGAACTCCTCGGAGCTGACGTACCGCACGCGCGTGCCCGGGTACAGGCTGCGGGCGTAGTGGCCGATGGCGTGCAGCAGGTGCGTCTTGCCCAGCCCGGACTCGCCGTAGATGAAGAGGGGGTTGTACGCCTTGGCGGGCGCCTCGGCCACGGCGACGGCCGCCGCATGGGCGAAGCGGTTCGAGGCGCCGATCACGAAGGTGTCGAACAGGTACTTGGGGTTGAGCCGCGCCGTCGGCTCGCCGGGGCCGGTGGCGGGAGCGGGCTGGGCGGCCAGCGGGCTCGGCGCGCCGCTGGGGGCGGGCGGGCTCTGCTCGTACTGGTCGTACTGCTGCTCGTAGCGGGACTGGCCGTAGCGCTGCTCGCCGTAGGAATCCCCGTACGTCTCGCCGTATGGCTCGTTGTAAGACGTGCGCGGCTGCGGCTCGTACGCCTCGCGCCCGCCGTACTGGTCGTACTGGTCACGCTGGCCCGGCTGGCCGTGCTGCGCGGGCACGGGCGAGTAGTCGTGCGGACGCGGCTGCTGCCAGGGCGCCTGCGGGCGCGGGTGATCCGGATAGGCGGGGCGCGCGGTCGGCATCTCATGACCGCCATGACCGCTGTGACCGCCATGACCGCCGGGACTGGCGGGACTGGCGGGACCCGGCGCGGGCTCGGGCAGCGGGTCCTGGCTCGGGCCGGCCCCGGGACGCGAGGACACGGGCGCGCCGGGCGCCTGCCGCGGCTCGGGGACCTGAGGTTCGGGCGGCGGCGCCGTCACCGTGACCGCCAGCCGGACCGGCTGGCCGCACTCGCGGGTGAGGGTGTCGCTGATCAGCGGCGCGAGCCTGCCCTCCAGGACGCTCTTGGCGTACTCGTTGGGCACGCCGAGCAGGGCCGTGCCGGAGACGAGGGCGAGCGGCTGGCAGTCCTGGAGCCAGCGGTGGTCCTTCGCCTCCAGCCGCTGGGTGTCGGACAGCATGGCGGTGAGGGCGCGCGGCCAGACTGCGGCGAGATCTACGGGTAGGTCAGCCACGAGGCACGCTCTCTCACTCGCAGGGGTGGCGCCGCCTTTCTCTGGGGCACCGGCAGGTGTGGCGCCCAGGGCAGCGGGGGAAGGATGTCGAGTTCAGCCACGGTAGTCAGCGCGGCGCTCGCACATCAAGTCATTGTCCACAGGGGTCCACAGGGTGTGTATGAAGCTGGCCGGGGCCGGTTTGACCGTGGCGAGGCCCGCCGCGTACCGTTGCGAGGTCGAGACGCCGACGGCTGTTGCCGCCTGCCCACGAACCGGAGAGCCGCGCGTGCCCCGGTGGGGAGCCGGAACGGGCCCCGCGAGCTCCTCGTGGGCGCACGGTGGCAGCCTTCGGCGCCCATCCCACCGTCCGGCCGACCGCCGGACGAGCAGACTGTCTGGAGCCCACGAAGTGAGCAAGCGCACCTACCAGCCGAACAACCGGCGCCGGTCGAAGACCCACGGCTTCCGGCTGCGGATGCGGACGCGCGCAGGCCGTGCCGTGATCGCCAACCGCCGCGCCAAGGGCCGCGCCCGTCTGACGGCCTGATCCAGCCCGCCGACCACAGGTCCATGCGGTGCTGCCCTCCGAGAACCGGCTGAAGCGGCGAGAGGACTTCGCGACCGCGGTGCGCCGGGGGCGCAGGGCCGGACGCAGGCACCTCGTCGTTCACCTGAGCAGCGGAGCGGACCCGCACGCGGCCGGGGAGACACCTCTCCCCGCGCGTGCGGGTTTCGTCGTGAGCAAGGCCGTGGGCAACGCCGTCGTGCGCAACCGCGTGCGGCGGCGGCTGCGCCATCTGGTGCGGGAACGGATGTCCGTGCTGCCCGCCGGTAGCCTGGTGGTCGTGCGGGCCCTGCCGGGAGCCGACAGCGCCACGTATGGCCAGCTGGCCCGGGAACTGGACGCCGCGCTGGACCGGCTGCTGGGAGGGGTGCGGACGTGAAGTACCCGCTGCTGCTGCTGATCAAGCTGTATCAGCGCACCATCTCTCCGCTGCTCGGCCCGGTATGCCGTTACTATCCGTCGTGCTCTCACTACGGCTATACCGCCATTGACAGGCACGGTGCGCTGAAGGGGTCAGCGCTGACCGCCTGGCGGATCCTTCGCTGCAACCCCTGGTCGCGCGGCGGTGTCGATCATGTTCCTCCCCGGAGGCGGCCCGTCTGGCACCAGCGGCTGCGCGCGCAGTGGCACAAGCCGGCCGCTTCCCACGCCTCGCCCGGGGGTGCCCCCGACAATGCCCAAGGAGCCTGACCCGTGGACACGATCAATTCGATCCTCAGTCCTCTCTATATCGCTGTCTCCTGGATCGTGATCCAGTTCCACAACCTCTACTCCCTGGTCTTCGATGAGGACAGCGGGTGGGCCTGGGGCCTGTCGATCGTGTCCCTGGTGGTGGTCATCCGGATCTGCCTGATCCCGCTGTTCGTGCGGCAGATCAAGGCGACGCGGAACATGCAGGCGCTCCAGCCGCGGCTGAAGAAGATCCAGGAGCGCTACAAGAACGACCGGCAGCGTCAGTCCGAAGAGATGATGAAGCTGTACCGGGAGACGGGGACGAACCCGTTTGCGAGCTGCCTGCCGATTCTGGCGCAGTCGCCGTTCTTCATCGCTCTCTTCCAGGTGCTGAACCACATCGCCAACAACGACGAGGTGGGTGTTCTCAACGAGGAGCAGGTCGACAGCGCCCGGCGCGCGACCATCCTCGGAGCGCCGATCGCCTCGCGCTTCATGGACAGCGGTGACAAGGTCGCCGAGCTGGGCGCCACGCTCGCCGACGTGCGCGTGGTCACGGTCGTCATGATCGTGCTGATGTCGGCCTCGCAGTTCTTCACGCAGCGGCAGCTGATGACGAAGAACGTGAACCTCGACGTCAAGACGCCGTTCATGAGCCAGCAGAAGATGCTCATGTACATCTTCCCGATCATGTTCGCCGTCTTTGGCATCAACTTCCCGGTCGGCGTCCTGATCTACTGGCTGACCACGAACGTGTGGTCCATGGGGCAGCAGATGTACGTCATCCAGCGCAACCCCACCCCCGGCAGCCTCGCCTACAAGCAGCGCCAGGAGCGGCTCCGCAAGAAGGGCAAGCTTCCGCAGGAGCCCGCGAACGAGGCCAAGAAGTCGGTGGCGGCCTCGCGGACCGCGCGTACCCAGCCGAAGCGGATGACGAAGGCACAGCGGCAGGCGGCCGCCCGCCAGCAGCAGGCGAAGAAGCGCAATCCGTCCGCCGCGGCCGGTGCCGGCTCCGGTGACCAGAAGGACGGCTCCGAGGGCCCGGACGACGGGGGCTCCGCCGCGCCGGCCTCGCCGTCCGGCTCGTCCGCGCAGACGAAGAACGGTCAGCAGGCGGCCAAGCGGCAGCAGCCGGGGAAGAAAACGTCCCAGGGGCGCAAGTCCAAGCCGTCGGCGAAGAGCAAGAAGTAGCACGAAGGAGCCCATCTGTGACGGACACCACTTCCCCTGCCGCTCAGGACGACACGGACGTCCTGACCCGCCTGGAGCAGGAGGGTGAGATCGCGGCTGACTACCTGGAAGGGCTTCTTGACATCGCGGACCTCGACGGGGACATCGACATGGACGTTGAGGGCGATCGTGCCTCGGTGTCCGTGATCACCGAGGGCGGGTCGCGCGATCTGCAGAAGCTGGTCGGCCGTGACGGCGAGGTGCTGGAGGCGTTGCAGGAGCTGACCAGGCTGGCCGTGCACCGGGAGACCGGCGAGCGCAGCAGGCTGATGCTGGACATCGCCGGGTACCGGGCGCGGAAGCGGGAGCAGCTCACGCGGCTGGGGAAGCAGGCGGCGCAGCAGGTCAAGGAGTCGGGCGAGCCCGTCAAGCTCCAGCCGATGACGCCGTTCGAGCGCAAGGTGGTGCACGACGCCGTGGCCGCGGCGGGGCTGCGGAGTGAGTCTGAGGGCGAGGAGCCGCGGCGACGTGTGGTTGTCCTGCCATGAGCGTTTCTTCTGGCGGTGAGCCTCCGGCGCCGCCCGATGCGGCGCGCGAGCTGTTCGGCGACCGCCTCGGCGACGCCGTACGGTATGCCGAGCTGCTGGCCGAGGTTGCTGTCGAGCGGGGACTGCTGGGGCCCCGGGAGGTCCCGCGGCTCTGGGAACGGCACCTGCTCAACTGCGCGGTGCTGGCCGAGGTCGTACCGGAGGACGTCACGGTCTGTGACGTGGGCTCCGGTGCGGGGCTGCCGGGCATCCCGCTCGCCCTGGTGCGGCCCGACCTGCGGATCACGCTGCTGGAGCCGCTGCTGCGGCGCACGACATTCCTCCGCGAGGCCGTGGAGCTGCTTGGGCTTGAGCACGTGGACGTGGTGCGCGGCCGGGCCGAAGAGGTGCTCGGCAGCCTGGAGCCGGTGCACGTGGTGACGGCCCGGGCCGTCGCTCCCCTGGACCGGCTCGCGGGCTGGGGCGTGCCGCTGCTCCGTCCCTACGGCGAGATGCTGGCCCTCAAGGGCCACACCGCGGAGGAGGAGCTGAAGCGGGCGCGGGCGGCGCTGGCGAAGCTGGGGGTGGAGCGCACCTCGGTGCTGCGCGTGGGCGAGGGCCTGCTGGACCCGCCGTCCACGGTGGTGCGGGTCGTGGCGGGCGAGAGCCCGGGCGGCGTGCGGTTCGCGGCCAAGCGTGCCCGCGCGGCGCGCAAGGGCAGGAGCGGCAGGCGCTCCCGCTGACACCCGCAGGAGCGTTCCTCCGATCCGACGGTTGATCCGGCGGTAAACGGGCCCGATCGGCCAGGGCGCGGAGTGTCGTCAAGGGCGACGGCTGGCGGCGTCGGCATCGTGTTTCACGTGAAACGCCGCTCGTTGCTGCATGGAATCATCAGTCGTGGCCGGGCCGCCGAGCCGCGTGGTCCCCGTTCTCGTGTCACCTCCGCAGGGCCGGTCGGCCCCGAGAGGGTGACGGGCGTGTCAGCCGAGGGCCCGTTGTCCACAAGAGACCCCCACTCGCTGGTTCGTCACCCACGCGGCATGGCAGGCTTTGAACCCACGAAGGCTGCGCGTGTCGAGGAGAGTGAAGCATTGCGGTCCGACGCCAATATCGCTGGGCCGACGGCCGATCCGGTCCCCGGCCCTCGGTCCGAATCGGCTGACACCCCCGGGGCCGCGGTTGACATCGAGTCACAGGTCCCCGCTGCCGCGGGCGATGTGCCCGGCAGGGCGGCTCAGCGGGCGGTCGAGGCCATGCACCGCGTCGGCGGTAGCCTCCCCAGGCCCGAGGAGACCCGGGTCATGGTCGTCGCCAACCAGAAGGGCGGCGTGGGCAAGACCACCACGACGGTCAATCTAGCCGCCGCGCTGGCGCTGCACGGATCCCGCGTCCTGGTCATCGACCTCGACCCGCAGGGGAACGCCTCGACGGCGCTGGGGATCGATCACCACGCCGAGGTCCCGTCCATCTACGACGTGCTGATCGAGAGCAAGCCGCTGGCGGAGGTGGTGCAGCCGGTCCGTGACGTGGAAGGACTGTTCTGCGCCCCTGCCACCATCGACCTGGCGGGCGCCGAGATCGAGCTGGTGTCCGTCGTCGCGCGCGAGAGCAGGCTGAACCGCGCGATCAGCGGGTACGAGCAGCCGCTGGACTACATCTTCATCGACTGTCCGCCCTCGCTGGGACTGCTCACGGTGAACGCGCTGGTCGCGGGATCCGAGGTGGTCATTCCGATCCAGTGCGAGTACTACGCGCTGGAGGGGCTTGGCCAGCTGTTGCGCAACGTGGAACTGGTCAGGGGGCACCTCAACCCAGCGCTCCACGTCTCCACGATCCTGCTGACCATGTACGACGGCCGGACCCGCCTGGCCTCGCAGGTCGCCGAGGAGGTGCGCGGCCACTTCGGTGCCGAGGTTCTGCGCACGAACATCCCGCGCTCGGTGCGCATTTCCGAGGCGCCGAGCTACGGGCAGACGGTCCTGACGTACGACCCGGGCTCCAGCGGATCGCTGTCCTACCTGGAGGCGGCCCGGGAAATCGCGCTGCGGGGCACCCTCCCGCAGCAGGAGCAGCACAGCCTTGCGGAGGGCCACGGTGAGTGAACGACGGAGAGGGCTGGGCCGAGGGCTAGGAGCCCTGATTCCCGCCGCGCCGCGGAGTGCGGACGGCTCAGGCCCCAGCGAGGGGGCGACGGTGTCGCCGGGGGCGGTGCCGGTGCTCAGCCCCGGCCGCACGGGGACAACGGTGGCGAGCCTGCCGGAGGAGCCGCAGGCGTCGCCCGCCGCGGCGGACGGCGCCGCCGCTCCCGGCGCGGTGATGGGCGCGCACTTCGCGGAGCTGCCGGTGGACGCCATCTCGCCCAACCCGCGGCAGCCGCGTGAGGTGTTCGACGAGGACGCGCTGGCCGAACTGGTCACCTCCATCAAGGAGGTCGGCCTGCTTCAGCCGGTGGTGGTGCGTCAGGCCAGGCCGGACAGCTACGAGCTGATCATGGGGGAGCGCCGCTGGCGGGCCTGCAAGGAGGCGGGCCTGGAGCGGATTCCCGCGATCGTCCGCGCCACTGAGGACGACCGGCTGCTGCTGGACGCCCTCCTGGAGAACCTGCACCGGGCCCAGCTCAACCCGCTGGAAGAGGCCGCCGCCTACGACCAGCTGCTGCGGGACTTCAACTGCACCCACGACGAGCTGGCGGACCGGATCGGGCGCTCCCGCCCCCAGGTGTCGAACACGCTCCGGCTGCTGAAGCTGTCGCCGGAGGTGCAGCGCCGGGTCGCGGCGGGCGTGCTGTCGGCGGGGCACGCCAGGGCGCTGCTGTCGGTCACCGACGCCGAGGAACAGGACCGGCTGGCCAAGCGGATCGTCGCGGAAGGGCTGTCCGTCCGCGCCGTTGAGGAGATCGTCGCCCTCCAGGGGGCGGAGGGTAAGACTGGCGGAACCCGCACCCGGCGTCCCCGCGCGGGCAAGCGCATCTCCCCCGCGCTCAATGGGCTGGCGGAGCGGCTGTCGGACCGGTTCGACACCCGGGTGAAGGTGGACCTGGGACAGAAGAAGGGCAAGATCGTCGTCGAGTTCGCCTCGATAGAGGACCTGGAGCGCATCCTGGCCCAGCTGGCTCCGGGCGAGGGCCCGGTCGTCCTTGATGCCCGGGAGGACCCCCAGCAGGAGGGCGGGGCGGCCGGCTGAGCAGCCCGCCGCTTCGGCGTTCCCCGTACGCGCGACGCCCCGTGGATACGATGGATCCATGGGGCGTCGGCTTGTGCCTCTCTCGCTGGACAACCTCGCGGATCTGCCGTCGCCGTGCCGCTCCTGCGTCTTCTGGGAGCTTGATCCGGTGAGCGGGCAGGAGGCCGAGCGGTGCGGCCGGTCGGCACAGGAGAAGGAGGCGTGGATCTCCACCGTCCTTCGGGAGTGGGGGTCCTGCGGCAGGCTGGTCTACGTGGACCGCAGACCGGTCGGTTTCGTGCTGTACGCGCCGCCCGCCTACGTGCCCCGGTCACAGGCTTTCCCCACGAACCCGCTGTCCGCCGACGCGGTGCACCTTGTCACCGGCTGGATCATTCCGCCGTTCCAGCATCAGGGACTGGGCCGCATGCTCATGCAGGGGGTGGCCAAGGACCTGCTGGGGCGGGGCTTCCGAGCGGTGGAGGCGTTCGGCGACGCGCGCTGGAAGGAACCCGCCTGTCTGCTGCCCGCCGACCATCTGGCGTCGGTCGGCTTCGAGGTGGTGCGCCCGCACCCGTCCTATCCACGGCTGCGGCTGGAGCTGAGGACGGCGATGTCCTGGCGGGCGGACGTGGAGTCCGCGCTCGACCGGCTGCTGGGCGGCGCCCGGCCAGCGGCGGCGATGTGAACCCCCTCGCGCCGACAAGCCGTGGCGCAGCGGACGTCCCGTGTTTCACGTGAAACGCACTGGTCGTCGGCCGGCAGCCGGTGGAGCGCGCCGCTCGTCCGGTCGGCGTGTGAGAACGGCTCCTGTCCGGCCACCAGGTGTGGCCTTCGCCAGGCGAGGTGCGGCAGCGGAGCTGGTGCCTGATGACCGCGCGCGGGCCGCAGGGGTACTCCGGGGGCACTCGTCAGCAGCGACAGCTGTCGCCGTGAGGCATACCCGGGCGGGAAGGTCCTGGCACAGCGGACGGCCCGTGCGTTTCACGTGAAACGCACGGGCCGTTGGCTGGTGGCCGGTCTCAGCCGATGAACTCGCTCAGGTCACGCTCGATGGCGGCCTTCGGCTTGGCGCCGACGATCGTCTTCACGACGTCGCCGCCCTTGTAGACGTTCATCGTCGGGATGGACATGATCCCGTACTTGGCGGCCGTCTGAGGGTTCTCGTCGATGTTCAGCTTCACGATGGTGATCTTGTCGGAGTGCTCCTCGGCGATGGCCTCCAGCGACGGGGCGATCATGCGGCACGGGGCGCACCACTCGGCCCAGAAGTCGACCAGCACCGGCTTGTCACTCTTGAGGACCTTCTCCTCGAAGTCGGCGTCGGTGGCGGTCACAGTGGCGCTGGCCATGGTGCTTCTCCTTAGCTCTCGGGTGTGTTGTGCGGGCGGTTTCAGACCTGGAGCGATTCGGCGTCCGTGAGGGCGGCCAGATACCGCTCGGCGTCCAGAGCGGCGGCACAGCCGGACCCGGCCGCCGTGATCGCCTGGCGGTACGTGTGGTCGACGACATCTCCCGCCGCGAAGACACCGGGGATGTTCGTCCGCGTGCTGGGGGACTCCACCTTCAGGTAGCCCTGTGGGTCGAGCTCCAGCTGGTCTGCGAAGAGTTCCACACGCGGCTCGTGGCCGATGGCGATGAACAGCCCGGTCACCGGCAGGCCCGACGTCTCGCCGGTCCGCGTATTGCGCAGTGTCAGGCCGGAAAGCTTGCCGTCGGTGTCCTTGATCTCCGCCACCTCGGTGTCCCAGATGAACTTGATCTTAGGATCGGCGAAGGCCCGCTCCTGCATGGCCTTGGAAGCGCGCAGCGTGTCGCGGCGGTGGATGACGGTGACGGTCTTGGCGAAGCGGGTGAGGAACGTCGCCTCCTCCATGGCCGTGTCGCCGCCGCCGACCACGGCGATGTCCTGGTCGCGGAAGAAGAAGCCATCGCAGGTGGCGCAGTAGGACACGCCCCGGCCGGAAAGCTCGTCCTCCTTGGGCAGCCCGAGCTTGCGGTACTGGGAGCCCGTCGCGACGATGACCGCCCGCGCCTGGTGCACGGTGCCCGCGCTGTCCGTGACGCTCTTGATGTCGCCCTTCAGGTCGACCGCGGTGACATCGTCCGCAACGAGCTCGGCGCCGAAGCGCTCCGCCTGGCCCCGCATGTTCTCCATCAGGTCGGGGCCCATGATCCCGTCCTTGAAGCCGGGGAAGTTCTCCACCTCGGTGGTGTTCATCAGCGCGCCGCCCGCGGTGACCGACCCCTCGAAAACGAGAGGCTTCAGCGAGGCGCGTGCCGTATACAGCGCCGCTGTGTAGCCCGCGGGCCCGGACCCGATGATGATCACGTTACGGACGTCGCTCACGGAGTTCTTCCTTGTCTCGGAGACCTGGTCCGGGACCCCGGCGGGGTCCTCGGTTGGGGTAACGGATCCTAGGGTCCCAGACATTCCCGGTCGGGGCAGCGGCGACGCCAGCAACGTGGTGGCGGGGCAGCGCTAGCGCGGGTAGCTCTCGCGGATCAGGACCTCCCCCGACGAGGAGGGGGAGGTCCGCACGCAGTCCGCGTCCACGACGTAGGCGTCCACCCGGTTGGGGTCCGCGGCGTGCGGGAGGACGACAAGGTAGGCGGTGCGTCCCGCGAAGTAGTCCTCCGCGGCGGCCAGCGGCGCCTCGTGCCGGTCGATGGCGGCGCGTACGCACAGCGGCAGGCTCGCCTGGAGGGGTTCTGCCGAGGACGCTGCTCCGCCGTCCCCGGCTTCGTCGCCCTCGTTGGAGTTGGAGGAACGGCTCTCGTTCTCCTCCGGCGGGGTCATCTCCGGGGACTCCTCCGCCGGGGATTCCGGCGGCGAGCCGGAGCCGTCGGAGAAGAGGCCGGGACCGGTGGCTCCGGCCTCCTCGCTCTCCGCGAGAAGCTCCCTGACCTGGCCTTCCAGCTCGTCCTCGGACCCTTCGGGGATATGGCTGGTCTGCGCGTGATCCTGTACGGCGCCCGTTGTCGTGCCGCCGTCGCCCGTGCCCGCGCTGCTGAGGAGGGCGCTGCCGACGGCCAGTGCGACGACCGCGCCCGCGGCGGCCAGGCCCAGCCGCGGCCACCGGTGCGGCGGGCCGGGCGGCGCCGCGGTTTCACGTGAAACGGGGACGCCGGGGCGCGTCGCCTGTCGTGGCACCCGCTGCTGGTGCTGTTCCTCTGCCGCCAGAGCGGCATCGATGCGCAGGGCGACGTCGGGAGGCAGGGGAGGAACCGGAAGCTCGCCCAGCGCTCGCCGCACGCTGCGGAGGTCCCGCTCGATCCCGGCGCAGGAGTCGCAGGAGTCCAGATGGCGGCGCACCCGGCTCTCCTCCTCCGCGGGGAGTGAGTCTTCGCCCAGTGCCGCGATCTCCTCGGGATCGGGATGGGGCTCTCTCACCTGGTGGTACCTCCGTCCCTGGTCGTCCCGGCGTCGTGCGGACCTCTCGGTGATGGGACGGATGCGCCGGATGCCCGGTTCCCGGGCGGCGGTGTGAGGTCGTCCGCAAGAGGGTCGCGCCGGGGGTGCAGATGCTGCACCAGGGACAGCAGCCGGGCACGGCCGCGCGCGCAGCGGCTTTTGACCGTCCCCACCGGAATCCGCAGGATACGGGCAGCCTCGGCGACCGGGTAGCCCTGCATGTCTACGAGAACGAGGGCGGCGCGCTGCTCCACGGGCAGCTCGTTCAGGGCCGTCTCCAGCTCCCGGCGCAGGTCCTGGCGCTCGGCTGGAGCGGCGGCGGACTCGTGCGGCTCCATGAGCGTTTCCAGGCGCTCGGGCTCGGGGATGGGCGCGGTGCGGCGGCTGCGGGCCCGGCGCGCCCGGTCGAGACAGGCGTTAACGGTGATCCGGTGCAGCCAGGTGGTGACGGCCGCCTCGCCGCGGAAGGTGTGCGCGGCGCGGTAGGCGGAGACGAACGCGTCTTGCAGCGCGTCGGCCGCCTCCTCCGGATCGCCGAGCGTTCTCAGCGCGACGGACCACAGCCGGTCGCGGTGGCGCCGGACGATCTCGGAGAAGGCGTCGGGGTCGCCGTCGGCGTGCCGTGCGAGCAGCTCTCGGTCGGTGGCGACGGCGGGTCCGCCTGGGGCCTGTCGGACCACGGCAAACCTCCTCCCCTCTTCCCCGGCCGGCCGGGTGTCACCGGAAAACGCCGATGTCGGTGATGCGGCCACGGTAGTTGCCGTCGTCTCCCTGGGGGAGTTCGGTGAGCCACACGAGAACGAACCGCGTCTCGACCGGTTCTCCCGCGTCGAGCGTGAGGTCCTCGCCGGTGGCCTGGTCGAGACGGGTGTAGGCGTCGAGGGACGCCGGTGCGCTCGTCGCGTCGGAGGCGGCGGCGCGGAACTCGACCTGCGTCTCGCCGATCGCGGACACCGACAGGGAGCGGATCTCCTGCGGCTCGCCGAGATCGAGGATGAGGCCGACCCCGGGCTTGAGGTTGCCGAAAGAAGGCCCGTAGTAGTTCTCCGTGTGCCAGGACGTGTCCGGGTCGCCGTCGATGGCGTAGGACGCCGCCTCGGAGTTCTCCTCGTTGACCGGCGAGCCCTCGGGGTCGAACGACGAGACCGCCGCGATGCTGACGGGCTCGGGCGGCGGCGGCTCCTCGCTGGTGTCCGGGGGCGGGGCACTGGTTTCGGTCGACTCGGGCGCGGACTCGCCGTTGTGCAGCACGTCGGCGAGCTGCCAGCTGCCGAGCCCGAGCGCGACGATGAGAAGCGCGGAGACACCCCACTTCAGCGCGGTGCCGGTGCGGCCAGGGAGCGCCGGCGGACCGCTGGAGGCGGTGCCGCGCCCGGGTGCGGCGGGCCGCTGCGGGTTCCCGTAGGCCGCGGGAAGCTGCGTCGGCGTCGGATCGGACGGCGGGATGCGAGGAAGCTTGGCGAGTTCCTCGGCGAGCTCGGCCGGGGAGGTGCACGGCGGGCTCTGGCTGGCCGCGGTGGCACCGTCGTTGACGAGGGCGCGCATGGCCAGCTCCGAGAGCCCGCGGTGGACCCCCGCCCGCACCTGCTCGGGCGTGGCCAGGGCGTCGCGGCCCTTGCCGAGACCGACGACCCCGCGCAGCCCGTGGGCGCCCTCCGGGTACGGCCAGCGCTGCGTGAGAGCGGCGTACAGCAGCGCGCCGATGGCCTCGGTGTCGGTGCGCTCGGGGGCGGGGGAGGTGATGCCGCGCAGGGCCGCGTCGACGGCGAGACCGCGGATGCGGTACTGGCTCGGCCCGGTGCGCAGCACGGTGGCGGGGGTGAGCCTGAGGTGCGCCAGCCCTTCGCGGTGGGCAGCGGCGAGAGCCTGGGAGACCTGGCTGGCGAGCTGGAACGCCTCGTACGCGTCGAGCGGTCCCGACTGCAGCAGGGTGCTCAGCGGCGTGGCGCCGGGGAGCCACTCGTGGATGATGTGGACCTGGTCGTTCTGCTCGACGGCGTCGAGGACCTGCACGAACCGCGGGTCGCCGAGCAGCGCGGAAGAGCGGGCCGCCGCCAGCACGGCCGGGGCCCGTTCGTGGTCCGCGGGCAGCACGTGGACGCCCACGGCCCGCCGCAGCTTCTCGTCCACCGCACGCCAGCTGCTGAACCCGTCCAGCCGGGTGATGCACTCCTCCAGGCGGTACCGCTTAGCGAGGCGATGACCGCTGTGGAGTTCGGGCGGCCGGGGCGAGACGGTGTCCGCCGCCGCCCCCTTGGCGGGCGCGGCCGTAGGCGCCGCCGCCGTGTCCGCAACGGACGTCTCACGGGCCGTCGCGGGACGTTGTGGAGGGCTTGTCGCCGTGCTCCGTTCCGCCACCGTCGTTTCCGCCTCCCCGGATCGGCTGTCGGGTGGTGCCTCTGCCAGATTTCATTGTGCCGTTAGTCCGTCACCCTGCACGACTTGTGAGTACGAGCGGAGGTTGTACGGCGGCCCCCGGGCGAGGGGTGCCGCCGCGGACGGGATCAGCGGCCGAGGCGGGCCCTGACCATACTGATCAGCGAGGTGAGTTCCTCGATGCGCATGCGGCGCGCCGCCAGGTAGAAGACGGCCAGCAGCAGCAGGCCGCCGGAGGCCAGGGCCGCGAACGAGCCGACGAGCCCTTCCCCGAGCGCCCCGAGCACGGCGTAGCCGACGGCGCCGCCGACGAGCGCGGCAGGGATCGACGCCCCGATGAGCCGGACGTAGGTGCGGACGACACGGGCGCCGTCGAGGTCGCTGCGCAGGCGGCGGCGCAGGCGGCGCCAGGCGACGCGGACGCCGATGGCGTAGGCGATGCCGTAGCTGAAGGCGATGCCCGCGACGATCCAGCGGTCGGGGAGCGTGACGAAGCAGAGCGCCGACAGCAGGATCCAGGTGCCGGAGACGATGACCGTGTTGGAGAACGGGGTGCGGGTGTCCTCGTAGGCGTAGAACGCGCGCAGCACCACGTACTGGGCCGAGTAGGGGATCAGCCCCAGACCGAAGGCCATGAGGATGTACCCGAAGGAGCGTGCGCCCTCCTCGCCGGCGGAGCCGAACAGCAGGGTGCACATCGGGACGCCGAGCGCGACGAAGGCGAACGCGAGCGGCACGATGGCGACGGCGGAGGTACGCAGGCCCTGGGAGAGGTCATCGCGCACGGCTGCGGTGTCGCCGTCGGCGGCCGACCGGGACAGGCGGGGCAGCAGCGCCGCCATGACGGAGACCGTGATGATGGCCTGCGGCATCTGCCAGATGAGCAGCGCGCTGCTGTAGGCGATGTACCCGGCGCCGGTGTGTCCGGACTCCTCGGCGTTCTGCCCGGCCCAGGTGGCGAACTGGGTGATGATGATCAGGCCGATCTGGTTGGCCAGGACAAACAGAACGGTCCACTTGGCGAGGCGGGCGGCCTTGCCCATGCCGTGGCCGCGCCAGTCGAACCGGGGACGGAGCCGGAAGCCAGCGGCGCGCAGGTAGGGCACCATCGCGAGGGCCTGGACGGTGAGGCCCAGCAGGGTACCGACGCCGAGCAGCCTGACGCCCTCGGGGGTGATGGTGCCGACCGTGAGGCCCGAGGAGCGCTGCGTGCCGTAGACCCACAGGAACATCCCGAAGGTGAAGATCACCACGATGTTGTTCAGGACGGGCGTCCACATCATCGGGCCGAAGCGGTCGCGGGCGTTGAGCACCTGGCCGAGGACGACGTGGATGCCCATGAAGAAGATCGTGGGCAGGCAGTAGCGGGCGAAGGTCACCGCGACATCGTTCGCCTGCTCGTCCCCGGCGATCGCGGGCGACATCATCTTCACCAGCAGCGGGGCCGCGAAGAACGCGACGATGACGAGGGCGCCGAGGACGGCCGTGACGAGGGTGAGGAGCCGGTTGGCGTACGCCTCGCCGCCGTCGTCGTCGTTCTTCATCGCCCGCACGAGCTGGGGGACGAAGACCGAGTTCAGGCCGCCGCCGATGGTCAGCATATAGATCATGTTCGGCAGCGCCCAGGCGACGGTGTAGGTGTCGCCGAGGACGGCGGCGCCCAGGGCGGCGACGATGACCAGCTGCCGGATAAAGCCGGTGGCGCGGGAGACCAGCGTGCCTGCGGCCATCACGGCGCTGGACTTGAGCAGGCTGGCGGCCTTGCCCGGGCGCCGTCCGGCGGCGGGCGCGGGCTGGGTGCGTGCCGCGGGCTCCTCGGGCTGCGGCGGTGGCTCCTGGTCGCGCGGGGGGGCCGCGGGGTAGTCGGGCGGGGGCGTGGGATACGGCTGCTCGGGCGGGGTGTAGCGCCGGGGGCCGGTGTGCTGGTCGCGGAAGAGATAGGCGAAGGCGTCGTCTGTCTCCTGCTGCTGGCCGTACTCGGCGCCGGGAGCGGCCTGCGGGTCCGGCGCGGCGGGGGGCGGGCCGGACCCGTCGTACCCGCCGTAGGCGCCCTCGTCGTAGGGCTGCTGCGCCCACTGCTGCGGCTCGCCGTACGGGCCGGGGGCGGGCTGCGGCGGGTAGGGCTCCTGCGCGTACGGCTGCTGCGGGTTCCGCGGCTGCTGCGAAGACTGCTGGTAGTGCTGCTGGTGCGGGTTCCGCGGCGGGTGGGGTTCCTGGGGGTAGCCGGAGTCCGCGGGGTACGGCTGGGTGTGCGGGTACCGCTGGCCGGAGACGTGCCGCGGGTCCTGCGGCGGGCGGTAGGGGCCCGGGGCCTGCTGCTGGTAGAGCTGCGGGTCCTGCGGCGGCTGCGGCGGCTGCGGCGGCTGCGGCGGCTGCTGGTAGTGCTGCCGGTGCTGGCCGTACCGCGGATCGTGGTGGTATGGCGGAGGCGCCGCCTGCTGCGGCGGCTGGGCCTCCTGGTCGTAGAACGAGTCCGCGGGCTGGTGACCGGCGTGCTGGTACGGGTCGTACGGCGGGTGCGGCTGCGCGTACGGGTGGTGAGGGGCCCCGGGCGCGGGGTAGGGCTCCCAGTAGTCATCCGGCTGCTCGGGCTGGCCTTGCTGCCCCGGCGGATCGGGGTGCCAGCCGTGATCGCCGCCACCGGGCGCCTGGCCGCGTTCACGGTCATACGGCGCTTGCATCGCTACCCCACTTCGAAATTCACGGGCCCTTCACCGGCCTGATGACTGCCTCAGTCGTCGAGGTCAAGCCTCTCACTACCAGCCGCGGGGCCGCTGCCCTGCGGACCGGTGTCGGAGCCGCTTTCCTCGCCGGAGACGGTCTCATCCGGCGCGGCCGTGGCGGCGCGCCGGGCGGCGCGCTTGCGCTGTGTGTACATCCGGATCCCCGCCAGGACGACGAGGAGCAGACCGCCGGCGATGACCATCAGCACCGCCGAGGTGATGGAGGTGACGTTCGCCTGGAACTGCATCGGGTCGCCGTAGCGCTTGCCGTCAGCGGTGTAGAGCTGGGCGACCAGGGTGGTGCGGCCGTTGGCCCGGGAGGTGGCGGAGAACTTCACGGACTGGCTGTGCCCGCCGTTGACCCTCACCTCCTGTTCGTCCCCGACCTCCAGGCCGAGGCTGCGGCTGGACTCCAGGCGCAGCTCCAGGTTGTGCACGTCCTGGACGAGGTTGTTCTGGACGGTGATGGGGATCGTCGCGCTGCGTCCCGACAGCGTGATCGGGGACTTCTGGATGAGGTGCACCTGCTCGGTGAGGGCGATGAGGTCTTCCTGGAGCTCCTCGCGGTACTCCTCGCCGGCCTCCTCGTCGCCGCGCCAGGAGGTGGACATCTCGCGGCGGATCGCGTTGCCGTAGGGCACGGTCACGCGGTCCTGGCGGGTGAGGATGACGGCGAAGTCGTCGAGCGTGCGCTGCGTCTCCCGCATCTGGTGAAAGGCGCTCGTCGGCAGCTCCTGGGAGCGGAGCCGCTCGGGGTAGGCGGAGGCCGGAGGCACCTGCTGGTTGGCGCGGGGGTCGGGTTCGGCCCGGGCGGCCTCCGAGAGGCCGGTGAACTCCACCCAGCCGGCGTCGTCGCTGAGGGCCTGGAGAGCCGCTGCCATGGCGCGGGCCTGCGCGGTGGTGGGCATGCGCTGCGGCGCCAGCACGATGCTGCGCTGGTTGGCGGGCTCCTGGAGCGTGATGGCCAGGGTCTGCGCCAGCAGCTGCTGCTGGGCCTGCAAAGCGGCCGCGGTCCTGGTCATGTCGCCCTCGAAGAGGGTGGACAGCCCGGCATCGGCGACGAGCGCGGAGATGCCGCCGCCGATGGGCCGCGCGGCGGTGAGCGTGGCGTTCTCGCCTGCGGCGGGGCGGAGGCTGTCGCTGCGGGCGATGATGTTGGTGGCTCCGGCCGAGGTGGCCACGGACACGATGCTTGGGTCGATGGCGCCCTCGACGGGCCAGGCGAAATCGGTGCTCGGCTCGACGCCGATGGTGGTCTCCACGGTGACGGCGGCCAGGTCCGTGGCGGTCCGCAGCTGCCCGAGGGAGCCCGGGACGTCCCGGCCCTGGTGGGCGAGGGAGGCGAGGTCCGGGTCGCCGAACGGGAGGGCGACAACCTCGTCGCCCTCCACGGCCTCCCGCAGGGCGCCGAGCCAGGCGCGGGCCTCGTCCTGTCCGTGCCCGGCCTCCAGGCCGTCGTCGGTGTAGACCTGGTAGTCCTCGGTCATGGCGTCGACCGAGGCGAGCAGATCGGGGTCGATGACCCAGGTGACGGGCAGGTCAGCGCCCAAGGCCACCATCTCGTGGAGGCGTCCCCCAGGGGAGATCTCCTCCAGCAGCGCCTCGTCGCGGAACGCCGGGGTCTGCTCGACGTCCGAGCCGGTCTGGGCCGTCAGGTGGGGCGTGGAGATCAGCGGCCACAGGATGGTGAGCTGGGTGGTCTCGGTGCTGCCGGGGTCCGGCTGCCAGGGCAGGACGGTGCGCCCGGCGCCGAGGATCTGGTCCCCCCACTGCTCGGCCTCGGTCTGGCCGGTCAGCGTCACGCCGATCTGGTAGACGCCGTCCTCGCCGAGGGAGAGCTCGGAGACGGGCACCTGAAGCTCGAAGGTGGTGGACATGCCGGGACCGAGCCGCTCGATCTGCTGGCCGTGGCCGGTGATCAGGCCCCCGTCGAGGGAGATGTCGAAGCCGGTGCGGGTCGCGGCGTCCTCGATGGCGTTCCGCGTGGTGAGCGGCACGCCGAGACGGGGATCGAGGGTGCTGTCGATGATCGGCGAGTCGCCCTCGTTGGTGATGGTGCCGCGGATGGTGAGGGTGTCGTCCGGGACGGCCGGGCTGACCTCCGTGATGGACACGGTGGCGGTGCGGTTGCCGGTGCCGGTCTCTTCGGCCGGGACGCGGGACGGAACATCGGCCGCGCTGGCCGGCACGGGGCTCAGGAGGGAGAGGGCCAGGCCGGCCGTCAGCGCGGATACCAGCCTCCGGCGCCGGACCGGACGGGCGCTCCCGATCGTCCCCGCCACGTCTGCCACGCCACAAGCCCCGTTCCGTCATCCGCGGTCATCGGCCAACCAGCCGCCATGGTAACGAGGATGGGGGTGAGAGGGTGCCGCCCCCGGACCGACCGGGGGGAGGACCGCCGGGGCCGGCGCCACGTACGCTGTGCTGTTGTGCCGAACGACAGGAACGAAACGCGCTCCCGTCCCGCCAGCGCCGACGCGGGGACGGCGCAGCGACGGGCCGTAGCGGAGCTGCTGAGGGTCTCCCCCGTCGCCGACGACCTGGCCTCGCGCTTCGCGGAGGCCGGGTTCTCGCTGGCTCTGGTCGGCGGGTCGGTGCGGGACGCGCTGCTGGGGCGGCTGGGCAACGACCTGGACTTCACCACGGACGCCCGGCCGCAGGACATCCTGCGGATCGTGCGGCCGTGGGCGGACGCGGTCTGGGAGGTCGGCATCGCCTTCGGCACCGTGGGCTGCCGCAAGCGGGGGCCGGACCCGGCGGGCGACCCGGCGGAGCGCGACTACCAGCTGGAGATCACGACCTACCGCTCTGAGATCTACGACCGGACCTCGCGCAAGCCGGACGTCGCGTACGGCGACACGCTGGAGGGCGATCTGGAGCGGCGCGACTTCACCGTCAATGCGATGGCGGTGGCGCTCCCCCGCAAGGAGTTCGTCGACCCGTACGGCGGCCTGGAGGATCTGGCGCGCGGTGTGCTGCGGACGCCCGGCACGCCGGAGCGGTCGTTCTCGGACGACCCGCTGCGGATGATGCGGGCGGCGCGCTTCTGCTCGCAGCTCGGCTTCACCGTGGCCCCCGAGGTGCGCGCGGCCATGACGGAGATGGCCGACCGGATCAGCATCGTGTCGGCGGAGCGGGTCCGCGACGAGCTGAACAAGCTGCTGCTGGGCCGCCACCCCCGCCGGGGGCTCACGCTGCTTGTGGAGACGGGCCTGGCGGACCGGGTGCTGCCCGAGATCCCCGCGCTTCGGCTGGAGCGCGACGAACACCACCGGCACAAGGACGTCTACGAGCACACGCTGACCGTGCTGGAGCAGGCGATCGGGCTGGAGGACGAGGGGCCCGACCTCGTGCTGCGGCTCGCGGCGCTGCTGCACGACATCGGCAAGCCGAAGACACGCCGGTTCGAGAAGGACGGCCGGGTGTCGTTCCACCACCACGAGGTCGTCGGCGCGAAGATGGCGCGCCACCGGCTGAACAAGCTCAAGTACCCCAACGAGACGGTCAAGGACGTCTCGCGGCTGGTCGAGCTGCACCTGCGCTTTCACGGCTACGGCACGGGCGAGTGGACGGACTCGGCGGTGCGCCGGTACGTCCGGGACGCGGGGCCGCTGCTCCCCCGGCTCCACAAGCTGACGCGCTCCGACTGCACGACGCGGAACAAGCGGAAGGCCCTCGCGCTGTCGCGCGCCTATGACTCGCTCGAGGAGCGGATCGCGCGGCTGAAGGAGCAGGAGGAGCTGGACGCGATCCGGCCCGACCTCAACGGCAACGAGATCATGGAGATCCTTGGCATCCGGCCGGGGCCGCTCGTGGGCGAGGCGTACCGGCACATGCTGGAGCTGCGCCTGGAGCACGGGCCGATGGACCGGGAGGCGGCGGTGGCGGCACTGAAGGAGTGGTGGGCGTCGCGGAACTGACGCCCGCGTGGGCGTCTAGAGGGCCGTTTCACGTGAAACCGGGACGCGCCGCCGCAACTGGTTCACGGCCGCCGCGGTGACGGCGTACAGCGCCGCGACCGTCAGCAGCAGCGCGGGGGAGCGGCCGTCGCCGGGCAGTATGGCCGCGGCCAGGCCGGCGGCGGCCACAAACGCGATGTTGTACAGCATGTCGTAGAGCGAGAAGACGCGGCCGCGGTAGACGTCGTCGACGGACGACTGCACCACCGTGTCGGTCACGATCTTCGTCGCCTGCGAGACCAGGCCGAGGAGGAACGCCGCCACGAGCATGGGGGCCGGGCGGAACGGCAGGCCCAGGGCGGGCACGAGGACGGCGCCGAGGACGGAGCAGAGGGCGAACCAGCCGAGGCGGCCCGCCCGGGCCACGGCCCAGGGCGTGGCGACGGTGGCCGCGAAGAACCCGGCGCCCGAGAGGCCGACCGCCAGTCCGAGGAGGGCCACGCCGCCGTCGGCGCCGCCGTCGCTCCAGGCGTAGCGGGTGAGTATCAGGACCATGACCAGCAGCGCGCCGTAGCAGAAGCGGGTGACGCCGATCGACGCCAGGGTCCAGGCCGCCTGCGGACGGGCGGTCAGGTGGCGCAGCCCGGCGGCGAGGCCGCGCGCGGTGCTGGCGAGGGCGGCGGAGAGGCGGGGCGCCACGGCGGTGGGGTCCGGGCCGAGCTGTGTGCGGCGCAGGCGCAGGGCGGAGAGGCCGGCCAGCAGGTAGACCGCGGCGGCCAGCGCGAGGGCCAGCGCGTCCTGCACCCCCTGGCTGCGTGCCAGCAGCGGGGCGACGAATCCGGCGCCGCCGCCGACCGTGGCGGCGAGCGTCCCGGCTGTCGGGGACAGCGAGTTCGCCACGACCAGGCGCTCGGTGTCGATGACCCGGGGCAGCGCGGCGGAGAGCCCGGCGAGGACGAAACGGTTGACGGCGGTGACCGACAGCGCGGAGAGGTAGAAGAGCCAGTCCGGCACGTCGCTGAGGACGAGGGCGCACGTGGTGGCGACGAGGCCGGTGCGGATCAGGTTGCCGCAGAGCAGCACCTGGCGCCGGCTCACGCGGTCGAGGAGCACGCCGGCGAACGGGCCGAGCAGGGAGTAGGGGAGCAGGAGAACGGCCATGGCGGCGGCGATGTCGCCCGGGGTGGTCTGCTGCTCCGGGGAGAAGACGACGTAGGTGGCCAGGCCGACCTGGAAGGCGCCGTCAGCGAACTGGGAGAGCAGGCGGACGGTCAGCAGCCGCCGGAAGCCCGGGAAGCGCAGCAGGGTCCGCAGGTCGGTGAGGACGGAGGTCCGTCCGCTCGCGTCAGGTTTCACGTGAAACGTCACCGGAGGAGGTGCCCCAGTGCACGGCGGTGGCAGCGGGGGCGGCGGGAACGGGGGCGGGGCGGCTCAGAGCGAAGGCGTCCGGTGCGCGGTCCAGGACGCCTCCGGCCGGGTCGTCGGAGCCGTCGCGCCGCACCGGATCGCGCTCGGGGCGCAGGACGTCGCGGACGACCTGGACGCCCAGGTAGGCCGTGCCCAGCAGGTGGACGAGAATGGCGAGATGGTAGCCGCCGGGGGGCAGGCCCTGGTGGCTGGTGGAGTAGGCGAGGTACATCCACACGCCGAGGAAGTACAGCACCTCGCATGCCTGCCAGATGAGCATGTCGCGCCAGCGGGGGCGGGCCAGGGCGGCGAGCGGGACCAGCCACAGCACGTACTGCGGCGAGTAGACCTTGTTGGTGAGGATGAAGAGCGCCACCACCAGGAAGGCGAGCTGGCCCAGCCGGGGCCGGCGCGGCGCGGCGAGCGCCAGGACCGCCAGGGCGGCGCAGCCGGCGGCCATGAGCAGGGTCGCGAGCAGATTGACCCGTTCGGGTGGCAGGTCGGCGTCGAACCGGTGCACCAGGACGAGCCAGAAGGAGCCGAAGTCCACGGGCCGCTCCTGGCTGAAGGTGTAGAACTCCGACCAGCCGTCCCAGGCCCTGAGCATGAAGGGCAGGTTCACGGTGAGCCAGGCGCCCGCCGCTCCGGCCGCGGCGGTGGCGAAGGCCCGCCAGCGGCCCGCCCGCCAGCACAGGACGAGGAGCGGGCCGAGGAGGAGCAGCGGATAGAACTTCGCCGCCGTCGCCAGGCCCAGCAGGACGCCGGCGGCCAGCGGCCGGGAGCGGGACCACATCAGCAGCGCCGCGCAGGTGAGGGCTCCGGCGAGCAGGTCCCAGTTGATCGTGGCGGTCAGGGCGAGGGCCGGCGCGAGGGCGACGAGCAGGCCGTCCCAGGGGCGGTGCCGGTGGGTGCGGGCCACGCAGACCGCGACGACGACGGCGCAGACCAGCAGCATGCCGGAGTTGACGAGCCAGTAGATCTGCTCGGGCCGGGGATCGGTGGTGCCGCCGGGCGTCAGCCAGGCGGCCAGCTGCATGAACAGCCCGGTAAGGACGGGGTACTCGAGGTGGGCGAAGTGCTCGGTCGGCTCGGGGATCTGCTCGAAGTAGGGAATCCGGTCGTCCGCGAAACCGCGGGCACCGTAGAGATGAGGGATGTCGGAGTAGCAGGCGTGGATGTACTGCTCCGAGGCGCCGAGGAACCAGCCGCCGTCGTAGCACGGCAGCTTCTGCGCCATGCCGAGGGCGAACATCCCGATGGTCACGAGGGCGACGACGCGCAACGGGTTCCACGGTCCGCCGCCCGGCCTCACCCGCCGTCCTGCCGGTCCGCCGATCAGCTCGCTGCCCGCGGCGGCCACCTCGTCGTGGACGGTGGGGGCCACGTCGGGGCGCAGCGTCGGACGGAGCATGGGCACCATCTTGCCTCACGGCGCCCGGGGCCCCGGGCCGCGTGTGGGCGGCTCAGGCGGTGGGGCCGCAGGCCGCGCGCCGGGAGGTCCGCGTGGACGACCGGCTCGCGGCGGACTCGGCCATGCGCCCGGCGGCACGGGACGCCTTGACCTCGGGGCCGAGACAGACGGTCAGCAGCCCCACGGCGTGCGCCTTGGCCCCCAGAGCGACGCGCCCGTTGGCGCCGAGGTAGGTCATCAGCCACTGCACCCGGCGCTGCACGCTGCGGTGGCTCAGCCCGACGCGGTAGCCGACGCGGGCGTCGTCATAGCCACGCGCCAGGAGTTCGAGTATCCGCACGTCCAGGGCGTCTGGCTGCTCTTTCCTCGCCATGGCTCTCCCACCTTCCCCGCTTGTGGGCGCTCGCTGGCACGCCCCCCCGGGCGTTTCACCCTAGGGGCAAGGGGCCGACCGCGCGAGTGGTCAAATCCGCGCGTTCGGCCCCTTAAGCCCACATTCCCTGTGGCGTGATTACGTCACAGCTGTGTCACCCGTCTCTCCAGCCCCGGCCGAAGATGGCGCCCGAGTCGCCCCAGCCGCCGGGACCGCCTGACGAATCGCTGTCACCTTCGCTGTCGGAGCCTCCCTGGTCCCCGCCGTCCGAGCTGCCTTCCGCATCGCCGGGGCCTTCGAGGTCTCCGCCGCCGCTCTCGCCGCCCGAGTCGCTGTCACAGCCCCAGTCCCAGGGGGAGCACTCGTCCGCGGGCGGCGAGCCCGGCTCCTCCTCGGTCTGGGACGGCGGCGCCTCGGGCTCTTCGCTCTCCTCCTCGGACTCGGTCTGCGTCGGATCGGGCGACTCGGCGTCCTCCTGCTGCTCCTCGTCCTCCTGCTCCGGCTCCGCCTCAGGCTCGGAGGCGCCGCCGCCGTAGACGACCTCGCCGATGTCCGGGGCCTCGGGGAACTCCACCGGGTCGTCGCCCTCGGTGGCCTCGCGCATGTAGGTCTCCCAGACCTCCAGCGGCAGCGAGCCACCGTTGATGCGCTCCAGGCCGGCGGTGCCGTACATGGAGAGGAAGCCCATCTCCTCGTCGCCGACGAGCTCGTCCTCGGAGTCCGCGGAGCGCCACATGCCGATGGCCGTGGAGAGGTTGGCGGTGTAGCCGACGAACCAGGCGCTGCGGTTGTCGTCGGTGGTGCCCGTCTTGCCGGCGACGGGCAGCGGGAAGTCGGCGGCGGCGGCGCCGCTGCCCTCCTCCGTCATGACGCCCTGCAGGGCCTGGGTGACGTTGGCCGCGATATCCGAGTCGAACGCCTGCTCGGTCTCGATCTCGTGCTCCCAGTAGACGCCGCGGCTGGTCTCGACGCGGTACACCGAGTACGGGTCGGCCTGCTCGCCGTTGGCGGCGAAGGTGCTGTAGGCCGACGCCATCCGCATCGGGCCGGGGGTGGAGACACCGAGCGGGAACGACGGGACGGTGTCGTCGGCCGGGCCGAGCGTCTCCTCGAGCAGGCCCGCGTCCATCGCAGCCTCTTTGACGGTGGCCGGGCCGATGTCCATGCCGAGCTGGACGAAGGGGGAGTTGGCCGAGACCTGCGTGGCCTCCCACAGCGTGATGTCGCCGTGGTCGCCGCCCTCGAAGTTCGCCTGGTGCAGCGTCTCTCCCTCGTCGCCGTGCCAGACGGACCCGTCGTAGTTGTGGATGAGGAGGCCGTCCTCACTGCGGTACACGCTGTCGAGCGAGATCGGCGTGCGCTCGTCCGCGTCCTGCTCGGGCGGTCCCTCGGGGTCGCGGATGCCGTCCCGCATGGCCGCCGCCAGCACGAACGGCTTGAACGTCGAACCGACCTGCGCCTGCGGGTTGTTCGCGTTGTTCAGGTAGTGCTCGGTGTAGTCCTCGCCGCCGTAGATGGCGGTGATGGCGCCGTCGCCCGGGATCACCGAGGCGCCGCCGAACTGGACGTGCCGGTCCTCGGGCCGTTCCTCCGGGTCGATGTACTCGTCACGCACCTGCTCGACAGCGGCCTCCATCTGGTCGACGGACTGCTTGTCGAAGGTGGTGTAGATGTGGTAGCCGCCCCTGGCCAGCTCCTCCTCAGTGAGGATCTCGTTGCTGATCAGGTACTGGTCAGCCATCTGCGTCATGTAGCCGATCTGGCCGGCCAGGTTCATCGCCGGGGTCGGTTCCTGGGGCATCGGGAACTCGTCGAACTGCGCCCGCTCCGCCTCCGTCAGCGAGCCCGTCTCCACGCGCCGGTCGAGGACCCACGACCAGCGGTCCTGGGCCAGCTCCAGCAGGTCGGGGTCGGGCTCCTCGCCCGTCTCGGTGTTGTACGGGTCGTACAGCGCCGAGCCGCGCAGCAGCGTCGTGAGGTAGGCGCACTGGCTGTCGTCCAGCTCCACCGCGTTGACGCCGTAGTACGCCTGGGCGGCGGCCTGGATGCCGTAGGCGCCGCGGCCGAAGTAGGAGGTGTTGAAGTAGCCCTGGAGGATGTCGTCCTTGCTGACCTGGGCGCCCACCTTGACCGAGAGCAGCAGCTCGTGGACCTTGCGCGAGATGCTCTGGTCCTGGGTGAGGTACATGTTCTTCACGTACTGCTGCGTGATCGTCGAGCCCGACTGCGTGCTGCCGCCGCGGGCCATGTTCAGCATGGCGCGGCCGATGCCCATCGGGTCGATGCCCGGGTCATCCCAGAACGACGCGTTCTCGGCGGCGACGACCGACTCCTGGCACGCCTCGGGGATGTCGCTCAGCTCGACGTTGACGCGGTTGGTGCCGTCGTCGCCGGAGGTGACCATCCGGGTTCCGTCGGCCCAGTAGTAGACGTTGCTCTGTGAGACGGCCAGCGCGTTGGCGCTGGGGATCTCGACCATCCAGTAGGCGATGCCCACCAGGCCGATCAGCAGCCCGAGGAAGGTGACGGCGGAGCCCAGCACCTGCTTCCACGACGGCACCCACCGGCGCAGGCCGTGGTAGCCGGAGCGCGGGTAGTCGATGAAGCGCTTGCGCTTCGCCGGCGCGGCCCGGCGCCGGCGCCCCACTCCCTCCGCGGCGCTCGCCGCCGCGGCCCCGGCGCCCGCGGCGCCCGCGCGCCGCCGGCCACCGCGGCGTTGCGCCCGTCTGGCCTCAGCCCGGCTGCCGTACGGCTTCTCGGGCGTCGCCCCGCCGGGCGGGGGCGGCACCGGAGCCGCGCCCTGCCCTCGTGAGGCCGCTCGCCGACCGGAGGACGGCGCTGCGCGGCGGCCACGTGACGGCGGCTTGCGACGGTGCTCGCTCATGGGACAGCTACTCCTCGCACAGACGTGGAACGCCTGCTGGCGGCAGGTAGTTCAGGTGGATCCGAGTCCCCCGACGTGCGGCCGGTCCGGCGTCCGGGCCAGTGCACCAGGGCCCTGCCCGCCGGACCGGTCGCGGACCGTGCCGCGGCGTCCGGCTGCCCAGGCCCTAGAACTGTGACGCCCTCTCGCGTCACAGAGTTCCCGGTTGTCGTCATCCGCACGGGCCCCAGCGTACGCACCGCCAAACAGCCCATCTCTCGCCGTTCCGCGAAGAATTGGTGCATTTCGATCAGGACGATGCCGCAATGTGACCCCGCTCACCGGGGGCACGGTTGCGGCGCTCCCCGGAGCGGATCTATCGTGGCGATATATCGGACAGATACATCGGGCCGATACATCGAGACGATGCATCGAGACGGTGTATCGAGTCAGTGTACCGAGACGGCCCGCGGCTGAGGACGGGAGGTGAACCCCCTGGTGAGCAGACGATCCGGGGTCCTGGAGTTCGCCGTGCTCGGCCTCCTGCGCGAGTCGCCGATGCACGGCTACGAGCTGCGCAAGCGGCTCAACACCTCGCTCGGAGTCTTCCGGGCGTTCAGCTACGGGTCGCTGTACCCGTGCCTGAAGTCACTCGTCCGCCAGGGCTTGATCGCCGAGGACACCGGCGGCGCCGACGGCAACCGTGCGCCGCTGACGGGCCGGCGGGCGAGGATCGTCTACCGGCTGACCGCGGAGGGCAAGGAGCACTTCGAGGAGCTGCTCGCCCAGACCGGCCCTGACGCCTGGGAGGACGAGCACTTCGGCGTCCGCTTCGCCTTCTTCGGGCAGACCTCGCGGGACGTGCGGATGCGCGTGCTGGAGGGACGGCGCAGCCGGCTGGAGGAGCGCCTCGACCGGATGCGCGCCTCCCTGGCGCGCACCCGGGAGAAGCTGGACGCCTACACCCTGGAGCTTCAGCGTCACGGCATGGAGTCCGTGGAGCGAGAAGTCCGCTGGCTCAACGAGCTGATCGAGAGCGAGCGGGAGGGGCGTGACCGCCGCGACCAGGGCGACTCAGGCGCCCGGAGCGGGCAGCCCCGCGAGCGTGAGCCGCGCGGCCGCCCGGGGTCAGCATCCTCCGACGAGACCGCCAATTAGCAGCACCGCGACGAAGCGGGCTTAACGAGAACATACAGGGAGCAACCGGAATGGGTTCGGTTCGCGTAGCCATCGCCGGCGTGGGCAACTGCGCCGCCTCGCTGGTACAGGGCGTCGAGTACTACAAGGACGCCTCCCCGGACAGCCGGGTCCCGGGTCTGATGCACGTGCAGTTCGGCGACTACCACATCTCCGACATCGAGTTTGTGGCGGCGTTCGACGTGGACGCCAAGAAGGTCGGGACCGACCTCGCCGACGCCATCAAGGCCAGCGAGAACAACACCATCACGATCTGCGACGTGCCTCCCACCGGTGTGACCGTCCTGCGCGGCGAGACCCACGACGGCCTGGGTAAGTACTACCGCGAGACGATCGTGGAGTCCGACGAGGAACCGGTGGACGTCGTCCAGGCCCTCAAGGACAGCCGCGCCGACGTTCTCGTCTGCTACATGCCGGTCGGCTCGGAGGAGGCGGCCAAGTACTACGCGCAGTGCGCGCTGGAGGCCGGGGTGGCGTTCGTCAACGCGCTGCCCGTCTTCATCGCCGGCACCAAGGAGTGGGCGGACAAGTTCACCGAGGCCGGCGTGCCGATCGTCGGCGACGACATCAAGTCCCAGGTCGGCGCCACGATCACGCACCGCGTCCTGGCCAAGCTCTTCGAGGACCGCGGCGTCATCCTCGACCGCACGATGCAGCTGAACGTCGGCGGCAACATGGACTTCAAGAACATGCTGGAGCGTGACCGGCTGGAGTCCAAGAAGATCTCCAAGACGCAGGCCGTCACCTCGCAGATCCCCGACCGCGACCTGGGCGAGAAGAACGTCCACATCGGCCCGTCGGACTACGTGGCCTGGCTGGACGACCGCAAGTGGGCGTACGTCCGCCTGGAGGGCCGCGCGTTCGGTGACGTCCCGCTGAACCTCGAGTACAAGCTGGAGGTCTGGGACTCCCCGAACTCCGCCGGCGTGATCATCGACGCCCTGCGCGCCGCGAAGATCGCCAAGGACCGGGGCGTGGGCGGGCCGATCCTCTCCGCCTCGTCCTACTTCATGAAGTCCCCGCCCGTGCAGTACTCCGACGACGTCGCCCGCGAGAACGTCGAGAAGTTCATCCGCGGCGAGGTCGAGCGCTGACACCGCCCGCGCTCACGCCCCCTCCCGGCACCGCTGCGGCGGACGGTGTGACGGCGTGACGCGGCGGCAGCAAGCGGCAGCCCCGGACCGGACCCGGGGCTGCCGCCGTCTGTACCCGCGCCCGTGACCGGCCCGGGACTACGCCTGGTACCCGCCGCTCCGGTCCACCAGGCGGTCCACCTGCGTGGTGGTGTGCCGCAGGATCGCCTTCAGCTCGTCGCCGACCTTCGGCCCCTTGGCGTCCGCCGGGATGAACAGGATCGACACCTGCATGTGCGGCGGCTCCGCGAACCACCGCTGCTTGCCGTCCCAGATGAACGGCGAGAGGTTGCGGTTGACTGTCGCCAGCCCGGCCCGCGCCATGCCCTTGGCGCGCGAGGTCATCCCGTGCAGCGCCTTCGGCGCCTCCAGGCCCACGCCGTGCGAGGTGCCGCCCGCCACCACCGCGAGCCAGCCGTCGCCGGGGGCCTTCTGCTGCCGGTAGCCGAAGCGGTCGCCCTTGGCGACCGGCGTGACGTCCAGCACCGCGCCGCGGTACTCCGTCGCGCCGTGGTCACCCAGCCACAGCCGGGTGCCGATGCGGGCGCGGAACCGGGTCTGCGGGAACTGCTGCCGCAGCCGCCCCAGTTCCTCCGCCGACAGGTGGCTGACGAACATCGTGTCCAGCGGCAGCCGGGCGGCGCGCAGCCGGTCCATCCACGCGATGACCTCCTCGACGGCGTCCGAACCGTCGGTCCGGTCCAGCGGCAGGTGGATGGCGAAGCCCTCCAGCCGCACGTCCTCGAGCGCGGGCTGGAGCTTGCCCAGGTCGCGCGGGGCGACGCCGTGCCGCTTCATGCTGCTCATCACCTCGACCACCACGCGCGAGCCGACCAGCCCGTACACGCCGTCGACCGAGGACGCCGTCCGGATCACGCGGTCGGGCAGCGGCACCGGCTCCTCGCCGCGCCGGTAGGGCGTCAGCACCAGCACGTCACCGCCGAACAGGTCCTTCATCGAGGCCGCCTCGTAGGTGGTGCCGACCGCGATGATGTCGCTGCCGAGCAGGGTGACCTCTTCGGCCAGCCGCTCGTGACCGAACCCGTAGCCGTTGCCCTTGCACACGGGCACCAGGCCGGGGAAGTCAGCCAGCACCGCCCGCTGGTGCGCACGCCAGCGGTCTGTATCGACGTACAGGGTGAGCGCCATGGCCGGGGACCTTTCTGTTGTGAAGTTCTGGTGGTGCGGTCGAGGGGCCCATGCGGTGCCGAACGGCCGTCAGCGCCGCGACATGTAGATGTCGAGCGCCTTGTGCAGCAGCTTGTTCAGCGGGAAGTCCCACTCACCGAGGTACTCCGCCGCCTCGCCGCCCGTACCCACCTTGAACTGGATCAGGCCGAAGAGGTGGTCGGACTCCTCGAGCGCGTCGCCGATTCCCCGCAGGTCGTACACGTCGGCCCCCAGTGCGTGCGCGTCCTGGAGCATCCGCCACTGCATCGCGTTGGAAGGCCGTACCTCACGCTTGTGGTTCGCGGAGGCACCGTACGAATACCACACATGACCGCCCACGATCAGCATGGTCGCGGCGGCCACCGCCTCGCCTTCGTGACGCGCCAGGTAGAGCCGCATCCGGTCCGGGTCCTCGGCGTTGAGCGCCCGCCACATCCGCTGGAAGTACGTGAGCGGACGCGGCCGGAACCGGTCGCGCTCCGCCGTCACCTCGTACAGCTGCTGCCACACCGGCAGGTCCTCGTACCCGCCGCGGACGACCTCGACCCCGGCCTTGTCGGCCTTCTTGATGTTCCGCCGCCACAGCTGGTTGAAGGACTTGTGCACGTCCTCCAGGGAGCGGCCGCGCAGCGGGATCTGGAAGACGTACCGGGGCTGCACGTCGCCGAAGCCGGCCCCGCCGTCCTCGCCCTGCTGCCAGCCCATGCGCCGCAGCTGGTCGGCGACCTCGAAGGCCTTCGGCTCCAGGAAGGTCGCCTCCACGTCCCGCAGCCGCTTGACGTCGGGGTTCTGGATACCGGCCTTCACGGCGGCGGCGTTCCACCGCCGGATGATCACCGGCGGCCCCATCTTCACCGAGAACGCGCCCTGCTTCTTGAGGTGGTCCAGCATCGGCCGCAGCCATTCCTCGAGGTTGGGCGCGAACCAGTTGATCACCGGGCCCTCGGGCAGGTACGCCAGGTACCGCTTGATCTTGGGCAGCTGGCGGTAAAGCACGAGGCCCACGCCCACCAGCGCACCTGAGCGGTCGAACCAGCCCAGCGACTCCGAGCGCCACTCGGCCTTCACGTCACCCCACGCGGGCACCTGCATGTGGCTGGCCGAGGGCAGCGAGCGGATGTACGCCAGATGCTGCTCGCGGCTGATGGTCCTCAACGTCAGGCTCATTCGGGGCGCTCCTCCGGCGTCAATCGCAGGGTCTGGCCGGAAGCCTAACGGCGCCGGAGGAGGCGTGGGACGGCGCGGTGCCGCCCCCCCGCTCCGTGCGTCAGCGGAGGAGCGGAGCCAGCGGGGTCAGCCGAAGGGCCCGCCGTGCGCAATGCCCAGGAAGAGGCCGACGCCGGCCGCGCCCATGCCGATGACGAGGACGAAGCGTTCGGCCGTGGTCGCGGAGATCATCTGCCCGTAGCCGCCGGCCGCGATCCCGGCCAGGCCGGCCCAGCAGCTGATCACGTGCAGGCCGGGCCAGGCCGCGGTGACGAGCGCGATCACCCCGAGCAGCAGGGTGACGCCGGCGAGGGCGTTCTGCACGGGGTGGGGACGGCCGTCGGTGTTCATCACCCTCTCGCCCGCGGCTGTGAGCCGGGAGAACCGGGAGGGTCGGTGGTGGTGCGCCGCCTGCGTCATTCGGCACCTCCTGCCTGTGGTGGGCCTGTGGTGGGCCTGGTGCGGGGCGCGCGGGGGCGCGGTGCCGGAAGAGACCGCAATGCCCCATATGTCCAGACTGCGCCCGGGCTCGGCCGGATTTCAACCGGAAGGGAGAGTGCGGGTACGGTGTACTGTCCGCCCGCACCGCAGCCGGTGCCGGAGCGGAAACGCATCACGACCCTCCTGCCACGGACCGTCCGTGGCCGCCTGAGTCCAGAGGAGGTGGGTTTTCGCATGCGTCACTACGAGGTGATGGTCATCCTCGACCCCGATCTTGAGGAGCGTGCCGTCTCTCCCCTGATCGAGAGCTTTCTCTCCGTGGTCCGCGAGGGCAACGGCAAGGTCGAGAAGGTCGACACCTGGGGCCGTCGCCGCCTGGCCTACGAGATCAACAAGAAGCCCGAGGGCATCTACACCGTGATCGACCTCCAGGCCACGCCCGACGTGGTCAAGGAGCTCGACCGGCAGATGAACCTCAACGAGTCGGTCATGCGCACCAAGGTGCTGCGTCCCGACACGCACTGAGCCTCACGGGCACCCTCCTGGGTCAGGCAACCCGGGTAGCACTGTCAGAGCCATAGGCCATCATCGACAGCATCGGCCTCACCGCCGGTGACGTCGACCACAGCAGCATCCGCAGCACACCGCAGTTACCCCCGCCGAGAGGTTCCCCATGGCAGGCGAGACCGTCATCACGGTCGTCGGCAACCTGGTCGACGACCCCGAGCTGCGCTTCACCCCGTCCGGTGCGGCCGTCGCGAGGTTCCGCATCGCGTCCACGCCGCGTACGTTCGACCGGCAGACCAACGAGTGGCGGGACGGCGAGGCGCTGTTCCTCACCTGCTCCGTCTGGCGTCAGGCGGCGGAGAACGTGGCGGAGACGCTCACCAAGGGCATGCGCGTCATCGTGCAGGGCCGCCTCAGGCAGCGGTCCTACGAGGACCGCGAAGGCATCAAGCGCACGGTGATCGACCTTGAGGTCGACGAGGTCGGCCCCAGCCTGCGCTACGCCACGGCCAAGGTGAGCAAGACCTCGCGCGGCGGCGGCCAGGGCGGCGGCTGGGGCCAGGGCCCCGGCGGCGGTCCGGCCGGCGGCGGCCAGCAGGGCGGCGGTCCCGCGGGCGACCCGTGGGCCACCGGTGCCCCGGCGGGCGGCCAGGGCGGCGGTGGCTGGGGTGGTGGCTCTGGCGGCGGCTACTCGGACGAGCCCCCCTTCTGACAGACCTGTTCGTCCACTTCACCGGAGTACCACCATGGCGAAGCCTCCCGCGCGCAAGCCGAAGAAGAAGGTTTGCGTGTTCTGCAAGGAGAAGATCTCCTACGTCGACTACAAGGACACGAACCTGCTGCGGAAGTTCATCTCCGACCGCGGCAAGATCCGTGCCCGCCGGGTCACCGGCAACTGCACCCAGCACCAGCGCGATGTCGCGACGGCCGTGAAGAACAGCCGTGAGATGGCGCTGCTGCCCTACACCTCGACCGCTCGCTGAGAAAGGGGCACCGCGTCATGAAGATCATCCTGACCAGTGACGTGTCCGGTCTCGGCTCGGCGGGCGACGTCGTCGAGGTGAAGGACGGGTACGCCCGTAACTACCTGCTGCCGCGCCGGGTGGCCATCCGCTGGACCAAGGGCGGCGAGAAGGACGTCGAGCAGATCCGCCGGGCGCGGAAGATGCGCGAGATCGCGTCCGTGGAGCAGGCCAACGACATCAAGGCCAAGCTCGAGGGCGTCACCGTCCGCCTGAAGGTCCGTGCGGGCCAGGGCGGCCGGCTGTTCGGTTCCGTCACCCCGGCGGACATCGTGGCCGCCGTGAAGAACTCGGGCGGTCCCGAGGTCGACAAGCGCCGCATCGAGCTGAGCACGCCGATCAAGAGCCTGGGCGCGCACCGCGTGCCGATCCGGCTCCACCCCGAGGTCGTCGCCAACGTCGGCCTCCAGGTCGAGGCCGCGAAGTAATCCGCGGCTTCGCACGGCGTCGCAGCACATCGCAGCAGCTGCGCACCACGCGCCCGCGCCCGCAGCCGCACGGCTGAGGGCGCGGGCGCTGCCATACTCGTGGCCCGGCCGCCGGCCGGTCAGGCGCGCTCGGCGCCGGTGACCAGCCAGCGACCGGTCCTGGCGCGCAGTCCGAGCGTGACCAGGCGGGTGCCCATCATCAGCCCCGCGACCATGCACCACAGCGTCGTGACCCCGCCGCCGAGCGCGGGCACCAGCAGCGCGCCCGGGGCAAAGACGGCGAGGGTGAGCAGCATCGCCCAGGCCAGGTAGGTGCCGTCGCCCGCGCCCATGAGCACGCCGTCGAGCACGAAGACCACGCCGGAGACCGGCGAGGTGACGGCGACGACGAGCAGCACGGGCAGCAGCGCCTCGCGTACGCCGGCGTCGGAGGTGAACAGCCGCAGCAGCAGCGGGCTCGCCGCCGCGGTCAGCACCCCCAGCACGATTCCGGAGAGCACGCCCCACCACACCATCCGCCGGCAGGCCGCCTGCGCACCGGGGGCGTCGCTGGCGCCGAGGTACCGCCCGGTGATGGCCTGTCCCGCGATGGCGATGGCGTCGAGGGCGAACGCCAGGAGTGTCCAGATGGTCAGCGCGATCTGGTGCGCGGCGATGTCGGCGTCGCCGAGCCGGGCGGCGACGGACGTGGCGATGAGCAGCACGGCGCGCAGCGAGAGGGTGCGCACCAGCAGCGGCGCCCCGGCGCGGGCGCTGGCGCGGATTCCGGCCGCCCTGGGCCGCAGGCTGACGCCGTGACGCGCAGGTAGAAGGCGGCCATGGCGGTCTGGGCCGCGACCGTGCCCCAGGCCGAGCCGGCGATGCCCCAGCCGAAGCCGTAGATGAACAGGGCGTTGAGCGCGATGTTGGCGGCGAAGCCGGCGATGGCGACGTACAGCGGCGTGCGGGTGTCCTGCATGCCGCGCAGCACGCCGGTGGCGGCCAGGACGACCAGCATGGCCGGGATGCCGAGGGCGCTGATCCGCAGGTAGGTCACCGCGTGCGGGGCGGCGCTGGCGGAGGCGCCGAGCGCGTCGGTGAGCGCGGGGGCGGCCAGCAGCGTGAAGGCGAGGACCGCGGCGCCGAGGAGGAAGGCCAGCCAGATGCCGTCCACACCCTGCCGCACGGCGGCGGGCAGGTCCCGGGCGCCGACGCGCCGGGCCACGGCGGCCGTGGTGGCGTAGGCGAGGAAGACGAAGACGTTGACGCAGGTGGTCAGGACGGCGGAGGCGACGCCGAGGCCGGCCAGCTGCGGGGTGCCGAGGTGGCCGACCATGGCGCTGTCGGCCATGAGGAAGAGCGGCTCGGCGACGAGGGAGCCGAAGGCGGGCAGGGCCAGCGCCAGGATTTCGCGGTCGTGGCGGCGCATGGCCCGCCGCCGCTCGCGGCGGTCGCTCTCAGCGGGTGCGGGGGCGTCCGGGGGGTTGGCTGGCATGTTCCGATCCAAACATCCACAGGTAAGGGACGCAAGGGTCTTCAGTCCCTTACTTTCTGGCGGTCGCGGAGCCGGTGGCGCGGGCGGCCGCCGTGCGCGGGGCACAGGGGGAGAACTTTTTTCCTCCCACAGCCGGTGGACACGGTCTTCCCAGGTCAGGCCCACTGTCGGATGATCTTGCAGGAGTCGTCCACAGTGTCATCCCCCGCTTCGTCCACAGGAATCGGGCCGTCATCCACAGGCATCGATCTGAAATCCACATAGCCTGTGGATAACTTGGTTGGGTCCCTCCCCCTCCGCCCCTTAGCGTGGGGTGCCGCTCGCCTGGACGTCCTGACGGTGCACCCGGTGCTCGCGCTGGCGGAACGCGCCGTGCTTCCCGGCCGCGCGCCCGCCTGAGTGTCAGTGCCGTGCCGTAGGAAGGGCGTTGAAGAATGGTGCGGGCGCGGCGCGTGCGGTCATAAGGAGGCGGGTGCTGTGGCTGAGCTTGAGCATGCGGGCCCTCCGTGGGATGAGGCCGTCGAGTCAGGCCCCCTGTCCGTGACCCGTCCCCGGCGGGACCCGGACGCGGTGGCCGCCGACGGGCACGCCGGCTACGGCCCTGAGCCGGGGGAGCGTGCGGCGTTCGAGCGCGTCCCGCCGCAGGATCTGGCGGCGGAGCAGTCGGTGCTGGGCGGCATGATGCTGTCGAAGGACGCCATCGCCGACGTCGTCGAGGTGCTCAAGGGCCAGGACTTCTACAAGCCGGCACACGAGGCGATCTACGCGGCGATCCTCGACCTGTACGCCCGGGGCGAGCCCGCCGACCCGATCACGACCGCGGCGGAGCTGACCAAGCGCGGCGAGCTGGCCAAGGTCGGCGGCGCGGGGTACGTGCAGTCGCTGGTCAACATGGTCCCCACCGCGGCCAACGCCGAGTACTACGCGCAGATCGTCCGCGACCGGGCCGTGCTGCGCCGCCTGGTCCAGGCGGGCACCCGCATCACCCAGATGGGGTACGCGGCCGACGGCGATGTGGACGACATCGTGGACTCGGCGCAGGCCGAGGTGTTCGCCGTGACCGAGCAGCGGACGGCCGAGGACTACCTGCCGCTCGGCGAGATCATGGAGGGCACGCTCGACGAGATCGAGGCCATCAGCAACCGAAGCGGCGAGATGACGGGCGTGCCGACCGGCTTCACCGACCTCGACGCGCTGACCAACGGGCTGCACCCCGGCCAGATGATCGTCATCGCCGCCCGCCCCGCCATGGGCAAGTCCACGCTGGCGCTGGACTTCGCCCGCGCCTGCTCGATCCGGCACAAGCTGCCCAGCGTGATCTTCTCCCTGGAGATGGGGCGGAACGAGATCGCGATGCGCCTGCTGTCCGCCGAGGCACGGGTGGCGCTGCACCACATGCGTTCGGGCAGCATGACGGACGAGGACTGGAACCGGCTGGCCCGCCAGATGGCGGAGGTCAACGAGGCGCCGCTGTACATCGACGACTCGCCGAACCTGTCGATGATGGAGATCCGCGCCAAGTGCCGCCGCCTGAAGCAGCGCAACAACCTCCAGCTCGTCGTCATCGACTACCTCCAGCTGATGCAGACCGGCTCCAGCCGCCGCCCGGAGAGCCGCCAGCAGGAGGTCTCGGAGATGTCCCGGAACCTCAAGCTGCTGGCCAAGGAGCTGGAGGTGCCGGTGGTGGCGCTGTCCCAGCTGAACCGCGGGCCCGAGCAGCGCACAGACAAGAAGCCGATGGTCTCCGACCTGCGGGAGAGCGGCTCGATCGAGCAGGACGCCGACGTGGTGATCCTGCTGCACCGCGAGGACGCCTACGAGAAGGAGTCGCCGCGGGCCGGCGAGGCCGACCTGATCGTGGCCAAGCACCGCAACGGCCCGACGGCGACGATCACGGTCGCCTTCCAGGGCCACTACTCCCGCTTCGTGAACATGCAGAACGGCTTCTGACCGGCGGCGGCCCCGCGCCGCGGTCAGACGGCGTGGGCCGGGGCGAAGCGCGGCAGCGGCGCGGCGGTGCGCGCCGGGGCCTCGGTGAGGGGGCGCCCCAGGCCCGGCCGCGGCTCGGTCCGCGCGCCGCGTCGCGGGCGGGCTACTGCGACCAGTCCCCCCTGCACCGCGGGGTCGTGGCGTGCAGCGGCCGGACCCCGGCGACCGTGCTGGCCGAGCCGTGCCTCGCGGTGGACGGCCGCCCGTTGCCTGACGACGGTGCCGGCGTGTCAGGCCGCCGGCGCGCCGCCTGCCACGAGGCGCCAGAACGCGGCGGCGGTGTCGTCCGCCGGTGCCGGGGCGTCGCTGGTGACCCATGAGGCGATCACGCCGGTCAGGGCGCCCGCCAGGTAGGCGGCGTGCGTCTGCGGCGGCACGTCCGCGAACCCGCGGGGGCGCCGGCCGGCGCGGAACGCCGCGAGCAGCTCGCCGGTCACCCGTTCCCGCAGCCGGGCGGCGAATTGGGCGCTGCCGCGCGTGCCGAGCATGCGCCGGTACAGGCCGGCGCGCTCCTCGACGTGCCGGAACAGCTCCCGCAGCGGCTCGGGCACGGTGCCGTGGGGCGCGTCGAGCGGGCAGAGCGACGCCGCGCGTGCCACGTGTGCCACGGCGTCGTCCAGGGCGTCGGTGATCAGCGCGTTCACGTCCGGGAAGTGCTGGTAGACGGTGGCGCGGTTGACGCCCGCCTGCCGGGCCACCTCCGACATGGTGATCGCGGTCGGGTCCTTGGCCGCCGCCAGCCGCAGGATCGCCGTCCGCAGCCGGGCGCGGCTGCGCTGGGCACGGGGGTCGTCCGGGTTCACGCCCCAAGACTAACCGACAGTTGTCGCTTTTCTAATCAACAGTTGTCGTTTAGTGTGCCGGGTATGCGCATTGAGATCTGGGCAGACGTGGTCTGCGGCTGGGCCTACATCGGCAAGCGGCGCCTGGAGCAGGCGCTGGCGGACCCCAGGCTGGCCGGCGCCGGAGCCGAGGTGGACTGGCTGCCCTTCCGCATCGATCCCACCACGCCGGATGCGGCCGTCCCCGCCGAGGCGGCCTGGCGCGACCCGCTGGTCGACGCCGCGCTGCGCCGCTGCGCCCCGGGGCTGTCGCCGCAGGAGAACCGGCAGCGGATCTCGCGGATCGCGGCGGACGAGGGACTGGCGCCGTGGCGGGTGGCCTGGCGCGCCAGCAGCCACGACGCCCACCGCCTGCTCCGCCTGGCCCGCGCGCACGGCGGCCCGGCGTTGCAGCACGAGGTCGCCGAGCAGGTGATGCGGGCGCACTTCCGGGACGGCGAGGACATCAGCGACCGGCGGTGCCTGGCGGCGGCCGCCGCGCGCGCGGGCTTCCCCGGGGGCCGGGAGCTGCTGGACACCGGCGCGGGCGACCGCGAGGTGCGCGAGCTGCTGCTCATCGGCAAGGCGCGGGGCATCGCCACGTCCCCGACGATCGTCGTCGGCGACCGGGCGCTCGCCGGCGCCCAGCCGCCCGGGGTCATCGCGGACTTCCTCGCCGCCGCTGCCAGCGGCGACGGCGACGGTAGCGGAGGCGGGGGCAGCCGGCGGGAGCCCGCGGAGGTCCGGCGGCTGCGCTGGGTGGAGTCGCTGCTGCGGCAGCGGGACCCGCTGGGCGCGCTGACCCTGCTGCGCCCCCTGCTCGACGCGCACCCCGGCGACCTGAACGTCCGCCGCGCCGAGGCCCGCTGCTACTTCCACTCGGCGCAGCTGGCCCGGGCGCACGACGCGCTGGTGCGGCTGGTCGCCGACGCGCCGGACGACTCCTACGCCCGTCTCATGCTCGGCCGCACCCTCCAGCGCCTGGGACGGGACGACGAAGCGGCGGCGCAGCTGCGGCTGGCCGCCGCGATGACGCCGGAGTACGCCTGACGGGCGCGCCGGTCAGCGGGGCCCGCGGCGGCTCCCGCACTCGCGAGTACGGCTGCCGCAGGGCGAGTTGGGCCATGCGGCGCCGGTAGGGTCAGGGCCATGGAGACGGCGGCTGATCATCGCGTGCCAGCGCGGCTCCGGGCCGCGCCGAGCTGGCTGCTGACGCAGACGGCGACGCACGCCGGGCGGCTGGTGCAGGAAGCGTTCGCGGCGGCGGGCGCCCGGCGGTATCACTACGCGCTGCTCGCGGCGCTGGCGGAGTTCGGCGCGGCGAGCCAGGCGGTGCTGGGACGCCGGTGCGGCATCGACCGCAGCGACGTGGTGGCGGCGCTCAACGAACTGGCCGAGCGCGGCGAGGTCGTGCGCTCCCCCGATCCGACCGACCGGCGGCGCAACGTCATCACCATCACGCCGGAGGGCCAGCGGCAGCTGCGGCGCATAGACGAACGCCTCGCCGCGGTGCAGGACACGCTGCTCGCCCCGCTCGCCGAGGACGAACGGCAGCAGCTGACCGGGCTGCTCACCCGCGTCCTGGAGCACGCCCGGCGGTCCTGATCGCGCCCGCGCCGGTCACGGGGCGGGCGCGGGGAGCGCGCGGACGGCCCGCACCAGCGGGGCGAGTTCGGGGCGTTGCTCGGCCTGGTCGAGCGCCTCGCGGACGGCCCGCTCGTTGGTGGGGCGGGCCTCCTCGAGCAGGCGGCGGCCCGGCTCGGTGACGTCGGTGTAGATGCCGCGCCGGTCGTCCGGGCACAGGTAGCGGGTGAGCAGGCCCCGGTCCTCCAGCCGCGTGACGAGGCGGGTGGTGGCGCTCTGGCTGAGGACGACGGCGTCGGCCAGTTCGTTCATGCGGAAGTGGCCCCGCGGGCCCTTGTGCTGCTGGCTGAGCACGTCCAGCACGGAGTACTCGCGGACGCTGAGCCCGTGCGCCTCCTGCAAGGCGCGCTCGACGTGGGCCTCGATGCGGTCGTGCAGGGCCGACAGGGCGCACCAGCTCTGGGCCAGCGCGGGTCCGGGACGCGTCATCGCTCTCCTCCGCTCCGCTCGTCCTCCCTGTCCTGCCGCCAGCATAGCCAATACGTGCAATTGCCCGCGTCCGCGCCGATCCAGCGCGTGCAATGACTGACCGGGCCATCCCGCTGAGCGGCCAGGGATCCTGGCGGGCACGGGCGGACCCGTCACCCGCCGCGAGGGGAGCCGCCGGCTCGCGGAGCGGTATCCCCCCGGCCTGCGAGCGGCTGCTGCCGACCGGGGCCGTGACACCGGCGGCGTCCTCACGGTCACCGCCCCTCACCGGCCGGCGCGGGCACCCGGCGGCCACCCATGCGCCGCCCCCGCCGCGTGGGACCCCACGGCTTGAGCACGGAGATGGCCGTCATGAACAGGTACAGCGAACCGGACACCACGGGGGGCGCCACCAGGCTGGCCGGATCGCTCACGGCCTGCCCGGCCGCCACGTCGGCCGCCGCCGCGTTGACGCTGCCGCGGAACACCAGCAGCGAGGCGGCGGCCGCGCCCAGCGTGAGCCAGAACTTCAGGTACACCCACCGGTAGCGCGCCAGACCCCACGGGGTGCCCAGCGCCAGCACCAGGCCGGTGGCGAACGTCGACAGCGCCAGCGGCGGGAGCAGCCAGTCGCCGCACACCTTCATCGAGCGGTACGCCGCCGCGGCCGCCGCGGCCGAGCCGCTGGTGGCACCGGTGACGCCGAGCGCCAGCAGGCACAGCGTCAGCCCGAGCCAGCTGACGGAGACGGCGAGGTGTGCCACGAGCAGGCCCCGGCGGACGCGGCGGGGCAGCCGGGCGGAACGGGCGGAACGGGCCGAACGAGCCTGACGGGCGGGAGGAGCCAGAGCATCCATGCCTCCACGGTCGCGGCGCGGCGGCCCGCCGTCGTCGGGCAGCGGGAGTATCCGCCGCTACTCGGCGGCGAGTACGCCGCCGGTAATCCGGTGGCGCGCGCCGCCCGGAGCCGGTAGCCATGGCGGTCATGAGCCAGCCGCTGCTTCCCGCCACCCGCCGGGCGCTCTCCCGCCGCCTGGCCGTCGCCCAGTCCACCGGACGCGCCCCCTCGGCCGTCGCCGCCCTCGTCCGCGACGGCGAGCGGGTGTGGTGCGACGGCCGCGGCGAACTCCCCGGCGGCGTGCCGCCCGCCGAGGTGCAGTACCGCATCGGGTCGATCACCAAGACGTTCACGGCCGTGCTCGTGCTGCGGCTGCGCGACGAGGGCCTGGTCGGTCTCGGCGACCCGCTCGGCGCGCACCTGTCCGTCCCTCACGGGGGCGATGCCACCCTGGCGCAGCTGCTCGCGCACACCGCCGGCCTGGCGTCCGAGGCGCGTGGCCCCTGGTGGGAGCGGACGCCGGGCACCTTGCGGCCCGGGCTGGCCGACCTGTTCGGCGACGCGCCGCGGCCGCACGAGCCGGGCCGCCGACACCACTACTCGAACGTCGGCTTCGCCCTGCTCGGCGCGCTCGTCGCGGCCAAGCGCGGCGCCCCGTGGCACGAGGTGGTGCGTGAGGAGATCTGCCAGCCGCTGGGCATGCGCCGCACCACCATCCGCCCCGAGGAGCCGTACGCCCGCGGCTGGGCCGTGCACCCCTACGCCGACGTCCGGCAGCCGGAGCCGCTCACCGACACCGGGCTGATGGCGCCCGCCGGGCAGTTGTGGTCCACGGCGGGTGACCTGTGTGCCTTCGCCGCGTTCCTGGCGTCCGGTGACGACCGGGTGCTGGGCGCGGCCAGCCTGGCCGAGATGCGGCGGGCCGCCGTGGTGCCCGAGGATCCCGGCTGGGAGGCCGGCTACGGCCTTGGCATGGCGCTGGAGCGGCACGACGGGCGGCTGCTGCGCGGCCACGCCGGGACGATGCCGGGTTTCACGGCGGGCCTGTGGCTGGCCCCCGGCGGCCCGGCCGGCGGGAACCCGGCAGACGCCCCGGACGCCATCCCGGACGCCATCCCGGAAGACGACGCCGCGGACGACGCCGCCGGGCTCGCGGCCGTGGCGCTGACCAACGCCTCCTCGGGCCTGTTCGCCGCCTCGCTCGCGGCCGGGCTGCTCAGCGAGGCGGCACGGCTGGAGCCGGCGTTCCCGCCGCCGTGGCGTCCGATGCCGCAGACGGACGCCGATCCGGCGCTGCTGGCCCTCACCGGCGCCTGGTACTGGGGGACGGTGCCGTTCCTGCTGCGGCTGCACGCGGGCCGTGTGGTCTCGCTCGCGCCGCTGACACAGACCGGGCTCGGCGCCTCGCGGTTCCTCCCCGCCGGCGACGGCGAGCGCTGGACCGGCCAGTCGGGGGAGTTCGCCGGGGAGACGCTGCGTGTGGTGCGGCGGGAGGACGGCGGCGTGGACCACCTCGACCTGGGCACATTCGTCTTGACGCGCGCCCCGTACGAGCCCGGCCACGCCATCCCCGGCGGCACCGACCCGGCGGGCTGGGGCGGCTGACGGCACGGCCCCGCCGCCGGCCATACCGGTCACCTGCCGCACGAATGGTGTCAACGACCGTCCCATCCGCCTTAGTTGACGAAGAGTCCGAAATCAACGGCGTGATAGCGCGTAAAACGCCCGAACATCGCGTTTCCGGTAGGGGGTTGTGTCTCGGCTGTATAACGGTAGGGTCTGATCCGCATCCGGGCGGCGCGATGGGGCCGTTCAGTTTAGATGACGCGGGGGTGCTGCGAGCCCGGAATCCAGGGGCTCATCCATTCCGGGTGAGCCGGCTGGCACGCTGGGCAACCGTACAGCGATGAAGGCAAGGCAGGGTCATGACCGCGATATCGGCCGACGACGGCGCCGCCACCACGGGCGGGGATTACCCGAGCGGGCTCCCCGAAAGCCTCGGCGGACGGCGGCGCCCCTCGCCGGACGCGATACTGATCAGACGCACGCTCGAGGAGATCGAGCCCGTCGCCGACCAGCTGACCTCGTATTTTTACGCGCTGCTCTTTCTCCATAATCCGCAGCTGCGGGATATGTTCCCCGCCGCGATGGACGCGCAGCGCGACCGGCTATTCGCGGCGCTTCTCACCACCGCCGAACACATCGACGACGCCGAGGCGCTTGAGGAGTATCTGACGCATCTCGGGCGCGGTCACCGCAAATACGGCACGCGTCCGGAGCACTATCCGCTGCTGGGCGAATGCCTGATGCTTGCGCTCGAGCGCTTCGCCCGCCGTACCTGGAGCCCCGAGGCGGAGGCGGCCTGGGCCCGCGCCTACACCGTGATGTCGCAGACGATGATCGACGCGGCGGCGGAGGACGAACTGCGCGCCCCGGCCTGGTGGAACGCCGAGATCGTCAGCCACGAGCGCCGCACCCGCGACGTCGCCGTCCTCACCGTCCGGCCCGACCAGCCCTACCCGTACCGGGCCGGGCAGTACGCGGCGCTGGAGACGCCGTGGTGGCCGCGCGTGTGGCGCAACTACTCCTTCGCCTCTTCCCCCCGCCCCGACGGCCTGCTCTCCTTCCACGTCAAGGCCGTCCCCGCCGGGTGGGTCTCCAACGCGCTCGTCCACCGGGCCAGACCCGGCGATGTGCTGCGGCTCGGGCCGCCTTCCGGATCCATGACCATCGACCACTCCTCGGGCACCGGCCTGCTGCTGGTCGGCGGCTCAACGGGCATCGCGCCGATCAAGGCGCTGGTGGAGGACGTCGCCGAGCACGGCAGCCGCCGCCGGGTCGAGGTGTTCTTCGGGGCCAACCGCGACGCCGACCTCTACGACCTGGAGTCGTTCACCGCGCTGCAACGGCGCCACCCGTGGCTGACGGTGCGCCCGGTCGTGGCCTCGCCCGCCCACCGCGGCCTGCGCGGCCAGCTGCCGGACGCCGTGCGCGAGTCCGGGCCCTGGAGCGGCTTCGACGGCTACCTGTCGGGCCCGCCGCAGATGGTGCGCAAGAGCGTGGACGCGCTGGTGTCGAGCGGCATGCCGCGGGAGCGGATCCGGCACGACTTCATGGGAACTCTGACGCTGGGAAAGTGACGGATCGCGAGGCATGGCAGCAATGGACCACAACGGCGCGGCGGCCGGCGGCGACCGGCGACTGCCCGGCAGCGACGGTGAGCACGCCCTCCAGCTGAAGCTCGGGACGCGGGAGCGCGCCGAACGCTTCTACGACGAGCAGGTGCTGGACTACCTCAACGACCGGATGCGGGAGTTCGTCGCCGCGCAGGAGATGTTCTTCCTGGCCACCTCCGACCGGTACGGCGAGTGCGACAACTCCTTCCGCGCCGGTCCGCCCGGCTTCCTGCACGTCGTGGACGAGCGCACCCTCGTCTTCCCCGAGTACCGGGGCAACGGCGTGCACGCCTCGCTCGGCAACATCGCGGAGAACCCGCACGCCGCGCTGCTGCTCATCGACTTCGAACGGGCGCGGATCGGGCTGCACATCAACGGGCGCGCCCGGATCGTGCCCGACGCCGAGATGCGGGCCCGCCACCCCGAGCTGCCGGAGGAGACGGTGCCGGGGCGCCGGGCCCAGGTGTGGGTGCGGCTGGAGGTCGAGGAGGCGTACATCCACTGCGCCAAGCACATCCCGCGGCTGGCGAAGGTGGAGGGCCGGGCGGCGCGGGAACGCGACTGGGGCACCGACGACTACCGGCGCAAGGGCGGTGACTTCTTCGGCGCGGCCCGCGAAGCCGAGCAGCGGCGGGCCCGCGGGCGGGCGGTCCCGGCCCCGCCGCCCGCGGCACCGGCGGCACCGGCGGTGCCGGAAGTACCGGCAGCACCGGCTCCGCCCCCGGTGGCTCCCGCCCCGGCGCCGGACGCCGCGCCGGAACCGGTCCCGGCCGCCGCGGCGCCGCCGCCGGTGGTCTCCGGGCCGGTCGCGTCGGCCCCGGCCGCGGCGGACGCCGAGGCGTGGCGGGCCCAGGCCCGGCGCGCCCTGGAGGAGGCCGAACGCCGCGGCGCCGCCGCGCCCTCCCGGCCCGAGGACTGGTTCAGCCGCCGCTGAGCCGTCGCGGCCCGGCCCGCCCGGTCACAGCCGCGCGAGGGACTGGAGCACGTCGGCGACCAGGTCGCCGGGGTCCTCGATCCCGGCCGACAGGCGGATGAACCCCTCCGGCACCGGGTCGCCGCCCCAGCGGCCGCGCCGCTCGGCGGTGGCGCGGACCCCGCCGAAGCTCGTGGCCTGGCCGATGATCCGCAGCCCGGCGAGGAACCGCTCGGCGGCCTCCCGCGACGGCAGCGTGAACGACACCACGCACCCGAAGCCCCGCATCTGCCGCGCCGCCAGCGCGTGCGAGGGATCGTCCGGCAGCCCCGGGTACCGCAGCCCGGTCACCTCGGGCCGTTCCCGCAGCGCCTCGGCGACCGCCCGCGCGCCCGCCTCCTGCCGCTGGGTGCGCAGCTGGAGCGTGGCCACGCCCCGGTGCGCCAGCCACGCCTCCATCGGCCCGAGGATCGCCCCGGTGGCCGTGCGCCACTCCCGCAGCCGCGTGGCGAGCGCGGCCTCGCGGGTGGCGGCGTAGCCGAGCAGCACGTCGCCGTGGCCGCTGAACGCCTTTGTGCCGCTGGCCATCGCCACGTCGGCACCGAGCTCCAGGGGCCGCTGCCCCAGCGGCGTGGCGAGCGTGTTGTCCACGACGGTCACCGCGCCGCGCGCCCGCGCCGCCGCGGCCAGGCGGCGGATGTCGCACACGTCGAGGCCCGGGTTGCTCGGGGTCTCCAGCCACAGCACCCGCACCCGGTCGTCCAGCGCGGCGAGCTGGGCGTCGCCGGCCGTCGGCGCCGTGCGCACCTCGACGCCGAACGCCGCCAGCCGCTCCCGCACCATGGCCAGCCCCTGGTAGCCGTCGGCGGGCAGCACGACGGCGTCGCCGGGCCGGGCCAGGCCGAAGAGCAGGGCGGTCGTCGCGGCCAGGCCGGAGGGGAAGACGACGGCCTCGGCCGCCGCGCCGGGCGACTCCAGGGCGGCGATGGCCTCCTCCAGCGCGGTCCACGTCGGATTGGACTCGCGGCCGTAGGCGTACGGGGCGCCGGCCACCTCGCCGGGCAGGTGGTAGTGCGCGGCGAAGACCGGGCCCGGCATCGGGGGCGCGTACGGCGTCGCGGCGGGGAGCCCGGCGTGCACGGTGCGCGTGCCGTCGCCCAGCTCGGCACCAGGCGCCGGGTGCGGCGCGCCGCCGGCGGGTTCGCGGGTCGTGCTCATCCCCCGAGGCTACGGGGCGGCCCCGGTCACGGCGCGGCGGCCCCCAGGGCGGCGCGGGCGGCGCTGCCGCACTGGCGGCCGTAGCCGCCGCCGAACAGCGCTGCGTGGACGAGGAGGTGGTGCAGCAGGTGGAGCGGGGCGCGCTCGCGGCGGCCCGGCAGCGGTCTGACCTCCTCGTAGGCGGCGAGCAGCCGGTCGGCGTGGGGCGTGCCGAAGGCCTCCAGGAACGCCAGGTCGGCCTCGGGGTGGCCGCCCTGGGCGGCCGGGTCGATGAGGGCGGGGCGGTCGGACCACAGGATGTTGCCCGCCCACAGGTCGCCGTGGATGACGGCCGGCGGCTGCGGCGGCCCGGCGACCTCGGCGATGCGGTCGCACAGCCGCTCCACGTCGGCGGCGTCGCGGGCGCCGATGCCGCCGTTGTCGACCGCCATGCGCAGCAGCGGCAGCAGCCGGTGCTCGGCGTGGAAGGCGGGCCAGTCGGCGGGGGCGGCGGGCGGCGGGTCGGGCGTAGTGAGCGGCACGGTGCCCAGGTAGAGCGGCCCGGTGGCGCCGTAGTGAGGCGCGGGCGTGCTGTGGAGGGCGGCGAGGTCGCGGCCGAGCCGCTCGGCGGCGGCCGGGGTGGGGGCGCCGGGTTCGATCCAGGTGAGGACGAGCAGGCCGGGCTCGGCGGCGAGCACGCCGGGCACGGCCACGGTGCCGGTGGCGCCCAGGCGTTCGAGCCCGGCGGCCTCGGCGGCGAAGAAGTCGGCGGGCGCGCCGGGCCTGGTCTTGGCGAAGACCGTCCGCCCGGCGCCGTGGCCGGCCGCCGGGCGGTCCAGATCGGCCCGGTAGGCGTCGCAGATGTCGCCGCCGGACACGGGCGTCAGACGGCGCACGGTGGTGCCGGTGAGCGCGCCGATGCGCGCGGCGAGCGGGCCTGGCGCGGTCACGGCAGGCCCGCCTCGACCTCGTCGAGCAGCCCCGGCATGGCGGCCTCGATGAGCTTCAGGCAGTCGGTGAAGCCTGCCTCGTCGCCGTAGTACGGGTCCGGGACGTCCAGGTCGCCGTCGCCGGAGGCGGCCGGATCCCAGGAGCGCAGCAGCCGCACCCGGGCGGCGTGGCCGGCGCTGGGGGCGAGCCGCCGCAGGCGGCGCAGGTGGCCCTGGTCGAGCGCGACGACGAGGTCGTAGCGCTCGAACCACTCGGCCTGGAACTGCCGCGCGCGGTGGGCCGTGCCGTACCCGGCGGCCGCCAGCACGGCCTCGGCGCGCGGATCGGCGGGCTCGCCCTCGTGCCAGCCGTCGGTGCCGGCGCTGTCGACCGCCACCCGGTCGCCGAGCCCGCGCTCGGCGACCTGGGCGCGGCAGACCGACGCCGCCATCGGGGAGCGGCAGATGTTGCCGGTGCACACGAAGCTGATGCGGTACAACACGTCCCTCTTCTGGTCAGCTGTCGTCGGTTTTCGGTCGGGTTTCGCGGGTCGGCGGGTCAGTCGCGGTCGAGGACCAGGTTCACGGCCCAGGAGACGATCGAGATGATCAGGCCACCGAGCACGGCGGGCATGAAGCCGCCGACGTTGAAGGCGTCACCGGCGATCGCGGCCGTCAGCATCAGCATCAGCGCGTTGATCACCAGCGTGAAGAGCCCCAGCGTGAGGATCAGCAGGGGCAGCGAGAAGAGTTTCACGATCGGCTTGACGATGAGGTTCACCAGGCCGAAGATCAGCGCGACGATGGCCAGCGTGACGGCACGGCTGCCGGTGCTGGCGTCGTCCTCTCCGAGGGTAATGTCGCCCACCAGCCAGACCGCGGCGGCCAGGGCCACGGCGTTGGCGATGAACTTGAACAGGATGCTCATCATGGTTGAGATCGTTCCAGACGGAACGGGTCGCCGGGCAGGGGGTGCGCCCCGGTGAAGGCTTTCCGGCTCGACGCACTGGAGGCCGAGCGCAAGGCGAACGACGGTGCCTACCTGCGGTTTCTGCGCGAACGGAATCTCTCGGTCGGGCTGTACGCGCTCGACGCGGGGCAGCAGGACCCGCAGAAGCCGCAGCGCCAGGACATGCTCTACTTCGTGGTCAGCGGCCGGTCCTCGCTGACGGTGGGCGACGAGACGACCGTCGTGGCGCGCGGCAGCGTCGTGTACGTGCCGGCGGGGACGCCCAGCCGGTTCCACCACATCACCGAGGACCTGCGCGTGATGGTCGTCTTCTCGCCCCCGGAGGGCTGAGGCGGCCGGACACGTCAGGGTCCGTCTCAGGGAACGCTCAGGGGCCAACCGGGGGCGGCGGCCCTCCCGCCGGGGTACCCGGGCCGCTTAGCATCGTGCCGGAAGCCGCGAACCGCGGAGCAGGTCCACAGACGAGACGAAGGGGAGATGAGCTGTGAAGCAGCTCTTCATGGCGCTGCCATGGTGGGTGCGGTGGCTCGCCGTCCCGCTCGTCGTGCTGTTTCTCTTCGGCACGCTGCTGATCAAGCTCGTCACCTTCGTGCTCAGCGTCGTGTTCTGGGTGGTGCTCGCCGCGGTCGCGGTGGCGCTGGGAATCTTCGCGGTGCGGAAGTTCATCTCCTCCTCGGGCGGGCCCTCCTCCGGCGGCGGCTGGTAGCGGCCGCGGGGCGGGCGTCCGGCCGGTCGGCGGCGGTGACGAGCGCGGCGAGCAGCGTCGTCAGCGGCACGGAGGCGACCAGGCCGATCGAGCCGATCAGCGTCCTGACGATCTCCTCGGCGACGAGTTCGCTGAAGGCCACGGTGCTCACGCCGCTCTGCGCGATCGTGAACAGCAGCAGCAGCGGCAGGGCGGCGCCGGCGTAGGCCAGCACCAGGGTGTTGACGACGGACGCGATGTGGGAGCGGCCGATGCGCATCGCCGCCCGGTAGGTCTTGCGCCAGCTCGCGCCCGGTTCGGCCTGCCGCAGCTCCCACACCGAGGACGTCTGCGTGACCGTCACGTCGTCCAGCACGCCCAGCGAGCCGATGAGGATTCCGGCCAGCAGCAGGCCCCGGATCTCGATGTCCGGGTAGAGGGCGTGGACCAGGCCGGTCTGGTCGTCGGTGTTGCCGCTGAGGCTGGCCCAGTCGATGAACGCCGAGCCGAGCAGGCCGATCAGCAGCAGCGAGATGAGGGTGCCGACCACGGAGACGGACGTGCGGGCGTTGACGCCGTGCGTGACGTACATCGTGACGAGCATGATGACGCTGCCGCCGACGACGGCCACCAGCAGCGGGTTCGAGCCGCGGAGGATGGCGGGCAGGATGAACAGCGTCAGCACCAGGAAGCTGACGACGAGGGCGACCAGCGCGAGCACGCCGCGCAGCCGCCCGACGGCCACGACCGCCAGCGCGAACACGGCGGCGAGCAGCAGCATCGGCGCCTGGCGGTCCACGTCCGTGATGCTGTACTGGAGCTCAGCGGGCGCGTCGGGCGCGTAGGCGACGATGACGTCCTGGCCCTCGTGGTAGCTCCGGGTGGCGTCGGGGGGCACGATCTCGGTGTAGGTGCGTCCGGCGTGCGGGCCGGTGGTGATCTCCACCGTGGCCTCCTGGCAGGGGCCCGCCATGCCTTGGGGCACCTGCACGCCGATGTCCTCGCACGCCACGTCGGTGACGGCTGTCACGCGGGCGTGCTCGGTCTGCTGGTCGAAGCCGATGCCGCTGTGCCCCTCCTTCTCGGGCGCGCCGCCGGGCCACAGCAGCACCAGCCCGATGCCGATGGCGGCGGCGAACGGGACGATGACCGCCGTGATGACGCGCCGGAGCCGGGCGGAGGCGGGCGGCGGCTTGCCGTGCCCGTGCGCATGGCCGTGGGCGTGCCCGCCTGGCCGGCTGCGGGAGTCACCGTGCGTGTGGCGGTGGGCCGGGGTCTGCGGAGGCAGGCGGGGATGGGAGCGGGAGTGCGGCCGCGCGGGGGCGTCGTCGGGTCCGGTCACGTTCCGATGATCGCCCAAACCCGCAAGCCGCTCTGGTTTTTGCTGGTGGTGTGCCGTTAGCGTGGTGTGCGATCGCAAGTGCGCGGGAGCTCCGAGCACGGGGCTGAGAGGGCGCTGAGGCTGCGCCGACCGCTGAACCTGTTACCGGGTAATGCCGGCGTAGGGAGTGGGTCTCACATGACCGCATGGCACAAGGGTTACCTGACGGGATCGCGCCCGGACATCCGTGTCCCGGTGCGGCGCGTGCACCTGTCCGACGGCGGGCAGGTGACGCTGTACGACACGTCAGGTCCGTACACCGACCCCGAGATCGACACCGATGTCCGCCGCGGCCTGCCGCCGCTGCGGCGTGCGTGGATCAACGAGCGCCGGGCGAGCGGCAAGAAGGCCGTGACGCAGCTGGCCTGGGCGCGGCGCGGGGTGATCACCCCGGAGATGGAGTACGTGGCGCTGCGGGAGGGCGTCGAGCCGGAGGTGGTCCGCGAGGAGATCGCGGCCGGGCGCGCGGTGCTGCCCGTCAACGTCAACCATCCCGAGTCCGAGCCGATGATCATCGGCAAGAGGTTCCTGGTGAAGGTCAACGCCAACATCGGGAACTCGGCGGTGACCTCCTCGATCGACGAGGAGGTCGACAAGATGGTGTGGGCGGTCCGCTGGGGCGCCGACACCGTGATGGACCTCTCCACGGGCAAGGACATCCACGCCACGCGCGAGTGGATCCTGCGCAACTCGCCCGTGCCGGTCGGGACGGTCCCGATCTACCAGGCGCTGGAGAAGGTCGGCGGGCGCGCCGAGAAGCTGACCTGGGAGGTCTACCGCGACACGGTGATCGAGCAGGCCGAGCAGGGCGTGGACTACATGACGGTGCACGCGGGCGTGCTGCTGCGGTACGTGCCGCTGACGGCGCGCCGGGTCACGGGCATCGTCTCGCGCGGCGGCTCGATCATGGCGGCGTGGTGCCTGGCGCACCACGAGGAGAACTTCCTGTACACACACTTCACCGAGCTGTGCGAGATCCTGCGCGAGTACGACGTGACGTTCTCGCTCGGCGACGGCCTGCGGCCCGGCTCGGTCGCGGACGCCAACGACGAGGCACAGCTGGCGGAGCTGCGCACGCTGGGCGAGCTCGGGCGCATCGCGCGGGAGCACGACGTGCAGACCATGATCGAGGGCCCGGGACACGTCCCGATGGACAAGATCAAGGAGAACGTCGAGCTCCAGCAGGAGCTGTGCGACGAGGCGCCGTTCTACACACTGGGGCCGCTGACGACCGACGTCGCGCCGGGGTACGACCACATCACGTCCGGGATCGGTGCGGCGATGATCGCCTGGTGGGGCACGGCGATGCTCTGCTACGTCACGCCCAAGGAGCACCTGGGGCTGCCCAACCGGGACGACGTGAAGACCGGCGTGATCACCTACAAGATCGCGGCGCACGCGGCGGACGTCGCGAAGGGGCACCCCCGGGCGCGGGAGTGGGACGACGCGCTGTCGAAGGCGCGGTTCGAGTTCCGCTGGGAGGACCAGTTCAACCTCTCGCTCGATCCGGACACCGCCCGGGAGTTCCACGACGAGACGCTGCCGGCTGAGCCCGCGAAGACGGCGCACTTCTGCTCGATGTGCGGGCCGAAGTTCTGCTCGATGCGCATCTCGCGGGACGTGATGGACCGGTTCGGCCCCGAGGGTGCGGCTGAGGGGCTGACCGAGGAGGAGATCCGGGAGGGGATGCTGGCGAAGTCGCGGGAGTTCGCCGAGTCCGGCAACCGGGTCTACCTGCCGGTCGCCGACTGACGCCCGGCCGGGGCGGCGCCGCTGTCCGGCTCGTTCAGCACGAACGCCCTGATGGCCTGCACGGCGCCGCCCCGCGCCCACTGCGTGAAGGGCGCGGGCAGCAGGGTGTGGTCGAGCGAGGCGCGGCCGTGCAGCCGGCGGTGGGCGATGCCGCGCCCGACGTCCTCGCTGGCGGCGCGCGCGAGCGGGACCGACTCGCCGGTGACGATCACGGTCCTGACGGTCGTGAGGTTGGCGATGGTGGCGATGACCGCGCCCACGGCCCAGCCGGCCTGCCGGGTGAGGTGGCGGCAGGCCGGGTCGCCCTCGCCGGCCAGGCGGACGATCTCCTCCAGCGTGGCGGGCCGCCGCAGCCCGGTAGCGGCGGCGGCGAGCACGCAGTCCGTGGCGAGGTACGCGGACAGGCAGCCGCGGTGGCCGGCGGGGCAGAGCGGGCCGCCGGGGTCGAGGACGTGGTGGGCGAACTCGCGCATGTCGTCCTCGGACACCGTCACCATGCGGCCGTGCAGGAAGAGGGCGTAGCCGATGCCGGCGCCGACGGTTACCAGGGCGAAGGCGTCGAGGCCGCGCGCGGCGCCGAACCAGTGCTGGCTGTGGGCGAGCGCGGCGACGTCGTTGCCGGCGACGCACGGTATGTCCATGGCCTCGCGCAGGTGGGCGTGGAGCGGGACGCCGCGCCAGCCGAGGAACGGGGCGTCGTAGCCGGTCCCGGACCCGGCGCCGCAGGCTCCGGGTGGCACGGCGCTGCCGCCGAAGGTGATGCCGGCGGCGGCGGGCGGCGGTGCCGTCCTGGCGAGGCGGTCCTTCACGCGCCGGATCAGCGCGCACACCGCCCGGGGTGAGGTGTCGGGCAGCGGTTCCTCGGCCTCGGCCACGATGCGGGCGCGCAGGTCGGTGACGACGGCGTAGAGGCGGTCGGCGGTCAGTTTCACGCCGAGAAAGTGGTAATCGTCCGCGACGATGTCGAGCGGACGGGTGGGCCGGCCGTTTACCGGGTCGTGCACGGTGCCCCGTTCCACGAGAAGTCCGGCGTGCACCAGCGGCTTGGTGAGGCGGGTCAGGCTGCCCGTGGAAAGGCCGAGGCTCCGGGCGAGGGCGGTTCTGGTCCGCGGGCCGTCGATGAGCAATTCCCTGAGGATGGGGCGGGCCGGGCGGGAAACGTCGTTCCATGCCTCGATCGCGGACCGTCGAACGCTTTTCCTGGGCGCCGCAAACACCCGCGCAGCATATAGCAGGGACGCATGGCAGCGGCTGGCCGCTGGGGCCGGTGGTGGGGCGGCGTCCGTTGTCGTGAGGCGCCGTTCCGTGCCGGTTCCGTGCCTTCCCCCGGTCGTCCCCGGTCGTGCTCTGTCGAACGCGTGGCCGTGCGTTCGACAGCGAGAAGAGCTTTGCGTCGAAACGCATTCACTTACTCTACGTGCTGACGCGAGTGTTTTTGCGCGAAGTTGTAACAAGGGGTCGTGACAACGTCGCCCGGGTGCTCTACTTTGACTCCGGCTCAAAACCGACTGTTGTGGGAGACGCCCTCAACGCGCGGGCGAGAGCGCAAGGCGTCGTCCGTCGGCGAGGCGGACAGCTGGGTTGAGGGAGACAGACATGGCCGTATCGCGCCGCCTCCTGCCGCTCGTGTGGGCCGCCACGGCATCGCTGGTGGCGTCCTGTGCCGTGGGCTCGGGCGACGACGGTGTCGTCACGCTGGACTTCTGGTGCTGGGGGGAACCGACCGCCGCCAAGGTCGAGGCGTTCAACGAGAGCCACTCCCATATTCAGGTCCGGCATACCGACGCGGGCGGCGGCACGGATTCCTCGGTGAAACTGCTCACCGCCAGCCGCGCCGGCAACGCTCCCGATGTCGCCTGCGTGGAATACCCGACCGTTCCCGCGATGATCGTCTCCGACGTGCTGGCCGACATCTCCGACTACACGGAGGAAGTCACCGGCGACTTCGCGCCCGAGGTCTGGCAGATGACCCGGTTCGAGGGCCAGGTCTTCGGAATTCCGCAGGACATCGGTCCGATGGTGCTGCTCTACAACAAGGCGCGCTTCGACGAACTCGGCGTCGAGGTTCCCGGGACCTGGGAGGAGTTCGCCGAGGTCGCCCAGGACATCAGGGACGCCGACCCCGACAGCTACCTGACGACGTTCGCTCCCTCGGAGTTCGGCAACTTCGCCGGCCTCGCCCAGCAGGCCGGCGCGCAGTGGTGGTCGGTCGAAAACCGGCAGTGGACGGTCGGGCTCGACGACGAACCGACCATGCGAGTCGCCGAGTACTGGCAGGACCTGATCGACCGGGATCTCGTCAATGCCGAACCGCTGCTTACGCCCGAGTGGAACAACCGCGTCAACCGCGGCCAGATCCTCAGCTGGCCCGTCGGCCTGTGGGGTCCCGGCGTCCTGTACAACATCGCGCAGAACCAGGCGGGTGACTGGGCCATCGCACCCTTGCCGCACTGGGAGGGCGACGGCCCCGAGGCGGCGCTCCAGGGCGGCACCGCGCTCGCCGTCACCAAGAACTCGGACCACCCGGAAGAGGCCGCCGAGTTCGCGATGTGGATGAACACCGACCCCGACGCCACCCGGATCCAGATCGCCGGGGGCCAGTACCCCGCCAGCCTGGCCGGGCAGGAAGCGACCACCCGCAGCGACCCGCCGCCGCTGACCTCGGAACAGGAGGACTACTGGGAGGTGGCCTCCTTCGCCGCCGAGCACACCCTCCCCGACATCACCTGGGGACCCAACGTCAGCACGGCAACCAACGTGTACCAGGACGCCATGTCGGCGGCGATCCGCGACCACACGCCGCTGACCGACGCCATGCGGCGCACGCACCGGACGGTCGTCGACGAAATGGAACGCGTCGGCTTCAACGTCACCGGATAACGCTTCCGCACCGACTCACCGGACACGCACCGGACACTCACCGGACGGGGTACCCATGGCTTCCACCACGGCCGCCCGCGGCGGCTCGGCCAGGAAACGACGCGGCAGCAGCGCGCCGTTCGTCTTCCTGGCACCCGCGCTCCTGCTGTTCCTCGCCTTCATGGCGATACCCATCGGCTACGCGGTCTACCTCAGCACCCAGGGCCTGCGCATCGTCGACGAGGGCGTCTTCGGCATCCGCACCGAGGTGTTCGTCGGAACCGCTAACTACCGCCAGATTCTCGGCGACAGCGGCTTCTGGGCCGGCTTCGGCCGCCTCGCCGCCTACGGCCTGATCGCCGTGCCGCTCACCCTCGGCCTGGCGCTGCTGTTCGCCCTGCTGCTCGACAACGCCAGCTCCCGCGGCAGGCGGTTCTCCCGCACCGCGATCTTCATCCCCTACGCCATCCCCGGCGTGGTCGCCTCGCTGATGTGGGGCTTCATGTACCTGCCGTCCACGAGCCCGTTCAGCTACCTGAGCGAGAAGCTCGGCATGGACGCGATCCCGTTCCTCGACGGCGCCGCGATCTACCCGTCGCTCGCCAACATCGCCATCTGGGGCGGCGTCGGGTTCAACATGATCATCATCTACACCTCGCTGCGCGGCATCCCGCCGGAGCTGTACGACGCGGCGCGCATCGACGGCTGCTCCGAGTGGCGCATCGCCTGGCGGATCAAGGTGCCGCTCGTCGCCCCCGCTCTCGTCCTCACCGGGCTCTTCGCCCTCATCGGCACCCTCCAGGTCTACGGCGAGCCCACCATGCTCAGGCCGATGACGACGGAGATCTCCGAGACGTGGGTGCCGCTGATGCAGATCTACCGGGACGGGTTCATCCGCGACGACCTGCCGATGGCCGCCGCCGGGTCGGTCGTTCTCGCCGTCGGCACCCTGGTCGTCTCCGTGATCCTCCTGAAGGTCACGCAGCGGCGCGCGTTCGGAGGTATCCAGTGACACACGTGACCGACAGATCCGCTGGCCCCCGGGGTCTGCTGCCGCACCAGCGCGCCAAGATCCTGCCGACCGTGGTGCTCCTCATCGGCGCCTTCTACGCGCTGGTGCCGGTGGCCTGGGTCGTGATCGCCGCCACCAAGTCGAGCGCCGAGCTGTTCTCGACCTTCACGTTCCAGCCCGGCACCGGCCTGGCCGGCAACCTCCGCGACCTGTTCTCCTACGAGGACGGCACCTACGCCACGTGGGCCCGCAACAGCCTGCTCTACGCCGGAGCCGGCGCGGCGCTGTGCACGCTGATCTCGACGCTCGCCGGGTACACCTTCTCCAAGTACCGCTTCCCCGGCCGGACCGCGCTGTTCTACGCGATCCTCGGCGGCGTGCTGATCCCCGGCATGACGCTGGCGATCCCGCAGTACATCATCATGACCAAGATCGACATGGTCGGCAGCTACTGGTCCGTGCTGCTGCCCAGTCTGATCTCGCCGTTCGGCATCTACCTCGCCCGCGTGTACGCCGACGCCTCCGTGCCCGACTCCACGCTGGAGTCGGCGCGCATCGACGGCGCCAGCGAGTACCGTATCTTCGGCTCGATCGCGCTGCCGATGATGCTGCCCGGCATGGTCACGATCTTCATGCTCCAGTTCGTCGGCATCTGGAACAACTTCCTGCTGCCGTTCATCATGCTGGCCGACGAGGACAAGTACCCGATCAACCTGGGGCTGTACACGCTGCTCTCCAAGGGATCGGGCGAGCCGGCACTGTACGGCATCGCCATCACCGGGACCGCCGTCTCGGTCGTACCGCTGATCCTGCTGCTGCTCTTCCTCCAGCGGTTCTGGCGGCTCGACATGATCAGCGGCGGCCTGAAGGGCTGAGGAACAGCGGCTCTCGGCTCCGCCCCGGTGAGCGGGCACGGGACGGAGCCCGAGCGGCGCGTCGGGGTGACGACGCGCCAGGACGGTCAGGACCGGTCAACGGCGTACACTGGCGCGCCGCCGTCGGCGGCGACCGGGCGGATGCACCGGCGCCGCAGCAGGAACCGGAGGCTGTCGTGGACGCGGGCCGGCGTGAGCCCGGTCCGCTCCGCGATGGCCTCCACGCTCTGCCGCGCCTCGCCGCGCTCAGCGAGCGCCGGGGCGAGGAGGACGGCGACGGCCCACACGTCATCGGTGACCGTCAGCCGGCGCCGCCAGGCGGCGAGCAGGTCCTCGGCGCTCTGGCGCGGCGCGTCTGTCCGCGGGGGCGCCGGGACGCGTTCCGCTGTCCGTTCGGTGGCCTCGGCGATGCGGTCGAGCGAGCGTGCGAGCGCGAGCCTGACTTTTCACCCGAAGGTGTCACCGTGGCACCGTTGACCGTCACACCTGTCTGGAGGCGCCCCCGGCACGATGCGGCCCCGCCGCTTCGCTGGGCACGGGCGGCGGGGCAGGTACCGGGGACCGACCGCTCAGCCGGTGAGCAGGTGGTCGAACTCCCCTTGTTTGGCGCCCTGCAGGAAGGCGCGCAGCTCGGAGTCGGTGTACCGGAGCGCGGGCCGCTCCGGAGCGGCGGCGTCCCCGAGCGCCACGCCACCGTCGATCTTCATCAGGCGGACGCGGGCCCCGCCGCGGCCGGCGGCCTGGCGGGGCGTGATCCACTCGCCGTCGAGCGGGGCGGCGTAGAGAGCCTGCTTGTCTCCGGACATGCGGGGTCTGCCTCTCCTGTGGGGGTGGGGAAGCGGAGCCGCGGCGGCTCAGTCTTCCAGTAGGTGGTCGAACTCGCCTGCCTTCGCGGCGGCCAGGAACGCGGCCATGTCCGCCGTCGGGTAGCGCAGCGGGGCGCGTTCGGGGGCCTTGGAGTCTCCCAGGGCAACGCCGCCGGGGAGCTTCATCAGCTGGACGCAGTCGCTGCCGTTGCCGTTGCTGTAGGAGGACTTGATCCACTGGCCCGTCAGAGGGAGGCCGTAGAGGTCTGCTGTGGGGTGCGTCATCGCATCTCTTTCTCGAACTCTTCGATGCGTTGGATGGTTTCTTCGGGGCTGAGGGCGTGCTCCGCGAGATCGGCGAACTTCCGTCTCGCGCGCCGTACTTCGCCTGGATCGTCGTTGAGGGTCTCTCCCGTGATCCTTTCCTGGGACACGATGCTCTGGTTCTCCATCCCGGGAAAGTCGATGATCGTCAGCGGCGACCCGTGGATGCTGGGCGCTCCGGCAGTGTAGGGGATCATACGGAGCGTGATGTTCTGTCTGCGCGCGGCGGTGGCCAGGTGGCGCAGCTGCTGCCGCATCACCACGGGCCCGCCGACGACTGCCCGCAGGGCTGACTCCAGGCAGAGCGCGTCGAGCACGACCGGGTGACGCCGCGTCAGCACCGCCTGCCGCCGCAGCCGGGATTCCACGAACGTCTCGCGCCGCTCGGTGCTCTCCTGTTTCTGCCCGAACGAGGCGATCGCCTCGACGTACTGCCGGGTCTGGAGCAGGCCCGGTACATAGGTGCCGGAGTGCACCGAGATGCGCTCAGCGGCGTCCTCGACGTAGAAGTACCGGTAGGAGTCGCCCTGGAAGAGCTTGCGGAACCGCGGCTCTTCCCACCACGCCCGGCCGAACGATTTTCCATGCCGGATCTTCGCCTTGATCGCGGCCCGCTGCTCGGTGTCGGCGCCGTACAGTGCGAGCAGCCGGGCCAGCTGCTGGTCGGTGGGGAAGGCCCTGCCGCGCTCGATCTTGCTGATCGTGAAGCGGCTGACCTTGAGCTTCGCCGCCGCGTCGTCCTGGCGGAGGCTGGCCCGTTTGCGCAGGCGCTGGAGGTCATCTCCCACTTCACGCATGGCGAAGATCGCGTTCGTGTTGACGTTGACGCTCACACGCCCCTCCCTCCGTCGTCGGCAGCCGCCGCTGACGGTGTGTCAGCGTATCGGCCGGTCAGCCAGCCCTCCGGGGTCATACCTCGTGGGGGGGAACCTGCCGTAGCGGCTCTTGCACGTGATTAGTCACGTGACCCACCCTAGAGAACGTGCACGCATCGGCGCGAGATGATCACCGGGCGTGACCAACGACCAGGAGGGGCTGTGATGCACGAGCACGGGCACGTACTAGCGGTCGGACGGTACCGCCGCGAGCCAGCGGCGGTGGCCCAGGCACGGAAGGCCGCGGCCCGTGCCTACGCCGCCTATCCACGGATCGACCGCTCCCTCGTCGAACTCCTGGTCTCCGAGGCCGCCACCAACGCCGTGCTGCACGCCGAGGGCCCCGACTTCTACGTGCTGTGCCATTCCCCCTGTCCGGCCGACGGAAGCGTGCAGGTGGAGGTGCACGACGGCGGTTCCGCGCTCCCCCTGCGCCGCCGGGCTGCGGAGCTGGACGAAAGCGGGCGGGGCCTGGCCCTGCTGGACCTGCTCGCCGCCGACTGGCGCACGGAGCGCACGCCGATGGGCAAGTGCCTCATCTTCACCCTCAGGGAAGCGGAGAGCAGATCGGCGTTGACGGCGGCGGAGCCGGCCCACGCGGGCGCCACCCGGTCACGTGGAGGCGATCAGGAGCCGGTGTGACTCCTGGAGGCCCTGGGGCAGTTCGGTCGGCAGGCACCACCGGGCCTCCAGGATCTCCATGGGGTCGAGGGTGAGGTCGCCACTGACGTACTCGGCCTCGTAGGCCACCTCGCAGCGCAGCCGGAAGCCGCTGGTCAGCCGCGCCAGCCGGCCGACGCGGACCGTCAGTCCGGTCTCCTCGCGGACCTCGCGGACGACGGTCTCCTCGAAGGACTCCGACCGCCTGGCGAAACCGGTGGGCAGGCCCCACTGGCGCCCCTTGGCCCACAGCCGGTGCCGCAGCAGCAGCACGCGGCCCTCGCTGTCGCGCACGATGCCGGTGACGCCCACCAGGAACGTGGCGTGGGTGAACCACAGAATCCGCCACTGGAACGGCTTGAGCAGCCGCCAGAGACGGGCGATGACCCGGTGCACTCTTCTCCCTTCCGCCGCCGTCGGATGGCGCGCGTGCCGTTCGCTTTACCAGACGGGACGCGCGGCGCTCCGCCCGGGGTGAGCGACCGGACCAGGCCGGCACCGTGACTGACGGTCCGTCAGCCGTCCGGTGGCGGTGGCGCGGTCGAGGCGCGGATGACGAGCCGGGTCGGGACGAGCGTCGTGCCGCGCTCGGTGGTGTCCGTGCGCATCTGGCGCAGCACGCTGTGCACCAGGCGGCGCCCCACCTCGGCGAAGTCCTGGTGCACCGTGGTCAGCGGCGGCAGGAACGACGCGGCCTCCGGGATGTCGTCGAAGCCGACGACGCTGATGTCCCCGGGCACGCGCCTGCCCCGCTCGTGGAGCGCGCGCAGCAGGCCCAGCGCCATCTGGTCGTTGGCCGCGAAGACGGCGGTGCAGCCGGGCTCGTCCGCCAGGCGCAGCCCGGCGCGGTACCCGGACTCGGCCGACCAGTCGCCGCGCACCAGCGGCGGCACCTCGCGGCCCGCCTCCGTCAGCGTCCGGCGCCAGGCGCTGGCCCGGCGCTCGGCGGCGAACGACTCGGCGGGGCCGGCCACATGCCAGACGGTGCGGTGGCCCAGGTCCAGCAGGTGGGCGACGGCGTCGCGGCTGCCGCCCGCCTGGTCGGTGTCGACGACGCTGTACCGCTTGCCGGCGTCCGAGTCGGCGACGGCGACCTGCACGCCGGGCGGCAGCGAGACGGTGCCGGCGTCGAGGAGGTGCACTTCCATGATCACGATGACGGCGTCGACGGCGAGTTCGCCGAGGCGGGTGAACGCCCCGCGCACCCCGTCCTGGGTGGGGGCGGCCACCGGCAGCAGCGTGACGGCGTAGCCCTCGTCGGCCGCCGAGGTCGCGATGGCCTCCAGGGTGCGGACGTTGCCGGTGGTGGCCAGCGAGAACAGGATGACGCCGATGGTGCGGAACTCGCCGCGCTTGAGCGCCCGGGCGGCGGAGTTGGGGCGGTAGCCCAGCTCCCGCATGGCGGCCAGGACGTGCTGCCGCGTGCTCTCGACGACGCCGGGGTGGCCGTTGGCGACCCGGGAGACCGTCTGGGAGGAGACCCCGGCACGGCGCGCCACGTCGGCCATGGACACGCGGCGCTTGCGGCCGCTCCCGCCCGGCTTCGGGGCGGTGCTGTTCTCCATCCGTGACCTCGCGGCTTCCGGGGACTCTTGACGCTCGCCGGAAGCAGTGTAACCATCGCGGCCAACGATGTTTACGCAAACATCAACTTAATCGATCATTTACCGACGGAAGCTGAGCATGACGACGCTGTCACCGCCACGGCGGATGTTCCGCGGGCGCTCCTGGGCCGGATGGGGCTTCCTGGCCCCGTTCATGGCGGTCTTCGCCCTGGTCTTCCTCGCGCCGATCGCCTACTCCCTCTACCTGAGCCTGTTCCGCGAGCAGCTCGTCGGCGGCACGTCCTTCGTCGGCCTGGAGAACTACCAGCGGGTCCTCGACGACCCGGACTTCTGGGAGGGCCTGATCCGCGTCGGCCTCTTCCTGCTGGTCCAGGTCCCGATCATGCTCTTCCTGGCGCTGCTGGTCGCGCTCGCGCTCGACAGCGGCCGGCTGTACGGGGCCAGCTTCTTCCGCATCGCGATCTTCATGCCGTACGCGGTGCCCGCCGTCGTGGCGACCCTGATGTGGGGCTTCATCTACGGCACGCGCTTCGGCCTCGTCGGCAACATCAACGATGCCTTCGGCATCACGCTGCCCGACCCGCTCTCCCCCGACCTGGTCCTGGTCTCGATCGGCAACATCGTCACCTGGGAGTTCGTCGGCTACAACATGCTGATCTTCTACGCGGCGCTGCGCGTCGTCCCGCGCTCGCTGTACGAGGCCGCGGAGATCGACGGCGCCAGCCAGCTGCGCGTCATCACCTCGATCAAGCTTCCGGCGCTCCGGGGCGCGCTCGTCATCGCCACCATCTTCTCGATCATCGGCAGCTTCCAGCTCTTCAACGAGCCGAGCATCCTCCAGAGCCTGGCGCCGAACGCCATCACCACCGACTTCACGCCCAACCTGTACACGTACTCGCTGGCGTTCTCCGGCCAGCAGCACAACTACTCGGCCACGGTGGCCATCGTCATGGGCGTCATCACCATGGTCATCGCCTACCTCGTGCAGCTGCGCGGCATGCGAAAGGACGCGTGAACGATGGCAGTCACCAGCACCGCCCCCCGCCGCCGCTCCCCGTCGCCGCTGCGCACCCCGCGCCGCGACCCGTCGCGCCGCCATTCGCTGGCGCGGCCCCGCCGCAGCCTCACGCTGACGCTGCTCACCGGCCTGGTCCTGGTCTACTCGCTGGTGCCGCTGCTGTGGCTGCTGATCAACTCCACCAAGACCCGCAGCGGCCTGCTCGATTCGTTCGGCCTGTGGTTCGCCGGCTCCGACGCGGGCGGCTTCGCGTTCTTCTCCAACATCGCCGACACCCTCACCTACGACGACGGCGTTTTCGTCCGCTGGCTGCTCAACACCCTGCTGTACGTCGTCGCCGGCGCGGGCGGCGCCACGCTGCTGGCGGTGCTCGGCGGCTACGCCCTCGCCAAGTTCGACTTCCCCGGCAAGCGCGCCGTGTTCGCCGTCGTCATCGGCGCCGTGGCCGTGCCGGGCACCGCGCTCGCCGTGCCGACGTTCCTGATGTTCAGCGAGATGGGGCTGACCAACACCCCCTGGGCGGTGATCATCCCCTCCCTCATCTCGCCGTTCGGGCTCTACCTGATGTGGGTCTTCGCCTCCGACGCCATACCCGGCGAACTGCTGGAGGCCGCCCGCATGGACGGCGCCGGGGAGATCAGGACGTTCTTCAGCGTCGCGCTGCCGCTGCTGGCGCCCGGCATGGTCACCGTCCTGCTGTTCACCATGGTCGCGACGTGGAACAACTACTTCCTGCCGCTGGTCATGCTCCGCGACCCCGACTGGTACCCGCTCACCATCGGTCTCAACTCCTGGAACGCGCAGGCGTCCACGGCCGGCGGCGAGGCGATCTTCCACCTCGTCATCACCGGTTCGCTGCTGACGATCGTCCCGCTGATCGCCGCGTTCCTGCTGCTCCAGCGCTACTGGCAGTCCGGCCTGGCCGCCGGGAGCGTCAAGCAGTGACCCCCGCGACCCCTTATCCGCGTAATCCCCGTAACTCCTGCAAACCCTGCGAACCTCCGCGAATCCCCGCCACGAAGGACCTCGACGAAGAAGTGAGAGCGACGATGCGCATCACCCGCCTGCCCGACCGCCCCCGGCGCCGCCGGGCCGCTGCCGCCCCGTCCCTGCGGGGCGCCCTCGGCTGCGCCCTCACCCTGGGCCTCGCCCTGACCGCCTGCGGCGGTGGCGGCGGCTCCGGCTCCGAAGGCTCCCCGGAGGACGTCGAGGCCGCGCTCGAGGAGGGCGGCACGATCACGGTCTGGGCCTGGGAGCCCACCCTGGAGCAGGTCGCCCGCGACTTCGAGGAGGCCCACCCGGGCGTCACCGTCGACCTGGTCAACGCGGGCACCGCCAACGACCAGTACACCGCCCTGCAGAACGCCATCGACGCCGGGCGCGGCGTGCCCGACGTGGCGCAGATCGAGTACTACGCCCTGGGCCAGTTCGCCCTCGCCGAGTCCGTCGCCGACCTCACCGGCTTCGGCGCCGACAGCCTCGACGGCACCTTCACCCAGGGCCCGTGGAACTCCGTCCAGGCGGGCGACGGCATCTTCGGCCTGCCCATGGACTCCGGGCCGATGGCGATGTTCTACAACAAGACCGTCTTCGACGAGCACGGCATCGAGGTCCCCGAGACCTGGGACGAGTACGTCGAGGCCGCCCGCCAGCTGCACGACGCCGACCCCAGCGCCTACATCGCCGCCGACGCCGGCGACGCGGGCTTCACCACCAGCCTCATCTGGCAGGCCGGCGGCAAGCCCTACACGGTGGAGGACACCACCATCTCCATCGACTTCACCGACGAGGGCTCGCAGCGGTACGCCGAGCTGTTCCAGCAGCTCATCGACGAGGAGCTGGTCACCGACATCGCCGGCTGGAGCGACGAGTGGTACCAGGCACTGGGCGACGGCACCATCGCCACCCTCGTCACCGGCGCGTGGATGCCCGCCAACTTCGAGTCCGGCGTGCCCGGCGCCGCCGGTGACTGGCGTGTCGCCCCCATGCCGCAGTGGGAGGAGGGCGGCACCGCCAGCGCCGAGAACGGCGGCAGCTCGCTCGCGATCCCCGAGGCCAGCGGCAACAAGGCCCTGGCGTACGCCTTCGTGGAGTACGCCACGGCCGGCGAGGGCGTGCAGACCCGCGTCGACCAGGGCGCCTTCCCCGCCACCACCGCCCAGCTGGAGTCCGAGGAGTTTCTGAACACCGAGTTTGAGTACTTCGGCGGCCAGCGGGCCAACGAGATCTTCGCCGAGTCCGCCGCCAACGTCGTCGAGGGCTGGCAGTACCTGCCGTACCAGGTCTACGCCAACTCCGTCTTCAATGACACCGTCGGCCAGGCGTACGTCTCCGGCACCACCCTCGCCGAGGGCCTGCGCGACTGGCAGGAGGCCTGCGAGCGCTACGGCAGCGAGCAGGGCTTCACCATCGAGTAGCCCCGCCCCGCCGCACTGCTACAGCACACAGCACACAGCACACAGCACCGCAGCAACGAACCGCAAGGAGCGTCCATGTCCCCCGCCCCCTCGCCCGGCCGCTGGATCCGCTGGCCCGACAGCGGCCCCGGCGGCAGCGCCACCCCGCGCTTCGGATACGGCGCCGACTACAACCCGGACCAGTGGCCCCGCGAGGTGTGGCGGGAGGACGTCCGCCTGATGCGCGAGGCGAACGTCACCATCGTCTCCCTCGCGATCTTCTCCTGGGCCCGCATCGAGGTTGCCGACGACACCTGGGACTTCGGCTGGCTCGACGAGATCATGGACCTGCTCCACGAGAACGGCATCGCCGTCGACCTCGCCACCGCGACGGCCTCCCCGCCGCCGTGGCTGACCACCGCCCACCCCGAGATCCTGCCGGTCACGGCCGAGGGCGCCACCGTCTGGCACGGCGCCCGCCAGCACTGGCGCCCCACCTCGCCCGTCTTCCGCCGCTACGCGCTGCGGCTGGTGGAGAAGCTCGCCGGACGCTACGGCTCCCACCCGGCGCTGGCCGCCTGGCACGTCAACAACGAGCTGGGCTGCCACAACCTCTACGACTACTCCGACGACGCCGCCCGCGCGTTCCGCGCCTGGCTGCGCGACCGCTACACCACCCTTGACGCCCTCAACCACGCCTGGGGCACAGCGTTCTGGTCGCAGCACTACACCGACTGGGACCAGATCCTGCCGCCGCGCCTGGCCGCGTCGTACCACAACCCGACGCAGGTGCTGGACTTCAAGCGGTTCTCCTCCGACGCCCTCAAGGAGCACCTGGCCGCCGAGCGGGAGGTGCTGCGCCGCCTCACCCCCGACGTGCCCGTGACCACCAACTTCATGGTCACCGACGGCCAGCCCGGCATGCACTACGCCGACTGGGCCGCCGAGGTCGACTTCGTCTCCAACGACCACTACGTCGGCCCCGGCCCGCGCGCCCGCGACGAGCTGTCGTTCTCGGCCAACCTCACCGGCGGCATCGCCGGCGGGCGGCCGTGGTTCCTGATGGAGCACTCCACCAGCGCCGTCAACTGGCGGCCCGTCAACAAGCCCAAGGCGCCCGGGGACCTGCGGCGCGACGCGCTGCTGCACGTCGGCCACGGCGCCGACGCCGTCTGCTTCTTCCAGTGGCGGCAGTCCGTGGCCGGCGCCGAGAAGTACCACTCCGCGATGGTGCCGCACGCCGGGCCCGACAGCGACGTCTACCGCGCCGTCACCGAGCTGGGCCGCGTCCTCGCCACGGAGCTCGCGCCCGTCGTGGGCTCCTCCCGCGAGCCCGCGCGCGCCGCGATCCTCTTCGACTGGCAGTCGTGGTGGGCCAGCGAGGAGGACGCCCACCCCACGGCGCTGCTGCGCTACCGCCAGGAGGCGCTCGACTGGTACTCCGCCTTCCTGGACCTCGGCGTGCGCGCCGACGTGGTGCCCACCGGCACGCCCCTGGACCCCGAGCGGTACCGCCTGGTCGTGGCGCCCGTGCTGCACGTGCTGCCCGGCGCCCTCGCCACGGAGCTGACCCGGTACGCCGAATCCGGCGGCCACCTGGTGACGACGTACTTCTCCGGCATCGTCGACGAGCTGGACCACGCCTGGCTCGGCGGCTACCCCGGCCCGCTGCGGGAGCTGCTGGGCATCCGCATCCAGGAGTTCCACCCGCTGCCCGAGGGCGAGGAGGTGACGCTGGACGACGGCCGCACCGCCAGCCTGTGGTCCGACCAGATCGAGGTCACCGGCGGCGACGCCGTCGAGGTGCTGGCGCGCTACGGCAGCGGCCTGTACGCGGGCCGGCCGGCGATCACCCGCCGCGCCGTGCCGGGCGGCGGGTCGGCCGCCTACGTCTCCACCCGGCTCGGCCCCGAAGGGCTGGCCGGCGTGCTGGGCACGCTGCTGGAGCGCGCCGGCGTCGCCAGCGAGCTGCCCGAGACGGCCCGCGGGCGGGTGGAGCTGGCCGTCCGCCGCGGCGCGGACGGCGCCGCCTACTGGTTCCTGGTCAACCGGACTGCTGAGCCCGTCGAGCTGCCCGCCCTGGACGGCGAGGTGCTCACCGGTCCGGCCCTGCCGGGGGTGCTTCCCCCGCGCGGCGTCGCCGTGCTGCGACGCCGCTGACGGCGCCGGGCGCCCGCGCGGCCTAGTGGCCGCGCTCGGCGCCGCCGTTGACCTGGATGATCTGGGAGGTGACGTGCCCGGCGGCGTGCGAGGCGAGCCAGTGCAGCGTCTCCGCCACGTCGCCGGGCGTGCCCGCCCGGCCGGTGAGCGTCTCGCCGACGAGCCGGGCGCGCCGCTCCGCCGTCATGGCGTCGCCGAAGAACTCGGTGTCCTCGATCAGGCCCGGCGCCACCAGGTTGACGGTGATGCCGCGCGGCCCCAGGCGGCGCGCCAGGTCGTGCGCGTAGGGGTGGAGCGCGGCCTTGCTGGCGGCGTACGCGCCCGAGCCGGAGCCGCGGTAGGCGGCGATGGACGACAGGAACAGCACCCGGCCGCCGGGGGAGGCCAGCCGGCCGGCGAGCGCCTCGGTGAGCAGGACGGCGGTCAGGGTGTTGATGCGGAAGTTGACGGTCCAGTTGTGGGCGGCGACCGCCAGCGGGTCGTCGCTGCCGGCGCCAGGCTCCAGGCCGCCGTTGCCGCCCGCGTTGTTGACCAGGACATCGACGGTGCCGAAGCGTTCCGCGATCTCCCTGGCCACGCGGCCGGTCTCCTCCGGCGAGGAGAGGTCCGCCGGAAGCGCCACAGCCCCTTCGATCCCCTCGGCCGCGCGCCGCAGCACCTCGGCCCGGCGGCCGATGAGAACGGTCGTGTCGCCGTCGGCGGCGAACCGCCGCGCCGTGGCGAGGCCGATGCCGGTGCCCCCACCGCTGATGATTACCGTGCGTCCAGCCATGGCCGGACTCTAGCGTTTTACAGGGGGGCCTGCCATGTCACCGTGGTGCCGGTGCCGCCGGGCCCGGGCTCCAGCGAGGCGCTGCCGCCCAGCCCCTCGGCGCGGTGACGCAGGTTCCGCAGCCCGCTCTCCCGGCCCCGCTCGTGCGGCGCCGGCGGGCCGACGCCGTCGTCGGTCACGGTCAGCCGCACCTGTTCGCCCGTGGCGTCCACCCGGACGTCGATGCGGGAGGCGCGGGCGTGGCGCGCCGCGTTGGACAGCGCCTCGCGCAGCGCGGCGACGAGGTGCCGCGCCGTCTCCTCGTCCACCCGGGTGTCGACCGGGCCGGAGAACGCCACCGACGGCCGGAAGCCCAGCGTCTGCTCGGCCGCCCCCGCCTCCCGCAGCACCCGCGTGCGCAGCCCTGCGTGCGCCTCCTCGGGCTGCTGCCGCAGCGCGAAGATCGTCGTGCGGATCTCCTGGATGGTGGCCTCCAGCTCACGGGTGGCCGTCCCGATCCGCTCGTCGAGCCGCTCCGCCTCCGGCCCGTCCCGCACGGTGCGGCGGGCGCTCTCCAGGATCATGCCGACCGCGAACAGCCGCTGGATCACCAGGTCGTGCAGGTCGCGCGCGATCCGGTCGCGGTCCTTGAGCACGGCCAGCTGCTCCCGGTCGGCACGCGCCCGCGCCAGCACCAGCGCCAGCGCCGCCTGCTGCGCGAACTGCGTGGCCAGCGCCCGCTCCGGCACGCTGTACCCCGCCGCGCCGCGCGGCCGGCCGACCGCCAGCACGCCCAGCGTCGTGTGCTCGCTGGCCAGCGGCAGGATCAGGCACGGCCCGAACCGCTCGGCCATCTCCGGCGCGGCGCCCGGCTCGCGCGAGGGGTCGAGCAGCACCGGTTCGCCGCGCAGCACCGTGCGCACCGCCTGGCTGGGAGGCAGCTGGAGCCCGAGCAGCCCGCTGGGGTCGTCGGCGCTGACGGCCACCACGCGCAGCCCGTTCTCGCCGCCGGGACCCACCGGCTCCAGCACGCCCGCGGCCGACGCCCGCGCTACCCGCCTGGCCTGCTCGGCGACGACCGTCAGCGCGTGGTCGGGATCCTCGTCCTCGCTGAGCAGGGACATCGACAGCTCCAGGCTGCCGTCCATCCACCGCGCCTGCTGCCGGGCCGCCTCATACAGCCGGGCGTTGCCGATGGCGATGCCGGTTTCGGTGGCGAGGATCCGCAGCATCTGGAGGTCCGCCTCCGTGAACGGCCCCTCCTTCTTGTCGGCCAGGTACAGCGCGCCGAACCCGGCGCCGTGGACGCGGATCGGCACGCCGACGAGCGTCCGCATCGGCGGATGCCCCGGCGGGAACCCGGCGGCCCGCGGGTCGGCCGCCACGTCGTCGAGCACCAGCGGCCCGCTGCTCTCCAGCAGCGTCCTGATGAGCCCTTCGGTGCCGGGGTCCTGCCCGATGTCCTGGTGCGCCCCGGGCGGCAGGCCGTAGGTGACGAACTCGGCCAGCTCGCTGCCGTCCTCGTTCAGCACGGCCAGCGCGGCGTAGCGGGCATCCGCCAGCTCGGCGGCGGTCCTGGCGATGCGGTCCAGCATCGTGTGCAGCTCGACGTCACCGCCGATGGCCTCCATGGCCTGGAGCAGCCGCGGCATGCGCTGCGCCAGCTCCGGCGTGAGCTGCGGGGGCTGAGCCGCCATGCCAGCGAGCGTACTGAGCCCGCGCCGGGCCCGCACGCGCTGTCAGGCCGCCACGGCCCCCGTCCGCTCCCCGGTCAGCTCCCCGGCCCGCTTGCCCGGGCCCGCCGGGTCGAGCAGCCGCCGCAGCGGCCCGTCCGCGCGCGCCAGCTCCTGGTAGGGGCCCCGCTGCACCACGCGCCCGTCCGCCAGCACGATCACCTCGTCCGCCGCCTTCAGCCCGGCGAGCCGGTGGGTGATCAGGACGGTGGCCCGGTCCGCCGTGGCCGCCAGCAGGTCGGCCGTCAGCGCGTCGGCGGTCGGCTCGTCCACGTGCTCGGCGGGCTCGTCCAGCACCAGCACGGGGAACCCGGCGAGCAGCGCGCGGGCCAGCGCCAGCCGCTGCCGCTGCCCGCCCGAGAGGCGGGCGCCGTGCTCGCCGACGGCCGTGTCGAGGCCGTCCGGCAGGCTGTCGACCCACTCCAGCAGCCGCGCCGAGGCCAGCGCGGCCCGCAGCGCGTCCTCGTCCGCGTCCGGCCGCGCCAGCCGCAGGTTCTCCCGCAGCGTGCTGTCGAACACGTGGGCGTCCTGCGCGCACAGCCCGACCAGGCGCCGCACGTCGTCGCCGCGCAGCCGCGCGGCGGGCACCGCGCCGGGGCCGAGGGTGTAGCTGCCGCCGTCGGGGTCGAGGAACCGCAGCAGGCAGTGCGCGAGCGTCGTCTTCCCGGCGCCCGACGGGCCCACGACGGCAATGCGCCGGCCCGGCGTCAGCTCCAGGTCCACGCCGCGCAGCGCCGGCGCCGCCGCCCCGGGGTAGCGGGCCGTCAGGCGGGACACCTGCAGCGGGAACGGGTCCGCCGGCAGCGGCAGCGGCCGCTCCGGCTCGCGCACGGGCGCGGGCGCCTCGTCGAGCTGGCGCAGCCGCGCGGCCGACTGTGCCACCCGCTGCCGGTACTGCGCGGCGAGCGGCATGCCCGCCACCGCCTCGAAGGCCGCCAGCGGCACCAGCACGACGGTCGCCAGCCACACCCCGTCCAGCCGCCCGTCCGCGACGGCCACCGCGCCCAGCCAGGCCGCGGCGGTGACGGTCAGCCCGCTGACCAGCGCGGACAGGCCGCCGCCGAGCGCCGTCGCGGCGGCGGAACGCGCGGCCAGCGCGGTCAGCCGGGCATCCGCGGCGCGGGCCGCCCGCAGCCGCGCGGGCAGCGCACCGGCGACGGTCAGCTCGGCCGTTCCGGTGAGCACGTCCAGGGTGGCGGCGGACAGCTCGCCCCGGGCGGGCGCCAGGTTCCGTTCCGCCCGCCGCGCCACCGCCATCACCAGGGCCGGCACCGCCACGCCCGCCGCCAGCAGCCCGGCCGCCAGCACGGCCGCCGCCTCGGGCAGCAGCCAGGCGGTGAAGCCCACCGCCCCGGCCGTGACCGTCCCAGCAGCCACGGCCGGCAGCAGCCACCGCAGGTAGCGGTCCTGCAGCGCGTCCACGTCGCCCGTGAACCGCGCCAGCAGGTCGCCCCGGCGGCCGCCCGGCAGCCCGGCCGGCGCCAGCCGTTCCAGCCGCCGGTAGGCGGCGGTGCGCACCGCGGCGAGCAGCCGCAGCACGGCGTCGTGGCTCAGCAGCCGCTCGGCGTACCGGAACACGGCGCGGCCGATGCCGAAGCCGCGCGTGGCCGTGACGGCCACCATCAGGTACAGCAGCGGCGGCTGCTGCCAGGCGCGGGAGATCAGCCAGCCCGAGGTGGCCATCAGCCCCACCGCGCTGGCCAGCGCCAGCGTCCCCAGCCCGGCCGCCAGGCCCAGCCGCACCCGGAACCGCTTCGCCGCCTGGCCGTCCGCACCGCCCTGGGGCCCGGCCCCGGGCTCCGCCGGCCGCGGGCGCGGCGCCGGCCCGGCGCCCGGGCGGGCGACCTGGCGCGAGGCGCCCCCGGCGGCCTCCTCCCGCCGTGGTTTCACGTGAAACACCCGGTCAGCGACGTCCAGCAGCGCCGGGCGGTGCGTGACGAGGATGACCGTCCGCCCCCGCGCCGCGCGGCGTACCGCCGCGACGATCTCCGCCTCGGTGACGCCGTCGAGCGCGGCCGTCGGCTCGTCCAGCAGCAGCACCGGCCGGTCCGCCAGCAGCGCCCGGGCCAGGGCGACCCGCTGCCGCTGCCCGGCCGACAGGCCGCCGCCGTCCTCGCCCACGACGCGCTCCAGGGCCAGGTCTCCGGCCGCCGCGTCGCGCAGCGCCGCCGCCACGGCCGCGTCGTCCGCGTCCGGCCGCGCCAGCCGCACGTTGTCGGCGATGGTCCCGGCGAACAGGTACGGGCGCTGCGGCACCCAGGCCACCTGCCGGTGCCAGCTCGCCAGGTCGAGCCCGGCCAGGTCGCGCCCGCCGACCCGCACCCGCCCCGAGGCGGGCCGGACGAAGCCCAGCAGCACCGCCAGCAGCGTCGACTTCCCGCCGCCCGACGGCCCGGTCACCGCCAGCACCTCGCCCGGCGCCACGGACAGGCTCGTCTCCGCCAGCGCGTCGTCCGCCCGCCCCGGGTAGCGCACGCGCACCCGCTCCAGCTCCAGCGCCGCGCGCCGCGCGTCCGGCGCCGGCTCTCCCGCGCCGTCCGTGCCCGGCTGGCCCGGCGTTTCCAGCACGGCGAAGACCTCGCCGGCGGCTGACAGCCCCTCCTGCGCGGCGTGGTACTGCGCGCCCGCCTGCCGCAGCGGCAGGTACGCCTCGGGCGCCAGGATCAGCACCGTCAGCGCCGTCTGGAGCGTCAGCTCCCCGTGCACCAGCCGCAGGCCGACGCCCACGGCGACCAGCGCCACCGAGACGGTCGCGATCAGCTCCAGGGCGAAGGACGAGAGGAACGCGACCCGCAGCGTCCGCATCGTGGCGCGCCGGTAGTCCCCGGTGATCCGCTGGATGTGCTCCGCCTGCGCCCGGGCCCGGCCGAACACCTTCAGCGTCGGCAGCCCCGCGACCACGTCCACGAAGTGCCCCGCGAGCCGCGACAGCTGGCGCCACTGCCGGTCCATCACCGCCTGCGTGGCCCAGCCGATGAGGATGGCGAAGACGGGAATGAGCGGCAGCGTCACGGCAATGATGGCTGCCGAGACCAGATCGTCGGCCGCGATCTTCGCCAGCACCGCCGCGGGCACCACCACCGCCAGGCACAGCTGCGGCAGGTACCGCGAGAAGTAGCCGTCGAGAGCGTCGATGCCGCGCGTGGCCAGGGCCGTCAGCTCGCCGCCGCGCTGCCCGGCCAGCCAGCCCGGCCCGAGCCGGGTGGCCGCGTGGTCCACCAGCCGCGCCCGCAGCTGGGACTTCACGGCCGCGCTGGTCCGGTGGGCGGCCAGTTCGGTCAGCCAGGCCGCGAGCGCCCGCCCGGCGGTGACGGCCAGGAGCAGCAGCAGCGGCGCCAGCAGCTCGCCCGGCGCGAGTCCGTCGGCGAACGCACCGGCGATCAGCCGGGCCAGCAGCACGGCCTGGGCGATGAGCAGTCCGGCGCTGGCCGCGCCCAGCGCCACGGACGCGGCCAGGAAGCCGCGCGTGGCGCGGGCGTGGCGCAGCAGCCGGGGGTCGACGGGCTTCACGTGGCGGCTCCTTCCGCTCCGCTGACCGTCCGCTGACGGCGGTCAGGCGATGTGCTGGGTGCCGATGCGCTTGCGGAAGACCCAGTAGGTCCACGCCTGGTAGGCGATCACCATCGGCGTGGCGAAGGCGGCGGCCCAGGTCATGATCCGCAGCGTGTACGGGGTGGCGGCGGCGTCCTCGGCCGTCAGGTGCCACGCCTCGTTCAGCGTCGAGGGCATCACGTTGGGGAAGAGCGCCAGGAACAGCGCCGCGACGATCGCGGCGATGGCAATCCCGGAGCAGGCGAACGCCCAGCCCTCGCGCCCGCGCGCGGTGGCCGCGAGCGCCGCCAGCAGCCCGGCCGCCGCAACGGCGCTGGCGCCCAGCGACCACCCGTCGCCGCTGCTGGCCTGCGTCCACGCCAGGAACGCCGCGGCCAGCACCGCCGTCGCCGCGCCCAGCCACGCGGCGGCCCGCCGTGCCCGCACCCGGATGTCGCCGGTGGTCTTCAGCGCCGCGAACACCGCCCCGTGGAAGGTGAAGAGGACGAAGGTGAACGCCGCCCCCAGCAGCGCGTACGGGTGCAGCAGGTCGAGCGGCCCGCCGGTGACCTCGGCGTCCGCGTCGAGCGGCACGCCCCTGACCATGGTGGCGAAGACCAGCCCCCACAGCGCGGCCAGCAGCCCGGAGCACCAGACGATGGCGTGCTCCCAGGTGCGCTGCCACCGTTCCCCGGGCCGCTTGGCGCGGTACTCGAAGGCGACGCCCCGCACGATCAGGCAGCACAAGATGGCCAGCAGCGGCAGATAGAAGCCGGAGAAGAGGGTGGCGTACCACTCCGGGAACGCAGCGAACGTGGCGCCGGCGGCGGTCACCAGCCAGACCTCGTTGCCGTCCCAGACGGGCCCGATGGTGTTGATGAGGACGCGCCGCTCGGCCCGGTCGCGTGCCAGCGTGCCGCTGAGCACGCCGATGCCGAAGTCGAAGCCTTCCAGGAAGAAGTAGCCGGTCCACAGGAAGGCAATGAGCACGAACCACAGGTCGTGGAGTTCCATGAGCTGCGCACCCCTTCGTCAGTACGAGAAGGCCATCGGCCGGTCGTCGCGGTCGGCGGCGGTCTCGCCGGCGCGGCCGCCGCCGATGCGGGTGGGCGGATTGAGGTCGGCCTCCGTCAGCTCGGGCGGCCCGGCCTTGGCGTACCTGACCACCAGCCGCACCTCGACGATGGCCAGCACCGCGTACAGCACGGTGTAGATGACGAGGGAGGTGAGAACCTCGCCCTGCGAGACCCCGGGGGAGACGGCCGACGCCGTCGGCAGCACCCCGTAGACGACCCACGGCTGGCGGCCGGTCTCGGTGAAGATCCAGCCCCAGGCGTTGGCGATGAGCGGGAACAGCATGGTCAGCAGCATCAGCCGCCAGTACCAGCCGCCCAGGGCGGGGCTGAGGGTCCGGTCGCGGGTGAGCGCCAGGCGCGGTGGTTCGTCCTCGCTGGTGCGGAGCCGCTCCGACAGCCACAGCCGGCGGCGGGTGAGCCACAGCCCGGCGGCGCCCAGCGCGGTGGAGGCCATGCCGAAGCCGATCATCCAGCGGAAGCTCCAGTACGCCAGCGGGATGTTGGGCCGGTAGTCGCCGGGCCCGTACGTCTCCTCCAGCTGCTCCTGGAGGTCGTTGATGCCGGGGACCTCCTCGCTGAAGTTGTCGTGGGCGAGGAACGACAGCAGCCCGGGGATCTCGATGGCGACCTCGTTGTGCCCGTTCTCCACGTCCCCGACGGCGAACAGGGAGAACGGGGCCGGCCCCTCGGTGTCCCACAGCGCTTCGGCGGAGGCCATCTTCATCGGCTGCTGGTCGTACATGATCTTGCCGAGCCGGTCGCCGGTGAAGGCGGTGAGCGCGCCCGCGATGACCATCGTCACCAGGCCGACGCGCAGCGATGTGCGCATCACGGCGACGTGCCGCCCGCGCATCAGGTGGTAGGCGGCGATGCCGGCCATGAAGGCGCCGCCGACGAGGAACGCCGCCGTCATGGTGTGGGCGAACTGCGCGACGGCCGTGTTCTGCGTCAGCACCGCGACGATGTCGGTGAGCTCCGCGCGGCCGGACTCCTCGTTGATGCGGTAGCCGACCGGGTGCTGCATCCAGGAGTTGGCGGCGAGGATGAAGTACGCCGACAGCACGGTGCCGAGGGAGACCATCCATATCGTCGCCAGGTGGATCTTCGGCGGCAGCTTGTCCCAGCCGAAGATCCACAGGCCGATGAAGGTGGACTCGAAGAAGAACGCCAGCAGCGCCTCCAGGGCCAGCGGCGCGCCGAACACGTCGCCGACGAAGCGTGAGTACTCCGACCAGTTCATGCCGAACTGGAACTCCTGGAGCAGCCCCGTGACCACGCCCATGGCGATGTTGATCAGGAAGAGCTTCCCCCAGAACTTGGTGGCCCGCAGGTACTTCTCCTTGCCGGTGCGCACCCACGCCGTCTGGAGCCCGGCGGTCAGCGCCGCCAGCGAGATCGTCAGCGGCACGAAGAGGAAGTGGTAGACGGTGGTGATGCCGAACTGCCACCGCGCGAGAGTCTCGTCCGCGAGAGCCAGGTCCACGGGTCACGCTCCTAGCTTGTGAACGTATTCACATTCACAAGCAATTATCACCCACACGGAGGGGCTTATAACGCCAGACCCCTGCCCAAAAGACGTGAGAGTCGTCTCATCCGCGCCGCGGCGGCACGGCACCGGGCGCCGCGGCGGCGCCCGGGGACCTAGGCCAGGCCCCGCTCCTGGCGGAACTCCGCCGCCACCCGCAGCATGATCGCGTTGCCCTCCGGCTCCCCGACGGACACGCGCACGCCCTCACCGGCGAACGGCCGCACCGCCACTCCGGCCTCCTCGCAGGCGGCGGCGAAGTCCGCGGTCGCCTCCCCGAGCCGCAGCCACAGGAAGTTCCCCTGCGGCTGGGGCACCGTCCACCCCTGGGCCCGCAGCTCCGCCAGCACCCGCTCCCGTTCGGCGACCACGGCGTCCACCCGCCGCATCAGCTCCGCCTCGCTCCGCAGCGAGGCCACCGCCGCGTGCTGGGCGATCTCGCTCACCGCGAAGGGCACGGCCGTCTTCCGCAGCGCGTCGGCCACCGGCTCCCGCGCTACCGCGTACCCCACGCGCAGCCCGGCGAGCCCGTAGGCCTTGGAGAACGTCCGCAGCACGCACACGTTCGGCCGCTGGCGGTACACCTCCATGCCGTCCACCACGCGCGGATCCCGCACGAACTCCCGGTACGCCTCGTCCAGCACCACCAGCACGTCGTCCGGCACCCGGTCCAGGAACCGCTCCAGGTCCTCGCGCGCGATCACCGTGCTCGTCGGATTGTTCGGCGTGCACAGGAAGACCAGCCGGGTCCGGTCGGTCACGGCCGCCGCCATCGCGTCGAGGTCGTGCTCCTCGGTCTCGGTCAGCGGCACCCGCACCGACGTGGCGCCCGCGATCTGGGTGATGATCGGGTACGCCTCGAACGACCGCCAGGCGTACAGCACCTCGTCGCCCGGCCCCGCCACCGACTGCACCAGCTGCTGCGCCACGCCGACCGCGCCGGGGCCCGTCGCCAGCTGGCTGGCGGGCACGCCGAGCCGTTCCGACAGCTCGGCGACCAGCACGCCGCTCAGCAGGTCCGGGTAGCGGTTGCACGAGCCCGCCGCCTCGACCGCCGCCTGGAGCACGCCGGGCAGCGGCGGGTACGGGTTCTCGTTCGACGACAGCTTGTAGGAGGGGCCCCCGCCCCCGGCCGCCCGGCGGCCGGGTACATACGAAGGGATGTCATCCAGCGCGGCACGCAGCCGCACGCCCGAGCCTGCGCGCGCGTCCGGGCCGGGGATCCGCGAAGCCGGGCCAGGTACCTGAGAAGATCGCTGCGCGGCCGGCGCGGCCTGCGGTGAAACGGCGGGGGAAGGAACGCTCATCGTCCCCACTGTAGGACGTCACCCGGAAACGTCCAGCCTCCGGTCACCGACGCCGCAGTCCCCGGGGCAGGCGCGCGTGCGCCTCGTGTGCGACCCTGGCGGGCCCCCTTGCGCGCCCCGCTCGAAAGGGTGAGGAAGCAGTTGTTGAACACCGCCAGGCGCTCGCCCTACCGGCCCGTCCCGTCCCTTGTATGGCGCCGCCACTGCCCCCGTATCGCCTTCGAAACGAAGATCGAAAGGCGGTTTGGCCGCGCAGAAACGTATCCTTCCCTCGCGCTCGGAACCTCCCGTGCCCAACCCGTGGCCATGCCTACCATCGGCTCGCCATGACAGCAGCGAAGCATCAGGTGCCCGGTCCGCACGGCCGCCCGCCGCATGGGCGGGCGGGAATCCGCGACGTCGCCGCCGCTGCCGGGGTGTCGATCACGACTGTCTCCGACGCGCTGAACGGCAAGGGCCGCCTTCCGGACACCACCCGCCGCCACGTCCGCACGGTCGCCGACCGCCTCGGCTACCGCCCCTCCGCCGCCGCCCGCACCCTGCGGACCGGCAAGTCCGGCCTGATCGGCCTGACGGTGACGACCTACGGCGAGGAGCCGTTCACCTTCACCGAGTTCGCCTACTTCGCCGAGATGGCCCGGGCCGCCACCTCCGCGGCCCTGGCACGCGGCTACGCCCTCGTCATCCTCCCGGCGACCTCACTCCACCGCGACTTCGACGTCTGGTCCAACGTCGCCCTCGACGGCACCATCGTCATCGACCCCTCCGACGAGGACCCCGTCGTCTCCGGCCTCGTCCGCCAGGGCATCCCCGTGGTGTCCGACGGCCGCCCGGCGGGCAGCCTGCCGGTGACCGCGTGGGTCGACAACGACCACGAGGCCGCCGTCGTCGGCCTGCTCGACCACCTCGCCGCGGCCGGCGCCCGCCGCATCGGCCTGCTGACCGGCACCGGCACCGATGCCTACACCCGGCTGTCCACCAGCGCCTACCTCGCCTGGTGCGAGCGCAACGGCCAGGACCCGGTCTACGAGACCTACCCCGCTCAGGACTCCTGCGCCGGAGCCGTCGCCGCCGACCGCCTGCTCGCCCGCAGCGACCGCCCCGACGCCGTCTACGGGCTCTACGACCCCAACGGCACCGACCTGCTCGCCGCCGCCCGCCACTACGGCCTCGGCGTCCCCGACGACCTCATGATCGTCTGCTGCAGCGAGTCCCGCGTCTACGACACCACCGAACCGCCGGTAACGACCCTGTCCCTGAAACCGGGCCGCATCGGCACCTCCGTCGTGCAGCTGCTCATCGACGCCATCGAGTCCGGCCTCAGCGCCGAGGAGCTTGCCCGGCGCGGCACTATCTCCCAGGTCATGCCGACCGACCTGATCGTGCGGGCCTCCTCCCAGCGCCCGGCCGCGCGGGCGCTCATCACCCCGCCGCGGGCGCGGCCCGCCGCCGACGACGCGCGGGCGCCCGAGGGCGCGTGAGCCTGGCCGGATGGGCGATTCGCGCCAGGATGCCCAGCCGTGCCCGCACCGCATTCCGTATCTCTGCTGTTTCAGACGCCCCAGGAGTGTCACACCGGCGCAGGGTGATTCCTATGATGGGCGAATGGCCCCACGACCAGCCCGATTCGCCGACCAGTATCGGGGCCAGCAGGTGGAGGCGGCGCGTAACGGTGGAGGGGTCGATGACTCAGGGGGAAAGCCAGGGGGAGACGGGACCGGTCGGTGCCGGCCAGGCGCGTGACCTGTACGCCCCGACCATCCGCGACCTGCCCGTGATGGACGGCGCGGGCCCGCTGTACGTGGTCGGAGACGTGCACGGCTACCTCGACGAGCTGCGCGCAGCGCTGCGCGAGGCCGGGCTGACCGACGAGTCCGACGCCTGGGCGGCGGGCAATGCCCGGCTGTGGTTCCTCGGTGACTTCACCGACCGGGGCCCAGACGGCATCGGCGTCATCGACCTCGTGATGCGGCTGTCCGCCGAGGCCGCGGCCGCCGGTGGCTACTGCAAGGCCCTGCTCGGCAACCACGAACTTCTGCTTCTCGGCGCGAGCCGCTTCGGTGACACCCCCGTCGAGTCGGCGGCGGGCACCGCCTCGTTCCGCGCCGCCTGGATGCTCAACGGCGGTCAGCGCAGCGACATGGAGCGGCTGGAGGACCACCACATCCAGTGGATGTCGCGCCTGGACTCGATGGCGCTCGTCGACGACCACCTGCTGGTGCACTCCGACACCACCGCGTACCGGGACTACGGCGACAGCATCGAGGACGTCAACGACGCGATCTTCCAGGCGCTCCAGCGGAACGACGCGGCCGAGACGTGGGAGCTGTTCCGCAAGTTCACCAAGCGGTTCGCGTTCCGCGACGACGGACCCGAGGCGGTGCGCGAGATGCTCGACGTGTACGGCGGCAGCCGCATCGTCCACGGCCACAGCCCCATCCCGTACCTGACGGGCGAAGGGCCGGGCGAGGCCGACTCCGGTGAGCCCGGCGCCGGTCCGAAGATCACCGGGCCGCACGTCTACGCCGACTCGCTCGCCATCGCCATGGACGGCGGCGTCACCATGTCGGGCCGTCTCCTCGTCGCCCGGCTGCCGCTCGCCACCGCCGCCTGAGCGCGGACACGGCGGCATCGCCCCGGGGAGCGAGCGGGGCAAACGCCGCCGAGCCTGTGCGGGCAACGACCCCGGTCATCTGCCGTGCCTGGCGCGC
>NZ_JAERRL010000030.1 GCF_016741785.1 Streptomyces sp. 7-21
TGTTCAGCAGCCCGCCGACCTGGTCCTGGATCAGCTCCTTGAACTCCGCCTGGTCCCGCACCTCGATCTGGGGGTACGGCTCCAGGGCCCGGTCAAGCTGAGCGGCCGCCTGTTCCTCCTGCCCGTCCACGGCCGAGGCGAACAGCGTCATCGGCAGCGGCATCTCCTCCTCGGGCGTGGTGCTCCGGAGCGTCTCGGTGCCGACGTACCAGGCCGCGCCCTCCACAGCGCTGTCGCTGGACGTGATCACGGCGACCGTCAGGTCCGCGGTCTCACCGCGGGGGAAGTCGACCGTGATGGTGTCGCCGAGGCCGATGCCGTGGTCCTCCGCGGTGTTCTCATCCAGGGCGATGGCACCCGGGGCGAAGGCGTCGGCCAGATCACCCTCGGCGACCTGGGCGGCGATGTCCTCCGCGTACGTGCCCTCGGCGACGTTCAGGTAGCGCTCGAACGTCTCGCCGTCGGGCAGCGTCACGTCGGCGTGCACGCCCCGCACCGCGGTGACGTGCTCGATGGCCTCGGTCCCCTCGATCAGGTCGATGACGTCCTGGTTGATAGGCGTGAAGTTGCTGGTGCTGATCACGTAGTCGGCGCCGAGGGTCTCGTCGATCTCCTCGGTAGCGGACGCCACCATGGAGGAGCCGACCACCGACAGGCCCGCCACCAGCGCCAGGCCGATCATCAGCGCCGAGGCCGTGGCGCCGGTGCGGCGCGGGTTGCGCAGCGCGTTCCGCTCGGCCATGCGGCCGACCGGCCCGAAGCCGCGCAGCAGCACCGCGCTCAGCGCCCGCACCACCAGGCCGACCAGCGCCGGACCCAGCAGGATCAGGCCGACCAGGCTCAGCAGCACGCCCAGCGCGAGCGGGAGGACGCCGGCGGTCGCCTCGTCCACCCGGGCCGTGCCCGCCAGCGCGGCCAGGCCGGCGACCGTCAGCACGGCGCCGATGAGCGCCCGCAGGCGCCCGGCCCGCACGTCGCCCGGCATGCCCGCGTCGCGCAGCGCGGCCATCGGGCTGATCCGCCCGGCGCGGCGCGCGGGCACGTAGGCGGCGATCAGCGTGACGAGCACGCCCAGGATGATGCCGGTCACCGGCACGGCCGGCTCGATGGTCAGGTCGTCGGTCGACAGCGTCATGCCGATGGCGTTCATCAGCTGCATGAGGCCGATGGCGATCGCCACGCCCAGGCCGAAGCCGATCACCGAGCCGATGACGCCCAGCAGCAGCGCCTCGATCAGGACCGTGCGGTTGACCTGGCGGCGCGTCGCGCCGACGGCCCGCATCAGGCCCAGCTCACGGGTGCGCTGCGCGACCAGCATCGAGAAGGTGTTGACGATCAGGAAGATGCCGACCACCAGCGCGATCCCGGCGAAGCCCAGCAGGACCCACTCCAGTATCGACAGGATCTCGCCGAGCTCGTCCTGGTTCTCCTCCGTGTACTCCTCGGCGGTCTGGATGTTGTAGGAGCCCGCGCCGATGGCCTCGCTGACGTTCTCTTTGAGCTGCTCGTCGGTGATGCCGCCGGCGGAGTTGACGTGCACCTCGGTGTACTCGTCCTTACCGCCCAGCAGGTAGTCCTGCGCGGTCGGCAGGTCGGTGTAGATCATCGCCGCGCCCGGGTTGGTCACCTGGAACTCGGCGATGCCGGAGACCGTGGTCTCAAAGTCACCGAACGGCGTGATCAGCCGGATCTCGTCGCCGAGGGCGACGTCCTTGTTCCGGGCGGTGTCGGAGTCGACCATCACCTCGGACGGCCCGGTGGGCGCCTCGCCCTCGATGATTTCCATGGAGCGGGCCTCGACGGGCGACCAGTTGGCCACGATGGTGGGCGCGCCCGTGGTCGGGCCGACGTTCTCGTTCTGGTCGTCCACGGCCGTGACGCTCAGCGAGTAGACGACGCCTATGACCCCCTCGACGCCCTCGACGTTCTCGATGTCGTGCAGCACCGAGGCGGGGACCGTGTCCGGCACGCCGGTGCCCCCGCCGCTGGGGTCCATGCTCCCGCCGTCCTCCGACTCGGCGGTCACCATCACGTTGGACGCCGTGACCTCGAAGAGCCGGTCGAACGTGGTGTTCATCGTGGCCGTGAACACGAGGGTGCCGCAGACGAACGACACCGACAGCACGACCGCGAGGCCCGACAGGATCATGCGCCACTTGTGGGCGAAGAAGTTGCGCAGTGAAGTCTTGACGATGGTCACGACACGCGTCCCTGCCCGTCGAAGCCACGCATCCGGTCGAGCACCCGGTCCGCCGTGGGATTGGTCATCTCATCGACGATCCGGCCGTCGGCGAGGAACACTATGCGGTCGGCGTAGGCGGCGGCCACG
>NZ_JAERRL010000031.1 GCF_016741785.1 Streptomyces sp. 7-21
GGTTCAGCGCGGCGCCGATCTCGTCCTCCAGCAGCTGCTTGTAGCTGTCCTGGTCGTGCACCTCAAGCTGCGGGAACGCCGCGAGCGCGTCCTCCAGCGCCGCCTGCGCGGCGTCCTGCTGTCCCTCCTCGGCCTTGGCGAACATCACCACGTTCAGCGGGACCTGGTCGGCCGGCAGGTACGACCGGGCGGTGTCCAGGCTCATGTACATGGCCCCCTGGTCGAGGAGCGTGTCCTCGGAGGTGATCGCGCCGAGCGTCAGCGTGGCGGTGTCGCCGCCGGTGAACGACACGGACAGCTCGTCGCCGATCTCAAGGCCGTGGCGTTCGGCGAAGGACTCGCCCACGGAGATCTGGTCCGGCTCGTAGGCGGCGGCCTGCTCGCCCGCCACGGTGGGCGTCACGAGGTCCTCGGCATAGGTGGGGTCCGCCGCGATGACGTCTTCCTGCTCGGTTTCCCCGTCCGGCGTGGTGATCTCCACGCTGACGGCCGTGTACTCCGTGACGTGCTCCAGCCCGGGCGTGCCGGCCACGGCCTGCGCCGCCTGCGGGGTGATCAGGCCGCCGGACGACGGCTCGATGATGAAGTCGGCGCCAACGGTGCGGTCGAGCTGGTCGGAGGCGGAGGCGACGACCGAGGTGGCCACGACCGACAGCGCCCCCACCAGCGCCAGGCCGATCATCAGGGCACCGGCGGTGGCGCCGGTGCGGCGCGGATTGCGCAGCGCGTTCCGGCCGGCCATGCGCCCGACGGAGCCGAAGCCGCGCAGCACCACGGCGTTGAGCAGGCGCACCACCACGGCGGCCAGCAGCGGGCCGACGACGATGGCGCCCGCCAGCGTCAGCAGCAGCCCGAGCCCCAAGAACGGCGCGCCGTCGGCCGTGTCCTCGGCCGCGGCCGCGGCCACCAGCGCCGCGGCGCCGGCGCCCGTCAGCAGCAGCCCGAGTGCCGCCCGCACCCGGCCGGTCCGGCCCTCGCCGTGCGCCGCGCCGCCGGAGGCGGCCTCGCGCAGCGCGGCCATCGGCGAGACGCGGCCCGCGCGCCGGGCGGGCAGCCAGGCGGCCAGCAGCGTGGCCAGCACGCCGGTCGCCAGGCCGGCCACGGGGGTGGCGGCCTTCACCGTCACCTGCGAGGAGTCGATGTTGACGCCCGCGGAGTTCATCAGCTCGATGAGCCCCATGGCCAGGCCGATGCCCGCCACGACGCCGGCGGCCGAGCCGGTCAGGCCGAGCAGCAGCGCCTCGGTCAGCACCGTGCGCGCGGTCTGGCGCCGGTTGGCGCCGATGGCGCGCATCAGCCCGATCTCGCGGGTGCGCTGGGCGACCAGCATGGAGAAGGTGTTGACGATCAGGAAGATGCCGACCAGGACCGCGATCGCGGCGAAGCCGAGCATGCCGTACCGGATGACGTCGAGGAAGCCGGTCTCGGCGCTCATGGCACTGGTCGTCTCCTGACGGGTGTCCACCTCGAGCGGCACGCCTGCCGCGAGGTCCGCCTCCTCGATGCGCCGCTTCAGCGCGTCGTCGCTGACGCCGTCCTCGGCCTGGATATGGATCTCGCTGACCACGTCGGGCGCGCCCAGCAGCGTGGTGCGCGCCGCCGCCGGCTCCAGCAGCAGGTAGGCGGCACCGGGGTTGGTGTCCCGGAACGACGCCAGGCCCGTGATCTCGACGGTCTCCCGGCCGTCGACGGTGATCAGGTCGATCTCGTCGCCGATGGCCACCTCGTTGGTCTCGGCGGTGTCGGAGTCGAGCAGCGCCTCGCCCGGCCCCGCGGGCTCGCGGCCCTCGCTGAGGTCCATGACGCGCTGGACCGCCGGCCCCCAGTCGCCGCCGAAGACAGGGCCGGAGGCGTCGAGGGTGTCGCCGTCCGCTCCGACGAGCGTGAGCTGCTCGTTGACCACCGTGCCGTCGGCGGCGGCGACGCCCTCGACGTCGCGCACGCGCTCGACCAGCGAGGCAGGCAGCGTGGCGCCGCGGCCGGTCTCCTGGGCGTTGTCGTCCTCGGCGGGCGAGATGGTGACGTCGGCGGCGACCGCGTCGAAGAACCGGTCGAAGGTGGTGTTCAGCGTGTCGCTGAAGACGAGGGTGCCGGAGACGAACGACACCGACAGCGCGATCGCGAGGCCCGACAGCAGCATCCTCGCCTTGTGCGAGAAGAAGCTGCGCAGGGAGGTCTTCAGGACGGTCACGCCACCCTCCCCCGGGCGTCGAAGCGGCGCATCCGGTCCAGGACCTGCTCGGCCGTGGGGCTGGCCATGTCGTCCACGACGCGGCCGTCGGCCAGGTACAGCACGCGGTCGGCGTAGGCGGCGGCCACC
>NZ_JAERRL010000032.1 GCF_016741785.1 Streptomyces sp. 7-21
CACCGCGGCCGGCGGTCCGGTCGAGCCCTGGGCCTGGAGCGGCGACCCGCCCATCGGCAGCCGCTTCGGCCCGGACATACCCGCCCCGCGCCCCCTGGAGACAGTGGCCGTCGTCCGGGACACGCCCGACGGCCCCGAACTGCACCTGACCCTGAACTGGCTGCCCGGCCTCCTGGACGACAGCGCCGCCCAGGACCTCAAGGACGCCTGGACCGGCATGCTCACCGGCATCGCCGCCCACGGTGCCAGTCCCACGGCCGGGGGCCACACGCCTTCCGACTTCTCCCTCGTATCCCTCGACCAGTCCGAAGTCGAGGAATTCGAGGCTGACTTCGCCGACGGCACCGCCTAGACCGACGTCAAGAGCAGACCGACCAGAATCGTTGAGGAGAACGCGATGTCCGGTTCGCGAGTCCAGGATGTGTGGCCGCTGTCGCCGTTGCAGGAAGGGCTGCTGTTCCACGCCTCCTTCGACGACGAGGGGCCCGACGTCTACGTGGGCCAGCGGTTCCTCGACCTCAGCGGCCCCGTGGACGCAGACCGGCTGCGGCGCTCCTGGCAGGCGCTGGTGGACCGCCACGCCGTGCTGCGCGCCAGCTTCCGCCGCCGCCGGTCCGGCGAGGCCGTCCAGGTCATCGCGCGGGACGTGCGACTGCCCTGGCACGCTGCGGACCTGAGCGCCCTGCCGGAACCGGAGGCGCTTGCGGAGGCCGAACGGCTGTCGGAAGCCGAACGCGCTGCCCGCTTCGACCTGGCGGTGCCGCCGCTGCTGCGGGTGCTGCTGGTGACGCTGGGGCCCGGGCGGCACCGGATGGTCATCACCAGCCACCACATCCTCATGGACGGCTGGTCCATGCCGGTGCTCCTCAGGGAACTGTCCGCGGTGTACGAAGCGGACGGGGACGCGGGCGTGCTGCCTCCCGTGCGGTCGTACCGGGACTACCTGGCCTGGCTGGCCCGGCAGGACCGGGCGGCGGCCGAGGAGGCCTGGCGGCAGGAGTTCGCCGGGGCGGAGGAGCCGACCCTCGTCGCGCCCGCCGACGCGGGCAGGCGGCCCGTGCTGCCGGAGAGCATCATCCGCGACATCCCGGCTGGGCTCTCGCGCGACATCGCCGCCTTCGCGCGTGGTCGCGGGCTGACGGTGAACACGGTGGTGCAGGCGGCGTGGGCGCTGGTGGTGGCGCGGTTGTCGGGGCGGAACGATGTGGTGTTCGGGGCGACGGTGGCGGGGCGTCCGCCGGAGCTGCCGGGTGTGGAGTCGATGGTCGGGCTGTTCATCAACACGGTGCCGGTGCGGGTGCCGCTGCGCGGCGAGCAGCCCGTGACCGAACTCCTCACCGATCTCCAGGAACGACAGGCCCGGCTGATCACCCATCAGTTCCTCGGTCTCAGCGACACGCAGCGGCTGGCCGGCCCGGGCGCCGTCTTCGACTCACTCGTCGTCTTCGAGAACTACCCCCGTCCCCCCGCCGCCGAGCCGGGCCCCGGGAGGCTGTCGCTGAGCTCCGCCGGAGGACGCGAGGCCGCCCACTACCCGCTGACGTTCGTCGTGGTCCCCGGCGAGCAGATGCGCGTGAAGCTCGAT
>NZ_JAERRL010000033.1 GCF_016741785.1 Streptomyces sp. 7-21
GTCAAGCCGGAGCCGGATGCGCTTTCCGGGGATGACGGCGAGGGTGAAGGGGTAGTGGGTCGAGTCGAAAGCGGCGCCTACGGGCCTGATGCTCAGGGTGTCCGGGGATGCGGGCCGGGCCGGCGGGTGCGGGTAGTTCTCGAAGACGACGAGTGAGTCGAAGACGGCGCCCGGGCCGGCCAGCCGCTGCAAGTCGGTGAGGCCGAGGTACTGGTGCGGCAGCAGTTGGGCCTGTCGTTCCTGCAGATCGGTGAGGAGTTCGGTCACGGGCTGCTCGCCGCGCAGCGGCACCCGCACCGGCACCGTGTTGATGAACAGCCCGACCATCGACTCCACACCCGGCAACTCGGTCGGACGCCCCGCCACCGTCGCCCCGAACACCACATCGTTCCGCCCCGACAACCGCGCCACCACCAGCGCCCACGCCGCCTGCACCACCGTGTTCACCGTCAGCCCGCGACCACGCGCGAACTCGCTGACACCGGCCGTGGCTGCTTCGGTGAGGTCGTGGACCACGTGCTCCGCCAGGACAGGCCGGCGCCCGGGGTCAGCGGGTGCGACGAGGGTGGGTTCGTCGGCCCCCGCGAGTTCCCGGCGCCAGGCCTCCTCGGCCGCCGCCCGGTCCTGCCGGGCCAGCCAGGCCAGGTAGTCCCGGTACGACCGCACGGGAGGAAGGGCCCGGACATCAGCGCCGGCCTCGTACACCTTCTGCAGTTCGCCCAGCAGCAGCGGCACCGACCAGCCGTCGAGCAGGATGTGGTGGCTGGTGATGACCATCCGGTGCCGCCCGGGCCCCAGCGTCACCAGCAGCACCCGCAGCAGCGGCGGCACCGCCAGGTCGAAGCGGGCAGCGCGTTCCTCCTCCGACAGCCGTTCGATCTCGGCCAGCGCCTCGTCTTCGGGCAGGGCAGAGAGGTCGGCCTGCCGCCACGGCAGCGTCACGTGGCGGGAGATGACCTGCACGGTCTGGGCGCCGCTGACCTGCCGGAAGCTGGCGCGCAGCACGGCGTGGCGCGCCACCAGCGCCCCCCAGGAGCGCCGCAGCCGGTCCGGGTCCACGGGGCCGAGCAGCTCCTGTCCGGTCTGGATCGTGTAGACGTCGGGCCCTTCGTCGTCGAAGGAGGCGTGGAACAGCAGCCCTTCCTGCAACGGCGACAGCGGCCACACATCCTCAATGGGCGAACGGGTCATCGCTTGCTCCTTCGGTCAGTCTCTGCCGCTCACTGGGTTTCGCCGTCCCCGAAACCGGCCTCCAGGTCTTCGATCTGGCGCTGGTTCAGGCTGACGAGGGGGAAGTCGGAGGGCGTGTGCCCGCCGATACCGGGGTTGGTGGTGTGCCTGGCGATACCGGTGAGCATCTCGACCCACAGGTCGCCGAGTTCGATGACATCTCGGCCGTCCAGCAGCTTTCCGGGCCAGGACAGCGTCAGGTTGAGCTCGGGGCCGTCGGGCGTATCGCGCACGACGGCGCCGGCCTCCAGCTGATGCTGGGCGGGCATGCCCGGGTCGGCCGATCCGCCGACGGCGTCCTCGCCCGCCATCTGCCACGGCTCGGGGCTCCGGCTGCCGCCA
>NZ_JAERRL010000034.1 GCF_016741785.1 Streptomyces sp. 7-21
CGGCCCGCGAGGCCGCCGGCGACGCCGCCAGGCACGCGATCGACGTGGCCGGGAACGACTATGTGCCCGCCAACCCCGACGAGGACGTCGACGCCACCCTGACGGACCTGAAGAACGGCGTTGGTGACATCATCGACAGCAACTGGGAGGTCCACTACCACTGGACCCGGCCGCCTCAGGAAGGGCAGGGCGAGTAGGTGAGCCTGCAGGTGAGTGCCGCGCGGCTGCGGCTGCTGCTGGGAGGTGCGCTGGTCCTGGCGCTGCTGGCGGCGGGGATCACGGTGTTCCTCACGCGCGGGTCCGACGGCCCCGCGGAACGGGAGTACGCCGTGCCGGACACGCTGTGCGGCCTCGACGTGCCCCGCGAGCTGTACGAGCCGCTCTTCCCGCCGGGGAGGGACCTGAGGATCGAGCAGAGCTACGAGGGCAGCACCGGCCTGGCCACCCTCGACCAGTGCCGGATCACGGTCGACGGTGAACTCGTGATCTGGTCGGACACCTCCGGGCGCGACGGTTTCCAGGCGTTCATCGACGGCCGGAGCGCCGCGCTGGTCCGCGAGACCGGAGAGCTCGGCTACGAGGTACCCGAGGGCACCCCCGTCTCCGGCGAGTTCGAGGCCATGGCGTGGCCCGGCTTCGCCATCGCGGGCACTTCCTGCGAGCCCGGCCAGATCATCCACTCGTTCACCGTCGGCCTGGGCGCCAGCCATCTGGCCGACGACGCGGAGTCGGTGGAGACGTTCGCCGCGCTGATCCAGCCCTTCATGGCCGCGGCGGTCGACGCCTCCGTCTGCTCCCCCGGGGACAACCCGGCCTCCGGCTACGCACCGGACCGCGGCACCGGCTGAGGCACCGCGGCCGAAATCCCCGGCCCGGGGTGTGAGCCCGGCCACAATGGGCCGTACCCCTACCGAGGAGTGACGCGATGGCCACGTACCTGCTGCTGAAGCACTACCGGGGCGCCCCGGCGTCCGGCAACGACGTGCCGATGGACCAGTGGAGCCCGCAGGAGGTCGAGGCCCACGTGCGGTACCTGAACGACTTCGCGGACCGGCTGCGGGCGACCGGCGAGTTCGCTGGCAGCGAGGCGCTCTCCCCTGACGGGGTGTGGGTCCGCAGCGGCGGCGAGGGGCACCCGCCCGTCACCGACGGGCCGTTCCCACCGGCCAAGGACCTCATCGCCGGCTGGATGGTCATCGACGTCGGCAGCTACGACCGCGCCGTCGAGCTGGCCGGGGAGCTGTCGGCCGCCCCCGGGGCCGGCGGCCGGCCGGTCCAGGAGTGGCTGGAGCTGCGCCCCGTCCTCACCGAGCCGCCCGCCGCCACGGAGCAGTGACGCCGCCGGCGGCGGCCGACAGGCCGAGTGCCGCCGCGCGGGGCCGGTCGGCGGCCTCGGGCGGCGGCGTGACGGTGATGCCCGCGTGCGTGAGGATGCCCAGGTCCAGGTGCCAGACGGCGGCCGAGCGTTGCTGCCACAGCGCGAACGCCGCGGCGATGTGCGCCCGGGCCTCGGCGGCGGTCATA
>NZ_JAERRL010000035.1 GCF_016741785.1 Streptomyces sp. 7-21
TACCGGCCGGATGTGTTTGGGCGGGTGGTGGCGGAGCGGGTTGTGGGGTGGGTGGTGGGGGTGTTGGAGCGGGTGGTGTGTGAGCCGGGGGTGCGGGTGGGGGCTGTTGGTGTGGGTGAGGGGGAGCGGTCGGTGGTGTTGGGGTGGTCGGGTGGGGTTGGTGGGGGTGGGGGGTTTGTGTCGGTGGTGGAGCGGGTGCGGGGGTGGGTGGAGCGGTGGCCGGATGGGGTGGCGGTGGTGGGTGAGGGGTGTGTGTGGTCGTTTGGGGAGTTGTGGGAGCGGGCTGGTGAGTGGGCGGGTGTGTTGGCGTCGCGGGGTGTGGGGCGGGGGGATCGGGTGGTTGTGGTGGTGGAGCGGTCGGTGGAGGTGGTGGCGTTGTGGCTGGGGGTGTGGCGGTTGGGGGCGGTGTGGGTGCCGGTGGATGGGTCGTGGCCGGGTGAGCGGGTGGGGTTTGTGGTGGGTGATGTGGGTGCGCGGGTGGTGGTGTGTGGGCGGGGGTTGGTGGGTGTGGTGCCGGAGGGGGTTGGGGTTGTGGTGGTGGAGGAGGTTGTGGGTGCGGGGGGTTGGGGTGCGGGTGCGGGGGTGGCGGAGGTGGCGGAGCTGGTGGGGGATGAGGTGGCGTATGTGATGTATACGTCGGGTTCGTCGGGTGTGCCGAAGGGTGTTGCGGTGACGCATGGGGGTGTGGCGCATCTGGTGGGTCAGCGGGGGTGGGCTGTGGGGGAGGGTGAGGGTGTGCTGATGCACGCGCCTCACGCGTTTGATGTGTCGTTGTTCGAGGTGCTGGTGCCGCTGACGCGTGGTGCCCGCGTCATCATCGCCCCACCCGGGGTGGTCGGAGCGGCGGAAGTGCGTGAGGCCATCCAGCGCGACGGCGTTCGCCGCCTGCACCTGACAGCCGGTTCCTTCCGCGTGCTCGCGGAGGAGTCGCCGGGGTGTTTTGCCGGGTTGCGGGAGGTGGTGACCGGGGGTGACGTGGTGCCGGTGGGGGCGGTTGAGCGGGTGCGTGCGGCCAGTCCTGAGCTGGTGGTGCGGCATCTGTACGGGCCGACGGAGGTGACGCTGGCGGCTGCCTGGCGGGTGGTGGCTCCGGGGGAGGAGCTGGGCGGGGTGCTGCCGGTGGGCGGTGCGCTGGAGGGGCAGCGGCTGCTGGTGCTGGATGCGTTCCTGCACCCGGTG
>NZ_JAERRL010000036.1 GCF_016741785.1 Streptomyces sp. 7-21
GGGCTGGTGCTGGTGGCGGGCCGGTGGGCAGCCAGGTGAGTCTGGACGGGTCCGCCGGTGAGCACCGGGGCGGGAATGCCGTTGGGGTCCAGCAACGACAGCAGATGCAGCAAAGGCCGGGCCAGACCTTTCGGCGACTGCTCGTCCGCCAGCTCGATGGACAGGTCCCAGGCCGCGGCGACCGTGCGGCTGTGCTGGTCAGGCAGCCCGCCCTGCGGCGGCAGCACATCAGTAAGCGTCCTGGCCCGGTCAGCCAGCCGCCGCCGGTAACCAGCACAGTCCAGCCCTTTGTTGAGCATAAACGGCACCACCTGCGCCAAAGCCAGCGGCAGCCGCCCCAAATCCTCAGCCAGCCCCGCGACCTCCCCCGCCTCATCCACACGACCGGATCTGGCGAGCTTCTCCGTCAGATAAGCGACCGCCTGCTCCCGGGAGAACAGCCCCACATCGACGCGTGCCCGGCCGGAGAGGAGCGAGGCGTCCTGGTTCCGGGTCGTCACCACCGTGCGGCCATGCGGCACGTCCGGCGGCCACAGCCCGGCCACCGCCGAGGTATCCGGGACATCATCGAGCACGACCAGCCACCGCGCCCCAGCAACCGGACCCCCCTGCCGCTCACCGGGCGGCAGTTCCAGCCAGTTCCGGAACCGCCAGGCGGCCTGCGGGTCCGTGCTGTCGGCGCCCAGGATCTGCGCGGCGGCGTGAGCGTAGGCGTCGGTCACCGCCTCGGGCGAGACGGCCGTGACCCACAGCAGCACATCCACCCGCCCAGCCTCGTACACATCACGGGCATAGCGCGCGGCCAGCTGGGACTTGCCCACCCCGCCCATCCCCACCAGCAACTGGCCCACCACCGCGGTCCGGCCAGCGGCAGCCTCCAGCTGTGCCATCTCCGGCCGGTCCTGGAAACACTCCACCACAGCAGGCACCGGACCCAGCATCCGCCGCACCACCCCCGTGCGGCCACCAGGTCCCCCATGGTCACCACGTCCCCGCGCCTGCCTGGCGCGCCGGGCCTGGCGCCATAGCGACTCCCACCCGCCCACCGGATCCGGCGGACACTTGCTCCCAGCCATGGACTGAAGAGCCCCGACGACG
>NZ_JAERRL010000037.1 GCF_016741785.1 Streptomyces sp. 7-21
GATCAGCTCGGCCGTGCGGGCCACGGGGAGCCGCCACGTCAGGTGCTTTCGGTCGCCCATACGTCCCCGGCCCGGCCCGGTCGCCGGGCTGGCGGGCCAGCCGTGGCCGTCCCTGCACAGCTTGGTCCAGTAGGTGAGTTCGGCGGTCCGGCTGGCCGTGGCGGCCTGCGCGGTGAGCGCCTGTGCCCAGCCGCGGAACGGGACGGCCTCGGGCGCCACGGTGGGCTCGTCGCCGGCGGCCGCGGCCCGCACGGCTTCCGCGACATCGCCGGCCAGGACGCGCCAGGAGACGCCGTCGGCGATGACGTGGTGCGCGGCCACGATGAGCCGCCCGGTCCGGTCGGGCCCGGTGTCCACCCACACCACGCGTGCCACGGCTCCCGCCGTCGCGTCCAGCGCCCCGGCCGCCTCACGCGCCGCCTCGCGGACGGCCGCGTCCAGCTCCCCGTCCGGGATTCCGGCGGCGTCCACCCGCGCGACGGCCGCGGGCACGTCCGCGGTGTCCGGGCCGCCGACGACCAGTCCCTTCCCGGGCACGGCACGCGCCCGCAGCATCCCGTGCGCGGCGACTACGGCGGCCCAGCCGCGTGTCACCGCCTCGAGCCCCAGACCGGGCGGCGCCCCGAGGACGATCCACTGCCCGAACTCCCGCAGGGCCGCCTCCCCCAGCTCGTGCATCATGGGAGTGAACGGCACGTCGCCCTCGGCGGTCCGCGTGCCGCTGTCCTCCTCCTGCGGCCCGCCGACGACGCCGGCCAGGCCCGCGGGCGACTCCAGCTCGAAGACGTCCTGAGCGGTGAAGACGAGGCCGTCGCGGCGGGCGCGGGCGGCCAGT
>NZ_JAERRL010000038.1 GCF_016741785.1 Streptomyces sp. 7-21
AAACCCGGCCAACAAGATCGTCCGCGACGCCGGCGGGAAGCCGCCAGACCCGCCGCCGCATCGAAGCAGCCACATCCCGCACCGGGTCGGGCGCGGGCAGGCCCGGCACGCTGGCGGCGTCTGCCGCGAGAGCCGTCCACGAGTCGAGTTCGGCGGTCCGGCCGGACGAGACAGCCTGCGCGGCGGCGGCCGCCGCCCAGGTGCGGAAGGAGGTGCCCTCGGGTACCAGCGCGGGCGTGGTGCCCGCAGCCACCGCGCGTACCGCCTCTGCCACGTCGTCGGTCAGCACCCGCCAGGAGACCCCGTCCACCACCAGGTGGTGGACCACGATGGCCAGGCGGCCCAGCCGATCGGGGCCGGCGTCCAGCCAGGCGAGGCGTGCGACGACGCCACGGGCCGGGTCGAGGGCGGCGGCCGCCTCACGCGCCGCATCCTGGGCCAGCGCGTCCAGGTCGTCCGCCGCGGCCGCGGTGGCGTCGATCCGCGCGACCAGGCCGGCTGGGGCTGGCGACGAGGGGTCCCCGGCCACCAGTCCTCCGCCGGGCACGGCACGCGCCCGGAGCATGGGGTGGGCCTCGGCGACGGCCTGCCAGCCGTGTGCGACGGCGTCAAGGGCGAGACCGCCGGGCGTCGTCACGATGACCCATTGCGCGAACCGGGCGCGCAGGCTCCATTCGCCGGCTTCCCGCATGACGGGAGTGGCGGTGACGTCACCGGTGGCCTCGTCGTTTTCCCGCGCCCCGGTGACCGGTGCCTCGGCGACGGCGGCGAGCCGCCCGGGAGTGCGTTCGTCGAAGACCTGCCGGGGCGTGACGACGAGGCCGTCGC
>NZ_JAERRL010000039.1 GCF_016741785.1 Streptomyces sp. 7-21
TGAGGTCGGTGCCTTCGAGTACTTGTCCTTCGAGTTCGGGGAGGGTGGGGTCGACGCCGGTGTCGATGACGGCCACCGTGATGCCTTCGCCGGTGGTGTGCTGCCAGATGTCCTCGGCCCGGTAGGTGTCGAAGTACCAGGGGTGTTGGACGTCGTCTTCTTGTGCGTGGGCGGTGGCGGTGAGGGGGACGGTGAGCAGGGCGGCGAGGAGCGTGGCGGCGGTGCGGGTGTGGCGTGGTGGGGTCATGACCGTCCTGTCTCGTCGTCGCGGCGCTTGCGCCTCTTCTTCGTGTTCGTGCCGCGGGAGGGTCTGCCGGTGACCGGCTCAGCCGGAGGAAGGACCCGGCTGGCCTCGGGAGCGTTGCGGCGGGGCGTGCCGTCCGCCACGGCACGTCCGTAGGTGACGCGCCTGGGCTCGTCGGACTCCGGGGTCGTGCGCCTGCCGATGGTCAGCCCGCCGTAGGACCAGCGTTTCTCCCGTTGCGGTGACCGTTCCGCACGTCCGCGCTGAGGGTTCGGAGCGCCGATGACTGGGTTCTGCGCAGGGCGCATGGTCCGGGACGGACCTGTGCCAGTGCTGCGGGGGATACCCCCGACGATGCCGCCGCGCTCCTGGGGACGCCAGGCCGGCCGCTCCCGCTCCGCAGGCGTGCGGGGAACACCGGTGATCGGCGGACGACC
>NZ_JAERRL010000004.1 GCF_016741785.1 Streptomyces sp. 7-21
GCAGATGCGCCGCATGATCCGGCTGGAGTCGGTCGTCATCGCGCTGTTCGGCGCGCTGCTGGGCCTGGGGCTCGGCCTGGCCTGGGGTGCCGCGGGGCAGCGGCTGATGGCGCTGGAGGGCATGCCCGTGCTGGAGATTCCGTGGGGCACGATCATCGCGGTCTTCATCGGCTCCGCGGTCGTCGGCCTGCTGGCCGCGCTGCTCCCCGCCTTCCGCGCGGGCCGGATGAACGTGCTCGCGGCCATCGCGACGGAGTGACCGCCGCCCGGAGGTGAACGAAAAACGGGGCCGGTGACCCGCGCGGTCACCGGCCCCGTTGCGGGTGTGCGGGCCAGGAGGCCCGGAACGGTCCGGAACGGGCCGGGCGGTCAGGGCTTGCGGGCCACGCCGCCGTAGGCGTCCACGGGCGGCGCGACGACCTCCTCCGGGCCGTCGGGGCGCCAGTCGGTGACGCGGACGACGCCGGGCTCGACCAGCTCCAGCCCTTCGAACGCGGCCTCGACCTCGGCGACGGTGCGCACGTAGTAGGGGACGGCGCCGCTGTTGCGGTAGTCCTCCTGGGCCCGGAGCATCGCCTCGCTGGTGGAGGTGCCGTCGTAGTGGACCAGGTAGCTGCCGGAGGGCAGGCCGCCGAGGTAGCGCCGGATGAGGTCCTTCACCTCGGCGATGTCCTCGATGTGTCCCATGATGCCCATAAGGACGAGCGCGACCGGCTGGCTGAGGTCGAGGGTCTTCGCCGCGCGGCGCAGGATCTCCTCCGGCTCGCGCACGTCGGCGTCGAGGTAGTCGGTGGCGCCCTCGGGTGAGGACTTCAGCAGCGCGCTGGCGTGGGCCAGCACCAGCGGGTCGTTGTCGACGTACACGATGCGCGCGGTCGGGTCGGCCTGCTGGGCCACCTCGTGGGTGTTGCCGGCGGTCGGCAGCCCGGTGCCCACGTCCAGGAACTGGCGCACCCCCTGCTCGTTGACGAGGAAGCGCACCGCCCGGCCCAGGAAGCGGCGGGAGCAGCGGGCGACGTCCACCAGCCCCGGGTGGTGCGCCTTGATGTACTCCCCGACCTCCTGGTCCGGTGCGTAGTTGTCCTTGCCGCCCAGCATGTAGTTCCAGAAGCGGGCGGAATGGGGCACCGAGGTGTCGATGTGGGGAACGGCGGGGCGGGTGTCAGCGGGGGGAACGCCTTCGTCCGTCACAGGAACCACTCATTTCGTTCAATTGCTACTCGGAACGCGCGGGTTGTGCCCCGAACGATCAGCCGCGCTCCATCGAAACACGAGGGAGGGCCAGTTGGCCATCGGCCCCGTCGGCTCGCGCACGACCAGACGCGGCTCATCGATGGCCGGCGCCTCGCCGGCCGGCTCGCCCGGGCAGCCGCAGCATGGCGAGGGCGGCGCCGCGGCCCAGCCCTGTCAAATCCTGCCGGACGGTGGTCAGCCGGGGCTGGAGCAGCTCGCCCAGCGGCAGGCCGTCGCACATCCCCGCTGCCCGGTCCGTGCGCCGGGCGGCGGCCGTCAGAGAATCTCGCCCGGCGCGTAGGCCGCCGCCTGCGGGTACCGGCGGGTGACCTCCTCGATCCGGGACACCACGTCGGCGACCTGCCGCTCGGCGGCACCGGTGAACGACAGCCGGTCGTCCATCAGCGCCGCCAGGGCGGGCCGGTCCAGCGGCAGCCGCGGGTCGGCGGCCAGGCGGTCGAGCAGGTCGTTGCCGGCGGCGCCCTCGCGCAGCCGCAGCGCCGCCGCCACCGCGTGCTCCTTGATCGCCTCGTGCGCCGTCTCCCGGCCCACTCCGGCGCGCACGGCCGCCATCAGCACCTTCGTCGTCGCCAGGAACGGCAGGTAGCGCTCCAGCTCGCGCTCCACCACCGGGCCGAAGACGCCGAACTCGTCCAGCACCGTCAGGAACGTCTCGGCCAGCCCGTCGAACGCGAAGAAGGCGTCCGGCAGCGCCACGCGCCGCACCACGGAGCAGGCCACGTCGCCCTCGTTCCACTGGCCGCCCGCCAGCTCGCCCGCCATCGAGGCGTAGCCGCGCAGCACGACGGCCAGGCCGTTCACGCGCTCGCAGGAGCGGGTGTTCATCTTGTGGGGCATCGCGGAGGAGCCGACCTGCCCGGCGCGGAAGCCCTCGGTCACCAGGTCCTGGCCGGCCATCAGCCGGATCGTGGTCGCCAGCGAGGACGGGCCCGCCGCGAGCTGCACCAGCGCCGTCACCGCCTCGTAGTCCAGCGACCGGGGGTACACCTGGCCGACCGACGTCAGCGTCCGCTGGAAGCCCAGGTGCTCCGCCACCCGCCGTTCCAGCTCCGCCAGCCGCTCCGCGTCGCCGCCCAGCAGGTCCAGCATGTCCTGCGCGGTGCCGACGGGGCCCTTGATGCCGCGCAGCGGGTACCGCGCCAGCAGGTCCTCCAGCCGCCCGAGCGCGGCCAGCAGCTCCTCGGCGGCCGAGGCGAACCGCTTGCCCAGGGTCGTGGCCTGCGCGGGCACGTTGTGCGAGCGGCCGGTCATCACGAGCGCCGCGTGTTCCGCCGCCCGCCGCCCCAGGCGCGCCAGCAGCGCCACCGCGCGGTCCCGGGCCAGTTCAAGCGACTGCCGGATCTGGAGCTGCTCGACGTTCTCGGTGAGGTCCCGGGAGGTCATGCCCTTGTGGATCTGCTCGTGCCCGGCCAGGGCGTTGAACTCCTCGATCCGGGCCTTCACGTCGTGCCGGGTGATCCGCTCGCGCGCCGCGATCGACGCCAGGTCCACCCGCTCGGCGACCGCCTCGTACGCCTCGATCGCCTCGCCGGGCACCGCCACGCCGAGGTCGCGCTGGGCGCGCAGCACCGCGATCCACAGGCGGCGCTCCAGCACCACCTTGTGCTCGGGTGACCACAGCCGCGCCAGCGGCGGCGATGCGTAGCGGTTGGCCAGAACGTTCGGAATGCGCGGCTTGCCGGTCACCTCAGTCACGTGACCGGATCCTACCGCCCCGCACGGAACGTGACGGACTGCGATGATCCGGCCATGTGCCGTGACCGGCTGGTTGGGCCTGGTCAGGACGCATCCGGCAGGAACGGGCGGCCGCCGCGTGTGCGGAAGTAATGGCGCGGGCGCGGAGTAAATGCTCTGCCGGAACTGGCTAATACCTTGCGGTAAACGGGAGTCGCTCGTTTGCAACAGGCATGTAACCGCAGCTCTGATCAGAGTTCGCACGTGCTACCTTACGCTAACTCGCATATCCTGCGGTCAGTTGGGAACACATGCGAAAACACCCTGCTCATGCGTCCCGTTCCGCTCCGGCGTCCGCAGCACAGCAGGCGCCGCCTTCCGTAGCCTTCGCGCAAGCAGCGCGACATACCTCTCCGCCCGCCGCTTCTGCCCCCACGGCCGAGCGTTACCGCTCCCGCCTGCTGCGGTACGTCAGCCGGCTGACAGCGGGCGACCGGCACCGCGCCGAAGACATCGTGCAGGAGACGATGCTCCGGGCCTGGCTGGCCCGGGCCGAATTCGAAAGGGCCAGCGGCTCGAAGCGCGACGAGGACCACCTCGCGGCCTGGCTGCACATCGTCGCCCGCAACCTCGCCGTCGACGCCCGGCGCCGCGACCGCACCGTGCCCGTGGGCATCGTGCCCCCCGCCCTGCTCTACCGGGAGGCCGACTCCGGCACCCCGGCCGCCGACACGGTGCTCGACCGCCTCATGCTGGTCCGTGCGCTGCGCCGCCTCAGCCCGCACCACCGTGACGTCCTCGCCCACGTGCACCTGTACGACAGGTCGCGTGAGGAGACGGCCCGGCTGCTGGGCGTGCCGAAGGGAACCGTCAAGTCCCGCCTGCATTACGCCCTGGCCGCCCTGCGCACGGAGCTGCCCGCCGCATGAGAAACGTCGATCCGTTCGAGTTCATCAGCCGCCACCAGGACACGATCTTCCGGATACTCGGAATCCTCGCCGCGCTCCTGGCGGCTTTTTTGCTTGTACGGCACCTGGCGATGCGCCTGGGCGGCTGGCGCGCCGCGTACCGGCGCGTGCGCCGGGAGATCGCCATCACCTTCCACGCCTGGGCCGCGCCCCCGCGCGCCTGGCTGCGGCACCGGCGCTCGCTGCGGCACCTGGTGCGCGGCCTCGGCTCTCCCGAGACGTGGCGCGACAGCGAACGCGCCGTCGCCGCCGCCCGGCAGGCGGGCGGTTCGCCCTACGCCGTGCTGGTGGACGACGTCGCCGTCACCGTGCTGCTGGCCGGCCGCGCCCCTGAGCCGCCCGAGGACGAGCCGTGGTGGGTGGTGGAGGACAAAGCGGGCGTGGGGGACGACGCCCCCAACCGGTGGACGGTGGCCCGCGCCGACCTGCCGCCGGTGGTGCCCGACCCCGAGCGGCTGCCGCCGGTGCTGGTCGCCGTCGGCGAGACCGGCGGCCGCTGCGTCCTGCTCGATGTGGCCACCGGGCCGACGACCCTGTGCGCCGAGGGCGACCACCGCTCCTCCGTCGCGCTCCACCAGGCCGTGGCGGCCCAGCTGGACGCCCGGCTGCCGGAGGGGATGGTCGTCGTCGCCGAGGGCGTGCACCCCCGCTTCCCGGGCCAGCCGGTGCGCCTCGCCTACCGCGAGGCGCAGAAGCTGCGCCCCCGCCACGGCCTGGTGCCCGTGCTGGTGGCGGCCGAACTGCCCGACCCGGTGCCGCCGGAGCTGACGGCGCCGCCCGGGGAGCAGCCCTCCCTGCGGCTGCTGCTGCTCGGGCCCGGACGCGGCTACACCCGCACGCTGCTGAGCGACCGTCACGGCCAGATCGCCGTGGTCGGCACCCCGCTGCTGGTGGCGGGCAACGCCCTCGGCCGCGCGATCGCCAGGGTGCTGCGCGCCATCCCGCCGGTGCTGCCGCCCGCGCCCCCGTTCAGCGGCGTCGACCCCGTGCGGGTGTTCGCGGAGCCGGAGGAGGAGAGCGAGGACGCGGAGACCGTGCTGACGCCGCAGGCCACGGTGCCGCGGCCGCCCGCCGCCGAGGCGGACGCCGAGGACGAGGCCCGGGAGACCGCCGGTGCGCCCGCCCCCCAGTCCGAGGCCGAGAACGCCGGAACGGACGAGGAGACCGCGCCCGGTGCCGGGGCCGGCGCCCCCGCCGGGGCATCCGGCCGGGGCACGCCGCCCGCCCGTTCCGCCCGCACCTGACCCTGACACCCCCGAACCCGGTTGGACCACCGCGTGAAGCTGACCGTCACCACCGCCGACCCGCAGGGACGGCGGACCGACCACCTGCTCGACCTGCCCCGGGACGCGACGGTGGCCGAACTGGCCGCCGCCCTCCACACGCCCCGCCTCTTCCTCGGCGACCAGCCGCTCGACGCCGACGCCCCGCTGGGCGTGGGCGGCGTGCGGGACGGCGCCCTGCTGGGCCTGGGCGCCCCCGTCCCGCCGCTGCCCCGCGCGGCCGACGCCTGGCGCCCGCCCGCGAGCGACCCGGTCCTGGTCGAACTCCGCCACGTCTCCGGCCCCGGCGCCGGCCGGGTATGGCGGCTCGGCCCCGGCAGTTACGAAGCCGGGACCGACCGCAGCTGCGTCATCCGCCTCGCCGAGGACGGCGACGAGCCGAGCAGCACGCCCGGCGAGGGACAGGGCGGGGCGCCCGCCGCCGGCGTGTGGATCACCGTCCGCGACGACGGCAGCGTCACGTTCCGGCTGCCCGCGGACGCCGACCCCGACCGCTGCGGCCTGCGCAGCCTCACCCCGCCGCCGCCCGTCGACGAGGAGACCGGCACCCCGCTGACCGACGAAGAACCCGAGGGCCGGCAGGACGGCGGACCCGGCGGCCACAGCGAGGAGCCGCCGCCTGCCGGGCCCGACGGCCTGCCGCAGCCGCCGCCGCTGCCGCCGCCCGGCCAGCTGCCGCCGCCCGACGACGGCTCCGTGGCGTGGCCGCCCTACGCCGACCTCGCGCTCGGCGACCACCTGCTGCGGATCACCGACCCGTCCGAGCCGGACGCCGCGGTGAAGCTGTCGGCGGACGCCATGACCGTCGAGTACAGCCGCCCGCCCCGCCTGACGCCCCATCTGGACGCGGAGAACATCAACCTCCCCGGGCCGCCCGCGCCCGCCGGGCCCCGCCCGTTCCCCTTCATGATGATGATGTCCCCGCTCGTCATGGGGATGGCCATGGTGGCGCTGTTCCGGTCGCTGTACTTCATGGTCCTCATCGTCTTCACCCCGCTGATGGCCCTCGGCAACTGGCTGACCGGCCGCCGCTCCAACCGCAAGCGCTATGAGGAACAGCTGCGCCGCTACCGGCTGCGCCGCGCTGCCCTGGAACTGGAGATCCGGCGCGCCACCGTCGAGGAGCGGTACCAGCGCAACGAGACGTCCCCCGACCCGGCGGCCGTCCTGCTCGCCGCCTCCGGCCCCGGCCACCAGCTGTGGGAGCGGCGGCGCCACCACCCCGACTACCTCGCCATCCGCCTGGGCACCGTCGCCCGCGCCTCGCTGAAGCGGATCAGCGACCAGGCGCGGGAGTCGAACCACCGGCAGGTCAACTGGCGGCTCGCGGACGTGCCGATCGGCCTGGACCTGCCCGAGCTGGGCGTCATCGGCATCACCGGCGACGCCCCCGCCGCCCGCGCCGTGCTGCGCTGGGCCGTCGCCCAGTCCGCCGTGCTGCACAGCCCGCGCGACCTGCGGATCGTGATCCTCACCGACGCCGAGCACGCGGAGGACTGGGCCTGGACACGCTGGCTGCCGCACCTGCGCCCGGTCCGCGGCGGCCCCCACGCGCCGCTGGTCGCCCTGGGCAACGATCCGGCGTCCACCGCCCGCCGGGTGAGCGAGCTGCTCGCCGACCTCCAGACCCGGGCCGCCGCCAGCTCCGGCCGCCGCACGGCGCCGGCCGAGCCCGACGTGCTGGTCGTGGTGGACGGCGCGTGGCGGATGCGCGACGTGCCGGGCCTGGTGCAGGTGCTCAGCCAGGGCCCGCGGGTGCGGATGTTCAGCCTCTGCCTGGACGCGCGCGAGAGCCTGCTGCCGGAGGAGTGCGCCGCCGTCGTCACCGCCTCGGGGAACCGGCTGACCGTGCGCAGCTCCGGCACCCCGGCCGTCACCGGCGTGCGCGCCGACCAGACCGACCCCGAGTGGTGCGAGGAGGTGGCGCGCGCCCTGGCGCCGGTGCGGGACGTGACGGTGGACGCGGACGGCGGGCTGCCGCCGGAGGTGAGGCTGCTGCCGCTGATCGGCCAGGAGCCGCCCGAGCCGGCCGCGCTGGTGCGCGGCTGGCAGCGGCAGCCGGCGTCCACGGCGTTCGTCGTCGGCGCGGGCTACGACGGCCCGGCCGTCCTGGACCTCGCCGCGGACGGGCCGCACGGCCTGATCGGCGGCACCACCGGCTCCGGCAAGTCGGAGCTGCTCCAGACGATGATCGCCTCGCTGGCCGCCGCGAACCGGCCGGACGAGCTGACGTTCGTGCTCATCGACTACAAGGGCGGCAGCGCCTTCCGCGAGTGCGCCGAACTGCCGCACACCCTCGGCATGATCACCGACCTCGACGGCCACCTGGTGCAGCGTGCCCTGGCGTCGCTGGACGCCGAGCTGAAGCGCCGGGAGCGGCTGCTGGCGAAGGCCGGGGTGAAGGACCACCGCGACTACCGGGCCAAGCGCGCCCGCGATCCGCAGCTGCCGCCGCTGCCGCGGCTGCTGCTGGTGATCGACGAGTTCGCCACGCTGGTGCGCGAACTGGTCGAGTTCGTGCCCGGCCTGATCAGCCTCGCGCAGCGCGGCCGTTCCCTTGGCCTGCACCTGCTGCTCGCCACGCAGCGGCCCGCCGGGGCGGTGAGCAACGAGATCCGCGCCAACACCAACCTCCGCATCGCGCTGCGCGTCACCGACCGCACCGAGAGCCAGGACATCATCAACTCCTCGGCCGCCGCCGGGATCTCACCGGCGACGCCCGGCCGCGCCATGGTCCGGCGCGGCGAGGGCCCGCCGATGCCGTTCCAGACCGCCTTCGTCGGGGCCGAGCGCCCCGTGCCGGGCGACGGCGAGGCCGAGCCGGATCCGGGCCGCGAGCGGCGGCGCCCGGTGCGGGCCGCCCAGGTGGGCTGGGGTGAACTCGGCCGCCCCGTCGCGCTGCCCGAGACCGCGGACGAGCCGGCGGAGACCGGACCGGGCGAGGACGGTGCCGTGCCCGCCGGGGACCCGCCCACCGACCTGAGCGTCCTGGTCGAGGCCGTCCGGGCGGCGGCCGACGCGCTGGACGACTTCACGCCGCAGCCATCGCCGTGGCTGCCGCCGCTGCCCACCAGCATCCCGATGCGGGAGCCCGGGGCCGACCCGGACCCGGGCGCGCTGCGGCTGCCGCCGTTCCCCTACATCCAGTTCGACATGCCGGACCGGCAGCAGCAGCGCCCCGGCCTGATCGACCTGGCCCGCTTCGGCCACCTGTACGTCATCGGCGCGCCGCGCTCCGGACGCACCCAGACGCTGCGCACCATCGCCGGCTCCGCCGCGATGCACCTGACCACCGAGCAGGTGCACCTGTACGGCATCGACGCGGCCGGCGGCGGCCTGGCGCCGCTGGAGTCGCTGCCGCACTGCGGCGCCGTCGTCACCCCGCACGACCCGGAGCGGCTGGAGCGTCTCATCCGGCGGCTGCTGGCGGAGCTGACGGCACGCCAGAACCTGATGTCACGTCATGACGTGGCCTCGCTCGATGAGCTGCGGGCCAAGCTGCCCAGCGGCGAACGGCCGGCGCACCTGCTGGTGCTGCTGGACGGCTGGGACGCGCTGACGTCCGTGCTGGACAAGGCCGACGGCGGGCGGGCCGTGGAGGAGCTGCTGCGGCTGCTGCGCGAGGGCGTGGCGGCGGGCATCCACGTCATCGCCACCTCCGAGCGGCTGCTGCTCGGCGGGCGGGCCGGGCAGCACAACGACCGCAGGCTGCTGCTGCGGCAGGGCGACCGCATGGACTTCGCCGCCGTCGGCGTCAACCGCAGGGCGGTGCCGGAGCAGGTGCCGCCCGGCCGGGGCTGGTACACGCCCGGGAGCATCGAGGGCCAGATCCTGCTGCTGCCCGCGCCGAAGCCGGTGGGCCTGGGCAAGCCCGGTGACCGGCCCGGCGGCGCGGCGGCCCAGGCGTCCGGTGAGCCGGAGGGCGGCCCGGCGGCCAGGCCCGTGGACCAGGCGGACGCGCTGCGCGCCATCGGCCGCCGCGCCGCGGCCCGGGACGCCGGGGTCAGGGCGGAGCGGCGGCCGTTCCGGGTCGATCCGCTGCCGGACGTCGTCGGCTTCCAGGAGACGGTGGAGCGGCTGCCGCAGGAGCACCGCCGCCCGATGTACGCGCTGTTCGGCGTGAGCGGCGACCAGGTGGAGCCGGTGGGCTTCGACTTCGCCGCCGACGCCGGGTCGTTCGTGGTCGCCGGGCCGCCGCACAGCGGGCGGTCCACCGCCCTGGCCTCGATGAGCGTGTCGCTGCTGATGGGCGGCACGGCGCTGGTGGTGCTCACCCCCCGGGAGTCGCCGCTGCGCCGGCTGGGCGAGCACGGCCTGGCACGGGTGATCGCGGACGCCGATCCCACCAGCCAGGTCATCGACGAGGCCGTGGCGGCGGTGGCGGGGCGGCCCGCGGTGGTCGTCGTGGACGACGCCGACCTGCTGCTGATGGGCAAGGCGGACCAGGCGCTCAAGCGGGTGGCGTCCGCCGGGCGCGACCGGGGCATCGGGCTGCTGCTGGCCGGGCCGGCGGACGGGCTGAGCACCGTCGGCTGGGTCGGCGTGGCCCGGCGGGCGCGGCGCGGGCTGCTGCTCGGGCCGAAGAACCTGGCCGAGGGCGAGCTGATCGGCGTGCGGCTGACGCCCGAGCACCTGCGGCCCTCGCCGGTGCCGGGGCGCGGCTGGACGTCGGACGGGGCCGGGCGGGCGGTGGCCGTGCAGGTGCCGCTGACCGTGCTGGCGCGGTGACCGGCACGGCCCCGGCCCGCGCGGGGGCGGGCCGGGCCCGTGCCGCGGCGGCGGGTGTTACTTGCCCACGCTCGTGATCTGCGTGCCGTCCTCGTTCCAGGTGAGGGCCGTGCCGCCGATGTTCTTGGAGTCGTCCCACTCCGGCGGGTCGGGGGTCTCGCTGGTGACCTCTTCCGGCTCCAGCTCCAGACCGCCCTCGCCGTCCAGGCTGGAGAGCGTCCCGGCGAACAGCGCGGCGTCGTTGTTCTCGAAGTTGTCCTTGATCTGCGTGAAGATGTTTGCGTAGCTCTGGAGATTGCCCGCCGCCGAGTGCAGCGACTGGCTGAACTCCGTGTAGGCCGCCTTCAGCGCCGGGCTGGCCTGTTCCAGGTACAGCCCTTCGTCCAGCAGGTTCCCCACGCGTTCCAGCAGGCTGTAGATCTCCGGAATGATGATGTTGCACTGCGCCACGAAGGTGGAGCAGGTCTCGGCGATGCCTTCGTAATCTGCGGCGATATCCGCCATCAGCTTCTCCTCGTCTCCAGGGAGTGCCGGCGTTCCGGGACGGTCACTGGGAGGGCGGGTTCAGGATGCTGTTCGCGATGTCGGAATCCATCTGCTGCATGCCCTCTTTGATCTGGGTGAACTGGTCGGCGAAGTTCTCGACGTTCGCGACGAGCTCGACCAGCTGGTTGTAGAACTCGGTGAACTTCTGCTCCAGCACCGCGTTCGTCTGCGGCATGGTGAGGTAGTTCGCGATGGCGTGGTCGAAGGCACGCTTGGCCTCTTGCACGGCTGGGTTCAGCGTGTTCGAGGCGCTGGACTTCATGGCCTGGGTGGCCTCCTCGATGTCGGCGTAGGTGATGCTGACATTTCCCTGGGGCATAGGTGTGCCGCCTTTCGGTTACTGGCTGCGGATGGGGAGCGCCTGCGGGTGAGCGGCGGGAAACGGGGAACGGGCGGCGCCCGTCCTCACTTGTCCTCGATCCAGTCGCCGTTCGGCTCGTCCTGGTGGTAGTGCGTCGTGGTCACCTCTTCCTCGCCGTCGTCGTTGACCGTGGTCTCCGTGACGGTTTTCTGGCCGAGGCCCGTGGTGTGGTCGTAGGTGACCTCTTCGACGACGCGGCTGCCGTCCGGCCCTTCGCTGGTCGAGGTGTAGTCCTGGACCGTGAAGGGCCAGGCCGGATGGTCCGGGTCGGTGTCCGGCGGGTCGATCCTGGTGACGGGGCCGGAGTACTCGGTGGTGGTCGTGGTCTCCTCGCCCGTCGGGCTGGTGACCGTCGTGGTCTCCTCGGTCACCCGGCCGTTGTCGTCGTAGGTGAACTCGCGGACGGAGGTGATGGTCTCGCCGCCCGCAGCGGTGATCTTCGTGACTTCCTTCGTGACGTTGAAGTCGTCGTCGTACGTCACGGTGATGTCGGTCGTCCGGCCGTCGTCGTCCTTCCACTGCACGTGGGTGGGCGGCGAGTCCGACTCCGGCTTCGGCGGCGCGTCGTCCCCCACCGGGGGCTGCATGGGCGGCTTCCGGGGCGGATCGTCGCCGATATGGGCGCACCACTCGGGCGGGTTGTCGGCGGAGCAGACCGTGGCGATGTCCGCCCCCGGGTGCTCGCGGAGGTAGTCCGCGGCGCCGATGTCCTCAAGCCACTTCTGGTAGTTCTCCTGGTCCTGCTCCCAGGTGTCGCAGAAGCCGGGCCGGTCGTCCTGGGCGCAGACCTCGGCCATCGTCGCGTCGGGGTGCTCGCGGAAGTAGTCGGCGGCGCCGATCTCCTCCAGGTAGGCGTCCCAGGCCTCCTTCTGCTTCTGCCAGTCCCGGTACGCCTGCCACTCGTTCTTCCACTGGTTCGCCTGGAGGCCGGTGGCGGAGGCCGCGGCGTTCGCGGCGATCATGCTGTCCTGCTGGAACACCGCGTTGGCCACGCCCTCGAACATGTTGGCGAAGTCCCGCAGGCGGTCCGCGCCCTCGTTGGTGCGCTGCCGCGAGACCCGGTAGAACGTGTCGAAGCTGCGGGCGGCGTTCTGGAAGCCGAACACGGCCTTCATGTCCGACTGCGACCCGGTCCCCAGCACGTCGAACGTTTCGGTCGACTCCTCCTGGCTGGCCTTCTCGGCCTTGTCCGCCATGGCCTTCATGCCCCGCTGCAAGGCGAGGAGCGTTTCGTAGTCCAGCGCGAAATCGGGCACGCGTGGCCTCCCACGGCTGCTCGTCCACCGCCCCCGCCGGGGCGCCTTCGTACCCTCCACGCACGGGCACCCGGGGAAGGTTCAGCGCCCGCGCGTTGAACCCCCCGCCGCGCTCGTGCGTGGAGCAGGCGAGGGACCTTCCCGCGGGGCCTGCCCGCGGCGGCGCCCTCACCGGCCTTCGCCACGCGCGCGACGTGAGAGAGGAGACGCCGCACCATGGCCCGTCCCGTGGACTGGAGCCCGCTGGGCATGGACGGCGACCCCACCCCCGGCGACCCGGCGCGGCTGAAGGAACTCATCACCTCGCAGCAGAAGATGGTGGACCTCGCCAAGGAGGTCAGGACCTCACTCGATGAACTGATGCGCACCGCGGACAACGCGATGTTCGTGGGCAAGACCGCCGACGCGCTGCGCGAGACCATGGACAAGCGGCTGCGCAATTACATCGACTCGTACCAAGAGGCGCAGGAACGGGTGCAGAACGCCCTCAAGGCCTACTACGACGTCATGGTCGAGGAGCAGGGCAACGCCGACCGGGCCCTGGCAGCCGTCGAAGGGCTGGACGAGGACGACCCGGAGCGGGACACCCAGCGCCAGAACGCCGAGAACGCGGGCAGCGCCCTGGAGTCCGCCGCCGAGACCCTGGCCTCAGAGCTCTCCGAAGCGGCCTACAGCATCGAGTCGGTCATCGACCCCTGCGAGGAGTTCTGGAAGTTCCTCACCTTCTTCGCCATCGCCCTGATCGTGCCCGCGATCTTCCTCGGCGGCCCGGTCGCGCTGTTCTCCATCGCGCTCAACCTCGCGCTGATGATCAAGACGGCGGTCGACTTCTCCCAGGGCAAGGCGGGCGTGCTCGAACTCGTCCTGTCCGTCGTCGGCATGCTGTTTCCCACCACCCGGGGCATCAACGTCGGCAAGGTGTGGAAATCGGTGAAGAGCTGGGGCGGGACCGCCAGCCAGTCGTTCACCCGCAGCATGACCGCCCTCACCAGCAGCATCGCGAAGATGAGCAACATGACGGCGCTGCAGCTGGTGCAGCACCTGGGCAACCTCGCCATCGGCGGGCTGCGGGCCGTCTTCCTCACCTTCCCGGCGACCGCCGCCACGGCCGTCATCACGGGCCTGCGGTGGACGGGCACCAAGCTGTACGCCCTGCTGACCGGCGCCAACGGGCTCGCCGGCTACGTCAAGCTGAACCTGAAGCACTTCGGCATCGCGGTCGTGCTGCCGGTCAACTCCCTGGAGATCGGCCCGAGGCTGACCTGGGCCGGGTTCGTGAACGCCGCCAGGATCTCGGTCGTCAACCGAGGGCTCGGCAACCAGTTCCGCACCGGCGCCGTGGTCACCGACCACGGCGTCTTCGACGCACGGATCTTCACCCTCGGCGCCAACGGCGGGCTCGACATCGACGCCCGCGCCTTCAGCCAGTACCACCCGGGGGCCAGCCTGGACGACGCGCTCGGCGCGTTCGGTCTGACCCCGATCAGACCGGTCGAGGTGTACCTCGCCGAAGCCGGCGTCAGCATCACGTTCTCCGGCCACCTCACGTCCGCGGCCAAGGGCGACCTGGCGCTGGCCGAGCTCACGCCGCCCGTCGTCGTCCGGCACGCCCCCGGGCCCAACGGCACGGTGGTCGCGGTGCCGGATCTGAAGCCGATGCTGGGCGGCAGCAACGCCTCGATCAGCACCCTGGTGATGGAGATCCGCTACGGCGAGTTCACCACGCTGAAGGCCGTCTACAACGGCGAGGGCATGCGCATCATCCCGATGAGCGCCAACGGCGAGATCACCACGCTCAACGTCGCCGGCATGCCCCGCCTCGGCGAGACCGTGTCCGTCGCGCAGCACGGCGTCACCCTCTCGCGCGCCGACCTGACCCCGGCCACGAACACCCCGCCGGCGACGTCGTCCACCGCGCAGGCCAGCAGCGCGGCGGCGGCCAAGGCCAGCGTCGACATCAGCATCGGCGCGATGCCCTCGCTGCGGATGAGCTTCGCCGAGAACGGCATGACCCTCAGCCCGCCCGACGTCGCCCTGCCGGGCGCCGCCGCCGGTCTCCACCACGCCGGCACCGGCGCGCTCGCGGCCGGGGCCCAGACGTCCGCCCTGGGCGTGACGCCCCCGCACACCGCCCCGGCGGCTCCCGCCGCCGCCACCCCGCCCGCGCCCGTCAGCCAGGCCGGCGACGTCAGCGCCCTCAGCACCCCGTCGGCCGCCGGCCGCGGCGAACAGGCCAGCGTCACGGCCGACATGACCATGTCCGTGCGGGCGGCCACCCCGCCGCCGCAGCAGACCGCCAGCGTCACGTCCGTCACCACGCACAGCCCGGCGACCGGCACGACGCACGCGACGACGGGCACGCCCCAGCCGGTGGCGCCGGGCAAGACCGCCGAGGGACCCGCCGCCAGCGCGACGGCGAACGGCGGCCTCACCCCGCCCGGACTGCGCTCCGTGCCGCCGGTGCAGCTGAACATGATCGAGACCAAGGCCCCGGCGCCGCTGCCCGGCTCGGCCGCCGACGACGCCGTGACGGCGGGAGGGGAGGGCGGCAAGGCAGGCGTCGCCGCCCCGCGCGGCACGGGCGCCCACGCGCCGGAACCCTCCGCCCGGACGCTCCCGTCGGCCGAGCCGCGCGCCGTGCCGCTCGCCGCCTCCGCCGTCCCGGTGCCGCCGCCCGTGAAGGCGGCCACGCCGCCCGCACCCGCACCCGCAGCCGCTGGCGAGGCGGCGGGACGGCCGCCCGCGCCGTCGCCCTCGCCGGCGGCGCCGCAGACCACCGGGAAGACCGGCCCCGGCTCCGGCGGCGGCTCCAATGGCGGCGACGCGCCCGGCCTGCCCCGCCTGCCGGAGAGCGCGTCCGGCGCCGGGGCGGAGTACGCGGTCTGGAAGATGCTCTACGACCTCGGGCTGACCAGGGACCCGCTGCCGCCCATGAACACCAACCTGGGCCGGGTCCCGGTGTACTCCGCGGAAGTGCCGGACCCCGCCGGCGCCCTCATCGAGCTGCGCGACCTCAGCACGCCAGGCGGGCGGCCGGCGGCCGGCGAGGCGGCCGCGCCCCCGGCGACGCGTCCGGCGCCGCAGCCCGCCGGCCAGCAGACGGCCCCCGCCGCACCGGTGCCGCGGCCGGTCGCCGGCCCGCAGGGAGCCCCGCCGCCGGGCACCACCGCCAGCGGGGCCACTCCCACCGGGACGACGGGGACTACCGGGACGACCGGGACGACCGGTGCGGGCACCACCGGTACCACGGGGACCACCGGCACGGGCGGCGCCCCGCCCGCACCGCAAGGGCGCGGCACCGGCACCGGCACCGGCGCCCCGCCCCCGGCACGCGACGGCGCCGGCGGCACGGGCGGCGGCCCCGCAGGCCCGCCGCCCGGGAACACCACCGGCACCGCCCCGGCGCCGAACCAGGTCACCTTCCACCTGCCGGGCCGCGACGTCGGACGCCTCGGCGTCACCATCGACGGCGTCCACGCGGGCGGCGGCCCCGTCACCCCGGCCCCGGGCGTCCCGGCCCCGGGCGCCGGCGGCCCGCCGCCCCTCTCGGGCACCGTCGGCCTGCAACGGGTCAGCGGCGGCGACGGCGACATCTGGCGCCTGGAGCAGCCGCTCGCCGACGGGTCCGTGCTGCGCGCCGAGTTCACCCTCGGCCCGGGCGGGCTCGTCCCCCGCAGCCGGGAACGGCTGGTCTCCGTCCCCGGCGCCGACGGCACCACGCTCCGCTTCAACGACCTGGACCGGGGCAGCGATCCGGTGCTGATCCGCGACGGCGACGAGCTGCCCGCGTCCCACGTCGCGCGGCTGACCGGGCTGCCGGACGGCACCACCGGATTCCGGATCGACCTCGGCGGCCGCCAGCTAGCCGTCGACGGCGCGGGCGTACACACCCACGACGTCACCCCCCTCGGCCCGCGCGGTGACGCCGGAGCCGGGGATGCCGGGCTGTACCGGTTCCGGCCGGTGGGCGACGGGCCGGTGACCGTCCGGACGGCCGACGGCTCACTGGTGCGGACCGAGTACCAGTTCAGCGAGGGCGCGCTGGCCGGTCACGTGCTGGAGGTGCCGGCCGACCGGGCCGTGATGCCGTCGGTGCGCCCGCCGGCCCCGGACGCACCACGGCCCACGCTGGTGCGCCAGGGCGAGGGCGGCGGCGAGTTCCGGGTGGAGGTGGCCGGGCAGCCGCATCCGGTGGTCAGCCGCGACGGCGAGATCACCGGCCACGCCACCCCGCTGGAGGGTTCCTCCGGCGACCGGTACGCCTTCCGGCCGGCCAACGGCGGGGCTGTGGAGCTGCGCGACGCGCACGGCAGGCCCGACCCCCGCGTCACCGTGACGTACGCCGACGCCGAGAAGGCCTTCCACGTCACCAGCGGCGCGGTCACGCGCTCCTACGGCGAGGCGGACGGCCGCCTGCTGGGCCAGACGTTCCGCCTTGACGGCCGGCTCCAGGGCAGCACGCTGTGGCTGCCCCCGGGCAGCTCGCCGGGCGCCAGGCTCACCATCGGCGAGGCGGAACACAGCGCCACCGTCATCCGGCAGGAGGCGGGCGGCTTCCGGGTCGAGGGCGGCGGCCGCCACTTCGCGGTCGACGACAACGCCCACGTCACGCATGAGGTCACCACGCTCACCGGCCGCCCCGAAGACGGCCGCACCGGAGACCTGCACCTGTTCCGGCCGGTGGGCAGCGGCCAGGTGACCGTCCGGACGGCCGGCGGCGCCGTGGTGCCCGGTACCCGGGCCGGAGCTGACGTGGTGACGGTGCCGCACGCCCAGCAGCCGCGGACCAGCCACGTGTACCAGCTGGCCGACGGCTCACTGGTGCGGACCGAGTACCAGTTCAGCGAGGGCGCGCTGGCCGGTCACGTGCTGGAGGTGCCGGCCGACCGGGCCGTGATGCCGTCGGTGCGCCCGCCGGCCCCGGACGCACCACGGCCCACGCTGGTGCGCCAGGGCGAGGGCGGCGGCGAGTTCCGGGTGGAGGTGGCCGGGCAGCCGCATCCGGTGGTCAGCCGCGACGGCGAGATCACCGGCCACGCCACCCCGCTGGAGAGCCGGCCGGCCGACCTCAGCCAGACCGAACGGTTCGCCTACGTGCCGGCCAACGGCGGGGCCCCGGCGCTGCGCGACGCGCGGGGCAGCACCATCGACGGCTTCACCGTGGGGCGCGACGGCGGCAGCGTCACCGTCAGCCACGGCAATGCCGTCCGTACGTACGACGCCAGCACCGGCGCCGTGATCGACGACCTGTTCCAGCTGGACGGCGCCCTGGCCGACAGGACGCTGCGCGTCCCGAGAGACCCGGACCGCGCCATGCTGACCCAGAACGGGGACGCCGAGCCGGTGCGGGCCGTGCCGCAGACACACGGCGGCTACCGGGTCCAGGGCGGCGGACGGCACTTCACGGTCGACAGCGGCGGCCACGTCACTCACGGCCACGTCACCGTGGTGACCGGGCGGCCCGGCGGCCAGCCCGACGTCTACCTCCACGGCGGCAGCGCCGGAACCGACGCGCCCCGCCTGGCCAACGGCGACCCGGTGACGGGCGGTACCCGCCTGGACGGCGGCGACGTCGAGCTCCCCGGCACCAACGGCAGCCGCATCCGGTACGACGGCGCCACCGGCGAAAGGCGCTACGAGACGGTGCCTGTCACCGGCGCCGATGAGGTGGCGTTCCTCAGGGTGTACGAGCACAACGGCGTGCGGGCGGCCGACGCGCTGGACACCAGCCAGAACCGCGCCGCCGGCGTGACGGTCACCGCCCGGCCGGACGGCTACCGGGCCGTCCACACCGACGGCCGGGCCTGGCTGTTCGCCGCCGACGGGCGCCTGCAGGTGTCCGTCGGGAGACCGGCGGACGATACCCGCATCCGCACGGTCACGGACTACCGCGGCACCACGGCGGAAACCTTCGGGGTCCTGGAGCTCAACGACCAGCTGGGCCGCGGCTTCCTGCGCCCCGGCGACACCCCCAGGCTGCTGGACGGCGAGCTGTCCATGGTGGAGAACCGCACCGTCACGGTGCTCTCGGACAACGGCACCGTGACCGGCTACGAGGTCTCCGTCCCCGGCGGGGAGCTGGCCGGCGAGTACAGCCGCTATGACACCCTGGGCCGGATCACCGAGCAACGGGTCAACGTCGTCTACGAGGGCCGGCACCTGACCGACCAGTACTTCCGCCTCACCTACAGCTACGACACCGGCACCGGCTCCAACACCAGCTCCAGCACGACCAGCGGCTCGGCCACGGGGATCACTACCGAGCCGGCCCGCGGTACCTGGAAGCGGTGGCGCAACGACTCCGCCCCACATCAAGAGCCGCCGTCGACGGACAGCGGCACGGTGAAGACCGACACCCTCGGCAACGGCCGCTTCAGCCTGGTGACCCGCGACAACATCACCGTTTTCGAGCGGATGACGCTGAGCAACGGCAATCTCCTCGACTCCCACGCGGGCACCAGCCCTGCCGGGTTCCGCACGTCGTGGGCCATCACCGAGAAGGACCGGTGGACGGAGTTCCGTCCCGACGGCAGCGTGGCCGACAAGGGCTACCGGACGTGGAACCCCAACCCCCGCCCGCAGTGGACCGACTACTCCACTTCGTCGGTATTCGGCGAGCGTGTGCGGACCTACATGACCCACTCCGACGGCGGCTACACGGTGGGCGGCGGCCGCTTCGGCCGCTTCACGGGAGACAGCGGCAGCAACACCTGGGTGCGGTACGACAGCAGCCACTCGGTCGTCGCCGAGGGCTCGCGCACCTGGCACCGCACCGGCAGCTTCACCGACACGATGGTCAACCCCCGCGCCGCGAGCGGGGAGCGGGTCGTGACCGTGCACTACCAGAAGAGCCGGTTCCACCTGCCGCACAACGACCCCAACGCGCTGATGGAGAAGACGCTGGGCCCGGACGGCGTGCCCGGACGGGACTACAACGTCGTCCTGCCCACCAACAAGGTGGTGCGAGCTGGCAGTACGCAGAGCGACGGCTCCTTCGTGGAGACCCACCGGCTCGTCGAGCAGCGCCCGCCCCGCTGGTGGCTCACGTTGTTCAGCGGCGAATACCGCGAGGTCCGGGCCGCGAACCCGCCCTGGCCGGAACTGCACGGCTCGCAGCCGCACGCCTGGAAGGCGACCGACGCGAACGGCAACGTCACCGCCAGCGGGGTGGAGCTGGTTTACCGCAACGGTGACACGGTCCGCTTCACCACAGAGGGCCAGCTGGTCGCCGAGACCCGCAAGCTCCCGGACGACCGGACCCTGAGGGTGAGCGAGGACGCGTGGACGCCTCAGGCCGGCGGGTGGCGGCCGACCAGGCGGCACCTGACCTGGACGGACGGCACCCATTCCGGCTTCCGCACGTTCGATGCGGCGGACTGGAGGCCTTTTCGTGTGCCCGAGAAGACGGGCAAGCAGGCATCGGACGTGGTCTCCATCGACTACCGCGTCACCGACGCCGCCTCCGCCAACCACCCGGAGGCAATCGACCGGATCACCTTCCGGGACGGCACGTTCCTGGAGTACCGCGCCGAGCGGCACGGCGTCCGCCACTGGACGCTGTTCGACAGCTACACCAAGATGTCGGCGCGCACGGACTGGCTGCCCATCGATGACCACAACAGCGTCGTGCAGATCCTCATCCAGAAGCGCGGTCACAACCAGGCGACCTGGCGCGTCATCGGCGAGGCGCCGCACGATGTCCCGGTGCCCAGGGAGGGCACGGTCCGGCTGGCCAGCCGGAACCAGATGGGCTACCACTACTGGGACCCCGAGTCGTACCAGCTGTTCGCGGGCGGGCGGCTGGTCTTCGAGCACCGGCTGTTCGGCAATGGCGTCACCGTCGACGCCTGGCCGGTGCGGAATCCCGGCGGCGGTGAGACCTGGCGCTGGAACAAGATGGACGCCCAGGGCCGGGACCTGGACTTCGGTCCGGGCCAGGGCAACCGCTACCGCGAGTGGTACGACAGCAAGGGGCAGCGGCTGGACCGCTGGGAGAAGGGGGCGGTGTGGCAGGACCGTCTCCACACCGGCACCCATGCCTACGTGCCGCCCGCCCGCGCCGACGCCAACTGGGACACGATCCCCGTCATCCAGAAGATGTCCACTCTGCCGGGCGACGCCAGCAACGTCCGGTACGGCGCCCCGCAGCGCCCCCGCGAGTACGCCGCGACCCCCTCGGACATGGACAAGGTCACGGGCCCGGAGGCCTACCGCACCTGGAAGGAGTACGAGTCGGGCGTCTCCGCGCGGCAGAAGACGCGGGAGGAAGACGGCACCTACAAGGAGACCGACACGGTCCTCGGCGCCTTCCGCCGCTTCCGGTACGAGGGCGACCGCATCACGCTGGTCGCCGAGCGCACCAACGCCGGCCACCTGCTCGAACGCACCTCCGACACGCTCCGCATCGTCGGCCGTGAGACGCGCTTCATGGGCCTGGCGGCCGACGCCCGCGGGCACCTGCGCATGCTGCGCGACCCGATGCACCCGAGCTTCGCCGGGCACAAGGGGGGCGAGTCCCTGCCCACGCCGTTCTACGTGAGCAACTCCAAGTTCTTCCTGTTCGAGCTGGGGCAGGAGTTCGTCATCGACTTCCTGCTCAACCTGGCGGTGTACGGCATCGTCAACGCGGTCAACGGCACGCCGTTCGACGGCACGGACGTCGCGCAGGCGGCGCTCGTGTCGACCGTCAGCGCCACGACGCGGGCCAGCGTGCTGAGCCTCCAGTTCGCCGCCAGCCGCCACGCGATCCCGCAGCGCTGGGGGATGCCCGGCTGGGCGTTCGCGGACCGCACCGCGCTGTCCTTCTTCGACCGCGGCCTGCCGTACCATCTGCGCCGTAACGACGACAACTTCCACGGCGAGTGGACGAGCAACGAGAAGCCGCTGCGGTGGCGCGCAGGCACGCACGACTACGTCCGCGACCTGTCCATCTCCGTGCTGGGCGGCTTCCTCGGCCAGCTCGCGGGGCTGTCGGTGTTCGGCCTCGAGGGCAGCGACGGGCAGCGGTACCACCTGTCGCTGGGCGAGGCCGCGGCGTACGCCTCGGCCAGCGCGGCATCGGCCGCGAGCCTGGGCGCGGGCATCTCCGCCTTCAAGAACGTCCTCCAGTACGGCTTCGCCGCCTCCCGGCTCTACCACCGGGCCGGCCTGGTGGACCTGCTGGTGGTGCCGGTGTTCACGAAGCTGCTCGACAAGTCGGTCGGCGGTCTGTGGGTGGTGCCCAGCATTCGCCAGAGCATGGGCCTGACCAACCCGCCCGCCTCCGCCACGGACTCCGGCGACCAGGATGCCGGGGAGTCCGGCACCGGCGACCCCGACGACTCCCGTTCCGCCGGCTCCGGCACCGGCGACCCGGATCCCGGCGGCTCAGCCGCTTCTTCCTCTTAGGAGCTCCACCCGACCATGACCGACGCCAAGCTCCGCGTCGCGCCCCGCACCCGGGGCGCGCACCGGACCATCACCGAGGCGCTGAACGCCGCCCCCGCCGGGGCCGTGATCAGCATCGCGCCCGGCGAGTACACCGAATCGTTCCGGCTCGTCCGCCGCGTGACCCTCGTTCCGCAGCACGGCAACGGCTCGGTGACCGTCGCCGTCCCCCGCGCCGAGGGACCGCTGACGGTCGCCGCCCCCGACTGCCTGCTGCACGGCCTGGTGCTCCGGGGCGGCGACCCGGACGAGGCGCTGCTGCGGGTCGAGGACGCGGCCGGTCTGACGCTGCGGGAGTGCACTGTCAGCCACGGCCGGATCGAGGTGCTCGGCTCGCGCAATGTCGCCGCCCGGCCCGAACCGCCTATCGGCGACATCGGGCTGGACAACGACCTGTCCGCGGAGCTGGCCGACCCGACGGCCGGCGGCGTCCTGGTGATCCGCCGCTCGAAGCTCAGCGCCTCGCGGCACACCGCGCTGCACCTGACCGGCGACTCGCTGGCCCGCCTGGACGACACCACGATCGAGGGCATCGAGGGCATCGGCGTCGCCGTCTCCGGCAGCGCGGTGCTCCGCGCCGACATGCTGCGGGTGCACGGCGGTTCCGGCTCCGCGCTGCGGGCGCAGGGCTCCTGCCGGGTGCTGCTGCGCGGCAGCGGGCTGTTCGGCGCCGGCCGCCACGGCGTGCTGGTGCAGGAGGAGGCGGAGGCGCTGCTGACGGACTGCCGCGTGGAGAACGCCGGCCGCTCGGCCGTGCGCACCGATCACACGGCGCGCGCTGAGATCGAGGAGTCCACGCTCGCCGACGCGCGGCTGGCGGGCGTCGACGTGCGCGACGAGTCGCGCGTGGTGATGCGCGGCGTGCGGGTGCGCGGCGGGGAGACCGGGGTGCGCCTGCGGTCGACCGAGGAGTCGGTGCTGCTGCACTGCTCGGTCACGGGCCAGCTGGGCAACGGCGTGGAGCTGGGGACGGGCGCCGACCCGCGGGTGCGCGGGCTGCGGGTGGTCCGCAGCGGCAAGCACGGCGTGTTCGTCGGCGAGAGCGCGCGCGGCACGTTCGACCACTGCGACGTGCTGGCGAGCGCCTTCCCCGCGTTCCACGTGGGACGCGCGGCCGCGCCCCGGTTCCGCGGCTGCCGCGTCTTCGACTCCGCCAGCGACCTGGGGCTGGGGGAGGGCGCCCAGCCGGTGTTCGAGCACTGCGCCTCGGTGAACGTCGCTCAGCCGCGCCTGCCCGCGGCCGGCCGCACGGCGCCGGAGCAGGCCGGCCCGCCCGAGCCGCAGCCGCCGGCCGCACCGGCGGCCGGGCAGGCGGCGGACGCCGCCGCGGCCGGCCGGCCCGCGCCGCCCCCGCCGCCCGCGGAGACCGAGGAGGAGACACCGGAGGAGTCCGCCGCCCCGTCGCTGCCCGACCTGCTCGCCGAACTCAACGAACTGGTGGGGCTCGACGGCATCAAGCAGGACGTCGGCGGGCTGGTCAAGCTGATGCAGACCGTGCGCATGCGCCAGGACGCCGGGCTGCCGGCCCCGCCGCTCAGCCGGCACCTGGTGTTCGCGGGCAATCCGGGCACCGGCAAGACGACGGTGGCCCGCCTCTACGGCCAGCTGCTGCACGCGCTCGGCCTGCTGTCCAAGGGCCACCTGGTGGAGGTGGACCGCAGCGCCCTGGTCGGCGAGTACGTCGGCCACACCGGCCCGAAGACCACCGAGGCGTTCCAGCAGGCGCGCGGCGGCGTGCTGTTCATCGACGAGGCATACGCGCTGACCCCGGAGGGCGTCAGCCAGGACTTCGGCAGCGAGGCGATCGCCACGCTGGTGAAGCTCATGGAGGACCACCGCGACGAGGTCGTCGTGATCGCCGCGGGCTACCCGGGCGAGATGGACCGGTTCATCTCCTCCAACCCCGGCCTGGCCTCCCGCTTCACCCGGACCCTGCACTTCGCCGACTACAGCACGGAGGAACTCGTCAGCATCGTGGAGCACCACGCCCGGCGCCACCGCTACGAGCTGACCGACGCCGCCCGCAAGGCGCTGGCCGAGTACCTCGGCTCCATCCCGCGCGGCCAGAACTTCGGCAACGGCCGCACCGCGCGCCAGCTCTTCCAGCGCATGACCGAACGGCAGGCCATGCGCGTGGCCGAGCTGGCCAACCCCGACCCCACCGCCCTGATGACCCTCGACGAGACCGACCTGCCCTGACCGCAGGGACCCGACGACCCCCGCGAAGGAACCGCTGATGCGCTTCTCGGACGCCTATACCCGCAAACCCGCCGTGGCCCGCCGGGGGCTCACCCCCGGCAGGCGGGTCTTCACCTCGATCGGCGCGGCGCTGTGCGTCACGCTGCTGGCCTGCTCGGTGTGGCTGGTGGCCGGCATCGTGACGGGCGGTGAGGACCAGAACGCCGAGCCGGTGGCGCTGCCCGCCCCGTCGTCCCCGCCGCCGGCCGCGAAGGAGCCGGAGCCGCGTCCGCAGCCCACCCGGCAGGAGGAGGCGGACGACGAGGCGGACGACGAGGCGGAAGAGGAGGAGGAAGAGCGGCAGGAGGAGCCGCGGCAGGAGCCCGTCGTCCAGCAGCCGCCGGCCCAGCTGGCGCAGGACGAGGAGGAGTCCGGGGACGAGGACGAGCCGGAGCAGGAGGAGGAGCAGCGGAACGAGCCGCGCTCGCAGGGGACCGGGCAGCGGAGCCGGACCCTGTCCTTCCAGGACGGCGGCGTCTACCGCCTGATCAACGCCTCCGGCCACTGCCTGGACGTCAAGAACGGCAGCCGGGACCCCGGCACCGAGGTCATGCAGTGGACGTGCAACGGCCAGTTCCCGCAGGACTGGGAGTTCGAGGCGCGCGGCGGCAACGTGTACACGCTGCACTCCAGCGGCAACTGCCTGGACGTGGCCAACAGCACCCGGGAGATCGGCGGTGACCTGCGCATGTGGCCGTGCAACGGCACCACCGCGCAGCAGTGGCGGATCGAGCCGCTGAGCGACGGGGTGTACCAGCTCGTCGCCGTCGTCAGCGACCTGTGCCTGGACGTGGACCACAGCTCGACCGAGCCGGGGACCCAGGTCTGGCAGTGGACCTGCAACGGCACCGCCGCGCAGCAGTGGCGGATCGAACCGCACTGACCACGGGCGTCTTCCCGGGCGGTCCGGGCCGCGGGCGCGGCCCGGACCGCCCTTGACGTTTGCGCGGGAGTGGGCGAGCGTTATGCAACCGGTTGCATCACCTCGTGACCGCTGCCGCACGACCCCATGGGAGCACCCCGCATGACACGCCGCTACGCCATCGTCGGCCTAGGCGCCCGGGCCGGCATGTACGTCGACGCCCTCCTCGGCGACTGGAGCGACGCGGGACGGATCACCGCCCTGTGCGACACCAACGGCACCCGCATGGCCTTCTACAACGAGAAGATCGCCGCCGCGGGCCACGACCCGGTGCCCGCGTACCACCCGGACGACTTCGGCGCCGTCCTGAGGGCCGCCGACGCGGTGATCGTCACCACCGTCGACGCGTTCCACGCCCGCTACGTGTGCGCGGCGCTCGACGCCGGCGTGGACGTCGTGGTGGAGAAGCCCCTCACCACCGACGCCGAGGGCTGCGCGGCCATCGCCGAAGCCGCCGAGCGGAGCGACGCGAAGCTGGTCGTGACCTTCAACTACCGCTACTCTCCGCGCAACTCGGCGGTGAAGGAGATCCTGGCGTCCGGCCGGATCGGCGAGGTGACCGCCGTCCACTTCGAGTGGGCGCTCGACACCATCCACGGCGCCGACTACTTCCGCCGCTGGCACCGCCAGGCGGAGAACTCCGGCACCCTGCTCGTCCATAAGTCCACCCACCACTTCGACCTGCTCAACTGGTGGCTGGGCAGCCACCCGGAGCTGGTCTTCGCCCAGACCGGCCTGCGCTTCTACGGCGACCAGGGCGCGGGCGCCGCCCAGGCCGCCAGCCCTCGGCCGCCGCGCGCCCACGGCGCCCCCGGCCTGGGCAGCGACCCGTTCCTGCTCGACCTGGCGGGCGACGAGCGGCTCAAGCGCCTGTACCTCGATGCCGAGCACGAGGACGGCTACCTCCGCGACCAGGACGTCTTCGCCGGGGGCGTCACCATCGACGACACCATGTCGGTGCTGGTCCGCTACGCCAGCCGCGCTCAGCTGACCTACTCGCTCACCGCCTACGCCCCGTGGGAGGGCTACCGCGTGGCGTTCACCGGCACCAGGGGCCGCCTTGACCTGGACGTCTGCGAGCGGCGCTGGACCTCACCGCAGTCGGTGCTCGACCCGTCGGCGACGCCCGAGGAGTCCGAAGAGGACACCTGGGAGCGGCTGACCGTCCAGGAGCACTGGAAGCGGCCCGAGGAGATCGAGATCAGCCAGGGCACCGGCGGCCACGGCGGCGGCGACCGGCTGCTGCTCAACGACGTCTTCCGGGGCGCCGGGAACGACCCGCTCGCCCGGCAGGCGGGCTACCGCGACGGCATCCGCAGCGTGCTGACCGGCGTCGCCGCCACCCGCTCGGCCCGCACCGGCCAGCCGGTGCGGCTGACTGAGGGCGGCACGCGCCTGGCCGGCGACTGAGCCGGCCCGGCCCCGGCACACCCCCCGGCGGCGGTCTCGCGGGCGCGCACCGGCCCGCGAGGCCGTAGGCTCGGCCCATGGCACGGGACCGGGAGCACAACTACGCCGTCACGGTGCGGTGGACCGGCAACACGGGCGCGGGCACGGCCGGCTACCGGGAGTACAGCCGGGACCACGAGGTCACCGGCGAGGGCAAGCCGACGCTGATCCAGGGCACGGCCGACCCGTCGTTCCGCGGCGCGGCGGACCGGTGGAACCCGGAGGAGCTGCTGGTGGCCTCGCTGTCGCAGTGCCACATGCTCAGCTACCTCGCGCTCTGCTCGCTCAAGGGCGTCGTCGTCACCGGCTACGAGGACCGCGCCACCGGCACGATGCGGGAGTCGGGCGGCGCCGGCCGGTTCACCGGGGTCGTGCTGCGGCCGGTGGTGACCGTCGCCGAGGCGTCGATGCTCCGCGAGGCCGCGAGCCTGCACGCCGCGGCGCACGACCAGTGCTTCATCGCCAGTTCCGTGACCTTCCCCGTCCACCACGACCCGACCGTCCGGGTCGCGCCCGTCACCGGCTGACGGCCCTGAGGCCGCCCCGGGCCGGGCGTGAGGGGCCGGCGACGGACCGTGCCCGGCGGGTTCCGCCCGGCCGTCGTACCCTGGATGCGACCCCCCGGCCGCGCGCCATGCCGGGCCTTTCGCGCTGCCCAGCGCGACCGTGAAGCCACCTTTCCAGGGACGGAAACCACCTTCATGAGCCTGCACGGCTTGCTCGACGCCGTCATCGACGACCCCGCGCTCGCCGCGGCCACGCGTGCCGCCGCGGCGGGCGGCCAGCACCACCTCGACCTGGTCGGCCCGCCCGCCGCCCGCCCCTTCGCCGTCGCCGCGCTCGCCCGCGCCTCCGGGCGCCCCGTGCTCGCCGTCACCGCCACCGGCCGGGAGGCCGAAGACCTCGCCGCGGCGCTGCGCGGCCTGCTGCCGCCGGAGGGCGTGGTGGAGTTCCCGGCCTGGGAAACGCTGCCGCACGAGCGGCTCTCGCCGCGCGCCGACACCGTCGGCCGCCGCCTGGCCGTGCTCCGCCGCCTGGCGCACCCGCGCGACGACGAGCCCGGCGCGGGGCCGGTCTCCGTCGTGGTCGCGCCGGTCCGCTCCGTGCTCCAGCCGCAGGTCAAAGGGCTGGGCGACCTGGAGCCCGTCTCGCTGGCCGCCGGGCAGACCGCCGACCTGACCGAGGTCACCGAGGCGCTGTCCGCCGCCGCCTACGCGCGGGTGGAGCTGGTCGAGAAACGCGGCGAGTTCGCCGTGCGCGGCGGCATCCTGGACGTCTTCCCGCCCACCGAGGAGCACCCGCTGCGCGTGGAGTTCTGGGGCGACGAGGTCGAGGAGATCCGCTACTTCAAGGTCGCCGACCAGCGCTCGCTCCAGCCCGCCGAGCACGGCCTGTGGGCGCCGCCGTGCCGGGAGCTGCTGCTCACCGGCGAGGTGCGGGCCCGCGCCGCCGAGCTCGCCGGGGAGCACCCCGGCCTGGCCGAGCTGCTGGGCAAGATCGCCGAGGGCATCCCCGTCGAGGGCATGGAGTCGCTCGCCCCCGTCCTCGTGGACGACATGGAGCTGCTGCTGGACGTGCTGCCCGCCCGCGCCATGACGGTCGTCTGCGACCCGGAGCGGGTCCGCACCCGCGCCGCCGACCTCGTGGCGACCAGCCAGGAGTTCCTCCAGGCGTCCTGGGCCGCCGCCGCCATGTCCGACGACGCCGAGGCCCCCATCGACCTGGGCGCCGCCTCGCTGCGCGGCCTCGGCGAGGTCCGCGAGCACGCCCGCGAGCTGGGCATCCCGTGGTGGAGCGTCTCGCCGTTCTCCCCCGATGAGGACGCGGACGACAACGTGCACCGGCTGGCGATGCGCGCCCCCGAGACGTACCGCGGCGACACCGCCCGCGCGATGGCCGACACCAAGGGCTGGCTGGCCGACGGCTGGCGCGTCGTCTACCTCACCGAGGGCCAGGGGCCGGCCGCCCGCACCACGGAGGTGCTCGGCGGCGAGGGCATCCCGGCCCGGCTGACACCCGACCTTCCCTCGCCGCTGCCGGGCGGCGTCGTGCACGTCAGCTGCGGCTCGCTGGAGCACGGCTTCGTCGACCCGCAGCTGCGGCTGGCCGTCCTCACCGAGACCGACCTGACCGGCCAGCGCGCCGCCGGCCGGGAGACGGCCCGGATGCCGGTGCGGCGCCGCAAGACGCTCGACCCGCTGACGCTCAACAGCGGCGACTACATCGTCCACGAGCACCACGGCGTGGGCCGGTACATCGAGATGGTGCAGCGCACCGTGCAGGGCGCCACCCGCGAGTACCTGGTGGTGGAGTACGCCCCCGCCAAGCGCGGCCAGCCGGGCGACCGGCTCTTCGTGCCCACCGACCAGCTCGACCTGATCACGCGGTACGTGGGCGGCGAGGCGCCCTCGCTGCACCGCCTCGGCGGCGCCGACTGGACCAAGACCAAGGCGCGCGCCCGCAAGGCCGTCAAGGAGATCGCCGCCGACCTGATCAAGCTGTACTCGGCGCGCATGGCCGCCCCCGGCCACGCCTTCTCGCCGGACACGCCCTGGCAGCGGGAGCTGGAGGACGCCTTCCCGTACGCGGAGACGCCCGACCAGCTCACCACCATCAGCGAGGTCAAGCGGGACATGGAGCGGCCGGTGCCCATGGACCGCCTGATCTGCGGCGACGTGGGCTACGGCAAGACGGAGATCGCGGTGCGCGCGGCGTTCAAGGCGGTGCAGGACGGCAAGCAGGTCGCCGTGCTGGTGCCGACGACGCTGCTGGTGCAGCAGCACTTCTCGACGTTCTCGGAGCGGTACGCGCAGTTCCCGGTCACCGTCCGGCCGCTGTCGCGGTTCCAGTCCGACGCGGAGGCGCGGGCCGTCGTGGACGGGCTGCGGGACGGCTCGGTGGACGTCGTGATCGGCACGCACCGGCTGTTCTCCTCTGAGGTGCGCTTCAAGGACCTCGGCCTGGTCATCGTGGACGAGGAGCAGCGGTTCGGCGTCGAGCACAAGGAGCAGCTGAAGAAGCTCCGCGCCAACGTGGACGTGCTGACCATGTCCGCGACGCCCATCCCGCGCACCCTGGAGATGGCCGTCACCGGCATCCGGGAGATGTCGACGATCACCACGCCGCCGGAGGAGCGGCACCCGGTCCTGACGTTCGTCGGCCCGTACGACGAGAAGCAGATCGCCGCCGCGATCCGCCGCGAGCTGCTGCGCGAGGGCCAGGTCTTCTACATCCACAACCGGGTGGAGTCGATCGACCGGGTCGCGGCGCGGCTGCGGCAGATCGTGCCCGAGGCCCGCATCGCCACGGCGCACGGGCAGATGAGCGAGGCGGCCCTGGAGCGGGTGGTGGTCGACTTCTGGGAGAAGCGGTTCGACGTGCTGGTCTCGACGACCATCGTCGAGTCCGGCATCGACATCTCGAACGCCAACACCCTGATCGTGGAGCGCGGTGACACCTTCGGCCTCTCCCAGCTGCATCAGCTGCGCGGCCGGGTCGGGCGCGGGCGCGAGCGCGGCTACGCCTACTTCCTGTACCCGCCGGAGCGGCCGCTGACGGAGACCGCGCACGAGCGGCTGGCCACCGTCGCGCAGCACACGGAGATGGGCGCCGGCATGTACGTGGCCATGAAGGACCTGGAGATCCGGGGCGCGGGCAACCTGCTGGGCGGCGAGCAGTCCGGCCACATCGCCGGCGTCGGCTTCGACCTGTACGTGCGGATGGTCGGTGAGGCCGTGGCGGACTACCGGGCGTCGCTGGAGTCCGGCGAGGGCGGCGAGGCCGAGGAGGCGCCGCTCGAGGTCAAGATCGAGCTGCCGGTCGACGCGCACGTGCCGCACGACTACGCGCCGGGGGAGCGGCTGCGGCTCCAGGCGTACCGGTCGATCGCCTCGGCCACCTCGGAGGAGGACATCCGGGCGGTCCGGGAGGAGCTGACCGACCGGTACGGGCAGCCGCCGGAGCCGGTGGAGAACCTGCTGCTCGTCGCCGGGCTGCGGATACTCGCCCGCTCCTGCGGGGTGACGGACATCACGCTCCAGGGCAGCCGGATCCGCTTCAGCCCGGTGGAGCTGCGGGAGTCGCAGGAGCTGCGGCTCAACCGCGTCTACCCGGGGTCGGTGGTCAAGCGCCAGACCGGCCAGGTGCTGGTGCCGCGGCCCACCACGGCGCGGATCGGGGGCAAGCCGCTGACCGGCCGGGACCTGCTGTCCTGGGTGGGCGAGTTCCTGACGACGGTGGTGGCGTCCTGAAACCGGCTCGCACGGGCTGCTCAGACGCCGTCCGGGTCCCGGCGCGCCGCCAGGACCCGGACGCGGTCGGGCTCCGCCGGCTGGATTCGAACCAGCATTACAAGGATTCAAAGTCCTGCGGGTTACCTGTTACCCCACGGCGGACCGTAGGAGCAGACATTACCCGAGAGTCCGGCCCCGCTGGACGGGGTGGGTGATCAGCGGGCAGAACCCGCCTGAAATGGTGTGCACCACCCCCGTAGTCTGTTCGATATGAGTGCGTCGGGGGAGGCCGCCGAGGGCCGGGGGTTCGCGCTGCTGTGGTGGACGCGGCGGCGCGGCGTCGCGCTTGACGTGGGCCTGGCGCTGCTGTCGGCGTCCGAGTGCGTGGTGCAGGGAATCAGCGCGGCCGGGCGGATCGGGGCGCCCCCGGCGCTGCTGGCCGTCGTCGGCGGGCTGCTGGGCCTGACGCTGCTGGTGCGCCGCGAGTGGCCCCTGCTCGTCGTGCTCCTGTCCATCGTGCTGATGCCCGTCCAGATGGGCGGCGTGCTGGCGGTGGTGGGCCTGTACTCGCTGACGGTCACCGACGCGCCGCGCCGGGTGGTCGGTGCGCTGGCGTGCATGCAGGGCGTAGGCACCATCATCGTCACCTATCTGGTGGCCGAGCGGGACCAGGCCCTCCAGGAGCAGCCGCTGCCGGTGTGGTTCGCGCCGCTGACGGCGGTGTTCTTCGGCATCGTGCTGGTCGTGCCGCCGGTGCTGCTGGGCATGTACGTGCGGGCGCGGCGCCGGCTGGTGGAGTCGCTGCGGGACCGCGCGGACGGCCTGGAGCGCGAGCTGGTGCTGCTGGCCGAGCGCGCCGAGGAGCGGGCACGCTGGGCGCGGAGCCAGGAGCGGCGCCGCATCGCCCGGGAGATGCACGACGTGGTAGCGCACCGGGTGAGCCTGATGGTGGTGCACGCGGCGGCGCTTCAGGCCGTGGCGCACAAGGACCCGGACAAGGCCGCCAGGAACGCCGCGCTGATCGGCGACATGGGGCGGCAGGCGCTGACGGAGCTGCGGACGATGCTGGGCGTGCTGCGCGACGGCACCGCGCCCGGCGACGCCCCGGCCGTGCCCGCGCAGGCCGCCCCGGCCGGCGACGACGGCCCCGCCCGGCTGGCCGGGCTGGCCGCCTCAGCGCGCGCGGGCACCGGCGGGTCCGGGTCCGCCGCCGGCGGCGCCGCGGAGCTGACGGAGCGGCCCGACGAGGGGCCCGACGAGGGGCCGGACGGGGGTCCGACGCTGCGGGAGCTGCCGGCGCTGGTGGACCAGTCGCGCGCGGCGGGCATGACCGTGGACCTCACGGTAGAGGGCGAGCCGCGCTCCTACGCCGCGCAGGTGGAGTCCACCGCCTACCGGGTGGTGCAGGAGGCCCTGACCAACGTCCACAAGCACGCGGCGGGCGCCCCGGCCCGGGTGCGCCTGGCGCACCGCGGGGACGAGGTCGCCGTGCAGGTGCTCAACGACCCGCCCGGCGACGCCGACGGCGGCGCGGCGGCGGGCACGGCGCGGCTGCCCAGCGGCGGGAACGGCCTGGTCGGCATGCGGGAGCGCGTGACGGCGCTGGGCGGCGGCTTCGTGTCGGGGCCCACGGAGACCGGCGGCTTCCGGGTCTCCGCCGTGATCCCGGTCCGGGAGCCGCGGGATGACTGACGCGGCACCGGCCGGGGACATGCCGGAGCTGTTCGGCAGGGAGTTCGCGGCGGATCCCTACCCGGCGTACGCCTGGCTGCGCGCGCACGCCCCGGTGCACAAGGCCGTCCTGCCGAGCGGCGTGGAGGCGTGGCTGGTGACGCGGTACGCGGACGCCCGCCGGGCGCTGGCCGACCAGCGGCTGAGCAAGAACCCCCGGCGCCACAACCCGGACGCGCACGAGCGGGGCCGCGTCGGCATCCCCGGGGAGCGCCGCGCGAACCTGGTGACGCATCTGCTGAACATCGACCCGCCCGACCACACCCGGCTGCGGCGGCTGGTCTCGCAGGCGTTCACGCCCCGCCGGGTGGCGGCGTTCGAGCCGCGGGTGCGTCAGCTGGCGCAGCGGCTGACGGACGGCTTCGCCGAACGCGGCAGCGCGGACCTGATCGACGAGTTCGCCTTCCCGCTGCCGATCTACGCGATCTGCGACCTGCTGGGCGTGCCGCGCGAGGACCAGGACGACTTCCGCCGCTGGGCCGGCATGATGCTGCACACCGCCGGGCGGCGCGGCGGGGTGCAGCGCGCGGTGAAGCGGATGCGGGAGTACCTGGCGGAGCTGATCCACCGCAAGCGGGCCAGTCTCGGCGACGACCTGATCTCGGGGCTGATCCGCGCCTCGGACCACGGGGAGCAGCTGACGGAGCAGGAGGCGGCCTCGATGGCGTTCATCCTGCTCTTCGCCGGCTTCGAGACGACGGTGAACCTCATCGGCAACGGCATGCTGGCGCTGCTGCGCCACCCCGGCGAGCTGGCGCGGCTGCGCGCGGCGGTGCGGGCCGGGGACGACGGTGCGCTGGCGGTGGCCGTGGAGGAGCTGCTGCGCTACGACGGGCCGGTCGAGGTGGCCACGTGGCGGTTTGCGGCGGAGCCGCTGACTCTGGGCGGGGCACGGATCGAGCGCGGCGAGGCGGTGCTCGTGGTGCTGGCGGCAGCGAACCGGGACCCGGAGCGGTTCGCCGATCCCGACCGGCTCGACCTGAGCCGCGCCGACAACGGGCACCTGGGCTATGGCCACGGCATTCACTACTGCCTGGGGGCGCCCCTGGCACGGCTGGAGGGGCGGACGGCGATCAGGACGCTGCTGGAAAGACTGCCCGATATCCGGCTCGCGGTGGATCCGGCCGGTCTGCGGTGGCGCGGCGGGCTGATCATGCGAGGGCTGCGTTCACTCCCCGTGGAGTTCACACCCCGCGAAGGTAACGAAGCGTCAGTGATGTGATGTGCGTGTGATCTCGGCGGCACCGGCTTGTGATCGAACCGTGAGGCGGTTAGGTTCTGCCCTCAACGCGGTACCGGCGCTGGGGCGTTGGTGCCGCGGTGTCCTGTCCCCGAGTGAGAGGTCCCCCGATGCGTTCCGGTACCGGCCGTCACCGCCGTCCCAGGCAGGCGCCCGCCTTCGTCGTCACCGCCGGGGTGACGGGCGCGGGGCTCGCGCTGCCGCTCCTCGGGGCGGGGTCGGCGTCGGCCGTCAGCGACGGGGCGTGGGACCGGGCCGCTGAGTGCGAGAGCGGCGGTGACTGGAGCGCGAACACCGGCAACGGCTACTACGGCGGCTTCCAGCTGACGCTGGAGATGTGGGAGGCGTACGGCGGCCTGGACATCGCCCCCCGGCCCGACCTCGCCAGCCGCGAGCAGCAGATCTCCGTCGTCGAGCGGATGCTGGCCGACCAGGGGCAGGAGGCGCTGCCGGGCTGCGCGCTGCTGTCCGGGCTGTGGGAGGAGTTCCGCGCGGAGCGCGAGGCGGCGGACGGCCAGACCGGCGAGGAGGCCGGCGGCGGGACCGAGGAGCAGGCCGACGGCCAGACGGGCACGGAGGCTGACACCGGCACCGGCGGGACCGCGGAAGACAACGGCGGAGCGGACGGCTCCAGCGCCGGCCAGGAGTCCGGCCGCGGCGGCCAGGAGGAAGAGCGCGGGACCGGCGGTGACACCGGCGACGCGGAGGACACCAGTGACACCGGTGACACGGGTGACACGGGTGACACGGGTGACACGAGGACCGGGGAGGCGGGCGCCTCTGAGTCCTCGCCGGAGTCCGGCGGGTCCGGCGCCGCCGAAGAGCGCGACGTCCCGCCGGCCGAGGCCGGCACCGGGCGCCACCGCGGCGCCCCCGACCCCGACGAGGAGCGGCGCGCCGGCGAGTCCGGCGGCGGCCGTCACGCCGCCCGGGGCGGGCAGGACGGCCAGCGCTACGAGGTGCGGCGCGGCGACACGCTCTCCGCCATCGCCGCCGAGCACGACGTGCCGGGCGGCTGGCCGGCGCTCTACCGCGCGAACGAATCGGTCGTAGGCGACGATCCGGACCTCATCTTCCCGGGCCAGCGGCTGGACCTGGCCGTGCCGGAGTGTTAGCCGCGCTGGACTGTCGTGCCGGACTGTCGTGCTGGACTGTGAGGTCCGCCGCATCCGGCGCCGCACCCCGCTCGCCCAAGTGTGACCATCATCTCCTTCGGATTCGGGTGTGTCCTGACTGGTCCGCACTGTCCGATTGGGCGCTGACCTGCGCTGATTCCCGCGAGAGGCTGTCAAGGTCTGTCAAGGCTCCGCGCGTTGGCGATCTTGATCGTTCTTGAATCGTTAGGTGGCCTGTGCTTAGTGTCCCTGGGCCCGGTCACGCCGGGCGCCGCAGGCCGTGACGCCGAATCCTGCCGCCGGCCTGGAGGGACACCGATCGTTCATCCGTCACACCGCAGGCAGGAGCGGGGGACCCACCACGACCGCCGGACCGCATCCGGCCGTGGCCGCCGTCCGTCCAGCCCAGGAACCGGACGGCTCGGGGTGAAGCGCGCGCGGCACCGCCGCGCCGCCGGGCCACTCACCGGCCCGAACCCGACAGCTCACCTCGCAGGCGTCGGTGAGGAGGTACGTCATGCTGTTCAAGGAGACGTTCAAGGGCAGCGGCCGCCACCGCCGTCCGTCCAAGGCGACCCGCGTCGCCACCGCGGCTGGCGTCACCGGCGCCGCCGTCGCCCTGCCGCTGATCAGCGCCAGCGGCGCGCAGGCCGCCTCCGTCGAGACCTGGGAGGCCGTCGCCCAGTGTGAGTCCGGCGGCGACTGGTCCATCAACACCGGCAACGGCTTCTACGGCGGCCTGCAGTTCACCCAGTCCAGCTGGGAGGCCGCGGGCGGCACCCAGTACGCGCCGCGCGCCGACCTGGCCACCAAGGACCAGCAGATCGCCACCGCCGAGGTGCTGCTGTCGATGCAGGGTCCGGGCGCCTGGCCCGTCTGCGGCGCGCAGGCCGGCCTGTCCGCGGGCGGCCCGGCGGCCGACGTGGACCCCAGCGGCGGCCAGGAGGCCACCGAGCCCGCTCCCGAGCCGGAGCAGGCCCCGGCCCAGACCCAGTCCGCCCCTGAGCCGGCGCCGCGTTCCGGCGGCTCCTCCTACACGGTGGTCGCCGGCGACACGCTGTCGGCCATCGCCGAGGCCCACGGCACCACCTGGCAGGCCATCTACGCCAGCAACAAGCAGGTCATCGGCGACGACCCGGACCTGATCTTCCCCGGCCAGGAGCTGAGCCTGTAAGGCATCTCACGCGCCGCCCGCCCGGGCGGCGCCCAACACCGCCCGGTGCCAGGCGCGTTCACGCGCCCGGCACCGGGTTTTCTTCCTCGATTAAACAAAAAGGGGGGTGCGGCGGCGAGCTGAGGAGCGACGGCGGGTCGCCCGCCGGTTAGTCTCTTCAGGGCGGAACCAGGAGTGAGTGACGCCCGACCGACATGACTGACATGAAGGAGACGCTCGTGCCGTCCATCGACGTCGTCGTAGCCCGGGAGATCCTCGACTCGCGCGGCAACCCCACGGTCGAGGTCGAGGTCGGCCTCGACGATCACAGCACCGGCCGCGCGGCGGTGCCCTCCGGCGCGTCCACCGGAGCGTTCGAGGCCCTGGAACTGCGGGACGGAGACGCCTCGCGCTACAAGGGCAAGGGTGTCGAGAAGGCGGTGCTCGCGGTCATCGAGCAGATCGGTCCGGAGCTGGTCGGCTACGACGCCACCGAACAGCGCCTGATCGACCAGGCGATGTTCGACCTCGACGCCACCGCCGACAAGTCCTCCCTCGGCGCCAACGCCATCCTCGGCGTCTCGCTCGCCGTGGCGCACGCCGCGTCGGAGTCGCGTGACCTGCCGCTCTTCCGTTACCTCGGCGGGCCGAACGCGCACCTGCTGCCCGTGCCGATGATGAACATCCTCAACGGCGGAGCCCACGCCGACTCCAACGTCGACATCCAGGAGTTCATGATCGCGCCGATCGGCGCCGAGTCGTTCTCCGAGGCCGTCCGCTGGGGCGCCGAGACGTACCACACGCTGAAGTCCGTGCTCAAGGAGCGCGGCCTGTCCACCGGCCTCGGCGACGAGGGCGGCTTCGCGCCCAGCCTGTCCTCCAACCGCGAGGCGCTGGACCTGATCGTCGAGGCCATCCAGAAGGCGGGCTACACCCCCGGCCAGGACATCGCGCTCGCCCTGGACATCGCCGCCACCGAGTTCTTCTCCGAGGGCTCCTACCGGTTCGAGGGCACCACCCGCAGCGCCTCCGAGATGACGGACTACTACGCCGAGCTGGTCGAGGCGTACCCGCTGGTCTCCATCGAGGACCCGCTGAGCGAGGAGGACTGGGACGGCTGGACGGCGCTGACGGCGCGGCTCGGCGACCGCATCCAGATCGTCGGCGACGACCTGTTCGTCACCAACCCCGAGCGGCTCCAGCGCGGCATCGACCAGAAGGCCGCCAACGCGCTGCTGGTCAAGGTCAACCAGATCGGCTCGCTGACCGAGACCCTGGACGCGGTCGAGCTGGCCCAGCGCAACGGCTTCAAGTGCATGATGTCCCACCGCTCCGGCGAGACCGAGGACGTCACCATCGCCGACCTGGCCGTCGCCACCAACTGCGGCCAGATCAAGACCGGCGCGCCGGCCCGCTCCGAGCGCGTGGCCAAGTACAACCAGCTCATGCGGATCGAGGAGATCCTCGACGACGCGGCGGTCTACGCCGGCCGGTCGGCGTTCCCCCGGTTCAAGGGCTGACGGCAGCTGACGGCGAGCGACAGCGAGGAGGCGCGGTCCAATGGCGGAGCGGTTCTCCACGGCGACGCGGCTGCGGGCGCTCGGCTCGCAGGCCGCCGCGCGGGTCTACCGGGCACAGAGCCGCAGGCTGCGGCGCCCGCCGCGGCGCAGCCGCCTGACCGGCCGGGCCGCGCTTCTCGCGCTCGTCGTCTGCGGGCTCGTCGTCGCGCTGGCGTATCCGCTGCGGCAGTACGTCTCCCAGCGCGCCGACATCGCCGACCAGCGCAGCGAACTGGAGCGGGCACGCGAGGAGGTGCGGGAACTGCGCGATCTCAAGGCCCGTTGGCAGGACCCTGCCTTCGTGGAGCGGCAGGCGCGTGAGCGGCTGCACTACGTCAGGCCGGGCGAGACGGCGTACATCGTGCCGGGCGCGGGCAGCGGCGCCGGGGCACCCGGGCTCGGCGACGACACGGACGCGGCCGAGCAGCCCTGGTATGACAACCTGTGGGACGGGGTCGACCGGGCGGACCAGTCCGGCTGAGCCGCGCCGCCCCGCCGCGGCGAGGCCCGTTCGCCTCCCCGGTGATCCCGCCGTCCGCCCGCAACCCGACCCGGGAGAGCGTCATGGAAGCCCCGACACCCGCCGACAAGGCCGTGGTCCGCGCGCAGCTCGGGCGCGAACCCCGCGCACTGCGCGGTGTGGCGCACCGCTGCCCGTGCGGCAACCCGGACGTCGTGGAGACCGCGCCGCGGCTGCCCGACGGCTCGCCGTTCCCGACCACCTTCTACCTCACGTGCCCCCGCGCGGCCTCCGCCATCGGCGGCCTGGAGTCGTCCGGCCTGATGAAGGAGATGACCGCGCGGCTCGCCCAGGACCCGGAACTGGCCGCCGCCTACCGCGCCGCCCACGAGGACTACCTGGCGCGGCGCGACGCCGTCGAGGTGCTGCCCGGCTTCCCGAGCGCGGGGGGCATGCCCACGCGCGTGAAGTGCCTGCACGCGCTGGTCGCCCACGCGCTGGCGGCCGGGCCCGGCGTCAACCCGTTCGGTGACGAGGCCCTGGCGAAGCTGCCCGAGTGGTGGCGCAAGGGTCCGTGCGTGCGGCTGGAGCCGGAGGAACCGGAAGATCCGGAGGAACCGGGGGCAGCCGAGGACACCCCGGGGCAGGGCGCGCGGCACGCAGACGACGAGGGAGCCACGGCATGAGGGCCGCCGCCATCGACTGCGGGACCAACTCCATCCGCCTGCTGGTCGCCGACGCCGACCCGGCCACCGGCGAGCTGACCGACCTGGAGCGCCGGATGGAGATCGTCCGGCTCGGCCAGGGCGTGGACCGCACCGGCCGCCTGGCGCCCGAGGCGCTGGAGCGGACGTTCGACGCGTGCCGCGCCTACGCCGCCGTGCTGCGGGAGTACGGCGTGACGCCCGGCCGGCTGCGCTTCGTGGCCACGTCCGCCTCGCGGGACGCGGAGAACCGCGACGAGTTCACCGCCGGGGTGAAGGACATCCTCGGCGTCGTGCCCGAGGTGATCTCGGGCGAGGAGGAGGCCGGGCTGTCGTACACCGGGGCCACCCGGGAGCTGGCCGGGCGGCTGGACGTCACCGCCCCGTTCCTGGTCACGGACATCGGCGGCGGGTCCACCGAGTTCGTGCTCGGCGACGGGTACGTGCGGGCGTCGCGCAGCGTGGACATCGGGTGCGTCCGGCTGACGGAGCGGCACCTGGCGGACGGCGCGGCGCGGTCAGGGCCCGTGCCGGCCGAGCGGATCGAGGCCATGACGGCCGACATCGACGCCGCGCTCGACGAAGCGGAGCGCGACGTGCCGCTGGCTGAGGCCGGCACCCTGGTGGGACTGGCCGGCTCGGTGACGACCGTCGCCGCCCTCGCACTGGGCCTGCGGGAGTACGACTCCGCCGCCATCCACCACGCCCGCGTCAGCCGGGAGCGGGTCGGGGAGATCACCCGCTGGCTGCTGGCCGCCACCCACGAGCAGCGGGCGGCGGTCCCGGTCATCCATCCGGGCCGGGTGGACGTCATCGGCGCCGGGGCGCTGGTGCTGTGGCGGATCATGGAGCGCACGGGCGCCGCCGAGGTCCTGGTCAGCGAGAAGGACATCCTGGACGGCATCGTGTGGTCGGTGGTCCCGGCGGCGCCGCAAGAGAGTTCGTGAAGTTTTTCACGTGATCCGCGGTGCACAGGCGGCCCTCCCGGCCGCCTTTTCCCGGCTTTCTCCCCGGTGCCGCCGGTTCCGGGAGAGTGACGCCGCTCACGGCGGCCGGAGCGCCGCGCAGGGCCGCTCGCTGACCTGGGACGATCCGGACGAGGCCGGGCAGGTCAGCAAAGAAGAGCGAAGTGTAGCAGAAACCCCGCGCCACCTTGTGAAGGGCCTCACGAGGACCCCCTAGGGGGCGGAGGGATACTCGGAGGCATGAGCACCACGGAGCGTCCCCGAATTCTCGTCGTGGGTGGCGGGTACGTCGGCCTGTACGCGGCCCGCAGGATTCTGAAGAAGATGCGCTACGGCGAGGCGACGGTCACCGTCGTCGACCCGCGCTCGTACATGACCTACCAGCCGTTCCTCCCCGAGGCGGCGGCAGGGAGCATCTCCCCGCGTCACGTCGTGGTGCCGCTGCGGCGAGTGCTCTCCAAGGCGGAGGTTCTCACCGGCCGTGTCACCGGCATCGACCAGGACCGCAAGGTCGCCACGGTCGCCCCGCTCGTCGGTGACTCCTACGAGGTCCCCTTCGACTACCTCGTGGTGGCGATGGGTGCCGTCTCCCGCACGTTCCCCATCCCGGGGCTCGCCGAGCACGGCATCGGGATGAAGGGCGTCGAGGAGGCCATCGGCCTGCGCAACCACGTGCTCGAGCAGCTCGACAAGGCCGACTCGACCCGGGACCCGGAGATCCGCCGCAAGGCGCTGACGTTCGTCTTCGTCGGCGGCGGCTTCGCCGGTGCCGAGACCATCGGCGAGGTCGAGGACATGGCGCGCGACGCCGCCAAGTACTACCCCTCCCTCTCGCGCGAGGATATGCGCTTCGTGCTCGTGGACGTGGCCGACCGGATCCTGCCCGAGGTCGGCCCGAAGCTCGGCGAGTGGGGACTGGAGCACCTGAAGAAGCGCGGCATCGAGGTGCACCTGAAGACGTCGGTTACCTCCTGCGTGGACGGACGCGTGGAGCTCAGCAACGGAGTGGTGGCCGACTCCAACACCATCGTGTGGACCGCGGGCGTCAAGCCCAACCCCGCCCTGGCGCGGCTGGGCCTGCCGCTCGGCCCCAAGGGCCACGTGGACACCGAGGCGACCCTCCAGGTCAAGGGGACGGACTACATCTGGGCGGCCGGGGACAACGCCCAGGTGCCCGACCTCGCCGCCCGGGCCGCCGGGCAGGAGAACGCCTGGTGCCCGCCGAACGCTCAGCACGCGCTGCGGCAGGCCAAGGTGCTCGGCGACAACGTCATCGCCGGGATGCGCGGATTCCCGCAGAAGGAGTACAAGCACGCCAGCCTCGGCGCCGTGGCGGGCCTCGGCCTGCACAAGGGCGTCGCGATGCTGCGGTTCGGCAAGCTGACGCTCCGGTTCCGCGGCCGCCTCGGCTGGTACCTGCACCGCGGCTACCACGGCCTGGCGGTGCCGACGTGGAACCGCAAGATCCGGGTCTTCGCCGACTGGACGCTCGGCATGTTCACCCGCCGGGAGGTCGTCTCCCTCGGCGCGGTGGAGAACCCGCGCGAGGAGTTCTACGAGGCAGCCGCCCCGGTGACGGCCGCCGCCCAGGCCAAGCAGGCCGGGAAGCGGGCCGAGGAGCGCGAGAAGCCGACCGCCAAGGCGGGCTGAGAACACCGGCCGGGGAGACCGGCCGAGGCCACAGGCGCAGACCCGGCGCCGGCTGCCCCGGGAGCCCTTGCCGGCCGCCCTTGCCGCGCCGCGCGTGTGCGGGGGTGTGCCGGGCCCCTCGTGGTGCGAAGGTGGGGGAAGCGGGAGGAATGTCCCGCTTCCCGTCTCCGCCGTGCCAGCCGCAAGGGAAGGTGACTCCCGTGGCCGACGCAACCGCAGCTGACAGGCTCGCCGCTCTCGCCGGGCAGCTCCTCGGCACCCCCTTGCCACTGCGCCTGCGGGCGTGGGACGGCAGTGAGGCGGGGCCGCCGGACGGGCCGGTGCTCGTGGTGCGGCACCGGCGGGCGCTGCGCCGGGTGCTGTTCCGCCCCGGCGAACTCGGGCTGGCCCGCGCCTGGGTGGCCGGCGAGGTGGACGTCGACGGCGACCTGTTCGCCGCGCTGGAACGGCTGGAGCGTCTCGCCGGCCCGCGCGCCGGCGCCGGACGGCGGCGCGGCCTGCCGCAGGCGCCGCCGCGCGCGCTCCTGCGGGCGGCCCGCGAACTGGTGACGCTCGCCGGTGCGCTGCCCGTTCCGCCGCCGCCCCCGCGCCAGGAGGTGCCCCGGTCGCGGCGCACGCTCAGGCACCGCGGCAAGGCCCATTCCCCGCGCCGCGACCGCCAGGCCGTCAGCCACCACTACGACGTGGGCAACGAGTTCTACGAGCTGGTGCTCGGGCCGTCCCTGGTCTACTCATGCGCGGTGTGGGAGCCGGGCACCACCTCCCTGGAGCGGGCGCAGGCCGCCAAGCTTGACCTGATCTGCCGCAAGCTCGCGCTGCGCGAGGGCCAGCGGCTCCTCGACGTCGGCTGCGGCTGGGGCTCGCTCGTGCTGCACGCCGCCGAGCGGTACGGGGTCAGGGCCGTCGGCATCACGCTCTCCGCGGAGCAGGCGGCCCGCGCCCGGCGCCGCGTGGCCGCGGCCGGGCTGGCGGACCGGGTCGAGATCCGGATCCAGGACTACCGGGAGACGGACGACGGGCCGTTCGACGCCATCGCCTCGGTCGGCATGGCCGAGCACGTTGGCGCGGCGCGGTACCGCCAGTACGCGACGCGGCTGCACGGGCTGCTGCGGGAGGGCGGCCGGCTGCTCAACCACCAGATCGCGCGGCCGCCGTGGCACGACGAGTCCGCCTACCGCATCGATCCGTTCATCGACGCCTACGTCTTCCCGGACGGTGAACTCGCCCCGGTCGGCAGCACCGTGGACCTCCTGGAGCGCGCGGGATTCGAGGTGCGGGACGTGGAGTCGCTGCGGGAGCACTACGCGCTGACGCTGCGCGCCTGGGTGCGCAACCTCCAGGACAACTGGAAGCGGGCCGTGTCGCTGGCCTCGCCCGCCCGTGCCCGGATCTGGCTGCTGTACATGGCGGCGTCAACGCTGGCGTTCGAACGGGCCCGCATCGGCGTCAACCAGATCCTGGCGGTGCGCACGGCGCCGGACGGCGCCTCCGGGCTGCCGCTGCGGCCCCGCGCCTGGACAGAACCGGCGTAGCCGGGGGGCGGGTTGACCGCGCCGCCCGGCGTGCGGGGGGAAGGCCGCGCTACCATCTCTCTGAGTGCACGTGCATGCGCGGAGTGAGTTTGCGTCATTCCTGCGCCGGGGGGCGGCGCACGCGGGCGGCCGTGGCTGCGACATCGTCGCTGACACGCCATCAGGGGCTCATAAAATCAGACAACATCGCTTTGCGTACTCGCTGTTCGGGTGGTCGTCCCGGTTAAGCTCGATGAGCACGCCCCCACGGCGCGCGCACGCTCGAACGGCCTGGGATCTGTGCCCGGATGGTGGAATGCAGACACGGTGAGCTTAAAACTCGCTGGCCTTCGGGCCGTGCCGGTTCAAGTCCGGCTCCGGGCACCCCACGGCCGTCCGCCGCGCCCGTCCTGAGCTCCGACCCGCCTGTGCCCGGCGGAATCTGACGCTCCGTTGCCGTGTCCGGCGCCCGCGTGGCACCCGTGTTGCCGTGCCCGTGCCGCCGGTGCCCCGCCGGTTCGTCCCGCGGTCCCTTTGGGCCGGTGCGCAGCGGCTCCGCGGCACCCGGCGGCCCGCGGGGCCACCGGCCGGCCCACCGGAGGGACAACCGGAGGGGCAACCGGAGAAGCCGGAGAAGAACGCCGCGGGAACCCCGGCGGGCCACCCCGGGGAGGGACGGCCGTCAGCCCCGCCGCCGCACGCGGGTGAAACCGTTTCCCGCCTGGAACAGCGAGGGCCTTCCGTTCGTTTTTACGAGTGCACTACCGTGCGTTCTTTGCTAACGCATTACTCTGGTAGTCGAGGTCGTGCCGTGCGGCCATGGAGGAGAGAGATGAGGAGCAGCAACCCGGTCTTCACGCGTCGGGGCTTCAGTCGGGATGGCGGCTACGCCGGCTTCAACGCCGGGCCGCAGCTCCAGACGGGCATGCCCCACGCCCCTACCAATCCCTACGCCCAGCCGGGTAACCCCTACGCGCCGCAGGTGGGCCCGGGCGGTGTGATCCCCGGTGCCCCGGCGCGCCCCGGCGTGATGACCATCGACAGCGTCGTCTCCCGGACGGCGATCACCCTGGGCACCGTCGTCGTGGCGGCCGCCGCGGCCTGGCTGAGCGACATGCCGGTCGGCCTCGGCGTCGTGTTCGCCCTGGCGGCCATGGGTCTGGCGCTGTGGCAGTCCTTCCGGCGCGAGCCCTCGCCCGCGCTGATCATTGGCTACGCGGCCCTCGAGGGCCTGTTCCTCGGCACCATCAGCAGCGCCATTAACCAGTACGCACCCGGCGCGGCGATGCAGGCGGTCCTGGGCACGATGGCGGTCTTCGCCGGCGTGCTGTTCATGTACAAGCAGCGGATCATCCGGGTCAACGCCCGCTTCACCCGCTTCGTGATGGCCGCCGCCATCGGCTTCATCCTGCTGTCGGCGGTCAACCTGATCGTCGCCCTGATCGGCGACGGCAACGGCCTGGGCCTGCGTGACGGCGGCCTCGGCATCCTGTTCGGTCTCGCCGGCATCGTTCTCGGCGCCTGCTTCCTGGCGCTGGACTTCAAGATGGTCGAGGACGGCATCGCCTACGGCGCTCCCGAGAAGGAGTCGTGGCTGGCCGCCTTCGGTCTGACCCTGACGCTGGTGTGGATCTACATGGAGTTCCTGCGCCTGGTCGCCATCCTTCAGGGCGAGTGACGACAGCCCGCCTGTGCACACGGCCGGAGGGCCCGGGTTCCGACCCGGGCCCTCCGGCCGTTTTCCGTTCTCCGTTGTCCGTTTTCCCTTATCCGTCTCCGTCCTCCGTCCGCCCCGGCCGCCTCGCGGGCCGGCCCGCTCAGGGCCGCCAGCCGCGCAGCAGCGCCGCGGCCTCGGCCGCGGGGCCGCCCGACGGCGGTGTCCCGGCGCGCCGCAGCGCCTCGGACAGGTCGTGTCCGGTGACGGCGACCTGGTCGGCCACCACGAAGATCCCCAGGTCCGGCACCTCGGGCGGTGCCGCGTCACCGTGCCCCTCCAGCTCCCAGGCACGCCGCGCCAGCTCCCGGGCCAGGCGCAGCCCGCGCGCGGCGGCACCGCGCCGCAGCACGCTCTCCGGCAGCGCACGGAGGCGGTCGCTGACCGCCTCCACCGCCGCGTCGAACTCCTCGAGCGCCGTCACCGTGCCCACCGGGCCGCCCGCTCAGGAGGAGCTCGGCGTCGTCACGACGCGGTCGGCCAGCACGTACAGGTTCTCCTCGCCGCACGAGAACGTCAGGGCGTAGGCGCCCGAGATGCCCGAGCCGCCCATCAGCACCGGCGCCTGCCCGGCGCGCACGGCAGCCGCGAGCCGCTCGGCCACGTCCTGGTGGCTGGGAGCAAGGCACATGGTGGTGCCGTCGGCGAAGCGGAAGACGTCGAGCGTGCCCAGCGGCCCCGGCTGGACGTCCGCCAGCGGCGTGCGGGACTCGGCCAGCCACGCCAGGCGGTCGGCCGTGCGCTGCTGCTCGCCGACCGGCTCCCCGGTGAGCGTGTAGCCGGGGTGCGAGGGGTGGCGCCGCCGCGCCGCCGCCAGTTCGGCGGGCTCGGCGTGGTCCTCGGGGGACCCGGTCTCTTCCGGCTCCCCGGGAGCGTCGCTGCCGCCGGTCTCCTCGGCCTGGGGGCTCTCCGGCTCCGCGGCGTGGGCGGCGCGCGCCGCCTCGACGGCGTCCACGATGCCAGCGGCATCGGCGGCGTCCAGCGCCGAGACGCCGTCCTGCTGGCGCGGCAGCGGGCCGCCCTCGCGGGCGGCGGGGGAGCGGTGCACGCCGTCGCTGAGCAGGTAGCGCTCCAGCAGTGCGTCGAGCAGCTCGTCGTCCGCCTCGTCAGGGACGTCGTAGTCCAGGTGCGTTCCCAGGTGCGCGTCCAGGAGCGCGCCGGGGCCATCGCCGCCGCGGGCGTCGTGCTCCGCCCAGTACGCGCGGGCCTCCGCCAGCTCGCGTTCCCGCTCGGCGGCGAGCGCCTCGGTCACGGCCGCGCGGATCTCCTCCGGGCCAGGCGCGGGGCGCGCCGCGGGAACCGGGCGGCGCGCGAGGTCGGCGCGCAGCTCGGCGAGTTCGCCGCGCATGCGGCGGGCGGTGTGCAGGACAGCGACGCCGAGGCCGACGGCGGTGCCTGCGGTCGCCAGCAGGATGACGGATATGGCGCTCACGGACTCGCTCCCAGTGCTCTTGCGTCCCTGATTTCTTATCTCAGGTTTCCGCGGCGCGACTACGGGGTGCAGTGCGAAACGTCATGAATCGGACAGGTACTTCGTCCCGGGACGTTCGTCACTCCCGCGCTGAGCTGGGACTGAGCTGGGAAGACGCGCGCCGATCCGGCGTGCATCACATCACGGGCCCGCTTCGGTATCGCTGGCATATACCCGGGCCGCGGCGGTCCCGGCCGGACGGCCGCCCCCGCCGTGGGCCGTCGCCGGCTGCCGGCGGCGCCGCGTCAGCCGCGCCCAGGGCGTGCGCCGCCCCGGAGCCCGCGCCGCCGTGACCTCCGTGCCGCTCTCCGCGGCGGCCCGCGCCGCGGCGTGCGCCACCGGCATCACACGCTCGTGCGGCGCCGTCCCGGGCAGCCGCTCCTCCGGCCAGACGCCGAGCGCGGCGCACAGCGTCGGCAGGATCGCCATCGCCGCCGTGGCGTACCCCTCGGCGGAGGGGTGGTACCGGTCCGGGCCGAACAGCTCCCTCGGGTTCGCGGCGAACTCCGGTCCGAGCAGCGCGCCCAGCGACACCGTCCTGCCGCCCAGCTCCACGACGGCGATCGTCTGCGCCGCCGCCAGCTGACGGCACAGCCGCCGCGCGATCCACCGCAGCGGCTCCCCGACGGGCTCCACCGAGCCCAGGTCGGGGCAGGTCCCGACGATCACCTGGCAGCCCGCGGTGCGCAGCCGCGTCACCGCGTCGGCCAGGTACTTCACCGAGCGGGCGGGGGAGACGCGGCCGGTCACGTCGTTCGCCCCGATGATGATCACGCACACGTCGGGGACGGGAGCGCGGCCCGGCTCGGTCAGCAGCAGCGAGACCTGGCGCTCCAGATCGTCCGACCGGGCGCCGGGAAGCGCGACGCTGTGCAGCTCGACGGGGCGCTCGGACACAGCGGCCAGCCCGTTGGCCAGCAACGCCCCGGGCGTCTGCGAGGCGCGCTGGACGCCCTGGCCGGCCGCGGTGGAGTCGCCGAGCATCGCCAGCCGCCAGGGCGGCCTGGCGGTGGCGGAGAACGCCGTGCCGTAGACGCCGTCGGCCACCGGCGGCTCGTCGTGGCTGCCGGTGCCCAGGCGGCGCCGGGCATACTGCACCTCGGTCAGCACCAGCCCGATGGCCGCGCCGCCGAGGAGGCTGATCCCGCCGCCCCCGTAGGCAGCGGCGGTCGCGATTCTGCGTGCCACCCTCGCCCTCGACATGACCCGTCCGCCTCCCGTCCCGTTGTGTGTACGTCCTGTGGTGAGCCCTCACCAGGTGTGGTGCCCACCCCGGCGGCCGGACCAACGCCGCGGGGCGGGCCGGGTCGAGCCGGGACAGCGCGGGGTAATGCTGGAGCGACGCTTGCGCACGAGCGACAGCCGGGCACTAGGGTGCGGACAACCTGCTCAGACACGGAGACCCACGTGCAGTATCACGAGTCGATGATCGACCTGGTCGGCAACACCCCGCTGCTGCGACTCGGACGAGTGACGTCCGGCATCCGGGCCACAGTGCTGGCCAAGGTCGAGTACTTCAATCCCGGCGGTTCGGTGAAGGACCGCATCGCGCTGCGGATGATCGAGGCGGCGGAGCGCTCGGGCGAGCTGCGCCCCGGCGGCGTCATCGTCGAGCCGACCTCCGGCAACACCGGCGTCGGCCTGGCGATCGTGGCCCAGCAGAAGGGCTACCGCTGCATCTTCGTCTGTCCCGACAAGGTCTCCACGGACAAGATCAACACGTTGCGGGCGTACGGCGCCGAGGTGGTGGTCTGCCCCACGGCCGTGGCGCCCGAGCACCCGGACTCGTACTACAACGTCTCCGACCGGCTGGTCAGGGAGACGCCGGGCGCGTGGAAGCCCGACCAGTACAGCAACCAGAACAACCCGCTCTCCCACTACGAGACGACCGGCCCCGAGGTGTGGCGGCAGACCGACGGCCGCATCACCCACTTCGTCGCGGGCATCGGCACCGGCGGCACGATCAGCGGGACCGGGCGCTACCTGAAGGAGGTCAGCGGCGGCCGGGTACGGATCATCGGAGCCGACCCGGAGGGCTCGGTGTACTCGGGCGGGACCGGCCGCCCGTACCTGGTCGAGGGCGTCGGCGAGGACTTCTGGCCGCAGGCGTACGACCGCAGCGTGCCCGACGAGATCGTGGCCGTCTCCGACCGCGACTCCTTCCAGATGACCCGGCGGCTGGCGCGCGAGGAGGGCCTGCTGGTCGGCGGCTCCTGCGGCATGGCCGTGTCCGCGGCGCTGACCGTCGCGCGCCGCCTGCCGCCCGAGGAGGCGGAGGAGGCCGTGATGGTCGTGCTGCTGCCGGACGGCGGCCGCGGCTACCTCAGCAAGATCTTCAACGACGACTGGATGGCGGACTACGGCTTCCTGGAAGGCGGGGAGCCGGAGCAGCGCGTCGGCGACGTGCTGCGGCGCAAGCAGGGCGACATCCCCTCGCTGGTGCACATGCACCCCGACGAGACGGTCGGCCAGGCCATCGAGGTGCTGCGGGAGTACGGCGTCTCACAGATGCCGGTGGTCAAGCCGGGCGCCGGGCACCCGGACGTCAAGGCGGCGGAGGTCGTCGGCGCCGTAGCGGAACGGGAGCTGCTGGACGCGCTGTTCACCCGGCGCGCCTCCCTGAACGACCCGCTGGAGCAGCACATGAGCCCCCCGCTGCCGCTGGTCGGTTCCGGCGAGCCGGTGGCGGACCTGATGACGGTGCTGCGCGGCGCCGACGCGGCCGTCGTGCTCGTGGAAGGAGAACCGGTGGGGGTCGTCAGCCGGCAGGACCTGCTGGCCTTCCTGGCGGGCGAGTGACGCCCGGTTCCCCGGTCTGCGGGGTTCCGATGCCCAAGTGTCACGGACGGGCAACGCGTCGTTAACAGCCGTCCGGCACAGTATTCGGTGTTGGCACCAAGGACCTCCGGAGCGGCTCCCGGACCTCCCTGGTCGCCCGGACGCGAGGCCCCGACCCGGCCCGCGTCCCCGCGGGGACCGCCGTCGTCCCGCCCCTGGTGAGTACACCGGGGTGCGGCGGTCCCCGCCAGTCTTTCTGCCCGGCCCGTGCGGCCGGGCCCGGCGGGTGTTCTCTCCGCACGGGTCAGCGCGCCGGTCAGCCCCAGTTGTCGTGCTCACCGCCGCGCCGCGACCGGCCCCACGCGTAGCAGGCGTTGACGCCGACGATGCCGATCCAGCAGGTGAGCAGCCCGGCCAGGCCGGTCTGGGCGGCGGCGATGGCCGACAGCGGAATCGCCAGCACCATCGACAGGGCCGCCAGGCCGAAGGCGGGGCCGGGGCCGTGCGGTTCCACGCCCCCTTGCGGCTGGCGGCCGCCGCGCGCGATCACCATCTGCTGCTCCGCGAGCTGCCGTCGTACCCGTTTCTCCACTGTCGCGTCGATGCGTTGTTCCACCTTTTCGAGGAACGACTCGATGAGCTCGGACTCGTACGCCTCTCCGAGCTCCTTGCGCGTCTGCACAGCGGCGTTGAGATCACCCTTGAGATCGGTCTCGTGGTCCATCTCGGGGTCGCGGGCACTCATCATGCCCACACGGTACGGCCCCGGCCCGGGCGGCAACACTGCGGATAACCCCCCTTTAACCCCCCTTCTCACCACTGGGCCTCCGGTACGTCCCCTCCCGCTTCCTCAACCAGCCCGGCCAGCGTCTGCGGGCGGCGGATCACCGTGAAGGCGACGGCATCGTCCGGGCCGCCCGGCGCGGCCAGCCGGAACCCGTACACGCCGGGGCGCGGCAGCGCGTTGTAGCCGAACGGCGTGGACGGGTAGTAGGCGCCGGTGTCCAGGAGGGCGACGACGTCACCGGGTGCGAGCGGCGGCAGCGGCCGGTCGCGGGCCACCAGGTCACCCGCGAAGCAGCACGGGCCCGCCACGTCCTGCCGCAGCGGCCCGCCGGTCTTGGGCACGCCGTCCGGCCCGTAGGCGGCCACGCGCAGCGGCCAGGAGGACGGCGCGAACACCGTGCGGACCGCGACCTGCGCCCCGGCGTGCGTGACGGCGATCGGGCGGCCGCCCGCCGACTTGGTGTACTCCACGCGCGCCAGGATCGTGCCGGACTTGGCCAGCAGGGACCGGCCGAACTCCGTCACCAGGCCGTACCGGCCGTCGAAGAGGCCGGGAACCTCGCGGCGCAGCAGCCGGGCGTAGTCAGCGAAGGAGGGGGTGGTCTCCTCGGACGCGAAGTTCACCGGCAGGCCGCCCCCGATGTCGAGGGTGTCCACCTGGCGGCGGCCCGCGGCCCGGTTGATCTCCTCGGCCAGGCCGTACAGGGCGCGCACTCCCTCGGCCATCCGCTCCAGCGGAATGCCCTGGGAGCCGGTGTGACAGTGCAGCCGGGTCAGCCAGGGACGCTCGGCGAAGGCACGCAGCACCCAGTCGCGGGCGCCGGGGTCGGCGAGCGGGACGCCGAACTTCGACGTGGCCGTCGCGGTGGCCATCGCGTCGATGCTGCCGCCGCCGACCTGCGGGTTGACGCGCAGGCCGAGCGGCCCGTGGCCGGGCGCGCCGGGGACCAGACCGTCGAGGCGGTCCAGTTCCTGCGGGCTGTCGGCGTTGAGGGCGATGCCCAGCGCCAGCGCCTGGCGCAGCTCGGACGGGGTCTTGGCGGGCGAGTCCAGGACGATGCGGTCCGCCGCAATCCCGGCGGCCCGCGCGAGCGCCAGCTCACCCGGGCTGGCGACCTCGCAGCCGATGCCGAGGCCGCCGAGGAACCGCAGCACGGGCACCAGCGAGCACGCCTTGACGGCGAAGGTGTGCGTCACCCGCTGGCCGGGCGCGGCGACCTCCGCGAAGGCAGCATGGAGAGCGGAGGCGCTCTCACGGATGTCCTGCAGGTCGAGCAGCGCGGCGAGCGGTGCGTCGTCGGTCAGCAGGCGGCGGGCCAGCGCCGCCCGCACGGCCATATCGCGCCTTACGCGCCGGGAAGGATCCACCATGGAGACAGCCAAGCACGGCGGGAGGGCACGATGACAGAATCCGCCGCGGCGCGGGCGCCCGGGCCGCGTAACGTGCGCGCGCCGCGCGGGAGCACGCTGACCGCCCGGGGCTGGCCGCAGGAGGCTGCGCTGCGGATGCTGCACAACAACCTGGACCCGGAGGTGGCCGAGCACCCGGAGCGGCTCGTCGTCTACGGCGGGGCGGGCAAGGCCGCCCGCGACTGGCGCTCGTTCGACGCCATGGTCCGCACGCTGGCCACGCTGCGGGACGACGAGACCATGCTGGTGCAGTCCGGGCGGCCCGTCGGGGTGATGACGACGCACGAGTGGGCGCCGCGTGTCCTGATCGCCAACGCCAACCTGGTGGGGGAGTGGTCCACCTGGGAGGAGTTCCGCCGCCTGGAGCAGCTGGGGCTGACGATGTACGGGCAGATGACGGCGGGCTCGTGGATCTACATCGGCACGCAGGGGATCCTCCAGGGCACCTACGAGACGTTCGCCGCGGTCGCGGCCAAGCGGTTCGGCGGCTCGCTGGCGGGCACGCTCACGCTGACCGCCGGGCTCGGCGGCATGGGCGGGGCCCAGCCGTGGGCCGTCACGATGAACGGCGGCGTGGTGCTGTGCGTCGACTGCGACGAGCGGGCGATCAGGCGCCGCATGGACCACGGCTACCTCGATGCCTGCGCCGGCTCCCTCGACGAGGCGCTGCGGCTCACCGAGCGGGCCCGGAGCGAGCGGCGCCCGCTGTCGGTCGGCCTGCGGGGCAACGCGGCGGACGTGGTGCCCCGCCTGCTCGCCATGGGCGCCCCCGTGGACATCGTCACCGACCAGACCAGCGCGCACGATCCGCTGACCTACCTGCCGCTGGGCGTCGACCACGCGGACATGGCCGCCTACGCCCGGGAGCGGCCCGCGGAGTTCACCCGCCGGGCCCGCGAGTCCATGGCCGTCCACGTCGAGGCCATGGTGGGTTTCCAGGACGCCGGGGCCGAGGTCTTCGACTACGGCAACTCGATCCGCGGCGAGGCCGCTGCCGCCGGGTACGAGCGCGCCTTCGCCTTCCCCGGCTTCGTCCCCGCGTACATCCGGCCGCTGTTCTGCGAGGGCAAGGGCCCGTTCCGCTGGGTCGCCCTCAGCGGCGACCCGCGCGACATCGCCGCCACGGACCGCGCTGTGAAGGAGCTCTTCCCCGGCAACGAGGCGCTGGTCCGGTGGCTCACGCTGGCTGGGGAACGCGTCCGCTTCCAGGGCCTGCCCGCCCGCATCTGCTGGCTCGGTTACGGGGAGCGCGACCGTGCCGGGGAGCGGTTCAACGACATGGTCGCCCGGGGCGAGCTGGCCGCCCCGGTCGTCATCGGCCGGGACCACCTGGACTGCGGGTCGGTCGCCTCTCCCCACCGCGAGACCGAGGCCATGCGCGACGGCTCGGACGCCATCGCCGACTGGCCGCTGCTCAACGCCATGGTCAACGTCGCCTCCGGGGCCTCCTGGGTGTCGGTCCACAACGGCGGCGGGGTCGGCATCGGCCGCTCCCTGCACGCGGGCCAGGTGACGGTCGCCGACGGCACCCCGCTGGCGGCGGAGAAGATCCGCCGGGTCCTCACCAACGACCCCGCCACCGGCGTCCTGCGCCACGCGGACGCCGGCTACGAGGCCGCCGAGGAGGTCGCCGCCGAGCGGGGCGTCCGCCTGCCCATGCGCGAAACCGCGCGCGAGGAGGCGCCATGACCGCGCAGGGGCAGGGGGACGGGCGGGCGGCGGCGCACCCGGCGGCACACCCGGAAGCAGCGGAGTCGTTCCGCCGGATGTGGGCCCGGCTGCTCCCCGTCGGCCGCGACCGGCGGACTGGGGGCTACCGCCGGTTCGCCTGGACCGCCGCGGACGCGGAGTGCCGCGCGTGGTTCCGTGAGGAGGCGCAGGACCGAGGGCTTGCTTACGAGGTGGACCGCAACGGCAACCAGTGGGCCTGGTACGGCGACCCGGACGCGCCCGGCGCCATCGTCACCGGCTCCCACCTGGACTCGGTCCCCAGCGGCGGCGCCTATGACGGGCCGCTCGGCGTCGTCTCCGGCTTCGCCGCGCTCGACGGGCTGCGCGCCCGCGGCGTGACGGGACCCCCGCTCGCCGTGGTCAACTTCGCCGACGAGGAAGGCGCCCGCTTCGGCGCCCCCTGCGTCGGCTCCCGGCTGGCCTGCGGGCTGCTCGACCCCGAAGCCGCGCGCGGCCTGCGGGACGCCGACGGCGTCACCCTTGCCGAGGCCATGCGCCGCGCCGGCCACCGCCCCGAGACGCTCGGCCCGGATCCCAAGCGGCTCGGTCGCGTCGCCGCGTTCGTCGAACTCCACATCGAGCAGGGGCGGGCGCTGCACCGCACCGGCCACGCCGTGGGGGTCGCCTCCGCCATCTGGCCCCACGGCCGCTGGCGCCTCGTCTTCCACGGCGAGGGCAACCACGCCGGCACCACCCTGCTGGAGGACCGCCACGACCCGATGCTGACCTTCGCCCACACCGTCCTGGCCGCGCGCAAGAAGGCCCGGCAGGCCGGGGCGCTGGCCACCATCGGCAAGGTCGCGGCGGAACCCGGCGGCGTCAACGCCATCCCCTCGGCGGTCACCGCCTGGCTCGACGCCCGCGCTCCCGACCCCGCGACGCTCACGGAGTTCATCGCCGCCGTCGAGACCTCCGCCGCCGAACGCGGCCGCCGCGACGGCGTGACGGTCAGCGTCACCGCCGAGTCCCGCACGCCCGCTGTCTCCTTCTCCGCCGGGCTGCGCCAGCGGATCGCCGCCTGCCTGGGCGGCGTCCCCGTGCTGCCTACCGGCGCGGGCCACGACGCCGGTGTCCTGGCGACAGCGCTCCCCGCGCCCGTGCCCGCCGCGATGCTGTTCGTCCGCAATCCCAGCGGCGTCTCGCACGCCCCCGGCGAGCACGCCGAGGAGGCCGACTGCCTGGCGGGCGTCGCCGCCCTGACCCGCGCGCTCCAGGAGCTGCTGACCGGCCGCTGCGACGAGGCGGAGGCACCCGGATGACACTGAGCGAGCAGACCTACTGGGCCGAGCACGCCTGGCTCAACGGCACGGTCGAGCCGGGCGTCGTCATCGCGTGCGGCCGCTCCGGGCTGATCACCCGCGTCGACACGGACGTCCCGGAGCCGCCGGCCGGTGCCGTGCCGCTGCCGGGGCTGACCCTGCCGGGTCTGGCCAACGCCCACAGCCACGTCTTCCACCGGGCGCTGCGAGGGCTCACCCAGACCGGCGGCGGCACCTTCTGGACCTGGCGGCAGGCCATGTACACCCTCGCCGCCCGGCTCACGCCCGACAGCCTCTTCGCCCTGGCCAGCGCCGTCTACGCCGAGATGGCGCTGGCCGGGATCACCTGCGTCGGCGAGTTCCACTATGTGCACCACCAGCCGGGCGGCACCCCCTACGAGGAGCCGAACGCCATGGGCGAGGCGCTCATCGCCGCCGCCGCCGAGGCCGGCATCCGCATCACCCTGCTCGACGCCTGCTACCTGTCCTCCGGCTTCGGCGAGCCGCCCACCCGCCCCCAGCTGCGCTTCAGCGATGGCACCGCCGGGGCCTGGGCCGCGCGGGCGAGCGCCCTCACGGGCAACGCCACCACCAGGATCGGCGCCGCCCTCCACTCCGTGCGGGCCGTGCCCGCCGGGGACCTCGCCACCGTCGCCGCCTGGGCCGCCGAGCGCCGCGCCCCGCTGCACCTGCACCTGTCCGAGCAGCCCGCGGAGAACGACGCCTGCCTGCGCGCCCACGGCCGCACCCCCGCCCGGCTGCTGGCCGACCACGGGGTGCTCGGCCGCGGCACCACCGCCGTGCACGGCACCCACCTCACCGACGAGGACATCGCGCTGCTCGGCCGGCACGGCACCACCGTCTGCCTGTGCCCCACGACCGAACGGGACCTCGCCGACGGCATGGGCCCGGCCGCCCGGCTGCGGGCGGCGGGCAGCCCGCTGTGCCTGGGGACCGACAGCCACGCCGTCATCGACCTGTTCGAAGAGGCCAGGGCCGTCGAGCACCACGAGCGGCTGGCCCGCCGCACCCGCGGCCACTTCACCGCCTCCCAGCTGCTGCGCGCCGCCAGCGAGGAGGGCCACGCCGCCCTGGGCTGGCCCGAGGGCGGCCGCCTGGAGGCGGGGGCGCTGGCCGACCTCACCACCCTCACGCTCGACTCCGTCAGGACCGCCGGGCCGCCGCCCCGGCTCGGCGCCGAGACCGCCGTCTATGCCGCCACCGCCGCCGACGTGCGCCACACCGTCGTCGCCGGGCGGCACATCGTCCGCGACGGCGGCCACCAGCTCGTCCACGACGCGCCGCGGCAGCTGCGGCAGGCGATCGGCCGGCTGTGGCACGACCGCTGAGCCGGGCGCCGGCCGCCGCGCCCGGGGAGCAGGAGGAGGCCATCCCCGCTTGACCAGCACCGACAGCACCGACAGCACCGACAGCACCGGCAGCACCGGCAGTACCGGCAGCAGCGCCGGCAGCCTCGCGATCACCCGCATCGGCACCCTCGTCACCAACGATCCCTCCCTCGGCGCCGGCCCGCTGGGCGTCCTGACCGACGCGGCGCTCGTCATCGACGGCGGCCGCGTCGCCTGGGCCGGCACGACCAGCAAAGCACCCGCCACTGACAGTCACCTCGACGCGGCGGGCCGGGCCGTGATCCCCGGCTTCGTCGACTCCCACACCCACCTGCTGTTCGACGGCGACCGGGCCGGGGAATTCGCCGCGCGGATGGCGGGCCGCCCCTACACCGCCGGGGGCATCTATGCCACGGTTGCCGCGACCCGGCAGGCCAGCGACGCCCGGCTCGCCGGCCGCCTCACCGCCCTGCTCCGGGAGGCACTCGCCCAGGGCACCACCACCGTGGAGACCAAGTCCGGCTACGGCCTCACCGTCGCGGACGAGGCCCGCGCGCTGCGGGTCGCCCGCCAGCACACCGAGGAGACCACGTTCCTCGGCGCCCACGTGCCCGCGCCCGGCACCACGCCGGAGGAGTACGTCGAGACCGTTACCGGCCCCATGCTCGACGCCTGCGCGCCGCATGCCCGCTGGATCGACGCGTTCTGCGAGCGCGGCGCCTTCGGGCCCGGCCAGGCCCGCGCCGTCCTGGCCGCCGGCGCCGCCCGCGGCCTGGTCCCGCGGCTGCACGCCAGCCAGCTCGGCCCGGGGCCCGGCGTGCGCCTGGCGGTCGAGCTGGGCGCGGCGTCCGTCGACCACTGCACCTACCTGACGGACGAGGACGTGGACGCGCTGGCCCAGGCCCGCGGCCGCACGGTCGCCACGCTGCTGCCGGGCTGTGAGTTCTCCACGCGCTCGCCCTACGCCGACGCCCGCCGCCTGCTGGACGCCGGCGCCACCGTCGCGCTGGCCACGGACTGCAACCCGGGCTCGTCCTTCACCAGCTCCATGCCGTTCTGCCTCGCCCTGGCCGTGCGGGAGATGGGGATGACGCCCGACGAGGCGCTGTGGGCGGCCACGGCGGGCGGCGCGGCGGCCCTGCGCCGCCGGGACGTCGGGCGCCTGGCCCCCGGCTGCCGGGCCGATCTCGTGCTGCTGGACGCGCCCTCCCACGTCCACCTCGCCTACCGCCCCGGCGTGCCGCTGGTCCGCCAGGTGTTCCGCGGCGGCCTGCCGGTTGTCAGCGGGGCGTGAGAGCATCCACGGTGAGCATGCGTGCGAGGGGGCACGCGGATCAGGGGGTGCGAGCGTATGAGGCACGGCTTCGCGCGGCTGTGGGCCGCCAGCGGCCTGTCCAACGTGGCGGACGGCCTGGGCGCCGTCGCCTTCCCGTGGCTGGCGACGACGCTCACGGACAGCGCGTTGCTCATCGCGCTGACGGGCGTGGCGACGCGGCTGCCGTGGCTGCTGTTCAGCCTCCCGGCGGGGGTGCTGGCCGACCGGCTCGACCGGCGGCGGGTGATGGTGACGATGAACGCCGCGCGCGGCATTGTGCTGGCGGCGCTGGCGCTGCTGACCGCCGCCGGCGGCCTTACGCTGCCGCTGCTGTACGCCGGCGCGCTGCTGCTCGGCTTCGCCGAGGTCCTCGTGGACAACACCTCGCAGGTCATCCTGCCCGCGGTCGTCGGCAGGGACGGCCTGGAGCGGGCCAACGGCCGCCTGATGGCGACGCATTTCGTAGCCGAGGACTTCGGCGGGCGCCCCCTCGGCGGTGTGCTGGTCGGCGCCGCGCTCGCCCTGCCGTTCGCCGCCGGGGCGGGCCTGGTGTCGGTCGCGGCCGTGCTGCTGCTCACGCTGCGCGGCAGTTTCCGTGCCATACCCGGGCCGTCCGGCCCTCCCGGCGCGGGCCGGGAGTCCGGGCGGCGGAGCATGCGCGCCGAGATGGCCCAGGGCGTGCGCTGGCTGTGGCGGCACCCGCTGCTGCGCCCGCTGGCCGTCACGCTCGCCGTGGTCAACGGCGCCAGCCAGGCCGGCATGGCCGTCTATGTGCTGTACGCCCAGGAGCTGCTGGACCTTGGCGCCGTCGGGTTCGCCGTCCTCGGTTCGGCCTTCGGGGCCGGCGGCGTGATCGGCGGCCTGGTGGCGGAGGCGGTGAGCAGGCGGCTGGGCCGGGCCCGGTCCCTGGTCCTGCTGGTGGTGGTGTGGACGGCCGCGTACGCGGTCATGGGCCTGGTGGCGCAGGCGTACGTCGTGGCGGTGGCCATGGCGGCGACCGGCGTCGTCGCCGTGCTGTGGAACGTGGTGACCGTCTCGATGCGCCAGACCCTCGTCCCCGACCATCTGCTCGGCCGGGTCAACAGCGCCTACCGGCTGCTCGGCTGGGGCGCCATCCCGCTCGGCATGGCGGCCGGCGGCGGCCTGGTCACGCTGGTCGAGACGCTGGCGAGCCGGGAGGCGGCGCTGCGCGCTCCGTATCTGGTCGCGGCGGCGGCCAGCCTGGGGCTGCTGCTGTACGTCCGGCGGCACCTGAACGCCGCCGCGATCGCGCGGGCCTACGCCGCCGGCGCGGACGCCCCGCCCGCGCCCGCCCCGGCGCGGCCGCGCGAGGAAGCCTAGCGGCGGCCGCCCGCCGCCCAGGCCTCGGCCTTGTCCCGTTCCGGCTGGGGCAGGTACCCGGCCGCGGCGATCAGGCGGGGCCGCAGCTCGGGCGCCGTGGTCTGGGCCCGGAACAGGAAGGACACCGACACCTCGTGCCGGGGCGGCGCAGCACCTCGATGCGGTCACCGGCGCGTACCTCGCCCGGCTCGATGACGCGGAAGTAGGCGCCGGGGGCCGCCTCGTCCGTGAAGCGCCTGATCCAGCCCGCTTCCTGCAGCCAGTCGGCGAAGGTGCGGCAGGGCAGGCGGGGCCGGGTCGCCTCCAGCACCAGGTCGCGGCCGACGCGCCAGCGTTCGCCGACGAGGACGCCGGAGACGTCGACGCCCGTGATCGTCAGGTTCTCGCCGAAGACGCCGCTGGGCAGCTCGCGTCCCAGGGTGCGTTCCCAGCGGTCGAGGTCCTCCCGGGCATAGGCGTAGACGGCCTGGTCGGTGCCGCCGTGGTGCCGCAGGTCGCACACGGCGTCCCCCGCGAGTCCGCTGCCCCCGTGGCCGCGCGGCCCCGGCTCGGCGACGGCGACGGGGCCCGCGACGGGCCGCTTGTCGATGCCGGTCAGCCCGCTCGGCGCGGCGGTGGCGGCGGCGGCCGAGGCCTTGCCGACGTTGACGGACAGCACCTGGGGGGTCGCGCCCTGCGCGCGGGGATCGTGCGGCATGCCCGCCACCATAAGGGCGCCCCGCCGGGCGGCGGGGCGGGGACGAAGCGCGGCGGTGCAGCGGGGGCAGGCACGGGAAAACGGCTGCCCCGTGCGTTCCGCCCGGCGCGCCCGTCGCGCTGGCCTGGCGGAACGCACGGAACAGCCGTCAGCCACGGTGCCGTGCCGGACGCGCCGGAGGTGCCGGCCGTCCTGCCGGGGTCATTCCTCGATCATCAGGCCGCGCCGCAGCCGGCCGAGGGTTCTGGCGAGCAGGCGGGAGACGTGCATCTGCGAGATGCCCAGCTCCTCACCGATCTCCGACTGGGTCATGTTCGCCACGAAGCGCAGCGAGAGTATCTTCCGGTCGCGCGGCGACATCTCGGCGATCAGCGGCTTGAGGGACTCGATGTACTCGATGCCTTCGAGGCCGTGATCCTCATACCCGATGCGGTCGGCGAGCGCGCCCTCGGCGTCGTCCTCTTCGGGCTGGGCGTCCAGCGAGCTGGCGGTGTACGCGTTGGACGCGGCCATCCCTTCGACGACCTCGTCCTCGCTGAGGTTCAGCCGCTCCGCGAGCTCGGCCACGGTCGGCGCGCGGTCCAGCTTCTGCGCCAGTTCGTCCCCGGCCTTGGCCAGGTCGAGCCGCAGCTCCTGGAGCCGGCGCGGGACCCGGACCGACCAGGAGGTGTCGCGGAAGAAGCGCTTGATCTCGCCCACGATCGTCGGCATCGCGAACGTGGGGAACTCCACACCGCGGTCGGCCTCGAACCGGTCGATCGCCTTGATCAGTCCTATGGTGCCGACCTGGACGATGTCCTCCATCGGCTCGCTGCGCGAGCGGAAGCGGGAGGCGGCGAACTTGACGAGGGCGAGGTTCAGCTCGACCAGGGTGTTCCGCACGTAGGCGTACTCGTGCGTGCCCTCTTCGAGAACCTTCAGCCGCGAGAACAGGCTTTTGGACAGCGCCCGCGCGTCGAGCGGCTCCACCTCGTCGAACGGTGGGATCTCCGGCAGCGATGCCAGGAAGTCGCCGGTGCCGGCGCCCGCGTCGTGCGGCGGCTCGGCGGAACCGAGCTGCCGGGGCACCTCCGGCCGCGTGGGCAGGGAGTCGGGCGACGCCGCTGTGGTGGCGGCGTCAGTGCCGCCGTCCGTCGTCTGCGGATCGCCGGTCTGGGGGGCGGGTGACATGTGTGTCCTCCGTAATGTTTCGGCATATGGCTGCCGAGGCCATGACGTGCGGTGTAGTTGCGGCGCCTCCAAAGCCGGCTCGGAAATATCGGGTGTCTTCACTACGCCTACCGGTCCCCCGCCGGACATGGCAAGTCTGCTACGCCCGAATTCGGAGGAATGTCAGTCCTGTTAGGGTGTCAGGAGGGGGCGCTTAGGGCTAGGGTTTCGAACCTAGCCAGGAACGGGCTCCGATTTGAAGGGGGCTGCATGGACCGCGGCATGCCGGGGGACAAGAACCGGCAGCAGTTGACGGTCACCGTGCGGCACGTGGGTGCGAGCGCGGTGATCGCTCCCGCGGGTGAGCTTGATCACCACTCCGCCGCCACGCTGCGCGAGGCGCTCGACACCTGCGTCTCCGGCGGCCATTCCCGCATCGTCGTCGACTGCTCGGGGCTGGAGTTCTGCGATTCCACCGGGCTCAACGTCCTGCTGGGCGCCCGGCTCGCCGCGCAGGCCAAGGGCGGTGAGGTGCACCTCGCCGGGATGCGCCCGATCGTCGCCCGGGTGCTCGAGATCACCGGTGCCGGTGCCGTGTTCACCGTGCACAGCAGCCTCAACGACGCCCTCGCCTCGCTCCCCGCCGACTAGCTGTCCCCAGCCGCGGCCCGGCTTGTGGGCTTATGGGGGGAGGCCGCCTGGCCTGGTGTGTCCGGCGCCACCCCGCTCGCGCCTGGTGCCCGCTGTACGGAAACCGTTGCGCGGGTCACACTATTGGGCGGCTCGGACGGGTGTGCACCGCGCCGGCCAGGGCAGGAGCCCAGTCACGCCGGACAGCACGACAGCCACCGGCGGGATCACGGTCACTTCCTGCCCGACGTGGGCGAACAGGACGGTGAGGGGAGGCGGCATGAGTGCGACCCGTCCGTACCCGGCTGGCGACTGGGGCGCCGAGCCGTCCTCCCTGGCGCCCGCCGCCCCGCCACGGCAGGTGCGGCGGCTCATGCTGACCGGCGTGCCCGGCTCCGTCTCGCGCGCCAGGGAGTTCACCCGCAGGGCCCTGCACGACTGGGGCTGGCTGCCCGCCGAGACCCCCGAGGGCCGTGCCGCCGCCGAGGACGCCCTGCTCGTCGTCTCCGAACTGGTCACCAACGCCTGCCTCCACGCCGGCGGCCCGGAGGAACTGCGCATAGCCCACGCCGCCAAGCTGCTGCGCGTGGAGGTCGCCGACCGGGGCGAGGGCGGGCCCGAGCTGCAGACCTCGCGCCGCGCCGGCCGCCCGGGCGGCCACGGCATGTTCATCGTGCAGCGGCTGTGCCTGGACTGGGGCACCATCCGCGACGCGGACAGCGGCCAGAAGACCGTCTGGGCGGAGCTCGCCTCTCCCGAAGCCTCCTGACCACCGCCCCAGCGGCCTTGCGCCCCGCGGCGCGCGCCGCAGACGTCCGCCCCCGCGCCCGTCCCGCCTCGTTCTGTCCCGGACGGCCGGAACGGCGGGCGTCTACCATCGGGCCATGACCCGAGTTCTGCTCGCCGAGGATGACGCCTCCATCTCGGAGCCGCTGGCACGAGCGCTGCGACGCGAGGGATATGAGGTGGAGGTACGGGAGGACGGCCCCGCCGCGCTGCGGGCCGGACTCCAGGGGGACGTAGACCTGGTGGTGCTCGACCTGGGCCTGCCGGGCATGGACGGCCTGGAGGTCTGCCGCAGGCTGCGGACCGAGGGCCTCGGGCTGCCGGTACTCGTGCTCACCGCGCGCGCGGACGAAGTGGACACCGTCGTCGGCCTCGACGCCGGAGCGGACGACTACGTGACGAAACCATTCCGCCTCGCCGAGCTGCTGGCCCGGGTGCGCGCCCTGCTGCGCCGCGGCACGGCCGACCCGGCCCCTGCGCCCGCCGTCCACGGCATCCGCATCGACGTCGAGTCCCACCGGGCGTGGATGGGGGACGAGGAGCTCCACCTGACGGCCAAGGAGTTCGACCTGCTGCGGGTGCTGGTCCGCGACGCCGGCCGGGTCGTCACGCGCGAGCAGCTCATGCGCGAGGTGTGGGACACCACCTGGTGGTCCTCGACCAAGACGCTCGACATGCACATCTCCTGGCTGCGCAAGAAGCTCGGCGACGACGCGGCCAACCCCCGCTACATCGCGACCGTCCGGGGAGTGGGCTTCCGCTTCGAGAAGAGCTGAGCGGTCCGTGCGCCGCCGCCTGATCGTCTCCACGCTCGCCGTGGTGCTCGTCGTCATCGCCGTCTTCGGCCTGACCCTCTTCTTCGTCGAGGTCCGCACCATCGAGAAGAGCGCCGAGGAATCGCTCCAGGCCGAGGCCGCCCGCCTGGTGGCCCACGTCGAGAGCCGCATCGCGGCGGGCGAGCCGGTGACCGCCGGGGAGATGAGCGCCTCGGCGCCCGCGGACAGATACGTCGTGATCGAGCTCGCCGGGCAGCCGCCGGTGACGCTCGGCGAGGACCCCGGGGACGCCGGGGTCACCCAGGCGTCCCAGACCGGCGTCCACGGCGAGACGGTCACCGTGCAGCAGCCCCGCAGCGTCGTCACGGACGAGATCGGCAGGATGTTCACCATCATCCTGGTCGTCTCGCTGCTGGCCGTGGCCGCCGCGGCGCTGCTGGCCGTGCGCCAGGCCCGCCGCGTCGCCGCGCCGCTGACCGACCTGGCCGAGACCGCCGAGCGCCTCGGCTCGGGCGACCCCCGCCCCCGCCACCGCCGGTACGGCGTCGAGGAGCTGGACCGCGTCGCCGACGTGCTCGACGCCAGCGCCGAACGCATCGCCCGCATGCTCACCGCGGAGCGGCGGCTCGCCGCCGACGCCTCCCACCAGCTGCGCACGCCGCTGACGGCGCTGTCGATGCGCCTGGAGGAGATCATCGCCACCGACGACGCCGACACCGTCAAGGAGGAGGCGGCGATCGCGCTGGCGCAGGTGGAGCGGCTGACGGACGTCGTGCAGCGGCTGCTGACCAACTCGCGCGACCCCCGCACCGGCTCGGCCATCGCCTTCGACGTGGACGAGATCGTCAAGCAGCAGATCGAGGAGTGGAAACCGGCCTTCCGCAGCGCCGGGCGGGCCCTGGTCCACTCCGGCAAGGAGGGGCTGCGCGCGGTCGGCACGCCGGGCGCGGTCGCGCAGGTGCTGGCCACGCTCGTGGAGAACGCCCTGATGCACGGCGCGGGAACGGTCGCCCTGCGCACCCGCACCACGGGCAACCAGGTGGTCGTGGAGGTCACCGACAACGGCCCCGGGGTGCCGACCGAGCTGGGCGCCCGCGTCTTCGAGCGCACCGTCAGCGGCCGGAACTCCACCGGACTGGGCCTGGCGGTCGCCCGCGACCTGGCCGAGGCGGACGGCGGGCGCCTGGAGCTGCTCCAGTCGCGGCCCCCCGTGTTCGCGCTCTTCCTCAGCCGCGAGGCGGACAAGGACTGACGCCACGGCTCCGCGGGGCCCGCGCCCCGGGGCCGCCGGCTAGACCGCCAGCGGCGCGCGGTCGCGGTCCCCGGCCGCCGGGGCGGCGGGCGCGGGCGGCACGGCGCGGAAGACCCAGGTGCGGTAGGACCAGAAGCGGAACAGCGAGCCGATGCCGAGCCCGATCACGTTCTTCGCGAGGTTGTCGGCGAGCGGCGAGGTGAAGCCCAGGCCGTAGTGGGAGAGCGCGAGCACGCCGTTCTCCAGGACCATGCCGGCGCCCGAGAACAGCAGGAACAGGCTTGCCTCCCGCCGCCGCCGGGTCTTGTCGCAGTGACGGTAGGTCCAGTAGCGGTTCCCGGCGTAGTTTGTGCACACCGCGGCGGTGGTCGCGATCACCCCGGAGCGGACCGGAGCCAGGCCCGCCGCGTGCGCGCACAGGTTGAACACCAGCACGTTGACCAGGAAACCGAAGGCGCCCACGGCGCCGAACCGGGCGGCTTCCCGCGCGATCCCCGGGAGCCTGGCGCGTGCGGAGTGCGGGCCCCTCATGCCGGTCATGCTAGGAGACAACGAGGGGCGCCGCGCCCGGGTTCCTCGCCCGCCTGCCGCGCTCCGGCCAGGCTGTGGGAGCCGGTCGATACGCTGGGGGCGTGACATTCCCGGTAGTCGGCATGATCGGAGGCGGGCAGCTGGCCCGCATGACGCACGAGGCGGGCATTCCGCTCGGCATCAGGTTCAGGCTTCTCAGCGACGGCCCGCAGGACTCCGCTGCCCAGGTGGTGCGGGACGTCGTTGTCGGCGACTACCGCGATCTGGACACGCTGCGCTCCTTCGCCCGGGGCTGCGACGTGATCACGTTCGACCACGAGCACGTGCCCAACGAGCACCTGCAAGCTCTGGTGGCCGACGGCGTGACCGTCCGTCCCGGCCCCGGCGCGCTGCGGTACGCGCAGGACAAGGGCGCCATGCGCGCGCGCCTGACGGAGCTGGGCGTCCCCTGCCCCCGCCACCGGATCGTCACGGACCCCGCCGACGTGTGCCGGTTCGCCGGCGAGGCGGGCGGTTTCCCGGTGGTGCTGAAGACGGTGCACGGCGGGTACGACGGCAAGGGGGTGTGGGTCGTCGGCTCCGCCGCCGAGGCCGAGGCGGCTGCCGGGCCCGGCGGCCCGTTCCGGGCCGGGGTGCCCGTGCTGGCCGAGGAGAAGGTGGACTTCGCCCGGGAACTCGCGGCCAGCGTGGTGCGTTCCCCGCATGGGCAGGCCGTCGCCTACCCGGTCGTGGAGTCGGTCCAGACCGGCGGCGTGTGCGACACGGTGATCGCCCCCGCGCCCGGGCTCGACGCGTCGCTGGCCGTGGCGGCCCAGGAGCTGGCGCTCCGCCTCGCCCGCGAGCTGGACGTCGTCGGGCACCTGGCGGTCGAGTTGTTCGAGACGCGCGACGGGCGGGTGCTGGTGAACGAGCTGGCGATGCGCCCGCACAACTCGGGTCACTGGACGCAGGACGGCGCCGTCACCTCGCAGTTCGCCAACCACCTGCGGGCCGTGCTCGACCTGCCGCTGGGCGATCCGCGGCCCCGCGCGCCCTGGACGGTGATGACGAACGTCCTGGGCGGTGATTATCCCGACATGTACCCGGCGTTCCTGCACTGCATGGCCCGCGACCCGGGCCTGAAGATCCACATGTACGGCAAGGACGTGAAGCCCGGCCGCAAGGTGGGGCACGTCACCGTCTGCGGCGAGGACCTGGCCGACGTCCGCGCACGCGCGCGGCACGCCGCCGACTACCTGCGCGGCGTCATCGACGAGTGAGACCGCCCGGCGCGCCCGGGCCGCGGGAACCACCTGCCGCAGACACGAACTGAGGGGAGACCTATGAGCAGCCCGGCGCGGCCGCTGGTCGGCATCGTGATGGGATCGGATTCGGACTGGCCGGTGATGCGTGCCGCCGCTGAGGCGCTGGCGGAGTTCTCCGTGCCGTACGAGGTGGACGTCGTCTCGGCGCACCGCATGCCGCAGGAGATGCTCGCCTACGGGGAGCAGGCGGACGGCCGCGGCCTGCGGGCAGTCATCGCGGGCGCGGGCGGCGCCGCCCACCTGCCGGGCATGCTCGCCGCCGTCACACCGCTGCCCGTGATCGGCGTGCCCGTGCCGCTGAAGCACCTGGACGGCATGGACTCGCTGCTGTCGATCGTGCAGATGCCCGCCGGGGTCCCCGTCGCCACGGTCTCCGTCGGCGGCGCGCGGAACGCCGGGCTCCTCGCCGTCCGCATGCTGGCCGCCCACGATGCGGAGCTGCGCGCGCGGATGCGCGGCTTCCAGGAGGAGCTGCGGCAGCTGGCGGCGCGCAAGGGCGAGCGGCTGCGCGCCTCGCTGGCCGGCGGCACGGACGGCACGGCCAGCACGGCCAGCACGGACAGCCCCGTGGGGAGCGGGAAGTGACCGCCGGGGCCGACGCGCTGGCGCGGGCGCGGGAGCTGCTGACGGTGCACCCCGTCGTCGACGGGCACAACGACCTGCCCTGGGCACTGCGCATGCAGGTCGGCTACGACCTCGGCCAGCGCGACCTGGCCGAGGACCAGTCGGCGCACCTCCACACCGACCTGCCGCGGCTGCGGGCCGGCGGCGTGGGCGCGCAGTTCTGGTCGGTGTACGTGCCGGGGGAGTACGCGGGTGACGCCGCCGTGAGCGCCTGCCTGGAGCAGATCGACGCGGTCCTCGCCCTCGTGGCCCGCTACCCGGAGCAGCTGCGGCTGGCGCTGACCGCCGACGACGTCGCCGAGGCGCGTGCCGAGGGGCGCATCGCCTCGCTGATGGGCGCCGAGGGCGGCCACTGCCTGAACAACTCGCTCGCCACGCTGCGGGCGTTCCACCGGCTCGGCGTGCGGTACCTGACCCTGACGCACAACCAGAACAACGACTGGGCCGACTCGGCGACCGACGAGCCGCGGCACGGCGGGCTCACGGCCTTCGGCGAGGAGGTCGTGCGCGAGATGAACCGCCTGGGCATGCTCGTGGACCTCTCGCACGTGTCGGCGGACACCATGCGCGCCGCGCTGCGGGTCACCGAGGCGCCGGTGATCTTCTCGCACTCCTCGGCGCGCGCCGTCTGCCCGCACCCCAGGAACGTGCCGGATGACGTGCTGGCGGCGCTGCCCGCGAACGGCGGGGTGGCGATGGCGACCTTCGTGCCGAAGTTCGTGCTGCCGGAGGCCGCCGAGTGGATGGCGCGCGCGGATGCGCACCTGCAGGCGCACGGGGTGGACCCGCTCGACATGGGGGAGCGGGCCCAGCGGCTGCGCGCGGAGTTCGAGGCGGCGAATCCCCGGCCCCGCGCCACCGCCGCGACCGTCGCCGACCACCTGGACCACATGCGTGAGGTCGCGGGCATCGACCACATCGGCCTCGGCGGCGACTACGACGGCACGGCGTTCGTGCCCGACGGCCTCGAGAGCGTGGCGGGCTACCCCCGCCTGATCGCCGAACTGCTCGACCGCGGCTGGTCCGAGGCCGACCTGGCGAAGCTGACGTGGCACAACGCGGTGCGCGTGCTGCGCGACGCCGAGGCCGTCGCCCGGTCGCTCGCCGCCAGCCGCCCGCCCTCGCTGGCGACCATCGAGCGGCCCGGCGGGCCGGGCGCCGGCCCCGCTGAGGCGGGGTGACTGGCTGGGACGAGCCCGCCATGACGGGGTTTTCGGCCAGACACCCGTCACGGACGGTGCTCGTCCGGCGACGCAGCCGTACGGTGAGAAGATGCGCCGCACTGCGTGGCAGACGCTCCTCACGCTCGTGGCCGCCGCCGGGCTGGTCGCGGGCGGCCTGGGTACCCCGCTGTCCTGGGCCCGTGGTCCGGGCCAGACGCTGGAGCTGACGGTCCTCTCCTCCCGCCCGGACACCGTCACGGGCGGCGACGCGCTCGTCGAGGTCGCGCTGCCGCCGGGCCTGCCGCCAGGCGCCGTCGAGGTGCGGGCGGGCGGGCGCGACGTGACCGGAGCCTTCCGTCCCGTGCCGGGCCGCCCCGGCGCGCTGCGCGGCCTGGTCACCGGCCTGCCGCTGGGCACGACGACGCTGACGGCGGCGGCGCGCGGCCCGTCCGGGCGCCACGTGGGCCCCGCCCGCCTGACCGTCACCAGCCATCCGCGGACCGGGCCGGTGTTCTCGGGGCCGCACCAGACGCCGTTCATCTGCGACACCGAGCGGTTCGCCCTGGTCGCGGGCGGCGTCCTGGGCCCGCCGCTGGACGAGGACTGCTCGGCGGAAACCCGCGTCGACTACGTCTACCGGACCACGGACGGCGAGCTGCTGCCGCTCCCCGACGGGGTCACCAGACCCGCCGACCTGGCCTGGACGACGACCAGCACCGGCGCGCGGGTGCCGTACATCGTCCGCGTCGAGACCGGCACCCTCAACCGCGCCATCTATGAGACCGCCGTGCTCGCCGACCCGGAGCTGCCGCCCCCCGACGCCTGGCACCGCTCGTCCGGCTGGAACGGCAGGCTCGTCTACACGCTGGGCGGCGGCTGCCCGCGCGGCTGGTACGTGCAGGGCGACGCGACCGGGGGCGTGACGCATGACGGGCTGCTGCGCCAGGGCTACGCCGTGGCCTCCTCGTCCCTGAACGTCTTCGGCAACAACTGCGACGACCTGCTCGCCGCCGAGTCCCTGGCGATGGTCAAGGAGCGCTTCATCGAGGCGTACGGCCCGCCCGAGTTCACCATCGGCTGGGGCTCCTCGGGCGGCTCCTACCAGGCGCACCAGATCGGCGACAACTATCCCGGGCTCCTCGACGGCGCCCTGGTCGGCGCCAGCTTCCCGGACGTCAGCTTCGGCACCGTGCACACCCTCACCGACGCCTGGCTGCTCGACCACTACTTCCGCGAGACCGCGCCCGGCACGTTCACCAGCGAGCAGCAGCGTGCCGTCGCCGGCTTCGGCACCTGGGAGAGCATCGGCAGGCTCGCCTCGGCCGCGCGCCGGATCGACCCGCGGGTCTACTGCCCCAGCCAGCTGCCGCAGGACCTGCGGTACGACCCGGTCCGCAACCCGGACGGGGCGCGCTGCGACGTCTACAGCCACGCCGTGACCTCCTACGGCCGCGACCCGGAGACGGGCCTGGCCTACCGGCCGCTGGACAACCGCGGCATCGAGTACGGGCGGCAGGCGCTGACGGACGGCGTCATCAGCGTCGACCAGTTCCTCGACCTGAACGAGCGGATCGGCGGCTTCGACGCCGACGCGAACATCGTGCCCGAGCGGACGGCCGCCGATCCCGAGGCTGTGGCGGCGGCGTACCGCACCGGCCGGATGCTCAACGGCGGGGCCGGTCTGGCCGGGATGCCGGTGATCGACTACCGCGCCTACGCCGACGACAACGCCGGAGGCGACCTGCACATGCGGTTCCAGTCGTTCGCCACCCGCGCGCGGCTGGAGAAGGCCAACGGCACCAGCGCCAATCACGTGATGCTCGTGGAGGACGACCGCGACGGAGAGCGCGGCTTCACCTCGGACAACCCGGTGCTGGCCTGGGCGCTGTCGCAGCTCGACGCCTGGCTCACCGCGCTGCAGGCCGACGACGGGCCCGGCACGCCGGCCGAGCGCGTGGCCCGCACCAGGCCGCCGGGCCTGACCGATTCCTGCTTCGACCCGGTGACCGGCGAACGCATCGCCGAGCCGCAGGTGCCCGGCGTCGGCACGACGCGGTGCAATACCGCCTTCCCGGTGTGGTCCTCGCCCCGGATGGTCGCCGGGGCGGGCATGGCCAACGACGTGATCGTCTGCGAGCGGCGGCCGGCGGACCCGGACTCCTACGGCGTGCCGATGACCACGGCGCAGCGGGAGCGGCTGCTCCGCGTCTTCGCCGAGGGGGTGTGCGACTGGTCGCGGCCGGGCGTGGGCCAGCGCGGTCTCGGCGGCACCTGGCAGTTCTTCTGAACGCCGGGCGCGGCGAGGCGCCGGGCTACGGCCGCCAGCCGGTGCGGGCCGCCCAGGACTCGGCGAGCTCGGTGAGCAGGTCCGTGACCGGGGCCATCACCTCGGCGTAGCCGCTGTGGCCGGCGACGGCGGCCGCCAGGGCGCGCTGGTAGCCGCTGTAGCCGGGGACCGCCTCGGGGTGCGCGCGGAACCAGTCGCGCAGCAGGAGGGCGCGCCGCTCCTCCGGCGAGCCGCTCAGGTGGGCGGACACGCGGGCGTCGCCGTCCGGGTGGCCGCGCCGGCACCACACGCGGGCCCGGCCCGCCGCGGGCGCGCCGTCCCAGCCGGCGGGGGCGTGCTCCGGCTCGGCGGGGCAGCGGGTGAAGCCGAGCCCGGCCAGCGGCGCGTCGAAGCTCTCGGCCGCGCGGTCCAGGTTCCGCACGCTGACCTGGAGGTCGATGACGTCCTGGGACGCCATGCCGGGCACGGCCGTGCCGCCGACGTGGTCGACGCGCACGGCTAACGGGCGCAGCGCGCTGCGAAGGTCCTCGCACAGTTCGGCGCCGCGGGTGGCCCAGGCGGGGCAGGCGTCGATGATGACGGGGCGCCGCACGCGCCGTAATCCGGACATATGAGAATTTCCCCTCCATTTGTTTTCGCTGGGACGCCGCCGTGACCGAATTCACGAGGAGGCCGCTGGCCGGCCGGGCGGTATGGCGCCCGTAAGTAACCCCGTCCCCGCCAAGTGGTCCCTGAATGCTGGTACTTGACCGCCATTTCGCTCACAGAGCCATTGCGTCCCGCTTTGCCCTGTGATTATGGCCTGGTGCGGTCGGTAACGGAATCGGCCGTGCGGTAGATGCCGATCTTGGGTGAGTGGTCCCCGTTTTCTTGTGTCGTCCGAATTGGACGGTCTACGGTTCTGGCCGCGTCGCATCCGCGGCGCCCCGCTGCCGGACGCCGAATCCTGTCGACGGCAGCGGAACGGCAGAACCATCCGCGCGACAGGAGCGGGGGACCCACGACCGCCGGGCGTGCCGCACGCACGCCGGCTTGGGGTGAAGCCGCCGCCGACGCGGGGCGCACCGCGCCCGCGTCCAGCCGCGGCCGGGCGACTCCGGCCCGAACCCGACAGCTCACCTCGCAGGCGTTGGAGAGGAGCACACCTATGTCCGCACGCGGACGTCACCGCCGGGAGCGCGCCCGCCGCGTTACCCGCGTCTCCCTGATGCTTACCGCGGGCGGGGCCGGCGTGGCCCTCCCGCTGCTCGCCGCCGGTGGCGCCAGCGCCGCCGCGCCCGCCGCCCAGCCGGTCACGGCCCCGCACCAGGCGCCCCAGGGGGCCGCTGAGGACGAGGGCTCCGGCGTGTACACCGTCGTGAGCGGCGACACCCTGTTCAAGATCGCCACCAGCAACGACGTGGACGGCGGCTGGCGGAGCCTGTACGACGCCAACCGCGACGTGATCGGCGACGACCCGGACGTCATCTTCCCGGGCCAGGAGCTGCGCCTGGACGGTGCGCCGGCCTCCGGCGCCGCTGAGGAGGCTCCGGCTGAGGAGGCTCCGGCTGAGGAAGCCCCGGCTGAGGAGGCTCCCGCCGAGGAAGCGGCCGCGGGTTACACCGCCCCGGTCGCCGGCGCCGTGACCACCGGGTACGGCGTCGCCGGCGCGATGTGGTCCTCCGGCTACCACACCGGCATCGACTTCCCGGTCGCCACCGGCACCCCCGTCGTCGCCATCACCTCCGGCGAGGTCGTCTCGGCCGGCAACGGCGGCGCCTACGGCAACGAGGTCGTCATCCGTCACGACGACGGCCACTACAGCCAGTACGCCCACCTGTCCTCGCTCGCCGTGAGCGCGGGTGAGCGCGTGACCACCGGCCAGCAGATCGGCCTGTCCGGCGCCACCGGCAACGTGACCGGCCCGCACCTGCACTTCGAGGTGCGGACCGGCCCGTCCTACGGCTCCGACGTCGACCCGCTGGCGTACCTGCGGTCCCACGGGGTCGCGCTCTGACACCCCCGGCGCTCGCCCCCTGATGTGCGCCGGTATCAGCGGCCCAGCCGCTGGTACCGGCGCACCGCCATGGGCGCGAAGACGGCCGTCAGCGCGGCCGGCCAGAACAGCGCCAGCTCCGTCGCGTGCGCCGTGGCCCAGCCGCCGCCCGAGACGCCCGGGTTCCCGAACAGGTCGCGCGCGGCCGTGACCGTCGCCGACAGCGGGTTCCACTCCGCCACCGTCCCCAGCCAGCCCGGCATCAGCTCCGGTGCCACGAAGACGTTCGACGCAGCCGTCAGCGGAAACGCCAGCGGGAAGACGAGCAGGCTGACCCGGTCCGGGTCGCGCACGAGCAGGCCCAGGTAGATCCCGATCCACGTCACCGCCACCCGGAGCAGCAGCACCAGCGCGAGCGCGAGCAGCGCGCGCCCCGCCCCGCGGTGCCACTCCCAGCCCACCAGCAGGCCGCAGCCGACCAGCACCGCGGTCTCCAGCAGCGCCCGCAGCAGATCAGCGGTGCCGCGCCCCGCCAGCAGCGCCGACCGCGCCACCGGCATCGCGCGGAACCGGTCCACCACGCCCCGCCCCGTGTCCGTCGCGATGGCCGTGCCGGTCGCGCCCATGCCGTAGAGCATCGTCATCGCGAAGACGCCGGGCAGCAGGAACTCCCGGTACCCGCCGCCGCCCGGCACGGACATGCCGCTGCCGAAGACGTAGCCGAAGACGAGCACGAACATCACGGGCAGCGAGAAGTAGAGGCCTATCTCCTCGGGCGAGCGCGCCACGTGCGCCATGTTGCGCCTCGTCATGATCCAGCTGTCGGCCACGGTCCAGCGCAGCCGCGTCGCCAGGGTCATGCCGCCTTCCATGCCGCCTCCGCCTCCGCTCGGGTGTGCCCGCCGGCGCGGGTCAGGTGCAGGAACGCCTCGTCGAGGGTCGGGCGCCGGGTGCCGATGTCCTCGACGTCCACGCCCTGGTCGTGCAGCGCCCGGACCATGTCCGTCAGCGCCGTCACCCGGTCCGCGACCGGCACGCTGACGCGCCGCGTCTCGGGGTCGGTCTCGGGCGCGCCGTCACCGATCCGTGCCGCCAGGGCGGCCGTGCCGGGCAGCCAGGCCGTGTCGCGCACGACCACCTCCAGCCGGTCCCCGCCCGTCATCGTCTTCAGCTCGTCGGCCGTGCCCTCGGCGACGACCCGTCCCGTATCGATGACGCTGATCCGCCCGGCCAGCTGGTCGGCCTCCTCCAGGTACTGCGTGGTCAGCAGCACCGTCGTCCCCTCGGCGACCAGGGCGCGGACCGCGTCCCAGACCTGGTTGCGGCTGCGCGGGTCGAGGCCGGTCGTCGGCTCATCCAGGAACAGCAGCTGCGGCCTGGTCACCATGCTGGCCGCGAGGTCCAGCCGGCGCCGCATGCCGCCCGAGTACTGGCCGGCGCTCCTCCCCGCCGCGCCGGTCAGGCCGAACCGCTCCAGCAGCTCGTCGGCGCGCCGCCGGGCGGCGCGCGGGCGCAGCTTCGCGAGCCGTCCGAACATCACCAGGTTCTGCCGGCCGGAGAGCTGCTCGTCGACGCTCGCGTACTGGCCGGTCAGCCCGATCCGCGCCCGCACCTCGTCGGGCTGCTCGGCCACGTCGAAGCCGCACACCGTGGCCCGCCCCTCGTCGCAGCGCAGCAGCGTCGACAGCACGCGCACCGCCGTCGTCTTGCCGGCGCCGTTGGGCCCCAGCAGGCCGTGGACCGTGCCGGCGGGCACGGTCAGCTCCAGCCCGTCCAGTGCCGTCGTGGCGCGCCGTCTCCCCCCGTACCGCTTGCGAAGCCCGCGGGCTTCGATGGCGTGGCCGCTCATCTCGCACCCCCAAAACCGTATACGCCGTAGTCTACACCATACACAGTTTTAGGATGGCGTCAACGACGGACGGGACGGGGAGGCATGGCGGAACAGCGCCGGGACCTGGAGCTGACGGTCCAGCTGCTCTGGCGCGGGAAGCGGCCGGGCAGCCGGGGGCCGCGCGGCAGCCTCACGCTCGACGAGATCGTGGGCACGGCGATCGCGATCGCCGAGGACGAGGGCCTCGCCGGGGTGTCGATGCGGAAGATCGCCGAGCGGCTCGGCGTGACGACGATGACGCTCTACCGGTACGTGCCGGGCAAGGAAGACCTGCTGGACCTGATGTTCGACATGGGCACGGGACCGCCGCCCGCCGAGGACTGGCCGGAAGGGTGGCGCGAGGGCCTGTCCGCGTACGCGCGCGCCACCTACGAGAAGCTGCTGGCGCACCCGTGGCTGCTCGACATCCCGCTCCAGGGGCCGCCGCTGGGGCCGAACAACCTGGCCTGGATGGAGTCGGCGCTGGCGGTCCTTGAGGGCACCCACCTGCGGCCGGACCAGAAGATCGGCGTGCTGATGCTGGTGACCGGCTTCTGCCTGAGCGAGGCGAGGATGTCCGTCTCGCTGGAGCGCTCGGCCTCGCACACCGGCGTGACGTACGAGGAGTGGGGGCGCGTCTACGAGCGGCTGCTGCGCGACGTCGTGCGCAGCGGCCGTTTCCCCTCGCTCGCCAGGGTGCTGGCGGACGGGGCCTTCGCGGAGGAGAGCGAGGGGCCGGTGGAGGACTTCGAGTACGGCCTGGCCATCCTGCTGGACGGCATCGCGGCCCTGATGCGCGCCAACGCGCTCGACGGCCCGGGCGGGGCGGGGGGCCGTCCTGCCCCGCCTGCCCCGCCGGCCCCGCAGTCAGCTCAGGGGCGCGCGCGCCCCTGAGCGGATGGGTAAGGGCCCGCCGTCAGGGCAGCTTCCGCGCCATCACCAGGCGCTGCACCTGGTTGGTGCCCTCGTAGATCTGGGTGATCTTGGCGTCGCGCATCATCCGCTCCACCGGGTAGTCGCGCGTGTAGCCGTAGCCGCCCAGCAGCTGCACCGCGTCCGTGGTCACCTCCATGGCCACGTCCGAGGCGTAGCACTTGGCGGCGGCCCCGAAGAAGGTCAGGTCGTCCTCGTCGCGCTCCGACTTGGCGGCGGCGGCGTACGTCAGCTGACGGGCCGCCTCCAGCTTCATCGCCATGTCGGCGAGCATGAACTGCACGCCCTGGAAGTCCCCGACCGGCCTGCCGAACTGCTTGCGCTCCCTGACGTACCCCTTGGCGTAGTCCAGGGCGCCCTGCGCGATGCCCAGCGCCTGCGCGGCGATGGTGATGCGGGTGTGGTCCAGCGTCCGCATGGCGGTGGCGAAGCCGGTGCCCTCCTCGCCGATCATCCGGTCGGCCGGGATCCGGACGTTGTCGAGATAGACCTCGCGGGTCGGGGAGCCCTTGATGCCCAGCTTCTTCTCCGGGGCGCCGAACGACACGCCCTCGTCGCTCTTCTCCACGACGAACGCCGAGATGCCGCCCCGCGTCCGCTTGTCCGGGTCGGTGACGGCCATCACGGTGTAGTACTCGGAGACGCCGGCGTTGGTGATCCAGCGCTTGACGCCGTTGAGCACGTAGTGGTCGCCGTCGCGGACCGCACGCGTCTTCATGCCGCCGGCGTCGGAGCCCGCGTCCGGCTCGGACAGGCAGTAGGAGAACATCGCCTCGCCCCGGGCCAGCGGCGTGAGGTAACGCCGCTTCAGCTCGGGGGAGCCGGCCAGCATCAGCGGCAGCGAACCCAGCTTGTTCACGGCGGGGATCAGCGAGGAGGAGGCGCACACGCGGGCCACCTCCTCGATCACGATGACGGTGGCCAGCGCGTCGGCACCCGCGCCGCCGAACTCCTCGGGAACGTGGACGGCGTGCAGGTCGCTGGCGACCAGCGCGTCGTGCGCCTCCTGCGGGAAACGCCCCTGCTCGTCCACGTCGGCGGCGTGCGGTGCGATCTTCGCCTCGGCCAGGGCACGGACGGTCTCCCGGAGCATGTCGTGCTCCTCGGCCGGGCGGTAGAGGTCGAAGTCTGCGGCTGAAGCCACGGTGGTTCACTCCTCGCTGGTCTGCTGGCGCTCCGGAGGCACGCTAATAACCGTTAAGTAACTTAATCCTATGACCCCCCGCCGCCTGTGGACAGTGAGGCGGGCGGGAAGGCGAGGCGTTCTATGCTCGGGACCCGCACGCACCTCTCCTCTACCCCGGGAGTCCCGATGCCTACGCGCCCGAAGATCACCGTTATCGGAACCGGGTACCTCGGCGCCACCCATGCCGCCGCCATGGCGGAGCTGGGCTTTGAGGTGCTGGGCCTGGACGTCTCGGCGGAGAAGATCGAGGCGCTCGGCCGGGGCGAGCCCCCGATGTACGAGCCGGGGCTCCAGGAGCTGCTGCGGCGGCACGTCGCGGGACACGAGGGTTCCACCGGGCGGCTGTCCTTCACCACTTCCTACGCCGACGCGGCGGCCTTCGGCGACGTCCACTTCATCTGCGTGAACACCCCGCAGAAGCCGGGGGAGTACGCCTGCGACATGACCTACGTCGACGCGGCGGTCGAGCAGCTGGCACCGCTGCTGACCCGGCCGGCCCTCGTCGTCGGCAAGTCCACCGTGCCGGTCGGCAGCGCCGCGCGGCTGGCGGCCCGGATCGCCGAGCTGGCGCCCGTGGGCGAGGAGGCCGAGCTGGCGTGGAACCCCGAATTCCTGCGCGAGGGCTTCGCCGTGCGCGACACGCTCCACCCCGACCGCATCGTGGCGGGCGTCGCGAGCGAACGCGCCGAGGCGACGCTGCGCGAGCTGTACGCGCAGCCGGTCGCGGAGGGCTCGCCGTTCCTGGTGACCGACCTGCCCACCGCCGAGCTGGTCAAGACGGCGGCCAACGCCTTCCTGTCCACGAAGATCTCGTTCATCAACGCCATGGCCGAGATCTGCGAGACGGCCGGCGGGGACGTGGTGCGCCTCGCCGAGGCGCTGGGGTACGACGACCGCATTGGCCACCGCTTCCTGCGCGCGGGCATCGGCTTCGGCGGCGGCTGCCTGCCGAAGGACATCCGTGCGTTCATGGCCCGCGCGGGCGAGCTGGGCGCCGCTGAGGCGCTGTCCTTCCTGCGCGAGATCGACTCGATCAACATGCGGCGCCGCGCCGCCATGGTGGAGCTGACGCGCGAGACGCTCGGCGGCACGCTGCTGGGCACCCGCGTGGCCGTGCTCGGCGCCGCCTTCAAGCCGGACTCCGACGACGTGCGCGACTCGCCCGCGCTGAACATCGCGGGGCAGCTCCACCTCCAGGGCGCACAGGTCACGGTCTACGACCCCAAGGCCATGGACAACGCCAAGGCTGTCTTCCCCACGCTGCGGTACGCCTCCTCGGCCCGCGAGGCCGCGAGCGGGGCTGACGCCGTGCTCCACCTGACGGAGTGGCGTGAGTTCCGTGAGCTGGACCCGGCGGAGCTGGGCGAGGTCGTCACCTCCCCGCGGATACTCGACGGCCGGAACACGCTGGACCCGGCCAAGTGGCGCAAGGCCGGATGGACGTACCGGGCCCTGGGGCGGCCCACGGCCTGAGCTTCCGCGCCTCCGGTGGGGTTGTCAGGGTCCCGTCATGTCCCTAGAGTCCGCAGCGCATGCGTGCGGGAGCGCTCCCATGACGCCTTGTCCCCCCACTGAAGGAGCACCATGAGTTCTCGTCCACTCCACCGGCCGCGCACCGGACTGCGCGCGGCGGTGACGGCGATCGTGGTCGCCATCGGGTCGGTGGCCGCTCTCGTCCTCACCTCTCCCGGCGCCCAGGCGCAGACCGAGATCTGCGAGAAGTTCGGCACCACCACCGTCGGCAACTACATCGCGCAGAACAACGCCTGGGGCACCGACCAGCCGCAGTGCATCAGCGTCACCGGCAGCGGCTTCACCGTGACCCAGGCCGAGGGCAGCGTCCCGACCAGCGGTGCGCCCAAGTCCTACCCGTCGGTGTTCCTGGGCTGCCACTACACCAACTGCTCGCCCGGCACCAACCTGCCGCAGCAGGTCAGCGCGATCGGCAGCGCGCCCACCGACATCTCCTACACCTACGTCGACAACGCGGTGTACAACGCGTCGTACGACATCTGGCTCGACCCGACGCCCAAGACCGACGGCGTCAACCAGCTGGAGATCATGATCTGGCTCAACCGCGTCGGCCCGATCCAGCCGATCGGCTCCCAGACCGGCACCGCGGACGTCGGCGGCCAGCAGTGGGAGGTCTGGACCGGCAACAACGGGTCGAACGAGGTGATCTCCTTCGTCGCCCCCTCCGCTCTGAGCAGCTACAGCTTCGACGTCATGAACTTCGTCGACGAGGCGATAGCCAGGGGCATGGCGACCCAGGACTGGTACCTCACCAGCATCCAGGCGGGCTTCGAGCCTTGGGAGAACGGCGCCGGCCTCGCGGTCAACTCCTTCTCGGCGTCGGTGAACTGACTAACCGTCATTGCTCCGCCGGCTTCGTGGCCGCAGCGTGCCACCGCGCGGTCCGGGCCGCCGCCGTGCGGCGGTGGCGGCCCGGACGGGCGAAAACCGCGTGCGGCCGGGCCGCCGGGCTCCCCACAATGGCGCATGGCCACCCTCGTCGATCACTGGCCCCTGCTGGGGCTGCGTCTTGTGACTCCCCGTCTCGAGCTGAGGCTGCCGCGCGAGGCCGAGCTGGCCGCGCTGGCGGACCTGGCGGCCGGAGGCATCCACGATCCGGTGCGCATGCCGTTCGCCGTGCCGTGGACCGACCTGCCGCCGGCCGAGCGGGCCCGCTCCGTGATCCAGTACTACTGGAGCCGCCTCGGCGCCTGCCAGCCGGCGGACTGGTCCCTTCCCTTCAGCGTCTTCCACGACGGGACGGTCATCGGTCAGCAGGAGATCAGCGCCCGTGATTTCGCGACGACGCGGCAGGCCGCCACCGGCTCCTGGCTCGGTCAGGCCTACCAGGGCCGCGGTCTCGGCACGGAGATGCGGGCGGCCGTGCTGCACCTGGCCTTCGCCTGCCTCGGCGCGCGGGACGCGGTCTCGGGCGCCTTCGAGGACAATCCCGCCTCGCTGGCGGTCTCTGTGAAGCTGGGCTACGAGCGGGACGGCATCAACCGCCTCGCGGTGCGCGGCGAACGCGTCACCGAGTACCGGCTGCGGCTGACGCGCGAGCGCTGGGAGGAGCACCGCGGCGTGCCGGTGACGGTCAGCGGGCTCGGGCCGTGCCTGCCGCTGCTGGGTCTGGAACCGGGTCTGGAATCGTAGGGGCGTGTTCTCTCCCGAAGGCCCCAGTCTGCGTGAACTCGCCGTCCAGGCGCTGTCGTCCGTCGAGCGCGGGTATGACCTGCTCGCGCCGAAGTTCGACGCCACGCCGTTCCGCACGCCCGGTGTCCTGCTGGACGCCGTGGCCGGGGCGCTGCGCCCGCTCGGGCCGTTCGGTGAAGGGCTCGACCTGTGCTGCGGCACGGGCGCCGGCCTGGGCGTGCTGCGCCGGGTGTGCCGCGGCCCGGTCACCGGGGTCGACTTCAGCGCGGGCATGCTCGCCCAGGCGCGCCGTGCCCACCCCTGCGCCCGCTTCGTGCGCGCCGACGCGCGGGCGCTCCCGTTCGCCGGCGCCTTCGATCTCGCCGTCAGCTTCGGCGCGTTCGGTCACTTCCTGCCCCGCGAGCGGGCCCCGCTGTTCGCCGGGGTGTACCGCGCGCTGCGGCCCGGCGGCTGCTTCGCGTTCCCCCTGGTGCGTCCGCCGCGCGTCGGTTCGGGCCTGTACTGGGCGCTGTGGGGCTTTGATCTGGCCATGCGGATCCGCAACGCGGTGTGGCGCCCTCCGTTCGTGATGTACTACCGGACCTTCCGCCTGCCGGACGTCCTGGCGGACCTGGCCCGCACCGGCTTCCGCACGCATACGCGGCCGCTGCTGCGGGACAGCCTGCTGCTCGTGGCCCGGCGTCCCGGCGGCTGAGCCGCCGGGACGGACGGAAAACCGCGAGCCGTCCGTCACGCGGGCCGGGCGGGCGCGCCCGTGCCGCCCGTGCCGCGCCGCCTGGCCCGGTAGCTGCGCATCTTCGCGCGCGCCCCGCAGACGCGCATGGAGCACCAGCGCCGGCGTCCCGCCGGGCTCTGGTCGTAGAACGCCCACGCGCAGTTCTCGGCCGGGCACACCTTCAGCCGCTCCCACGTTCCTTCCGCCTGTGCCGCTGCGATGCCGGCGGCCAGGCGGGCGGTCAGCTCGGCGAACGGCGCCAGTCCCGGTGCCGGAACGAGCCGTGGCGTGCCCGAGGCGGTCAGCCGCACGGTCAGCGGGGCCTGAGCCAGCAGCGCGTTGAGGTCCGCCGGGTCGCCGTCCGGGCGGAGCCGGGCGGCGCGCAGCGCCTCGCGCAGGCGCAGCAGCGAGGGCACGTCGCCGGGGGCGAGGCGGGGCAGGCCGTGCTCCCGGGTGAACGCGGTGACGCCCTCGGCGGAGTCCAGCGCGTCGGTTCCCGCTTCGGCGTCACGGGTGTTGAGCAGGGCGAGGACCGGCACGAGCCCCGCTGGTACGTCTCGCATCCTTGCCACGTTACCCCAAGAGTGAAAGCATAGGTAACGCCATTAGTTACCAGTGCACGGCTTCAACAGGTAACCACGAAGGAGTGTGGTCATGGCCATCGCCGCCCTGGGGGTCACCGTCCTGGACTGCCCTAACCCCCGCGCGCTCGCGGAGTTCTACGGGGCCGTGCTCGACTGGCGCGTCAGCGACGGGGAGTTCGGCGACGGAGAGAGCTGGGTCGAACTGCACGGGCCCGACGGGCGCCGGCTGGCCTTCCAGAAGTCCGAGGGGTACCAGCCCCCGCGCTGGCCGGGCACCGAGCACGGCCAGCAGTTCCACCTGGATTTCGACGTGCCGCGCGACCGGCTCGACGAGGCCGAGCGGCAGGTGCTCGCGCTCGGCGCGCGGCTGCTCCAGGGGGACGGCAACGGAAAGCGGGGCTGGCGTGTGTACGCCGACCCCGCTGGCCATCCGTTCTGTCTGTGTGCCGTCTGACGGCGGTGCGCCGCCGCCCGGCGCTCAGTCGCCCTGCACGGTGACTTCCTCGTCGTTGATGAGCTGCTGCATCAGCCGCTCGGTGCGCTCCATGTCCCACAGCACCGCTTCACCCTTGGACGTGGGGTAACCGGGGTCTGCGATCGGCATGTTCATGCGCTCCGCGTTGCGCATCGCGAAGAACGCCTCCCGCAGGTTCCACAGCGACATGTCCTCGTCCACGATGAGCGCGTCCAGCGTCGCGCCGAGCGTCGGGTACAGGCGGAACGGGTTCAGCAGCGTGCCGGGGGATGCGGCCTGGTCGGAGATCGTGCCGAGGAACTCCTGCTGGTTCTTCGTCCGGCCCAGGTCGCCCATCGCCTCCTGGTAGCGCTGGCGGTTGTAGGCGAGGGCCTCGGCGCCGTTGAGAGTGTGGCAGCCCTCGTCGAAGTCGGCGCCCGAGTTCCGGTCGCGTATCGGCTCGTCGAAGCACATCTCCACGCCGCCCAGCGCGTCCACGACGCTGGCGAAGCCGCCGAAGCCGATCTCCATGTAGTGGTCGATGCGGATGCCGAGGTTGTACTCGATGGTGCGGACCAGCAGCCAGGGCCCCTCGTCGGCGTAGGCCTCGTTCAGCTTGGTCTCGCTGGCCGGGATGCGGTTGCCGCTCTCGGAGCCGGTGAACTCGGGGATGGTCACCCACGAGTCACGCGGGAGGCTGACCATCGTGTTCCCGTTCTCGCCGACGTGCAGCAGGATCATCGTGTCCGTGCGCTGCCCGCCCACGCTGCCGGTGTGCAGCTCCTCCTGCTCTTCCTCGCTCAGCCCCTCACGGCTGTCGGAGCCGACGATCAGGTAGTTCGTGCCGCCGCCTCCTTCCGGCCGGTCCTCGACCACGGACAGGTCGACCTCGCGCCGCAGCTTGCTGTCCGCCCAGAAGTAGGTGCCGGTGGCGACGATCACCATCACGATCAGGAGCGCCAGCGCGGAGAACGCCACCCGGCGCGGCCAGCGCCGCTCGCGCGGCCCGTCGTCATACGGGGACGGCGGCTGCGGTGGCCGGGGGGCCTGCGGGCGCCGCGCGCCCCGGTAGACGCGGCCCTCGTTGTACCCCGAGTCGTACGGGGCATCGCCGAAGGAGTCATGATCGCCCGAACGCGGCGGCGGAGGCGGCTGAGGGCTTCTCTGGCCCGCCGGGCGGCCGGGCCGGACGTGCCGCATCACCCGGGCCTGCTCCGGCTCGGCGTTACCGCTGCCTCTGCCGTACCGGTGCCCGCTGCGGTTCCGGTCGTCGTCGGTCCATCCGTCGGGCCAGTCACTCATGACAGGCCAGTCTGCACGCACCACGGGGGCAGGGAGCAAGAGGGGACCGGACTGTGGCACAGCTGATGCAATGCGCCGTCGTGCGCCGCCCCGCATACGCTGGGCACATGACCGACCTGCCGGGCAAGCCGACCGACGCCTCGCGCGTCACCCTCAGCCACATCACCACGCCGAACGACGTGAACCTCCTCGGCACGGTACACGGCGGCGTGATCATGAAACTCGTGGACGACGCGGCGGGCGCCGTCGCGGGCCGCCACTCGGGCGGGCCCGCCGTGACGGCCGCGATGGACGAGATGGCGTTCCTGGAGCCGGTGAAAGTCGGGGATCTCGTCCACGTGCATGCCCAGGTGAACTGGACCGGCCGCACCTCCATGGAGATCGGCGTCAAGGTCCTGGCCGAGCGGTGGAACGAGGCGACGCCCCCGGTACGGGTCGGCACCGCCTACCTGGTCTTCACGGCCGTGGACGAGAACGGCAAGCCGCGGCCGGTGCCGCCGGTGCTGCCGGTCACGGACCGGGACCGGCGGCGCTTCCAGGAGGCGCAGATCCGCCGCACCCACCGGCTGGCGCGGCGCCGCGAGATCCTCGAATTGCGCGCCGCCACCCCGGCCGGCGACTGACCGGCGCACCACCGGGCGGACCGGCGGCCCCGCGTGCCGCGCGGGGCCGCCGGCATCTCAGCCCAGCAGCGACAGCAGGCGGTCCGTGCCGACATTGCCGCCGGTGAGGATCACGCCGGCGCGCCGCGGCAGCGGCGTCACGCGCCCGGAGAGCAGCGCGGCCAGCGCCGTCGCCCCGCTCGGCTCCAGCACCAGCTTCAGCCGCTCCAGCGCGAAGACCATCGCCGCCCGGATCTCGTCATCGGTGACCGTGACCACCCCCTCGGCCAGCCGCTGCACCACCGGGAACGTCAGCTCACCCGGCGTCGTCATCGCCGTCTGCCCGTCCGCGATCGACTGCGGCGGCGCGATCGACACCCGCCGGCCCGCCGCCAGCGAGCGGCGGGTGTCGTCGGCGGCCTCCGGCTCCACGCCGATGACACGTATCCCGGGCCGCAGCGCGGTCGCCGCCGTGGCGCTCCCCGCCAGCAGCCCGCCGCCGCCGACCGGCACCAGCAGGGCGTCCAGCGGCGCGTCCCGGCTGTCCGTCTCCTCGACCAGCTCCAGGGCCGCCGTGCCCTGGCCCGCCATGACCAGCGGGTGGTCGTAGGGCGGGATGACCGTCAGCCCCCGCTCCTCGGCCAGCCGCCTGCCCAGCTCCTCGCGGTTCTCGCCCGCCCGGCTGTAGGTGACGATCTCCGCGCCGTATCCCTCGGTGGCAGCGCGCTTGGCGGCGGGCGCGTCGTCCGGCATCACGATCACCGCCCGGCTGCCCAGCAGGCGGCAGGACAGCGCGACCGCCTGCGCGTGGTTCCCCGAGGAGTAGGCCAGCACCCCCCGCGCCAGGCTGTCCTGGTCCAGCCGGGAAATGGCGTTGTAGGCGCCGCGGATCTTGAACGCCCCGACGCGCTGGAGGTTCTCGCACTTCAGGTACGCCTCGCAGCCCGCCCGGTCGTTCAGCGTCCGGGAGGTCACCACCGGCGTGCGGTGGGCGACCCCCGCCAGCCGCTCGGCCGCCTCCCGCACGTCCTGCATGCTGATCACGTCTCTCTTCTCCTTTCCTCGCGGCGGCGGCCAGGCGCCCGTGCCTCACAGCCGCGCGATGTCCATGTGCGGCATGCGCGGCTTCCGGCGCGGTGGCCGCCGGCCGGCCAGCACGATCAGCCGGGCGGCGCGGTGCCGCTGCCCCTCGTACGGCGCCAGGAGCTCCAGCATCCGGGCGTCGTCCGCGTCGCGTTCCGCGGCGAGGGTGTATCCCACCGTGCGCGGCAGATGCAGGTCGCCGACGGTGAGGGCGTCGGGGTGGCCGTTGCTGCGCTGGAGCGTCTCGGCCGCGGTCCACGGGCCGATGCCCGGCACCGCCCGCAGCCGCGCCATGGCCTGCGGCAGGTCCATGGCCGCCGCTTCCTCGAGCCGCCGTGCCACCGCCACCGCCCGCAGCACCGCCGCGGAGCGCTGCCCGTCGACGCCCGCCCGGTGCCACTCCCACGACGGCACCCGGGCGAGGCGCCGGGGCTCAGGCATCACGTACATCCCGAGGCCGGCCCCCGGCCCCGGCGCCGGCTCACCGTGGCGCCGCAGCAGCAGCCGCCAGGCGCGGTACGCCTCGCCCGTCGTCACCCGCTGCTCCAGGACCGACGGGATCAGCGACTCCAGCACCAGGCCGGTGCGGATCAGCCGCAGCCCGGCGTGGCGCCGGTGGGCCTGCGCCACCAGCCGGTGGTGCGGCACGAACTCCTCAGGCGAGTCCTGGGCCCCCAGCAGCTCGGGCAGCCGGTCGAGCACCCACTCGGCCCCAGGTCCCCAGGCGCTGGCGCGTACGGGCGCCCCCGGCATGAGCCGCAGCGTCGCCGGGCCGAGCGGGGTGCGCGTGGCCCGCCAGACCGCGCCGTCCGGCCCGTCGCGGAACGCCGGGTCCCACGGCCCGCGCCGCAGCACCTCCAGGCTGAGGCGGAGGTCGTACGGCTCGGGCGGCATCCACGTACGCACGCGCTCCGGGGCACCGGCCGCGGGCCGTCTCGGCTGGGGCAGCGTCATGCCAGGACAGTAACGGCCCCCACTGACAGCCGCCGGAGTACCCGCTGCCCACCCGGGCGTACGCTGAGGCGGATGAACACCGCCGACACTCCCGCCGACCTGCTGCGCTCCGCGCTCGCCAGGGACGCGGCGCGTCCGCTGATCACGTACTACGACGACGCCACGGGCGAACGCGTCGAACTCTCCGCCGCGACCCTGGCGAACTGGGTGTCCAAGACGGCCAACCTGCTCCAGGACGACCTGTCGGCCGAGCGCGGCGACCGCATCGCCCTGCTGCTGCCCGCCCACTGGCAGACCGCCGTCTGGCTGCTGGCCTGCGCCGCCACCGGCGTCGTGGCCGAGCCCGGCGGTGATCCCGCTGCCGCCGATGCCGTGGTCGCCGGGCCCGAGCGGCTCGACGAAGCGCGCGCCTGCTCCGGCGAGCGGCTGGCCCTGAGCCTGCGCCCCCTGGGCGCGCCCTTCCCGCAGCCGCCCGCCGGCTTCACGGACTACGCGCGCGTTGCTCCTGCCCAGCCGGACGCGTTCACCGCCCTCGACCCGCCCAGCCCCGGCGACCCCGCGCTCGTCACCGGCTCCGAGGAGCTGACCGGCGCGGAAGTTCTGGCGCGCGCCCGCGCCGACGCCCAGGCGCGCGGTCTCGGCGCGGGCGACCGGATCATGTCGGGCCTCGGCTACGGCGACTGGGACGGCCTGTCGGCCGGTCTGTTCGCCCCGCTGGCCGCCGGCGCCTCCGTCGTGCTGTGCCCGCGCGCGGACCTGCTCGACGACGCGGCCCGTGCCGCGCGGGCCCAGAGCGAGCACGTGACCCACGTCGCCCTCTGACACCGGCCCCCGCCGCCTGGGCAGGGCACCGGCAGCCAGGACGGCCGGCGGCGGGGCAGCCGGCTATTCCCCTCGGCGACTCTTTCGCGTTCCCCCAGTTCCCCCACGCCGCCGCCTCATCTGTCACACCCGGCGCGGGACCGGCACACGTGTAAAGCCGTATGACCTGCGCAGGCAGGTCCGCGGTATTCCGGCCGGCGGCTGCAATTCCTCACTGCCCCCGGAGAAAACGGCCCATGTCAGCGGGCCGCCACGTACCGCAGCGGGTATCCGGCTGCGACGGGGCCGCCCTCGCCCGGCGCCCCCGGGGCGAGGCGGTCCGCCCGGGGCGGGCAAGAGGGAGCCGTGTAAGCGGGACATAAGTAAGGGAAGAGTAAACCCCGCCGAGATAAACACCCTGAAATAGGGAACTACTCGGAGGTTTGGTCCCGTCGTCCCCTCGTGTATTACGTCACCGCCATCGCGCCCGGTGGAACCCCCGGGCTAGGGTGAGCCGTCTGAATCCTCAGAGCAGACACGGAGGGAAGCACGGTTCGGTGGACGCGCAGGGACGCGGCGGCACGGGGGGCATCGACCCCGCGGATCAGTGGGTGTTCAACCCCCACACCGGCGAATACGAGCTTCGGATGCCCGGCCAGCAGGGCCCGCAGCCGCAAGCTGCCTCCGGTGTGGACGAACCGCGGCCGGCCCCGCCCCGGCAGCGCAGCGCGCCCGCCGAGGAAACCGCGGCGCTGCCCGCCCAGGCCCCGGAGCGCCGCCGGGCTGCCCCTGAGGACAAGAAGAAGGTCCCCGGCCAGCGCGACCGGCGGGCACCGCACAGCAGGCGCAAGGCCAAGAAACGGAGCCGCAAGAAGAAGGTCCTGATGTGGACCGGCGGCTCGCTGGCGATGCTGCTGGTCGTCGGCTGCGCGGGCGCCTGGTACCTGTACCAGCGGCTCAACGGCAATCTCACGACCGTCGACGTCGGCGAGGAGACCGGATACGGGGACGGCGAGCCGGTCAACGTGCTGTTCATCGGCACCGACGACCGCACCGGCGAGGGCAACAGCGGCTACGGCAACGAAGGCGACACCGGCCGCGCCGACACCACGGTGCTCATGCACTTCTCGGCGGACCGCAGCCACGCCACCGCGCTGAGCATTCCGCGCGACCTCATCGTCGACATCCCCGAGTGCGAGACGCGGAACGAGGACGGCACCACCACCGTCATACCCCCGAGCGAGGGCGTCCGCTTCAACGAGAGCCTGGGCGGGGGCCGCGACCCGGGCTGCACCTGGCGGACGGTCGAGCAGCTGACAGGCGTCGAGATCAACCACTTCATCATGGCCGACTTCAACGCGGTGAAGGACATGTCCACCGCGGTCGGCGGCGTCGAGGTCTGCGTGGAGGAGACCATCGACGATCCCAAGTCCCATCTGTACCTGGAACCGGGCCGCCACCGGCTGGAGGGCGAGGACGCCCTGGCCTTCGTGCGGACCCGTTACTCGGTGGGCACCGGCAGCGACCTGAGCCGGATCGAGCTTCAGCAGCAGTTCCTGGCCTCCATGGCCCGTGAGATCACCTCGGTCAGCGTCTCGAAGATGTGGGATTTGGCCGACACCGCCACCTCCGCGCTCACCGTCGACACCGGCCTGAACACGGTCAGGAAGCTGTACGACCTCGCCAACGATCTGGGCCAGGTCCCGATGAAGGACATCGCCTTCGTGACGCTTCCCGTGGTGGACAACACCGACGGCGCGACGGTGCTGATCGACGAGACGCGCGCCAACCCGATCTTCGAGATGCTGCAGCAGGACATCTCGTGGACCGAGGACGACGACCGCGGCGGCGACGGCGACGGCGGCGGTAACGGCGGTGACGGGGACGGCAAGAACGGCGACGGCGGCCAGGAGATGGCCCCGCCGGAGGAGGTCCGTGTCGACGTGTACAACGGCGGCAACGTGCTGGGCGCCGCCCAGCAGACCGTGACCTGGCTCCAGACCGAGCAGGGGGTCCCGCTGTCGACCAACGCCGGCAACGCCGCCGAGCCGCAGGAGGAGACGACCCTGGAGTACGGTGCCGACCAGGCGGCCCAGGCCGCCCGGCTCGCCGACATGATGGGCCTGCCGCAGTCCGCGCTCAAGGAGCAGCCAGACAACGCAGGGGACGCCCCGATGGTCCTTGTACTGGGAGACGACTTCGAGGCGCCGGGCACGCCGATAGGCGGTCCGCCTCAGCGGCCCGAGGGGGTCGACAGCATCACGGCGGACGACGAGAACGTCTGCGCCTCATAACCTGCCGTCGCCTCGGGGCATCAGCGACAAAGGGGAGATACCGTGGGGAGAAGTGGCATACACGGCGGCGGGGAGGATGGTTCCGCGCCCGAGGGCGGAGCTGACGGCGTATCAGATGTCATAGCCGGCGACGGCGCCGGCGCGGCCAGCGCGGGGCCGGTGCCCGCACCAGCCACGACCACGGCACCCGGCGGGGCCGGCAAAGCGGCGGGACGGGCCGCGGCCCGCCGTGCGGCGAAGCCCAAACGGCCGCTGTGGCGCCGGATCCTGGTGTGGACGGCGGGCTCGGTCGCGGTCATCGTCGCCGGCGTGGCGGTCGCCGCGTACCTCTACATCCGTCACCTGAACAACAACATCACCGAGGCGGAACTCCACCTCGGCAACGACCCGCTGGAGCGCGCGGCGCCGAACGCCGAGGGCCAGACCCCGCTCAACATCCTGCTGCTGGGCTCCGATTCGCGTGACAGCGAGGAGAACCAGGAGCTCGGCGGCGCCAGGGACCTGGCGGGCGGCCCCGTCCGTGCCGACGTCCAGATGCTGCTGCACGTCTCGGCCGACCGCAGCAACATCACGCTCATCAGCATCCCCCGCGACACGCAGGTCACCATTCCCGAGTGCACGGACCCCGAAACCGGCGAGGTCTACCCGGAGGAGACGTCTGCCTCCATCAACACCTCACTCTCACACGGCGGTCCGGGCTGCACCGTCGCGACCTGGGAACAGCTGACCCGCATCCCTATCGACCACATGATGATGGTCGACTTCGCCGGCGTGGTGGACATGGCGGACGCCGTCGGCGGCGTGCCCGTCTGCGTTGAACAGAACGTCTACGACCCGGACTCGGGGCTCCGCCTGGAGGCCGGGGAGACCATCATCCAGGGCGAGCAGGCGCTGCAGTGGCTGCGCACCCGCCACGGCTTCGAGGGCGGCAGCGACATCAGCCGTACCCGGGCGCAGCAGATGTACCTCACCAACATGGTCGAGGAGTTGCAGTCCGGCACCTCCCTGACCGACCCCGGCGAGCTGATGGATCTGGCCGAGGCGGCCACCAGCGCGCTGACCGTTGACCCCGGACTCGGTTCCGTGGAGGCGCTGTACGAGCTCGGGCAGGACCTGCGGCGCGTGCCGAGCGAGCGCATCAACATGCTGACGATGCCGTGGCTGCCCGACCCGGAGAACCCCGACACTACGGTCATCCCCGACCCCGAGCGCGCCGAGGAGCTGTTCTCCCTGGTGCGCCAGGACATCCCGCTGGACGACCCGGACGCCCGGCCGGAGCGGGAGGAGGAGCCGGCCGCCGAACCGCGCCCGGGCGGTGACGAGGAGTCAGCTCCCGAGGAGGCGGCGCCCCCGGCCGCGGAGATCCCGGTCGGGGTGCGCAACGGCACCGGCTCGGCCACCATGCCGCCGGTCAACGGCCGCGCCACGGTCATCACCGAGGAGCTCTACCGGCTCGGCTACACCTCGGCCTGGACCGACGCCACCCCGGCCGCCGAGGCCAGCACCGTCATCCTCTATCCCAGCGAGGCCGACCGCGCCGCCGCCGCGGCCGTCGCCGAGTCGCTGGGCCTGCCGGACGAGGCCGTGCAGCAGTCGCCGGGCAGCACCGGGATCACGCTCATCGTGGGCGCCGACTGGCGGGAGGGCACGACCTACCCGTCCGGCGGCGCGGAGCCGCCGGACGGCGGGAGCACCGGGGACGGCGGTGACGGCGGTGACGCCGGGGACACCGGTGACGAGGAGGACCACCCGTCGTTCAGCAGCGACGACATCATCTCCGGCCGGGATGACGACGCCTGCATGCCCGTCAACCCGAACTACACCTGGTGACCGGCGGGTTCGCGCCGTGACGCGATGACCTTCCGGGCCAGCTTCCGCGGGCTGGTCAGAAAGCCCCAGCCCCACGACATGTGCATCGTCGCCAGGGCCAGCGGGATGCGCGCGCGGGCGCCCGCCGGCAGCCCCTTGCCGGCGGGCAGCGAGCCGAGGCAGATCGCCGCCACGTAGCCGCCCGGGACCACCAGGAACCACGGGCTGACCAGGGCCCCGGCCACGAGACCGGCGGCGATGGCCACCACCGCGGCGGGCGGCGCCAGGTAGCGCGGGTTGATCGACCCTGCGTGGTAGCGGGCGACCACCCGCCGCCACCGCCCGTACTGGAGGTACTGCCGCGCCAGCGCCCGCACCGTGGGCCGGGGCCGGTAGGAGACGAGCAGCTCGGGGGAGAACCAGATCCGCCCGCCCGCCTGGCGGATGCGGTAGTTCAGCTCCCAGTCCTGGGCGCGGATGAACTCCTCGTTGTAGCCGCCGTGCTGCTCAAGCACTTCGCGGCGGAAGACGCCCAGGTAGACGGTCTCGGCCTCGCCGGCCTCGCCGCCCGTGTGGAACGCCGCGTTGCCGACGCCGATGCGGGAGGTCATGGCGGCGGCGACGGCGCGCTCCCAGTTGTTCTCTCCCTCGGCGTGCATGATGCCGCCGACGTTGGCCGCACCGGTCTCCTCCAGCAGCCGCACCGCCGTGGCGATGTAGCCGGGGGAGAGCATGCCGTGGCCGTCCACGCGGACCACCACCGGATGGCGGGACGCCGCGATCGCGGCGTTGAGCCCGGCCGGGGTCTTGCCGGTGGGGTTCGGCACCGTCCGCACCCGCGGGTCCTCGGCCACCAGCGCGGCCGCGATCTCGTCGGTCCGGTCCGTGGACGGGCCGAGGGCGATCACGACCTCCAGCTCGCCCGGGTAGTCCTGCTCAAGAATGTGCCGCACCGCTTCCCGCAGGTGTCGCTCCTCGTTGAGCACCGGCATGATGACGGAGACGGGAGGGGCGGCGGCCGTGTTCGGGGGATTGCTGGTCACCGGCTCACGTTACCGCGAACGGGGGACTCGGACGCGCGTCGCCCCGGGTCCAAAGATCGTATGGACATACCGTGAGAGCCCGTGCCCCCCGGCCTCGCGGAGGTGCCCGACGTGCCCGACGTGCCCGACCGATGCCCTCCCCCTCTGTCCCGTCCGTCCCGGCGCCGGCGACGTGTCCGGCTTCCGTTCCGCTTCCGGTCCAGGCCGCGGCGCCGCATCGGCCTGCGGCTCGCCACCGTCGTCGCGGCGCTGGTGCTCGCCGCCAGCGGGGCGGGCCACGCCGTCGTGCAGCGGGTGGACGAGCAGGTCGAGCGCGTCGACCCGTTCGGCGGGCTCGCGGAAAGCGGCCGGCCAGAGGACGGGCGGGGCACGAACATCCTGCTCATCGGCACCGACTCCCGCGACGGGCTCAGCGCCGAGCAGCGCCGCGCGTACCACCTCGGCGACTCCTCCTGCTACTGCGCCGACGCCGTCGTGCTGCTCCACCTGTCCGGGGAGAGCGGGCGCGCCAGCGTGGTCAGCCTCCCGCGCGACTCCTACACGCGGCTGCCCGAGCACACCTTCGCCGGGACCGGCGAGCACCACGACGCCCACCCGGACAAGCTCAACGCCGCCCTGACCCACGGCGGCCCCACGCTGATGGTGCGCACGGTGGAGGACATGACGGGCCTGCGGATCGACCACTACATCGAGGTCGACTTCGCCAGCTTCGTGCGGGCCGTGGACGAGGTCGGCGGCGTGGCGGTCTGCACGCCCCAGCCGCTGCACGACGCCTACTCCGGCCTCGACCTGCCGGCGGGCACGTCCGTCCTGGACGGGGCGACGGCGCTGGCCTACGTCCGGGCCCGGCACGTGGACGGCTCCTCGGACTTCGGCCGCATGAAGCGGCAGCGGGAGTTCCTCGCCGCCTTCCTGGACCGCCTCGCCAGCGGCGATGTGCTGCTGAGCCCCGAGCGCCTGGCCGGCACGGCGCGGGCGCTGCTCGGGTCGGTGCGCGCGGACGAGGGCCTCGGTCCGCAGGAGATCCTGGCGCTGGCCGGCGCGCTGCGCGATCTCTCACCGTCCGGCACCGAGTTCGCCGCCGTGCCGGTCGCCGACAGCGGGCGCGAGGTGCCGGGCCTCGGCGAGACGGTGCTGTGGGACGTGCCGGAGGCGGACCGGATCTTCGACGCGCTCCGCGAGGACCGGCCGCTGGGAGAGCTGGCCGAGAAGCCCGCTCAGCCGCCCTCGCAAAAGGGTAATGATGCGGATAAATCTGGAGAAAACCCCTGTCAGTAGCGCCAGTCATCACTTCGGGTGAATAGCTGGCCGCGTATTGCGATCGGCGACCCTGTGTCGTCAAGCTGTTGCTGCTTGCTACTTTTCCCGGAGAGCTTCTGGAGGGGCCGGTGCCGTTCGGTGAGCAGCCCGCGTATCTCCGAGTCGCGGACGATCTTCGTCAGCAGATCGCGGACGGCACCCTGCCGCCGCACGCCCGGCTGCCCTCGCAGGCCAGCATCCGCGCCACCTACGGCGTGTCCGACACGGTCGCGCTGGAGGCCCGCAAGGTGCTGATGGCCGAAGGGCTCGTCGAGGGCCGCTCCGGGTCCGGCACGTACGTCCGCGAGCGGCCGCGGCCCCGGCGCATCTCCCGCAGCGGCTACCGCACGCTGGGGCGCTCCTCGCCGTTCCGCCAGGAGCAGGCCGACGAGCGGGTCCACGGCACCTACGAGGCGCAGAGCGAGCGCGGCGAGGCGACCCGGGAGGTGGCCAAGCGGCTGCGGCTGGAGTCCGGCGAGCCGGTGATGTGCACGCGCTACGTCTTCCGTACCGGCGGCGAGCCGGTGATGCTCTCGACCTCCTGGGAGCCGCTGCGGCTGACCGGGAGGTCGCCGGTGATGCTGCCGGAGGAGGGGCCGCTGGCCGGGCGGGGGGTGGTGGAGCGGATGGCGGCGATCGACCTGATCGTGGACAACGTCACGGAGGACGTGGGCGCGCGCCCGGCGCTGGCGGCCGAGGCCCGGGTGCTGGGCGGAGTGGCCGGCCATCCCGTGCTGGTGGTCGCGCGCACCTTCCGGGCGGGCTGTCTGCCGGTGGAGACCGCCGACATCGTCATCCCGGCTGACCGGTTCCGCGTCTCCTACCACCTGCCCGTGCGGTAGGCCGTCCCCCGGGCGCAGGCGGCACCGCCGGTCAGGGCGGCTCCTGGCCGGCGCCCAGAGGCAGCTCGAACCACACGGTCTTGCCCGCCGGGCCCTGGCGGGTGCCCCACCGCCGCGACTCCTGCCCGACCAGCGGCAGGCCGCGCCCGCCTTCGTCCTCGGGCCCGGGGTCCCGCTCGCGCGGCGGGTCGGGCACCGGATCGGTGACCTCCACCAGCAGTGAGGTCCCGCGCACCATCCGCACCCCCACCGGCCCCGCCGCGTGGCGCACCGCGTTGGTGACCAGCTCGCTGACCAGCAGCTCCGCCGCGTCGGTGGCCGTAGCCAGGCCCCAGCCGGCCAGTGTCCGGCGCACCGCCCGGCGCGCGGCGGGCACGGCGTGCGGCTCGGCCGGGAACGTCCAGAACGCGACGCTGCCCTCCGGCAGCCCGCCGAGCCGGGCGACCACCAGCGCGATGTCGTCGTCGGGGCCGGCGTCCGAGTCACGGGGCGGCAGGCCGGAGATCAGCTCGTCGCACAGCGACTCCAGCGGCGTGCCCGGCCGCGCGGTGCGGGTCAGCAGGTCGCACAGCCGCTCCATGCCCTCATCCAGCGTGGCGTCGCGCCGCTCGATGAGGCCGTCGGTGTACAGCACCAGGACGGCGTCCTGCGGCACGTCCACGCGTGTCTCGTCGAAGCCGGTGCCCTCGATGCCCAGCGGCGTGCCCGCCGGCAGCTCGACCAGCCGGGCCGCCCACAGGCCGGTGACCGGATCCTGGCTGACCAGCACCGGAGGCAGGTGGCCGGCGCGCGCGATGGTGCAGCCGTGGGTGGCCGGGTCGTACACCGCGTACAGCAGGGTGGCCATCAGCGGGTCGTCCGGGTGCTGGGCGATGTCCTCGCTCAGCTCGTTGAGCCGCCGCAGCAGCTCGGCCGGGGGCAGGTCGAGCCCGGTGAGTGTCCGCACGGCGGTGCGCAGCCGTCCCATGGTGGCGGCCGCCCGCAGCCCGTGCCCGGTGACGTCGCCGACGACGAAGGCCACCCGGCCACCGGCCAGCGGGATTACGTCGAACCAGTCGCCGCCCGCCTCCGCCCCGGAGCCTGAGGGCACGTACCGGTAGCCGACGCTCACGCCCGGGGGCTGCGGCACCGAGCGCGGCAGCAGGCTGCGTTGCAGCATCAGCGCGGCCTCGCGCTCGCGGGCGTAGAGGCGGGCGTTGTCCATGAAGACGGCGGCCCGGCCCGCCAGCTCCCGGGCCAGGGCGGTGTCCTCGCGGTCATAGGGGGCGCGCTGCCCGGCGCGCGCCAGCGTCAGCAGTCCCAGGACGGTGCCGCGCGCCCGCAGCGGGGCGTTGATCAGCGAGTGGATATCCAGGGCGCGGGCGGCCTCGGCGCTGGGGACGTCCGGGGCGGCGGCCAGGATCTCCTCGCGGGTCACCAGCAGGGATGGCTCGCCGCTGGTCAGCGCGGTGCCCACGACCGTGCCGGGGTCGATGGTGACGTCCTGGCCGCCGCCCATCATCGCCTCCGCGGCCGCCGTGCGCTGCTTGGCGGCGACGCCGAGCCGGACCAGCGGCGTGGTGGGCAGGGCGGCGGGCGGCGGCAGCTCGTCGCCGTCGGCGACCGGCCGCAGCAGCCCCACGACCGCGTAGTCCGCGAAGCGCGGTACGAGCATCTGCGCCAGGGACTCGGCGATGCGGTTGACGTCCAAGAGGTTGCCCAGCGCGGTGCCGACGTCGTTCAGGAGAGTGAGCCGCTCCTGGGCGCGCTCGATCTTGCCCAGCGCCACCCGGCGTTCGGTGACGTCCATGACGGTGCAGCTCACGCCCAGCGTGCGCCCCATCCGGTCGGTGAGCCGGCCGAACGACAGTGACCAGGCGCCGAGGCCGTCCGGTGAGTCGGTGACCAGGTCGATCACCGAGCGTCCCGAGCGCAGCACCTCGCTTTCGAGCTCGTGGATCTCCTGGGAGACGGGAGGCGGCAGCGCGTCGAGCACGGTCCGGCCGAGCAGGTCCTCGGGGGCGCTGCCGTGCAGGCGGGAGAGCGCGTCGTTGACCCGGATGAAGCGCCGCTCGGTATCGAAGATCGCGATGCCCAGCGGGGAGGCCGTGAACAGCGCGTCCAGCGCGGCGAGGTCCTGCTCGATGCCGCGCAGCATGCTGATTTCCACGAGATTGGCCAGAATGAACGGGGTGCCCTCGCTGTCGCGGAGCAGTGAGGCGCGCGCCTCCAGCTCCACCCGCCGGCCGTCCTTGTGGCGCAGCGGCAGGCGCCCGCGCCAGTTGCCCTCGCGCAGCAGCGTCCGGTAGATGCCGGTGCTCGGGTCCGGGCGGCCCTCGTCCAGCAGTTCCCGCAGGTGGCTGCCGATGGCCTCGGATCCCTGCCAGCCCAGGATGTCCTCGGACGTCGGGCTCCACAGGATGATCTGACCGCGGGGGTCGAGCATGACGATGCCGACCCGCAGCACGTCGAGCAGGGAGCGCGACCCCCCGGCGACGGTGGAGGCGGTGTCGGAAGCGTCGTCAGGCGAAGTGCTCACGCGTCAGGCCCCGGGTCAAGGACTCACCGCCGGGACAGGCGGCGGCGAGAGGGATGGATGTCCCTTATACCCGATTGTGCCCCGGTGGGCCCGCGCTGGCTTCCCGCGGCGGACAGCCGCAGCTCTGGCGGGGCTCCGGTCAGCGGGTGACGACGCGCCCGTCGGTTTCCACGCGTTCGACGAGATACTGAGCGGTAGTACCTGCGGGGCGTGCGCCGGCGTCCGCCGTCAGGCGCTGTATGAGCCGCTGCGCCTCCGCACGCGTCGCGCAGTGCCCTATGCGGTACCGGCTGCCGTTCTCATCCTGGCGGATCACCTGCCAGGGCCGCAGATTGCTGCCGTTCATACCTCACCCCCTGTTCTCGCCTCGCTCGCATATGCCACGACCCTACGCCAGTCATTCACCCTGCGCACACGGATCAGGCCATGGAGAGACGGAACCACGGGAAGACGGAAAGGGAACGGAGGGAACGGCGCCGGAAACGGCCCCGCCGGCGTCAGGAGCGGCGCCGCCTGATCCGGCTGCCGAGCCAGACCAGGGGATCGTACTTGCGGTCGGCGGCGCGCTCCTTCATCGGGATCAGGGCGTTGTCCGTGATCTTGATGGACTCCGGGCACACCTCGGTGCAGCACTTGGTGATGTTGCAGTAGCCGAGGCCGTGCTCCTCCTGCACCGACCGCTGCCGGTCGATGCCGTCCCGGGCGGCGTCGTCGAGGGGGTGCATGTCCAGCTCGGCCATGCGCATCAGAAAGCGCGGCCCGGCGAACGCCCGCTTGTTCTCCTCGTGGTCACGCACCACGTGGCAGACGTTCTGGCACAGGAAGCACTCGATGCACTTGCGGAACTCCTGCGAGCGCGCCACGTCCTCCTGGCGCATCCGGTACTCACCCGGGCCCAGGTCCTCGGGCGGCACGAACGACGGAATCTCGCGCGCCTTCTCGTAGTTGAAGCCGACATCCGTCACCAGGTCGCGCACCACGGGGAAGGTCCGCAGCGGCGTGACGGTGACCGTCTCCTCGCGCGAGAACAGCGACATCCGCGTCATGCACATCAGCCGGGGCCGGCCGTTGATCTCCGCGCTGCACGAACCGCACTTGCCCGCCTTGCAGTTCCAGCGCACCGCCAGGTCGGGCGCCTGGGTCGCCTGGAGCCGGTGGATGATGTCCAGCACCACCTCACCGTCGTTGACCTCCACCCGGTAGTCCTCGAGCGCGCCGGAGGCGGCGTCGCCCCGCCACACCCGGAAGCGCGCCTCGTAGCGTGAGTCCGCCGCCGTCGTCACGGTTCCGTCAGCTCCTCGTCCGTCAGGTACTTGGCCAGTTCTTCCTTCTCGAACAGGTCCCGCAGGTCGGGGCGCATCGGCGGCAGGTCGCGCGAGCGCAGCCGCACGCCTGCCCCGGGCTCCGGAAGTTCGCACAGCAGGTTGACGCGCCGCCAGGAGCGTTCCATGCGCGGATAGTCGTCCCGGGTGTGCCCGCCGCGGGACTCCTTCCGTTCCAGGGCCGCGCGGGCCACGCACTCGCTGACCAGCAGCATGTTCCGCAGGTCGAGGGCGAGGTGCCAGCCGGGGTTGTACTGCCGGTGGCCCTCCACCCGCACCCGCCCGGCGCGCTCCCGGAGCGCGGCGAGCCGGGTGAGCGCCTCTTCCATCTCCGGTGCGCGCCGGATGATGCCCACCAGGTCGTTCATCGTCTGCTGCAACTCCTGGTGCAGCGCGTACGGGTTCTCCGGCGGCGCGGACTCCGCGCCGGGCGCCGCCTCCGCGTCGCCGAACGGGCGCAGCGCGTCCGCCGCCGCCTCCTCGATCCGCGCCGTGGGGGCGGCGGGCCGGGCGGTGCCGCTCAGGCCGGCCGCGTACTCGGCCGCGTACAGTCCGGCCCGGCGGCCGAAGACCAGCAGGTCGGACAGGGAGTTGCCGCCCAGGCGGTTCGAGCCGTGCATGCCGCCGGCGACCTCGCCCGCCGCGAACAGGCCGGGCACGCCGGTCGCCGCCGCCGTGTCCGGGTCGACGTCCACGCCGCCCATCACGTAGTGGCAGGTGGGGCCCACCTCCATCGGCTCGCGCGTGATGTCCACGTCCGCGAGCTGCTTGAACTGGTGGTGCATCGACGGCAGCCGGCGCCTGATCTCCTCGGCCGGCATCCGCGTCGAGACGTCCAGGTACACGCCGCCGTGCGGTGAGCCGCGCCCCGCCTTGACCTCGGCGTTGATCGCCCGCGCCACCTCGTCCCGCGGCAGCAGCTCGGGCGGGCGGCGGTTGTGGTCGGGGTCGGTGTACCAGCGGTCCGCCTCGGCCTCGTCCTCGGCGTACTTGTCCTTGAACACCTCGGGGATGTAGTCGAACATGAACCGCCGTCCCTGGCTGTTGCGGAGCACCCCGCCGTCGCCGCGGACCGACTCGGTGACCAGGATTCCCTTGACCGAGGGCGGCCAGACCATGCCCGTCGGGTGGAACTGCACAAACTCCATGTTCACCAGCGGCGCGCCCGCCAGCAGCGCCAGCGCGTGCCCGTCGCCGGTGTACTCCCAGGAGTTGGAGGTCACCTTGAACGACTTGCCGATCCCGCCGGTCGCCAGCACCACGGCCGGGGCGTCGATGACGAAGAACGCCCCGCTCTCGCGCTCGTAGCAGAACACCCCGGCCACCCGCTCGCCGTCCGCGTCCTTCAGCACGCGGGTGACCGTGCACTCCTGGAAGATCTTCAGGCCCGACTCGTAGTCACCGGTCTCGGCGAAGTCCCGCTGCTGGAGCGAGACCACCTTCTGCTGCAGCGTGCGGATCAGCTCCAGGCCGGTGCGGTCGCCGACGTGCGCCAGCCGCGGGTACTCGTGGCCGCCGAAGTTGCGCTGCGAGATGCGGCCGTCCTCGGTGCGGTCGAACAGCGCGCCCCACGTCTCGAGCTCCCACACCCGGTCGGGTGCCTCTTTGGCGTGCAGCTCGGCCATCCGCCAGTGGTTGAGGAACTTCCCGCCGCGCATGGTGTCGCGGAAGTGGACCTGCCAGTTGTCGCCGGCGTTGACGTTGCCCATGCTGGCGGCGATGCCGCCCTCCGCCATCACCGTATGGGCCTTGCCGAACAGCGACTTACAGATCACCGCCGTGCGCATGCCCCGCTCGCGCGCCTCGATGGCCGCGCGGAGCCCGGCGCCTCCCGCGCCGACGACGACCACGTCCCACGACTGCCGTTCCACGTCTTACGTCCTTTCTGCCGCTGGTCGGTGCTGCGGGCGGCCGCCGTCTGCCGGAAGAACCGGGCTCAGAAGAACCGGGGGTCGTCGAAGACGCCGGTGGCGAGCAGGTACACATACAGGTCCGACAGCGCCAGGCTGGTCAGCGAGGCCCAGGCGAACGTGGCGTGCCGGGTGTTCAGGCGGCTGATCCACGTCCAGGCCCGGTAGCGCACCGGATGCCGGGAGAAGTGCTTCAGCCGGCCGCCCATGATGTGGCGGCAGGAATGGCACGAAAGGGTGTACCCCCAGACCAGCACGATGTTGACGGTGAAGAGCAGCGAGCCGAGCCCCATGTGGCCCCAGTCGTAGTCCTCGTCCCGGAAGCCGAGCACCGCGTCGTAGGTGAGGATCCCCGCGATGAGCGAGGAGGCGTAGAAGAAGTACCGGTGGCTGTTGTTGAGGATCAGAGGGAAGCGCGTCTCGCCCGTGTAGCGGCGATGCGGCTCGGCCACGGCGCAGGCCGGCGGCGAGGCCCAGAAGCTCCGGAAGTACGCCTTGCGGTAGTAGTAGCAGGTCAGGCGGAAGCCGAGCGGCAGCACCAGGAAGATCAGGGCGGGGGAGAGGGTCCACCAGTCACCGAACAGCGCCCAGTTCGGCCCGCCGCGCATGTCCGCGCAGTTCTCCGCGAGGCAGGGCGAGTAGAACGGCGAGACGTAGGGCGCCGCGTAGTAGTCCGCGTTGGCGAAGGCCCGCCAGGTCGCGTAGACGACGAACGCGCTCAGCGCCAGCACGGTGACGGCCGGGGCGAGCCACCACCGGTCGCCGCGCAGGTGGCGCGCGCCGATGGCGGCGCGCCCGGCGCGCGCGCCGGAGTCAGCGGGGGACGGGGACGGGGCGCTGGGGGCGGTATCCGTGGCCAAGGCGAACCCTCCGAGGGCGCTTCGACGGCGGGGTTGTCACGTGCCGCTGGCGCGGCGGTGTCAGCGAGGGCTCCCGAGTCCCTCGTCGTCGGCACCCGCCCACAGGCGGGCGTCATAGGGGGTGTCCGGCACCCGTATCGGCTCGCTGTCCGGTCTCTCCTGCGCGGCGGACCCGCCCGCCCGCGCCTCGCGCAGCATGGCCAGGCTCTCCCGCAGGCGCTCGGCGTCGCCCCGCACCCGTCGCACGTCCAGGCAGCGGCCGAGTCTCTGCTCGAGCCGGGTGACGCAGCGCGCCAGGTCGTCCACGCAGCGCTGTGCCGCCCGCAGCTCGTCGTGCAGCGACATCGCGTACCACCTCCGTTGGTGGTGTCTCACCGGACGTAGCGAGTGTGACGCCTGACACACCCCCTTGGGAAGGGGGCGGACGCCCGCGCGCCGTGGCCCGAACGGGTGGCCTGCCGCCCGCACGCCGCCGTGTCGCCCCTCCGCGCCGCTGGCCGTCGCCTTCAGTGGCTCAACGAACCGTCACCGATGTGATCATCAGGCCGTTCCGTTCCACCGGAGCGGAGCAGCGGAGGTACCCAGATGCCGCGCACGCCGTCCGCCCCCCGCCTCGCCGTGGCGCTCGCCGTCACCGCCCTGCTGCCGCCCCTGCTGGCGGGGTGCGGCGGGGGACGGGACGACGAGGAGCGGACCTCCCCCGCCACGCACGCCGTCGCCGCCGCTCCCCGCTCCGAACTGGTCAGCGGCTCGGCCGTCACCTGGGGCGTCGACGCCGTGCCCGCCACGCTCAACGCCCACCACCGCGACGCCACCCCGGTCACCGACCAGGTCGCCGCCGCCGTCATGCCGATGCTCTTCACCCTCGACGAGCAGGGCAGCCCCCGGCTCAACCCCGACTACCTGCGCTCCGCCGAGGTCACCGCCACCGAGCCGCGGCAGCAGGTGGTCTACACGCTCAATCCCCAGGCGCGCTGGAGCGACGGCACCCCGCTGTCCGCCGCCGACTTCCGCGCCCAGTGGCGCGCCCTCTCCGGCGGCGACCCCGCCTTCGAGGCCGCCACCGCGGCGGGTTATGAGCGCGTCGCCAGCGTCACCGAGGGCCCGGGCGCCCACCAGGTCACCGTCACCTTCGCCACCCCCTGCGCGGAGTGGCGCGCCCTGTTCAGCCCGCTGTACCCCCGTGCCGTGACAGGCGATGCCGAGCGGTTCAACGACGGCGCCGCCGCAGCCGCCGAGCGGCCGCCCGCCGCCGGGCCGTTCCGCGTCCGCGGCGTCGACCGTGAGGACGGCACGGTCACCCTCGAGCGCAACCCCGACTGGTGGGGCAGCCCCGCGCTGCTGGACGAACTGGTCTTCGCCGCCGTCCCGCCCGGCGAGCGGCGCGACGCCCTCCTGGCGGGCGACCTCGACGTCGCCGCCGTTCCCCCCGCTGACGCCCGCAGCGTCACCGCCGCGCACGCCCCGCCCAGCGTCCCCCAGGACGGGGCCGCGCTGGCCGACGCCCCCCGCGCGGGCCTGCGCGGCCTGGAGATCTACCGCGCCTACGGCCCGGAGAGCGTCCATCTCATCCTCAACGGCACCGCCGGTCCGCTGGCCGACGAGCGTGTGCGCTGGGCCGTCGCCCGCGCCCTCGACCGGCAGCGCCTGGCCCGCGACGCGCACGCTCCCGCCGGGCTGCCGACCCAGCCGCTCGGCTCCCACCTGCACGTCCTTGGCCAGGACGGCTACCGCGACAACAGCGAGGCACTCGGCGAGACCGGCACCCGCGCCGCCAGCGAGCTGCTCGACGAGGCGGGCTGGCGGCTGGCCCGCCCCGGCAGCAGCGCCGACAGCAGCGCCGATGACAGCGACGATGACAGTGCCGATGACAGTGCCGATGACAGTGCCGATGACAGCGACGAGGGCAGCGGGGACGGGAACACCGGCGACGCCAAGGCGGCCCCGCCCGCCATGGCGCTCCCCGCCCCGCTGACCGCCGCCCAGCAGACCACCCAGCAGCGCGCCGCCCTGCTCCACCAGGCCGCCCAGGCCCGCCGCGCCCAGGCCGCCGCGTCCGGCGGCGACGACGACGCGCTGGCCGAGGCCCGCCGCGCCGAACACGCCGCCGAGGAGGCCGACGGCCGCGCCGCCGAACTCGCCCGGCACGCCGCGGGCACGGTCAGGGCCAGGGACGGCGAGCCGCTCACCCTGCGCTTTCTCGTCCCCAGCGGCTCCGGCCAGCTGCGCGACACGGCCCGCCAGATCTCCGCCATGCTGGCCGAGGCCGGCATCGGGGCCGAGGTCACCGAGCTGCCGCCCGGGGAGCTGTTCACCGAGCGCGTCCCCGGCGGCGACTTCGACCTCGTCCTCTACGCGCTGCCCGCCACCGCCTTCCCCGCCACCGACGCCGCCCCGCTGTACACCAAGCCGCAGGCCGTGCCCGGCGGCCAGCTGCCCAGCCAGAACCACACCCGTGTCGGGACCGACTACCTGGACCAGCTCCTGGCCCAGGCGGCGGCCGAACTCGACGACGGCGAGCGCGAGCGGCTGCTCAACCAGGCTGACGCCCGGATCTGGGCGCTGGGCGCGTCGCTGCCCCTCTACCAGCGCCCCCAGCTCGTCGCTGCCAGGGACGACCTGGCCGGCGTCGGCGCCTACGGCCTGGCGACCCCGCGCTTCCAGGACATCGGCTACCGGCGCTGACGCACTCCCGCCGCGCGCTCACCGGCTCCGCCGCCCCCGTAGCATGGGCGGGGCCGGTGAGCGTATGTGGACTCGCCCGCCGTCGTGACGGGGGGAGGCCGGGGCACATGGCCGCCGCCGTGCCGCCACACCAGTGAACGGGAGAGGCTCCGCTCGCCATGCCTACGCGCCAGGACATCCGGAACGTCGCCATCGTCGCGCACGTCGACCACGGCAAGACCACGCTGGTCGACGCCATGCTCAAGCAGGCCGGGGCGTTCGCGCCCCACCAGCAGGTCGACGAGCGGGTCATGGACACCGGCGACCTGGAGCGCGAGAAGGGCATCACGATCCTCGCCAAGAACACCGCCGTCCGGTACCACCCCAAGGGCGGCGGCGAGCCGGTAGTGATCAACATCATCGACACCCCCGGCCACGCCGACTTCGGCGGCGAGGTCGAGCGCGGCCTGTCCATGGTGGACGGGGTGGTGCTGCTGGTCGACGCCTCCGAGGGCCCGCTTCCGCAGACCCGGTTCGTGCTCCGCAAGGCGCTCCAGGCGCGGCTGCCGGTGATCCTGTGCGTGAACAAGACCGACCGCGCCGACGCCCGCATCAGCCAGGTGCTCGACGAGACCTACGACCTCTTCCTCGACCTGGACGCCGACGAGGAGCAGATCGAGTTCCCCATCGTCTACGCCTGCGCGCGGGACGGCATCGCCTCGCTCACCCAGCCCGCCGACGGCACCGTCCCGGCCGACAGCGACAGCCTGGAGCCGTTCTTCACCACCCTGCTGGAGACCGTGCCCGCCCCGGTCTACGAGGAGGACGCGCCGCTCCAGGCCCATGTGACCAACCTCGACGCCGACAACTTCCTCGGCCGCATCGCGCTGTGCCGCGTGCGCCAGGGCACCCTGCGCAAGGGCCAGACCGTCGCCTGGCTGCGGCGCGACGGCAGCGCGCAGAACGTGCGGATCACCGAGCTGCTGATGACCGAGGCGCTCACCCGCAAGCCCGCCGAGGTGGCCGGCCCGGGCGACATCTGTGCCGTCGCGGGCATCCCCGACATCATGATCGGCGAGACGCTCGCCGACCCCGAGCACCCCGTGCCGCTGCCGCTGATCACGGTCGACGAGCCCGCGATCTCCATGACGATCGGCACGAACACCTCGCCGCTCGTCGGCCGGGGCGGCAAGGGCCACAAGGTCACCGCCCGGCTGGTCAAGGAGCGCCTGGACCGCGAGCTGGTCGGCAACGTCTCGCTGCGGGTGCTGCCCACCGACCGGCCCGACGCCTGGGAGGTGCAGGGCCGGGGCGAGCTGGCGCTGGCCATCCTCGTCGAGACGATGCGGCGGGAGGGCTTCGAGCTGACGGTCGGCAAGCCGGAGGTCGTCACCCGCGAGATCGACGGCGTCGTCCACGAGCCGGTGGAGCGCATGACGATCGACGCGCCGGAGGAGTACCTGGGCGCCATCACGCAGCTGATGGCCAGCCGCAAGGGCCGGATGGAGACCATGACGAACCACGGCTCCGGCTGGGTGCGGATGGAGTTTCTCGTGCCGTCGCGCGGGCTGATCGGCTTCCGCACCGAGTTCCTGACCGAGACGCGCGGCACCGGCATCGCCCACAGCATCTTCGAGCGCCATGAGCCGTGGGCCGGGGAGCTGCGCACGCGCAAGAGCGGCTCGCTGGTCGCCGACCGCGCGGGCAAGGCGACGGCGTACGCCATGCTCAACCTCCAGGAGCGCGGCACGATCTTCGTGGAGCCGGGCACCGAGGTGTACGAGGGCATGATCGTCGGGGAGAACTCCCGCTCCGACGACATGGACGTGAACATCACCAAGGAGAAGAAGCTCACCAACATGCGGGCCTCCACGGCGGAGACCACCGAGAACTTGGTGCCGCCGCGGAAGCTGTCGCTGGAGCAGTCGCTGGAGTTCTGCCGCGAGGACGAGTGCGTGGAGGTCACCCCGGAGGAGGTGCGCATCCGCAAGGTCGTGCTGGACGCCCGCGAGCGGGCGCGGGCCGCCGCGCGCGCCAAGCACCGGAAGTGAGCCGGCGGGGCGTCACCCGCCGGCCAGGACGACGGTGCGCCAGCTGAAGCCGTCGGCGGACACCCGGTAGTACCCGGGCTGGCCGAGATCGCGCAGCAGGTACCCGGCCCGCGTCAGCGAGGGCTCCTCGGGCGGCGTGCCGGGCCGGTCCACGCCGAACGTCCGCCCGCCGTCCCGGCTGACGTAGATGGCGTCCTGGGCGTACACCAGCAGGCTGCCGTCCGCGGCGGGGATGGGGACGCCCGACAGGGAGCCCGGCCGCGCGTCCTGCGCGCGCGTCCACACCCGCTCCCAGCTGCGCCCGCCGTCGTCGCTGACGTCGATGGCGAGCAGCCCGGCGCCGTGCCGGCCCGTCGTCAGGCCGGGCATCGGGCCGGTCAGGAAGGCGTACAGGCCGCCGGGTCCGGCGGCCAGTTCGGTGCCGCGGGGCGTGACCCGCTGGCCGTACCCCTCCGGCACCGGCAGCGGTGCCAGCGGCTGCCAGCCGCCGCCGTCCGGTGCCGTGACGGCCACGGCCGGCAGCCCGGAGGCCGGGTCCGTGCCCGCGATCCAGTGCCTGCCGTCCGGCAGCAGCCCCGGCTCGCCCGTGCCGGTGAGCGGCGGCTGCTGGGCCAGCGTGCGCAGCTCCGCGGTGGCGGGCATCAGCGCGGCCACTGCGCCGTCGTCCGTCTTCGTCAGCGCCGCGCCCGGCGGCACGCGGCCGACCGTGCCCGACGGGCCGGGCGGGGCGGGCTGCCACGTCCGCCCGCCGTCGGCCGTCACCCACACCCGGTCCTCCTCCGCGAAGCCGCCGGGGACCGTCAGCCGGGCGTGTCCGGGCGAAGCCGCTTCGATGACCGCGCCCAGGCCCCGCGGATCGCCCGCGGGCAGCGGGGCGTCCCTGATCTCCCATGCGGCCGCGCTGACGAGCACGGCCACGTGGTAGGCGCAGCCGCCCTCGCCGGCCGGCGAGGGCGGGCAGTCCGCCAGCAGGGCGAAGCCGCTGCTTGTGTCGGCGAGGTCGAGGCCGATCACCCGCCCCGGCAGGCCGCTGGCGGAGGGGATGGGCGGCGGCTCCTGGGACGGGGACGGCACCGGGTGCAGCGAGGGCGGCGCCTCGCCGGGCGGCGGCTGGCCGCGCGAGCACGAGGCGAGGAGCCCGGTCACCGCGGTCATCACCAGCAGCACGAGTAACGCGGGCAGCCGCCCGGGGGCCGATCGGGGGACAGCTGACCGCACGCGCATGCCCACCTCCGCGGCGCGCCCTTCGGCCCTCGAGCAAGGAGAGCGGGGACCGGCCTGGAAGACCGCCTATGACGTTATGCAACCGATATCTCAACGATATCTCACGCGTGGCGTCCGGCATATGGGCGGTTTCCGGCAACACTCCGCGACTGCTGCGCCCATCTGATGGGAAATAAGCCGCAAATGCGATCTCATGGTGACCTGATTTCACGTGAGGCCAGTCCGAGGAGGCACCGATGCGCGCAGTCACGCGCCTGACATGGACCGCCGGTATGACGGCCATCGCTCTGACGATCGCCGCGTGCGGCGGTGGTGACGACGGCGGCACCGGCGGCGGGAACATCGTCCGCGCCTCCTGGGGCGACCCGCCCCGGCCCATCGAGCCGGCCAACACCAACGAGGTGCAGGCCGGCAAGGTCCTCGACATGATCTTCCGGGGCCTCAAGCGCTACGACCCGGAGACCGGCGAGGCCGAGAACATGATGGCCGAGTCCATCGAGACCGACGACCAGCGCACCTTCCGCATCACCCTGGAGAAGGGCTGGACGTTCAGCGACGGCAGCAAGGTCACCGCCCAGTCGTACGTGGACGCGTGGAACTACGGCGCGCACATCGACAACGCCCAGATCGGCAGCTACTTCTTCCAGTTCATCGAGGGCTACGAGGACGTCCACCCCAGCGACGAGAACGCCGAGCCCACGGCCGACACCATGAGCGGCCTGGAGGTCACCGGCGAGTACAGCTTCACCGTCACCCTCACCGAACCCTTCTCGCTGTGGCCCGAGACGCTCGGCTACGCCGCCTACTCGCCGCTGCCCCGGCTGTTCTTCGAGGACCACGACGCCTGGCTGGCCAAACCCGTCGGCAACGGGCCCTACAAGATCGAGTCCTACACCCGCTCCCAGAGCATGAAGCTGGTCAGGTACGAGGACTACGCGGGTGACGACAAGGCGCAGAACGACGGCGTCGAGCTGCGGGTCTACACCGACAACAACACCGCCTACACCGACCTCCAGGCGGGCAACCTCGATCTCATCGACGACGTCCCCGCCTCCCAGCTGGCCAACGCCGAACGCGACCTGGGCGACCGCTACATCAACCAGCCCGCCGGCATCGTCCAGACCGTCTCCTTCCCGCTCTACGACCCCGACTGGCAGGGCGACGACGCCCGGATCATCCGGCAGGCGCTGTCCATGGCGATCAACCGCGAGGAGATCACCGAGCGGATCTACCACGGCACCCGCACCCCCGCGACGGACTTCACCTCGCCCGTGCTCGGCGACGAGGGCGGCTACGAGGACGACCTGTGCGGGGAGCTGTGCGAGTACCGCCCCGAGGAGGCGCGCCGCATGATCCGCGAGGCCGGGGGGCTGCCGGGGGGATCGGTCACGCTCACCTCGAATGTGGACACCGGCTCCCACCGCCAGTGGATGGACGCGGTCTGCAACAACATCAACAACGTCCTCGACGACGACAACGCCTGCACCGTCAACCCCGTGCCCACGTTCGCCGACTTCCGCAACCGGATCACCAGCGACGAGATGACCGGCATGTTCCGCACCGGCTGGCAGATGGACTACCCGCTCATCCAGAACTTCCTCCAGCCGATCTTCTACACCGACGCCTCCTCCAACGACTCCGGCTACAGCGACGAGCGCTTCGACGACCTCATCGACCAGGCCAACGCCGCCGACGACGAGGAGGAGGCCATCGAGCTGTTCCAGGAGGCCGAGGAGCTGCTGATCCGCGACATGCCCGCCATCCCCCTGTGGTACCAGAACGGCACCGCCGGCTACTCGGAGCGCCTGAGCGACGTCAAGCTCAACGCCTTCTCCGTCCCCGTCTTCACCGACATCAAGGTGAGCTGACGCGTCCCGTCCGGCGGAACCCCGTCGTCACACCGCTCAGCCCCGGCGGAAGGAGCCCTCGTGGGGCGCTACGTCATCCGGCGCCTGCTCCAGATGATCCCCGTGTTCATCGGCGCCACGTTCCTGATCTTCCTCATGGTGTTCGCCCTCGGCGACCCGGTCACCGGCCTGTTCGGCGACCGGGGGCCCGACCCGGCCACCGCCCGGGCGCTGCGGGAGGAGTTCAATCTCGACAAGCCGGTGTGGCAGCAGTACCTGCTCTACATGCGTGACATCTTCACCGGCGACTTCGGCACCGCCTTCGACGGGCGGCCGGTCACCGAGCTGATGGAGAACGCCTTCCCCGTCAGCATCCGGCTGATGATCGTCGCGCTGGTCTTCGAGATGCTCATCGGCATCGCGCTCGGCGTCATCACCGGGCTGCGCCGGGGCCGGCCGCTCGACACCACCGTGCTCGTGCTCACGCTCGTCGTCATCGCCATCCCGACGTTCGTCCTGGGCACCACCGCGCAGTACTTCTTCGGCGTCGAACTCGGCTGGATCGACCCGGCCGTCAGCCCCGACGCCCGCTTCCGCGAGCTGATCACACCCGGCCTCATCCTCGCGCTGGTCTCCCTCGCCTACGTCACGCGCCTGACCCGTACCTCCATCGCTGAGAACACCCGCGCCGACTACATCCGCACCGCCGTCGCCAAGGGCCTGCCGCGCCGCCGGGTGACCGTCCGCCACCTGCTGCGCAACTCCCTCATCCCCGTCGTCACCTATCTCGGCGCCGACATCGGCACCCTCATCGCGGGCGCGATCGTCACCGAGCGGATCTTCAACATCCAGGGCGTCGGCTACCACCTCTACCAGGGCATTCTCCGGCAGAACTCGCCCACCGTCGTCGGCTTCGTCACCGTCCTGGTGCTGATCTTCCTCCTCGCCAACCTGCTCGTCGATCTCCTCTACGCCGTCCTGGACCCGAGGATCCGCTATGCCTGACCGCAAGCTGTCCCAGGCGCCGCTGTCGGCCCAGGAGGACGCCAACGCCGCCGCCGCGGGCGTGACCCCCGGCGCCACGCCGGAGCCCGGCGCGGCCCGCAGCCTGTGGTCCGACGCCTGGCACGACCTGCGCCGCAACCCCGTCTTCCTCGTCTCCGCGCTGCTCATCCTGTTCCTGCTGGTGATCGCCGTGTGGCCGGGCCTGATCGCCCCCGGCAACCCCACCCGGTGCGAGCTGAGCCGCTCGCTCGAGGGCCCCTCCTCCGGCCACTGGTTCGGCTTCGACACCCAGGGCTGCGACGTCTACACCCGCACCGTCCACGGCGCCCGCGCCTCCATCGCCGTGGGCCTGGCCGCCACCGGCGGCGTGGCGCTCCTCGGCGGCATCGTCGGGGGCCTGGCGGGCTTCTTCGGCGGCGTCTTCGACGCGCTGCTCTCGCGCGTCACCGACATCTTCTTCGCCATCCCCGTGATCCTGGGCGCCATCGTCTTCCTCAGCGTCATCACGCTCACCGGCGTCTGGCCCGTCGTCCTCGTCATCGCCGCGCTCGGCTGGCCGCAGATCGCCCGCATCGCGCGCGGCGCCGTGCTGACGACCAAGCAGAACGACTACGTGATGGCCGCCCGCGCGCTCGGCGCCAGCAACACCAGGATCCTGCTGCGCCACATCCTGCCCAACGCCGTCGCCCCCGTCATCGTGATGGCGACGATCATGCTCGGCACGTTCATCGCCCTCGAGGCGACCCTCAGCTACCTCGGCGTCGGCCTGCGCCCGCCCACCGTCTCCTGGGGCGTGGACATCTCGGCCGCCTCCGACGGCATGCAGTTCCGCAACGCCCCGCACATCCTGCTCTATCCGGCGGCCGCGCTGAGCCTGACGGTGCTCGCGTTCATCATGCTCGGCGACGCCGTCCGCGACGCACTCGACCCCCGGCTGCGCTGAGCCGCCGAGCCCCACCGTGGAGGACACAGCCATGCTGCTGGACGTACGCGACCTGCGGGTGGACTTCCGCACCCGCGACGGCGTGGTCAAGGCGGTCAACGGCGTCAGCTACGCCGTCGACGCGGGTGAGACGCTGGCCGTGCTCGGCGAGTCGGGCTCGGGCAAGTCGGTCACCGCGCAGGCCATCATGGGCATCCTGGAGGAGCCGCCCGGCCGCGTCGCGGGCGGGCAGATCTTCTTCCAGGGGCAGGACCTGCTGACGCTGGGCCGCGAGCAGCGGCGCCGGATCCGGGGCGAGAAGATGGCGATGATCTTCCAGGACGCCCTGTCGGCGCTCAACCCCGTGCTGCCCGTGGGCTACCAGCTCGGCGAGATGTTCCGCGTCCACCGCGGCACCCCGCGCAAACAGGCCCGCGCCAAGGCCATCGAGCTGCTGGAACGCGTCCGCATCCCCGCCGCCCGCACCCGCGTCGCCGACTACCCGCACCAGTTCTCCGGGGGCCAGCGGCAGCGTGTGATGATCGCCATGGCGCTGGCGCTGGAGCCCGACCTGATCATCGCCGACGAGCCCACGACCGCGCTCGACGTCACCGTCCAGGCCCAGGTGATGGACCTGCTCGGCGAGCTGAAGCGCGAGTACCGCATGGGCCTGATCCTCATCACGCACGACCTCGGCGTCGTCGCTGACGCCGCCGACCGCATCGCCGTGATGTACGCGGGACGCGTCGTGGAGGAGGCCCCCGTGAAGGAGGCCTACGCCGCCCCCGCGCACCCGTACACCAAGGCGCTGCTGGACTCGGTGCCGCGGCTGGACCGTGCCGGGGGTGAGCTGGCCGCCATCAAGGGGCTGCCGCCGAACCTGCTGCATGTGCCGCCCGGCTGCCCGTTCCACCCCCGCTGCCCGCTGGCGCAGCGGGCGTGCCGGGACGATCCGCCGCCGCCGCTGTACCAGGTGGCCCCGGGCCGGGCGAGCGCCTGCCACTTCTGGAAGGAGACGCTCGCCCTGTCGTCCCCGGCGCGGCCGGACGACGGAGGTGCCCGGTGACCCAGGTGACACCAGCGAGCCGGCCGGCACCGCCGGCGGAGCCCGTGCTGTCGGTGCGGGGACTGGTCAAGCACTTCCCGCTCACCCAGGGCATCCTTTTCCGCCGCCAGATCGGCGCCGTGCAGGCGGTCGACGGCGTGGACTTCGACCTGTACCCGGGCCAGACCCTCGGCCTGGTCGGCGAGTCGGGCTGCGGCAAGTCGACGGTCGCCAAGCTGCTGCTGAGCCTGGAACGCCCCACCGCCGGCCACATCTTCTACAAGGGCGAGGACATCTCCCGCCTGTCGGGGCGGGCGCTGCGCGCGGTGCGGCGGAACGTGCAGATGGTCTTCCAGGACCCGTACACCTCGCTCAACCCGCGCATGACCGTGGGCGACATCATCGGCGAGCCCTTCGAGATCCACCCGGAGGCGGCGCCCAAGGGCGACCGGCGGCGCCGGGTGCGGGAGCTGCTGGACGTCGTCGGGCTGAACCCGGAGTACATCAACCGCTATCCGCACCAGTTCTCCGGCGGCCAGCGGCAGCGCATCGGCATCGCGCGGGGGCTGGCGCTCAACCCCGAGGTCATCGTCGCGGACGAGCCGGTCTCGGCCCTCGACGTCTCGGTGCAGGCCCAGGTCATCAACCTGATGGAGCGGCTGCAGGACGAGTTCGGGCTGGCGTACGCGTTCATCGCGCACGACCTGTCGGTGGTGCGGCACATCTCCGACCGGATCGCGGTGATGTACCTCGGGCGCGTCGTGGAGACCGGCACGGATACGGAGATCTACGAACACCCGACGCACCCGTACACGCAGGCCCTGCTGTCGGCGGTGCCCGTGCCCGACCCCGAGGCCAGCCGCCGCCGCGAGCGGATCATCCTCTCCGGCGAGGTGCCCTCGCCGGCGGACCCGCCCTCCGGCTGCCGGTTCCGGACGCGCTGCTGGAAGGCGCAGCAGCTGTGCGCGGAGGTTGACCCGCCGCTGGACGTACCTGTGGCGTTCGCGGGAGCCACGGGGCCCGTCGCGCACCCGTCGGCGTGTCACTTCGCGGAGGAAAAACAGCACATGTTCGAGTAAATGGCTCTAGCTCCCGCGCCCGCTGTTTTCGAAAACGGCGGGGGGTTCCGGGGCGACGTGGACGCCTGGTCCACGTCACCCCGGGCTACGGCACCCGCACGGCCGTGGGCTCAGTCTGGATCGTCCGCATATCGGTGCAGCATCCGTGGTGTTGCATGCGTGTTAACGGCTCGGATGCGCATATCCGCGGAGACGGTGCGATGATTGCGGCTATTTCGCGGAATGTCCTCGCATCTCCGGTGTGTGCGACGCTTGTCAAGCACGCCCGGGGCACAAGTTGTGCACCCTTGGCTTTCTAATCGGCTGTCACAGGTCTAAGCCAATGCTTTCTCTTGACTACCCAGTACGAGCCTTGCCACAGTCCCGGTCTACACGCGAAGCTTAGGTTCAGACCTCGGGGGCCGGAGAGATGTCACACCCAGTCGAGGCCACCCAGTCCGGACGCATCGGAAAAGAATCCGGAGAGTCCGGAGAGAAGGGCGGCGAGGAGACTACTGAGCCCGGTGCCGAACTGGTCGGGAGATCACCTGGGCAGCTGATGTGGCGCCGCTTCCGCCGTGACCGGGTGGGGGTGATCTCAGGCTGCGTCGTGCTCTTCTTCTTCCTCGTGGGAGCGCTGGCCCCGCTTATCTCCGCGCTGTACGGAAAGGACCCGTACACCCGGTACGGCCAGATTGAGCCCGGCCTGCTGAACGAGTACGGGTACCCGATCAAGCCCAACGGCGGCATCGACGGCGAGTTCTGGTTCGGCCTGGAGCCCGGCACCGGCCGCGACGTGCTGACGCTCCTGGTCTACGGCATCCGCACCTCGCTGTTCATCGCGCTGGCGGTCACCATCCTCGCCACCCTCACGGCGATCGTCCTCGGCATCACCGCCGGCTACCTGGGCGGCAAGTGGGACTACCTCATCAGCCGCTTCAGCGACCTGCTGATGGCCTTCCCGCAGCAGCTGTTCTTCGTCGCCTTCCTGCCGATCGTGGCCACCTTCTTCGTCGACCCGCGCGAAGAGGTCCCGGTCTGGGTCCAGGTGGTCTCCGTCATCGTCGTGCTCTGGGCGCTGGGCTGGATGACGCTCGGCCGCATCCTGCGCGGCGCCACCCTGGCCCTGCGGGAACGCGAGTTCATCGAGGCGGCGAAGGTCAGCGGGGCCAGCCCGTGGCGCATCGTCCGCAAGGAGCTGCTGCCGAACGTGGTCTCCCCGATGCTCGTGCAGTCCACCTACATGCTGCCGAGCTTCGTGACGACGGTGGCGGGCCTGTCCTTCCTCGGCGTCGGCGTCAGCGAGCCCACCCCGGACTGGGGCGCGATGTTCGCGACGGCGGCGCAGGTGTACCGCAGCGACATCACCTACATGTTCTTCCCCGGAGTGGCGATGGTCGTCTTCGTCGTCGCCTTCAACCTCCTCGGGGACTCGGTCCGGGACGCCTTCGACCCCAAGACGGTGCGGTGACCCGGCGCGGACCCGAAACCACCGGCTTTCCCACAACGAACGGGCAGGAGCACGAGAAGAGATGAGCGAGAGAGCACGACCCAGCGGGCCCGTCCTGAGGGTGCCGCCCTACCTGACGCGGCGGTCGGCCCTGGCCATGGGCGGAGGACTCGTCCTCGCCGCGTGCAGCAGCGGCGGTGGCGGCGGTGGCGGCGGCACCGGCGGCGACAGGTCTGAGGGGCCGCAGGAGCTGGAGGGCGTCGTCTTCGGCGACGAGCAGCAGTCGGCCGGCCCGGCCCCCGAGGTGGAGGGAGCCCGCCGCGGCGGCACCGTCTACATGCTCAACGAGCCCGCCCCCGAGCACCTGGACCCGGGGCAGATATACGTCTCGCATGAGATGCTGACGGCCCGCCTGATCCACCGCGGCCTGACCGGCGTGCAGCTGGACAACGAGGGCAACTACACCATCGTCGGCGACCTCGCCACCGACTCCGGCCGCACCTCCGACGACGGCCGCACCTGGACGTACACCCTCAAGGAGAACATCTTCTGGGAGACCGGCGACCCGATCACCGCGTCCGACGTGCGCCACAGCGTCGAGCGGCTCTTCGCCGACTTCATCGTCCAGGGTCCCAAGTACCTCCAGGGCTGGCTGGCCAACGACCCGGCCAACTACCGCGACCTGCTGCCCGGCGGCCCCTACGAGGGGGACCACCTGCCCGACTCCGTGCTGGAGACGCCGGACGAGCGGACCATCATCTTCCACTTCGAGGAGCCGCAGCTCGACCTGCCCTACGCGCTGGCGATGCCCGGCTACGCGGTCGTCCCCGAGTCCGGCGACACCCGCCAGGATTACGACCGCGCCCCGGTGGCCTCCGGCCCCTACCGCATCGAGAACTACCGCAGCGGCCGGTCGCTGACCCTCGTCCGCAACGAGCACTGGCAGCCGGAGAGCGACCCGATCCGCAACGCCTACCCCGACCGCTGGGAGATGTCGTTCGGCCACACGCCCGAGGACACCACCTCCCGCTTCATGGCCGACCGGGGCGACGACCAGTACGCCATCACCTTCAGCAACAACCTCGACCCGGGCAACGGCCCCCAGGTCATGCAGGACCCGCAGTACGACGACCGGCTGCTGGACGGCTACCAGGTGTACGTCTACCAGCTGGCCATCAACATGGACCGGGTCACCGACAAGCGCATCCGCGAGGCGATCTGCCACGCGATACCGCTCAACGGCGTTCTCAACAGCTACGGCGGTGCCCTCGGCGGCGAGTACGCGGGCGGCCTGATCAGCCCGCTGCTCCCGGGCTACCAGGAGGGCTACGACCCCTACGGCAAGCTGGCCAAGCCCGAGGGTGACCCGGACCGGGCCCGGGAGCTGCTGGAGGAGGCGGACGCCGTCGGCTACACGCTGAACCTCTACCACTCCAACATCGCCGAGGAGCTGGAGGCGGGCCCGGCGATCGAGGCCGCGCTGGAGGCCGCCGGCTTCCGCGTCAACCGCACCCACGGCCCGGCCGAGACGTACTACGACGAGATCGGCACGATCGACAACGGCCTGGACATCTACCGTTCCTCCTGGGGCCACGACTGGCTGTCGGCGTCCAGCGTCATCCCGCCGCTCTTCGACGGGCGGCAGATCGAGGACGGCGCGGCCACGTACGCGCACCTGCGCGACGACCACGTGAACGCGGAGATCGACCGGATCACGCAGATCGCGGACCCGCAGGAGCAGGCCGCCGCCTGGTGGGAGCTGAACACCTACATCCTGGAGGAGATCCTCCCGGCGGTGCCGGTGTTCTACTACCGCCTGGTCATGCTCCACGGCTCCAAGATCGGTGGCGCCGTCTTCAACGACGACTACAGCAGCATCGACCCGAACAAGGTGTTCGTCACCGACGCGTGACGCCTCGCGCGTGCCAGGGGGTGCCCGTCCCCGCGGCGGGCACCCCCCTCACGATCCCGGAACCGGCCCAGGCTCCGGCTCACGACCCATGGACCCCAAAGGCTGCACCCGATGCTCCGATTCATCCTCAGGCGAACGCTGGGCGCCGTCGTCATCCTCCTGCTGATCAGCGCCGTCACGTTCTTCCTCTTCTGGGCGATCCCGCGCAACCCGGCGATCCTGGCCTGCGGCAAGGGCAACTGCTCGCCCGAGGAGCTCGCCGTCGTCGAGCGCAATCTCGGCATCGACAGCCCTATACCCCAGCAGTACTGGGACTACCTGGTGGGCATCGTCATGGGGCGTGACTTCCCCGCGGGGAACTGCCCGGCGCCGTGCCTCGGCTTCTCGTTCCGCAACAACGAACCCGTCCTGGAGACCATCCTGGACCGGCTGCCGGTCACCCTCTCGCTGGCCGCCGGCGGCGTCGTCGTCTTCCTGATCCTGGGCCTCACCTTCGGCATGCTCGCCGCCTGGCGCCGCGGCACCCTGCTGGACAAGAGCGTGAGCTCCGCCTCGCTGGTGATCAGCGCCCTCCAGATCTACTTCCTCGGCCCGCTCGCGCTGGCGGTGCTCGTCCACAACACCGGCATCCTCAAGCAGCCCGGATACGAGCCGATCACCGAGAATCCCGCCGGCTGGTTCTCCGGCATGCTGCTGCCCTGGCTGGTGCTGGCGACGATCTTCACCGCCAACTACACGCGTATGTCCCGCGCCACGCTCATCGAGCAGCTCCAGGAGGACCACGTCCGCACCGCGAAGGCCAAGGGCATGTCGCGTGGCACGGTCTTCTTCCGCTACGCCTGGCGCGGCTCGCTGATCCCCATCGTCACCATCCTCGGCGTGGACCTCGGCTCGCTCTTCGGCGGGGCGATGATCACCGAGTACACCTTCACGCTCCACGGCCTCGGCAGGCTCGCCGTGGAGTCCGTGCACGAGTCCGACCTGCCGATGCTCATGGGCGTGATGCTCTTCTCCGCGCTCATGATCGTGCTCTTCAACATCATCATCGACGCCTGCTACGCGCTGATCGACCCGCGCGTGCGGCTCGCCTAGGAGCGGATGGACGTGTCGATCACCACCAGCAAGCCGGCCAAGGACACGAACGGCACGAACGCGGGCGGCGCCGGTCACGCGACGGAACCCATCCTGTCCGTCCGCGACCTGAAGGTGCACTTCTCGACCGAGGACGGCATCGTCAAGGCCGTGGACGGGCTGTCCTTCGACGTCCCGCGCGGCAAGACCCTCGGCATCGTCGGCGAGTCGGGCTCCGGCAAGTCCGTCACCAGCCAGGCCGTGCTCGCGCTGCACAACCGCGGCAACACCCGGATATCGGGCGGGATACGGTTCGACGGCCAGGAGCTGACGACCGCGTCCGAGCGGGAGATGGAGCGGCTGCGCGGCAACAGGATCGCGATGATCTTCCAGGACCCGCTCACCGCGCTCTCGCCGTACTACACCGTGGGCCGCCAGATCAGCGAGCCGTTCCGCAAGCACCGCGGCGCCTCCCGCCGCGAGGCCAGGGAACGGGCCATCGACATGCTCGCGAAGGTCGGCATCCCCAACCCGCAGCGCCGCGTGGACGACTATCCGCACCAGTTCTCCGGCGGCATGCGGCAGCGCGCCATCATCGCCATGGCGCTGGTCTGCAACCCCGACCTCCTCATCGCCGACGAGCCGACCACCGCGCTCGACGTCACCGTCCAGGCGCAGATCCTGGACCTGCTGCGGGAGCTCCAGGAGGAGTTCGGCTCCGCCATCATCCTGATCACGCACGACCTCGGCGTGGTCTCGCAGGTCTCCGACGACGTCCTGGTGATGTACGCCGGGCGCGCGGTGGAGCGCGGCAGCGTCCACGAGGTGCTGCGCCGCCCGCACCACCCCTACACCTGGGGCCTGCTGTCGTCCGTGCCGCGGCTGCGCGGCGACGTCAACCAGGAACTGATCCCGATCAAGGGAACCCCGCCCAGCCTCCTCGCGCCGCCGCCCGGCTGCCCGTTCGAGCCGCGCTGCGCCCACCCGTCCCAGGTCACCGGCGCCTCCTGCGCCACCGACCGCCCGGTCCTGCCGGCTGGCAGGGGCGCGGCCTGCCACCTCGCCGAGGAACGGAGGAACGCCATCTTCGACGAGGAGATCAGGCCCCGGCTCGGCTAGCGCGTGAAGGACAGCACAGGCTCAAGGACAGGACCCACCATGACGACCGTCAGCATCCGCAAGGACAGCGAACCCCTCATGATGGTGGAAGGGCTGACCAAGCACTTCCCCATCAAGGGCGGCTTCCCCATCAAGCGGACCGTCGGCGCGGTCAAGGCCGTCGACGGCCTGGACTTCACCATCTACGCGGGCGAAAGCCTTGGCCTGGTCGGCGAGTCGGGCTGCGGCAAGTCCACCACCGGACGGCTGCTGGCCCGGCTGCTGGAGCCCACCGGGGGCACCATCTCCTACCGGGGCAGGGACATCACGCGCGCCACCCGCAAGCAGCTGGCGCCCGTGCGGTCCGAAATTCAGATGATCTTCCAGGATCCCTACTCCTCGCTGAACCCGCGCCAGACGGTCGGCACCATCATCGGCGGGCCGATGGAGATCAACGGCATCAACCCGCCCGGCGGCCGGGAGAAGCGGGTCCGGGAGCTGCTGGAGATCGTCGGCCTCAACCCCGAGCACTACAACCGCTTCCCGCACGAGTTCTCCGGCGGCCAGCGGCAGCGCATCGGCGTCGCCCGGGCGCTGGCGCTGGAGCCGAAGCTGATCATCGCCGACGAGCCGGTCTCGGCCCTCGACGTCTCCATCCAGGCGCAGGTCGTCAACCTGCTGCGCCAGGTGCAGCGCGACCTCGGTATCGCGTTCCTGTTCATCGCGCACGACCTGGCTGTGGTGCGGCACTTCTCGCAGCGCGTCGCCGTGATGTACCTCGGCAAGATCGTGGAGATCGGCGACCGGGAGTCCATCTACGAGCGGCCGCGTCACCCGTACACGCACGCGCTGCTGTCGGCCGTGCCCGAGGACGTGCTCGACGAGGCCATGGACGACCTGGCGGCCGGCGACGGGGAGGCGGAGCGCCACGGCCGGCGGGAGCGGATCCGGCTGCTCGGCGACGTGCCCTCGCCGACGGATCCCCCGTCCGGGTGCAGGTTCCGCACCCGCTGCTGGAAGGCGCAGGAGCGCTGCGCCACCGAGGAGCCGCCGCTGGTGCGGCTCGACGGCAACGCCGAGGGGCACCTGACCGCCTGCCATTTCCCGGAAGAGGGCACCACCGAGGCGCGCGGTGAGGACATCATCGTGCGTGCCACGTGACGGTCAGCTCACAGACGTTCACCATGCGACCGGCGCGTGCGCCCCTTGTCTGCTTCCGTGCACCGATCCGTGCCGACTCACGGACAGTTAAGATCCGTAGCGCATGGTGGGTAGGTCCTTCCCAAGGGCGGGAAGGGCTGCTGGCCTGCCCGGAACCGGCGCGACCTCACGGAGGTGTCTTGGGTGGGGCTTTCCGTCTCCGCGGTGCTGCTGCTCGCGGTCATCGTGATCCTGCTGGTGCGCAAGCAGGGACTGAAGGTGCTGCACGCCGCTGCCTGCGTGCTGCTGGGCTTCTACCTCGCCAGCTCCAGCATGGCCCCCGCCATCAACGATCTCGGCGACAGCATGGCGGAGGTCATCAGCCAGATCAGCTTCTGACCGGCCACGGCGGCCGCCCGGCCGGGACGTAAGCTCACTGGCATGAGTTCCGGCCAGGGCGGTGTGCTGCTCGTGCACGCGCACCCCGATGACGAGTCGATCTGCAACGGGGTCACCATGGCCGCGTGCGTCGCGAGCGGCACACCCGTGACCCTTGTCACCTGCACGCTCGGTGAGGAAGGCGAAATCATCCCGCCTGATCTCGCCCACCTCGCCGCTGGCCGCGACGACGCCCTCGGCCCCTACCGGGCGGGCGAGCTGGACGCCGCCATGCGGGAGCTCGGCGTCACCGACCACCGCTTCCTCGGCGGCCAGGGGCGCTGGCGCGACTCCGGCATGGCGGGCGTGCCGCAGAACGACCATCCCGCTGCCTTCTGCCGGGCGGACCTTGACGAGGCAGCGGCGGCGCTCGGCGCCGTCATCGACGAGGTACGGCCGCGGGTGGTGATCACCTACGGGCCGGACGGCGGCTATGGCCACCCCGACCACGTCAAGGCCCACCAGGTCGCCATGCATGCCGCCCGTGACCGCGGGGTGCCGCGCGTGCTGTGGAACTGCCTGCCCGAGCCCGTCGCCACCGCCCGCCTCGCCCGGCTGCGCGCGGCCGGGCCCGGACGCTTCGCCACCGTCGCCGGGCTCGGCGACCTCCAGGGCGTCCTCCCCGAGGGCGCCGGCGGCCGGGTGCTCGCGGTCGAGGGCACGCCGCAGCAGGTAGCGGCCAAGGCCCGCGCCATGGCCGCCCACGCGACCCAGATCGACGTCGAACCGGGCCCGGACGGCGGCACGTTCGCCCTGTCCAACGGCATCGCCCAGCCGCTGTGGGGCACCGAGTACTACGTGTGCGGCGCCGGCGAGCCGCTGCCGCCCGGCGCCCGCGGTGTCTTTGACGGGCTGCCGGACGCGCTGCCCGGCAGTGACGGCAGGGGTAACGACAGCGGCGACGGTAACGGCAGCGGGGAGGCGCGGTGACCGGCGGCGGACGGTTCGGCAGGGGCGTGCTGTACGCGGTGCTCGCCGTGCTCGGGCTCCTCACCGGGCTGGCGGGCTCACTGGTGCAGGCCGGATGGCAGCCGTTCGGCCTGCTGCTGGCGCTCGGCGGCGCGGCCGGCGTGTTCTGGGGCGGCGGCCTGCTCACCCGCACACGGACGGGCGCGGCCTGCCCGGCGGCCGGCTGGGCGCTCGCCGTGCTGCCGCTGACGACCACGCGGCCGCAGGGGGACTACGTCTTCGCCGCCGGTCTGGGGAGCTATCTCTTCCTGCTCGGCGGGATGCTGCTCGCGGCCCTCGCGGCGACTCTGGGGCCGGCCGCGCGGCCGATGTTCGCCGTCCCTGAGCAGACGCCGAGGGCCAGGTAGGCGCGCGGCCCGGTGCGTACGTCACGGTCCGCACGCGCCCTCGCCCGCGCGCGCTGCCGCAGTCCGGGCGCGCTCCGGCGTCGCGGCCGCACGCACGTGCGGATTCTGTAGCGGCGGCGTGGCGCCTCCCGGGCCCCAGTATCGTTGGCCTCGCCGCCCGCCCCGGTACTCCGGGACGGCCGGTGTAGCCAACCGGGAGATCCAGCTGTGAGTCGTGAAACTGACAACCCGTCCCCCACGCCGCGGGGATGGGCGGACCCCCAGCGCAGCACGGGGGAGGACGCGGGAAGGGACACGGAAGGGAACGCTGCCCGGCCGGCAGCAGCGGCACGTCCAGGCGCTCCGCAGCCGGAGGAGAGGCAGCCGGAGTCGGTCGTCGAGACGACGGTGACCCGCGCGCGGATCAGCATCCCCGGATCCCGGCCGATTCCGCCGATTGTGGTGCGCGAGCCCGTGGACAGCTCGGCGCGGGGGTCCGCGCACCCCGCCCCGCCGGCGGAGAAGACGCCGGACGGGAACGGCACGGGGGCAACCGGTGGCGTCCGGGAGGCCGGCGCGGATGACCCGTCCCGGCCGCAGCCGACGCGCAGCACGCAGGGCACGCAGGTTAAGACGCCGAAGAAGACCAGCTCGTGGTTTGAGCCGCGCAAGCCGCCCCGCCCGTCGCAGGCGGGCACGGACACGCAGGCCCCGCCGCCCGCACCGGCCGAATCCGGCTCCGGCGGCAAGCCGCCGCGGCCGCCCGCTGACACGCCGCCGGACGGTACCCCGGACGTATCCGAGTGGTTCGCCTCCGGCAGTGACGCCACGCCGCCGGACGGCCCCCCCGCCGCGGCGCCGCCGCACCCCGCCTCCGGCCCCGAGGCCACGCCGCCGGACGGCACCCCGGCGGTGGGCCTGCCCGGCCTCACCAGCCCGCTGCCCGAGCCCACCGCCTCCCCGGGCGCGACGCCGGGCCCCGACGCCCCCAGCGGCCCGACCACCGGGCCTGCCACCGGGGAGATGACGCTGCCGGGCCAGCCGCCCGAGGAGCCCGCCGCCACCACGATGGACCTCGGCGGCCCGTTCCCGCCCGCGCCCCCGCCCGGCCACGCGCAGCGCGACGCGGCCAGTACCGGACCGCTGCCGGTGCCCCCGCCCGGCCCGCAGCCCTCCGAGGCCGGTGAGGAGCCCGAGCCGGACGACGGCCCCGAGCCGGAGGCCGGCTCCGGCTCCGCGACCGCCGGGTCCAGCGCCCCCGCCTCCGGCGGCGGCCGGGCCGGCCGGTCCCGGCTGAAGCTGGTGCTGCTGGGCGTGGCCGGGATCCTGGTCGTCGGCTACGGCGCCGGGCTCTACCTCAGCCCGCAGGACGTGCCCAAGGGCACGACGGTGCTCGGCGTCGACATCGGCGGCCTCAGCTCGGACGAGGCGCGCAGCCGCCTCGACAGCAGCCTGGAGTCGGCGAACCAGGATCCGCTGACGCTGCTGCTCGGCGACCGCGAGGTCGAGCTGAAGCCGAGCGTGGCGGGGCTGGCCGTCGACACCGAGGCCACCGTGCAGGCCGTCTCGGGGCAGGATTACAGTCCGCTGTCGGTCTACGGCTCCCTCTTCGGCGCCGAACGCACCGAGGAGGCCGTCTTCGAGGTGGACCGCGAGAAGCTGACCGTCGCGCTGGAGGACATCGCCGCGGAGGCGGGCACGGGCCCGGTCGAGGGCGGCATCACGTTCACCCCCGAGGGGCCCATCGCCCAGGTCGGCCAGCCCGGCACGACCGTGGACGTGGAGGCGGCGGCCGACGCCGTCGAGTCGGCCTTCCGCGAGCGCGCCGAGACCGGGCGCAACCCCACCGTGGAACTGCCCATGACGGAGCAGGAGCCCGAGATCACCGAGGCCGAGGTCGAGCGCGCGATGGAGGAGTTCGCCGAGCCCGCCATGTCGGGGCTGGTCACGGTCTACGCCGGAGACGCTTCCATCAGCTTCTCCCCGGAGTACAGCCTCTACCAGTTCCTGGGCATGGAGCCGGTCGACGGACGGCTCGTCGACACCTACGACCTCGAGGTACTGGAAGAGCTGTACGGTTCGACGTTTGACGGCGTGCTGATCGAGCGCGGCGACGGCAGCCGGACGCCGGTCCAGCCCGAGGACGTCGCGGGCGTGCTCAGCCAGATCCTGCGCGAGACCGACCCGGAGCAGCGGGTCGGCTACATCGACCTGGCACCGGACTGACCGGCGGCCGGCTACGGCGCCACCCGGTAGTGGTAGTGGTGGTGGTCGGTGAACCCGAGCCGCGCGTACAGCGCGCGGGCGGCGTGGTTCCCCGGCTCGACCTGAAGGTACGCGGCGCTCGCCCCCTCGGCGAGCGCCGCGCGCGCGAGCGCCGCCATGACCGCCGTGGCCAGCCCGCGCCGGCGGTGTCCCTCGGCGACCTCGACCGCGGCGAAGCCGGCCCAGCGGCCGTCCACCACGCAACGGCCCACCGCCGCCGGGCCGTCGGGGCCGCCCGGCGCGAGGGCGAACCACACCGAGGGCCCGCCTGCCAGGACCTGGCGCGCCACCCGGGGCGCGCGCCGCGCCGCGGCCAGGCCGCGCAGCCACTCCTCGCTCAGCTCGCGTCCGACGGTCACGCGCGGGTCCTCGGGCCGGTCGGCCAGTGGCGCCAGCGCCCCGACCTGGACGACGGCGGGCCGCCGCGCACGCCAGCCGAGCGCGGCGAGGCGGGCGTCGAGCAGCTCGTCGGCGTCCTCCGCCCCCGTGGTCACCTGGATCGCGGGCGGCAGGCCGCGCGCCGTGTACCAGTCCACCAGGCGCTCCAGTTCCGGCGTGTCCGGCGTGCCGGGCGCCGAGCGGGCGGCACGCGTGGCCGAGTTGGCGCGGAACGTCCAGCCCTCGGCCGCGCGCAGCGTCCAGTCACCGAGCCGTTCCGTCTCGGTGCCGGGCCAGCCCCGGGCGGCCACGGCCGTCAGCTCCGTGACGCTGGCGGCGGGTGTGCCGCGCGGGCGGGCGGGTGCGGCGGGCACCGTCTTGGCCGCCACTACGGAGGATTCGGCGAGCTGGACGCGCGTGCCGTCCCGGCGTGTGACGCTGAGCACACCGTTGCTCCAGGAGGTGAGAACCCCGACGGTGTCCGTGAAGCGCGGCGCGGGCGGAGCCATGCCCGTATCGGTGCGCACGGAAACGCGTTTGCCGACGTCCGCGGGCGTGAGGCGGACCGCCAGCAGGCCGCGTGCGGTGTGTTTCATAACGCTTCCTCCCAGCTTGGCCCCTCCGAACGGCCCCTCACGTGCGTGGGCCGGTCATGACCGGTGATACTAGGGCTGAGCATCGACGACACCGCGCTCCCGAGCGCCGCGCGGCTGAGCGCCGCCCTAATGAGGAGGACTGACAGCGTGACCTATGTCATCGCGCAGCCTTGTGTGGACCTGAAGGACAAGGCATGCATCGAGGAGTGCCCCGTCGACTGCATCTATGAGGGCAAGCGCTCCTTGTACATCCACCCCGACGAGTGCGTGGACTGCGGCGCCTGCGAGCCGGTGTGCCCGGTCGAGGCCATCTTCTATGAGGATGACACTCCTGAGGAGTGGAAGGACTACTACAAGGCGAACGTCGAGTTCTTCGATGAGCTCGGCTCGCCGGGCGGCGCCAGCAAGCTGGGTCTGATTGAGCGGGACCACCCCCTCATCGCCGCCCTGCCCCCGCAGCAGCACGACGAGTGACGCGCTGAGTGCCCGGCGCTGGCGCGCTCGGCGGATCCCGCTGTCCCCAGCAGCACCACCGCAGACTTCTCTGTACGTACCACCCCGCGTTCACTGGTCCCCGCGGCGCGCGCCGTGCGGGACCAGTGTCGCTTCGTGAGGAAGTGAGCAAGGCAGTGCCGCCCGTCTCCACCCGGCTCCCGGCCTTCCCCTGGGACCGGCTCGAACCGTACAAGGCCGCCGCCGCGGCGCACCGTGACGGCATCGTCGACCTGTCCGTCGGCACCCCGGTCGACCCCGTGCCCCCGGCGGTCCGCCGGGCGCTCGCCGAGGCGGCCGACAGCCCCGGCTATCCAGCAGTCTGGGGTACCGGGCAGCTGCGTGAGGCGGTGCTCGGCTGGCTGGAGCGCCGCACCGGCGCGCGCGGCTTGGGCCACGAGCACGTGCTGCCGGTCGTCGGCTCCAAGGAGCTGGTGGCCTCGCTGCCCGGCCAGCTGGGGCTGGGCGCCGGGGACCGGGTGGCGTTCCCCGCGCTCGCCTACCCGACGTACGAGGTGGGGGCGCGGCTGGCGGGCGCCGAGCCGGTGACCTACGAGGACCCGCTCGCCGTGGCGCCCGCGGGGCTGCGGCTGCTGTGGCTGAACTCGCCGGCCAACCCGACCGGTCAGGTCCTCGGCGCGGACACGCTGCGGCGGGTCGTGGCGTGGGCCCGGGAGCACGGCGTCCTGGTCGTCAGCGACGAGTGCTACCTGGAGCTGGGCTGGGAGGCCGACCCGGTGTCCGTGCTCCACCCCGACGTCTGCGGCGGCAGCGCCGAGGGCATCGTCGCCGTGCACTCGCTGTCCAAGCGTTCCAACCTGGCGGGCTACCGTGCCGCGTTCCTCGCGGGGGACGCGGCGGTGCTGGCGGAGCTGCGGCTGCTGCGCAAGCACGGCGGGATGATGATGCCCGCTCCGGTGCAGGCGGCGATGGCGGCGGCGCTCGGCGACGACGCGCACGTGGCCGAGCAGCGGGAGCGGTACGCCAAGCGGCGCGAGGCGCTGCGGCGGAGTCTGACGGCCCAGGGCTTCCGGATCGAGCACAGCGAGGCGTCGCTGTACCTGTGGGCGACGCGTGACGAGCCGTGCTGGGACACCGTCGGGGACCTCAGCAAGCGGGGCATCCTCGTGGCGCCGGGCGAGTTCTACGGCGCGGCGGGGGAGCGTTTCGTGCGGGTGGCGTTCACGGCCACCGACGAGCGGATCGACGAGGCCGTGCGGCGGCTGGCGTGACCGCGCGCCGCGGGCCCGCGTTGCGGGGCCCGCGGCGCGCGCGGCCGCTCATTCCGGTCGGCTTCAGAGCGTGAGTCCGTGCAGGTCGGGGTTGTCCAGGGTGGGGAAGATCGCGGCGATCTCGTCCGGCGAGAGGCCGTTCTCGGCGAGCCGGGTGGCGGCGCCGTGGAGCAGCGTGCCGGTGGTGTAGGCGGTCTCGGTGGCGGTCCGCTCCAGCGCGGGCGCGACGATCGGCGCGGTCTGCTTGACCACTTCGCCGCCCAGCCCGTTGCCGAGGTCGGTGGCCGCGCGGCTGGCGTTGTCGAGGGTGTGCTCGACGACGGCCTCGTCCAGCTGGGTCAGGCTGTCGAGGTCCGGGGTGGCCTCGGGGAGGGAGAGCGCGCTGGCCTGGCCGCCTGCCGCGAAGACGGGAGCGGCGCCGGCGGCGACCACGAGCGCGGCCTTGGCCATGCGGCGCTTCAGGGGGTTCGACATGGTGCTCCTTTGCCGAAGGATGCGGTACGGAACGGACGCTGTGCCTATCGGTGCGGAAGCCGTCAAGGTTGCGGCTCGGCGGGGTAAAGGATTGGTAATGCGTCGCATAATCGAAGGCGCTGGGGAAGGGTGCACATGCCGGGCGGACGACATGTTTTGACATAACGTCACATCATTCGTGCGGTGTGGGCCGCTGAATGGGAGGAGAGAATTTCCTCCGGCTGCGGGCGGCGAACGGCAGGAAAGCGTGGCCGGGTGACACCGGGCATTCCGCCGCCCGCGTGCCTGTTTCCCGCCGCCCGCGCCGTCGTTCCGTTCCCGGAACCCACGCGACCGGCCCGCCGGGCCACGGGTAGGGTGCGGCCCATGCAGCAGTCCGCAGCGGAATCCCGCCAGGCCACCCTCGACCTCGGGCTCGACGGCCCCGCCCTGACGGCGCGGCTCGTGGACATCCCCTCGGTCAGCGGCACCGAACGCCCGCTCGCCGACGCCCTCGAAGCCGCCCTGCGCGAGCTGCCGTGGCTGCGCGTGGACCGCCACGGCAACAACGTCGTGGCCCGCACCTCGGCCGGCCGCGCCGAGCGCGTCGTCCTCGCCGGCCACATCGACACCGTCCCCCTGGCCGGCAACCTCCCCTCGCGCCTCGACGACGACGGTGTGCTGTGGGGCTGCGGCACCTGCGACATGAAGTCCGGCGTCGCCGTGCAGCTGCGCATCGCCGCCACGGTGCCGCGTCCCACCCGCGACGTCACGTACGTCTTCTACGACAACGAGGAGGTCGCCTCCGAGCACAACGGGCTCGGCCACCTCGCCGCCGAGCACCCCGACTGGCTCGCCGCCGACTTCGCCGTGCTGCTGGAGCCGAGCGAGGGCGAGGTGGAGGGCGGCTGCCAGGGCACGCTGCGGGTGCGGCTGCGGCTGGCCGGGCGCCGTGCCCACTCGGCGCGGAGCTGGATGGGCGAGAACGCCATTCACGCCGCCGGGCCCGCCCTGGCCCGCCTGGCCGCCTACGAGCCGCGCCGCCCCGTGATCGACGGGCTGGAGTACCGCGAGGGCCTGAACGCCGTGGGCATCGAGGGCGGCGTCGCCGGCAACGTCATCCCCGACGAGTGTGTGCTGACGGTGAACTACCGCTACGCGCCCGACCGCACGCCCGAGGAGGCGGTCGCCCACGTCCGCGAGGTCTTCGCCGGCTGCGGCGTGGCCGAATGCACCGTCGAGGACCACGCGCCGGGGGCCCTGCCGGGCCTGTCCCACCCGGCCGCCCGGGCGTTCGCCGAGGCGGTCGGCGGGCGGCCCCGGCCCAAGTTCGGCTGGACCGACGTCGCCCGGTTCAGTGCCCTGGGCATCCCGGCCGTCAACTACGGGCCCGGCGACCCCAGCCTCGCCCACCGGCAGGACGAGCGGGTGGACACCGCGCTGATCATCCGCTGTGAGGAGCGTTTGCGCCGCTGGCTGACGTCGTAGGCTGCACGAGACGGACCTCACAAGCGCGACGAGGGAGCGGGGATGAACGACGCGGTGGCCAGCCAGGAAGACCGGGGCGACCGGGAGGGCCAGGGCGGCCGCGGCCAGGTAAGCCGGGACGCACCGCAGGTGGGTCCCGTCGTGCGGCGCGGCCAGGCGGTGCCCGGCACGGCCGACCAGCGGCTGCTGGACACCAGGGGGCCCTCGGGCTGGGTCCACGACGACCCCTGGCGGGTGCTGCGGATCCAGTCGGAGTTCGTCGAGGGCTTCGGCACCCTGGCCGAACTCGGCCCCGCCATCAGCGTCTTCGGCTCGGCACGCACCAAGCCCGGCTCCCCCGAGTACGAGCTGGGGGTGCGCATCGGCAAGGGCCTGGTCGAGGCGGGGTACGCCGTCATCACCGGCGGCGGGCCCGGCGCCATGGAGGCGGCCAACCGGGGCGCCAGCGAGGCCGGCGGCGTGTCCGTGGGCCTGGGCATCGAGCTGCCCTTCGAGCAGGGGCTCAACCCCTACGTCAACCTCGGTCTCAACTTCCGGTACTTCTTCGTCCGCAAGACGATGTTCGTCAAGTACGCGCGGGGGTTCCTGGTGCTGCCGGGCGGACTCGGCACGCTGGACGAGCTGTTCGAGGCGATGACGCTCGTCCAGACGCGCAAGGTCACCCGCTTCCCGATCGTCCTGCTCGGCTCCTCCTACTGGCAGGGGATGGCCGACTGGCTGCGGGAGACGGTCATCGGCCAGGGCAAGGCCTCGCCCAAGGACGAGAAGCTTTTCCAGATCACCGACGACCCCGACGAGGCGATCTCCCTGGTCACCACGCCCTGACCGGCGGTGCCGGGGGCCGGTTCAGACCAGCCCCCGGCGGGCCACCGCGGGCGGACGCTTCCCGGCGATCGAGGCGACCATCTCCAGGGTCTGCCGCGTCTCGGCCACCTCGTGCACCCGGTAGACGCGGGCCCCGAGCCAGGCCGAGACGGCGGTCGTCGCCAGCGTGCCCGTCAGCCGCTCCTTGACCGGCACGTCGAGGGTCTCGCCCACGAAGTCCTTGTTCGACAGCGAGACCAGCACGGGCCAGCCCGTCTCGACCATCTCCGGCAGCCGCCGCGTCGCCTCCAGGGAGTGCCGGGTGGACTTGCCGAAGTCGTGGCCCGGGTCGATCAGCACGCCGTCGCGCCGCACGCCCAGCCGCACCGCGCGCTCGGCCAGGCGGGTCGTGGTCGCGAGGATGTCCGCCATCACGTCCTCGTAGGCGACCCGGTGCGGCCGCGTGCGCGGGCGCGCGCCCCCGGTGTGCGTGCACACCAGCCCGGCGCCGTGGCGCGCCGCCACCTTAGCCAGCTCCGGATCCACGCCGCCCCAGGCGTCGTTCAGCAGGTCGGCCCCGGCTCGGCAGACCGCCTCGCCGACCTCGTGCCGCCAGGTGTCCACGCTGATCACCACGGAGGGGAACGCCGCCCGCACCTCGGCCACGAACCCCGCGGTGCGACGGATCTCCTCCGCGACGTCCACCTCCGCGCCGGGACCGGCCTTGACCCCGCCGATGTCGATGATCGCCGCGCCCTCGGCCACTGCCGCCTCGACGCGTGCCATCGCGGCGTCGTCGGCGAACGTCGCCCCGCGGTCGTAGAACGAGTCGGGGGTGCGGTTGACGATCGCCATGATCACCGGCTCGTCCGGCGGGAACTCGCGCGTACCCAGGCGGAGCACACCCTGCTGCCGCTCTCGCTGCTCATGCGTCTGCTGACGCCTCGGCCCGTTCGTCACGTTCCTGACGCTACCCGGCCCGGGCTGTCAGCCGGGCATGCGAGGATCGGAAGGCAGCGCGCGCTGGCGCGCGGGACCGCGGAGGACGGGTGCAAGGGGAGGCCGACCGGTGTTCTGGTTCCTGATGGCGGCGATGGTCGTGGTAATCGGCGCGGTCACGCTCGCGGTGCTCGGCAGCGGGGACGGCTCGGGAGGCCCGGCGACGGGCGGCCTGGCGGACGCCGAGCCGGACCGCGTCGACGACGCGCTGCCCACCGACCGCCCGCTCACGCCGGCCGACGTGGTCGCGGTCCGTTTCCCGGTGGCCCCGCGCGGTTACCGCATGGCCGAGGTGGACGACGTCCTTGACCGGCTGGCGGCCGAGCTCGCCGAGCGTGACGCGCGGATCGCCGACCTGGAGGCCGCGGTGTCGTCCGCGCTGAGCGGCCCGCCGGCGATGGGGATGCGCGAGGAGGGGCCCGGCGAGGCCGGCGGCGGGGACCGCTGAGCGCGCGGTCAACGTCCCCGGAAGACGGGCCGCTTCTTGCTGACGAAGGCCGCGACGGCTTCCCGGTGGTCCGCCGTCGCTCCGGCCCTGGCCTGGAGCGCGGCCTCGCGCTGGAGCGCCTCGGTCAGCGAGTGGTCCGCGGCGTAGGCCAGCGCCTCCTTGATCGCCGCGTAGGCCACCGTGGGGCCGGCCGCGAGCTCGCGGGCGGCCGCCAGCGCCGCGTCGGCCAGCTCCTCGTCGGGCACGACGCGCTGCACGATGCCGAGACGTTCGGCTTCCTGCGCCCCGATGCGCCGGGGGAAGAGCAGCAGCTCCGCTGCGCGGCCGGGGCCGACGGCGCGCGGCAGCGTCCAGGACAGCCCGGAGTCAGCCGACAGGCCGACGCCCGCGAAGGCGGTGGTGAAGGTCGCGGACGCGGCGGCGATCCGGTAGTCGGCCGCCAGCGCGAAGCCGAAACCTGCTCCGGCGGCAGGGCCGTTGACGGCCGCCACGACCGGTTTCGGCATGCCCGCGAGGGCCTCGGTGATCGGGTTGTAGTGCAGCTCGACGGTGCGCAGGGAGCCGCGTGTGCCGGCTCTCTGCGGCTGTGCCGCTGCCGGGTCCGTTCCCCCGGATTCCCCGGTTTCCCCGCCGTCCGCCGAGAGCGCGCGCAGCGTCCCGAGGTGTTCCTTGAGATCCTGCCCCACGCAGAACGAACGCCCCTTCCCGGACAGCAGAACGGCCCGCACCGAGGAATCCGCGGCCGCGCGCTGGAGGGAGTCGCGCAAGGCTTCCTTGGTTGTGACATCCAACGCATTCATCGCTTCCGGGCGATTCAGCGTGACAGTCGCGAGACCGTCGGTCACCTCGTAGAGCACCGTCTCAGCCATGCCCGTCAGCATGGCTCATCACCGTTCCCGCTGATAGTCCGGGGATACCGTCCGGGCGCGGGTTCGCGCGGGGTAACGCGGCTGAATCCCCGAATTGAGTGGATTTGCACGGGCGCGTTGCTGAAGGGATACCGCGCAATGTTGGTCATCAGGTCGTGCGATGCGGGATAATGGCGATGAAGCAATGTGTTCGATGCCGGTGACGCTTGGGTTGTCGGCTGCGATGAGCTGGTTCAGGAAGGGGAACGAGCATGGCGGCCATGAAGCCGCGGACGGGCGATGGCCCGCTCGAGGTGACCAAGGAGGGGCGGGGCATCATCATGCGCGTTCCGCTCGAAGGCGGCGGACGACTCGTCGTTGAGCTGACCCCTGACGAGGCGGTCGCCCTCGACGAGGAGCTGAAGAAGGTGACGAGCTGATCCTCCTGCCCCGAGCAGATCTCCGGCCCGCATCACGGTAGTACTCTCACCGGCGCCGTCCCGGTCCCACCGGGCGGCGCCGGTGCGCGTTGGCTGGGTTTGTTCTGGGTTTGCTCTGGGCTGGCTGGGGTGGGGTTGGCTGGGTTGACTCGGGGGTGCCGGGCTGGCCGCCGCGGCACGGGGCCGTCAGGCCCGCGCCGCGCACAGCAGGCCGTCTCCGACCGGGAGCAGCGCCGGCACGAGGTCCTTGCGCTCCCTGACGGCGCGCAGCAACTCCCGCAGCCGCAGCACCTCGGTGGGCTGCGGGCCGGAGTCCACGGTCCTGCCGCCCGCGAACACCCCCGTGTAGCAGACCAGTCCGCCGGGCCGCAGCAGCCGCAACGATTCTCCGAGGCATTCCAGGCATTCGAGCCGGTCGCCGTCGTAGAACACCAGGTCGTAGCCGCCGTCGGTCAGCCGCGGCAGCACGTCCAGCGCCGGGCCGGGGATCAGCCGGGCGCGGTTGCTGGCGAACCCGGCCATGCGGAACGCCTGCCGCGCGAACTGCTGCCGCTCCGGCTCGACGTCCACCGTGGTGAGCACGCCGTCGGGCGACAGGCCCTGGAGCAGGTAGATGCCCGAGACGCCGGTGCCGGTGCCGATCTCGACGACCGCCCTGGCGCCCGTGGCCGCGGCCAGCAGCCGCAGCGCGTCGCCTGTCCCGGGGGAGACGGCGCGGACCCCGGCTGCCTCGGCCCGCTCGCGCGCCCACCGCAGCGCCGCCCCCTCGGCGGTGCCGGCGTCCGGTTCACCGTACGCCTCGGCGAACGCCCAGCTCGTCAGCCGGTTGCCGCTAATGGCCCTCTCCCGTCCCCGTCTGTCACGCGCTTTGACTGTATCGACTCCGGAGGGGAACGCAGCTGCCGGACCGTACGTTGGACCGGGGAGCGGGTACGGACGAACGCTCGACAAAAGCCGTGCCCTACTTCCTTATCCGGAGCTAACGGGCGAGGTGGTTATGGTAGGGGCTCCATTGGACACCACCGGAGCCGACAGGGGAGGTGCGGCCGGGTCCACGGGCCGGGGAGTGCTCAAGCGTCTCCTGTGGTCCTCCGACAGGCCGAATTCCGTGACCGAGAACGCTGACGCTGACCGAGCCGCCGCCACCTCTGCCGACAGCGGCGAGAGCAGCACGACGGTAACGGCCACGTTCAGTTCCGGTTCGGAGGGCGCGTCCTGGACGCCCCCGAGCTGGGAGGAGATCGTCAGCACGCACAGCGCGCGCGTGTACCGTCTCGCGTACCGGCTCACGGGCAATCAGCACGACGCCGAGGATCTTACCCAAGAGGTCTTCGTCCGTGTCTTCCGGTCGCTGTCCACCTACACTCCGGGCACGTTCGAGGGCTGGCTGCACCGCATCACGACCAACCTGTTCCTGGACTCGGTGCGGCGCAAGCAGCGCATCAGGTTCGACGCCCTCGCCGAGGACGCCGCCGACCGGCTGCCCAGCCGCGAGCCCACGCCGCAGCAGCACTTCAACGACACGCACTTCGACGCGGACGTGCAGCAGGCGCTCGACACCCTGGCCCCCGACTTCCGTGCCGCCGTGGTGCTCTGCGACATCGAGGGCCTGAGCTACGAGGAGATCGCCACGACGCTGGGGGTCAAGCTCGGCACGGTCCGCAGCCGCATCCACCGCGGCCGCTCCCACCTCCGCAAGGCGCTGAGCCACCGGTCGCCGCGCGGCGCGGGTGAGTCCGAGCCGCTGGTTGCGACCGTTCCGGCCGCCCGGCAGGAGGAGAAAGGCGGGACGGCGTGAGCAGCTCGCCGGAGCCGGGCCCGGCCGACCACCACCTCGGAGAGAGCCTCGCCGCCCTCGTGGACGGCGAGCTCTCGCATGACCGGCGCGACCGCGTGCTCGCCCATCTGGCCACCTGCCCCAGCTGCAAGGCCGAGGCCGACGCCCAGCGCAGGCTGAAGAGCGTCTTCGCGCAGAGCCCGCTGCCGACACCACCACAGGACCTGCTCGCCCGGCTCCAGGGGCTGCCGGCGCTGGCTGAGGAGCCGCCGCCCCCGCCGCCCGGCTCCGGGCCGAAGCTGCCCCCGGGGCGGCCCGAGGAGCGTGACACCGGCCTGGGGCGCGGCTTCCGGATACACGAGCCGGGGGCCGTGGCGCGGCTGCCCCGCGGTCACCGGCTTGCCTTCGCCGCGGCCGGGGCGGTCTCCCTGGCCGCCTTCGCTATCGGCGGCGCCGTGAGCGGCGCCGGTTCCCAGCCGGCGACGGTCTCCGCTTCCGGCAGCACGGCGAGCACGGCGGGGCAGGGCGGGAGCGCGTCGCCCACCCTGCCCGCGCGGAGCCGCGGTGCGGAGGCCGGCGAGGGCCAGGACCGTTCCGCCCCGGTGCTGCCGGTCTCCCTGGTCTCGCGCACGATGACCGCGCCGACCGGGGCGGCCGCCCCGGTTCCGCCGTTCGCCTGGGACAGCAGGGCCGCCCAGCTCTTCCCGCTGCTCGCGCCGCAGCTGGTCCCCGGCGCCGCGCCGTCGCAGGGCGCGTTCCCGGCGGCGTCCCCGGGGCAGGGTTCCGGGCACGCCACCGCGTCGCCCAGCGGCTCGCCGAGCGCCTCTGAGGCCGCGGCCTGGGAGCGCTGACCTCCATTGCGCCGGTGTTGCTGACCGCGCCCGCCCCGACCTGGTTGAATCCCCTTCCAGAGTTTCTGTGGGTCCGGCGACGGGGCGGCGCGTAGACGATGGGGACGGCGATGGACAAGGAGAAGAGCACGGATCCGCTGCACGGTGAGGAGCCGTACGGCACGCCTCCGTACGGGCAGCCGGGACCGTGGGCGCCCGCGCCGCCGGTGCAGCGCCCGGACCCGACACCGCCGGCGGGCACGCACCTGCCCCCCGGACCCGCCGCCCACGGCGTCACGCCGCCGGGCGGGACGGCCGTGCCGCCCGGCGGCACCACCACGCTGCCTGGCCAGCCCTCACCGCGGTACGACCCCTGGGCCGCGCCCGGGACCACGGGTGCGTTCCCCGCCCCGGGCGCCCCGGCCGACCCGGTCCCGGGAGGGCGCCGCACCCGCCTGCGGCTGCTCGCCGGGGCCGCGCTCGTCGCGCTCGCCGCGGGCATTCTCGGCGGCGTGATCGGCGTCTACCTGGAGCGGAACGGCGCCTTCAGCGACGTCACCCTGCCGCAGACCACCGCCGAGGAGTCTCCCCCGCCCGAGGGCAGCATCGCGGGCATCGCCAGCCAGGTGCTGCCCGGCGTGGTGACCCTGCACGTCTCGGGGGCCGAGGCCGCGACGACCGGCACCGGCTTTGTCCTCGACGAGCAGGGCCACATCCTGACCAACGCGCACGTCGTGGCGCCCGCCGAGCGAGCCGGTGTGATAGACGTCACGTTCAGCAGCGGCGACACGGCGCAGGCGGAGGTCATCGGCCTGGACTCGGGGTACGACCTGGCCGTGGTCAAGGTCTCCGGCGTCTCGGGCCTCACCCCGCTCGAACTGGGCGACTCGGACGCGGTCCACGTCGGTGACCCGGTGGTCGCCATCGGCGCGCCCTTCGACCTCCAGGGCACGGTCACCTCGGGCATCATCAGCGCCACCGAGCGCCCCATCACGGCGGGCGGCTCCGAGCCCGACGGTTCCGACATCAGCTACGTCAACGCCCTGCAGACCGACGCGCCCATCAACCCCGGCAACTCCGGCGGCCCGCTGGTGGACGTCAACGGCCGGGTCATCGGCGTCAACAGCGCCATCCGCACCGCGGACGGCGCCGGCCTGGACACCGGCCAGGCCGGCAGCGTGGGCCTCGGCTTCGCCATCCCCATCAACCAGGCCAGGGAGGTCGCCGAGCAGCTCATCAACGACGGCTACGCCACCCACCCGGTCATCGGTGTGACGCTTGACACCAGCTTCCCCGGCGAGGGCGCCCTCGTCGGCAGCACCACCGGCGAGCCGGCCGTCTCTCCCGGCGGCCCCGCCGACGAGGCCGGGATCGAGGAGGGCGACGTCATCACCGAGGTCGACGGCGAGCGGGTGCGCAGCGCCGACGAACTGATCGTCCGGATCCGCAGCCACCGGCCGGGCGACGAGCTGGTGCTGACGCTGGAGCGCGACGGCGAGGAGATGACCGTGCCGGTCGTCCTCGGCGAGGAGCGGGGTCAGTGAGCGCGGAGGCGCGCGGGCGCGCGGAGCGGGGCGTACCGGGCGGAATCACCGGCTGTCCACCGTGTGGTGGACCACCGTGCTCTCCCCCCGGAGCCGTTTGGCGAGTACCGTGGCTGTCACCGGATGCGCCAGGCTGTAAGGGACGTGAAGGAGCTGACAGGTGTTCTTCGACATAGGGTCCCTGGAGTTTCTGCTCCTGCTCGTCCTCGCCATCCTGGTCTTCGGGCCTGAGAAGCTGCCGAAGATGATCCAGGACGCGGCCCAGTTCCTGCGCCGGATCCGCGAGTTCTCGGACAGCGCCAAGCGTGACATCCGCGCCGAGCTGGGGCCCGAGTTCAAGGACTTCGAGTTCGAGGACCTCAACCCGAAGCGGTTCGCCAAGAAGCACCTGCTCGACGGCGATGACCTGGGGCTGAAGGAGCTCGGCCGGGAGCTCGACGTCCGCAAGGAGCTGACCGAGGTCGCCGACGCGGTCAACGGCCGCCCCTCCCGCCGGTCCGGCACCAACGGCTCGGCGAACGGCCGCGGCGACCGGCTGCGCAAGCCCGGAGACCAGGCCGCGGCGTCCGCCTCCGGCGGGCAGGTCAGCCTCGCCAAGAACGACGGTCCAGCGGCGGCTCCCCGTGACGACATCCCGCCGTTCGACGCCGATGCCACCTGACGGGCGATCTGACCTGTTCGAGGGCATATGCCGTCCGGCAATCTCCGGGGCTGCCCATGTCCCTGCAAGGGGCTAGCTATCCTCCCTATGTCCGAGGTGTGCCCAGGACGAGGGCAATGAGGAGGCGTCGCGCAGATGGAGACGACGAGCCGGGCGGAGCCACAGGCGGACGGGGGGCGATCAGGGCGGCCAGGATCCCAGGGCGTCCCCGGCTCGCGCCGGGCCCTCGACGGCTATCTGATGGCCAGCTTCCCCTGGTACGGGCTGGACGAGGCGTTCACCGGCCCGCGCTGGCTGATGCAGGTGGGAGCGACCGCCGACGGCGCCGTGGAGCACGGCTCGACCGGGCACGGTGACGATCCGACGCTGCGGGGTGACGTGGCCCAGGACGAACAGCGCTTCACCGTCGTGGTCACCGTCGCCGACCGCCCCGGGCGGCGCAGCCCCGACGGCACCGGCCTGCTGGAGCCCACGACCGTCTCCTCGGCCGCCTGGCTCGCGGGCTCCGGCCTGCTGTCATGCACCTGGCCCGCTCAGCTGGAGCGGGCGCTGCGCCAGGACTGGCTGGAGCAGCAGACCGCCCTCGCCTGGGAACTGGCCGACGACCTCGACGGCGGCGGCTGGACCCGGCTCTCGCTGCCGGTCGACGGGCAGCCGACCGACTTCTACTACCGCGAGGCCGAGTACGGCTGGGTGCTCGCGGGCGCCGCCCCCCACGGCGTGCACTTGGGCGCCTACGGCCGCGGTATGAGCGCCTACGGCCTCGGCTTCGCCGTCGTCAAGGACATCCAGGACTACGCCGAACGCCCCTGACCGGCCCCCCGCACGCGCCCGGCGTGCGGCCTCGTCCGGGCGGCACCCGCTCGGACCCGCTCAGAAGTTGCGGCGCGGCGTGATACCCAGGGACATGCCCGCCAGGCCCCGCTTGCGGCTGGAGAGCGCCGACGCGATGGAGCGCAGCGCAGACCCGGCGGGGGAGTCCGGGTCGGACAGCACCACCGGCTTGCCCTCGTCGCCGCCCTCGCGCAGCCGGACGTCGATCGGGATTGTTCCCAGCACCGGCACCTCGGCGCCGACCGCCCGGGTCAGCCCCTCGGCGACCCGCTGGCCGCCGCCGCTGCCGAAGACGTCCACCAGCTCGCCGCAGTGCGGGCAGGGCAGCCCCGACATGTTCTCCACGACGCCCGTGATCTTCTGGTGCGTCTGCACGGCGATCGCGCCCGCCCGCTCGGCGACCTCGGCCGCCGCCTGCTGCGGCGTCGTCACCACCAGGATCTCCGCGCCGGGCACCAGCTGGGCCACGGAGATCGCGATGTCGCCCGTCCCCGGCGGCAGGTCGAGCAGCAGTACGTCCAGGTCGCCCCAGTAGACGTCCGCGAGGAACTGCTGGAGCGCCCGGTGCAGCATGGGGCCGCGCCAGACGACCGGCGCGTTCCCCGGCGTGAACATGCCGATCGAGATGACGCTGACGCCGTGCGCCGAGGGCGGCATGATCATGTTCTCGACCTGGGTCGGGCGGCCGTCCGTGCCCAGCATGCGCGGGATCGAGTGCCCGTAGATGTCAGCGTCCACGACGCCGACCTTCAGCCCGTCCGCCGCCATCGCCGCGGCCAGGTTGACCGTCACCGAGGACTTGCCCACGCCGCCCTTGCCCGAGGCGACGCAGTAGACCCGGGTCAGCGATCCCGGCTTGGCGAACGGGATCTCCCGCTCCGCCTGCCCGCCGCGCAGCGTCTCCGCGAGCCGCTTGCGCTGCTCGTCGCTCATGACGTCAAGCTCGACCCGCACCCCGGTCACGCCCGGCACGGCCCGCACGGCCTCAGCGACCTGCTGGGAGAGCGTGTCCCGCATCGGACAGCCCTGGATCGTCAGGTAGATGCCGACATCGACGGAGCCGTCGTCGGCGATCTGCACGGACTTGACCATGCCGAGGTCCGTGATCGGCCGGCGGATCTCCGGGTCGTTCACCCGCGCCAGCGCCGCCCGCACCGCCTCGTCGGTGGGACCTGCCGCGTCGGGAACCGTGGGCGTCTGGGTAGCCATGCCCCGATGGTACGGCCCCCGCCGCAGCGGACGGGACCGGCCCGTTCTGACCTGGCGGGCCGGGGCTGTACGCTGCGCCTGACCAGGCGCGTGACAGGCCATTCCCGATGACGAGAGGCAGCCGACGTGACACCAACGGGCCGTGTGGGACGGGCGGTTGTCGTCGGGACCCTTGCGGCGGCACTCGCCGCCTGCGGCTCCGGCGGCGACGGCGGGGAGCCGACCAACGGGCTCGACGAGCTGCCCGCCGAGCAGATCGAGCGCCGCGCCGCCGAGGCCGCCCACGAGGCCCGGTCCGTGCAGCTGTCCGGCACGGTGCTCACCGACGGCCGCTCCTACCGCCTGGACGTGCGCCTGACCGCCGAGGGCGCCGTCGGCGAGGTGGCCACCGAGGGCACGACCTTCGAGCTGCTGCGCATCGGCGAGGACCTGTACCTGCGCGCCAGCGCGGAGTTCTGGGAGAGCGAGGGCATCCCGGCAGAGCTGGAGTCCGACCCGACCGAGAAGCTGGACGGCAAGTACGTGCGGGTGCCGCCGGAGGACCCCGCGTACGGCGAGCTGAGCGGCTTCACCGAGAAGAACGCCGTGCTCGACCTGCTGCTCAGCCTCGGCGTGGGCGAGCGGGAGACCGGCGGCGAGGACGAGGTCGAGGGCCACCGGACGATACGGGTCCAGGCGGACGGCGGGCGCGGCGGCGCCATGGACGTTTCCCTCACCGGCCGTCCCTATCCGCTGCGCCTGGAGCGCGCCGGGGGAGCGGGCGAGCTGATCATGACGGACTGGAACGAGGAGTTCACCCTCAACCCCCCGCCCGAGGACGACATCGTCGACTACGGCGACGACGTGATCACGGGCGGGGACGACGGCGGGGACGGCTGAGCGAGCGCCGGACCGGCAGCCCCGAGGGCTCCGGCACGCGGGTGCTCGCGGGTGAGCCCACCGGCGGCGCGGCAAACGGGCCGGACGGCATGGCGCCCGGCCGCTCCACCGGGGCGCCGGCGGGCTCCAGGCGCAGCACGCGGCAGGTGCGGGCCCACCTCTCGGGCAGGCCGTCGGCGTCCGGCGCGTTCAGCCGCTTCCCCTTCAGCTCGGCCACGGCCGACTGCCAGGCATCGCTGTCAGGGGTGAGTTCGATCACGCGCGCGGGCCAGACGATCAGCCGTCCGCCCTTGTCCTTGCTGCGGCAGGTGACCGTGGCGGTGCCCCCGTCGGCCAGGCCCAGGCCGTCGAGCGGCTGCTCACCCGGGCCGCCCACCAGGCATACGGCCCCCTCGTGCCACACATGCCACAGCGCTCGCGAGGCGGTCCCGCGCGGTTCTCCCGTCCCCCGCTGCCCCCGTACCCACACCAGCGCGCTCTTCTTGGCGGACTCCTCGATCAGCGCCCTGTCCAGCGGCCGGCCGCTCCCCGGAGTGGTCATGGCACGAGCTTAGGCCCTGCCGCGCCGCCGTGGCCCGTTCGTGCGCACGGCGGAGGCATCCGGTGCCCCGGCTGCCCGGGGCCGTTCAGGCGGACAGGCCGAGGGCGGCCATGCGCCGGGTGTGCGCCTCCGTGATGCGGGAGAACATCCGGCCGATCTCCGCCAGGTCGAAGCCGTCCGCGACCCCGCCCACGAGCATCGTGGACAAAGCGTCCCGGTCGGCCACCACGCGCTGCGCCTGGGCCAGCGCCTCGCCCATCAGCCGCCGCGCCCACAGCGCCAGCCGGCCCGCGGTGCGCGGGTCCTCCTCGATCGCGGCGCGGACCTTCTCGACCGCGAACGAGGCGTAGCCGGTGTCGTCGAGCACCCGCAGCACCAGCGAGCTGGTGTCGGTGTCGAGGCGGCTGGCCACCTCCCGGTAGAAGTCGGCGGCGATCGCGTCGCCGACGTACGCCTTGACCAGCCCTTCGAGCCAGTCGGACGGCGCCGTCATCCGGTGGAACTCGTCCAGCGGCGCCGCGAACGGCTCCATCGCCGCCGTCGGGTCCTCCTCGATGTCCCGCAGCCGCTCGGTGAGCTGCTCGAAGTGGTGGAACTCCGCCGAGGCCATCCGCGCCAGCGCCGCCTTGTCGGACAGCGACGGCGCGAGCTTCGCGTCCTCGGCCAGCCGCTCGAACGCCGCGAGCTCGCCGTAGGCCAGCGCCCCCAGCAGATCGACCACGGCCGCCCGGTAGCGGGGGTCGGCGGAGGCCCCGGCCCAGTCCTGCTCGGCGACGCGCGGAGTCCTGGCCGTCGGGTCCGTGGCGTCCGTGGCGTCCGTGGCATCCGCCCCGGTGGCCTGGGGCGGCGCGGGGGAGGTCGTCGCGGCTGGGTTCTCGGGCGTCTCCGGCGTCTCCATGGCCTGCACAATAGCCCTCGGACGGCAACCCCGGGGCACCTCGCGGCCCCGGGAGCGGACCCGCCCGGTGCGGCCCCTGCCGGTACCCGGCCTTTGCCTGGGCCTGACACATGTGCGCGGTTCCGGGGTACAGTGCTATAGAGGCTCGGCCGAAGACGGCGGGCCGGCCCTTGGACGGGGCCGCCCGTGCGTAGCACGGAGCCCAGCCGCAGAAAACCGCGGATGCCCGGTCGGTGGCCCGATCGGCTCCGACCTGACCAGCCCTCCGTGCGGCGCGTGCGCCCCGCACGAGCGTCGCAAGAGGGAACCGCTCGCGCGGTGCGTGCGGCACCGCGAGACGACCGGGTCCCGTCCCCCGGACCGGCCCGCTACGGGTCCTTCCGCCGGGCGGTAAGCCAAGACCCGCCTCGCCGCGCCGCGCCGCGTCACACAGGAGGCAATGACCCTGTCCGCTACCACCACATTCCGAGATCTCGGGATCCTGGCCGAGACCGCAGAGGCCCTTGAGGCCGTCGGAATCACCACGCCGTTCCCCATCCAGGAGATGACCCTTCCGGTCGCCCTCGCCGGCACCGATGTGATCGGCCAGGCCAAGACCGGCACCGGCAAGACCCTCGGTTTCGGCCTCCCGCTGCTGGAAGCTGTCACTGTCCCCGCCGACGTCGAGGCCGGGCGCGCCCAGCCGGAGGACCTCACCGACGCGCCCCAGGCGCTCGTTGTCGTGCCCACCCGCGAGCTGTGCCAGCAGGTGTCGAACGACCTGCTCACCGCCGGCAAGGTGCGCAACGTCCGCGTCGTGTCCATCTACGGCGGCCGGGCCTACGAACCGCAGGTCGAGGCCCTGGCCAAGGGCGTGGACGTCGTCGTCGGCACCCCCGGGCGGCTGCTGGACCTGGCGGGCCAGGGCAAGCTGCGCCTGTCGCACGTGCGCTGCCTGGTGCTCGACGAGGCCGACGAGATGCTCGACCTGGGCTTCCTGCCCGACGTCGAGAAGATCATCGAGCTGCTGCCCGCCAAGCGGCAGACCATGCTGTTCTCGGCCACCATGCCCGGCCAGGTGATCTCGCTGGCCCGCCGCTACATGAACCACCCCACGCACATCCGCGCCACCGAGCCGGATGACGAGGGTGCGACTGTGGCGAGCATCACCCAGCACGTCTACCGGGCGCACTCGCTGGACAAGCAGGAGGTCATCGCCCGCGTGCTCCAGGCCCGGGGCCGCGGCCTGGCCATGATCTTCTGCCGCACCAAGCGGACCGCCGCCGACGTCGCCGACCAGCTGACCCGCCGGGGCTTCGCCGCGGCGGCCGTGCACGGCGATCTCGGCCAGGGCGCGCGCGAGCAGGCGCTGCGGGCGTTCCGCAAGGGCAAGGTGGACGTCCTGGTCTGCACGGACGTGGCCGCCCGCGGCATCGACGTGGACGGCGTGACGCACGTGATCAACTACCAGGCGCCCGAGGACGAGAAGACCTACCTGCACCGCATCGGCCGCACCGGCCGCGCCGGGGCGCGGGGCACGGCCGTCACCCTCGTCGACTGGGACGAGATCCCGCGCTGGCAGCTGATCAACAAGGCGCTCGGGCTCGACTTTCACGAGCCGCGCGAGACGTACTCCACCTCCCCGCACCTGTACGAGGACCTGGACATCCCCGAGGGCACGAAGGGCGTCCTGCCGCGTGCCGAGCGGACCCGCGCCGGGCTCGACGCGGAGGAGGTCGAGGACCTCGGCGGGCGCGACAGCAAGCGCCGCCGTGCCGCCTCGGGCGGGGCCGCGCGGTCCGGGGCCAGGAAGCCCCGCCGCCGTCGCCGCACCCGCGGCGGTGTCGAGGTCACCCGGCACCGGGAGGGTGCCGCCGGTGACGGCGCCAGCCAGTCCGCGGCCGCGCCGGCTCCGTCCGGCGCGGCGGGCACGCCGGCCCCGGCGGCCGGCGCCGAGGAGGGCGCGCCGCGTACCCCGCGCCGCCGTCGCCGGCGCCGCCGCACCCACGCCGGGCAGTCGGCCGCCAGCGAGTGACACCGGTCGCACCGGCGGGGCCGGGGCGCTGACGGGAACGGGACGGTCGTAGGCTCACCCTTCGTGAGCAGACCCCCGTTCGTGGTGGCGCCTCCGGCGGTGCGCGCTGGCCGGCTCGCCACCCGCCGTGGCACGTTCGCGGTGCTGGACGCCGCCCCCGCCGGCACACCGCCCGCGGGCACCGTGCTGCTGGTCCCCGGCTACACCGGCAGCAAGGAAGACTTCATCGCGCTCCTGATGCCCCTGGCCGAGGCGGGCTACCGGGCTGTCGCCGTCGACGGCCGCGGCCAGTACGAGACACCAGGCGGCGCCGGACGCCGCGCCTACACCCTCGGCGCCCTGGCCGAGGACGTGCGGGCGCAGGCCGAGGCGCTGCGGTCCCAGCCGCCCGCCTCCGGCTCCCCGCCCGGGGCCCTGCACCTGGTGGGGCACTCGCTCGGCGGCCTGATCGCGCGCGGCGCCGTGCTGCGGGCGGCGGCGTGGCAGGGCAAGCCGGAGCCGTTCGCCTCGCTCACGCTGATCGGCTCGGGCCCCGGCAAGGTCGCCCGATGGCCGCGCTGGCGGGTACGGGCCCTCAGCGTCGCCCTGCCGCTGCTCGGCGCGGAGGCCGTATGGCGGCTGCTGCACCCGGTCGCGGAGCCCGGCGAGGTCGGCGCGTTCCTGCGCCGCCGCTGGCTGGCTAACGAGCCCGCGCAGCTGCGTGCCACCGGCAGGATTCTGCGCCACGAGCCCGACCGGGTCGCCGCACTGGCCGCCGCCGCCGTGCCCGTGCACGTGGTGTCCGGGGAGCGCGACGGCGCGTGGCCGGTGCCGCTGCTGGACCGGATGGCGCTGCGGCTGGGGGCGCACCGCACGGTGATCAGGGGCGCGGAGCACTCCCCGAACTGCGAGGCGCCCGGGGCCACCGCCGCCGCGCTGACGGCGTTCTGGGCCGGGCTGGGTGCCGCACGCGGCGCCGCGGCGGTCCCCGTCAGGCGGTAAGGGGCCTGGCGCCCGTCGCCTTCGACACCAGCTCTTCCAGCGCCTCGGGGGACGTCAGGTCGTTGCCCAGGCCGACGTCCTTGCGGTCGCCGTGGTAGTCGCTCGACCCCGTCACGAACAGCCCCAGGTCGGCGGCCATCTCACGCAGCCGCTTCCGGGCAGCGGCGTCGTGGTCGTAGTGGTCCACCTCCAGGCCCGCGAGGCCGGCCTCGGCGAGCCGCACGATGGCCGATTCCGGCACTACCCGCCCGCGCAGCACGGCGAAGGGGTGCGCGAAGACGGCGACGCCGCCCGCGTTCCTGATCATGCGCACCGCCTCGAAGGCGTCCAGCTCGTGCTTGTCGACGTGCGCCCGCCCGCCGTCGGCGATCCACTCCTGCGTGAAGGCCGCGGAGACGCTGTCCACGACGCCGGACTCCACCATCGCCGCCGCGATGTGCGGCCGGCCCACCGCGCCGTCGCCCGCGTGCCGCTGCACCTGCTCCCAGGTCACGTCCGCGCCCAGGTCCCGCAGCTTGGCCACGATGGCCTTGGCGCGCGGGATCCGGTCGTCGCGCAGCAGGTCGCGCTGGGCGGCCAGCTCGGGCTCGTCCGGGTCGAAGAGGTAGCCCAGCATGTGGATGCTCACGCCGTCGAGGCGGCAGGACAGCTCCGCGCCCGTGACCAGCGTCATGCCGGGGGGCAGCGCGGCGGCGGCCTCGGCGTGCCCGGCGACGGTGTCGTGGTCGGTGAGCCCGATGACGTCGAGACCGGCGGTCTTCGCGTTGCGGATCAGCTCGGTGGGCGATTCGGACCCGTCGGAAGCGTCGGAGTGGGTGTGCAGATCGATGCGCACGGGCACGGTCTCCTGCCGTCATCAACGCCGTTGAAAGGCTGCCTGCCTGGGGGGAGTCTCCACCTTAGCCGTGGTCCCGGGCCGTGTCCGCAGCGTCCCCGGCCGGCGGCCGGTCAGGGAATCAGCCGCGGGGAGAGCGCCCCGCACGGCACCAGGTGGATCTCGGAGCCGGCGTCGCGCAGGTCCGCGAGGACCAGCTCGTCGTAGAGCAGCAGCCCGCAGTCCTCGGGCCACACCACCGCCCACAGCCACAGCCCCATCGCCTCGCCCGCGAACACGGCGCGGTCGGCCGGGGTCTGCTCGACCTGCCACAGCGGCGTCGGCCGCCCGGCGGCGAGGACCTTCGCCGGGGCGGGCTCGCGGGTGTCCAGCCGGGGCCCGGGGTCGGGGCCGGGCACGCCCGCGTACCGGGCGCCGAGGCCCACGCCGAGCTCCTCCGCGACCAGGACCAGTTCGCCGGGGCCGCCAAGCGGGCTCGGTCCCGAACAGGCCACGGCGGTGGCCCGCCCGCCGCTGGTGTCGTCACCGGCGCAGGCGACGCCGGTGAAGAGCCAGCCCACCGGCAGCGGCCAGGGCATCCACAGCGGCACCCGCGTGCGGTTGACCACCACAGTGAGCGCGTCGACGCTCGGCGGCACGACCGGTTGCAGCGGGTGCACCGCCCCGTGCGCGTCGCACTGCCAGGAATCGGCGAACAGCCCGGGTGGCCGCACCCGCCCGCCGCACTTCGGGCAACTGGGTTCGCCCCTCATATGCACCAACAGTCGCCGGGTGACGCTCTCACGTCAACTCTCGTGCCATGCCGAGTCACTCGGCGAGCGGGACGGCCCTCCGCAGCGGGTCGGTGAGGTCCGTGCCGTGCCGCCGCCAGCGCTCGCGCAGCGCCTGCGCGCCGCGCGCCCGTTTCCACGCCGCCTCCGCCGCGGTCATCGGCAGCACCGGCAGCAGCAGGACACCGCCGTCCGCCCCGACCGGGGCGGCGGCAGCGTCGGGCTCGCCGATGAGGACCGAGGTGAACGGCGCCTCGGGCCACAGCGGCTCGCCCAGGTCGAACGAGGCGCCGGGGGCCACCACCGCGCCCTCCACCTGCGGGGAGGCCGCCAGCACCGCCAGCGGCCGCAGCACGCCGTCGGTGGCGGCGCGCCCCGCCCGCAGTGTCAGCACCAGTTCCGCCGGGCCCCGCGCCGAGGGCTCCGCCGCCATGCCGAGCGTCGCGTAGCGCACCAGGCCGCCGTCGCCGGCGAAGCGCAGCACCTCGATGCGCTCCGCGCCGACGAACATGACGGACGCCCGGGCCCCGGGCTCGCCGTACGCCGCGCGCAGCGCGCGCTCGGCGGCGGTCAGCGGCCCGGCCACCGCGCCGCCGTCGCCGGCCGGTGTGCTCATCAGCGCCTCAGACCGCCCCGAAGCCGACCCTTCGCTGGACCTGCGCCCCGATCTCCACGTACGCCACCCGGTCGGACGGGACCAGGACCTTGCGGCCCCGCTGGTCGACCAGGGTCAGGAGCTTCTCCCCGCTGGACAGCGCCTGGGAGACGGCGTTCTCCACCTCCTCGGCCGACTGATCGCTCTCGAGAACGATCTCCCGCGGCGTGTGCTGAACGCCGATCTTGATCTCCACGGCTGGTTCCTCCGCTTGTCCCTGGTCATTGCTGGGTCGTGCGTGCAGGCTTCAGGCTATCCGTGCGCCCCGGCGGGCAGCCGGGGCGAGGCCACGCCCTGAGCGAACAGCCCGTGCCGCACGGGCCGTCCGCGCCGGCGCCGGGTTCAGTGCTGCTTGGGGAAGCCCGCGATGCCGCGCCAGGCCAGCGAGGCCGTCAGGTCCTTGGCGACGTGGCGCGGGATCTGGCGCCCCGAGCTGAGCCAGTGGCGCGCGGTGATCTGGGCCATGCCGCACAGGCTGACGGCCAGCAGCATCGCCTGCTCCTCCGGCAGGTCGGTGTCCTCGGCGATGAGCGGGCTGACCAGCTTGGCGCAGTCCAGCGCCACCTGGTCGACCCGCTCCCGCACGGCCTGCTCGTTGGTCAGGTCCGACTCGAAGACCAGCCGGAACGCGCCGCCCGGGTCCTCGACGTACGCGAAGTACGCGTCCATCGTCGCCGCGATGCGCTGCTTGTTGTCGCTGGTCGAGGCCAGGGCCTCCCGCACGGCCTGCACCAGGGCGGCGCACTGCTGGTCCAGCAGGGCCAGGTACAGCTCGAGCTTGCCGGGGAAGTGCTGGTAGAGCACGGGCTTGCTGACCCCGGCCCGGTCGGCGATGTCGTCCATGGCCGCCGCGTGGTAGCCCTGGGCGACGAAGACCTCCTGGGCCGCTCCCAGAAGCTGGTTGCGCCGGGCCCGGCGCGGCAGGCGCGTGCCGCGCGGGCGTGCCTCGGTCTGCTCGGTGGCTGTCACGCCGCCTCCCGTGTTGTGGCTCGGTGCGCCTGCTCATCCACTGCGTCGAGCCATCGTACGTTCGAGTAATCGCGCGGCGTGTCCAGCACCGCAAGATTTCACAGTGCGGACAGCCGCGCGTCGGTTCCCGCGCCAGCGGCCCTTACCGGTACTCGTCGTCGTCCCCGAAGTCCACGACGCGCGCCTGGTCGACCGCGTCCGCCGGGTCCGCGGACTGGTGCACCGCCTCGCTGAGCGGATCATCCCGCAGCTCGAGCAGCTCGGCGCGCTGCTCCGCCGCGTCGGCCTCGGGGGTCTCGTGCCACTCTTCGGCGGCCGTCGCCGTCCGGGCCGCCGGCTCGTCCTCGGGGAACTCGTCGAACGTCTCGGGCTCCGGCCTCTCGATCGGGTCCTGCACGTTACTCACCTCCGTGACCGGTGGGTGGGGGGACATCCAGCGTAGGAGCACGTCGCGGCGGAGGCGAGCCACCGGTGTGACGGCGGACACAGTGCGGCACCGCCCGCCTGGAGCGGCAAGCCGTCCCGCGCCCCCTAATATGGCGCGCATGCCGACGACCGACCCGACCGCCAGCGAGAAGCGCGTCCAGGCCGCGCTGGCCGCGGCGGAGGGCTGGCCCGGGGTACGCGACGGCGAGACGCTGCGGATCGTGGAGCTGCGGGGGATGACCCTCGCCGTGCGGCGCCGTGCGGCCGGCCGGGACGGCCTGGAACCCGCGCTGATGGTGCACGGCCTGGGCGGCTCGTCCCGCAACTGGTCGTCGCTGATGGAGCTGCTGTCCTCGGACGTCGAGTGCGAGGCGATCGACCTGCCCGGCTTCGGTGCCTCGCCGCCCGCCGATCCCCCGGACTACTCGGTGTACGGGCACGCCAGGGCCGTCATCCGCTGCCTGGAGTCCAGCGGGCGCGGGCCCGTGCACCTGCTGGGCAACTCGCTGGGCGGCGCGGTCGCCACCCGCGTCGCGGCGCTCCGCCCCGACCTGGTGCGCACCCTGACCCTGATCTCGCCCGCGCTGCCCGAGCTGCGGCCGCAGCGCACCGCGCTGCCGACCGGGCTGCTCGGCCTGCCCGGGATGCCGCGGCTGCTGCGGCGGGCGATGGGCGAGCTGGCGCCCGAGCAGCGGGCGCGGGACGTGCTGCGGCTGTGCTACGGCGACCCGTCCCGGATCACGCCGGAGGAGTTCTCCTCCGCCGTCGCGGAGCTGGAGCGGCGCCAGGCGCTGCCGTACTTCTGGGACTCGCTGTGCCGCTCGGCCCGTGGCCTGGTCAACGCGTACACCCTCGGCGGGCAGCACGGGCTGTGGCGCCAGGCGGAGCGCGTGCTGGCGCCGGTGCAGCTGATCTACGGCGGGCGTGACAAGCTGGTCGCGCCGCGCATGGCCCGGCGCGCGAGCGCCGCGTTCCGCCGGTCGCGGCTGCTGATGCTGCCGCAGGCGGGACATGTGGCGATGATGGAGTTTCCTCAGGAGGTGGCCACCGCGTTCCGCGGGCTGCTCGCCGAGACAGGCGGCCAGGACGCGCCTGTGTCCGCGGCGGCCGTTCCTGAGGACTGAGGGCGCGCGCGATGGAGCAGCGTGACGTCTTCGCGGCTCAGCAGTCACCGCGGCAGGCGTCGCCGCGGCCAGGACCACGGCAGGAGTATGTCGATGCTTTCGACGACGCGCACTTCGGCCGGATTCCGGTGCAGCGGGAGAGCCCGCAGGGGCACTCGAGCCCCGGGGGCCGGGACGGCCAGGCGGAACGCGAGGCGGGGGCCGGGGATAGCGGGGGCGGCCGCCGGGCGGGCTCGCGGCTGAGGCGACGCGAGAGCTGGGGGCGCACGCTGGCGGGGCTCGCCTCGGCGGCCGTGGTGACCGTGCTGGTCGTCGTGGCGGCGGCGCGCATCGCCGGCGGCGGCGACGGCGGTGAGCAGACCGCGCCGCCGGTCCCGGCGCCGCAGACGCGTGAGCCGCAGGCGCGAGGGCCCGAGGCGCCCGCCGAAACCTCGGAGCCGCCGGAGCGGCCGCCAGCTTTCGAGGAGCTGATGGGCACGCCGTTCGAGATGGACCCCGACTTCACCGGCTCCGGCGAGCTGGCGCCGGTCCCGGGCTCGGACCCGGCGCCCGACCCGGACGCGCAGACGATCGTGCGCTACCGGGTGGACGTCGAGACGGGGCTCGGCATGGAGATGGAGCCGGAGTTCTTCGCCGAGGCGGTGCACCGGACGCTGAACGACGACCGGAGCTGGACCAATGACGGCGAGCGCAGCTTCGCGCGGGTGTCGCGGGGCGAGTACGACTTCGTCGTGACGCTGGCCAGCCCGGGCACCACGGCCGACTGGTGCGCCAGGTCCGGGCTGGATGTGACCGTGGACAACGTCTCGTGCAACTCCTCGGCCACCGAGCGGGTCATGATCAACGCCTGGCGCTGGGCGCGCGGTTCGGAGACGTACGGCGATGACATCCACGCCTACCGCCAGATGCTTATCAACCACGAGGTGGGCCACCGGCTCGGCTACGACCACCAGGTCTGCCCGGAGGAGGGCGCGCTCGCCCCGGTGATGATGCAGCAGACGAAGTTCCTCACCATCGACGGCGTCACCTGCCGCGCCAATCCGTGGCCGCATCCAGAGAACTGACGTTAACGAACCTACAGGTGCTGCGTCACGAAAATTCACCCCTTCTGGTGGTACCTCGCATATACGCCCCTCAGGTGCGGAGCAAGGCGACATACCGTCTGTACGCGGCGACGTCCTGAGCCCGTCTCGGGAGCTCGGGGGTGTGCCGGAGTGCGTCGCACGGGCACCGTCGTGCGCCTGTTCGGGGCGCGCGGGTGCGGACGGCATGCCGTGCCCGGACTTCCGGACGGCTAGGCGGACCGTTTCTTCGCCGGTGGCCGGTCGCGGTCAAGCCCGCCTCACACACGCAAGGAGCACGAACCGATGAGCTCACACTTCCCCCGTCCCCCGGCGGCCGAGGCCGCGAAGGAGGGAAGCCGATGAGAGTGCTGCTCCTGGGCGCCGCCGGGTACCTCGGGCGCTTCGTGGCGGACCGGCTGCTCGCCGACCCCGCCGTGCAGCTCACCGCGCTGGGGCGCAGCGACGACGCCGACGTCCGCTTCGACCTGTCGACGGGCAGCCCCGGTGCGCTGGCGCGGTTCCTCGACGCCGTGCACCCGGGAGTCGTGATCAACTGCGCCGGAGCCATCAGGGGCACCGCCAGCGAGCTGGTGCGCCACAACACGGTGGCGACCGCCACGCTCTGCGAGTCGCTGCGCCGCAGCAGCTGCCGGGCGCGGCTGGTGCACATCGGCTGCGCCGCCGAGTACGGGCCGACCCAGAGCGGCTCCTCCGTCGCCGAGGACGCGCTGGCCCGGCCGGGCGGCCCCTACGGCGTCAGCAAGCTGGCCGCCACCGAGCTGGTGCTGGGCTCGGGGCTCGACGCGATCGTGCTGCGGGTGTTCTCGCCCACCGGGCCGGCGACCCCGGCCGGCTCTCCGCTGGGACGGCTGGCCGACGCGCTGCGCCGCGCCATGCAGCACGGGGAGGCCGAGCTGAAGCTGGGCGGCCTGGGCGTGCAGCGCGACTTCGTGGACGTCAGGGACGTCGCCCGCGCGGTGCACGCGGCGACGCTCTCGGCGGCGCAGGGCGTGATCAACATCGGCACCGGCCACGCGGTCCGGCTGCGGGACGCCGCGCTGTCGCTGGCCCGGATCTCCGGGTACACGGGCGCGCTGCACGAGCTGGACGGCCCGCCGCACGGCCTGCCCGGGCCGCCGTCCCACGTCGTGCCGTACCCCGATGGCTGCGGCGCCTGGCAGCAGGCGGACGTGCGGACGGCGCGAGACCGGCTTGGGTGGCGGTCACGGATCGGGCTGGAGGAGTCGCTCGCCGACATCTGGATGGAGGCCGCGTGCCGGATGTGATTCCGCAGTCCAAGACGGCCGTCTCGGAATGGGACGAGTCGTGGCAGTGTTGGGTAGAACAAGACGCACAGTTCCCTTGACCTAACGGAGTCCCCGTGTCGCTGCCACCCCTGGTCGAGCCGGCCGACGAGCTCACCGTCGACGAGGTCCGCAGGTACTCCCGCCACCTGATCATTCCCGACGTGGGGATGGACGGGCAGAAGCGGCTGAAGAACGCCAAGGTGCTCTGCGTGGGGGCGGGCGGTCTGGGCTCGCCCACGCTGATGTACCTGGCGGCGGCCGGCGTGGGCACCCTCGGCATCGTCGAGTTCGACGAGGTCGACGAGTCGAACCTCCAGCGGCAGGTCATCCACAGCCAGTCGGACATCGGGCGTCCCAAGGCGGAGTCCGCCAAGGAGACCGTCCAGGGCATCAACCCGTACGTGACGGTCAACATCCACTCCGAGCGGCTGGACTCCTCCAACGTGATGGAGATCTTCGCCCAGTACGACCTGATCGTCGACGGCACGGACAACTTCGCCACGCGCTACCTGGTCAACGACGCCTGCGTGCTGCTGAACAAGCCGTACGTCTGGGGCTCGATCTACCGCTTCGACGGCCAGGCGTCGGTCTTCTGGTCCGAGCACGGGCCGTGCTACCGCTGCCTGTACCCCGAGCCCCCGCCGCCCGGCATGGTGCCCTCCTGCGCCGAGGGCGGCGTGCTCGGCGTGCTGTGCGCCTCGGTCGGCTCGGTCCAGGTCACCGAAGCCATCAAGCTGCTGACCGGCACCGGCGACCCGCTGGTCGGGCGGCTGCTGGTCTACGACGCCCTGGAGATGACCTACCGCCAGGTCAAGGTCCGCAAGGACCCGAACTGCGCGGTCTGCGGCGAGAACCCGACGGTGACCGAGCTGATCGACTACGAGGCGTTCTGCGGCGTGGTCTCCGATGAGGCGCAGGAGGCGGCGAAGGACTCGACGATCACTCCGAAGCAGCTCAAGGAGTGGATCGACGCCGACGAGAAGATCGAGATCATCGACGTCCGCGAGCCGAACGAGTACGAGATCGTCTCGATCCCGGGCGCCCGCCTGATCCCGAAGAACGAGTTCCTGATGGGCAACGCGCTCAGCGAGCTGCCGCAGGACAAGCGGATCGTCCTGCACTGCAAGACGGGCGTCCGCTCCGCGGAGGTGCTGGCGGTGCTGAAGAACGCGGGCTTTTCCGACGCGGTGCACGTCGGCGGCGGTGTGATCGGCTGGGTCAACCAGATCGAGCCGGAGAAGCCGGTCTACTGACCGATCCCCCGGGGGCGGGGCGGCGCCGCTCAGCGGCAGACCGTCCCGTCCTCCGGTGTCGTGCCCGCCAGCAGATGGGCGTCGACGGCCCGCGTCACGCAGGGGTCGCCCGACGTGTAGGCGCCGTGGCCCTCGCCCTCGTAGGTCAGCAGCACACCGACGTCCCCGCCGAGCGCCCGCTGCATCCGTTCCGCTCCGGCGAACGGCGTGGCCGGGTCGCCGGTCGTGCCCAGCAGCAGGATCTCGCCCTCGCCCGCGCCCTCGGCGCTGACCTCTGGCTGGTCGCTGGTGCCGGTCACGGGCCAGCCGGCGCAGGACAGCAGGGACCACGCCAGCGTCGGCCCGAAGACGGGTGAGGCGGCGGCGAAGTCGTCCTCGCGGGCGCGGACCGTCTCCAGCGTCGGCCGGGAGGCGAAGTCGGCGCAGTTGATGGCGGTGTTGGCGGCGTGCAGGGTGCTGTACCGGCCCTGGTCGTCGCGGCCGTGGTAGCTGTCCGCCGCCGCCAGCAGCAGGTCGCCGGCGCCCTCCTCGGCGGCCTGCGCGAGCGCGCGCCGCAGGTAGTCCCAGGAGCCTTCGGAGTACAGCAGCGAGAGCACGCCCGTCACCGCGAGGCCGCCGGTCAGGGAACGGCCGTCGGCCGTGGGCAGCGGGCTGCGCGCCAGCTCGCCGAAGAGCTCCTCAAGCCAGCGGTTCGCCTCCGGCCCCGCGCCGTCTCCGGGCACGGGGCAGGAGGCGAAGCGGGCACAGTCGTCCAGGAAGCTGTCGAGCGCGAGCTGGAAGCCCTCGGCCTGCCGCAGCCCGCGCTCGATGACGTCGCTGGTGGGGTCGACCACCGCGTCCAGCACGGTCCGGCCGACGCGCTCGGGGAACAGGTGGGCGTAGACGGCGCCGAGCTTGGTGCCGTAGGAGGTGCCCGCGTAGTTCAGCTGCCGCTCGCCCAGCGCGGCGCGCAGCAGGTCCAGGTCGCGGGCGGTGTTCTCGGTCGTCAGGTGCGGCAGCAGGTCGCCCGCGTTGCGCTGGCAGGCCGCGGCGTAGGCGCGGGCGCGGTCCAGGACGGCGCGCTCCTCGGCCGGGGTGCGCGGCGGCCCGGCGTCGTGCTGGCCGAGCGCGTCGATCTCGGCGTCGCTCAGGCAGACCACGCCCGCGCTCTCGCCGACGCCGCGCGGGTCGAAGCTCACCAGGTCGTAGCCGTCGTGCAGGGCGGCGTAGGCGTCGCTCAGGCGCGGCAGCGTGGCGACGCCGGAGCCGCCGGGCCCGCCGAAGTTGAACACGAGCGAGCCGAGCCGGTTGCCGCCGGAGGCCGCGCGTGCCCGGATCAGGGCGATGCTGAGCGTCTCGCCGTCCGGGTCGCCGTAGTCGAGCGGCACGGTCAGCGTGCCGCACTCCCAGGGCGTGCCGTCCGGCAGTGGCGCCGGTGCCTCGCCGCCGCCCTGCGCCGCGGTGGGCGCCCCGCAGGGGCCCCAGTCGACCGACTGTGAAGTGAACCGCTCAGGGAGCACGGGCAGCCGCTCCGCGTCGTCGCCCGGGGCGCCGTCGGGGGAGGGCGCGTTCTCCCGGTGCACGCCGCTGATCGGCCCTGCCTCGTCGCCGCCGCCGGAGCACGCTCCGGCGCTCAGCACCAGTGCGAGCCCCGCCGCCGCGGCGCGCGCTCCCCTGCGCATCCGCCCCCCCTTGTGCGATGGCCGCCGTGTGATGGCTGTTGTTGTGGCTCCGTCAACCTCACCGGGAGGCTACCCGCTGCGTCACGACTCCGAGGAGACGGGCGGCTGGCTGTTCCGCTCAGCCGGTGACTTCGGCCAGGAGGAAGCCGTCGTAGCCCTTGACGCCCACGGTCTGGACCGTCGTGGCGCTCAGGCGCGGTTCGGCGGCGATGAGTTCGGTCATGCGGCGGGTCCCGGCGACGCTCGGGCCGCCGCCGGGGTCGAGGACGGCGCCGCCGCGCACGACGTTGTCCACCACGATCAGCGAGCCCGGCCGGGTGAGCCGGAGCGCCCACCCCAGGTACTCCGGGTTGTTCGGCTTGTCAGCGTCGATGAAGACGACGTCGTACGGCACCCCTGCCGCCGCGCCTTCCCCGGCGAGCACGGGCAGGGTATCGAGCGCCGGGCCGGTACGGACCTGCACGATCTCGTCCAGGTCGGCCCGGGCGAGGTTCGCCCGGGCGACCTCGGCGTGGCGTTCCTCCGCCTCCAGGGTGACCAGAAGCCCGTCCGGCGGCAGCGCGCGGGCGAGCCAGATGGTGCTGTAGCCGCCGAGCGTGCCGATCTCCAGCACCGAGCGGGCGCGGCGGGCGCGCACCAGGAGGTGCAGCAGCTTGCCCTGGCTGGGCGAGACGCTGATGGGCGGCAGCCCGGCCTCCTCGCTGGTGCGCAGGGCCGTGTCGAGGACCGGATCGGGGGGCAGCAGGTGGTCGGTGAAGTAGCGGTCGACATCGCGCCACACGCCGGCGCCGGGGGTGTCGTTCATAGCTCCCCAGTGTCACTCGTCACTCCCGCGCCGGGCAGGTGGTCCCGTCCTCGGGCACCTCCCCGCGCAGCAGGTAGGCATCGGCGGCCTCGCGCACGCAGCCGTCGCCGCCGTTGTAGGCGCCGTGGCCCTCGCCCTCGTACGTCAGCTCCACCCCCACGTCCTCGCCGAGCGCCTCCTTCATGCGCCGGGTGCCCTCGTACGGCGTCGCCGGGTCGCCCGTGGTGCCGATCAGCAGGATCGGCGGGGCGCCCTCGGCCGAGACCTCGGGGTGGCGCTCGTCTCCCCGGACGGGCCAGTACGTGCAGGTCAGCAGCGACCAGGCGAGCCCCGGGCCGAAGACGGGGGAGACCTCGCGGAAACGGTCGAGCCGGTCGCGGACGTCGTCGACCGTGAACCGCTGCCGGGAGTCCGCGCAGCCGATCGCGGCGAGCGAGGACTGGAGCGTGGTGTAGCTGCCGTCCGGGTTGCGGCCGTTCATGGCGTCGCCGAGGCCGAGCAGTACGGTGCCGTCCGGATGCCCCTCGGTCAGGGCGTCGTCGAGCCCTTGCGTGAGGTACGGCCAGAAGTCGCGCGAGTACAGCGCCTGGGCGATGCCGTTCCACGCCAGGGACTGGGTGAGCCGGCGGCCGTCCGGATCCTGGGTGGGCATCGGGCGGTCGTCGAGCCGGTCGAGCAGCTCACCCAGCCGCCGCTCCGCCTCCTTCGGGGTATCGCCGAGCGGGCAGGCATCAGAAGAGGTGCACTCGTCGAGGTAGTTGCCCAGCGCCCGCTGGAAGCCCCGGGCCTGCCCGAGCGCCGACTGCTCGGTGCCGAGCGTCGGGTCGACGACGGCGTCGAAGACGGCACGACCGAGGCGCCGGGGGAAGAGGTGTGCGTACACGCCGCCGAGCTGGGTGCCGTAGGAGATGCCGAAGTAGTGCAGCTTGTCGTCGCCGAGCACCTCACGCAGCAGGTCCAGGTCGCGGGCGGTGTTCTCGGTCGTCAGGTGCGGCAGCAGGCCGCCCGCGCCGTCCTCGCAGGCGTCGGCGAAGCCGCGCAGCCGCCCGGTGAGGCTCTCGCGCTGGCGCGCCGTCTCCGGCACCGCGTCGGCGGCGAAATAGGTGTCCAGCTCCTGGTCGTCCAGGCAGACCACGCCCTCGCTGGCGCCGACTCCCCGCGGATCGAAGCTGACCAGGTCGTACCGCTCGCGCAGCGCCGCGTAGTCCTGGCCGAACGCGGGGAGCGTGGCGACGCCGGAGCCGCCGGGCCCGCCGAAGTTGAACACGAGCGAGCCGATGCGCTCGCCGCCCTTGGCGCGGGCACGGACCAGCGCGATGCCGAGGGTGTCGCCCTCGGGGTCGGCGTAGTCCACGGGCGCCGTCATGGTGGCGCATTCCCAGCGCCCGCCGCCCGGCGGCGGGGAGACGGCGGCGTCGCTGCCCTGGCTGCCCTGCTCCGGCTCCGGCGGGCCGCATGGCTCCCAGTCGAGCCGCTGGCCGGTCAGGGACGACGGCAGGTCCTTGGTGTCGGTGCTGTCCGCGGCGAGCGCCGCCGGGCCACCGCCGGTACACGCCACGGCCGCGGGCGCCAGCAGCGTCCCGGCGGCGATCAGGCCCCACGCACGTCGCCCTCGCATGCCCTCACCCTCACCGGCCGCCGCGGGCCCCGCACCCGGACCCACGCAACCGGGTGACCGCCCGGCCGGGGCCGGAGAACACCGGGGATGACATCTGTCACGGGAACCGGTGACAGCAGACACCACCGCGAGGTCCGGCCAGACGGGAGGCTGGGCCGTGGCGGCCGCGGCCCCCGGCCTCCCGCCCGGCACAGGCGGCACCATGGAGGCGCCGCCGGGCGGAGAGGCCGCCGGGAACCGGGCGCTGAGCAGCTGAGAGGAAGTGAACGGGTGAGGCCGTTTCCGCGCACGCGGGGCAGGAGCGGGCCCGAGCGGTGGCGCCAGTACACCGTCGTCAGCCTCCAGGTCTTCGCGGTCTTCGAACTGCTGCTGGTCGTCCAGTGGCTGACCGGCGGCACCGGGCCCGTGCCCGTCGCGGCGCGCGTGGCCATGATCCTGCTGCTGCTCGGGCACAGCACCCTGCATTTCACGATGGTGCGCGCGGCGCCGTTCCTCGGCGGGCAGGGCTCGGCGGTGCTGCCCGCCGTGCACACCGCCGTGACCGTGCTGATCGCCGGGCTCGCGCTGGGGCTGAACGCGGCGGACTACTCCAAGCCGGCGGTGGTGGGCCTGCTGCTGATCTGGGTGCTGATGTGCTTCAGCGGGCCGGTGGCGCTCCTGCTCCCGCAGCGGCGGGCGGCGGCCCTGATCACGGCCGTGTGCGTCGCCGTGCTCGTCGCGCTGCCGCTGACGGGCACGCCCGGGCGGCAGACGTGGACGACGGTCCTGGGCGCCGTCGTGGGGGTGGCGGTCATCTCGGTGAGCTTCCGGGCCTCGGCCTGGGGGGTGCGGCTGGTCGACCAGCTTGAGGAGGCGCGGGAGGCGCAGGCCCGGCTGTCCGTGGCCGAGGAGCGGCTGCGCTTCAGCCGCGACCTGCACGACGTGCTCGGCCGCAACCTGTCCGTCATCGCGCTCAAGAGCGAGCTGGCCGTCCAGCTCGCCCGCCGCGGCCGGCCCGAGGCGGCCGACCAGATGGCCGAGGTCCAGCGCGTGGCCCAGGAGTCGCAGCGGGAGATCCGGGCGGTGGTGCGCGGCTACCGGGAGGCGGACCTGCGGGCGGAACTGGCCGGCGCCCGGTCCGTGATGCGGGCGGCGGGCGTCGACTGCCGGGTGGACGACGCCACCGCCGCCGACCTGCCGGCGCCCGTGCAGTCGGCGCTGGCGTGGGTGGTCCGGGAGGGCACCACCAACGTGCTGCGCCACGCGGACGCCCGGGTCTGCCGCATCGAGCTGCGGACCAACGGCGCGGCCGCGCTGATCATGGAGAACGACGGCGTGCCGCAGCGCCCGGGGGCGGCCCGGGAGCCAAGCGGTTCCGGGCTCGCCGGGCTGCGTGAGCGCCTGGCCGCGCAGGGCGGCGTGCTGACGGCCGAGCGGCGGCCCGGCGGCCGGTTCCGCCTGGTCGCCGACGTGCCGCTGGGCACAGACGGCGGCAGTGGGAACGACAGACAGGAGACACGGTGATCAGGCTGCTGCTGGCCGACGACGAGCACCTCATCCGGGGGGCGCTCGCCGCGCTGCTCGGCCTCGAGGACGATCTGCGGGTAGTGGCCGAAGCGGGGTCGGGAGACGAGGCGCTGGCCATGGCGCGGGCGCACCGCCCCGACGTGGCGGTGCTCGACCTCCAGATGCCCGCGCCGGACGGCATCGCGGTGGCGGACGCGCTGCGGACCGAGGTACCCGGGTGCGCCTGCCTGATCGTCACCAGCCACGGGCGCCCCGGCACGCTGAAGCAGGCGCTGGCCGTGGGCGTGCGGGGGTTCGTGCCGAAGACCGTGTCGGCGCAGCGGCTGGCGGAGATCATCCGCACGGTCCACGGCGGCGGGCGCTACGTGGACCCGGAGCTGGCCGCCGACGCCATCGCGGCCGGGGACTCGCCGCTGACGGCGCGGGAGGCCGAGGTCCTGGAGCAGGCGGCGGACGGCGCGCCGGTGGCCGAGATCGCCCGGCGGGTGTCGCTCACCCAGGGGACGGTGCGCAACTACCTGTCCTCGGCGATGGCGAAGCTGGGCGCCGGCAACCGTCACTCCGCCGTGCGGATCGCCCGCTCCCGCGGCTGGCTGTAAGCCGGGGGCACCGCGCCAAAGGAGCCCTTCCGCCCAGCTGCGCTGCCGTCGCCCGTCTCCAAGGACGACCTGTGGGTGGGCGAGCAGGTTTGTGGTACCAGGCGGGGTGGCGCGCCCACCGGCGGCCGCCTCGGCGGCCCGGTACCGAGCGGCCCCGCCCCGGTGCTCCGGGGGCGGCATCGGCACCGGCGCGGTGACAGCAGCCCCGCCGGACCTCGTCAAGATCGCCGCCCGGCCGGGAGCCAGCGGCCCCGCAGCGCGAGCAGCACGGCGGCGGCCACCGCGAGCAGCAGCAGCGACACGGCCGTGGCGCCGGCCGGGTCCTCCTGGAGCAGCAGGTAGACCTTCAGCGGCAGCGTCTGCGTGGCGCCGGGCAGGTTCCCCGCGAACGTGATCGTCGCGCCGAACTCGCCCAGCGCCCGTGCCCAGCACAGCGCCGCGCCCGCCGCCAGCGAGGGCCGCACCAGCGGCAGCGTCACCAGCCGCAGCGTCGTCAGTGCCCCGGCGCCCATCGTGGCCGCCGCCTCCTCGTACTGCGGGTCGAGGCCGGTCAGCGCCCCCTCCAGGCTCAGCACCAGGAACGGCATCGCCACGAAGACCGCCGCCGCGACCGCGCCGCCGGTGGTGAACGGCAGCCCGATGCCGAGCGCGTCGAGCGGCCCGCCCAGCAGCCCGCGCCGGCCGAACCCCCGCAGCAGCGCCACCCCGGCGACCGTCGGCGGCAGCACCATCGGCAGCAGCACCAGGCACCGCACCAGCGCCTTGCCGCGGAACTCCGCGCGCGCCAGCAGCCACGCCAGCGGCACGCCCAGCAGCAGCGACAGCAGCAGCGCCCAGCCGGAGACCAGCAGCGACAGCCGCAGCGCCTCGGTCACCGCCGGGTCGCCGAGCCGCGCGCGCAGCGTGGACCACGGCGTGTCCGTCACCACGCCCAGCAGCGGCACCAGCAGGAACGCGACCGCCAGCAGCGCGGGCAGGCCGAGGAGCAGCGGGGGCCGGGCGGTGCGGCTAGGGCGCGTCACGGCAGCAGGAATCCCGCGTCGCGCAGCAGGCGCCGTGCCTCGTCACCGGTCAGCCAGCGGGTGAAGTCGCGTGCCGCCGCCGGGTCCTGGGCGGTGTCGAGCGGGGCAGCCGGATAGGCGGCCGTGACGTTGTCCGCCGCGGGGACCGCCACGGCCGTCACGTCGTCGCCGGCCGCCGCCGCGTCCGTGGCATACACCAGGCCGGCGTCGGCCTCGCCGAGGCGGACCTTGCTCAGCACGGCCCGGACGCTCGGCTCCAGCGAGTCGGGCCGCGCCTCGACGCCCTGCCGGCGCAGCGCCTGGGCCCCGTACCGCCCGGCGGGCACCTCGGGGGCGGCCAGCACCAGCCGCAGGCCGGGGCCGGCCAGGTCGGCGAGCGAGGAGACGCCCGCCGGATTGCCGGGCGGGGTGACGATGACCAGCTCGTTGCGGGCGATGACCACCGGCTCGCCGGTGAAGCCGGACACGCTCTCCATCGTCGCGGTGTCGGCGGTCACCAGCACGTCCGCCGGCACGCCCTGCCGGACCTGGGCGGCCAGCTCCTGGGAGCCCGCGAACGAGAAGGTGACCGTCACGTCTCCGCGTGCCTCCTCATAGGCCGCGCCGGCCTCCTCGAAGACGTCCGTGAGCGAGGACGCCGCCAGCACCGTCAGCGTGGTGCCGCCGCCGCTGCCGTCGGGGCCGCGGGGGTCACCCGGGCCGCCGCAGGCCGCGGCCAGCGGTGCGGCCAGGGCCAGCAGCAGCCACGCCAGCGGGCGGCGGGCCCTCACGGCACGTCCACGTGCACGCTGGTGGCCTTCACCCGGGCCACGGCCTCCATGCCGACGGCCAGGCCCAGCTCCTCGACGGCCTCCCGCGTGAGCAGCGACACCAGCCGGTGCGGACCGGCCTGGATCTCGACCTGCGCGGCCACGTCGCCCAGCCGGACGGCGGTGATGATGCCGGGGAAGGCGTTGCGGGCCGAGGTGTACGGGGTCTCCTGTCCGCCGCCGGAGCCCTCGGCGGCGAGGCTCACCGCGAACGCCGCCAGGTCCGCCCCGTCCACGAGCCGCCTGCCCGTCCCGTCCCGCCGCGTCGGCAGGCGCCCGGCGTCGGCCCAGCGCCTGACCGTGTCGGCGCTGACGCCGAGCAGCCGGGCGGCCCGGCCCATGCTGTACGACCGCATGCGCGGCACACTACGGGCCGCGGGCTCGCAGCCGCAATCCTGTACCGCGCTGTGGGCTGGCAGCTGCGAGGCAGCAGCGTGCCGGGCCGTGTCAGATCTGCTCGCGGCGGGTGAGCTGCGTGAACGCCAGCCACCCCGGCAGCACCGGCAGCCAGAACGTCATCAGCCGGAACAGCAGCACGGCGGGCAGCGCCGCCTCCGTGGGCACGCCGAACGCGGCCAGCGTGCCGCTCAGCGCGAGCTCGACCGCGCCGATGCCGCCGGGCGTCGGGGCCGCCGACCCCAGTGCGTTCCCCGCCAGATAGACGACGGCCACGGTCGGCAGGGACACCTCCGCGCCGAACGCCCGCAGCGAGGAGTCCAGGCACAGCACGAACGCCAGCGTCATCAGCAGCATCCCGCCGATGCCGCTCAGCAGCTTCCTCGGCCGCTGCACCACGTCGAGCATCCGCGGCACCACGCCCGCGAACAGGCTCCGCACCCGCTCCGACAGCATCTTGCGCAGCGCCGGCACCGCCGTGACGATCAGCGCGGCCACCGCCACCGTCAGCACCCCGGCGATCACCGTGCGGGACGGGGAGAGCGTCGGCGTGTGCTCCGTGCCCGTCAGGTAGCCGAACAGCAGCAGCAGCGCGACGTGCGCCCCGAGCCCGAACAGCTGGGACGCGCCGACGCTCGCTACCGCGTGCCCCGGGCGCAGGCCCTGCCGCTGGAGGTACCGCGCGTTCAGCGCGACGCCCCCGATCGCGGCCGGCGCGACCAGCTTGACGAACGACCCGGCGACCTGCGCCGAGACCGTCCGCAGGTACGCCACCTTCTCCGGCACGAAGCCGAGCAGGCTCAGCGCCGCCGCGAAGTACGTCAGGGCGGAGAAGCTGGCCGCCGCGCCGACCCACCACCAGTTGGCGCCGCTGACCTGGTCGAAGCGGATGTCCACGAACTGCGTCGACAGGAAGTACGCCGCGAACGCCGCCGCGATGATGCTGACCAGCGTGCGCGGCCTGATCCGCTCCACCCGGGCGGGCTCTATCGGCGCCTGCGGCCGGATCCGCAGCACCTCCTGCCGGATCTCCGACAGCAGGTCGGGCTCCTTGGCCTGCTCCAGCGCCTCCTCCATCACCTGCTTCTCGGCCTGCTTGGCGGCTTTGAGCGCCTTCCGGTCCGCCTTGCGGTCGCCGGTCACCGGCACGCTGCCGCGCGCCTCGCGGTAGGCGCGGGTGGCGTCCAGCACCGCCTGGCGCTCCCGCTGGGCGCGCTCGCGCGCCAGCTGCCGCAGCGTGGCCCGGGTGTCGCGGCTGAGCGTGATCGGCTGGAGCAGCGGCAGGCTGTGCGCCACCGCGTCCGGCCCCAGCACGGCCACCGCCGCCGCCACCGCCCGCTCCGCGCCCACCCGCAGGCCGAACGTCGTCAGCAGCTGCGCCACGTCCATGCGCAGCAGCAGGTCACCGGCGGCGATCTCGCCGCCGCGCACCTGCGTCAGGTAGACCTGGCCGTCCCGGTCGACCAGCAGCGAGCCGCCGTCCAGGCGCCGGTGCGCGATCCGCCGCGACTGGAGCGCCTGGACCTGCCGCCACGCCGACTCCATCAGCTCGTCGGTGATCTCGTCATCGGGCAGCGTGTTCAGGTCCCGGCCGCCGACGTGCTCGTAGGCGAGCATCACCGCGTCCGGGCCCAGCTCGCACGTCGCGACCAGCTTCGGGGTGCGCGCCCCCGCCGCCGTGGTGGCGAACGCCAGCAGCGCCTCCTGCTCCAGCACCTGCCGCAGCGTCGGCAGGCTGCGGCGCTGGGTGATGCCGCGCAGCGCCAGGCGCCGCCACGCCCGGTAGAAGAAGCCCTTCGCCTGCTGTTCGCGGTCCACCACCGTCACGTCCAGCGGCGGCCCCGACTCCTGCGTCACCAGGTAGCGCCGCACCGGCTCGGCTCGGTCGCTGTCCTGGTCCGGGTCCTCCCGTTCCTCGGCCCGCAGCGCCGCCACCGGCCGGAACCCGGCCTGCCGCAGCCCGGCGAGCATCTGCTGCCCGGTGGGCCGGACGTTCGGCGTGCCGACGGCGTACAGCGTGGCGTACGCCACGGTCCAGCCGATGAGCGCCGTCACCACCAGGGAGAACGGCGTGGAGTACCCGGCCACCAGCACGGCCGTCGCGTCGAGCAGCAGCACCGACCAGACCGCGAGCCGCCAGCGCGGCCGGTGCGCCATGCCGACGGCCGTCACGTACGCGATCACCGGGCCCAGGTAGCCGTGCACCGGGTCGGTCCAGCCACCGCCCTGGGCCTCGCGGGTCAGAGCGTTCTCCACCGAATCGGGTGACATCTGCGTCACCCACAGGCTGAACGTCAGCGACACCCCGTGCGCCAGCACCGCCGCCAGCACGCCGTCGGCGATGCGCAGCCCGTCCCGCTTCACCAGCCGCTCGATGGCGAACGCGACCGGGACCACGAGCACCGCGATGCTGGAGGCGAAGCCCGCGAAGTTGATCAGCAGCGAGGGCGCCTGGTCGGCCCCCTTGTCGACGTCCCGCTCGATGCCCTCGGTCGTGCCGATCGCGAACGTCGCCAGCCCGATGACCAGGGCGATGCCCATCAGGCCGAGCAGCACCCGCAGCAGATCCGACGGCCGGTGGACCCGGGCGGCGAGCAGCGGCTCGTCCACCTCCAGCGGGTCGTGCGCCGTGCCGTGCGCTGTACCGTGCGCCGTATCATGGCGCGGCTCCGCGCCGGACGGCGGTCCGGGCTCCTCGCCCGCTGACCACTCGGCCGGTCGCCGCGCCCGTTCCTCGTCGCCCCGTATCACTGGCCGCGTCCTCGCTCTTCCCCGAACGCCCCCCCGTACGGAATCGCCGACCAGCACGCCTGACGGCCCCCGTAGGGACGATAGTGACACGAGGGACCGGCCCCCGTCCGGCGGGGGCCACCCGGACGGGGGTGACGTGCGGCACCATGGGCCCCATGCCGCGCCCCACCGCACACCGGCTGCCGGACTACGCCGACCGGGTACTCAGCGCCGCCGAGCGCGTCCCGCCCGGCCGTGTCGCCACCTACGGTGACCTGGCGCGGCTGCTCGGCGAGGGCGGCCCGCGGCAGGTCGGCCGGGTGATGGCGCTGTACGGCGGGGCCGTGCCGTGGTGGCGCGTGGTCCGCGCCGACGGACGGCTGCTGCCCGGCCGCGAAGGCGATGCCCTGGCGCACTACCGCGCCGAGGGGACCCCGCTGCGCGACCCCGGCACGCCCGGCGGCACCCCGCGCCTGGACATGCGGCGCGCCCGCTGGGACGGCGTCACGCGGTGACCCGGCCAGCGGCGCGGCGCCGCCCCTCACCGGCACCGGCTTCCGCCGCGGCGCTGTGGCCCAGCCGCCGGCTGGCGTAGCGTCTGCACCACCAGTGCCTGTCGTCGTGCCGGCGCGTGCGGCCGCCGGCCGGCGCAGCCCCGGACGACAGGCCCTGACCCGCCTGGTCCGCCACAGAATCCGCGATGCACGTGAGCCTCTCCGTCCCGTCCACACCGTCTGTCCCGTCCACCAGCCAGCCGCCCGCCCCGGGAGCGTACCGACTGGTCCGCACGCCGGCCGCCGCCGCACGTGTCCCTGCGGTGGACGCCAGCCAGCGCGCCGTGGTTGAGCACCCCGGCGGGCCGCTGCTCGTCCTCGCGGGCCCCGGCACCGGCAAGACGACCACCCTCGTCGAGGCCGTGGCCCGCCGGGTGGAGCGTGGCGCGGACCCCGAACGTCTGCTCGTGCTGACCTTCAGCCGGAAGGCCGCGGCCGAACTGCGTGACCGGATGACCGCGCGCCTGGGAGGACGCGCGCCGCAGGCCAGCACGTTCCACTCATTCGCCTACGCGTTCGTCCGCGCCCACCAGGACCGGGACGCCTTCGCCGAGCCGCTGCGCCTGCTGTCCGGGCCGGAGCAGGACCTCTACCTGCGGGAACTCCTCGCCGGGCACCAGGAGCTGGCCGCCGAGGGCCGCGGCATGACCTGGCCCGCGGAGCTGCGGGCCTGCCTGACCACGCGCGGGTTCGCCGACGAGCTGCGCGCCGTGCTCGCCCGCGCCCGCGAGATCGGGCTCGGGCCGGGCACACTCGCCGGGTTCGCACGCCGCACCGGGCGGCCGGACTGGGAGGCCGCGGCCCGGTTCCTCGCCGAGTACCTCGACGTCACGCAGGCGCAGGGGGTCATCGACTACACCGAGCTGCTGCGCCGCGCCGTGCGCCTGGCCGACCGCCCGGACGTCGCCGCCGCGCTGCGCGCCCGCTACGACGCGGTCTTCGTCGACGAGTACCAGGACACCGATCCCTCGCAGGTCGCGCTGCTGAAGGCGCTGGCCTCCGGCGGGCGCGACCTGGTGGTCTTCGGCGACCCCGACCAGTCCATCTACGCCTTCCGGGGCTCGGACGTCGGCGGGATACTCGGCTTCCCCCACGCCTTCCCCACCGCGTCCGGTGAGCCCGCGCCCGTGGCCGTGCTCACCGTCAACCGGCGCTCCACGCCCGCGCTGCTGGCCGCCACCCGGCGGCTGGCCGAGCGCATGCCGCTGGCCCGGCTCCCCGCCGACGCCGTGCGCCGCCACCGCGCCCTGACCCCCGCCGCGCCTGACGGGACCGGCGCAACCGGCGGGGAGCACGACCCCGGCCAGGGCGGCGTCGAGGTGTACACCTTCCCCACTCACGGCGCCGAGCTGGAAGGCGTCGCCGACCTGCTGCGCCGCGCCCACCTGGAGGACGGGGTCGCCTGGCGCGACATGGCCGTGCTGGTGCGGGCGGGCGCCCGCTCCCTGCCCGGCGTGCGCCGTGCCCTGGCCTCCGCCGGGGTCCCCGTCGACGTGGACGGCGACGACCTGCCGCTGCGCCACGAACCCGCCGTGGCCCCGCTGCTGACCGCGCTCCGTGCCGTGGCCGAGCCGGGCGACCGCCTCAGCCCCGAGACGGCCGTATCCCTGCTCACCTCGCCGCTCGGCGGCATGGACGCCGCCGACCTGCGGCGCCTGGGCCGGGCCCTGCGCACCGAGGAACGCGCCGCGGGCGTCGCCGTGCCGCGTCCCTCCGGCGAACTGCTGGCGCGGGCGCTGGCCGAGCCGGAGCGCCTGGTCACCCACGACCCGTCCTACGCGGGCGACGCCCAGCGCCTCGGCCTGCTGCTGCGGAAGGCCCGCGAGCTGCTGGCGGGCGGCGGCACCGCCGAGGAGGCGCTGTGGCTGCTGTGGGACGGCACGCCGTGGCCCGCGCGCCTGGAGCGCGCCGCGCGGCGCGGCGGCCCCGCCGGGCGCAACGCCGACCGCGACCTGGACGCCGTCTGCGCGCTGTTCGCCACCGCCGCCCGCGCCGAGGAGCGCACCGGCGGGCGTGGCGCGCTTAACTTCCTGAGTGAGCTGGAGGCCCACGACATCGCGGCCGACACCCTCACCGGCCGGGCCGTCCGCCCCGACGCCGTGCGCCTGATGACCGCGCACCGTGCCAAGGGCCTGGAGTGGCGGCTGGTCGTGATCGCCGGGGTGCAGGAGGGGGTCTGGCCCGACCTGCGGCGGCGCGGCTCGCTGCTGGAGGCGGACCGCATCGGCCGCGACGGCCTCGCCGAGCCGCTGAGCCCCGCCGCGCTGCTGGCCGAGGAGCGGCGGCTGTTCTACGTCGCCGCGACCCGCGCCCGTGAGCGGCTCGTGGTCACCGCCGTCAGCGGCGAGGACGACGGCGAGCAGCCGTCCCGGTTCCTGTCGGAGCTGGGCGTCACCCCGCGCGAGGTGACCGGCAGGCCCCGCCGGCCGCTCGCGCTGTCCGCGCTCATCGCCGAGCTGCGCGCCACCACCGTCGATCCCGCCGCCTCACCCGCGCTGCGCCGGGCCGCCGCCCGCCGCCTGGGGCGCCTGGCCGCGCTCCGGGACGACGACGGCTACCCGCTTGCGCCCGCCGCGCACCCCGAGCGCTGGTGGGGGCTGCGGGAGCAGACCCGCGCGCCGCGGCCCGTGCGCGACCCTGAGCGGCCCGTCGCGCTCTCCGGCAGCGCCCTGGGGCAGCTCGCCAGCGCCTGCTCGCTGGAGTGGTTCCTCGGCCGCGAGGTGCACGCCGACACACCCGCCAGCACGGCGCAGGGCTTCGGCAACGTCCTGCACGTGCTCGCCGACGAGGTCGCCTCCGGCACCACGCCCGCCGACCTGTCGGTGCTGATGGAACGGCTGGAGACGGTCTGGGACGCGCTGGCGTTCGAGGCGCCGTGGCAGTCCCGCAAGGAGCAGGCCGAGGCACGCGCCGCCCTCGAACGCTTCCTGCGCTGGCACGTGCTGCAACGGCAGTCGGGCCGCGAGCCGGTCGCGAGCGAGCAGGAGTTCGACGTGACGCTGCCGGCGGGGGCGCACCAGGTGCGGGTGCGCGGTGTGGTGGACCGGGTGGAACGGGACGCCGAGGGCCGGTACTACGTCGTGGACTTCAAGACCGGGCGGACGCGGCCCAGCCGCGCCGAGGTGGAGCGCCACCCGCAGCTGGCCGTCTACCAGCTTGCGCTGCGGGAGAGCGACGCGCGGGTCGGCGGCGCGGAGCTGGTGCACCTGCGGCAGGGGGCGGCGCGGCGCGACGGCGGCGACGCGCTGCCCGCCGTGCAGCGGCAGCCGCCGCTGCCCGGGGACCACCATGACAGCAGCGACGGCAGTGACAGCGGTGACTGGGTCAGCGAGCTGCTCGCCACGGCGGCCGGCCGGGTGCTCGACGAGCGCTTCGTGCCCACGCCCGGCCGCCAGTGCGGCACCTGTGTCTTCCGCAGCTCGTGCTCCGCAAGGCCCGAGGGCAGGCACGTCATCGAGTAGCCGGGCTGTCGGCCCCGGGCGTTAGTGTCACTGTCGTGTCCGCCCGCCTCACCAAACCCGAGGACCTCGTCGAGCTGCTCGGCATCCCGTTCACCGCCGAGCAGCTGGCCTGCATCACCGCGCCCATGGCGCCCCAGGCCATCGTGGCGGGCGCCGGCTCGGGCAAAACGACGGTCATGGCGGCCCGCGTGGTGTGGCTCACGGGCACCGGCCAGGTCGCCCCCGAGCGGGTGCTGGGCCTGACGTTCACCAACAAGGCGGCGGGCGAGCTGGCCGAGCGCGTGCGCGCCGCCCTGCTGCGTGCCCGGATCGTCTCCCCGGAGGACGGCGAGCCGCAGATCTCCACGTACCACGCGTTCGCCGGGCGGCTCCTCACCGAGCACGGGCTGCGCCTGGGCATCGAGCCCGCGTCGCGGCTGCTCGCCGACGCCGGGCGGTACCAGCTCGCCGCCGAGGTGCTGCGCGCCGCCCCCGCCGACTTCGACCCGCCCTCCAGCGGCTTCAGCTCCCTCGTCGCCGACCTGGTCGCCCTGGACAGCGAGATGTCGGAGCACCTGGTCGAGCCCGGCCAGCTGCGGGACTTCGACGCCCGCCTGCTGGCCGAGCTGGAGTCCGCCGAGCTGACCAACGAGGCGCTGCGGCAGATACCCGAGGCGGCCCGGGGCCGCGGCCAGCTGCTCGGCCTCGTCGAGGAGTTCCGTGCCCGCAAGCGCGCCCGCGACCTGCTGGACTTCGGCGACCAGATCGCGCAGGCGGCGCGGCTGGCGCGCGAGGTGCCGGAGGTCGGGCGGGCGCTGCGCGAGCAGTTCGGCGTCGTGCTGCTGGACGAGTACCAGGACACCTCGGTCGCCCAGCGGGTCCTGCTGTCGAGCCTGTTCGGCGGCGGGACGGGTCACCCGGTCACCGCCGTCGGCGACCCCTGCCAGGCGATCTACGGCTGGCGCGGCGCCTCGGTCGCCAACCTGGACGACTTCCCTGCCCACTTCCCGGCCCGGGACGGCGGCACGCCCCGCCTGAGCCTGAGCGAGAACCGCCGCAGCGGCGGGCGGCTGCTGGCCCTGGCCAACGAGCTGGCCGCGCCGCTGCGCGAGCGCCACCCCGCCGTCGTGCCGCTGCGCCCGGCGCCCGGCGCCGAGCTGGACGGCCGTGTCCGGTGCGCCCTGCTGCGCACCCACGCCGAGGAGCTGGCGTGGCTGGCCGACTCGGTGGCGCATCTGGTGCGCACCGGCACCCCGCCCGGCGAGATCGCCGTGCTGTGCCGCACGGCGGGCGACTTCCCCGCGATCCAGCGGGAGCTGGTCGCGCGGGACGTGCCGGTGGAGGTGGTCGGCCTGTCCGGGCTGCTGCACATGCCGGAGGTCGCCGACCTCGTCGCCGTCTGCCAGGTGCTCGCCGACCCCACGGCGAACGCCGCGCTGGTGCGGCTGCTGACCGGGCCGCGGTGGCGGATCGGGCCGCGGGACCTGGCGCTGCTTGGCCGCCGCGCCCGGCTGCTGGTGCGGCAGGCGCGCGGCGAGGACGACGCCGCGGCCGGGCGGGACCGGCTGGCGGAGGCCGTCGAGGGGACCGACCCGGCCGAGGTGACGTCGCTGGCCGACGCGCTCGACACGTTCCTCGGCGGCGCCCAGGAGCCCGACGACGGGCTGGAGTTCTCCGCCGAGGCCCGGGTGCGGTTCGCGCACCTGGCGGCCGAGATCCGGGAGCTGCGCCGCTCGCTGGGCGACCCGCTGATGGACGTGCTGCACCGGGTGCTCGCCGTCACCGGCCTGGAGGTTGAGCTGTCGGCCTCGCCGCAGGCCCTGGCCGCCCGGCGGCGGGAGACGCTCGGGGCGTTCCTGGACGTGGCGGCCGGGTTCGCCACCGGGCGCGGCGGGGCGGCGCTGGACGGGGAGCCGACGCTGCCCGCGTTCCTCGCCTTCCTGCGGGCCGCCGACCAGTACGACCGGGGACTGGACGCCTCGCTGCCCGGCGGCTCCAACGCCGTGAAGGTGCTCACGGTGCACAAGGCCAAGGGCCTGGAGTGGGACGTCGTGGCGCTGCCCGGCCTGTGCGCGGACGGCTTCCCCGCCCGGTCCTCGCGCGACTCCTGGCTGCGGCACGCCAGGGCGCTGCCGCACCCGCTGCGCGGCGACGCCGGCACGCTGCCTGAGATCAGGGAGTGGACCTCGGCCGCGCACCGGCAGTACACGCGGGACGTGGCCGAGCACCTGGCGCTGGAGGAGCTGCGGCTGGGCTACGTCGCGTTCACGCGGGCCCGCTCGCTGCTGCTCGGCTCCGGCCACTGGTGGGGGCCGAGCCAGAAGAAGCCGCGCGGCCCCTCGCCCTTCCTCGAGGCGATGCGGCGGCACTGCGAGGCCGGGCCGGACCACGGCGAGGTCGAGGCGTGGGCCGGCCCGCCCGCCGAGGGCGAGGAGAACCCGGCGCTCGGCCGCCCGGTGGCCGAGGCGGAGTGGCCGATGCCGCTCGACGCCGCCGCGCTGGCCCGCCGCCGCGAGGCGGCGGACCAGGTGCTGGCCTGGCTGCGCGCCGGGACGGCAAAGGACGGGGACGGCGCCGGGGACGACGTGGGGGATTCCGGCGACGGGGACGGCGGCGACGGCGACGACGCCGGGCTGACGCCCGAGGAGCGGCGGCTGGTCGCCTCGTGGGACCGCGACCTGCCCGCGCTGGCGGCGGAGCTGCGGCGCTCCCGGCAGGCGGTGCGCGAGGTGCCGCTGCCCGCCTCCCTGACCGCTTCCCAGGTGCAGCGGCTCGCGGCGGACCCGGAGGAGTTCGCGCGCGAGCTGGCCCGCCCCATGCCCCGGCCCCCGCAGCCCGCGGCGCGGCGCGGCACCCGCTTCCACGCCTGGGTCGAGTCGCGGTTCGAGGCCCTCGCGCTGCCGATGCTCGGCCCGGACGAGCTGCCCGGCGGCGATCCGGAGGAGGATGCCGAGATCAGGGACGAGCGGGAGCTGGCCGCCCTGAAGGAGGCGTTCGCGCGCACTCCCTACGCCAGCCGCACGCCGTACCGCATCGAGGTGCCGTTCCAGCTGGAACTGGCGGGGCGGATCGTCCGGGGCCGCATCGACGCCGTCTACCGCACACCGGGGCCGGCCGGGCCGTCGAGCGACACCTACGAGATCATCGACTGGAAGACGGGCCGCCGCCAGGACGCCGACCCGCTGCAGCTGGCCATCTACCGGCTGGCGTGGGCCGAGCGGCACGGCCTGCCCCTGTCGGCCGTGTCGGCGGCGTTCCTGTACGTGCGCAGCGGTGAGGTGGTCAGGCCGCCGGTGCTGCCTGGCCGCGCCGTGCTGGAGCGGCTGCTGCTGGGGGACGACGGGTGGGAGCCGAACGTTCCCGGTTAGGCTCGTAGGCATGTGTACGACCCCGGCCCAGGACGGCGCTGTCCGGCCTCCCATCGCGCTGACGAGCACCGGCGGCATCGACAGAGGCACCAGCCACCGCCTCGACGAGGCGTGGCTGGCCGCCGCGTGGAGTCACCCGACGACCAGGGTCTTCGTGGTCTCCGGCGGCCAGGCGCTGATCGAGGAGTCCGAAGACGGCCGGACCGAGCTGGTGATGATGCCCTCGTTCGACGCCCCGCTGACCGAGGCGCACCGGTACTTCCTCGGCACGGACGAGGAGGGCGTGCGCTACTTCGCGCTCCAGAAGGACGCGCTGCCGGGGCGCATGGACGACGCGGCCCGCCCCGCCGGGCTGCGGGAGGCGGCCGCGCTGCTGTCGGACCGGGACAACGAGCTGCTGGTGCACGCCGTCGCCCTGGAGAACTGGCAGCGGATGCACCGCTTCTGCTCCCGCTGCGGCGAGCGGACGGTCATCGCGGCGTCGGGGCACATCAGGCGCTGCCCGGCCTGCGGCGCCGAGCACTACCCGCGGACGGACCCGGCCGTGATCATGCTCGTCACCGACGACGAGGACCGCGCGCTGCTCGGGCGCCAGCTGCACTGGCCCAAGGGCCGGTACTCCACGCTCGCGGGCTTCGTCGAGCCGGGGGAGTCGGTCGAGCAGGCGGTCATACGCGAGGTCGCCGAGGAGGCGGGCGTCACGGTCGGGCAGGTGCAGTACGTCGCCAGCCAGCCGTGGCCGTTCCCGTCCAGCCTGATGCTGGGGTTCATGGCGCAGGCGACGTCCACCGAGGTGCGCGTGGACGGGGAGGAGATCGACGAGGCGCGCTGGTTCTCGCGCGACGACCTCCGCGCCGCCCTGGAGTCGGGTGAGGTTCTCCCCCCGACCGGCGTCTCCATAGCCTCCCGCCTCATCGAGATGTGGTACGGAAAGCCGCTGACGTGACGCCGGGCGGGGGAAGACTGCGCGGCGGTCAGGCGGCGAGTGCCTTCTTGACCTCGGCCACCGACGGGTTGGTCATCGTGACCTCGCCGGAGCCGCTGTCCGGCACCACGACCAGCGTCGGTACGGTCTGGTTGCCGTTGTTGACCCGCTCCACCACGGCCGCGGCCTCAGGGTCGCGCTCGATGTCGATCTCCGTGTAGGCGATGCCCTCACGGTCGAGCTGGCTCTTGAGCCGACGGCAGTAGCCGCACCACGTCGTCGTGTACATCGTCACGCTGGCCATGGCCTCGGCGCTCCTTCACTCGGTTTCACTCGTTGTCGGCGGTCGTCCGGCGGCCGCCCGGCGGACGACCGCCTGGTCAGCCGACTCGCTCGTCCGCTCTTCGTCGCTTCAGCGTTCAACTACAGCACGCGTCTGTCGCAACGCCGCGTGCGGTACGAATAATCCCGCCTGGCTGTGGACAACCACTCCAGCCCCTCACGCCGAACTGGCAGCATGGCGGACGTGACAGCCCCGCTCTTCACTCCAGGCGCCCCTGACCCCGCCGACCCGGCCGACCCGGCCGCCCCGGCCGAGGCCGTGCTCGACGGCCTCGACCCGGAGCAGCGGGCCGTGGCGACCACGCTCGACGGCCCGGTGTGCGTGCTCGCCGGCGCCGGGACCGGCAAGACGAGGGCGATCACCCACCGGATCGCCTACGGCGTCAGAGCCGGGTTCTACAAGCCGCCGACGGTGCTGGCGGTCACGTTCACGCAGCGGGCCGCGGGGGAGATGCGCGGCAGGCTGCGGCAGCTGGGCGCGGGCGGCGTGCAGGCGCGCACGTTCCACGCCGCCGCCCTGCGGCAGCTCCAGTACTTCTGGCCGCAGGCGGTGGGCGGGGAGCCGCCGCGCCTGCTGGAGCGCAAGGTGTCCCTGGTCGCGGAGGCGGCGGCGCGCTGCCGCCTGCGCCTGGACCGCCCGGAGCTGCGGGACGTCACGGGCGAGATCGAGTGGGCGAAGACGACGCAGACGACCCCGGACGACTACCCCGCGGCCCTGGTCAAGGCGGGCAAGGAGCCGCCCCGCGACCCCGCCGAGACGGCGCGCGTGTACGCCACCTACGAGCAGCTGAAGCAGGACCGCGGCGTCATCGACTTCGAGGACGTCCTGCTGCTGACGGTGGGCATCCTGCAGGACCGCCCGGACATCGCCGACACGGTGCGGCGCCAGTACCAGCACTTCGTGGTGGACGAGTACCAGGACGTCAGCCCGCTCCAGCAGCGGCTGCTCCAGCTGTGGCTGGGCGACCGGGACAGCCTGTGCGTCGTCGGCGACGCCAGCCAGACGATCTACTCCTTCACCGGCGCCACCTCCGACCACCTGCTCGACTTCCGCCTGCGGCACCCGCACGCCACGGTGATCAGGCTGGTGCGGGACTACCGTTCCACGCCGCAGGTGGTACACCTGGCGAACGGGCTGCTCGCCCAGGCGAAGGGCCGCGCAGCCGAGCACCGGCTGGAGCTGGTCTCGCAGCGCCCGCCGGGTCCTGAGCCCGTCTTCGCGGAGTACGCCGACGAGCCCGCCGAGGCGGAGGCGACGGCCCGCCGCATCCGGGAGCTGATGGCCCCGGCGCACGAGGGCGGCCAGGGCGTTCCCGCCAGCGAGATCGCCGTGCTGTTCCGGGTCAACGCCCAGTCGGAGATCTACGAGCAGGCCCTGGCCGACGCCGGCGTGCCCTACCAGCTCAAGGGCGCTGAGCGCTTCTTCGAGCGTCCCGAGATCCAGCAGGCGGGGCTGGCGCTGCGCGGTGCCGCCCGCGCGGGGGAGAACGACCCGGCGGTCGCCGACGCCGACGGCCTGGCCGGGCAGGTCGGGGCCGTCCTCGGCAGCACCGGCTGGACGCCCGAGCCCCCGGCGGGCTCCGGTGCGGCGCGGGAGCGCTGGGAGTCGCTGCGCTCCCTGGTGCGGCTGGCCGAGGACTTCCAGCGGGCCCGGCCGGACGCCACGCTCGCCGCGTTCGTTGCCGAGCTGGACGAGCGGGCGGCGGCCCAGCACGCCCCGACGGTCGAGGGCGTCACCCTCGCGTCGCTGCACACCGCCAAGGGCCTGGAGTGGGACGCCGTGTTCCTCGTCGGCCTCACCGACGGGATGCTGCCGATCACGCACGCGAGGACCGCCGAGCAGATCGAGGAGGAGCGGCGCCTGCTGTACGTGGGCGTCACCCGGGCCAGGAAGTACCTGCACCTGTCCTGGGCGGTGGCCCGCTCGCCTGGCGGCCGGGCCAGCAGGCGCCCCAGCCGCTTCCTCGACGGGCTGCGGCCCGGGTCGGGACCGGCGAGCGGCAGGGGCGGCGCCGGGCGCGGCGTCGTGGAGCGCGGCGCGCAGCGGGTGCGCAGGCCCCGCGGCCCCGTCAGCTGCCGGGTGTGCGGCAGGACCCTGACGGAGGCCGCCGAGGTCAAGCTGCGCCGCTGCGAGGACTGCCCCTCCCGCATGGACGAGGGCCTGTACGAGCGGCTGCGCGAGTGGCGCCTGGAGCGTGCCCGGGAGCTGGGCCGGCCCGCCTACGCGGTGTTCACGGATGTCACGCTGATGGCGATCGCCGAGGACGTCCCCGGCAGCGAGCGCGACCTCGCCCGCATCCCCGGTGTCGGACCGCACAAGCTCCGCCAGTTCGGCCCCGAGGTCCTGCGGCTGTGCGCCGGCGAGCCCGCCGCGGAGCCGGACCAGGCCCAGCAGCCGGAGGGGGAGGAGGCCGGCCCGCCCGCCTGACGCCGCCAGGGGGCGATGCCGCGAAAACCCCAGCTCAAAAAATGGTTTGCGCGCCGTGCGGGCATCCGCATAGCGTTCCCTACACGGCCCAGGAAGGGTTTCCTTCCTGACCGGGCCGTGCTGTACTGAACTGCACCGTCCGCCGGGTCGGTTCGCCACCGCCCGAGATGCGCAGAAGGGAGCGAGACACGATGGCCAGCATCATCAACGCACTGCCGCGTCGTGCCGCCGCTGCCTCCTGCCTGCCTGGTGGCGTCCGCATTATCGGCACCGCCGCGCCTCGTGTGGTGGCGGCTAATGCGGCGGCAGTCAATGCCGTGGCCGCAGTGCGCCCGGCCGCCCGTGAAGAGGCTCGCGAGGCCGCCGCCTCCGCGCGTCCGGTTGCCTTCTCCGCGGTAGCGGCGGCTCGTATCGACGCGGAGACCGCCTTCGCGGCTCCCGGTGCCGGTACCTCCCAGACGCTCGGACAGCAGAAGACGCAGCTTCACGCCATGTGGGCCCTCCGCGGCCTTCAACCCTGGAGTGATCCAGCCTGATCGGCGAGATCAGGTCGGCACCTTCCAGGGCCGCGGAACCCACACCGGGATCCGCGGCCCTTCTGTTTTCCCTCGACCACAACCGAATGACCCGAGGACTGACCGTGCCACTCGCGCCGCACACCGCCCGCCCCGACCTGAACTCACCACCCGATCCGGAGACTTCCGTGACTTCGCTGTTCACGCTGAACGAGCTGGATGAGGCGATCGACCGCCTCGACGACGACGTGCCCTGCCGCACCGGCGACCCCGAGGTGTTCTTCGCCGAGTCCCCCGAGGACGTCGAGTACGCCAAGTCGCTGTGCCGCACCTGCCCGCTGCGCGACGCCTGCCTGGCCGGTGCGAAGGACCGCCGCGAGCCCTGGGGCGTCTGGGGTGGCGAGCTGTTCGTCCAGGGGGTTGTCGTGCCCAGGAAGCGGCCCCGTGGCCGCCCCCGCAAGAACGCGGTGACGGCATGAACATCCCCGGCACCATCGGACGGCCGGCTCCGCACGGCCCTGCCCAGGACCCTCAGATGACTTCCGACGAAACCGCCCGCAGTACCGCCGCCCGCACCGCGCAGGCGGCGGTCTGGCCAGGGCCCCACCAGAACAGGACCAGGCACATGCATCTCATGCCCGAAGCTCTGGCCCGCTCCCATATGGCCGACCTCACCAGGGAAGCGGAATCCCAACGGATCGCCAGGCAGCTGGCACTCGCCCAGCGCCTCAGGCGCCGCTCGCAGCGGCTGCACCGCCGCGCCGAGCGGGCCTCGCACCGGGCCCGCCGGGCCATGGCCCGGGCGCTCATGCAGTAACGCGCAAGTAGTAACGCAGCGCCGGCCCGGCGCACCGGCCTGCTTCTCCGGGGCCCCGGCCCTGAGCCGCCCGCCGCACCGCGGCCGCTCAGGCCGGGGCGCCGCTGCGGTCCACCCCGACGCGGAATCCGGGGAGGCCAGCGACCAGTTCTTCCCGCAGCCGCACCCGCGCCCCCAGCTGGCAGAGCACCCCGATCGTGCTCAGCGTCACCCGGTGGATGAGCAGGTACGAGGGCGGGAGGTTCAGCTGCCGCCCGAGCTGGTGCGCCTGCGAACGCGGGTCGGCGATGCGCCCGGCCTGCCGCCGCAGCCACTCACGGCTGAACGTGAACTCCGGCACCTGCGCGGGCTCGATGATCGGCAGCAGATAGTCCAGCACCGCCTCGGGATCCAGCTCGAGGGCCGGCTTGACGAAGCCCTCGGCGCACAGCTCCGCGTACACCTCCTCGGCTTTCCCGTCCAGCGTCATCCGCAGCGCCCTGCCGATCGCCGGCGGCAGGCCGTCCGGCAGCCGGTTCACGGCGCCGAAGTCCATCACGCCCAGGCGCCAGGAATCCACCGGCGCGCCGGGCTCCGGCGGCACCAGCCGGAAGTTGCCCGGGTGGGTGTCGGCGTGCAGCAGGCCCGTGCGTGCGGTGCCGGTGAAGAGGAACCGCGCCAGCAGCTGCCCGGCCCGGTCCCGCTCCTCCGGGGAACCGTGGCTGATCACCCGGGACAGCGGCACGCCGTCCAGCCACTCGCTGACGAGCAGCGTCTCCCCGTGCCACACCACCCGGGGCACCTGGATGCCCGGGTCACCGCTGAATTCCTCGGCGTACCTCCGCTGTGCCTGGGCCTCGAGCCGGTAGTCCAGCTCCTCGGACAGCCGCTCCCGCAGCTCCGCGATCAGCGGCTTGATATCCATGCCCGGCACCAGTGGCCCCAGCAGCCTGGCGAACCGGCCCAGCTGCGTCAGGTCCGACAGCAGCGCCTCTCCGGCACCCGGGTACTGGATCTTGACGGCCACCTCGCGCCCGTCGTGCCACACCGCGCGGTGTACCTGCCCGATGGAGGCCGCCGAGGCCGGCTGCTCGTCGAACTCCTCGAACCGCTCCCGCCAGTCCTCGCCCATGCGCTCCGCGAGCACGGCCCGCACGCTCGCCGCCGGCATGGGCGGCGCCGCGTCCTGAAGCTTCGTCAGCGCCGCGCGGTACGGGGCGGCGACGGACTCCGGCAGCGCCGATTCGAAGACGGACAGCGCCTGGCCCAGCTTCATCGCGCCGCCCTTGAGCTCCCCCAGCACGGAGAACAGCTGCTGCGCCGTGCGCTGCTGGAGCTCGCTGCCCACACGCTCCGCGGACCGGCCGCCTATGCGCTTGCCCAGGCCCCAGGTGGCGCGGCCGGCGAAGCTCAGCGGCAGCGTGGCGAGCTTGGCCGTCCTGGTGACCGCCTTGCGGGGTAGGTCCGACATGCCGTCCTCCAACTCCCATCAGGTCCCCGAGCCCACACCACGGGATTTACCCGCTCGCGCCCGGCCCAGCGACAGCCTCGGCGACCGGGGCCTGGCGGGCCGCCCCGCAGGAGCAGTCCGCGTGCGGCTCGATCGTATGCCGCCGCACGGACAGCTCGGGCAGGATCACTTCCGTGCGCACGCTGGGGCCCGGCGGCGCGACGCCGTCCAGGAACCGCAGCGCCTCCGCCGCCGCCAGCCCTGCCACGGCCGTCGCCAGCGCCGTGTCACAGGCGGGCACCCCGGGCAGGCGGCCGTTCCGCCACTGCGAGACCAGCAGCGGCCATCCCGGCTCCCGCTGCGCCCGCGCCCGCAGCAGGCATCCGGCGCAGCCGGTGACCCCTGGGCGGACCAGCGGGCCGTAAAAGCCCGTCGCCTCCACCACGCCCGCGAACAGATGCGCCGTACCCGCCCGCTGCGCCCCCTCGGACAGACCGGGGTCGAGAACGTAGGCCGACGTGCCCTCGCGCGGCGCGTAGATCACCAGCTGAGGGCCGCCCCGGCGCCGGTCCCGGACGGGGCCCGGCCCCCGCCGCCACGGCACCGACTCGCGCACCACCCGCCGGGCTGCCTCGCTTCGCCGCTCCCCGGCCTGCTCGGGCCGCACCCCGCCCGGCGCGGTGTCCGGCGGCTCGACCCGGCCGCCGTCGACCACCTCCACCGTGCCGACGCCGGCCCGCGCGAGCGTCGCCGCTAGCGTCGCCCCGACCCTGCCCGCGCCCCTGACCTGCACCCGCGCGCCGCGCCGCGCCAGCAGCCGCCGCAGGCCGCCGCCCGGCTCCGGATCCAGCAGTGACAGCGACGCCAGGTCGGGCCGCAGCCCGTCGGTCACCTGGGCCGCCGCCTGGCGGTCGGCCGTCGCGTCCTCCAGGACGCCCGCTGCGGTGAGGCGGTCGGCGATCTGTTCGGCCGTGTCCCCATCCAGGCCCAGCCGCACGGCCGCCTCGCGCAGCGCGGGCATGCCGCGGGTGCCGTCGAGCAGGGTCAGGAAGGTCTCGGTGGCGCCGTCCAGCGGGCCGAAGAGCACCGAGTGCGAGGGCGTCACCCCGTACCGCACCGTGTGCCTGTCGCGCCAGCTCCGGCGCAGCATGGGCTTGATGATCGGGTGCATGGCGACATCATGGGACGGGTCACCATGCTGTTGCTCAGAGTTATCCACAACGGCGCCGAAAAGTCATAAAAATAGCGTGTGGGCTGGCGTGATTCCCTCTCCCGCTTGACCGGAGAAGGACATTTCCGGCCGCCAGCGGGTAACGTCACAGTGTGCCCGCCGATCCGCTGAACAGCATCGGCCCGCCGCAGCGTACGTCCTCGGCGGGCGAGGCGGCCCTGGGCACCACGCCGTCCCGTGACCACGGGCCGGTCGAGGTGCGGCGCAGCTCCCGCCGCAAGCGCACGGTCTCCGCTTACCGCGAGGGCGATCGCACGATCGTGATGATCCCCGCCCGCATGAGCGCCGCCGAGGAGCAGCGCTGGGTGTCGGTGATGCTGGAGAAGCTGGCGGCCCAGGAGGACCGCCGGATGATAGACGACGAGGAGCTGGCCCGCCGCGCGTGCGAGCTCTCGGACCGGTACCTCCAAGGGCGTGCGCGGCCCGACAGCGTGCGCTGGGTCACCAACCAGAACGCCAGGTGGGGGTCGTGCACCCCGGCGCTGGGGAGCATCCGCCTGTCGCACCGCCTCCAGGGCATGCCGGAGTACGTCATCGACTACGTGCTGCTCCACGAGCTGGCCCACCTGCTCGTGCCCGGGCACGGGCCGGGTTTCTGGCGGCTGCTGGACAGCTATCCGCGCACCGAGCGTGCCCGGGGCTACCTGGAGGGCGTCGCCGCCGCCGAGCGCCTGCCGTACGTCCCCCGGGCGACGCGCGGGGACTGACCCCGCCTCGGGACTGTTGTCACCCGTACGGACTACGCTGATCCCTCGAGTACTGCCAGAACAAGGGAAGTCATTCGAGTTCGATGAGCGACGGGGGATGGCGTTACGCATGGTGACCCAGTTTCAGCGTGGCCAGAAGGCCAAGCTCAGCGATCTGACGCTGGGCACCGATCTGTACGTAGGGGTCCAGATCTCTGGGCCGGGACTGACCTTCGACATCAGCTGCTTCGGCCTCGACGCCGAGGAGCGCCTCTCGGACGACCGCTACTTCATCTTCTACAACCAGACCAAGTCGCCTGAGGAAGCGTTGCAGCTGCTCGGTCCGCAGGCGGGTGACACCGAGTCGTTCCGGGTGACGCTGGACCGGGTGCCCGCGCGCATCACGCGGCTCGCCTTCACCGCGACGATCGACGGTGCGGGCACGATGTCGCAGGTGGCGCCCGGATACATCCGGCTCGTCGCCGGCGGCGAGGAGGTCGTGCGCTACTCGTTCGACGGCTCCGCCTTCACGTCGGAGCGGGCCGTGATGCTGGCGGACCTCTACCGCAAGGACGTGTGGCGGTTCGCCGCCGTGGGCCAGGGCTTCGACGGCGGACTCGAGGCGCTGCTGCGGCACTTCGGCGGCGAGGTCGCGGAGGACGACCAGCCGCAGCAGCAGCCGGCCGGCGGTGCCCCGGGCTTCGCCCCGCCGGGTGGCGCTGCCCCAGGCTTCGCTCCGCCGGCGGGCGGCGGCGCGCCCGCGCCGGCCCCGGCTCCCGCGCCAGCGCCTGAGCCCGCGCCGGCCCCGGCCCCCGCGGCACCTCCGGCGGCGGCGCCTCCCGCGCCCGGGCCGGCCCCGGCTCCCGCCCCTGCCGCACCTCCGGCCGCGGCGCCTGCCCCCGGCGCCCCGGCCCCCGCGCCTGCGCCGGGGCAGTTCCAGAACCCCAGCATGGCGCCGACCATGCCGGCCCCGATACCGCAGGCCCCCGGAGGTTACCCGCCTCCGGCCGCCCCGCCCGGGCAGCAGCCGTACCCGCAGCAGCCGCAGGGTTTCGGTCCCACCCCGCCCCCTCCCGCCCCGCCGCAGCCGCAGGCTCCCGGCGGCCAGGCGCCGCCCCCGCAGCCGTACCCGCAGGCCGGCGCCCCCGCGCCCGCGGCCGGCACCATCCAGGACGTCCTCAACCAGTTCCGGGCCGGGGTGGAGCAGCGCCGCTGGAGCCAGCCGAATCCGCAGCTCGTCCGCGCCGACATAGCCCTGGACGGCCAGCCGGTCATGGCGCGCCTGGGAAGCATGGTGCTCTACCAGGGCGACGTCGAGTTCAGCCACAAGGGCCAGGGGCTCAAGCGCCGCCTGACCGCGGGCATGACCGGCCAGGGCTTCGGCTCCCTGATGCGCTGCACCGGCCGGGGCCAGATCTACTTCGCTGAAGAGGCCTCGCTCCTGCACACGGTCGAGCTCCAGGGCGACGCCCTGTGCGTCGCCTCGCAGCGGGTCCTGGCCTTCGACGAGAGTCTGGAGCACGAGGTCCGCCGGATCGACGGACACGGCCTGCCGGGCGGCTCGCTGTTCACCATGGAGTTCCGCGGCCACGGCACTCTGGTGCTCACCACCAGGGGCGCCCCCGTCGTACTGCCGGTCACGCCCACGACGTTCGCCGACGCCAACGCCGTCGTGGCCTGGTCCGCCGGGGCCCAGGTCCTGGTCTCCAACCAGGTGCGGCTGCGCCGCCACGCGTACCCCGGCCACACCGGGGAGACCACCCAGCTCCAGTTCCGCGGCGCACCGGGGAACTTCGCCATCGTCCAGCCCTACGAGATCTGACGGGAGCCCGTGATGGACCAGCACATGATTGCGGGCAATGCCGCGACCGCCCCGACGGTGAGGATGGAGAACCACGGTTCGGCCATGGCCAAGGTCGCCATGCAGACCGGCCAGGACCTGTACGCGCGGGCCGGCTCGATGGTCGCCTACGAGGGCTACATCCAGTACGAGGCCAATCCTCCGGGACTGCGCCAGGCCGCCGCCGGCTGGGTGACCGGTGAGCGGGTCCCGCTGATGCGGGCCCACGGCGACGGCGTCCTCTACCTCGCCGACTACGGCGCTAACGTCGTCTGCCTGCCGCTCCAGGGTGACAACCTGTCGGTGAACGCCAGCAACGTGCTCGCCTTCGACGCGCACCTCCAGTTCGGCGTGCAGCGCGTCAAGGGCGTCGCCAAGTTCGCCGGCCAGGGGCTGTTCAACATCGGCCTGTCCGGACACGGCTGGGTCGCCATCACCAGCCGGGGCCGTCCCCTGGTGGTGGACTGCGGCCAGACCGGAGGCGAGATCTACGTGGACCCCGACGCCCTCGTCGCGTGGTCCACCGGCCTGGAGATGAAGGGCAAGCGCAGCTTCAAGGCGTCCTCTCTCGTCGGCCGGGGCAGCGGCGAGGCGTACCAGCTGGCCTTCTCCGGCCAGGGCTACGTCATCGTGCAGCCCAGCGAGGACAGCACCGACCGGCTCAGCGGCCAGCAGAACTGACGGGGGAGAACGCCATGCAGAGTTCGATCTTCAACAACACCGTCACCCAGTCACAGGAGCGGTACGTGCTCCAGACGCCGCAGATGCTGCGGGTGGACCTCTCGGACGGCGAGGACGTCGTCGCCCGGACCGGGTCCATGGTGGCGTACGAAGGGCTCATCGACTTCGACGGCGAGTACCAGTCGCAGGGACAGCGCAGCCAGCAGTTCGCCACGGGCGAAGTGCTCCCGCTGATGCGCTGCTCCGGCCAGGGCGTGGTCTACCTGGCCAACCTGGCGCAGCACATCCACGTCATGGAGGTCGACCACGAGGGGCTGACCGTGGACAGCTCCTATGTGCTCGCCCTCGACGCCCACCTGCACTGGGAAGTGATCTCCGTCGAGAGCCAGTACGGCATCCCGGGCGTCGGCGCCTACAACCTGGTCATCTCCGGCCAGGGCAAGGTCGCCATCACCACCTCCGGCCCGCCGCTGGCGATGCAGGTCACCCAGGACCGTTTCTGCAGCGCCGACGCCGACGCCGTGGTGGCGTGGTCGACGGGGCTGCGGGTGCAGATGCAGGCGCAGACCGCCTCGCACTCGCTGTGGCGGCGCCGCGGGAACACCGGCGAGGGCTGGGAGCTCAACTTCATGGGCGACGGCTACGTCGTCGTGCAGCCGAGCGAGCTGCTGCCGCCGCAGACCGGGCCGCAGTCGGGCCTGATGGGCCAGTTCCGCCAGCAGGAGGGCACGCCCGGCCTGAACCAGCGCGGCGCCTGGGGCTGACGAGCCGCCGCGCCCGCCTGTCTCTCCCCGCGGCAGCGGCGGGGAGAGACAGGCCGCTCACAGCAGCTGCCGGGTGCGTTCCACGAGGCGGACGACCGAATCGTCGGCGACGCCGGCCACCTCCGTGTAACCGAACCAGCGCACGTCCAGCGACTCGTCGCTCACCTCCGGCCGGGCACCGCCGGGCGCGACCGCCGCGTACTGCACGTCCATGTGCACGGCGCACGGCGTGCGGTGCCGGTCCAGGCTGACCGGGCCGGGCCGCAGCAGCCGCAGCCCGCTGATGCCGGACTCCTCGGTGGCCTCCCGCAGCGCGGCACCGGCGAGCGAGGCGTCGTCCGGCTCGCAGTGCCCTCCCATCTGGAGCCACATCCCCAGCCGGGCGTGCAGCGTCAGCAGCACCCGCTCCCGCTCCGGGTCGACGATCAGCGCGCTCGCCGTGACGTGCCCCGCGGCGCACTCGCGCCACATGCCGTCCGGGTGCTCGCGCAGATGCTGGGCGTACGCCTGGCGCAGCGATTCCTGCTGCTCGTCGGGCGCGGGCCAGCCGGCCAGGACCCGTGCCGCGTCGTCACGCAGGCTCACCGGTCGCGACCGCCGTCCTCGTCGCCCTGCTGGCCGTCGTCGCTCCCCCGTTCCCGGCCGCCGCCGTCCGGCTCAGCGGGGCCGTTCTCCAGCATGCGCTCCAGCTCGGCGAAGTCGGGCTGCTCCCGGTGCACGAATCCGTCCGGGTCGTCCAGGTCCTCCGCCGTCGGCAGCAGGTCGGGGTGCGCCCACTGCGCGTCGCGGCCCTGCGCACCGCGGGCGTCGGTCAGCGAGGCCCACAGCCGGGCCGCGTCCCGCAGCCGCCGCGGCCGCAGCTCCAGGCCGATCAGCGCCGCGAAGGTCTGCTCCGCCGGCCCGCCCGAGGCACGGCGCCGCCGCAGCGTCTCCCGCAGCGCCGACGCCGACGGCAGCCGGGACTCGGCCGCGGCGTGCACCACCGCGTCCACCCAGCCCTCGACCAGGGCCAGCGCCGTCTCCAGACGCGCCAGCGCGGCCTTCTGCTCCGGGGTGTCCTCCGGCTGGAACAGCCCCTGGCGCAGCTTCTCCTGCAACTCCTCGGGGCGCCCCGGATCGATCTGCCCGACGAGATCCTCCAGCTTGGCCGTGTCCACCTTGATGCCGCGGGCGTAGCCCTCGACGGCACCGAAGAGGTGCGAGCGCAGCCACGGCACGTGCGCGAACAGCCGCTGGTGCGCCGCCTCCCGCAGCGCCAGGTACAGCCGCACCTGGTCCTGCGGCACGCCGAGCCCCTCGCCGAACGCCTCGACGTTCTGCGGCAGCAGCGCGGCCTTGCCGGCCGGGCCCAGCGGCAGCCCGATGTCCGTGGAGCCGACCACCTCGCCCGCCAGGACGCCGACGGCCTGCCCGATCTGGGTGCCGAACATCGCGCCGCCCATCTGCCGCATCATGCCGAGCAGCGGGCCGGCCATCGCGCGCATCTCCTCGGGCAGCACGTTCCCCATCGCGGCGGCGGCGCGTTCGGCGACCGGGTCGACCAGTTCCCGCCAGACCGGCAGCGTCGCCTCGACCCACTCCGCGCGGCTCCAGGCCACGGCCGTGCCGGCGCCCGACGGCAGTGACGTCACGCTGTCCAGCCACAGGTCGGCCAGCCGCAGCGCCTCCTCGACCTGGGCGCGCTCCTGCGAGCCGACGCTCGCGTCCCGGGAGCCGCCGGGACCGCCCTGGGCGACGGTCTGCCGCGCGACGTTCCGGGCGAGGTCCCAGTTCACGGGGCCGCCGTCGTAGGACAGCATCTGCCCGAGCTGCTGGAACGCGGCACCCAGGTCCTGCGGGTTCATCGCGCCGCCCGGGCCGAGGGCCCCGAACATCGCCGCCAGCGGATTATCGGCCGGACCCTGGCCCCCGCCGCCCTTCTTCTTGCCGGACTCGCCTTCTCCCTCCGGTTCCTCGGGAAGGCCGAATCCGAATGGCATGTTACTCACGAGAATCCTCGGATCGTGTCGACTGTGCCGGGCTCGCTTGGTGGGCTGTGCCGTGTCACTGGCTGGTCTCCGACTCCAGCCTAGACACCGCTCAGGCAGGATGGGGGCCTGCGCCCGTCGTACCAGAACAACCGCTGGAGTCGTCTCGTGAGTTCCCCCGAGCAAGCCGTTCGCGCACCGCGAAACGGCCCTGCCGCCCCGCTGACCATCGCGGTGACGGGAGCGGCGAGCGGGGTCGGCGCGCTGCTGACCGAGCGCCTGCTGGCCGCCGACGGGGTCAAGCGCGTCCTCGCGCTCGACGAACGCCTCGGCGAGGCCCGCGGCGCCGAGTGGCACACGCTGGACATCCGCGACCCCGCTATCGCCGATCTGCTGCGCACCTCCGGTGCCTCCCGCGGACCCGGCGCCGGCGGCAAGCGGGCGCCGGCGGGCCCGGCGGAGGCGGAGCCGGTCGACGTGCTGGTGCACCTCGCGCTCGACCTGAACCTCAGCTCCGACCCGGGCGCCCGCACCGCGCTCAACGTGCGGGGCACGCAGACCGTCCTCACCGCCGCCGCGGCCGCTGGGGTGCGCCGGGTCGTGCTGTACACCTCGGCGATGGTCTACGGCGCCCTGCCCGACAACGACGTGCCGCTGGCCGAGAACGCCGAGCTGCGGGCCACCCCGGACGCGAGCTGCGTCGGCGACCTGCTGGAGATCGAGCACCTGGCCCGCCGCGCACCGCGGGCCCACCCGGGGCTGGAGGTCACGGTGCTGCGGCCGGCCATCCTCGTGGGCGGCACCGACACCGCGCTGACCCGCTACTTCGAATCGCCGCGCCTGCTGGTCGTCGCCGGCTCCCGGCCGCGCTGGCAGTTCTGTCACGTCGAGGACCTGGTCAGCGCCCTGGAGCTGGCCGCGCTCGAACGCGTCGAGGGCGAGCTCGCGGTCAGCTGCGACGGCTGGCTGGAGCAGGAGGAGGTCGAGGAGCTGTCGGGCATCCGGCGGATGGAGCTGCCGTCGGCCGTGGCCCTGGGCGCCGCGGCCCGGCTGCACCGGCTGGGCCTGACGCCGTCCCCCGCGGGCGACCTGGCGTACACGATGCACCCGTGGGTCGTCAGCGGCAGCAAGCTCCACGAGGCGGGGTGGCGGCCCAAGTGGAGCAACGAGGAGGTGCTCGCCGAGCTGCTGCGCGAGGTGAACGGGCGCCGCACGGTGGCCGGGCGTCGGCTGGGCCGCAAGGACGCGGCGACGACCCTGGGCGCGGCGGGCGCGACCGTGGCGCTGGTCGGCACGGCGGCCCTGGTGCGCCGGGCTCGGCGGGCGCGCCGCCGGTGACGGGGCCGCGCGGGGAAGACGGCGGAACGGCGGAGAGGACACGGGAGATGACGGTCACGGACGGAGGAGTGCTGCGGCTTCTGGCGATCCGGTCCACGCCGCTGTCGGTGGACGAGGTCTTCGCCGCCGTCGGCGACCCGGCGGCGGGCGGCACCGCGCTGTTCACCGGCACGGTCAGGGACCACGACGGGCACGCGGAGGGCGCCGCGGTAACCAGCCTGGAGTACACGGCCCACCCAACGGCGGAGGCCGAACTCCGCCGGGTCGCGGCGGCCGTCGCGGCCGACTTCCCGGTGCGAGCGCTGGCCGCCGTCCACCGGGTGGGCGAACTGGCCGTGGGAGATCTGGCCGTGGTCGTCGCCGTCGCGTGCCCCCACCGCGCTGAGGCCTTCGCGGCCTGCCGGCGCCTCATCGACGACCTCAAGCGCGAGGTCCCCATCTGGAAACACCAGACCTTCGCCGACGGCTCACAGGAATGGGTAGGTGCCTGCTCGTAGAGCAGTCGTCTGGGAGGAGCGTCTGTTCGAAGCGCAGTAGCCTGGAAGAGTAGCCGTGGGTTTCCTGGCCGCATAACGGGTGGGTAACCCCCTGCTGCGCCGGGCACTCCCGCGGTTGCGTAACCCGTTTCTTCAGCAGAGCGTTGAGAGTACGTCGCCGAGGTGGGAGGTCGGTCATGGCGGCTCTGGTCTGGCTGCTGATTCCGGTCGCCGGTGCGGTGGTTGCCGCCGCCTGGAGCGCGTGGGCCACGCGTCGTCACCACCAGCAGGGCGGGGTGGGCGACGACGAGGGCGTGCGCGGCTACGAGGCGTTCCGCGCGGCGATGGAGCGGGCCCCGGCAGACGGCTGACAGTGCCGTCACGTACTGTCAAGGCATGCCACGCCGGACCGCGACGCTGCTGACGTCCACTCTGCTGCTGATAGCGACGCTCTGCGCCGGACTGCTCATCTCGGTGCCCTACGGCGAGATGTCGCCCGGCCCCACGGTCAACACCCTGGGGGAGCACGACGGCGAGCCGGTGCTGAGCATCAGCGGCGAGAAGACGTACGACACCTCCGGCCACCTGAACATGACGACCGTGCGCGTCACCAGCGTGACCTACGAGATGAACCTGCTGGAGGCGGTGTACGGCTGGCTGGCCGACGACAGCGCCGTGGTGCCGTTCGAGACGCTCTACCCCGGTGACCTGAGCCCGGACGAGGTCGAGGAGCAGAACGCGGAGGAGTTCAGCCGCTCGCAGGAGAGCGCGAAGGTCGCGGCGCTGCGGGAGCTGGGCTACGACATACCGACGCTGCCGATCGTGGCCTCCGTGGTGGCCGAGGCGCCGGCCGACGGCAAGCTGCACGCGGGCGACGCGATCGTCGCCGTGGACGGGACGGAGATCAGCAGCCCGGAGCAGGTAGCCGAGCAGGTCACCGAGCACGAGCCGGGTGAGGACGTCGTCTTCACGATCGTGCCGGCCGAGCAGGCGGAGGAGGCGCTCGACGCGGGCGGGGAGCTGCCCGACGAGACGGAGGACGTCACGATCACGACGACCAGCGCGCCGGATGACGGCCGGGCCATCGTGGGCATCGAGGCGGGGGCGGCGCACGCCTTCCCGTTCGAGATCGACATCCAGCTCGCGGACGTGGGCGGGCCGAGCGCCGGGCTGATGTTCGCGCTCGGTCTGATCGACGTCCTCGACCCCGAGGACCTGACGGGCGGCGAGTTCGTGGCGGGCACCGGCACGATCGACGAGGAGGGCGTCGTCGGTCCCATCGGCGGGGTGTCGATGAAGACGATCGCGGCGCGGGAGGCGGGGGCGGACTTCTTCCTCACTCCGGAGGAGAACTGCGCCACCGCCGCCAGCACCGCACCGGACGGGCTGACCCTGGTGGAGGTCGGCTCCCTCCAGGACGCCCTCGCCGCCCTGGAGCACATCCGCGAGGGCACGACGGACGAGCTGCCGCTGTGCCAGGCCGGGTAGCGGCCGCGGGCTCCCGCGCCGCCGGGCGGCCCGGCCAGCGGCCGCCGGTCACTCCTCGGTCGTGTCGTCGAACGTGGCGGTCAGCGCCTCGGCGAGCCCGGGGACGAGGTCGGGGCCTGTCAGCACCTCGGTGCTCGCGTCCTTCTCGCGCAGCCTGACGGCGGACTCGCGCTGTCCGTCGCGCAGCACGCCGACGGTCAGCCGCACCTCCTGCCGTTCGGGGTGCTCGGCGACCCAGCGGTTGAGCGCCGCCTCGTCGCCGCCCTCCCGCAGTTCCGGCGGCATGGACTCCTCGGCGGCGGGCGGCAGCATGAGGCGTTCGACGGTCATGGCGCAGCCCGCGACCGCCTCCGGCCAGGCGATCGTGGCCAGGAACTCGTCGAGCGGCACGCCGGTGGGCAGCTGGTCCTGCTCGACGGGCGTGAGCGAGGGGCCGGGCACGGCCGCCGGCGTGTCCTGGCCGATGCCGAGGCGTTCGGCGAGCGCGGGTTCCTCCCGGCGCAGCCGGTCGGTGTCCACGAGGGCGAAGAGGGTCGCCGGCTGATCCCAGCCAAGCCCGGAGACGTACTCGTCGATCTCGAGCACGGCCCGGGTGAGCGGAGTCGCAGCCAGCGGCGTTGACGGGGTTACGTCGGGAGGGGTGTTGTCCATGGGCCTATCGTGCCGTCTTGAGACCCCGTAACGGGAACTGAGTAAAGCTTGAGTAAGTTAGCCGAGTGGGCCGTCCCCGTGCCGGCCCGCGTGCTGCCCGCGAACAATCTCAGACAACCCAGCGAATCTTCGAGGTGCCATCTTGGCTTTCCAGATGCCGGACCGGGGCTCCGGCCGCCCCCATGGTCCGAACGGGCCCAGAGGTCCCGCAGGTCCTGGCCGGCCGCGTTTCGGTGTGGGACGACCTGGACGCGGTGCCAAGACCCTGCTGATCACGGCGGCGATCCTGGCGGGACTCGCGATTCTCTTCGCGATGTTCGCCGGATTCTGGACCGACTGGCTGTGGTACCGCTCGGTCGGCTACACCAGTGTCTACCGCACGGAGCTGCTCACCCGGACCATCATGTTCGCCGTCTTCGGCGTGGTGATGGCGCTGGCCGTGGGGTTCAACATCTGGCTGGCGCACCGGCTGCGCCCGCCGCTGAGCGCCATGTCCATGGAGCAGCAGAATCTCGACCGCTACCGGATGAGTATCGCGCCGTACAAGCGGTGGATTCTGCTGGGCGTCTCGCTGCTGATCGGTCTGATCGCGGGCGGTTCGGCCTCCGCGCAGTGGCGGACGTGGCTCCAGTTCGTCAACGGCACGTCCTTCGGCGAGGTGGACCCGCAGTTCCACAAGGACGTGTCGTTCTACGCGTTCGACTACCCGTTCTACCGGTTCCTGCTCGGGTTCGGCTTCGCCGTGGTCGTGCTGTCGATCATCGGCGCGGCGCTGACGCACTACCTGTACGGCGGGCTGCGGATCACCACCCCGGGGAGCCGCATCACACAGGCGGCCACCGGGCATCTGTCCGTGCTGCTTGGCCTGTTCGTCGCGCTGAAGGCGGTGGCCTACTGGCTCGACCGCTACGGGCTCGCCCTGAAGAGCGGTGAGTTCCGCGAGGCGGGCTGGACGGGCCTGCGGTACGTCGACGCGAACGCGTACCTCCCGGCCAAGACGATCCTGACGATCATCGCCGCGATCTGCGCCCTGCTGTTCTTCGCGACCCTGTGGCGCCGTGGCTGGCAGCTGCCGGTGCTGGGCCTGGGCCTGATGGTGCTCTCCGCGGTCCTGATCGGCGGCGTCTACCCGGCACTGGTGCAGCAGTTCCAGGTCCGGCCGAACGAGCAGGCCCGGGAGAGCGAGTACATCGAGCGGCACATGCAGGCGACGAAGGACGCCTACGACATCGCCGACGCGCAGATCGACGACTACCCGGGAACGACGGACGCCGATCCGGAGACGCTGCGGAACTCGGTGGCGCAGACGGCCAGCATCCGCCTGCTCGACCCGAACGTGGTCTCGCCCGCGTACCAGCAGATCCAGCAGGTGCGCGGCTACTACCAGTTCCCGTCCACTCTGGACGTGGACCGCTACCCGACCGCGGACGGCGAGGAGCAGGACACCGTCATCGGCCTGCGCGAGATGAACGTCAACTCCGTGCCGGAGAGCAACTGGATCAACGACCACTTCCGCTACACCCACGGCTTCGGGATGGTCGCGGCGTCCGGCACCGAGCTGCAGAGCAACGGCGAGCCGCGCTTCACCGAGCAGGACCTCCCGCCCGAGGGCCAGATCAGCGAGCTCGGCGAGTACGAGCCGCGGATCTACTTCGGTGAGTACACCACGCAGTACTCCATCGTGGGCGGCCCGCAGCGGGAGATCGACTACGCCGGCGAGGACGGCGAGGTCGAGTACAGCTACCAGGTGGACGGCGCGGGCGTCAGCCTGGACAACTACTTCAACCGCGCCGCGTACGCGCTGACGATGGGCGAGCCCCAGATCCTGTACTCCGGGGCGATCGGTGAGGGGTCGCAGATCCTCTACAACCGCACGCCCAAGGAGCGCGTGCAGGCGGTGGCGCCGTGGCTGACGATCGACGGTGACCCGTACCCGGCGGTGGTGGACGGCCAGATCCTGTGGATCGTCGACGCCTACACCACGACCAACGGCTACCCGTACTCGTCGCGGACGACGCTGGGTGACGCCACCGAGACCTCGCTGACCGAGGAGCAGGGTGAGGTCATCGCCCAGCAGAACCAGGTCAACTACATCCGCAACTCGGTGAAGGCGACCGTCAACGCCTACACCGGTGAGGTCATCCTCTACGAGTGGGATGAGAACGACCCGGTGCTCCAGACCTGGATGAAGGCGTTCCCGGGCACGGTGCAGGACCGGAGCGAGATCAGCGACGCGCTGATGGACCACCTGCGGTACCCGCAGGACCTGTTCAACGTCCAGCGTGAGCTGCTCCAGCGGTACCACGTGGACAACCCCGGGCAGTTCTACTCCGGTTCGGAGCGCTGGCAGGTGCCGGACGACCCGACGACCGATGACGGTACGTCGGTGCCGCCGTATTACCTGAGCATGGCGATGCCGGACCAGGACGAGCCGGTGTTCTCGCTGACCACGACGTTCACGCCGCTCAACCGTGAGACGCTGTCGGCGTACATGGCCGTCGAGGCGGACGCGCGAAGTCCTGACTACGGCACCATCAGAGTGCTGACCCTGCCGTCCAACACGACGGTCTGGGGTCCGCAGCAGGTGCAGAGCCGCTTCAACTCCGATACCGAGGTCGCGAACCAGATCAACATCTGGCAGCGCGGTGACTCGCAGGTCAGATACGGCAACCTGCTGACGGTGCCGTTGCAGGGCGGGCTGCTGTACGTCCAGCCGGTGTACGTGCTCGGTGCGGGGCAGAACTACCCGCTGATGCAGCGGGTGCTGGTGGCCTACGGCGAGGAGATCGCCTTCGAGCCGACGCTCGACCAGGCGCTGGACGTGGTCTTCGGCGTCGAGGGCGCGGAGGAGACGCCGCCCGAAGGTGAGGAAGGCGACGGCGGAGAGGGCCAGGAGGAGCAGCCGCCGCCGGACGCCGACGCCACGCTGGAGGAGACCATCCAGGAGGCTCAGGACGCCTACGCGGACGCCCAGGAGGCGTACGCCGACGGCGACTGGGAGGCCTACGCCGACGCCCAGCAGCGGCTCCAGGAGGCGCTGGAGCGGCTCGGCGAACTCCCCGCCGGACGCCAGGAGGAGGAGCCTGAGGCATCACAGTCTTAGCTCCTTCGGCTGACTGACCGGCTGTCAGCGGCCGGCCGGCAAAGGCGCGAGAACGGGTCCGGAAGCCACGCGGCTTCCGGGCCCGTTCCATGCCGTATCACGATGTCAGCCCTGGGCATCAGTTCGGCCCGGCACGCTCCCACCTCGCTGACCTGCGGTGACGCGCGGCTGCCACCATGCTGGGTAGGAATCGTGGCGGAACCTGGACAACTCCCTCCCTCACTCTGCGTTTGGGTGTATCCATATCGGGAAGTCGATAAACCGCTGAAGTGACTTCACTGGCTGCGGTATACCAGGTGTACGCAGGTTTCAGGTGGTGCGACTATGGACCTTATGGGGGACAAGGCGAGGTTCGAGAACAGTCGTGCAGCCGCGCGCGAGGGCGCGCGGCTGCTGCGCCTGGGCGACCTGGACAACGCCGAGGCGCCGCTGCGCGCCGCCGCAGCCGACGGTGAGCGCTCGGCCGCCAACAACCTCGGGGTCCTCCTGTACCAGTCGGGGCGCGCCGAGGAGGCCGCCGAGTGGTGGCGCGTCGCCGCCGTCGCCGGCTCCGCCCCCGCCGCCCACGCGCTCGGCCGTTACCACCGCGAGCGCGGCGACGAGAACGCCGCCGAGTACTGGCTGCGCCAGGCCGCCGAGGCGGGCCACGCCTCCGGCGCCTACGCGCTGGCCGACCTGCTGGACCACCGCGGCGCCCGCGGCGCGGCCAAGTGGTTCCGCGCCGCCGCCGAACTCGGCCACCGCGAGGCCGCGTACCGGTACGGCTGCCTGGTGAGCGAGGGCAAGGCCGGCAGCGAGAGCGGCGGCGCCGAGCCGTGGCTGCGCCAGGCCGCCGCGCGCGGCCACGTCCGGGCCGCCCTGCGCCTCGGCGCCCTGCTGGAGGAGGCGGGGCAGGTCGAGGAGGCGGGCCGGTGGTACGTGCAGGCCGCGGAGGCGGGCGAGCCGCGTGCCGCGAGCGCCCTCGGTTTCCTGCTGCGCGACGCGGGCGACGAGGCCGCCGCCGAGCGCTGGTGGCGCCGCGCTGCCCGTGAGGGGGACGGCCCGGCCGCCAACGCGCTGGGCGCGCTTCACGCCGAGCGCGGCGAGCGCCAGGAGGCGCAGCGCTGGTACCGCGTGGCGCTGGAGGCGGGCGACACCAACGGCGCGTTCAACCTCGCGCTGCTGTGCGCGGGCCAGGGCCAGACGGCGCAGGCCGAGCAGTGGTACCGGCGCGCCGCCTATGCCGGTCACCGTGAGGCCGCCAACGCGCTGGCGGTGCTGCTGCTCCAGCGCGGCGACGAGGCGGGCGCGGAGCCGTGGTTCTCCAAGGCCGCGGAGGCCGGGAGCATCGACGCCGCGTTCAACCTCGGCATCCTCTACGCGGGGCGGGGCGAGACGGCCGAGGCCCGGCGCTGGTACGAGCGGGCCGCCGCCAAGGGCCACGCCGAGGCCGCGCTCCAGGTCGCGGTCGAGCTGCTGCGCGACGGCGACGGCGAGGAGGACGAGCGCCAGGCCGAGCGGCACCTGCGCCGCGCGGCTGAGGGCGGCAGCGTCGAGGGCGCGTTCCGCCTGGCCGTGCTGCTGGAGCGGCGGGCGCGGGCGGCTGCCGCCCGCGGCGGCGAGCCGGATCCGGCCGGGGACCTCGCCGGCGGTCCGGGGAGCCTTGCCGGGGCCGTCCCCGGGGACGGCGGCCAGCCGGAGCACGAGCGCTGGTACGAGCACGCCGCCGAGCGCGGCCACCGCCGGGCCCAGGTGCGGCTGGGCATGTGCGCCGCCACGCGCGGCGACGCCGTGGAGGCCGCGCGCTGGTACCGGGCGGCAGCCGAGGCGGGCAGCCGCAACGGCGCGTTCAACCTCGGGCTGCTGCTGGCCCGCGAGGGCAGCGAGCCGGAGGCGGCGCTGTGGTGGACCCGCGCGGCCGAGGCGGGGCACGGGCGTGCCGCCCTGCGCCTGGCGCTGCTCGCTTCGCGGCGCGGCGACCTGGACGAGGGCGGCTCGTGGTGCACCCGCGCCATGGAGCTGGGCCCGGCGGAGGTCGCCGAGCGTGCCGCCCGGCTGCGCGACGCGCTGCGCCAGGAGCTGACGGCCTGACGGGCCGGCCTGAAGCGGTGCGGCCGGTCCTCCCGGCACCGGGAGGACCGGCCGTCTACGTGCCGAACTCCTGTACCGCGGCGCTCACGAAGCTGGCCAGCCGCGAGTGGTGGGCGCCGCGCCAGTAGACGCGGCCGCAGTCGAGGCACTGGGCGAAGACGTCGTAGCTGCGGCGCGTGCCGCCCTCCAGCCGGTCGGCGACGGCCGCCTTCTCGGCGTGCGCGAGGCGCCCGTTGCAGGCGGTGCAGCGCGTCCACGGCGTGAGCGCCGGGCGGAACCGCTCGAGCACGTCGCGGACCTGCTCGTCGGGCTTGTCGCTGTACACGTACGCGCCCGCCCACAGCTCCCGGCGCCGCAGCAGCCCGCGGTCGCGCGAGAGCAGCACCCGGCGCTCCGCGGCCGAGCGCGCCGCGAGCGCGGGGTCCCCCGGGTCCTGGCTGTCGTAGGCCGCGTCCACGCCGAGCAGCCGCAGCCGCCGCGCGAGCGTGCCGAGGTGGACGTCGAGCAGGAAGCGCGGCTTGCCGGGCAGCCGCTGCGGCCGCGGTACCGGGCCGACCGTCACCGACTCGCCGCCCTCGGGCACCAGGGAGACCGGGGCGTCGCGCCCGTCCACGACCAGCCCGCCGACCTCGGTCAGCGGCACCCCGGCCGACTCGATGAGGTGCCCGAGCGTTGAGGAGCCGTCGCACGGGACGCTGACGGGGCCGCGCCGGCGCTCGGACGGGAGCAGCGGCAGCAGCGCGGGCGCGAAGGTGAGGCGGACCGCCGCCCTCATCGCGCCGCCGCCGCGAAGGCGCCGCGGGCCATCTCGTGCAGCAGCCGCGCCGTTTCCTCGCGGCCGGGCTCCGAGGCGCCTGGCCGCGCCAGGTGGGGCGTGGAGTTCAGCAGGCCGAAGACGGCGTGCACGGCGGCGCGCGCCCGCGCCTCGGGCAGCTGCGGGTAGGCGCGGCGCACCACCGTCACCCACAGCTCGACGTACTGCCGCTGCAACCGCCGCACCCGCTTGCGGTCCTCCTCGGGCAGCCGGTCCAGCTCCCGGTCGTGCACGGTGATCAGGTCGCGGTCGTCCAGCGCGAAGTCGATGTGCCCGGCGATCAGCAGGTCCAGCGTGCCGGCGGCGGACCGCCCCTCCTGCTCGGCCTCGGCCACGCGCCGGTGCCCGCCGTCGCGGAGCCGGCCGCTGATGCCGACGAGCAGCTCGGCCAGCATGGCGTCCTTGCCCGCGAAGTGCCGGTAGAGCGCCGGGCCGCTGATGCCGACGGCGGCTCCTATCTCGTCCACGCCCACGCCGTGGAAGCCGCGCTCGGCGAAGAGCCGGGACGCTTCCCGCAGGATCTGCTGGCGGCGGTCGCCCGGAGACGCGGTGGCGGGCGTGCGGGGAGCGGTCCTGCGCGGGGTCATGCGTTCCATTGTAGACAGCGGCTGTTAGCGACCGTTAACATTGTGCGTATGTGGCAGGCGCCCGTCCTCAGCACCGTCGCTGACCCCGCCTCCGAGGCGTTCCAGGCCAACGAGGCGGTGCACCGCGAGCTGTCCGCCCAGCTCCGCGAGAAGCTGGCCGCCGCCCGCCTCGGCGGTGGCGAGCGCGCCCGTGCCCGGCACCTCGCGCGGGGCAAGCTGCTGCCCCGCGACCGGGTGGACGCGCTGCTCGACCCGGGCTCGCCGTTCCTGGAGATCGCCCCGCTGGCCGCCGACGGCATGTATGAGGGCCAGGCCCCCGCCGCCGGGATCATCGCCGGCATCGGGCGCGTCAGCGGGCGCACGGCGGTCGTCGTGGCGAACGACGCGACCGTCAAGGGCGGCACGTACTACCCGATGACCGTCAAGAAGCACCTGCGCGCGCAGGAGATAGCCCTGGAGAACCGCCTGCCCTGCCTGTACCTGGTGGACTCCGGGGGCGCGTTCCTCCCGATGCAGGACGAGGTCTTCCCCGACCGCGACCACTTCGGCCGCATCTTCTACCACCAGGCCCGCATGTCCGCCGCCGGCATCCCGCAGCTCGCGGCCGTCCTCGGCTCGTGTACGGCGGGCGGCGCGTACGTGCCCGCCATGAGCGACGAGGCCGTCATCGTGCGCGGGCAGGGCACGGTCTTCCTCGGCGGCCCGCCGCTGGTGAAGGCCGCGACCGGGGAGGTCGTCACCGCCGAGGAACTGGGCGGCGGTGAGGTCCACACCCGCGTCTCCGGCGTCACCGACCACCTCGCCGAGAACGACGCGCACGCGCTGCGGATCCTGCGCTCGCTGGCCGCGACGCTGCCGCCGGACGCGCCCCCACCCTGGCCGGTCGAGCCCGCCGAGGAGCCCGCCGTCGATCCGGCGCAGCTCTATGGCGTCGTGCCCCCGGACCCGCGCACGCCCTACGACGTGCGCGAGGTGATCGCCCGCATCGTGGACGGCTCCCGCTTCCAGGAGTTCAAGGCCGGCTACGGGCCCACGCTCGTCACCGGCTTCGCCCGGATCCACGGCCATCCGCTGGGCATCGTCGCCAACAACGGCATCCTCTTCTCGGAGTCCGCCCTCAAGGGCGCCCACTTCATCGAGCTGTGCGACCAGCGCGGCATTCCGCTGCTGTTCCTGCAGAACGTCTCCGGCTTCATGGTCGGCCGCTCCTACGAGGCGGGCGGCATCGCCAAGCACGGCGCCAAGATGGTCACGGCCGTCGCCTGTGCCCGGGTGCCGAAGCTGACCGTCGTCATCGGCGGCTCCTACGGCGCGGGCAACTACTCGATGTGCGGCCGGGCGTACGGTCCCCGGTTCCTGTGGATGTGGCCCAACGCCAAGATTTCCGTCATGGGCGGCGAGCAGGCCGCCGCCGTGCTCGCGACCGTGCGGCGCGACCAGCTGGCCGCCCGCGGCGAGGAGTGGTCCGAGGCGGACGAGGAGGCGTTCAAGGCGCCCATCCGCCAGCGGTACGAGCGGCAGGGCAGCGCGTACTACGCCACCGCGCGGCTGTGGGACGACGGCGTCATCGACCCGCTCCAGACCCGCACCGTCCTCGGGCTGGCGCTGACGGCGTGTGCCCGGGCGCCGCTGCCCGCGCGCGATCCGCACGAGCCGCGGTTCGGCGTCTTCCGCATGTGAGCCACCGGGACAAGGGGAGGAGCAGCGATGTTCGACACCGTCCTCGTCGCCAACCGCGGCGAGATCGCCGTCCGCGTCATCGGCACGCTCCGCCGTCTCGGCGTGGCCTCCGTCGCGGTCTACACCGAGGCCGACGCCGCCGCGCGCCACGTCGCCACGGCGGACACGGCGGTGCGCGTCGGCAGCTACCTCGACGCCGCCGAGCTGCTCGGGGCCGCCCGCGCCACCGGCGCTAAGGCCGTCCACCCCGGCTACGGCTTCCTCGCGGAGAACGCCGCGTTCGCGCGCGCCGTCACCGACGCGGGCCTGGTGTTCATCGGCCCGCCCGCCTCCGCCATCGCCTTGATGGGCGACAAGATCCGCGCCCGGGAGGCGGTCGAGGCCGCGGGCGTCCCCGTGCTGCCGGGCGTCCCGCTCGACGGGCCCGGCGGGCTCAGCGCGGCCCGCGCCCTCGGAGCGCCGCTGCTGCTCAAGCCCGCGGCCGGAGGCGGCGGCAAGGGCATGCGCCTGCTGCGCGACGCGGCGGAACTCGCCGGGCTCGGCCAGGCGGCCGAGGCGGCCCGGCGCGAGGCCCGCGCGGCGTTCGGCGACGACACGCTGCTGGCCGAGCGCTACGTCGCCCGGCCCCGGCATATCGAGATCCAGGTGCTGGCGGACGCGCACGGCGGCGTGGTGCACCTGGGTGAGCGGGAGTGCTCGTTGCAGCGTCGGCACCAGAAGGTGATCGAGGAAGCGCCCAGCCCGCTGCTCGACGAGGCGTCCCGGGCCGCCATGGGCGAGGCCGCCGTGGCCGCCGCGCGGGCCTGCGGCTACGTCGGCGCGGGCACCGTCGAGTTCCTCGTCGCCGGCGAGGCCGCGAGCGAGGGGGCCGGGGGAGGCTCGCCGGTCCGGCACTACTTCATGGAGATGAACACCCGCCTCCAGGTCGAGCACCCGGTGACCGAGGCCGTCACCGGCCTGGACCTGGTCGAGGCGCAGCTGCGGGTCGCGGCCGGCGAGCCGCTGCCGTTCGGCCAGGACGGCGTGCCCGCGCCCCGGGGACACGCCGTGGAGGCGCGCCTCTGCGCCGAGACGCCCCGCCTGGCGGCCGGCGGCGAGCGGGTCGACTTCCTGCCCGCCGGCGGCAGCGTTCTGCTGCTGCGCGAGCCCGGCGGCGAGGGCGTCCGCGTCGACTCCGGGCTCGCCGAAGGCGACGAGATCGGCACCGCCTACGACCCGCTGCTCAGCAAGGTCATCGCGCACGGCCCCGACCGTGCCACCGCCCTGCGGCGGCTGCGCGCGGCCCTGGCCCGCACCGCCGTGCTCGGCGTCGGGACCAACACCGGCTTCCTCCGCCGCCTGCTGGCCCACCCCGACGTGGCGGCCGGACGGCTGGACACCGGCCTCGTCGAACGGGAGGCCGCCGCGCTGCTGCCGCCCGCCGTCCCCGTCGAGGTCTACGCGGCGGCCGCCCTGCTGCGGCAGGCCGCGCTGGAACCGCCCCCGGACGGCTGGCGCGATCCGTTCGCCCTGCCGACCGGCTGGCGGCTCGGCGGCGAGCCCGCCTGGACGGTCCACGCCCTGCGGGTGCCGGGCCACGAGCCGGTGACGGTCGAGGTGCGCGGCCTCGCCGCCCGCGCTGAGGTCCGGCTGGCCGGCGAGGCCCAGGCCCGGCCCGCCCGCCTGCTGCGCGCCGCCCCGGGCGGCGCCTCGGTCACGCTCGAACTCGACGGCGTCGTGCACGTGTTCGACCACGCCGCTGCGCCCGGCGGCCACTGGCTGGGCCGGGAGGGCGACGCCTGGCACGTCAGGGAGCACGACCCGCTGGCGCTGGCCGCCTCGGCCGCCTCGGGCGGGGAGGACACCCTCACCGCGCCCATGCCCGGCACCGTCACCCTCGTCAAGGCCGCCGCCGGGGACGAGGTGACGGCCGGCCAGCAGCTGCTGGTGGTCGAGGCGATGAAGATGGAGCACGTCATCGCGGCCCCGCACGACGGCACCGTCGCCGCCATCGAGGTCGCGCCGGGCGCCACCGTCGCCATGGACCAGGTGCTCGCCCGCGTCACCCCGAAGGAGCAGCGATGACCGCGCCGCAGCCCTCCTCCGCGCCGGGCACGTCCGCTGCCCCCGTCACGGACCTGGGGCTGCCGATGCGGGTGCCGATGCCGGTACCGGGCCCGGGGGCCGGCGGCCCGCCGGACGGGCTGCCGGCCCGCGTCCGCGTCCACGAGGTCGGCCCCCGCGACGGCCTCCAGAACGAGCCGGCGGTCATCCCCGTCGGGATCAAGGCCGAGTTCATCCACCGCCTGGCCGCCGCCGGAGTGCGCACGATCGAGGCGACCAGCTTCGTCCACCCCCGCTGGGTGCCCCAGCTCGCCGACGCCGAGGAGCTGTTCCCGCTGGTGGCACCGCTCGCCGGGACCGGCTGCCGCCTGCCGGTGCTGGTGCCCAACGAGCGCGGACTGGCGCGCGCGCTGGCCCTGGGCGCCCGGGAGATCGCCGTGTTCGCCAGCGTCACCGAGTCGTTCTCCCGTGCCAATCTCAACCGCTCGGTGGACGAGGCGCTCGCCATGTTCGCGCCGGTGGTCGCCCGCGCCGCCGCCGAGGGCGTGCCCGCGCGCGGGTACCTGTCGATGTGCTTCGGCGACCCCTGGGAGGGGCCGGTGGACGTGGCGCGCGTGGTGGCGGTCGCGCGCCGCCTGCGCGACCTCGGCTGCCGCGAGCTGAGCCTGGGCGACACGATCGGCACCGCCACTCCCGGCCACGTCGCGGCCGTGCTCACGGCTCTCGCCGAGGCGGGCATTCCCGCCCGCGAGCTGGCTGTCCACTTCCACGACACCTACGGGCAGGCGCTGTCCAACACCCTGACCGCGCTCCGCCATGGCGTCACCACCATCGACGCCAGCGCGGGCGGTCTTGGCGGCTGCCCGTTCGCCCGCAGCGCCACGGGCAACCTTGCTACGGAAGACCTGCTGTGGATGCTGCACGGTCTCGGCATCGAGACCGGCATCGACCTGGGCCAGCTCACCGCCACCAGCGTGTGGCTGGCCGACCGCCTCGGCCGCCCCAGCCCGTCCCGGACGGTCAGGGCGCTGGCACCCGCGTACTCCCACAAGGAGGCAGACCAATGAGCCTGGACCACCGTCTCAGCCCCGAGCACGAGGAGTTCCGCCGCTCCGTCGAAGAGTTCGCCCGCGACGTCGTCGCACCCGTGATCGGCGACTACTACGAGCGGCACGCCTTCCCCTACGAGATCATCCGCGAGATGGGGAAGATGGGCCTGTTCGGCCTGCCCTTCCCCGAGGAGTACGGCGGCATGGGCGGCGACTTCCTGGCCCTGTGCCTGGCCATCGAGGAGCTGGCCCGCGTCGACTCCTCCGTCGCCGTCACCCTGGAGGCGGGCGTGTCGCTGGGCAGCATGCTCGTCTACCGCTTCGGCACCGAGGAGCAGAAGCGCCGCTGGCTGCCGCCGCTGGCCCGGGGCGAGAAGCTGGCAGCGTTCGGGCTCACCGAGCCGGAGGGCGGCTCCGACGCGGGCCGTCTGCGCACGACGGCCAGGCGCGACGGCGACGAGTGGGTCATCGACGGCACCAAGTGCTTCATCACCAACTCGGGCACCGGCATCACCAGCCTGATCACCGTCGCGGCCGTCACCGGCCGCAAGCCGGACGGCTCGCCGCTGATCTCCACCCTGCTCGTCCCCGGCGGCGACCAGAAGCCGGCCGGGCTGACCATCGCCCCGCCGTACTCCAAGGTGGGATGGAACGCCTCCGACACCCGCGAGCTGTCCTTCTCCGGGGTGCGGGTCCCGGCCGACAGCCTGCTGGGGGAGGAGGGGCGCGGCTACGCGCAGTTCCTCCAGGTGCTCGACGAGGGGCGCATCGCCTTCGCGGCGCTGGCCACGGGGCTGGCGCAGGGCTGCCTGGACCAGTCGCTGGCGTACGCCCGCACCCGCACGGCGTTCGGCGGGCCCATCGGCGAGCGGCAGGCGATCCAGTTCAAGCTGGCGGACATGGCGGCCCGGGTGCACACCGCGCGCCTGGCCTGGCGCGACGCCGCCTGCCGCCTGGCGGCGGGAGAGCCGTGCAAGCGGCAGGCGGCCATCGCCAAGCTCCACGCCTCCGACGTCGCGGTCGTCAATGCCCGCGAGGCGACGCAGATCCACGGCGGCTACGGCTTCATGAACGAATACCCGGTGGCGCGGATGTGGCGCGACGCGAAGATCCTGGAGATCGGCGAGGGCACGAGCGAGGTGCAGCGGATGCTCATCGCCCGTGACCTGGGCCTGTGAGACCCCCGGGGCTCAGGGGGACTGGGTGAGCAGCCGCTGCTCCAGGGCGACGATGTCCTTGACCGGGGTGTCGAAGTTGCTCAGCACCACGGTCGTCCAGCCCGTCTCCGGGTAGACGCTCAGGTTGCACGCCTTGCCGGGCCCGCTGCCGGTGTGCCCCCAGACCGCCTGGTGGCTGACGATGGACTCGATGAACCCGTAGCCGTACAGCACGCACTGGCACGGCGGCACCGGGATCTCGTCGCGGGTCCCGGCAAGCTTGCCGGTGGTGAACAGCTGCACATACGCGTCGTCGACCAGGCTGCCGTCGCGCAGCGCCGCCGCGAAGCGCACCAGGTCCGTGGCCGTGGCGTACAGGCCGGTGGCCGGGCCGCCGATGAACGCCTGGTGCTCCGAGGCCGTCAGGTCCGCACGCTCGCCTGGGGGCTGGGTGTAGTACGCGTGGGCGGCGGTGGGGTCGGAGCCGAGCTCCGGGCGGGTCAGGAAGGCGGAGCCGGTCATGCCGGCCGGGCGCAGTACGTGGTCACGCACGTACGTGTAGTAATCGAGGCCCGTTACCTCGCGGATGATGGCGCCGAGCAGGAAGAACCCGGAGTTGCTGTAGTGGAAGCCGCCGGTGGCGTGCTCCAGGTCCGCGGCCCGGATCGCCGCCATCGTGGCCTGCCACTCCTCCTCGGCGCTGGCGCGGCTGGCCGCGCCGCGCTGGTAGGCCGGGGACTGGGAGTAGTCGCCGAAGCCGGAGCTGTGGGTGAGCAGGTGGTGCACGGTGACGCGCTCGGACGCCTCCCGGGAGAAGCCGCCGAGGAACGCGCCGAGGGGGTCGGTGAACTGGATGGCGCCCCGCCGCACGAGCTGGGCGACGGCGGTGGCGGTGATGCACTTGGTGACGGAGGCGAGGTCGAAGCGCGTGTGCGCGTCGTTGCGGATGCCCTCGGCCTCGTTGGCCATGCCGTAGGTGCGGTGCAGCACGGGAATGCCCTGGCAGGCGGCCATCACGGTGCCGGAGAACTCGCCGCGCTCGGCGCGCTCGCGGACGAACTGGTCCAGCTCGCCGCCTGGCAGCATGCCGGGGAACGCGTCGGGGCTGGTGGAGCCCGGTGCCGGCGCGGCGTCCGCCGCCTGGGCGCGGGCCGTTCCGGCGGCGAGCTGGCCCGCGGCGAGGGAGACCCCCGCCGCTCCCAGCAGTGAGCGCCTGGTCAGCCGGATGGCGGGATCAGATGAGGTCCGGGTCATGGATGTCCTCTCAGTCGCGAACGGTGATGGAGCGGGACACCCCCCGGGCGGGAAACGTAGACCCGTCGCCGCAAAGAACCTGTCAGGAAACGGTCAGCGGCGGCTTGTTAAGCGTCTTTTCATGGTCGTCTCCTGGGGCGTCCCGCGGCCGGCCGCCGGGCGTCCCACCGGTGCCGCCGGACGCCCCCGAGCGGTGCCGCGGACGAGGCGTGCGACACGCCCGTGCCCGAAATCGGGCAGGAATGTTGCGAATGAGCACCCGACCGCACAGTATCGGGGGGTGCTCTCGATGCCGAACGCCCACGACGACCTCGTGGATCACCTGGTGCGCAGCACGCCGCTCGGGCGCGGCGAGGCGGCTCGCGTGATCCTCGACGTGCTGGCGTACTTCGACGAGACGGTCGAGGAGTTCGTCCGGCGGCGGCACCGGGAGCTGCGAGGGCGGGGGATCACCAACGAGGTGATCTTCCAGCGGATCGCCGAGGAGCTGCGCCACCGGGCCGTGGCACCTCCCGAGCTGTCCCAGCGGCAGCTGCGGCGGATCGTCTACGGCTGACCGGCCGGCCCGGCGGCGTCGGCACGCAGTGACCACCAGCGGTAAAAACGGCGGCAAGAGGAGTCTGTATGTGCGGCATTGTGGGATATGTCGGGAGAAGGGACGTCGCTCCCCTCCTCCTCGAGGGGTTGCAGCGGCTCGAGTACCGCGGCTACGACTCCGCGGGCATCGCCATCCACTCCAGCGGCAGGGGCGGCGGGCTGAAGGCCGTCAAGAACAAGGGCCGCGTGCGTGAACTCGAGGAGAAGATCCCCGCCCGGTTCGCCGGGACCTGCGGCATCGCCCACACCCGCTGGGCCACGCACGGCGCCCCGAACGACGTCAACGCCCACCCCCACCTCGACCCCAAGGGCCGCGTCGCCGTCGTCCACAACGGCATCATCGACAACTCCGCCGATCTGCGCTCCCGCCTGGCCGCCGACGGCGTGGAGCTGGCCTCCGACACCGACACCGAGGTGCTGGCCCACCTGGTGGCCCGCTCCGAGGCCGAGACGCTGGAGGAGAAGGTCCGCGAGGCGTTGCGCCTGATCGACGGCACCTACGGCATCGCCGTCCTCCACGCCGACTTCCCCGACCGCATCGTCGTGGCCCGCAACGGCTCGCCCGTCGTGCTCGGCATCGGCGAGAAGGAGATGTTCGTCGCCTCCGACGTCGCCGCGCTCATCAGCCACACCCGCCAGGTGATCACCCTGGACGACGGTGAGATGGCCACCATCCGGGCCGACGACTACCGCACCTACACCACCGACGGCAGCCACACCGCCGCCTCCCCGACCACCGTGGAGTGGGAGGCGGAGAGCTACGACATGGGCGGCCACGACACCTACATGCACAAGGAGATCGCCGAGCAGCCCGAGGCGGTCGACCGCGTGCTCCGCGGCCGGATCGACGACCGCTTCGCGACCGTGCACCTGGGCGGGCTGAACCTCGACGCCCGCGGCGCCCGGGCGATGCGCCGCGTGAAGATCCTCGGCTGCGGCTCCGCCTACCACGCCGGGCTCATCGGCGCCCAGATGATCGAGGAGCTGGCCCGCATCCCCGCCGACGCCGAGCCCGCCAGCGAGTTCCGCTACCGCAACGCCGTCGTCGATCCCGACACCCTCTACATCGCGGTCAGCCAGTCCGGCGAGACCTACGACACCCTCGCCGCCGTGCAGGAGCTCAAGCGCAAGGGCGCCATGGTGCTCGGCGTCGTCAACGTCGTCGGCTCCGCGATCGCCCGCGAGACCGACGGCGGGGTGTACGTCCACGCCGGGCCCGAGGTGTGCGTCGTGTCCACCAAGTGCTTCACCAACACCGCGGTGGCCTTCGCGCTGCTCGCGCTCCACCTCGGCCGGGTCCGCGACCTGTCCGTGGCCGACGGCAAGCGGATCATCGACGGCCTGCGGCGGCTGCCCGGCCAGATCAGCGAGATCCTGGCGGGGGAGGACCGGATCGCCGCGCTGGCGGCCGAGTTCGCCCAGGCCAAGAGCATGATGTTCGTGGGCAGGGTCCGCGGTTTCCCGGTCGCCAAGGAGGCGTCCCTGAAGCTGAAGGAGGTCTCCTACATCCACGCCGAGGCGTACCCGGCCTCGGAGCTGAAGCACGGCCCGCTCGCCCTGATCGAGCCCGCCGTGCCGACGGTGGCGATCGTGCCCGACGACGAACTGATGGAGAAGAACCGGGCGACGCTGGAGGAGATCAAGGCGCGCAACGGCCGCATCCTCGCCGTGGCGCACCAGGAGCAGCCGAAGGCGGACGAAACGATCGTCGTGCCGCGTAACGAGCCGGAGCTCGATCCCGTGCTGATGGGCATCCCGCTCCAGCTGCTCGCCTACCACACCGCCCTGGCGCTGGGCCGGGACATCGACAAGCCGCGGAACCTGGCCAAGTCCGTCACGGTGGAGTGAGGCGGGCCACCGCGGCGTGAACCGGCGGCAGCGGCCGGCTCAGGACGCAGGGCGGCCCCCGGCGGAGTGCGTGCCACCAAACGCACCCCCGGGGGCCGCCATCACGCCGGCGTCGCCCATTACGCCGGCAGGAGGAGCCATCCGGCGGGTCCGTCACCTCCCGCCAGACGGCTAAAGCCTTACGTCTCCTGTTATGCCCATCACAAGCGCACAATCCACCCCTTCGAGGCGATGAGTTTGGTGAACGACCGGTGACAGTGGCGGGAGCCGGCTCCCCTCTGTCCTCACACGCCTACGGAATGACGATCACGGGCCGCTGCGCGCGCCGGGCCAGCCGGCCGGAGACCGAGCCGAAGAGGCGGCCGAGCAGGCCGTGCGTGGTGCCCACGACGATCGCGTCGGCCTCATACTCGCGGCCGACCTCCTCCAGTTCGTGGCAGATGTCGCCGCCGCGCTCCAGCAGCACCCAGGGGACGTCGGCGAGATAGTCGGAGCAGGCCAGCTCCAGGCCGAGTACCTCGGTGCGGTGGTCGGGAACGTCAACGAGCGCCGGCGGCTCGCAGCCGGCCCACACGGTGGTGGGCAGCCGGTTCGCCACGTGCACGATGATCAGCCCCGAGGAGGACCGCTGGGCCATGCCGACGGCATAGGCGAGAGCGCGCTCGCTCGATGTGGAGCCGTCGAAGCCCACGACCACGCCGTGCTGGAACGCGGGGTCGCGGGCCGGCTGTGCGTCCGCGGGATCCGGGTCCACCGGGTCGGGAGTGGCGGAGGGATCGGCCACGCGGCGGCGATCCGCTGGTTCGGGGAACTCGTGTCCAGCCATCGGAGCCTCAGCGATGTGTCAGTGAGGAAACCTCGAGAGCGGGCCGCGGACAGGGGTGGGACACGTGGCCGCCGGGCCTTGGGACAAGGCGTGGCAGGGATGCGGCAGACAGGGGGCGGGGGACGCTGCCACTCGGTCCACTGTTCCACCTCCCAGGGTACGGCGTGGCCTGTGTATGCCCAGAGACCGGGCGCATACCCCGCTGCCGGTCCCTGAAACCATGGGCGTGCAGCATGCCGTACGCCGTCGCACGGCGCAATGCCGTCGGGCATATTCCGGCAGGTACCGCTCCAGAGCGTGACTAATCGGCCGGACGGCGCGTTGATCCCTCTCTGCCCGGGTGTGCCTGCCGTTCCGCGCAACGTCCCTCGTTATGCCCGTCATCATCTGCGCCGGGGCATCTCTGCTCCGCTTCGCCGAGCGCTTCCTTCCGGCAACCTCAACCGCGATTTTCGGCCAACTTTCGAGAAGTTGACACTCTGTGCGATCACGTGCCGTCAACACAGGAGAGCGGCCGCAGTACTTGAGGTCACTCGCGGCGTCAGCGCCGCTCCCGGCCCTGCGAGAAGGGGAGGCGTACTTCCGCCAACTGCCCGTACGTGTAACGCTTCCTGATCGAATGCTTCACGCCACGCTGCCATGTCGATTTAGCGCCGAGTGATGAACTTGTCCCGTCAACCTCATCCGACGCAGTAGATTCGATCTTGGCAATCACGTCGGGGGAAACGTGCAGGACCGAGAGGATGCGACGACCGAGGGAACTGAGGAGCATGAGCCAGGACCCAACGCACGGCCCCGAGCCCGCCGTCAAGCTCGCCGCCCGGCGTCGCCGCGAGATCGTCGCGGTGCTGCTGTTCAGCGGCAGCCCCATGTTCGAAAGTTCCATCCCGCTGTCCGTCTTCGGTGTGGACCGGCAGGACGCCGGAGTGCCCCGCTACCGGCTGCTCGCCTGTGCCGGGGAGGAAGGGCCGCTGCGCACCACCGGCGGACTTGAACTGCGCGCCCCCTACGGTCTGGGGGCCGTCTCCCGGGCGGGCACCGTCATCGTCCCCGCCTGGCGGTCCATCACGGGCCCGCCCCCGGCACCCGCGCTCGCCGCGCTGCGCCGGGCACACGCCGAGGGCGCGCGTGTGATCGGGCTCAACACCGGAGCCTTCGCCCTGGGCGCCGCCGGGCTGCTCGACGGCCGCCCCGCCACCACCCACTGGATGTACGCGCCCACGCTGGCCAAGCGCTACCCCTCGGTCCATGTGGACCCCAGGGAGATGTTCGTCGACGACGGCGACATCCTCACCTCGGCCGGCACGGCCGCCGGTATCGACCTGTGCCTCCACATCGTCCGCCTCGACCACGGCCCCGAGGCCGCGGCCGCCCTGGCCCGCCGCCTGGTGCTGCCGCCCCGCCGGGGCAACGGCTCGGAGAGCGGGTCCCTGCGCCACCTCGACAAGTCTTTACCAGAGGACATCGGGGCCGACCCGCTCGCCGAGGTCGTGGCCTGGGCGCTGGAGCACCTGCACGAGCAGTTCGACGTCGAGACCCTGGCCGCGCGCGCCTATATGAGCAGGAGAACGTTTGACAGGCGTTTCCGGGCCTTGACTGGGAGCGCTCCCCTGCAATGGCTCATCACGCAGCGTGTTCTCCAGGCGCAGCGGCTGCTGGAGGTCTCCGACTACTCGGTGGACGAGGTCGCAGGCCGCTGCGGCTTCCGCTCCCCGGTGGCGCTGCGCGGGCACTTCAGACGCCAGCTGGGGGCCTCGCCGGCCGCCTACCGGGCCGCCTACCGCGCCCGCCAGCAGGAGAACGCCGCGGCGGGCCGGAACAAGCCCGCCAACGACAACTACTCGCCGCGGGTGCCGGGCCAGCGGGGCCGCTCGTCGGCATAACCGCCGTGGCGGCGGGGTCACCCCGCCGCCCGGCCGGTCACGCTGAGCGAACGGCCGCGAACACCGACGTAGGGTGTTTTGTATGAACGATCGCATGGTGTGGATCGACTGCGAGATGACCGGACTCTCGCTGGCCGACGACGCGCTCATCGAGGTGGCCGCGCTGGTCACCGACTCAGAGCTGAACGTGCTGGGCGAGGGGGTGGACGTGGTGATCCGCCCGCCGGAGGCCGCCCTGGCCTCGATGCCCGAGGTGGTGCGCGCCATGCACACCGCCTCCGGGCTCCTGGACGAACTCGAGGGGGGCACGACCCTGGAGGAGGCCGAGCGCCTCGTCCTGGACTACGTGCGCACCCACGTCCCTGAGGCCGGCAAGTCGCCGCTGTGCGGCAACTCGATCGGCACGGACCGCGGCTTCCTCGCCCGGGACATGCCCAGCCTGGAGTCGTACCTCCACTACCGTGTGATCGACGTCTCCTCCGTCAAGGAACTCGCCCGCCGCTGGTACCCGCGGGTCTACTTCAACAGCCCCGAGAAGACCGGCAACCACCGGGCGCTGGCCGACATCCGGGAATCCATCGCCGAGCTGCGCTACTACCGGGAGGCGATCTTCGTCCCCCAGCCGGGCCCGGACTCCGAGGCAGCCAAGCGGATCGCCGCCCATCACGTGGTGGCGTGAAAACCCGGGCACCGGCACCCCCTTCGAGCATGTACCATCAGTACCGGCCGGAGCATTCCGCACGACACGGCCGATGGTGGGCGTAGCTCAGCTGGTAGAGCACCTGGTTGTGGTCCAGGTGGCCGCGGGTTCGAGTCCCGTCGCTCACCCTGTCGCTCAGGGCCCGGTCCGCACGCGCGGGCCGGGCCCTCGCGCGTTCCCGCAGCCGGCGGCCGGGAGCGCCGGGCCGCCGCACGCGCCGACCCTGGAGAGCCGCGCATGGATGTCGCGCAGGATCCCGTGGAAGTCACGAGCCTCACCGAGCTGTGGGACCGCGTCACCGGCACGCAGCCGGACCCCGAGCGGTGGCTGATCATCGCCGCCGGACTCGTGGCGCTCGCCGCCGTGACGCCCTGGAGCGTGTGGCGTTGGTCACGCACCGCCATCACCATCGCCCACGAGGGCGGCCATGGCCTGGTGGCGCTGCTGTCCGGCCGCACCCTGACCGGCATACGCCTGCACTCCGACACCTCGGGCCTGACCGTCTCGCGCGGCAAGCCGACCGGTTTCGGCATGGTCCTCACCACCGCCGCCGGCTACACGGCCCCGTCGCTGCTGGGGCTCGGCGGGGCCGCGCTGCTGTCCGCCGGGCGCATCACGGCCCTGCTGTGGGGCGCGATCGCGCTGCTGGGGGGCCTGCTGGTGATGGTGCGCAACGCCTACGGCGTGCTCGCCGTCCTGGTCACCGGCGCCGCGTTCTTCCTCGTCTCCTGGCTGACCAGCCCCGATGTGCAGGCCGCCTTCGCCTACCTGGTGGTGTGGTTCCTGCTGCTGGGCGGCGTGCGGCCGGTCTTCGAACTCCAGCGCAAGCGCCGCCGGGGAGCCGCCCCGCAGTCCGACGCCGACCAGCTCGCGCGCCTCACGCACGTCCCGGGGGCCGTGTGGGTGCTGTTCTTCGCCGCGGTCTCCCTCGTCTGCCTGACCGGCGGAGGCCACTGGCTGCTCACCGTCTGAGCACCTGAAATCCCGCCGCGCGGGCGGATATCACGCAGGGTCACCCACTACAGTGAGACGTATGACCGACAACAGCGCACATCCCGCTCTCTGGCCGGCCCCGCTCGCCTCCGGCGGTGTCGACGCGACCGTCACGGTGCCCGGATCGAAGTCGGTCACCAACCGGGCCCTCATCCTCGCCGCGCTGGCCTCCGACCCGGGCTGGCTGCGGCGCCCGCTGCGCTCGCGTGACACCCTGCTGATGGCCGAGGCCCTGCGCTCCCTCGGCATCGGCATCGAGGAGACGGCCTCGTCCTCCTCGTCGTCGGCCGTCTCCGGGCTGCCGCAGAGCCGGGGCGAGTCCTGGCGCGTCATCCCCGCCACCCCGCAGGCTCCCGCCACCGTGGACGTGGGGAACGCCGGGACGGTCATGCGTTTCCTGCCGCCGCTCGCCGTGCTGGCCGAGGGGCCCGTATCGTTCGACGGCGACCCGCGCGCCCGCCAGCGCCCGCTGACCGGGCTGATCGACGCCCTGCGCTCCCTGGGCGCCAGGATCGAGGATGACGGGCGCGGCGCCCTGCCGATGACGGTGCGCGGCACCGGCTCGCTCGACGGCGGCCCCGTGGAGGTCGACGCCTCGTCGTCCTCGCAGTTCGTCAGCGCCCTGCTGCTGTCGGGCGCGCGCTACAACCAGGGCATCGAGGTGCGGCACGTCGGCCGGACCCTGCCGTCGCTGCCGCACATCCGGATGACGGTGGAGATGCTCCGCAGCGCGGGCGCGCAGGTGGACACGCCCGAGTCCGGGGGCGAGCCGAACGTCTGGCGCGTCGCGCCGGGCGCGCTGCTCGGCCGCGACCTGGTCATCGAGCCCGACCTGTCGAACGCGCAGCCGTTCCTCGCCGCCGCCCTGGTCACCGGCGGCCGGGTGACGATCCCGGACTGGCCCGCCCGTACCACCCAGCCGGGCGACGCGCTGCGGGAGATCTTCACGGAGATGGGCGGCGAGTGCGTGCTCGACGAGCGCGGCCTGACGTTCACCGGCAGCGGCCGGATCCGCGGCATCGACATCGACCTGAGCGAGGTCGGCGAGCTGACGCCGGGCATTGCCGCCGTGGCCGCGCTGGCCGAGAGCGAGTCGGTGCTGCGCGGCGTGGCCCACCTGCGGATGCACGAGACGGACCGGCTGGCCGCGCTGACCAAGGAGATCAACGCGCTGGGCGGTGACGTCACCGAGACCGAGGACGGCCTGCGGATCCGGCCGCGCCAGCTGCACGGCGGCGTGTTCCACACCTACGACGACCACCGCCTGGCCACCGCCGCCGCCGTGCTGGGCCTGGTCGTGAAGGACATCGAGGTGGAGAACATCGCGACCACCGGCAAGACCATGCCCGAGTTCCCCGAGCTGTGGCACGGCATGCTGGCGGGCTCCGGGGTGAGGGACTGAAGGCTGGCCCGCGATGCGACGGTACGGCAGGCACACCGACGAGGACGACGTCCGGATCAGGCCGAGCCGTCGTGGCAGCAGGCCGCGCACGCACCGGCGCCCCGCGCACGCGGACGCCGCCGAGGGCTTCGTGGTGACGGTGGACCGGGGGCGGATCACCTGCCTCGTCGAGGACCGCACCGTCGTGGCCATGAAGGCCCGTGAGCTGGGGCGCAAGGGCGTGGTGGTGGGCGACCGGGTCGCCCTCGTCGGCGACCTGTCCGGCCGCAAGGACACGCTCGCCCGGATCGTGCGGGTGGAGGAGCGCCGCTCGGTGCTGCGGCGCACCGCAGACGACACGGACCCGTACGAGCGGGTGGTGGTGGCCAACGCCGACCAGCTGGCCATCGTCACGGCGCTCGCCGACCCCGAGCCGCGGCCGCGGCTGATCGACCGCTGCCTGGTGGCCGCCTACGACGCCGGGCTCGATCCGCTGCTGATCCTCACCAAGGCGGACCTGGCTCCCGCCGGGCCGCTGCTGGAGTCGTACGCGGCGCTGGGCGTGCGGCACGTGGTGACCAGCGCCGAGGAGTTCGCCAGCGGGCCGGGGGAGGAGGGCGCCGCCGTGGCGCGGGTGCGCGAGCTGCTCAGCGGGCGGACCACCGCGCTCGTCGGGCACAGCGGCGTCGGCAAGACCACGCTCGTCAACGCGCTGGTGCCGCAGCGGCAGCGGGCCACCGGCGAGGTCAACGCGGTGACGGGCCGCGGCCGCCACACCACCGTCTCGGCGCTGGCGCTGCCGCTGCCGGACGACGACGGCTGGGTCATCGACACCCCGGGCGTGCGGTCGTTCGGCCTGCACCACGTGGATCCCTCGCGCGTGATCCACGCCTTCCCTGACCTGGAGCCCGGTACCGCCGGCTGCCCCCGTGCCTGCGGCCACGACGAGCCGGACTGCGCCCTCGACGACTGGGTCGCCGAGGGCCACGCCGACCCGGCCCGGCTCTATTCGCTGCGCCGCCTGCTGGCCACGCGCGAGCGCCACGAGGGCGACTGACGCGCGCCGGGGACGGCCCGCCGCCCGCTGCCCGGTCCGGGGCGCGGGGCCGGCGCTGCCGCGGCGGGCGGCGCGACGACGTAGGAGAGCGCCAGCCGCACCGCCGTCTCGCAGCGCTGGGCCAGGCCTTCCTCCGGCGGGTCGCGCCTCGCCAGCTCGGCCAGGGCGCGTTCGGTCAGCGCGGTGACCAGGTCAGTGGGGCGGGCGGGGGAGGGCGGCAGGTCGGTGCCGTGGCAGCCGGTGAGAGTGGCGCGGACGAGCCGGTCGCGGCGGGCGGCGGCCGTGATCCAGTCGGTGCCGCGCGCCAGCGTCTCCTCGAGGCCGGTGGTGCCGGCCGCCAGCCGGCTGGCGAAGCCGTCGAGGAATCTGCCGATCTGCCGCTCGACGAGCGCGGAGCCGAGCCCGGCCTTGTCGCCGAACTCGTTGTAGAGGGTCTGCCGGGAGACGCCGGCGGCGGCCGCCACCTCCACCATGCGCACCATGGGCCACGGATGTCGTTCGACCGCCTCGCGGGCGGCGTCGAGCAGGGATTCACGCGCGGTGGGCACCGTTGCCTCCTCGCCATCCAGGTACGCCTCTGGCCTGGTGCCGGACAGGATTGACGGGGCCGGAAGGGGTGTCAAGACGGCCGGCGCGCCAGGGGGTGTTCTCCGGCCGCCGGGGGCGCTGGCTGGCCGTGGCCTGCCCGGATACTGTGTCGGGCATGGCCGACTACCACGATGACCTGCGGCTGGCCCACGTGCTGGCGGACGCCGCCGACGCGGCGACGATGGAGCGGTTCAAGGCGCTTGACCTGAAGGTCGAGACGAAGCCCGACATGACTCCGGTCAGCGAGGCGGACAAGGCGGCGGAGGAACTGATCAGGTCGTCGCTGGCACGGGCGCGTCCGCGTGACGCGGTGCTGGGTGAGGAGTTCGGCAGCGAGGGGCAGGGGCCGCGGCGCTGGGTGATCGACCCGATCGACGGCACGAAGAACTACGTGCGGGGCGTGCCGGTGTGGGCGACGCTGATCGCGCTGCTGGAGCGCGGCCAGGGCGGCGACCGGCCGGTCGTGGGCGTGGTCTCGGCGCCGGCGCTGGCGCGCCGGTGGTGGGCCGTCGCGGGCGGCGGCGCGTACACGGGGCGCGGGCTGCACGCGGCGACGCGGCTGCGGGTGTCCCGGGTGCCGCGGCTGGCGGACGCCTCGTTCTCGTACTCCTCGCTCACCGGCTGGGAGGAGCGCGGCGTGCTGGACGGCTTCCTCGACCTGACGCGGGCGTGCTGGCGGACGCGGGCCTACGGCGATTTCTGGTCGTACATGATGGTCGCCGAGGGGGCGGTGGACGCCTGCGCGGAGCCGGAGCTGTCGCTGTGGGACATGGCGGCGGTGTCGGTGGTCGTGCAGGAGGCGGGCGGGCGCTTCACGTCGCTGGACGGGCAGGACGGGCCGCACGGCGGGAACGCCGTGGCTTCCAACGGGCTGCTCCACGACGAGGTGCTCGGCTACCTCACCGGCGGAAGCGGGGCGGATCCGGCCGGTTCCTGACGTTCGCGCCCTTGTTGGCGGCAGCACCCCGTGTGAGCATGAGAATCCCCCCGCTTGTGACCTTGTGAAAGCTCTCTCAAACTCTCTCAAAGGGGCTGGTCCCTCATGCTCGTCCGCGACGCCATGAGCACCATTGTCCTGACCATTGGTCCCGATCACACTCTCCGGCAGGCCGCCAGGCTCATGGCGGCCAGGCGCGTGGGCGCCGCGGTCGTGCTCGATCCCGAGACCAGCGGAATCGGCATCCTGACCGAGCGCGACGTGCTCAACTCCCTCGGCCGGGGCCAGGATCCCGACACCGAGCGCGCCGGTGACCACACCACGACAGACGTGGTGTTCGCCGCCCCGCAGTGGACGCTGGCCGAGGCCGCCTACGCGATGACGCAGGGCGGCTTCCGCCACCTGATCGTCCTTGACCGCCACGAACCCGTGGGCGTGGTGTCCGTGCGGGACATCATCAGCAGCTGGACGCCCGTCCTCAGCCCGGCCGGATAGCCGGGCCGCGGAAGCGCGTTGGGCGGCCCCGCCCGGGGGACAGCGGGGCCGCCCAAGCGTTACGGCAAGCCGGCCTCAGCCACGGAGGGCCTGGACCGCGGCCTCCAGCCGCTTGCCGTAGTCGGCGTCCGCCTTGCGGAAGTTCTCGATCGCGCGCTGGACGATGTCGTCGCGCGAGACCTGCGAGATGGAGTCGGCCAGGTTCTGGATCAGGCGCTCCTTCTCGTCCTCCGACATCAGGCGGTAGAGGTTGCCCGCCTGGACGAAGTCGTCGTCCTCGGCGTGCGACGGAGCCGGGATGTCACCGGTGACGCCGGAGACGGACACCGGCTCCCACAGCGGGCGGCCGGTCTGCTCCGGGCCGCCGAAGCTGTTCGGCTCGTAGTTCTTGGCGCCGCCGTGCCGCCCGTCGTACAGGAAGCCGTCGCGGCCGTGGGTGCGGGCCTCGGCGGCGTGCGGACGGTTGACCGGCAGGTGGTCGGCGTTGACGCCGACGCGGTAGCGGTGCGCGTCGCCGTAGGCGAACAGGCGGCCCTGGAGCATCTTGTCGGGCGAGGGGCCGATGCCCGGCACGAAGTGGTGCGGGGAGAAGATCGACTGCTCGACCTCGGCGAAGATGTTCTGCGGGTTGCGGTTGAGCACCAGCTTGCCGATCTCGATCGGCGGGTAGTCCGCGTGCGGCCAGACCTTGGTCAGGTCGAACGGGTTGAACCGGTAGGTGGCCGCATCGGCGGCGGGCATGATCTGCACCTGCACGGTCCAGCTCGGGTAGTCCCCGTTCTCGATCGCGGTGCGCAGGTCACGCTGGTGGCTGTCGGGGTCCTTGCCCGCCAGCTCGGCCGCCTCCTGGGTGGTCAGGTTCTTGATCCCCTGGTCGGTCTTGAAGTGGTACTTGACCCAGAAGACCTCGCCGGCCTCGTTGTTCCACTGGAAGGTGTGGGAACCGTAGCCGTTCATGTGGCGGTAGCTGGCGGGGATGCCGCGATCGCCGAAGAGCCAGGTCACCTGGTGCGTCGACTCCGGGCTCAGGCTCCAGAAGTCCCACATGTTGTCCGGCTCCTGGGAGCCGGTGTAGGGGTCCCGCTTCTGCGTGTGGATGAAGTCGGGGAACTTGAGGGCGTCCTTGATGAAGAAGATCGGCGTGTTGTTGCCGACGAGGTCGTAGTTACCGTCCTCGGTGTAGAACTTCACCGCGAAGCCGCGCGGGTCGCGCACGGCGTCAGCGGAACCCAGGCTGCCCGCGACGGTCGAGAAACGGATGAAGACCTCGGTCTCCTTGCCGATCTCGGACAGGAACTTCGCCCGGGTGTACTTGGTCACGTCCGCGGTCACGGTGAACGTGCCGTACGCCCCCGCGCCCCGGGCGTGCACGACCCGCTCCGGGATGCGCTCACGGTTGAAGTGCGCGAGCTTCTCGATGAGCAGCTGGTCCTGGATGAGAACGGGGCCACCCACGCCCGCGGTCTGGCTGTTCTGGTTGTCCGCAACCGGGGCACCGGCCTCCGTGGTCAGCGGACCCGTCGCGATCTGGTCGGTCATCTACCTGACTAGCCCTTCAGGTCGGTTTCGACTGCGGCCCGGCTCTTGGCCGACGCCTGAGGAGATCCTATATTAGACAATGTCCAAGTCAAGACGCTGCCCGAGAGGGCGACGACACGGGCCCGCGGAAGCGTGCCCACGCTAGGGTGGAACGCATGAGTGACCTGCTTCAGCGACTCCGTGACCGCGGCTGGCGGCTCACCGCTCAGCGGCGGGTCATCGCCGAGGTGCTGGATGGCGAGCACGTGCACTACACCGCCGACGAGGTGCACGCGCGGGCGGCCGAGCGGCTGCCGGAGATCTCCCGGGCGTCGGTCTACAACACGCTCGGCGAGCTCGTCGCGCTCGGCGAGGTCATCGAGGTCACCACGGACGGCCGCGCCAAGCGGTACGACCCCAACTCCCGCCACCCGCACCAGCACCTGGTCTGCTCCGGCTGCGGGACGATCCGGGACGTCCGCCTGGACGGGGATCCGATGAGCGTTCTGCCCGAGGGCGAGCGCTACGGCTTCACGATCTCCGAGGTGGCCGTCACCTACTACGGGCAGTGCCCCAGCTGCGCGGCCGCCGCCTGATTTGCGCAGGCGGTCGGCGCCGTCGTAAAGTAAAGGCACACCGACGCGGGGTGGAGCAGCTCGGTAGCTCGCTGGGCTCATAACCCAGAGGTCGCAGGTTCAAATCCTGTCCCCGCTACGAAGGCTGAGGCCCGGATCTCCGGATCCGGGCCTCAGTGCTGTTTCCGCCAGCCCTGGACACCCTGGTGACCCGTCGGTAGCTTGACGCGCACAGCGGCCCGACGGCACCGGGAGGCAGCGTGCGCCGTACCGTCTTCTCCTCCGACCACGAGGCGTTCCGCCGGATGATCCGCGACGTCATCGCGGCCGAGGTGGTCCCCGTCTACCGGGACTGGGAGGAAGCGGGCCAGGTGCCGCGCGACTTCTACCGGCGCCTGGGCGAGCTGGGCATTTTCGGTATCGAGGTGCCCGAAGAGTACGGCGGCGCGGGGGAGCGCAGCTTCATGTACCAGGCCGTGCTCACCGAGGAGCTCTGCCGCGCGGCCGTCTCGTTCGGCGGCTCGGCCGTCCACGCCGGGCTGTGCCTGCCGTACCTGCTGGCGTACGCAACGGAGGAGCAGAAGCGGCGCTGGCTGCCGCCGTTCGTCACCGGCGAGATGATGACCGCCATCGCCATGACCGAGCCGGGCACCGGCTCCGACCTGGCGGGCATCCGCACCAGCGCCCGGCTGTCGGACGACGGCGGCCACTACGTGCTCAACGGCGCCAAGACGTTCATCACCGGCGGCGCCCAGGCCGACCGCGTGCTGGTCGTCGCCCGCACCGCGCCCCCCGCCGCCGGGGACCGGCGCGCCGGGCTGACCATCCTCGCCGTGGACGCGCGCAGCGAGGGCTTCACCGTCGGCAGGAAGCTCGACAAGCTGGGGCTGCTGGCATCCGACACCGTGGAGCTGTCCTTCACCGGCGTGCGGGTTCCGGTGACGGACCGGCTCGGCGAGGAAGGCCAGGCGTTCTCGTACCTGACGAGCAACCTGCCGCGCGAGCGCCTGTTGATCGCGCTGCTGGCCTACGGGCAGTCGGCGGCGGCCGTGCGGCTGGCCACGGACTACGTCAGGGAGCGCACCGTCTTCGGCCGGCCGGTGGCGTCGTTCCAGCACACCAAATTCGTGCTGGCTGACTGCCAGGCCGCCGTCGCGGCGATGCGGGCGCTGGTCGACGACGCGCTCGCCGCCTGCGACGCCGGCGAGCTGACGCCGGCCGGTGCGGCCACCGTCAAGCTCTTCGTCACCGAGCAGTCCGCGCGGGTCGTGGACTCGTGCCTCCAGCTGCACGGCGGTTACGGCTACATGCGCGAGTACCCGGTCTCCCGGCTGTACGCCGACAACCGGGTCACCCGCATCTACGGCGGCACCAGCGAGATCATGCGCGCGATCACGGCCAAGGACATGGGGCTGTAGCGGCCGCCGGCGCAGGCGGGGAGCCCGGGCGGGCCCGGCCCGGCGCGGTCAGGCAGAATCTCCCCCATGGAAGCTACCGTGCAGTATCTCCTGGGTCTGCTTGACCTCGAGCGGATCGAGGAGGACATCTTCCGCGGCCAGAGCCATGCCTGGGTGGCGCCGCGGGTCTTCGGCGGGCAGGTCGCCGCCCAGGCGCTCGTCGCCGCCTGCCGCACCGTCCCGGACGACCGGCCGCCGCACTCCCTCCACTCCTACTTCCTGCGCCCCGGCGACCCGGGTGCGCCCATCGTCTACACGGTCGACCGCATCCGCGACGGCCGGTCCTTCACCACCCGCCGGGTCGTGGCGGTGCAGCACGGCCAGGCGATCTTCCACCTGTCGGCGTCGTTCCAGCGGCCCGAGGAAGGGCTCAGCCACCAGGACCCGATGCCGCAGACGCCGGATCCCGAAACGCTGCCCAGCGCGGACGAGATGCTGCCGCGCTACCGCCACCTGCTGGTCGATCCGGGCATCGTCGAGCTGCTGCTGGAGGCGCGCAAGGCGATCGACCTGCGGTACGTCGCCGAGCCGCCGTTCGCCACGGCGGGCACGCCGCGCGAGCCGCGCTCGCAGGTGTGGTTCCGCTTCAACGGCAAGCTGGAGGGCGAGCTCGACGACCCGCTGGTGCACACCTGCCTGGGCACCTATGTCTCGGACATGACGCTGCTGGACTCCATCCTGCTGGCGCACGGCCGGGGCGGCTGGATGACGGGCGACATCGTTGGGGCGAGCCTCGACCACGCCATGTGGTTCCACCGGCCGTTCCGTGCCGACGAGTGGCTGCTGTACGACACGGCGTCGCCGACCTCCCAGGGCGGCCGCGGCCTGGCGCACGGCCGGATCTTCACGCGGGACGGCAGGCTGGCCGTCTCGGTGGTGCAGGAGGGCCTGATGCGCATCCCGCGCGGCTGAACCCCGCCCGCCCCGGTCCGGCCGGGGCGGGAGATCACGCTTGGGCGACGGACCGTGCTGGTTCCGGCGTAGCCGGGCGATACTGGCCGTATGCCGACCGCCGCCCCGTCCCGCTCCGAGCTCATCGAGCACCTCATACGCACCCGGATCGCGGGCGACGTCGCCACGCCACGGGAGAACAACCTGGCGCACTACCGCGAACTGGCCAACGGCAACCGGTACTACTGGCTCGGCCTGGACCTCGGCGACCGCTGGACCGACGAGCAGGACGTCCTGGCGGTGATGGCCGAGCGCTGCGGCGTGGACGGTGACCCGGCCTACCGGCAGGGGCAGGACACGATCGATCCCGAGCTCACCGTCGCCGCCCTGGACCGGGCCGCCGAGCTGCTGCGCAAGGCGGCGGCGGACCGGCAGCGGGTACTTGTGGCGACCGGGCACCCGGGCGGACTGCTGGACCACCACGCCCGCACCGCTGCCGCGCTGCGGGCGGCGGGGTGCGAGATCGTCGACGTGCCGCTGGGGCTGAGCGCCGACGAGGGCGTGGTCGCCCAGTTCGCGGGCGTGGCCATGTACGAGCGCGGCTCCACGCTGTGGCACACCCACTCGCCCGCGCCGATGGCGGAGATCCTGGCGGCGCTGCCGCAGGAGGGCGAGGAGCTGCCGGACCTGGTGATCGCCGACCACGGCTGGGCGGGCTGCGCCGCCCAGCACGGCCTGGACACCATCGGCTACGCGGACTGCAACGACCCGGCCCTGTTCCTGGCCGAGGCGGAGGAGACCCTGTCGGTCTGCGTTCCCCTCGACGACTACGTGGCCAGCCCCCGCTACTACGATCCGCTGACCGCCTACCTGCTGCACGCCGCCGGCCTTGCCTGACGCGGCCTGGTCGCCCGGCGGGGCGGCGGGGCCTGCCAGAATAGAGAGGCGGAACCGCGCTCCGTTGCGTGCTCCGGGGGACCGGACCGCTTCGCGACGTCACGGAAGGAGCTGTGCGTGAGCGACGAGGGCAGCGGGACGGCGACCGCCGCCGGAGCACGGCGCAGGGACGCCCGCCGCAACCGCCAGGCCCTGCTGGACGCGGCCGCCGCCGTGTTCGTCGCCTCCGGCGTGAACGCGCCGGTGCGCGACATCGCGGCCAAGGCGCGGGTCGGGATGGGCACGGTGTACCGCCACTTTCCCACCCGGGCGGACCTGATCATCGCCGTCTACCGGCACCAGGTCGACGCCTGCGCCGAGGCCGGGCCGGCCCTGCTCGACAGCAGCGCGACGCCGTACGCCGCCCTGGAGCGGTGGATCGATCTCTTCGTCGGCTTCCTGGTCACCAAGCACGGCCTGGCGGCGGCGCTGCGCGGCGACGACGCCCGCTTCCAGACGCTGCACGCCTACTTCCTGGAGCGCCTGGTGCCGGTGTGCTCGCGGCTCCTCGACGCCGCTGCGGCCGCCGGCGAGATCCGCACCGGCATCGCGGCCAAGCAGCTGATGCGCGGCATCGGGAACCTCTGCGTGGGCGCCGACAACGATCCGGACTACGACGCGCGCCGCCTCGTCGCGCTCCTCGTCGCCGGGCTGCGCCAGCCGGCCTGAAGCCTCCGGACATCCCGCCACGGACATCCCGCCGCGAAAGGACACCGTGACCGACTCCGACTGGTGGCGCGACTGCGTCGTCTACGAGATCTACGTGCCGAGCTTCGCCGACAGCGACGGCGATGGCATCGGCGACCTGAACGGCATCGCCGCCCGGCTGCCGTACCTCGCCGCCCTGGGCGTGGACGCCGTGTGGCTGACGCCGTTCTACACCTCGCCGTGGGCCGACGGCGGCTACGACGTGGCCGACTACCGCGACGTCGACCCGCGCCACGGCACGCTCGCGGACTTCCGCGCGCTGCTGGACCGCGCCCACGGGCTCGGGCTGCGCGTGATCGTCGATATCGTGCCCAACCACTGCTCCGACCAGCACCCGTGGTTCGCCGAGGCGCTCGCGGCCGGGCCCGGCTCGGCGGCCAGGGAGCGGTTCGTCTTCCGCGACGGCAAGGGGCCCGGCGGGTGTGAGCCGCCCTCGGACTGGCAGTCGAAGTTCGGCGGGCCGGCGTGGACCCGGGTGCCGGACGGGCAGTGGTACCTGCATCTCTTCGCGGCCGAGCAGCCCGACCTGAACTGGGAAAACCCCGAGGTCGCCGCCGAGTTCGACCGCACGCTGCGGTTCTGGCTGGGCCTGGGCGTGGACGGCTTCCGCGTCGACGTCGCGCACGGGCTGCGCAAGGACCTCGCCGAGCCGCTGCGCGACACCCGCGGCCAGGACGCCGCGCCGCTGGACTCCCCGCCGGAGGGAGACAACCACCCGTTCTGGGACCGCGACGAGGTGCACGAAATCTACCGCGCCTGGCGCAAGACCATCGACGCGTACCAGCCGCCGCGGATCGCCGTCGCGGAGGCGGGCGTGAGCGCGGCCCGGCTGCCCCTGTACACGCGGCCCGACGAACTGCACCAGGCGTTCAACTTCTTCTACCTGCGCTGCCCGTGGGACGCCGCGTCGTTCCGCGAGGTCATCGCCTCCTCCCTGGCGGGCGCCCGCGCCGTCGGCACGCTGCCGACGTGGGTGCTGTCCAACCACGACGTGGTGCGCCACGCGACCCGCTACGGCCTGCCGCCCGGCACCGACCTCGCCGCCTGGCTGCGCGGCGACGGCCGCGAACCAGCCGCCGGCCTGGCGCTGGGGCGGCGGCGGGCCAGGGCGGCGGCGCTGCTGACGCTGGCGCTGCCGGGCACCACCTACCTGTACCAGGGCGAGGAGCTGGGCCTGCCGGAGGTGGCCGACCTGCCGGCCGCGGCGCTGCGCGACCCGATGTGGGAGCGCAGCGGCCATGCGCTCAAGGGCCGCGACGGCTGCCGCGTGCCGCTGCCGTGGACCCGCTCCGGCCCCTCGTACGGCTTCGGCCCCGGCGCCGCGTCCTGGCTGCCGCAGCCGCCCGGCTGGGGCGAGCTGTCGGCCGAGGCGCAGGAGGACGACCCGGACTCCTTCCTCCAGCTGTACCGGCGGGCGCTGGCGCTGCGGCGCGCGCTGCGCGGCGCGGACGACCTGCGGTGGCTGCCGGAGGCCGGGGACGAGCTGGCGTTCAGCCGCGGGGACCTGGAGTGCCGCGTCAATCTCTCGGCCGCGCCGCTGCCGCTGCCCTCCGGCGCCCGGGTGCTGCTCGCCAGCGGCCCGCTGCCGGACGCGACGCTGCCGCCGGACACGGCCGTCTGGCTCGCCCCCGGGCGGTAGCCGGCCAGGTGTCAGTGGCCGTGGACCACGGCGTGCCCGCGGCCCGCGGCGATCAGCCAGCGGTTCACCGGCAGCGCCGCCACGAAGGCGACCGCCAGGGAGAACGCCAGCGAGCCCCAGAACCGGGCCGTGGCCAGGTCCGCGTCCATCGCCCCGGGCACGGCCAGCATCACGGCGTTGTCGGTGGCCTCCATGACCGCGATGGACACGGTGTCCGCCGCCAGTGCCACCCGCAGCGCCGGGCGGAACGGCACGCCCGTGCGCAGCACGCCCCGCATGGTCAGGGCATAGCCGAAGCCGAACGCGAGGACGACGGCCAGCGCGACCGTGCCCGCGCCGTGCCAGCCGAGCACGGTGCCGGCGGCCATGCCGAGCACCTCCCCGATGGCGCAGCCGGTCAGGCAGTGCAGCGTCGCCTGGGCGGCCATACGCCAGCCGGTGGCGTGCTGCCCGGCCGGACCGGCGGTACCGGCGGGGCCGCCGCCGTGCCCGGGGTGCGGGTGGTGGGGTTCCTGGCCGTGGTGCTCCTCCATGGCGGCAGGAAACCACTTCGCGCGGCCAGCGGGCGAAAGCGCCGCCGCCGGCGCCGCCGGGGACGAGGCCGGCGGCCGGTAGCCGGTCGGTATTAGTATCACGGCCATGGTGCGTCATCCTCTCACCGCCCTCGAACGCGAACGCGGCCGGCGCCTCGGCGACCTGCTGCGGCGGGCCCGGGGCGCGCGCAGCATGACGGACGTGGCCGCCGAGGCCGGCATCTCGGCCGAGACGCTGCGCAAGATTGAGACGGGGCGGGCGCCGACCCCTGCGTTCTTCACGATCGCCGCGCTGGCGGGGGTACTTGACCTGTCGCTGGACGAGATCGCCGCCGCCTGCGCGGCGGCGGACGACGCGGGTCAGGCCGTGGCCTGACCACCGCCCCGCGAAGCGGCCGGAGAGCAACAGCGGAGCACCGAAGGGGGACAGACATGTTCAAGCGCGGCAGGGCCACGGCGCCTGCGGCCGTGCCGCAGGTGGACTGGCGGGGCGTCACCGCATTCGAGGTGGGCACCACCGTGCTGCGCAAACGCCGGGGCCGGCGCAAGCCCGTCACCGGACGGCTCGCGGTGCGCGTGCCCACCGGGGACCCCGACGATCCGGTGCTGGCGCCCTGCGCCTACTTCGCCCCGCACGTCGCTGCCAGCGTCGCCGCCTCGCGCCTGTACACCGACGAGGACGCCCAGCACGTGCTGCTGCGCATCGGCCCGCGCCAGCGCGACGGCGAAGACGAACTGCGCACCATCACGGACGCCGACGGCGGCGAGATCGGCGTCATCCGCCGCGTTCCCCCCGAACACCATCTCGTGCGGCACACCTGGGTGCTGAGCCAGCCGGGGCGGCCCGACATCACCGGGAAGACGGTGGGCGTCGGCCGGCGCGGCGGCCGCATGCAGCGGGACCTCATCAGCGGCCTGCGCGGCCTCGACGGTGGCGAGAACGCGCACCTGGCGCGGACGATCATGTGGCACGCCCGTGACGAACTCGTGATGACCACGCGGGCGTTCGGCGTTACCGTGATCAGCGCGGACTGGCTGGACCGGCGTCTGGCCTTCGCATACGCCATGCTGGCCGACCGCTAGATACCGCGCCGGGGGGGTGGCGGAGCGGGAGCAAGGGGGAACACGTGACCGACATACGCAGCGTCAATCCGGACGATCTTGAAGAACTCGCGCGGCTGCTGGACGGCGGCTCCGGCGGCGGTGGCCTCGAGGGGGCCTTGTCGGACATCTTCACGCGCGCTACCGGGCTGAACGCCAGCGACGAGGTGTCGGCGCTTCGCCCGATCCAGACCTGGGCCTCGGAGACCGCGCCCGACCTGCGGCGGCGCGCGGGCTACGCCCGCCTCGACGAGGGTGATCCCACGGCGGGCCTGCTGCTGGCCGGCTTCACCCCCGAGGAACTCGCCAACTACGGCGAAGAGGTGTCGCTGGACGACCTCATCACCCTCAACGCCCTGGCGGCCAACGGCAACGCCGAGGACGACGTCTTCACCCGCCAGCACCGTGAGGAGATCGACGAGTACCTCGCGCGCATCGCCGCCCACTACGCCGAGCAGCTGCCGTTCCTCGAGGGGCACGCCGAGACCATCCAGAGCCTCATCATGTTCGGCATCGACGGGCTGAACGTGTCGGCCGCCGGCGGCGTCGTCCTCGGCCAGACCATGTCGCTCTACCGGGTCTGGCGCGGCTACCCGGGCGCCGCGCTGAGCGCGCCGGGCACCTGGCTGCCCGGCCAGCTCGCCAGGTACCTGCGCACCAACCCGACCATCAACCGGCTGCTGATGATCCCCGGCCAGCGGGCCTACGCGATCGAGTCCGCGATCTTCGGCCGCGGCTGGGACCTGGCGCGCAGCTCCACGCTGGCCAACCGCGGGCTGTACGGCCTGTCAGCCAACAGCCTGGCCAACTTCCTCGTCGGCAACGACCGGCTGGCCCGCCTGCTCAGCTACCACCCCGGCATGCCCGTGGACGAGCGCATCGCCTACCGCGCCACCCAGGGCACCCGCGCCGCCAACGCCAGCATGTGGCGCATCGGCCGCAACACCTTCTCCGGGCTGCGCGCCCTGGGCAACACCCGCTGGGCCGCCACCACGGGTGCCGTCTTCAACTCCGTCCGCGCCACCGGTACCCTGCGCTTCATCGGTGTCGGCGGCAGCGTGCTCGGCACCGGCTTCTCGATCGCCAACGTCGTCGCCCAGGGCAACCCGATCGACGCCTGGAACGAGGCCGAGGGCGTCCAGGGGAAGGCCGGCTACCTCGCCGACTGGGCCGAGGTCGGCTTCAACGCCTCCCTGACTGCCGCGATGGTCGCGCCCAACCCCGTGACCGTGGGCCTGGCCATCGGCACCGGCATCGCTTACGCCGGCCTGAAGGTCGTCGAACACTGGGATGACGTCACGGAATTCGTCGGCAACGCGGTGGATACCGTGGCCGACTTCGCCAGCGACGCGGTCGATACCGTCACGGAGATCGGCAGCAACATCGTCGAGGGGGTCTCGGACTTCATCGGCAGTCTGTTCTGACGCCCCGGCACCTCACCGCTCCAGCCGCCGGAAGACGGTCAGCCACTGCTGGGGCGTCACCAGGCCCACCGGCGCGTCCTCGGACACGCCCGCCGCACGCAGCGCCGCGCGCACCCGCGCGGCGGGACGGGTGCGCGACAGCGTCGCGCGCACCGAGCCGCCCACGCCGGTGAAGCCCTCGGCCACCAGCGCGCGGAACGCGCCGAGCCGCCGCGCGGGCAGCAGCGGGGCCGGGCGGCGGACGATCCGCAGCACGGCCGAGTCCGTGCGCGGCACCGGCGTGAACCGCTCGCGGCTGATGCGCGGCCCCAGCCGCCACGCGAACTCCGGCCAGGAACATACGGTCACGAGGGTCCAGCGGCCGTAGTCGCCGGTCCGCTTGCGCGCGTACTCCCGCTGCGTCACGAGCGTCGCCGACGTCAGACCGGGCGCGGCCAGGCACCAGCGGACGATCTCGGACGTGCGGGCGTAGGGGATGCTGCCGACGACGGCGAACGGGCCGCGCGGCGGGCGCGCCCGCAGGAAGTCGCCGGGCACCACCCGGATGTTCCGCGCCCGCGCCAGGCGGCGCGGCAGCCGCGCCGCCAGCACCGGGTCCAGCTCATAGGCCACGACCTGGCGTGCGCTGGCGGCGAGGACACGGGTGAGCGTGCCCTCGCCGGCGCCGGGTTCGAGCACCAGGTCGCGCGGGCCGACGCGTGAGGCGCGCACGATCGCGCGCAGCGTGGCCGGGTCGTACAGGAAGTTCTGGGAGTAGGTCTTGCGGCGGCTGACTGCCACGGGTGATGCCCTCGCCCTCGTGCGGACCGGAAACCCGGAAACGAGGACAGGCCACGGAGAAGCGGGAACGGGGATGCCCGCTGGCGGCCTGTCCGGGTCATGACGGAACTCCGGACGGCCCTGGCGGTCACCGCGTATGAACGCCCAGCGGCGGCGGGAAAGGGAAGAGCGAGCGGAAAACGGGAAAAGCTCACAAAGGGGAAGGCGGCACGCGCCGCGACGCGTCCGAAGGGCGGACAGCGGGCCGCGGCGGATGCCCGACGCCGGGCGGTCTAGCGGACCAGGGCCGGGCGCCGGCCGCGCGGGCGGCGGGTCATAAGAATGCTTCCGCCGTCACGGCGCGCGCAGGCGCACACGTGCAGCGGGAGAAGCGTCACCGACATGCCGGACACCGTAGGCGGGTCATCGGCCGCTGTGCAAACGGTTTCCCGTGTGGCGCCAGATGACCGAGGATGAAATCACCAGGCCCGGACGTTCACGTCTGACGGTGACAGCGGCACGACGGGAGGCGCGGTGGCAGCCGAGGCGGCGCAGGAGAAACACAGCGGTGGCTGGGTGCGGCGGCTGAGCGCGTACTGCTGGCGGTACCGGCGCAACGTCCTGCTGTCCGTCGGCGCCTCGCTGGCGGGCATGGGCGTCATGGCCCTGATGCCCCTGATCATCAAGGTCGTCATCGACGACGTGGTCGTCGCCGGCGGTGACGGCCTCGCGCTGTGGACCGGCCTGCTGATCGCCGCGGCCGTCGTCGTCTACGCCCTGACGTTCATCCGCCGCTACTTCGGCGGGCGGCTGGGCATCGACGTGCAGCACGACCTGCGCACCGAGATGTTCCGCACCATCACCCGGCTCGACGGCCGCCGCCAGGACCAGCTGTCGACGGGCCAGGTCGTCGGCCGGGCCACCAGCGACCTCCAGCTGATCCAGGGCCTGCTGTTCATGCTGCCGATGACCATCGGGAACCTGATGCTGTTCGTGGTCTCGCTGGTCGTGATGGTGGCGCTGTCGCCGCTGCTGACGCTCATCGCCCTGGCCGTCGGGCCCGCCCTGGCACTGATCGCCTGGCGCAGCCGCGACCGCCTCTTCCCCGCCACCTGGTACGCCCAGGGGCAGGCGGGTGCCGTCGCCGGGATCGTGGACGGCGCCGTAACGGGCGTCCGCGTGGTCAAGGGCTTCGGGCAGGAGGAGCAGGAGGCCGGGAAGCTGCGCGAGGCCAGCCGCCGCCTGTTCGCCGCCCGGATGCGGGCCGTGAAGCTCAACGCCCGGTACACGCCCGCGCTCCAGGCCGTGCCCGCGCTCGGCCAGGTCGCCATGCTCGCGCTCGGCGGCTGGATGGCCACCCGGGGGCAGATCACCCTCGGTACCTTCGTGGCGTTCTCCACCTACCTGGCACAGCTCGTCGCCCCCGTGCGGATGCTGACGATGGTCCTCATCGTGGGCCAGCAGGCCAGGGCGGGCGTCGAGCGCGTGCTGGAGCTGATCGACACCGAGCCGGAGATCCGCGAGGCGCCCGGCGCCCGTGACCTGCCGGCCGACGCGCCCGCCACCGTCGAGTTCGACCACGTCAGCTTCGGCTACGGCGAGGGCGGTAACCGCCAGGCCACCGCCCGTCCCGTGCTGCGGGACCTGTCGCTGCGCATCGACCCGGGCGAGACGCTCGCCATCGTCGGGCCGTCCGGCAGCGGCAAGTCCACGGTCTCGCTGCTGCTGCCGCGCTTCTACGACCCGGACAGCGGCACCATCCGCGTCGGCGGCGAGGACATCCGGGAGCTGACCTACGCGTCGCTGCGCAGTGCCATCGGCCTGGTGCCCGAGGACAGCTTCCTGTTCTCCGACACCATCCGGGCCAACCTCGCCTACGGCCATCCCGAGGCCACCGACGAGCAGATCCGGGCCGCCGCCCGCGCCGCCCAGGCTGACCGGTTCATCGAGGAGCTGCCCGACGGCTACGACACGGTCGTCGGTGAGCAGGGGCTGACGCTCTCCGGCGGCCAGCGGCAGCGGATCGCGCTGGCCCGCGCCATCCTCACCGACCCGCGGCTGCTGATCCTCGACGACGCCACGTCCGCCGTGGACGCCCGCGTCGAGCACGAGATCCACGACGCGCTGCGGTCGGTCATGGCCGGCCGCACCACCCTCCTCATCGCGCACCGGCAGTCCACGCTCCAGCTCGCCGACCGCATCGCCGTGCTCGACGCCGGCGAGCTGGTGGACACCGGCACCCACGAGGAGCTGCTGGCCCGCTGCGAGCTGTACCGGCGCCTGCTGGCCGACCCCGGCGAGCTCGGCGGCGTCGAGCGCGACCCGGCCGGGCTGGCCGCCGGGGACGGCGACGAGCCGCCGCCCGGCGGGGTGACGCCCGAGCTGTGGGGGCGGGACGGCAGCGGTGAGGAGAGCGCCAAGGACGGCAAGGACGGCAAAGACGGCAAGGACGGTGCCGGCCGCCGGGCGGAGAACCAGGCTGGGCCCGCGTTCTCGCCGACGGGCAACGCCGCCCTCCCGCCCGATCTGGCCGCCCGCGTCGCGGCGCTGCCCCCGGCCGACGACACGCCGGACATCGACGAGGAGCGGGCCGCCCGCCCCGAGGAGTCCTATGGCGTGCGCCGCCTGCTGGCCGGGCTCGGCCGGCCGCTGGTGTTCGCGCTGCTGCTGGTCGTCGCCGACGCGGCCGCCTCGCTGCTGCTGCCCGTGCTGATCCGGCACGGCATCGACGAGGGGGTGCAGCGCGTCGCGCTGGGCGCGGTGTGGACGGCGGCCGGGGTGGCGCTGGCCGTGGTGCTCGCGCAGTGGCTGGTGCAGTGGGCCAGCATCCGGGCGGTCGGCCGCACCGGTGAACGCGCGCTGTACGCGCTGCGGATCAAGATCTTCGCGCACCTGCAACGGCTGGGCCTGGACTACTTCGAGCGGGAGCTGACCGGCCGCGTCATGACGCGGATGACCACCGACGTGGACGCGCTCACCAGCTTCCTGCAGACCGGCCTGGTCCAGGCGCTGGTCGCGGTGCTGACGTTCTTCGGGATCATGGTCGCGCTGGTCGTCATCGACGCGCAGCTGGCGCTGGTGGTGCTTGCCACGCTGGTGCCGCTGGTGATCGGCACCGTCATCTTCCGGCGCCACAGCGTCAGGGCGTACCAGCTGGCGCGCGAGCGCGTCAGCGGCGTCAACGCCGACCTCCAGGAGTCGGTCGCCGGGCTGCGGATGGTGCAGGCGTTCCGGCGCGAGCGCGACGGCTACGAACGGTTCGCTGCCCGCTCGGACGGCTACCGGCAGGCCCGGGTCCACGGACAGTGGCTGATCTCCGTGTACTTCCCGTTCGTGCAGCTGCTGTCGACGCTGGCGACGGCGGGCGTGCTGATCGTCGGCGCGGGGCGCGTGGCCGGCGAGAGCCTGACGGCGGGCGCGCTGGTGGCGTATCTGCTGTACATCGAGCTGTTCTTCGCGCCGGTGCAGCAGCTCTCGCAGGTCTTCGACGGGTACCAGCAGGCCAGCGTCTCGCTCGGCCGCGTCCAGGAGCTGCTGCGCGAGCCCGTCACGGTGCCGCTGGCCGAGCGGCCGAAGCCGGTGACGTCGCTGCGCGGCGAGGTGGAGTTCGACAACGTCGACTTCTCCTACGCGCCCGCGGGTGACGGCGGTGAGACCGGCGAGAAGGCGCTCAGCGGCGTCAGCCTGACCATCCCGGCCGGGCAGACCGTGGCGTTCGTCGGCGAGACCGGCGCCGGCAAGTCCACGCTGGTCAAGCTCGTCGCGCGGTTCTACGACCCGACCTCGGGCGCGGTGCGCGTGGACGGCACCGACCTGCGCGAGCTGGATCTGACGGCCTACCGCCACCGCATCGGCATCGTCCCGCAGGAGGCGTACCTCTTCCCGGGAACGGTCCGCGACGCCATCGCCTACGGCCGTCCCGGCGCCACCGATGCCGAGGTTGAGGCGGCGGCCCGCGCCGTGGGCGCACACCAGATGATCGCGGCACTGCCCGGCGGCTACCTCCACCGCCTCACCGAGCGCGGCCGGAACCTTTCGGCCGGCCAGCGGCAGCTGATCGCGCTGGCCCGGGCCGAGCTGGTCGCCCCCGACATCCTGCTGCTGGACGAGGCGACCGCCGCCCTTGACCTGGCGACGGAGGCCCTGGTCAACCAGGCCACCGACCGCATCGCGACCCGCCGTACGACCCTGGTCGTCGCCCACCGCCTGACCACGGCGGCCCGCGCCGACCGCGTGGTCGTGCTGGACCACGGGCGGGTCGTCGAGGACGGCACCCACGAGGAGCTGCTGGCGGCCCAGGGCGCCTATGCCGCGCTGTGGCGCACCTACGCGGGCGAGCCCGTCGGGGCCCCAGCGCAGGCGTGACGTGCCTAAACAGGCAAGATTACACGCTCCAGGGGCGCAAAAGTGCTTGGTGTTACCGGATAGTCATGCGACGATACGAACGTTTAATCGACTGAAGGGGGAGCTGCATGGAGTTACGGCACCTGGTGACCTTTCAGAAGACCGCTGCTCTCCTCAGCTTCACGCGAGCCGCCCAGGAGCTGAACTATGCGCAGTCGAGCGTTACCAGCCAGATCCGCGCCCTGGAGGACTCGCTCGGCGTCGAATTATTCGACCGGATCGGCGGGAAGATCCGTCTCACCGAGGCGGGAGAGCGGCTGCTCGTCTACGCCGACCAGATCCTTACGCTGACCGAAGAGGCACGGTCCGATGTCACCGGCAGCAACGAGCCTGCGGGCACGCTGGTCATCGGCACCATGGAGTCCATCACCTCCTACCGCATCCCCCCGCTCCTGGAATTCTTCCACCACCGCTACCCCCGCCTCCAGCTGTCGATGCGGCCCAGCCTGTGCGCGGAGACCCGGCACGCGCTGCGCCACGGCACCTTCGACATCGGCTTCCTGATGGAGCAGGAGACCGTTCACCCCGGGCTGAGTTCCGTGGTGCTCCTCGAGGAGCCGCTGGTGCTCATCGCCGCGCCCAGCCACCCGCTGGCCGCCGCGGCGTCCGTGACGCTGGCCGACCTGGCCTCCACCGCACTGCTGGCGACCGAGACGGGCTGCGCCTACCGCGACCTGTTCGAGGAGCAGTTCGACGAGCCGGTCTCCTTCCTGGAGTTCGGCACCATCGAAGCCATCAAGCGGGGCGTCATGGCAGGGCTCGGCGTCGCGCTGCTGCCGGAGATCACCGTCCGGCAGGAGGTCGAGCGCAAGGAGATCGCGGTGCTGCCGTGGAAGGTGCCGTTCGCCGTGCACACGCAGCTGGCGTGGCGTCAGGGCAAGCGGCTGACCCGGGAGATGCAGCTGTTCATCGACCACACGCTGAGCCTGGTCGCCCAGGAACCGCGGCTGAGGGGCGGCGGGTAGCGCGCCGCCGGGGCGGGCGGTTGTCTCCGGCACCGGCAGCGCCAAGGGCCGGCCGCGGGTGCGGCCGGCCCTTGGCGTGTGGGCGGCGGGTGCGCCGGGTCAGTAGTGGACGCGGCGCTCACCGGCGGCGCGCCGGTACCTGATCGTCCACTGGTTGCGCCGCACGTAGGTGCGCTGGAGCCAGCGGTCCGCGCCGTCGTACCGGGCGGTGAACGGGGTGCGCGCGTGCAGCCCCTTGCGGTTGTTGATCAGCAGCGCCTCACCGGGCCGCAGGTAGACGGTGTGCGACACCTCGCGGCAGGCCGCCTGCAGCCGGTCCAGCGCCGCCTCGGCGGCGCTGGTCATGCCGCGCACGCCGTTGGCCGACGAGGAGATCTCGGGTGAGTCCTCGGGGCCGTTGAGGATGGCGACCGGGTCCGACAGCACCTCGTCGGTCTTGGCCACGTCACGGCAGTAGCTGCCGGGGGCGTTCAGCCGGAACACCGGGCTGCGCAGCAGCTCCACCGTGCGGTCGTCCAGGGCGCGGACGATGTCGCGGGCGTCGGCGTAGTGCGTGGCGGCGACGCCCTCGTGGTCGGCGCGCAGGCAGCTCAGCACCAGGAAGTCGGGGTTGCTGACGTCGTAGCGGCCGATGGAGTCGTGGACGATGTCGTTGTGGAAGTTGAGGAAGACGGTGGAGCCCTGGTTGGTCTGCGTCATGGCCCCGCTGGCGACGGGGATGACGTCGTGGATCAGCTGTCCCTTCTTCTCGGTGAGGAAGCCGACGGGTTCCCCCAGCAGGCCCGACAGGCCCAGCAGCACGCCCTCGGCGACGAACGACGGCTTGCTGGTGGCCGGTCCGCCGTTCTCGGGCGTCGGCGGCAGGGTCTCGTCCACCGGCAGGTTCCGGACGTATCCGACGCCGGCCGTGTCGGTGTGCCGCCCGAAGTCGAGTATGCGCTGGAGCAGGTCGAGCGGCAGGCGGGCGAAGATCTGGTGGTAACGGGCCATGGCGCGGTCGATGTCGGCCGTCGGATCGGGCTCGGCCGCCAGCAGCCTGCCGAGGTCGTCACGCACCGCGTCGGGCAGCTCGATCAGGTCGAGGGTCTGCGGGCGGGCCTGCTCGCTGGCGGGGGAGACGGTGGCGGTGGTCATGACGTGATTCCTCCTGTCTGACGAGTGGTGACGGGGTGCCGGTAAGAGGTTCAGTACTGGTCGTCGTGGAGCCGCTGCGCGAGTTGCCGGGCCGCCGCGGCGTCCTCGGCGATGTGCGTGGTCACCTGGCTGCCTTGGATCTGCGTGACGGGGATGCCGAGCAGCTGCGGGCGGGGCAGGCCGTGCTGGTCCAGGAAGCCTTCGAGGTCGAGGTAGCCGCCGATGACGGCGATGTGGGCGCCGCCCTCCAGCCGCACGGTCTCCACTCCCTCGGAGCGGAAGACGCTGTGCGCCTTGTCCGCTTCCTCCGCGGTGGCGAAGGCCAGGACGCGGGAGCGTTCGTTGAGCACGACCCCGGCGACCGGGGCGCCTTCCGGGCCGATGACCGTGCCGGTGCGGAAGGGCGGGCGGTTGACGCGGCAGACGAGGGTGATGCCGTACTGCTTGGCGGCCTTGACGGAGCGGGCGTGCAGCACCTTCGCCCCGTGGGCCGACAGCAGCGCCGCGGTGTCGTAGGTGACCTCCCGCAGCAGACGGGTGCCGGTGACCTGGTTCGGGTCGGCGCTGTAGACGCCGTCCACGTCGGAGTGGATCTCGCAGGTGTCCGCGCCGACCGCCGCGGCCACCAGGACGGCGGAGAGGTCGGAGCTGTTCTTGCCCAGCCAGGTGGGCCGGCCCTGCTCGTCGGCGGCCTGGCCGCCGGGGACCAGCACGATCTGGTGAGCGGCCAGGGCCTGCCGCAGCGGCCCGGGGTCGAGGTGGGCCAGCCGGGCCCGCGCGAACGTGGCGTCCGTGCGCAGCCCCTGCTGGTGGCCGGCCAGCACGGTCGCCGTCATGCCGCGGCGGTGGAGCGCGCTGGCCAGCAGGTGGGCGCTGACCGTGTCGGCCAGGGTGAGCAGGCCGGCGATGGAGGCGTCCTCCGGGTGGGGGTTGACCGTGGTGAGGCGCTCCCGCAGGCGCTCCGTCTCGCCCGGCATGGCGCTGACGACGACGGCGAAGTGCCGCTCCTCGTCGTGGACCCGGCCGGCCAGCGCCTCGGCGATGAGCCCGTAGGCGTCGTAGTCCGGGAAGGTCGAGCCGCCGAATTTCAGCACGCCGGGCGTTCTCACAGCACACCTCGCACGGTCAGCGCCTCGGCGATCTGCAGGGCGTTCAGGGCGGCGCCGATGCGGACGTTGTCCGCGACGATCCACAGCCAGAAGCCGCGCGGGTTGTCGGGGGAGACCCGCACCCGCCCGACGTGCACGGAGTTGGGGTCGCCGGCGGTGCGGGGGGTCGGGAAGGCGCCCAGTACCTCGCGGTCGTGGACGACCACCTCCTCGAGCCCGTCCAGGACGGCGACGAGCTCCTCGCGGTCGACGGGGGTGTGGCACTCGATCCAGGCGGCCTCGGAATGGGAGTTGACCACGGGCACCCGCACGCAGGTGGTCGTGACGTCCAGGTGCGGCAGGCCGAGGATCTTGCGCGACTCCTGGAGCATCTTGCGCTCCTCGAAGGTGAAGCCGTCATCCAGCTGCCGGTCGATGCTGGGGATGAGGTCAAAGCCGAGCGAGGGGGTGAAGACGCCGGAGACGCCTGGCCCGTCAGGGTCCTGGAGCACGGCCTGGGCCGACTCACGCAGCTCGTTGATACCGGAGTACCCGGCGCCCGAGGCGGCCTGGTACGTGCTGACGACGGCCTGGCGTATGCCCCACCGCTCCTCGACGGGTTTCAGCAGCCGCACCAGCGGGATGGTGGAGCAGTTGGGGTTGGCGATGATGCCGCTGGCGGGGCGGGTGTCCAGTTCGTGGGCGTTGACCTGCGGCACCACCAGCGGGGTATCGGGGTCCATGCGGAACGCGCTGGTGTTGTCGATGACCAGGACGCCGTGCGCCGTGGCCTTGGGCACCCAGGTCTTGCTGACCGAGCCGCCGGCGGAGAAGAAGGCGACGTCGGCGCGGCTGAAGTCGAAGCCGTCAAGGTCGTGCACCGGGTAGTCGCGGCCCTCGACGGTGACCGTCCGGCCGGCCGAGCGGGCGGAGGCGACCAGGTGGAGGTCGCGGTAGCGGAAGCCGCGGTCCTGTATCAGCTGGAGCAGGGTGGTGCCGACGACTCCGGTGGCGCCGACGACGGCGACGCGCGGGGCAGCGGGGTCGGTGACGAGAGGCATGGCGGTTCCCTTCGTGACGGGCGGGCGTGACGTGGGCGGTGCCGCGGGGTTTTCCGGTGGACCGTGCGGGGGCCGGGGCGCCGGGCCCGTCAGACGGTGCTGCGGGCGCGCGGCGCGGCGGCGGCCGCCGGCTGCTCGGGCGGCTGCGGCGTGGTGACCGCGGGGGCGGCCGCCCGGCGCAGGAAGCGGGGGTGCCAGCCGAGGTTGATGCCGAGGCTGGCCGCGACGATCAGCGGGATGCCCAGGGCCTGGACGAGGCTGACGCTGTGCCCGTAGACGGCCCAGTCGCAGACCATGGCGGCGGCCGGGTAGACGAAGGCCAGGACGGCGATCTTCGAGGTCGGCAGCTTCTGGTAGGAGGAGTACATCAGCACGTACATCACGCCGGTGTGGATGAAGCCGAGACCGACGAGCCACAGCCAGCCGCTGCCGAAGCCGGACGCCTCCGCCAGCTGGGTGAAGGGCAGCAGCAGGGGGATGCCCAGCAGGACCTGCACCAGGGCGACGAGGTGGGGCTTCACGCCGGAGACGCGCTTGGTGATGATCGTGGACAGCCCGTAGAAGAGGGCGGCCAGCAGGGCGTATCCCACGCCGATCAGGTAGTCGCTGCCGCCGGACAGGTCGGACGCGGAGACGCCTGAGACGAGGATCAGGCCGAGGAAGGCGACGACGAGCCAGCCGGCCTTGTGCGCGGTGATCCGGTCCTTGAACAGCAGGGCGCCGAGCAGGACCACGAAGAACGGCTGCGTGTGGTAGACGACCGTGGCGACCGAGATCGATGTCGAGTCGTAGGACTCGAACAGGAACGCCCAGTTGAAGACGATGAAGACGCCGCCGAGGGCCGCCAGGCCGAGCTTCTTGGGCGTGAAGCCGTGGTTCTTGAAGAAGCCGCGGACCAGGCAGTACAGCGCCAGGAACAGCGTGCCGAACACGCAGCGGAAGAAGACGACGTTGAAGGACGAGGCGCCGGACTCGACGACGAAGACGCCGAGGGTGCCGGACAGCAGCATGGCCGTGGTGAGTTCGACGGCGCCGCGTGACTCGCGGGACGGCGCTTCGGTCGTGCTCATGACATAGCCTCCGGAAAACGGGGTGAGCGGGTCAGAGTTTCGGGATGTACGGGTGTACGGGTGGCAGGGGTCGTGGGTGGCGTCAGTGGAGCGGCAGCGCGTAGTGCAGACCGCCGTCCGTCCACAGCGCGTTGGCGCCGCGCGGTACGCCGAGCGCCGATCCGGCGCCCAGGTGCCGGTCGTAGATGTCGCCGTAGGTGCCGACCGCGGCGATCACGCGCGCGGCCCAGTCCTCGTCCAGGCCCAGCGCCGGGCCGTGGGCGCCGGCCGCCGCCACCGCCGCCGCGTCGTGCTCGGCCGCGAACAGCAGGGACAGCACCCACCGGCAGATCCGGAACCAGGAGACGTCCGTGTCGCTGACGGCCATCGCCATCGGCTCCCGGGAGATCGTGGTCTCCAGCAGCGTGTGCGCCCCGGGGTCCGGCAGGCCCGCGCGCGCCCCGGCCAGCGCGATCCGGTCCAGGACGTAGGCGGCGCACTCGCCGGAGGCGTAGCCGGCCAGCGCCTCGTCCGGCGTGGCGTAGGCGACGGGCTCCACGCTGAGCCCGCGGGCACCGAACCAGGCGGCGAGGTTCGACGCGCTGGTCGTGCCCGTCTGGACGGCCAGCCGCTGGCCCGCCAGGTCCACCGGGCTGGCGAACCCGTCGGCCTCGCGGACGAGGAAGCCCTCGCCGTCGTAGCAGGTCACGCCGGCGAACAGCACCGGCTCATGCGCCTCGCGCCCTAACGTCCAGGTCAGGTTGGACGTCACCAGGTCGGCCTCCCCGGCCCGCAGCCGCGCCAGGCGGTCGGCCGGGTCCGTCGGCAGCCAGGTGACGGCCTCCGCGTCGCCGGTGGCCGCCGCGGCGACGGCCCGGGCGATGTCGGCGTCCAGGCCCTCCCAGCGGCCGTCGGGGCCGGGCAGCGACAGCCCGCGTATCCCGCGGCTGACGACGGCCCGCACGGAGCCGGTTGCGCGTACCCGGGACAGCACCGGACCGGCGGCGGCCAGGGGTGTGGCGGTCCTGGTGGTCCTGGTGGTGATCGCGGCGTTCATCGCAGTCCCTTCAGCACCGAGCCGGCCAGCTGCTCGCGGTCGAACCGGCGCTCGTTGTAGCTGAGCATGTCGATCAGTGACCGCGCCGTGACGGTCCCGGCCGTGCCCGTGCCGCCTGCGACGGGCATCGCCCCCGGGTCGGACCAGCGCAGTGTGCCGCCGGGTTCGACGCTGGCGCGCGAGCGGTTGGCGTTGTCGCGGTGCAGGCAGTACGGCACGTCCAGGTGGCCGTGGGCGAAGGCGGCCACCAGGGCGGACCCCACGTCGTCCCCGAACTCCAGCGTCGACCTGATCAGCGTCGCCGCCTCCTCGTAGATGCCGGTGGACGGCACGCCGGCCACGGTCCCGCCCGCGCGGGCCTCGTCCTCGGCGACGGCGGCGGCGAACTCGAGGGCGTCCACGTTCTCGGCGATGGTGGGGATGCGGTGGGCCTCGACCGCCGTCTTGACGATCAGCCGCTCCGTGCCGCTGCGGACGGCCAGGCGCGCGCTGTCCTCCAGCATCCGGAAGGCCCCGACCGAGGTGCGGGGGTAGACACCCATGTACGTGTAGAGAACGACGTGCCAGTCCATGTCGCCCAGCCACTCGCTGGCCAGCCGCCGCAGCGCGGCCAGTGCCTCCATGTCCTGGTCCGGGTGCGTCTGCTGGGCGTAGCTCAGGGAGATGCTGCGCACGCCGTGTTCCCGGAAGAACATCCCCTCCAGGATGCTCAGCGCCACCAGCAGGCCCGGCGGGCACAGCTGGCCCAGCATGCAGCCGCCGAAGCTCTCCAGGTGCACCGTCTCGGGGACGTCGGCCAGGATGCGGCAGCACTCCTCCCACGCCTCGGTGGCGTCCGGCAGCGGCACCCGGCTGTACGGCAGGCAGTAGGAGACGGGGCCGCCCTCGGTGGCGTCGGCGCCCGCGGCCACGAGCGTGGCGAACAGCTGCTGCGGCAGGGCTGAGCCGTGCCGGAACTGCACCGGGAAGTCCTCGCCGGCCAGGCCGGCGAGCAGCTGCCGCGTGGTCTCCTCGCCGTGCGCGACGACCGGGAAGCCGTTGAGGTCGGCGCCCTCACGCAGCGCCATGCGCGCGGACCTGTGGTCGTTGACGCGGGTGTAGCTGTCGACCGTGACGGTGCCGACAGCCGTGCCGCGCGCCGCGCGGACGGCGGCGAGACCCTCGCGCATGATCCCGGGATCGCCGAACCCCATGCGGGGCTGGACGACGAGCTGGCCCTGTGCGTGCGCCTTCCGGACGAAGCGGGAGAAGCGGCCCTGCGGTGGCTGCGCCGGTTGGGGTATGCCGTGCGCCGGAGGCGCCGCCGCAGTCCTCGGCACGCTTGTCATCACGCGCCTCCTTTCGCGGTGAGCTGGCGGGGGGCAGGGGCGGAATTCTCGAGCGCGCCGAGAAAAGAATCGAACTCGGCGAGACCGGCGTCGGATTCGAAGGCCGCATCAAAGCCAGCCTCGACGAGGCTGGCGGCGAACTGGGCGTTGTCCGCGCCCTTCGTGCTGAGTTTTCCTCCGATGACGACACGCATGCCGGAGAGATTCGGGTGATTCCTGATCTTGCGGATGAGGCGCAGGCCGTCCAGGTGACCGTGGCCGTTGACGGTGCTCACGACCAGGACGTCTGGGCGGAGGCGGAGGCACTCCTCGATGATCACGTCGTCGGGCACGCACGCGCCGAGATTGAACACTTCGCCTCCGCGCTCTTCGAGTAAGAGCTGGAGAAAGACCAGATTCCACATGTGGGCGTCGGAAGAAACACTGGTGACAATGAAGCGCCCCATCGCGGGCCGCGTAATCTCGTCCATCGTTCCGTCCGTGGTCGTGCGGGGCTTTGACGTCTAAGACGTTAGATGCCGCGCCACGGCCGGGTCTACAAACGCCTAGGGAAGGAAAATGATGGCCCCATCGGCATTCCCGATCGCGCAGGTCAGCGGCGTGGGAAAGGCCCGGGAACGGCGAGGGAGCGGGCCGCAGCGGGGCCGGTTCAGCGGCCGGGGCGGGTCAGCCGGGCCAGGTAGGCGTCGACGGTCTGGAGACGGCCGGCGGGAAGGGGTGTGGTCAGGTCCCACCAGTGGACGGCGTCGATCTCGTTCCCGGCCGCGAAGTTCCCGCCGGGGGCCGCCTGTTCGGCCGTGTAGACGGCGCCCCTGATCGTCGGGCGGCCGGGGAGGGCCGTGGTGGCGAAGCCGGTGAAGCGGAGCGCGGCCGGCGGCACGGTCTCCGCGGTCTCCTCCCGCAGTTCGCGGGCGGCGGCCTGGCGCGGTGTCTCGCCGGGGTCGATCCCGCCGCCGGGCAGTTCCCAGCAGCCGCGGTCCCTGACGTGCACGAACAGCACGCGCTCTTCGTGCCAGAGCGCCACCAGCACGTAGCCCACGGGCGGGTCGTCGAACCGCGTCTCCTCGGGCAGCCGGGCGAAGTCCAGCAGCCTCATCCCCAGCGGTCCCGTCGCGAGCGGCTCGGCCATGCCCGCCAGGGTACGGCAGCGCGGGCGGCGTCACGCGCGGGTCATCTCCGCTGGCGATCATGCGGCGCATGACGTACCACAACTCACCGCCCCGGCCCGGGATGAGGCAGCCCTCTCCGTCCGTTCCCCGGCCGCAGCCGGGGCCCCGGCCGATGCCGCTGCCGGAGGTCGACTCGCTGCGCCGGACGCTCGCCGTGCTCATCGATCTCGGCGTCGCCGGACTCGGGGGCGCGGCCCTCGCGTTCCAGAGCGCCGGCGAGATGGGGACCGGGACGTACTGGGCCGCGCTGATCGGCTGCCTGCTCGGGGTCTCGTTCGCCAACCAGGTGCTGCTGACCTGGGCGACGCGGGTGAGCATCGGCAAGTTCGTGCTCCGGCTGCGCGTCGTGCGGGACCCCGGCGGCGACTGGATACCGCCGCACGGCTTCGCACGCGCCGGGTTCTGGCGGCTGGTGCAGCGCTGGCTGCTGGGCCTGTGCTACCTGCCGATCGAGACCGTGCTCCTCCTCCTCGAGGCCGACGGAGACCCCGAGGACGCCTGCCAGGTCCGGCTCATCCGCCGCCGTGACCTGCTCGCGGCCGGCTGACGCGGGGCCGCCGCCGTGCCCCGGCCGGGGCGAGCGGGGGGGCGGGGCGGCGGCCGGGCCCGGAGAGCTGGCGGCGCGGGCTGACGAACCGTCAGAATGCGCTCCCCGCGGTCGTCAGCGCCGGATGTCCGCCGTTGTCAGTGGCGGCCGTGAGTGAGGGACATGCCCAGCAGCGGCGGGCGTCAGGAGCGGCCCGGGGGCGGCGGCGCCGTGGAGGCGCGGCGGGTGAGCGTGGCGCGGATGGTGTGCGTGCCGGTCGGGGACGGGGTCTCCCGCCCCAGAGCGAGGCGGGCGGCCAGGGCGCCGGCCTCGGCCAGCGGCAGCGACATCGTCGTCAGCGCCGGCGCGGCGTCGGCGGCGAACGGCAGGTCGTCGAAGCCGGTGACCGACACGTCCTCGGGGATCCGCAGCCCGCGTTCCCGCAGGGCGGCGCAGACGCCGAGGGCGACGGTGTCGTTGGCGGCGACGATCGCGGTCAGCCCGGGCTCGCGCTCCAGCAGCCGCAGCGTGCCCTCGTAGCCGGAGGCGCGGTCGTAGCGGCCGAAGACGGTGAGCCGCTCGGCGTCGCCCGCCAGCCCGGCCTCCGCCAGCGCCTGGCGGTGGCCCTCCAGGCGGTGGCGGGTCGTGGTGCGGTTGGCGGGGCCTGCCAGGTAGGCGAGGCGGCGGTGGCCGAGGCCGATGAGGTGCGCGGTCAGCTCCCGGGCGCCGCCGCGGTTATCGAAGGTGATGGCCAGCGGCGGCGGCGTGCCGTCGTGCTCCTGCGAGGGCGGCAGCGGCGGCCTGCCGCAGAGCACCACCCGCGCGCCCGAGGCCGCCAGGCGGCGCAGCCGGGTGGCGAGGGCGGCCGTGTGGCCGGCGTCCTCCAGGGCGCCGCCGGTGAGGACGACGGCGGCGGCGCGCTGCCGTTGCAGCAGGGTGAGGTAGGTGAGTTCGCGTTCCGGGGAGCCGACCGTGTTGCACACCACGGCCAGCTTGCCGCCGGGCCCGGGGGTGTCCGGCGCGAGCTCGGACTGGACGGCGCTGGCCATGATCCCGAAGAACGGGTCGGCGATGTCGTTGACCAGCACGCCGACCAGATCGGAGGAGGCGGCGGCCAGGGCGCTGGCCGGGCCGTTGACGACGTACTCCAGTTCCTCGACGGCGCGCAGCACCCGTGTCTTCGTGGCTTCTGCCACCGGGTAGTTGCCGTTCAGCACGCGGGAGACCGTTGCCGCCGACACCCCCGCGCGCGCCGCCACGTCTGCCAGCGTCACCGACATGTTCCGACCGCCATGTTTTTCCGTTCCCACTTGTCCAAGCAGCTGTGGAGAGGTTAGCTTCTCCTGCGATAGAAAGCGCTTACCAAGGAGGAAGAGCGGGGATGGGCGAGCAGGCAGCAGCGGGGGACAACGGCAGGCGCAGGACCGTCCGGATCGCCATGAACGGCGTGACCGGCCGGATGGGTTACCGCCAGCACCTGGTCCGTTCGATCCTCGCCATCCGTGAGCAGGGCGGCATCCCGACCGGCGACAGCGAGGGCACGGTGATCTGGCCGGAGCCCGTCCTCGTCGGCCGCCGTGAGCACGCGCTGCGCGACCTCGCCGAGCGGCACGGCCTGGACCCCGGCGCGGTCTCGACCGACCTGGACGCCGTGCTGGCCGACGACAGCGTCGACATCTACTTCGACGCGCAGATCACGCTCGCCCGCGAGGAGGCCATCGCCAAGGCCATCGCGGCGGGCAAGCACGTCTACACCGAGAAGCCGACCGCGACCGGCCTCGACGGCGCGCTGCGGCTGGCCCGGCTCGCCAGCGAGGCCGGCATCAAGCACGGCGTGGTGCAGGACAAGCTGTTCCTGCCGGGCCTGCTGAAGCTGAAGCGGCTCATCGACGGCGGCTTCTTCGGCCGGATCCTGTCGGTGCGCGGCGAGTTCGGCTACTGGGTCTTCGAGGGCGACTGGCAGTCCGCCCAGCGGCCGTCGTGGAACTACCGCGCGGAGGACGGCGGCGGCATCGTCGTGGACATGTTCCCGCACTGGGAGTACGTCCTGCACGAGCTGTTCGGCCGCGTCGAGTCTGTGCAGGCCCTTGTCCGCACTCACATCCCCCGGCGCTGGGACGAGCGGGGCGAGCCGTACGAGGCCACCGCCGACGACGCCGCCTACGGCATCTTCGAGCTGGCAGGCGGCGCCGTCGCCCAGATCAACTCCTCCTGGGCGGTGCGCGTCAACCGCGACGAGCTGGTCGAGTTCCAGGTCGACGGCACCGAGGGCTCCGCCGTCGCGGGCCTGCGCAACTGCCGTGTGCAGCACCGTTCGGTCACGCCGAAGCCGGTGTGGAACCCCGACCTGCCCGCCACCGAGCGCTTCCGCGAGCAGTGGCAGGAGGTGCCGGACAACGGCGAGTTCGACAACGGCTTCAAGGCCCAGTGGGAGCTCTTCCTGCGTCACGTCGTCCTCGACGAGCCGTACACCTGGGACCTGCTGGCGGGCGCGCGCGGCGTGCAGCTCGCCGAACTCGGCCTGGCCTCGGCGGCGGAGGGCAAGCGCCTGGCCGTCCCCGAGCTGACCCTGTGACCCGTCCCGCGACACGAGCGACCGCGAGGAAGTGAACACACCGTGATCCGACTGCCAGACGCGACGGGGACGCTGCGCGCGTACACCCCGCGCGGCGAGCCCGCCGCCTTCGCGACGGCCGCGCGGGACGGGGCCCCGCCGCCCGCCTCCCGCATCGTCTTCTCCGCCGCCCACGTGGTGGCCGACCCCTTCGCCGACACCACCCCCGACGGCCCCGCCGCGGTCGACTGGGACGCCACGCTGGCGTTCCGCCACCACCTGTGGTCCCACGGGCTGGGCGTGGCCGAAGCCATGGACACCGCCCAGCGCGGCATGGGACTGGACTGGGCCGGAGCCGCCGAACTCATCCGCCGCTCCGGGGCCGCGGCCCGCGCGTCCGGCGGCCGCATCGCCTGCGGCGTCGGCACCGACCAGCTCCCGGCCGGGCCCGCCCCGTCGCTGGCCGAGGTGCGCGCCGCGTACGAGGAGCAGCTCGCCGTCGTCGAGGAGACCGGGGCGCAGGCCATCCTCATGGCCTCGCGCGCCCTGGCCGCCACCGCGGCCGGTCCCGGCGACTACCTCGAGGTGTACGGGCACCTGCTGCGGCAGGCGTCCGAGCCGGTCATCCTGCACTGGCTGGGCCCGATGTTCGACCCCGCGCTCACCGGCTACTGGGGCAGCGAGGACCTGGACGCGGCGACGGAGACGTTCCTGGAGATCATCGCCGCCCACCCCGACAAGGTGGACGGCGTGAAGGTCTCCCTGCTGGACGCCGGGCGCGAGATCGCCCTGCGGCGGCGCCTGCCGGACGGCGTGCGCTGCTACACCGGCGACGACTTCCACTACCCCGAGCTGATCGCCGGGGACGACAAGGGCTTCAGCCACGCGCTGCTGGGCATCTTCGACCCGCTGGGGCCGCTTGCCGCACAGGCCGTGCGCGTGCTGGACACCGGCGACACCGAGGGCTTCCGCAAGCTGCTTGACCCGACCGTGCCGCTGTCGCGCCACCTGTTCCAGGCGCCGACCCGCTTCTACAAGACGGGCGTGGTCTTCCTCGCCTGGCTGGCGGGCTACCAGGAGCACTTCGCGATGGTCGGCGGCCTCCAGGCGGCCCGCTCGCTGCCGCACCTCGCCACCGCTTACGAACTCGCCGACGGCATCGGCCTCTTCCCGGACCCCGGCCTCGCCGAGTCCCGGATGCGGCGGCTGCTCGCGGTCTACGGCGTGGAGGGCTGAACACCATGGCAGACACCAGCGGGAACGCGCTCGCCGCGCGTTTCTCGATCAACCAGATGACCGTCAAGCAGCTGTCACTGCCCGACCTGGTCAAGGGCTGCGTGGACCTGGGCATCCAGGGCGTCGGCTTGTGGCGCGAGCCGGTGGCCGAGCACGGCCTGGACGCTACGGCCCGGCTCGTGCGCGAGGCGGGGCTCACCGTGACGTCGCTGTGCCGGGGCGGGTTCTTCACCGCCGAGGACCCGGCGGAGCGCGCCCGCGCGCTGGACGACAACCGCGCCGCCATCGACGAGGCCGCCACGCTGGGCACGGACACCCTGGTCCTGGTCTCCGGCGGGCTGCCGCCCGGCAGCCGCGACCTGCACGCCGCGCGGGAGCGGATCGCCGACGCCCTGGCCGAGCTCGCGCCGTACGCCGGCGAGCGCGGCGTGCGGCTGGCGATCGAGCCGCTGCACCCGATGTACGCCGCCGACCGCTGCGTCGTCTCCACGCTGGCGCAGGCGCTCGACCTGGCCGAGCGCTTCCCGGCCGAGCAGGTCGGGGTGACCGTCGACACCTACCACCTGTGGTGGGACGACCGGATCGCCGAGCAGATCGCCCGCGCGGGCGCCGGGGGCCGCATCGCCATCTACCAGCTCGCCGACTGGACCACGCCGCTGCCCGCCGGGGTGCTCAACGGCCGCGGCCAGATCGGCGACGGCGCCGTGGACTTCCCGTGGTTCCGTGCCCGGGTCGAGGAGGCGGGGTACGACGGGCCGATCGAGGTGGAGCTGTTCAACGACGTCCTGTGGGCGCGTGACGGCCTCGACGTGCTCGCCGAGACCCTCGTCCGGTTCCGCCAGCACGCCTGATTCCCGCCCCGCCCGCCCCGGCCCTTCTCCCCTGGGGGCCGGGGCGGGCTTGTCCGTCCTGCCGCAAGACCCGTGCCCGACCCGCATGCGGTGTGTCCGTCGCTGGTACGCACGGAGGCCCAGGGCTGCCCGGCCCATACCGGGCACCTGTAGCTCCGCTTCACGACCATGCCGCCGCAACCAGGTATGCCCCAGACAGCGCCAACCGAGTGAACGGACCGCGGTCTGCTGGATTTCTTGCGGGGAGACGCACGGTGACGTCGTGCCAGCCAGTGCGGTGGGCGTGTGCGCCCCGTGCCTGCGCCGCCCCGTCGGCCAGGACCCCTGCGGGACGGCCCGCGACCGTGCCCGCCGGAAACGCGTTGCCCTGCCGGGCGACGGCTGCCAGGCTGCCCGCGTGAGTGAGAACGAGCCGCGCACCAGCAGCGACGTGTCCGCCCTGTTCGACGCGCGGGGGCGGCTGATCGCCATTCCCCGCAAGGCCGCCCGGCGCCAGCAGCTGCTCGTGCACCTCGCCCACACGCTCTTCGAGCCCGGCCGCTCCTACAGCGAACGCGAGGTCAACGACGCGCTGCGGACCGTCCACGAGGACTATCCGGCGCTCCGCCGCTACCTGATCGAGGCCCGGCTGCTCGCCAGGACCCGGGACGGCGGCAGCTACCACCGCGTGTAGCCCGCGGCCCGGGACGCGCGCCGCCCGCGTCAGGGCGAGGCGTCACCGGCGGCCACCACGCGCAGCCGGATGCGGTCGACCGTCGCGTCCTCCAGGCAGCCGCGCAGGCGGTGGGTGTCGTGCGCGGTGAGCGAGGGGTGGATGGTGACGGCGAACAGGCCGTCGCCGAGCACCGACATGCCGGCGTTGGCCAGCGGCAGCGACGTGGCGTCGCGGCACCGCTCCCACTGCTGGCGGGCGGCGAGCGTCGCCTGCTCGTCGCTGATGCCGCGCACCTCGACCGTGAACAGCAGCGTCGTCGCCCCGGCGTCGCCGTGCTCGGGCGGCCTGGTCTGGGTGAGCCGCGCCAGCCCCGTCACCAGCCCCGCGCAGACCGCTGCGAGCAGCGCCCAGCCCGCCAGCCGCCGCAGCCGCCGCCATGGCTGCCGCGGCGGGCCCAGCGGCGGCCGCGGCGGCAGCTCCGGCGCCTCGCCCGGCGGGGGAGGCGGCGCCAGCACCGCGAGACGGCGCCCGGCGGCGGGCCGCGCCCCCATGGCGGCGCGCGCGACGCGTTCCACCGCCCAGGCGACGCCCGACAGCGCCACCCCAGCCGCCATCAGCACCGGCACGAAGACGAACGTGTGCCGCTCCCGGTCCATCGCCTGCTCCAGCCAGGCGAAGCGCGGCGCCCCGCCGGCCTCCCCGGTGCCCGCCGCGGTCCCTGGCGGCCCGGCGTCCGCGCCCCGGTCCCGGCCCCGGTCCCGGTCCCGCAGCAGGGCACGCTCCAGCCGCGCGATCCGGTCGAACAGCGCCAGCCCGAGCAGCAGCACCTCCACGACCAGCAGCAGCACCCCGCACAGGATCGCCCGCTGCCACTGCCACCGGTACAGGTACACCACCACGTACCCCGCCGCCCCCAGCGCGGCCACCGTGCCGATGAGGTAGGCGGCCAGCCTGGCGGGGCTCACCGCCGCACCTCCGCGCCCGCCAGCTCCCGGCCGCCGCCCGGGGCGTCCTCGCCGGCCCGCGCCACCTCGCCGCTGGCGCCGTCCACCACCAGCGGCGTGCCCGGCGGGAAACGGTCCACGGCGCCCGCCGCCCCCGTCACCGCCGCCAGCCCCAGCTCGCGCGCCAGCACCGCCAGGTGCGACAGCGGGCTGCCGGTCTGCGCGACCAGGCCGGTCAGCGACGGCAGCAGCGGTGCGAGCGCCGGGTCGAGCGTGCGGACGACGAGCACCGGCCGCTCAGGCGGCTCTCCCGCGCCGTCCCACGCCGTGCCGGTGACCCGGCCGCCGGACACCCCCGCGGCCCCGCCCCGCGCCCCGGCCGGGCGGGGGGCCGCGTCCGCCACGACGACGCCGCCCTCGGCCAGCCGGAACGCATCCGGCAGCGGCGCCGACGCCGCCCGCGCCGGGCGGGCGGCCAGGTCCGGCGGCAGCGCCGCGCCGTGGGCGGCGGCCATCAGCTCCTCCCACCGCAGCCGCGCCGCCGTCCCGCTCGTCACGCCCAGCCGCCCGGCCAGCTCCGCCACCAGCCTGGCCTGGAACTCCTGCACCCACCGGATCCGCAGCCGCAGCGCCTCCCTCGGCCCCAGCCGCCCCGTCCCCGGCGTCCCCGGCGTCCCCGGCCCCGTCCCGGCCGTGCCCCGCGCCGGCAGCCGCAGCGGCTCGGTCAGGCTCGGCGGCACCAGCGCGAGCACCTCCGGGCGCGCCCGCACCAGCCGCTCGTCCGGCAGGCCCTCGGCGCGGCCGTGGCGGAGCGCGGCGAGCCCGCTGGCCGCCGCCGTGCCGCTGCCCGGGCCGTGCGCCGCGGCGGGCAGCAGCGCGCCCGCCAGCGCCTCCTGCGCGTGCAGCGGCACCAGCACGGCGCGCGCCCAGCGGAGTGCGGCGGCCAGCTGGGCCGCGCTCAGCCCGGCGGGCGGCCCGGCCTCGGCCAGGCGGCGGTCGACGTCGGTCAGGAGCGCCTCCGCGAGCCGGGGCAGCGTGCCGCGCAGCCGCCCCACGCGCCACGCCGCCCCCAGCCGCCGTGCCCCCGGCAGCGGGTTGAGCGCCGCCAGCACGCGCCGGGCGCGCGAGGAGGGCGTGGCGGCGCCCAGCAGCGCCAGGTCGGCCACGGCGCGCCCGGCCACGGTGGTCACCACCGGCCGGGCGCGCAGGACGCGGCGCGGCGCCGCCCCGGCCAGGTGCAGCGCGGCGGCCAGGCCGTGCGCCATCGGTGTCACCCACAGGTCCTCCTCCAGCGGCTGGAGCACGCCGGGCATCGTCTCCGCGACCGGACCGGGTCCCAGCAGCCGGGCGCGGCGGCGCGGGCGCGGTGCCATGGCGGTGATGGGGCGGCTCTGGAACAGCCACAGCCGTCCGGTGTCCGCCTCGAAGCCGAACTCCATGTCCTGCGGGCCGCCGAACACCCGCCGGGCACGGCGGGCCAGGGCCGCCAGCCGCCGCAGCTCGGCGGGGGTGAGCGGCCCGCCGTCCGCACCCGGCGGGGCGTCGTGCGGCCGCCTGCCGTGCCGGGTCAGAGGGAGCGTCGTGCCCTGCCGCTCGCCGCTGACCAGGCGGTCGGGGCCGCCGCGGACCACGCTGAGCAGCAGCCGGTCGGTGCGCCCGGTCACCGGGTCCGCGCCGAAGAGCACCCCGCCGGCCCGGGAGCGCACCATCGGCTGGACGAGGACGGCCATGGCGGCCCGGGAGCCGCGCGCCGCCGCCGAGTCCCTGACGGTCTGCACCGCGGCCGTGAACTCCTCCCAGCCGCGCACGCCGAGGACGGAGGCGAACTGGCCCGCCATCGACGACCGGGCCGTGTCCTCGGCGGCGGAGGAGGAGCGGACGGCCAGCGGCACCCGCCCGTCCGCGCTCATCTCGCGCCACGCGCGCCGCAGGCCGGGTTCGTGCGCCCGCCCGGCCGCTGGCAGCACGACGAACCCGGGCAGCACCGGCAGCCCCGCGGCCGCGGCCCGCGCCAGCGCGGCGGCCTTGCCCCCGGCGGTCCGGGCGTCCCGCACCCGGCCGTCGGTGAGCGGCAGGACGGTCGCGGCGGGTGCGCCGCTGCCGGCGCTGTCCCCGCTGGCGCCGTGAGCCCGGTTGCGCTGGTTGGTCCGGTGTATCCGGTTGTGCCGGTTGTCCCGCACGTGGCTCCTCCGACTTCTCCGTCCCGCCATCCCCGGGGCCCTGTCCAGACCGTCGCTGGGGCCGTCGCAGGGAAAGACGCGGTGAAACCGCCGGTACCTGACAAGAAGTTCCTTTCCAGGCGAGGCCGGCGACAAGGTCCCACCAGCGCTCATACCGCTGGCCGGAGTCCCGGCACGGGGGCGCGAAGAGGCAGAGCGGGGCGCGTCCGTGACGTGGAGGGCGTGCGGGGCGTACGAGGGCGCGCGGTCCCTGACGGGATCACCCCCGTTCGGTGTCAGCGCGGCGGGCTAACGTCGAGCCATGGTGGCGGAGAGGTCTCGGCGTGCGGACGGGCCCCCTCGGGCGGCGGCGGTGGTCGAGGGCGTGCTCGAGCGGATCACGTACGCCAACGAGGAGAACGGCTACACGGTGGCCCGCGTCGACACCGGGCGCGGCGGCGACCTGCTGACGGTCGTCGGCTCGCTGCTCGGCGCGCAGGTGGGCGAGTCGCTGCGGATGACGGGACGCTGGGGCTCGCATCCGCAGTACGGCCGCCAGTTCCTGGTCGACTCCTTCACGACCGTGCTGCCCGCGACCGTGCAGGGCATCCGCCGGTACCTGGGATCAGGGCTGGTCAAAGGGATCGGCCCGAAGACAGCCGAGCGGATCGTGGACCACTTCGGCGTGGCCACCCTGGACGTGATCGAGGAGGACCCGGAGCGGCTGATCGAGGTGCCCGGCCTCGGCCCGAAGCGCACGGCGCTGATCGCCGCCGCCTGGGAGGAGCAGAAGGCCATCAAGGAGGTCATGGTCTTCCTCCAGGGCATGGAGGTGTCCACCTCGCTGGCGGTGCGGATCTACAAGAAGTACGGCGACGCCTCGATCTCCGTGGTGCGCAACCAGCCGTACCGGCTGGCGGCGGACGTGTGGGGCATCGGCTTCCTGACGGCTGACCGCATCGCGCGCGCCGTGGGCATCCCGGCGGACAGCCCGGAGCGGGTCAAGGCCGGCCTGCGGTACGCGCTGTCCCAGGCCACGGACCAGGGGCACTGCTATCTGCCGGAGGAGCGGCTGATCGCGGACACGGTGAAGCTGCTCCAGGTGGACACCGGCCTTGTCATCGAGTGCCTCGCCGAGCTCGCGGCCGAGCCCGAGGGCGTGGTGCGGGAGCGGGTGCCGGCTCCGGAGGGGGCCGGCGGCGAGGACGGCGAGGTCACGGCGGTGTACCTGGTGCCGTTCCACCGGGCGGAGCTGTCGCTGGCGGGGCAGGTGCGGCGGCTGCTCGGCGCGGCGGAGGACCGGCTGGCGGCGTTCCGCGACGTGGACTGGGAGGCGGCGTTCGGCTGGCTGGCGCGGCGCAGCGGGACGGAGCTGGCGCCCGAGCAGCGGGACGCGGTGCGGCTGGCGCTCACGGAGCGGGTGTCGGTGCTCACCGGCGGGCCGGGCTGCGGGAAGTCGTTCACCGTCAGGTCGGTGGTGGAGCTGGCGCGGGCGAAGCGGGCGCGGGTGGTGCTGGCGGCGCCGACAGGCCGGGCCGCCAAGCGGCTGGCGGAGCTGACGGGCGCGGAGGCGTCCACGGTGCACCGGCTGCTGGAGCTGAAGCCGGGCGGGGACGCGGCATACGACCGGGACCGGCCGCTCCAGGCGGACCTGGTGGTGGTGGACGAGGCGTCCATGCTGGACCTGCTGCTGGCGAACAAGCTGGTCAAGGCCGTGCCGCCCGGGGCGCACCTGCTGCTGGTGGGGGATGTGGACCAGCTGCCGTCGGTGGGCGCGGGGGAGGTGCTGCGCGACCTGCTGGCGCCGGGCAGCCCGGTGCCCTCGGTGCGGCTGACGCGGATCTTCCGGCAGGCGCAGCAGTCGGGCGTGGTGACCAACGCGCACCGCATCAACGCCGGGCTGCCGCCGGTGACGCAGGGGCTGCCGGACTTCTTCCTGTTCGTGGCCGAGGACACCGAGGAGGCCGGCCGGCTGGCGGTGGACGTGGCGGCGCGGCGGGTGCCGGCGAAGTTCGGCCTCGACCCGCGGCGGGACGTGCAGGTGCTCACGCCGATGCACCGGGGCCCGGCCGGCGCGGGCACGCTGAACGGGCTGCTCCAGCAGGCGGTGACGCCGCCCCGGCCGGGGCTGGCGGAGAAGCGCGTCGGCGGCCGGGTCTTCCGTGTCGGTGACAAGGTCACGCAGATCCGGAACAACTACGACAAGGGGAAGAACGGCGTCTTCAACGGCACCGTCGGCGTGGTGACCGGCATCGACCTCGACGAGCAGCGGCTGACCGTGCTCACCGACGAGGACGAGGAGGTCCCCTACGACTTCACCGAGCTGGACGAGCTGGCGCACGCCTACGCCGTCACGATCCACCGTTCGCAGGGCAGCGAGTATCCCTGCGTCGTGATCCCGCTCACCACGAGCGCCTGGATGATGCTCCAGCGCAATCTGCTGTACACGGCCGTGACGCGGGCGAAGCGGCTGGTGGTGCTGGTCGGCTCGCGGCGGGCGCTGGGGCAGGCGGTCCGCAGCGTCTCGGCGGGGCGCCGGTGCACGGCCCTGGCCGCCCGCCTGGTGGGGTTCCCGGGGCCGGACGGCGCGGCCCAGGCGGCGCCAGAAGCCGGCCGCGCCGGGGCCGCGACCCGCCCGGAAAGCAGCTGATGCCCCGGTTTGAGCGGCACGGCGTGCCAGAGAATGGGCCAATTGCAGACCCCGAGTGCACAATCCTGCGCCTGATGGGGGACAGTGGAAGGAGTCAGGGCACCTCGAAGAAGAGGCACTACGTCGGTGAGGGATGACGTGAGCGAAAACAACGCAGTCTCCGCGGATGCGGTAACCCTGCGGTACGGCGACAACGAGTACCGCTTCCCGGTGGTGGACAGCTCGATCGGTGACCGTGGCTTCGACATTGCCAAGCTGCGCGCCCAGACCGGTCTGGTGACCCTGGATTCCGGGTTCGGGAACACCTCGGCGTGTACCTCGGCGATCACCTACCTCGATGGTGAGCAGGGCATCCTGCGCTACCGGGGCTACCCGATCGAGCAGATCGCTGAGCGCGGCTCGTTCCTGGAGACGGCCTACCTGCTGATCAACGGCGAACTGCCGACGGTGGATGAGCTGTCCGCGTTCCGCAGCGAGATCACCAAACACACTCTGCTGCACGAGGACGTCAAACGGTTCTTCGACGGCTTCCCCCGGGACGCCCACCCGATGGCCATGCTGACGTCCGTCGTCAGCGCGCTGTCCACCTTCTACCAGGACAGCCACAACCCCTTCGACGAGGAGCAGCGGCGGCTGTCCGCGATCCGGCTGCTGGCCAAGCTGCCGACCATCGCGGCCTACGCCTACAAGAAGTCGATCGGCCACCCGCTGGTCTACCCGCGCAACGACCTGGGCTACGTGGAGAACTTCCTCCGCATGACCTTCTCGGTCCCGGCCGAGGAGTACGAGCTCGACCCCGTGGTCACCAACGCGCTGGACAAGCTGCTGATCCTGCACGCGGACCACGAGCAGAACTGCTCGACCTCCACCGTGCGCCTGGTCGGCTCCTCGCAGGCCAACCTCTTCGTCTCCATCTCCGCGGGTATCAACGCGCTGTGGGGGCCGCTGCACGGCGGCGCCAACGCGGCGGTGCTGGAGATGCTGGAGCGCATCCAGAGCGAGGGCGGCGACGTCGACTCCTTCATCCGCCGGGTGAAGAACAAGGAGCAAGGCGTCCGGCTGATGGGCTTCGGGCACCGCGTCTACAAGAACTTCGACCCGCGGGCGAAGATCATCAAGGCGGCGGCGCACGAGGTGCTGTCCGCGCTGGGCAAGTCCGACGAGCTGCTGGACATCGCCCTGCGCCTGGAGGAGCGCGCGCTGAGCGACGACTACTTCATCTCGCGCAACCTCTACCCGAACGTGGACTTCTACACCGGTCTGATCTACCGGGCGATGGGCTTCCCGACCAGCATGTTCACCGTGCTGTTCGCCCTCGGCCGGCTGCCGGGCTGGATCGCCCAGTGGCAGGAGATGATCACCGACCCGAAGACCCGGATCGGCCGTCCGCGGCAGATCTACACGGGTGTTGCCGAGCGGGAGTACGTGCCGGTCGAGCAGCGGTGAGCGTGCCCGCGCAGATGTGACCGAGGTCACATCAAAGCCCGTGCAACCTTTCGGTGAGTCATGGGTCTAACCGGTCGACGTTGGCGCGGATTCGGCTGGATCCACGCCAACCGCCGTCCAGCCGGGGTCCCGTGGGGGGACGCTCTGAGCGGACGGCCGAAGCGCCCCGCAACGGGCCCTGTGGGGGGACCCGCGGCGGGGCGCTTCCCTCATGCCGGCGGCCGGGCGCGCGCGTTCCGGGCGCCCGGCCGGGGAGGCGTTCTGCTTCCGGGCTTGGCCCGGGCTTCTCTCAGGCGCGGCCGACCAGTTCGTACCCGGCCTCGTCCACGGCGGCGCGGACGGCCTCGTCGTCCAGCGGGCCCTCGGCGGTCACCGTCACGATGCCGGTGGCGGCGCTGGCCGTGACGCCGGTGACGCCGGGGATCGCCCCGACCTCCTCGCGGACGGCCCCCTCGCAGTGGCCGCAGGTCATCCCGGACACCTTGAACGTCGTCGTGGTCGCGCTCGTGCTGCTCATGAGACGGTCCTCACTTCCCGGAACCCCGTGTGAAGCCGGCTGGGCTTCCTTGCGCCGCCGAGTATACCCCTACCCCCAGGGGGTATATCACTCCCGGGAGGATCCCCCAGGTCCCCCCTAGGGGAGCGGGCGGCGCCTCCCGGGGAAGCCCCGGGGATCTCCTGGCAGCCGTTCCCGTGCTGGTCGCCCATGTGTCAGCTTGGGCTGACACGTCGCTCGCACGGACGGAAGGCACATGGACGGGGCACTGTGGATCTACACGCTGCTGGCGCTGGGCACCGCGCCGCCGCTCGTTCCCAACTCGGCCGCCATCGCCTCCGCCGGAGCGCTCGCCGCCCAGGGGCAGCTGAGCCTGACCGCCCTGTTCCTGGTGGTCGCGGCCAGCGCCGTCGCCGGTGACGCCATCGTCTACGGCGCCGGGCACCTGGCCAGGCGGCGCACCCTGCGCTGGCTGGCCCGCTCCCGGCGCCGCGCCCAGGTGATGGACTGGATCGCCGGGCGGATCCACCGCCACGGCGTGCCGTTCGTCATCGCCATCCGCTTCCTGCCCAGCGGCCGGGTGGTCGGCGGCCTCACCGCGGCGCTCGTGCGCTACCCCGTCCGCCGCTACCTGCTGGGCGCGACCGTCGCCGAGGTGATCTGGGCGTCGTACACCATCGGCCTTGGCTACTGGGGCGGTGCGGCGCTGGAAAACACCTGGTCCGCCCTGGTCATCGGCCCCGGCGTGTCACTGCTGGTGGCGGCCACGGCCCAGCTGATCAGCGCGCGCGCCCGGCGCCGGGCGGGCGGCCCGGTCACACCGCCGCGGCCCGAGCAGCCCGAGAGCGGCGCCGACCCCGAGCCAGCGCGGTGCCTCGCGCTCGCCGGCTGCACTCCGTCGCGGTGACCCCTCACGGGCCAGTCACGCGCCAGTCACACGCCAGGTCACTCGCCGGGCCGCCCCCGGTAGCCGGGCCGGCGGCGCACCCACTCCTTCACCGTCTCCGGGCGCCAGAACGGCCGCCCCTTCTCCACCACGTCCGGCGACGGCAGCAGCCCGTGCTTGCGGTAGGAGCGCACGGTGTCCGGCTGCACCCGGATGTACGCGGCGATCTCCTTGTAGGACCACAGTCCGCGGTCCGCCATCTCTCGCACCTCCTCAACGGACGGCGACCGACGTGCGATCAGCCATGTGTCCGGCCAAACGAGGGCGCGGGAGCGAGGACCGCGTCCGTTGAACACCTGTGACGGGAGGGGCGCGTAACGGTGACGACCGTTGCGAAGCGGCGACGTAACGACGCGTGAGGTGCTGCGCGACGCCCGGCGCGGGCGCGCTAGCCGCGGCCGGGCCCCGGGCCGGGCCAGCGGCTCGTCACCACCTTGCCGCGCGTGAAGAACCGCACCCCGTCGGGGCCGTAGATGCGGTGCTCGCCGAAGAGCGAGTCCTTCCAGCCGCCGAAGGAGTGGTACCCGACCGGCACCGGGACCGGCACGTTCACCCCCACCATGCCCGCCTCCACCTCCAGCTGGAAGCGGCGGGCCGCGCCGCCGTCCCGTGTGAACACCGCGCTGCCGTTGCCCCACGGCGAGGCGTTGACCAGCGCCAGCGCCTCTGCGTAGTCCGCCGCCCGCACCACGCACAGCACCGGTCCGAAGATCTCGTCCCGGTAGGCGTCCATGCCCGGCCGCACCCGGTCCAGCAGCGACACCCCCAGGAAGAAGCCGCCCTCGTGCCCCGGCACGCGCAGCCCGGTGCCGTCCAGCACCACCCGGGCGCCCTGCGCGCGTGCCCCCCGCACGTACCCGGCGACCCGCTCCCGGTGCTCCGCCGAGATCAACGGCCCCATCCGGGACCGCGGATCGGTGCCCGGACCGACCCGCACCGCCGCCGCCCGGCGCGCGATCCGCTCCACCAGCGCGTCCCCCGCCGCCTCGCCCACGGCCACCACGACCGACACCGCCATGCACCGCTCGCCGGCCGAGCCGTAGGCCGCCCCGACCGCCGCGTCCGCCGCCAGCTCCAGGTCGGCGTCGGGCAGCACCACCATGTGGTTCTTCGCCCCGCCCAGCGCCTGCACCCGCTTGCCGCGCGCCACCGCCTCCCGCCGCACCGCCCGCGCCACCGGCGTGGAGCCGACGAAGCTGACCGCCGCCACCTCCGGATGCGCCACCAGCCGTTCCACAGCGGGCCGGTCGCCGTTCAGCACGTTCAGCGCGCCGGGCGGGAACCCGGCCGCCTCCGCCAGCTCCGCCAGCCGCAGCGCCGCCGAGGGCACCTTCTCGCTCGGCTTGAGCACCACCGTGTTCCCGCACGCCAGGGCCACCGGCACCGTCCACAGCGGCACCATGGCCGGGAAGTTGAACGGCGTGACGCACGCGACCACGCCCAGCGGCTGCCGCAGCGACACCACGTCCACCCCGGTGGCCGCCTCCACCGACACCTCGCCCTTGAGCAACGACGGGACGCCGCAGGCCAGTTCGACGACCTCCAGGCCCCGGTCCAGCTCGCCCAGCGCGTCCGCGCGCACCTTCCCGTGCTCGGCGGTGACCAGGTCCGCCAGCTCCTCGCGGTGCGCGTGCAGCAGTTCGCGGAAGCGGAACAGCGCGGCCGTGCGCCGCGCCAGCGAACTCGCGCCCCACACGGCGAACGCCCGCCGCGCCGCCGCCACCGCCCGGTCCGTCTCCGCCACCGACGCCAGCGCCACCCGCCCCGTCCGCTGGCCGGTCGCCGGATCGAACACCGGCCCGTAGCGCCCGGACTGGCCCGCCACCGGCTCGCCTCCGATGCGGTGCGGGATCTCCCTCATCCGCCCCCTGCCTTCCCCAGCCGTGCCCGGCTGCCGTCACGCCTGTTGCGTCCTCGCGTCCTCGCGCCCCGCCTCACAGATGGCGCCGCCGCCCGGCACGGCCGCGCTCGTACGCCTCGCGCGCCGCCCGCGCCGCCGGGCGGCCCGAGACCTCCGCCACCGGCACGTCCCACCACGCCTGCGCCGGCGGCGCGGCCGGCGCCGGATCGGTCGCCACGTACACGCACACCGGGCCCGTCGCCGCCCGCGCCGCCGCCAGCGCCTCGCGCAGCCCGTCCCAGGTCGCGGCCCGCAGCACCTCCATGCCGAGCGAGGCGGCGTTCGCGGCCAGGTCCACGGGCAGCGGCGCGCCCGTGAACGAGCCGTCCGCCGCCCGGAACCGGAAGTCCGTGCCGAACCGTTCCGCGCCGGTCAGCTCCGACAGGCCGCCGATGGAGGCGTAGCCGTGGTTGTCCACCAGCACCAGCCGCAGCGGCACGCGCTCCTGCACGGCGGTGACGATCTCCGTCGGCCCCATCAGGTACGTGCCGTCGCCCACCAGCGCCCACACCGGCCGCCCGGGGTCCGCCAGCAGCACGCCGATCGCCGCCGGGATCTCGTAACCCATGCAGGAGTAGCCGTACTCCACGTGGTACTGCCGCCGTGACCGCGCCCGCCACAGCTTGTGCAGGTCCCCGGGCATCGATCCGGCGGCGTTGATGACGACGTCCTCGTCGCCGGCGACCGCGTCCAGCGCGCCCAGCACCTGCGTCTGCGTCGGCCGGGCGCTGCCCCGCGCCGGCACCAGCGCCGCCGCCACCGCCCGTTCCCAGCGCGCCGCGGCCTCGCGGTACTCCGTCTCGTAGCCGGACGCGACCCGGTACCCCGTGCCCGCCAGCGCCCCGGCCAGCGCCTCCAGACCGGCCCGGGCGTCCGCCACCAGCGGCAGCCCGCCCATCTTGTGCGCGTCGAACGGCGAGACCGTCAGGTTGACGAACCGGACCCCCGGCGCGGCGAACAGCGTCCCCGAGGCCGTCGTGAAGTCCGTGTACCGGGTGCCGACGCCGATGACCAGGTCGGCCCGGCGCGCCAGGCCGTCAGCGACCGCCGTGCCCGTGTGGCCGACCGCCCCCACATCGCACGGGTGGCCGTGGCGTAGCGCGCCCTTGCCCGCCTGCGTGCAGGCCACCGGGATGCCGGTGGCGTCGGCCAGCGCCCGCAGCGCGTCCTCCGCGCGGCTGTGGTGCACCCCGCCCCCGGCGATCAGCAGCGGCCGGCGCGCGGCCCGCACCGCGGCGACCGCCCGCGCCAGCGCGGCGGCCTCCGGCGCGGGACGCGGCACGTGCCACACGCGTTCGGCGAAGAACTCCCCGGGCCAGTCGGCTGCTTCCGCCTGCACGTCCTGCGGCAGCGCCAGCGTCACCGCGCCCGTCTCGACCGGGTCGGCCAGCACCCGCATCGCCTGGAGTGCGGCCGGCACCAGCGCCTCGGGCCGGTGGACGCGGTCGAAGTAGCGGCTGACGGGCCGCAGCGTGTCGTTGACCGACACGTCCCCGGCGCCCGGGTGCTCCAGCTGCTGCAGCACCGGGTCGGCGGGCCGCGTCGCGAACGTGTCGCCCGGCAGCAGCAGCACCGGCAGGCGGTTGACCGTCGCCAGCGCCGCGCCCGTCACCAGATTCGTGGCGCCCGGGCCGATCGAGGTGGTGACGGCCTGCGCCGACAGCCGGTCGCGGTGCCGGGCGAACCCGACGGCCGCGTGCACCATGGCCTGCTCGTTGCGCCCCTGCCGGAACGGCAGCGGCGCGCCGGGGCCCTGGCCGCTCTCGACGAGCGCCTGGCCCAGCCCGGCCACGTTGCCGTGGCCGAAGACGCCCCAGCAGGAGTCGATCAGCCGCTGCCGCCGCCCGTCCCGTTCCGTGTACTGCCGCGCCAGGAACCGCACTAACGCCTGGGCGGTGGTCAGCCGCGTCGCCGCCGTCACGGGTGCGCCTCCCTCTCCGTCGGGCCACCGGGTGCCCGGGGCGCCTCGTACAGCGGCAGCCGCGGGTCGGTGGCCTGGGTGTGCCAGGTGTCCCTCAGCCAGGCGAAGTCCGGGTGGTCGCGGATCAGCCAGCGGCGCTCGGGGTGCGGGCCGGCCATCACGTTCAGGTAGTACATGTCGTGGCCGGGCGCCGCGATCGACGGGCCGTGCCAGCCGTCGGGGATGACCACGGCGTCGCCGCTGCGGACCTCGGCGAGCAGGTCCGTGCCGCCGGGCCGCGAGGCCGCCACCCGCTGGTAGGCCACGCCCTCCGCGCCGGCGGCGGCGCGGGCGAGCGAGAAGTAGTAGATCTCCTCCAGCTCGGACTCCTCGCCGGGCACGTGCCGGTCGTGCTTGTGCGGCGGGTACGACGACCAGTTGCCGCCGGGCGTGAGGACCTCGACGGCGATGAGCCGGTCGGCCTCGAAGACGTCCGCGGCGGCGACGTTGTTGACCTGCCGCGCACACGTGCCCGCGCCGCGCAGCTCCACCGGCACGCCCCACGCCGGGCCGTACCGGGCCGGCAGCCGCCGCTCGCAGCGCGCCCCCGCCAGCGCGAACAGCCCGCCGCCGCGGGAGGACACCGTGACGCTGGCGCCCCGCGGCACGTACGCGAAGTCGCTGACGGCGGTGAAGACGTCCGGCCGCCCGTGCAGCGTGAACTCCCGCCCGTTAGCCGTCACCTGGCAGCCGCCGGACAGCGGCAGCACGATCCACTCGCTGTCCCCCGCGGAGAAGCGGTGCCGCCCGCCTGCGGCCAGCGGCAGCACCCGCAGCGAGCAGTGCCGCAGCCCCGCCGCACCCGGCGACAGGTCCAGCGCGTACGGTCCCGCCGCCCCGCCGCCGGCCGGAATGTGGCGGCGCTCTCCTGGTGTCCTGCCTCCAGCCGCCAACGCCGCCTCCTCGCCTGTCGTCTCCTGTGGCTCCTGCGCACCCCGCTCACCCCGCGACGAGCGCCGCCGCCGTGTCGACGGCCGCCGCCACGTCGTCGTCCGCCGGGTACAGCAGCGCCCGGCCCGCCACCAGCCCCTGCACCGTGGGCAGCCGCAGGGCCGCCCGCCAGCGCTCGTAGACCGCCTCCTGGTCCCGCTTGTCGCCGCGCGCGTCCCCGCCGAGCAGCACCGCCGGCAGCGTCGACGCCGCCAGCCCGTCCTCGATCCGCCGCGGGTCGCGCGGCACCGGCACCTTCAGCCACGTGTACGCCGACGTGCCGCCCAGGCCCGACGCCACCGCCACCGCCCTGGCCACGCCCGCCGGGGACAGGTCGCTGACGACCCGGCCGCCCTCGCGGCGCGCCAGGAACGGCTCGACGAACACCGGCAGGCGGCGCCGCGCCATCTCGTCGATCACGCGGGCGGTGCCCGTCAGCGTCGACAGCGAGCCGGGGTCCGACAGGTCCATGCGGAGCATCAGCTTGCCGCCGTCGAACCGCAGCCGCTCGATGTCCTCCGGGCGGTGGCCCGTGAACCGGTCGTCCAGCTCGAACACGGAGCCCGCCAGGCCGCCGCGGTTCATCGAGCCCAGAGCCACGCGGTTCTCCAGCGCGCCGAGCAGCAGCAGGTCCTCCAGCACGTCCGCCGTGCCGAGCACGCCGTCCACGCCGGGCCGCGACAGCGCCAGCAGCAGCCGCTCCAGCAGGTCGCGGCGGTCGGCCATCGCCAGCTCCCGGCCGCCCGCCGCGAGCGCGCCGCGCGCCGGGTGGTCGGCGGCGATGATCAGCAGCCGGCCGCGCTCGCCCAGCAGCGGGCGGCGCGCGCGCCGGGCCGCGGCCGCCGCGACGGCCTCGGGCCGCCGGGCGCGCACCGACGCCAGGGCGGACACGTCGACACTCACGGGCCGTCCTCCCTCCGCCCCGCCGCGTGCGGGACCCGCTCCGCTCCGCCCGGCCCGCCCGGGCCGGCCCGTTCGCCGCGCAGCAGCGCCTCCACCTCGTGCGGGAACGGCATGGCGGGGGAGCACGCCAGCCGGGAGGCGACCAGCGCGCCCGCCGCGTTGGCGTACCGCGCCGTCCGGTACGGGTCCCAGCCCGCCAGCAGCCCGTGGCAGAGCGCGCCGCCGAACGCGTCGCCCGCGCCGAGGCCGTTGACCACCCGCACCCGGTGCGGCGCCACCTCGGCCGTGCGCCCGTCGCGGTGCGCGGCCAGTACCCCGTCCGGGCCGCGCTTGACCACGGCGAGCGTCACGCCCGCCGCCACCAGCGCCTGGGCGCAGGCGTGCGCCCCGCGCGCGCCCGTGGCGACCTCGCACTCCGCCACGTTCCCCACCGCGACCGTGGCGTGCGCCAGCGCCTCGCGGTACGGGCTGCGCGCCTCGGCCGCGCCGCCGGGCCAGAACCCCGGCCGCCAGTCCAGGTCGAAGACCGTGGCGACCTGGCCCGGCGCGCCGCCGTCCGCCGACCGCGCCGCCAGCGCGGCGAGCGTCGCCGCCCGGCTGGGCTCCTGGCACAGCCCGGTGCCCGTCATCCAGAACACGCGGGCCGCGCGGACCGCCGCCAGGTCCAGATCCCCGGGCCGGATGAGGAGATCGGGGGCGGTCGGCCGCCGGTAGAAGTACAGCGGGAACCGGTCGGGCGGGAACAGCTCGCAGAACGTCACGGGCGTGGGCGGTCCCGCGACCGGCCCCGCCCACCGGTCGTCCACGCCGTAACCGCGCAGCTCGCGGCGGCAGTACGCGCCGAAGGGGTCCTCGCCGGTGCGGGTGATGACGGCGGCGGAGCGGCCCAGGCGCGCGGCGGCCACCGCCACGTTCGCCGCCGAGCCGCCGAGGAACTTGCCGAACGTCTTCACGTCGGCCAGCCCCACTCCGGTCTGGAGCGGGTACAGGTCCACGCCGATGCGTCCCATCGTGACCACGTCAAAGGCGCCGTCCTCGCGCGCCCGTTGCTCCACGGCCATGCCGACGCCCCTTGCTCGCGGCTCCGTTGCCCGGCTGTCCGTCCAGAGTCCTGCCGTCCGTCCCGCCTGTCAATGCTATGTCCGGACATAAGGACGTCCGGCCCGTCGTAACCTAGGCATGTCATGACAACCTATTGACATCACTGCGCTGTCCGGAGTTTGCTCCGGGCAGGCTCAGAGAAGTCGAGGTAACCGGAACCATGAACCGCACCCCCACCCGTGCCGTCATCGCGGCGGCCTGCGCGGTGCTGCTGCTCGCCGGCTGCTCCAGTTCCACCGGCGGCCGCGCGGCCAGGGAACGGGCAGACGAGATAGCGGCCGGTCAGGCCGACACCCCCCGCATGACCGTCGCGCTGATCACCCACTCCGCGCCCGGTGACACCTTCTGGGACATCGTCCGCAAGGGCGCCGAGATGGCCGCGTCCAAGGACAACGTCAACCTGATCTACTCCAGTGACCCGGAGACCAGCGAGCAGGCCAACCTGATCCAGAACGCCATCGACCAGGACGTCGACGGCATCGCGGTGACCCTCGCCAACCCGGAAGGGCTCGCCGGCGCGCTGGCCGACGCCGAGGCCGCGGGCATCCCCGTCGTCGGCCTCAACTCCGGCATGACCGCCTGGGAGGACCTCGGCCTGCTGTCGTTCTTCGGGCAGGACGAGCGCATCGCGGGCGAGGCGTTCGGCGAGCGGCTCAACGAGGAGGGCGCCGAGAACGCCGTCTGCGTCATCCACGAACAGGGCAACATCGGCCTCGAGGAACGCTGCGCGGGCGTCGCCGACACCTTCGAGGGCGAGATAGAGAACCTGTACGTGGACGGCGCCGACCGGCCCTCGGTCCGCTCCACTATCGAAGCCAGGCTGCGCGAGGACTCCTCGATCGACTACGTCGTCACGCTGGGCGCGCCGTTCGCGCTGACCGCCGTGACATCGGTCGAGGACGCGGGCAGCGACGCCCAGGTCGCCACGTTCGACCTCGACGCGGAGCTGACCCGCGCCATCGAGCGCGGCGACGTGACCTTCGCCGTCGACCAGCAGCCCTATCTCCAGGGGTACCTGGCGGTGGACGCGCTGTGGCTGTACGTGAACAACGGCAACACCAGCGGCGGCGGCACCGAACCGGTGCTGACGGGACCGGCGTTCGTCGACCAGGAGAACATCGAGGAGATCGCCGAGTACGCCGAGAACGGGACCCGGTGACGCCTGTGAGCCAGACCGCTACCGGCACCGTGGAGCGGCGTTCCCTGCCGCTGCGGCTGCTTGCCCGCCCGGAGGCCGGCGCCTTGCTGGGCGCGGCCGCCGTCTTCGCGCTGTTCTACGCCGTCGCGCCGCCGTTCCGCCAGCTCGACTCGCAGGCCACCGTGCTGTACCAGTCGTCGACGCTGGGCATCATGGCGCTGGCCGTGGCCCTGCTGATGATCGGCGGCGAGTTCGACCTGTCCTCCGGTGTCGCCGTGACCGCCTCGGCGCTCACCGCCAGCATGACCGCGTTCCAGTTCACGCTGAACGTGTGGTCCGGGGTGCTGGCCGCGCTCGTGCTCTCCCTGGCCATCGGCGCGTTCAACGGCGCGATGCTGGTGAAGACGCGGCTGCCGAGCTTCCTCATCACGCTCGGCACGTTCCTGATGCTCCAGGGCCTCAACCTCGCCCTCACCAAGGCCATCACCGGCAACGTCACCACCGACGCCATCGGCGACATGGAGGGCTTCGACCAGGCCCGCGCCGTGTTCGCCTCCCGCATCGACATCGCCGGGACCAGCGTGCGCGTCACCGTGCTGTGGTGGCTGGGCTTCGCCTGCCTGGCCAGCTGGGTGCTGCTGCGCACCCGCTACGGCAACTGGGTCTTCGCCGTCGGCGGCGGCCAGGACAGCGCGCGGGCCATGGGCGTGCCCGTCACGTTCGTCAAGATCAGCCTGTTCATGACCGTCGGCTTCGCCGCCTGGTTCACCGGCATGCACCAGCTGTTCGCCTTCGACACCGTGCAGTCCAACGCGGGCGTCGGCAACGAGCTGCTGTACATCGCCGCCGCCGTCCTCGGCGGCTGCCTGCTGACCGGCGGCTACGGCTCCATCGGCGGAACCGTCATCGGCGCCTACCTGTTCGGCATGGTCTCGCAGGGCATCGTCTACGCCAACTGGGACCCCGACTGGTTCCTCTTCTTCCTCGGCGCCATGCTGCTGCTCGCCACCCTGCTCAACCTGCTGGTCCGCAGGCGCGCAGCCCTGGGCACACCGGTGCGGCGGCGCGCGACCGCACCGAGGGAGGCACGATGACCACCGGCACGGACACCACGGCGCCCGCGGCCCCGGACACCCCGCTGGTCGAACTGCGCGACGTGGGCAAGACCTACGGCACCATCCGCGCCCTGTCCGGCGTCAGCCTGTCCCTGTACCCCGGGCGCGTCAGCTGCGTCCTGGGCGACAACGGAGCGGGCAAGTCCACGCTCATCAAGATCATTTCGGGGCTGCACCAGCCCAGCGAGGGCGAGATCCTCGTCGACGGGCGCCCGGTGCGCCTGTCGGGCCCGCGCGACGCCCTCGCGCGCGGCATCGCCACCGTCTACCAGGACCTGGCCACCGTCACGCTGATGCCGGTCTGGCGGAACTTCTTCCTCGGTGCCGAACTCACCCGGGGCCGCTGGCCGTTCCAGCGCCTGGACATCCCGCGCATGAAGCGCCTCGCCGACGAGGAGCTGCGCAGCATGGGCATCGAGCTCAACGACCTCGACCAGCCCATCGGCTCGCTCTCCGGCGGGCAGCGGCAGTCCGTGGCCATCGCGCGCGCCGTCTACTTCGGCGCCCGCGTGCTGATCCTTGACGAGCCGACGGCCGCGCTGGGCGTGAAGCAGTCGGGCGTCGTCCTGAAGTACATCGCGGCGGCGCGGGAGCGCGGGCTCAGCGTGGTATTCATCACGCACAACCCCCACCACGCCGCCATGGTGGGCGACCACTTCACCGTGCTGCGGCTCGGCTCGGTCGAACTGAGCGCCGCGCGCGACGAGACCAGCCTGGAGGAGCTGACCCACCACATGGCCGGCGGCGCGGAACTGGCCGCGCTCCGCCACGAGCTGGCCGAGGTCAGCGGCGTCGACGTCGCGCGTCTGCCCGGCAACGGGAACGGCGGCACAGCCAACGGCAAGGACGGCGGCAAGGAGAGCGGCAAGAACAGCGGCAGCGGCGGTGACGGCGGACCGTAGAGGAGAGCGACATGACCGGGACCCTCCGCATCGGCTCGGCCCCCGACTCCTGGGGCGTGTGGTTTCCTGACGACCCCGGCCAGGCGCACTGGCGGCAGTTTCTCGACGAGGTCGCCGAGGCCGGGTACGCGTGGATCGAGCTGGGCCCCTACGGCTATCTGCCGACCGACCCGGCCCGCCTCGCCGACGAGCTGGCCGCCCGCGACCTGCGGGTCTCGGCCGGCACCGTCTTCACCGCCCTGCACCGGGGGCCCGCCGTGTGGGAGGAGACCTGGCGCCACGTCAGCCGCGTCGCCGCCCTCGCCCGCGACGTCGGCGCCTCGCACCTGGTCGTCATCCCCGAGTTCTGGCGGGACCCGGTCACCGGCGTGCGGACCGACGAGCCGCGGCTGACCGCGCGGGAGTTCACCGACCTGGCGCGCGGCATGGAACGGCTCGGCCGCCAGGTGCGCGAGGAGTTCGGCCTGCGCGCCGAGATCCACCCGCACGCCGACACCCACATCGACACCGAGGAGAACACCACCCGCTTCCTCGACGCCACGGACGCCTCCGCGGTGGGCCTGTGCCTGGACACCGGGCACTTCGCCTACTGCGGAGGCGACAGCGTCCGTCTCATCGAGACCTACGGCGAGCGCCTCGGCTACCTCCACCTCAAGCAGGTCGATCCCGCCGTGCTCGCCGAGGTCACCGCCGCGGGGCTGCCGTTCGGCCCGGCCGTGCGGCGCGGCGTGATGTGCGAACCGCCGCACGGCCTGCCTGGCCTGCCGCCCGTCCTGGACGCGGCGCGCCGGCTGGACACCGAACTCTTTGCCATCGTCGAGCAGGACATGTACCCCTGTCCTCCGGAGCGACCGCTGCCCATTGCCCGAAGAACCCGCGGCTACCTCGCCTCCCTGGGGGCGTAGCCCGCGTCCCGGCGCCGCCGCGCCCCCCACCGGCACCTTCCCCGACATTGCCCGGCCAGCCCTCCGTCAAGCGAGAACACCATGACGCAGACACCGTCACCGGCATCGTCCCCGGTATCGTCCCCGGTATCGTCCCCGCTCGGCGTCGCCGTCATCGGCACCGGAACCATGGGCGCCGACCACGTCCGCCGCCTCGATGAGGTCATCAGCGGGGCACGCGTCGCCGCGGTCGCCGACCCGGACACGGACCGGGCGGCGGCCCTCACCGAGCACATCGACGGCTGCACCGTCCACGCCGACGCCGAGGCAGCCCTCGACGCCCCCGGCGTCGAGGCCGTGCTGATCGCCTCGCCCGGCCCCGCCCACGAGGCCACGCTGCTCGCCGCGCTCGAGCGCCGCCTGCCCGTCTTCTGCGAGAAGCCGCTCACCCCCGACCCGGAGTCGGCGGCCCGCGTCATGGCGGCCGAGGAGCGCTCCGGCGCGCGCCTGATCCAGGTCGGCTACATGCGCCGCTTCGACGCCGAGTACACCGAGCTGAAGGACCTCCTCGACGGCGGTTCGCTCGGCCGCCCGCTGCTGCTGCACTGCCGCCACCGCAACCTGTCCGTCCACCCGTACTTCACGGACGACATGCTCATCACGGACTCGGTCTCCCACGAGATCGACGCCACCCGCTGGCTGCTCGGCCAGGAGATCGCCGCCGTCACCGTCGTCCGCCCGGCGCCGACATCCCTGGCACCCGAAGGGCTCAGCGACCCGCAGCTCGTCCTGCTGGAGACCACGGGCGGCGCCGTGGCGACCGTCGAGATCTTCGCCACCTCCGGCTTCGGCTACCAGGTGCAGACCGAGGCGGTGTGCGAACGCGGTACCGCGCGCATCGGCGAGGCACACGGCCTGATGACCAACACCGCCGCCGGCTGGGGCGGCCCGATCGCCCGCGACTACCTCACCCGCTTCCGCGACGCCTACGACCGCGAGCTGCGGGCCTGGGTGCGGGCGGCCCGGCGCGGCGGCGCCACCGGCCCCTCCGCCTGGGACGGATACGCGGCGGCCGTCGCCTGCCAGGCGGGCGTCACCGCGCAGCGCACCGGCCAGCGCACTGCGGTCGCGATGATGCCCCGCCCCGCCTTCTACGCCTGAAACTGACCCGGGAGCGCGCCGTGGACGTCGAGTTCCGCATCGACCGGACGAGCCCGGTACCGCTGTACTTCCAGCTCTCCCAGCAGCTCCAGGCCGCCATCGAGCGCGGCGACCTGGAACCCGGCACGCTCCTGGGCAACGAGATCGACCTCGCCGCCCGCCTCGGCCTGTCGCGGCCCACCGTCCGGCAGGCGATCCAGGCGCTGGTCGACAAGGGCCTGCTGGTGCGCCGCCGGGGCGTGGGCACGCAGGTCGTGCACACCCAGGTGCGGCGCCCGCTCGGCCTCAGCAGCCTCTACGAGGACCTCCAGGCGGCCGGGCAGCGCCCCGCCACCCGGGTGCTGGGCATCGGGCTGGTGCCCGCCCCGGCCGAGGCCGCCGCCGCGCTCGGCGTCCCCGAGGGCGCCGAGGTCCGCTACCTCGAACGGCTGCGCCTCACCCACGGCGAGCCGCTCGCCCACATGCGCAACTACCTGCCGGCCGCGCTGCTCGACCCCGGCTGGGAGGACCTGGAGAAGGGCGGCCTGTACCAGCTGCTGCGCGCGGCGGGCGTCACGCTGCACAGCGCCCGCCAGTCACTCGGCGCCCGCGCCGCCAGCGACGAGGAGGCGCGGCTGCTCGACGAGCCGCCCGGCGCGCCGCTGCTGACGATGGAGCGCACCGCCTTCGACGACACCGGCGCCGCCGTCGAGTACGGCACCCACGTCTACCGCGCCTCCCGCTACACCTTCGACATGCGCCTGCTCGTCCGCCCGTAGCCCGCCGCTAGCCGGCCGCTCCGGGGTACCGCTCGTCGTCCCACCGCCACGACGCCGTGCCGTCGCTGCCGTCGTCAGGTACGGCTGGGTCGGCCGTCATGACGGCGGCCCCTGACAGTGAGTTCCGGTCGCCATGGTCGCCGTCGTCGCCGTGGCTGACGGCTTGGACAGCACCAACGGCACCGACGGCACCGGCGGCATGGACGGCGTGACCGTGACGCGGTGGCGCGCGGGCCTCACGTCACGGTGCCGGCGCCCCGTCGTCCCCGGCCCGTTCGCCGTCCCCGGCCGCCGGGGCGGCGTTCCGGCGGCGGTGGTGGCGGCCCCGGAGAGCGAGCAGGGCGCTGCCGCACACGGCCGACAGCAGGGAGCCGGTGAGCACGGCGACCTTCACGTGCTCCTCCATGGCGGGCCAGTCGGCGAACGACAGCTCCGTGATCAGCAGCGACACGGTGAAGCCGATCCCGGCCAGCATGGCGCCCGCCGCCAGGTCGGGCCAGCCGAGCGACGGGCTCAGCTCGGCCCGGGTGAAGCGGGCCGCCAGCCACGTGGCGCCGAAGACGCCGATCAGCTTCCCGGCGAAGAGGCCGAGCGCTACGCCCAGCGCCTCCGGTTCGCCGGCCATGTCCGCGAAGGTGCCGCCCGAGACCTCGACCCCGGCCGCGAACAGCGCGAAGACCGGCACCGCGATCCCCGCCGAGTACGGGTGCACCAGGTGTTCGATCCGCTCGGCCGGCGACTCCTTCTCGTACGGGCCGGGAACCGAGCGCAGCAGCATGCCGATGGCGACGCCCGCGATCGTGGCGTGGATGCCGCTGTTGTACATCAGCACCCAGATCGCCACGGACAGCGGCATGTAGAGGTACCAGCCGTGCACGTTCCGCCGGTGCAGCAGGTAGAAGAGCAGCAGCCCGGCCAGCGCGCCCGCCAGGGCCCACAGGTTGAGCGTGGAGGTGAAGAAGACCGCGATGACGATGATCGCGATCAGGTCGTCGACGATGGCCAGCGTCAGCAGGAACGTCCGCAGCGCCGACGGCATGTGCCGCCCGGCGACCGCCAGGACGCCGAGGGCGAAGGCGATGTCCGTGGCCATCGGCACCGCCCAGCCGTCCAGCGAGCCGCCGCTGAAGCCGGCGACCGCCGTGTACACCAGCGCCGGGGTAACCATGCCGCCGACCGCCGCCACCACCGGCAGCAGCGCGGCGGCGGGGCGGCGCAGCTCGCCGACGACCAGCTCACGCTTGAGTTCGATGCCCGCGATGAAGAAGAAGACGGCGAGCAGCCCGTCCGAGGCCCAGTGCCCCACCGACAGCTCCAGGCCGAGCGCCGGGATGTCCAGGTGGTGGTCGCGCAGCGAGGTGTAGGCGTCACCGAGCGGTGAGTTCACCCAGATCAGGGCGATCATCGCCGCGACCAGCAGCATCAGCCCGCCGGAGACCTCCAGGCGCAGGAAGTCGGCGACGGACCGGCGGTCGCGCGCCGCGTCGGCGTTCGGGTCGCGGTCGGCGCGGGGCGGCACGGCGGAGGGCGTCGTCACGGGCGGCCTTTCGTCAGCGAGCGGTGAGCCCATAGGGGCTCCTGTCCTGCCGACCAGACTTCCCGGCGCACCACGGCGCGCATCCTTCACGTCTGCGCGCCGCTCTGACACCGTACCCCGACCGGACGCGCCTCTCACCTGTCCGCTCGTCAGATCCGCTCGCGCCCGTCCGCGCTGCTCACGGCAGGAACGCGGCAGCGGAACGCCCACCCGGGCCCCTGCCGCGGGACGCCGCCGCGGCCGTGCGCCGCGTCACTCTTCCCGCGCCCGATCCGGCTGATCTGGCTGGCCCGGCTCGTCGTCAGCCGCCAGCTCGCCCAGCGTCACCGGCGCGGCCAGCGGCCGTTTCGCCAGATCCCGCAGGTCACCGGCGGTGACGCCCCGGCCGGCGTGCCGCGCCAGCAGCGCGGCGGTGGCGTAGCCGCAGATCCGGCCCTGGCACCAGCCCATGCCGGGCCGCACCAGTGTCTTGACGGTCGGCGTCGCCGGCGCCCAGCTCCTGACACGCCGCGGTGACCTCGCCGGCCGTCACCTCCTCGCAGCGGCACAGCACGGTGCCGGGCGTCAGCCACCGCGGCCACGCGGGCGGCACCGGGTGTGCCCGGTGCATGGCCGCCGCGAACGCCCGGGCGCGGGCCAGCCGGGCGCCGAGCCGCCGGACGCGCCGCCGCGGCACCGGCAGCCCCTGGTCGGCGGCCACCGCGAGCCCGGCCAGCTCACCCTCGGCGACCGCCTTGGCCGCGCCGCCGACGCCGGCCGCCTCCCCCGCCACGTACACGCCGGGCACGCTGGCGCGGCCCACCCGGTCGACGGCCGCCACGAGCGAGCCGTCCGCGCCGAGGCGAGTGGCGGCGCCGAGCGCCAGCACCAGCTCGACCGAGGGCGTGAACCCCCAGCCCAGGGCGACCAGACCGGCCGCCACGCGCCGGCCGGAACCGGGCACGACGCGGCCCGCGCCATCGACCCGGGCCAGCGTGACGGCCCGCGCCGCCTGCGTGCCGTGCACCCGGGCCACGACCGTGCGGGTCAGATACGGCACGCGGTGGCGCAGCAGCGCGGCGGCGTACCCGGCGGCCTCGGCGGTCTTGCCGGGCAGGGCCAGGGCGCCGAGCGGCCGGCGCAGCCACCCGGCCGGGCCCCCGCCTCGCAGACCGCGGCGACCCGGGCGCCGGCCGCGGCCAGCCCGGCCGCCACCGCCAGCAGGAACGGCCCGGTGCCGGCGACCACCGCGCGCTGGCCGGCGAGCGTGCCGTGGCCCTTCAGCAGCGCCTGCGCCCCGCCGGCCGCCATCACGCCGGGCAGGGTCCAGCCGGGCACCGGCAGCTGCCGGTCGTAACCGCCGGGGCAGAGCACCACGGCCCGCGCCGCCAGCGCCCGCCCCGGGCCGCCGCCGTGCGCGGGCGTCAGCCGGAGCGTGAACGGCGCCTGGCCGCCGCCGTGCCCAGCCGTCCACACCTGCGCGCCGGGCAGGTACGTGGTGCGCCCGGCGGCCACCTGTGCCTGGAGCCGGTCGCGGAGGCGGGTGAAGGTCCGCCAGCCGGGGTGGCCGGTGCCGTCGCTTCCCGCGGCGTGCCGCCAGAACTGGCCGCCGGGCCGTTCCGCCGCGTCCACCAGCGCCACCCGCAGTCCGGCGTCCGCCGCGGTGACGGCGGCGGCCAGGCCGGCGGGGCCCGCCCCGACGACGGCGGCGTCATACCTGCCGGAGGCGGCGCTCATGACAGCGGGGGCGGCTCGCTGCGCAGCTCCATGCCCGCGCGGGCGGGCACCACGCAGGCGCGCTCACCGGGGCGGCCGTCCACCATGATCAGGCAGTCGTAGCAGACACCGATACCGCAGAACAGGCCGCGCGGGCGGCCGCCGCGGCGGGTGGTGCGCCAGGACGTGATGCCGTGCGCCACCAGCACCGCCCCCACGCTCTGCCCGGGGCGGGCCGGCACGGGCGCGCCGTCGAAGCTCATCTCGAAGCTCGGCCCGGGCGGCGCCCCGTGCGGTGCTCCGGGAGGTACCGCACCGGCGCCGTATGCGCCGTCAGGGAAGGTCATCACGCGCTCCTCGCTGGGGTCGGTCACAACGGTCCGGGGCCGGCGGCGGGGTGGCCGTCGCCGAAGCGGGCGGGGGTGAACGGCGCCAGGTCCAGCTCCGGCGCGGCGCCGGTGAGCGCCTGGGCGAGCAGCAGGCCCGTGCCCGCCGCCAGCCCGATGCCCGCGCCCTCGTGGCCGGCCGCGTGCCGCAGGCCCGGCGCCCTGGGGCCGGGCCCGATCACCGGCAGGTGGTCGGGGCAGTAGGGACGGAAGCCGCAGTAGGCGCGCAGCGCGCGCACACGTTCCAGCGCCGGGAACAGCGCCACCGCGCCCCGCGTGAGCGCCCGCAGCGCGGGCACCGACAGCGTGGCGTCGAAACCGACCCGCTCCCGCGTGGAGCCGATCAGCACGGTGCCCGCCCGGGTGGACTCCACGGGCGAGGACGCGAGCGCGGCGCTGTCGCTGGCCACGTCCCCGACGTACTCGGCGGCGTACACCTTGTGCCGCACCGTCCCGGCGGGCAGCGGCTCGGTGACCAGCACGAAGCCGCGGCGCGGCGCCACCGGCAGCCGCACCCCGGCCCGCGCCGCCACCTCGCCGGCCCACGGGCCCGCGGCGTTCAGCACCGCGCCCGCCGGCACCCGGCCGCGGGTCGTGCGCACCCCCGTCACGCGGGCGCCGTCGCGCAGCACGCCGGTGACCTCGGTGCCCGTCTCGACCCGCGCGCCCGCCCGGCGGGCCAGCCGCAGCAGGTGGGCGGTGGCCAGCACCGGCTGCACCTGCGCGTCCTGCGGGTAGTACACCCCGCCGCCAGCCCGGGCGCCAGGTGCGGCTCGCAGCTGCGCAGGTCCTCACCGGGCACGTCGACGGCCTCGACGCCGCAGGCGCGCTGCCGCCGCGCCAGGGCGGCGAGCCGGGCGGCGCTGGCGGCGCTGGCCGCGACGGTCAGGCCGCCCTCCGGCTCGTACTCCCACCGCTCAGCGTGCGTGCCGAGGTCCTCGCGCCACACCCGCTGGGACAGCAGCGCCAGCTGAAGCTCGGGGCCGGGCTCTTTGTCGGAGACCAGCAGGTTTCCCTCGCCGCGGCCGGACGTGCCGCCCGCGACCGGGCCGCGGTCCAGCACGGTCACGCGCAGCCCGGCGCGCGCCGCGAAGTACGCGGCGGCCGCGCCGACGATGCCCGCGCCGACGACGGCGAGATCGGGGTAGCCGGCCGCCGGTGTCATCCGCGCCCCGCCGCCGCGCCCGCGCACTCCCCATGGCTGGGCGTCTCGGTGGTGGTCACAGCAGGAATCCTGCCGGGAAGGGATCGGTGGGGTCGAGGTGGTACTGCGCGGTGCCCGTCACCCAGGCCCGCCCGGTGATCGCCGGCAGCACGGCCGGCACGCCGCCGACGGCCGTCTCGCCGAGCAGCCGGCCGGTGAAGCGGCTGCCGATGAACGACTCGTTCACGAATTCCCGCTGGAGCGGCAGCAGGCCGCGGGCGTGCAGCTGCGCCATGCGGGCGGAGGTGCCGGTGCCGCACGGCGAGCGGTCGAACCAGCCGGGGTGGATGACCATGGCGTGCCGCGAGTGGGCGGCCGTGGAGCCGGGCGCCTCCAGGTAGACGTGGTGGCAGCCGGTGATGTCCGGCCGCTCGGGATGGCGCGGCGGCCGCTGCTCGTTGATGGCCCGCATCACCGCCAGCCCGGCGGCGAGCAGCTCGTTCGCCGCGGCCCGGTTGAAGGGCAGGCCGAGGCGCTCCAGCGGGACGATGGCGTAGAAGTTGCCGCCGAAGGCCATGTCGTAGGTGACCTCGCCGAAGCCCGGCACCTCGACCCGCTCGTCCAGCGCGGTGGTGAACGACGGCACGTTGCGGATGGTCACCGAGCGGGCGGCCCCGTCCTGAACGGCCACCTCGGCGGTGACGAGCCCGGCCGGCACGTCCAGCCGGAGGGTGGTGACCGGCTCGGTCACCTCGACCATGCCGGTCTCCACCAGGACGGTGGCGACCCCGATGGCGCCGCTCATGGCGGAGTGCCCGCGCGGCTCGTACATCAGCAGGGTGCGGATGTCGTCGCGGTGCGCCGCGAACCACTGCCGCCGCTCGGCCATCGTCGCGCCGGGGATGGTGCCGACGCCCCCGGTGATGACGCGGGTCGGCATGCCCTCGGTGTGGCTCTCCACCGCGTGGAAGACGCGTGTGGAACGCATCGGCCTCCTCATCGTGCGGGGCTCGTCGTGACAGGCGCGGGCTCCGGTCAGCGGCGGCCCGCGGTGCGCACGGCCGCGGGCAGCTGCCGGCGTCCATGGACAGCTTGGCGGACGGAACGGCCCCAGCGCAGCAGCGGGGGCGGGTCACGGCAGCGGAGGAGTGCCGGGGCGACGCTGCTCATTGCCTGCTCATCGCCTGCTCATCGGCTGCTCGTTGCCTGCTCATCGGCTGCTCATCTCGCCCGCGTCACCGCCGGACACGCTTGCGTATTTACGCCAGGTTTCCCGGCAGCGGCAGCTTTTCGCCGGGGAGCCCGCGTCCGTGCGCATAGGCTCACGCCTCACGACTTCACAGGGTTTTTTCGCAAGGGGGAAAAGATGTTCCATCGCAAGACCGGCTGGCTGCGCGCTGTTGTGCCCGCGGCGGTTGTGGCCATGGCGCTGACGGGCTGCAACTCGGACGACTCCTCGGACGAGGACACCGGCGCCGCGCAGACCGAGGGGCAGACCGGGCAGGACGAGCAGGACGAGCAGGACAGCGGGCAGGACGAGGACCCGGCCGGCGACACGGAGCCGGGCGGTTCCCAGGAGCTGGCGCTGGGCGAGACCAGCGAGCCCCTCCCCTACGAGGACGGCGACGCCACCGCCAACCTGGCGGTCACGCTGGACAGCGTGGAGGTCGGCAACCACGCCGACCTGGAGGGCACCGGCCTGTCCGCCGAGGACATCGAGGGCAAGCGGCCCGCGTTCGTCACGCTCACCGTCGAGCACACCGGGGGCGACCTGCTGGAGTTCACCGACCCCTCACTGGAGGCGGACCTCTTCGACGCGGAGGGCCTGCCGGGCACGTTCATCATCGGCGGCGGCTCGCTGGAGGGCCTGCCCGGCGGCTGCCCCGAGGGCTCGGGCGACTCGGTGGACATCGCCGAAGGCGACCAGGCGACGTTCTGCCGTACCTGGCTCCTCCCCGAGAACACCGACCCCGGGCGGGTGGTCTACACCGCCGCGGACGACTCCGAGGTGGTCTGGTCGGTCGGCTGATCCCGGCCGGCACCAGCTGCCGCGCGGCACGGGCCGCGCCCGCTGACGGGCGCGGCCCCGCGGGTGCCGGCTCCCGGCTCTCCCCGGCGTGACGCCCGAAGTATCTGATGCAGCGTCAGCAAACATGTCATGAACGCGATCTAGCGGGAGGGCCCGGGAGCCGGTACGGTCCCGACGGCGCGCAGCGGCACGGAACCTGACCGATTCCGTCCCGAAGTCTTGTCGTTGGTGGAGCAGTTGTGACCGGATCCGGTGGGTCGAGGTGACCGGTGCGCGCCGCGCACCGAGGAATGCCCCCTCGCCCTTAGGGAGCCGACATGCCACGACGACGCTGGGCCGCCCCGCTGCTGCTCGCCTTGTCCCTGCCCCTGCTCACCCCCCTGGCCGCCTCGGGAGCCACCAGCACCCCCAGCGCCTCCCATGCTTCGGACGCCTCCGGCGCGCCGCGCGCCGCCACCGCCGCCGTGCCGCTGGAAGAGGTCACCGCCACCACCACCCAGGTCGCCTCCGGGCTGCGGCGGCCCACGGCCATCGCCGCGCCCGACGACGGCACCGGCCGGCTGTTCATCACCGAGAAGCCGGGCTGGATCCGGGTCTACCACCCCGACACCGGCCTCGCCGAGGACCCGCTCGCCGACCTCACCGGCATCGTCGACGAGTCGGGCAACGAACGCGGCCTCCTCGGCCTCGCGCTCGCCCCCGACTTCGCCGAGAGCCAGGAGCTGTACCTGGCCTACACCGCGCTGCCCGACGGCGCGGTCACCCTCTCCCGCTACGACCTCGGCGACGGCAGCAACGAGGTCCTGCTGGACCAGGAACACGCCGAGTACAGCAACCACAACGGCGGCCAGCTCGCCTTCGGGCCCGACGGCTACCTGTACTGGAGCATCGGCGACGGCGGCGGCTCCGGCGACCCGTTCGGCAGCGGGCAGCGCCTGGACACCCTGCTGGGCAAGATCCTGCGGATCGACGTCAGCCGCAGCTGCGGCGACCTGCCGTACTGCATCCCCGAGGACAACCCGTTCGCCGGCGCCGAGGACGCCCGCGGCGAGATCTGGATGTACGGGCTGCGCAACCCCTGGCGCTTCTCCTTCGACGAGGCCGACGGCTCGATCTGGATCGGCGACGTCGGACAGGGCGCCTGGGAGGAGATCAACCACCTCAGCCCCGCCGAGCAGCCCGGCGCCAACCTCGGCTGGTCGTGCTACGAAGGGCTCGCCGTCCTCAACGAGGACCAGTGCTCGTCCGGCGAGCAGTACACCCAGCCGGACTTCACGTACTCCCCGTACACCGGCGGCTGCTCCGTCATCGGCGGGCGCGTCTACCGCGGCGAGGTGTTCGCCGGCCTGGTCGGCGGCACCTACATCGCCACCGACTACTGCTCCTCCACCGTCTGGGCGCTGCGCGAGGACGGCGAGGGCGGCTACCTGACGGCCGAGATCGGCGAGATGCCCACGCAGGTCACCGCGTTCGGGGAGACCGCCCAGGGCGAGTTCTACGTCGTCAACGACCTGCCCGGCGGCCTGCACCGGGTCACGTTCGAGCCCGCCGAGCCGGTCTGCCAGGTCGCCTACCAGACCGAGAGCTGGGGCGACGGCTTGACCGTGGACCTGACGGTCACCAACACCGGCACCGAGCCCATCGACGGCTGGTCGCTCGTCTTCCCGCTGCCGTTCGGGCAGCAGATCATCTCCGACTGGGACACCGACCTGACCCAGGTCGGCGACATCGTCACCGCCGCCAGCAGTGACGGCAACGCCACGATCGCGCCCGGGGCCAGCGTGACGCTCGGCTACCTCGCCGAGCACTCCGGCGACCCGGCGCCGCCGGGCCGCTTCGCCCTCAACGGCCAGACCTGCGCCGTCGTCCGGTAACGCCGGCCGGCGCGCCCGCGCCTCCCCGGGGCCGGCCCGGGGAGGCGCGGCCTTCTGCCCGGACCGCCGCGTTCCCCGCCACCAGCGCGTTCCAGCCCGAAACCAAGCTGGTAACAGGGACGTCCAGGCTGGATGACGGTGGTGACAACCCGCCGGTAGGCTCGCTGGTGCACGTTGGTACACGGGGAGGAAATCGACCATGCAGGTCCTGCTCACGGTGGTCCGCAAGGGACAGGAACCGCAGGATGTCGTGGTCACCGTCGAAGAGAACACCACGGTCGCCGACCTCGCCCGGGAGCTTGGCGGCCCGCACGTACCGGCCGCCCAGGGCGGCGGCTTCGGGCCTCCCGTGGCCCAGGGCCAGCTGGCTCCCGCGCTCGCCAAAGCCTGGCAGCCCCAGGGGCAGCCGGCGGTCGTGCAGAGCCCCTACGCCCCCCAGGCTCCCGCGCCCTCGCTGTGGCTCGACGGCTGGCGCGCCGACCCCGCCGCGCCCGTCGCGCCGCTGCTCCGTGACGGCATGCGCGTGTCCACCGACGATGAACTCGGCCCGCTGCTGCGCAGCGCCGAGCCGACCGGGCAGCTCGAACTGCGCGTCGTCGGCGGCCCGGCGGCCGGCCGCGTGGCCCGCCTGTCGGTGGGCGCCGCGACCGTCGGCTCGGGCGCCACCTGCTCCGTACCGCTGGCCGCCGACACCACCCTGCCGGACGTGGCGCTGCGCATCGGCATCGACGTGCAGGGCACCGCCAAGGTCACGCCCGCGCCGGGCCTGCCGGCGTACCTCAACGACGAACCCGTGACCGAGCGTCAGGTCTGGCCGCTGGGCGCCATGATGGCCATCGGCGAGTCCCTGCTGGTGCTCGACCGGCCCACCGAGCCCGACGCGCACCTCGCACCCACCGGCGAGGGCGGCCTGGCCTACAACCGGCCGCCGCGGCTGCTGCCCGTCCACCAGCGGCCCCGGCTGTTCCTGCCGTCGGAGCCCACCCGCGCCGACTCCGCCCGGCTCAACATCATCACGTCGCTCGTCCCGATGGCCTTCGGGCTGACGATGTACTTCGTCATGGACAGCGTCTACATGCTGCTGTTCTGCCTGATGAGCCCGCTGATGATGCTGGCCAGCTACCTCAACGAGACCCGCTACCGGGGCAAGAAGTACAAGAAGTCGGCGAAGCAGTACCGCGAGGAGCTGATCCAGTACGGCCAGGCGCTGAACGCGTACGTCCGTGAGGACCAGCGCATCCGCCGCGAGGCGTCCCCCGACCCGGCCGAGATCCTGCTGTTCGCCACCGGCCCCCGGCGGCGCCTGTGGGAGCGGCGGCTGACCGACCCCGACGTGATGCACCTGCGCGTCGGCGTGGCCCCGCAGCGCGCCGACATCGAGATCGTCACCGTGGCGGCACAGGGCAAGGCCCGTTACGAGCCGCCCGAGCCGCCGCACGCGCCCAACCTGCCGGTGCCGCTGGCATTCCCGGAGATCGGCGTCGTCGGCGTGGCCGGCCAGCGCGAGCGCGCCCTGGCCACCGCCCGCTGGCTCACCGTCCAGGCCGCCACACTCCACAGCCCCCGCGACCTGTCGCTCGTCGTCCTCTCCTCCGTGCAGGACGCGCCCTCCACCTGGGGCTGGGCGCACTGGCTGCCGCACACCACCCCGCAGCAGGGCCAGCCGTGCATCTCCCTGGTGGCCTCCGAGCCCGAGCCCATCGGCCGCCGCGTCAACGAGCTGCTCAACGAGCTCAACCGCCGCAAGGAACTGGCCAAGCCCGGCTTCAACGCCCCCGCGCTGCGGCCTGAGCCGTTCATCCTCGTCATCCTCGACGGTGCCCGGCTGCTGCGCCGCATGCCCGGCGTGCCGCAGCTGCTCCAGGAAGGCCCGGCCCACGGCATCCTGGCGCTGTGCATCGATGAGGACGAGCGGCTGCTGCCCGAGGAGTGCAAGGCCGTCGTGTCCTGGTCGCCGCATTCCGACAGCCGCGTGATGCTGCGCGGCTCCGGCCTGGAGACGATCGGCGAGGTGCTCGCCGACCAGGTCGCCCAGTCGTGGTGCGAGCGGATAGCCCGCTCCCTGGCGCCGGTCCGCGACGTCAGCCGGGACGACGCCGACGCGGCGATCCCCACCTCCGCCCGGCTGCTGAACCTGCTGTCCATGCCGAACCCCACCGGCGCGGACATCGAACGGATCTGGCGCGCGGGCGGCCAGACCACGGCCGCCCCCATCGGCGTCACCGCCGAGGGCACGTTCGTCCTGGACATCAAGCGCGACGGCCCGCACGCCCTGGTCGCGGGCACCACCGGCGCCGGCAAGTCCGAGCTGCTGCAAACGATCATCGCCTCGCTGGCGGTCGCCAACCACCCGGACGCCCTCAACTTCGTCCTCATCGACTACAAGGGCGGCAGCGCCTTCCAGGACTGCGCCAACCTGCCGCACACCGTCGGCATGGTCAGCGACCTCGACGCCCACCTGACGGAACGGGCCCTCGCCTCGCTCGCCGCCGAGCTGCACCGCCGCGAGGAGATCCTGTTCCGCACCGGCAACAAGGACATCGAGGACTACAACGACACCCGCAAGCTCCGGCCCGAGCTGGAGCCCATGCCCCGGCTGATGATCGTCATCGACGAGTTCGCCTCCCTCGTGGCCGAACTCCCCGACTTCATCGCCGGACTGGTCGACATCGCCCGCCGGGGCCGCTCCCTCGGCGTGCACCTCATCCTCGCCACCCAGCGCCCCGCGGGCGTGGTCAGCGCCGACATCCGCGCCAACACCAACCTCCGCATCGCGCTGCGCGTCACCGACGCCAGCGAGTCGATGGACGTCATCGACGCCCCCGACTCCGGCGCCATCGCCAAGTCCACGCCCGGCCGCTGCTTCGTCCGCTCCGGCGCCCAGTCACTGGTGGGCGTGCAGTCCGCCCGCATCGGCGGCCGCCGCCCGCGGCAGGACAACAGCGGGCCCACCATCGAGCTGATCCCGCTCACCTGGAGCTCCTACGCCCGCCCGCTGCCGCGCCGCCAGGAGGCCGAGGACGACGGCACGATGGTCACCGACCTCGCCGTGCTCGTCGAGGCCATCCGCGACGGCGCCGCCCGCATGGGCTTCGGCGAGCCGCACAGCCCGTGGCTGCCGCCGCTGCCGGACAAGGTCCAGCTCAGCGAGCTGCCCCCGCCGCCGCCGGACGCGGGCTCGGCCGGCGACGTGCCGCCGCTGGCGTTCGGCGTCACCGACATGCCGTCGGAGCAGGCCCGGGTGCCGCTCTCCCTCGACCTGGTGCGCGGCGACCACATGATGATCGTCGGCGGCCCGCGCGCCGGGCGGTCCACCGCCCTGCGCACGCTCGCGGGCGCCATCGCCAGCAGCACCTCGCCGTCCGATGTGCACCTGTACGCCATCGACTGCGGCTCCAATGCGATGCTGCCGCTGGTCGGACTGCCCCACACCGGCGCCGTCGTCACCCGCGAGCAGCCGGACCGGGTGCGCCGGCTCATCGACCGGCTGCGCGCCGAGATATCCCGCCGCCAGCAGCTGCTGGCCGAGCGCGGCGCCGCCAGCGCGGCCGAGCAGCGGGCCACCGCGCCGCCCGAGGAGCGGCTGCCGTGGATGGTGCTGCTGCTCGACGCCTGGGAGGGCTACGTCTCCGCGTTCGAGAAGTACAACTACGGGCAGCTGCTCGACAGCATCCAGCAGATCTTCCGCGAGGGCTCGGCCGTCGGGCTCAAGGCGGTGGTCTCCTCGGACCGCCGGGGCATGACCGGCTCGATGTCCTCGACGTTCCCCGACAAGCTGATCCTGCGCCTGGCCGACCCCAACGACTACTCCGCCGCCGGCTTCCGGCCGCGCGACGTGCCCAGCGACATGCCGCCCGGGCGCGCGCTCCAGCTCGCCAACGAGGGCGTCCGCGAAAGCCAGCTCGCGCTGCTCGCCGAGGACGGCTCCGGGCAGGCGCAGGTCGCCGCGCTCCAGGAGATCGGCCGCCGCGCCCGCGAGACCTGGCCGGAGCCGCGCGGCGCGCAGCGCCCGATGCGCGTCGACGCGCTGCCCACCCGCATCACGCTCCAGGAGGCGTGGGCGCTCGACCCCGGCTTCCAGCCGCCGTCCCCGCTGTGGGCGATGCTGGGCGTCGGCGGTGACGAGCTGCACCCGATCGGGGTGGACCTGGAGGAGATGGGCCCCGGCTTCGTCATCGCCGGCCCGCCCAAGTCCGGCCGCTCCACCACGCTCGGCGGCGTGGCGCACGGCCTGCTCCGCGCCGGCGTGCCGATCGTCCTGATCACGCCGCGCCGCTCGCCGCTGCGGAAGATGGGCGAACTGGACGGCGTGCTCGCCGTGCTGGGCTCCGACACCAGCAAGAACCAGCTGCTGGAGACGCTCGAGCCGGTCAAGGACCGCCAGTACGCGGTGCTCGTGGACGACGCGGAACTGCTCTACGACGGGCCGCTCGACAAGCCGCTGGAAGAGATCATCAAGACCGGCATGGACGGCGAGCACGCCCTGATCGCCGCCGGGACGCTGGACTCGCTGGCGTCCCAGTACCGCGGGTTCGTGGCCACGGCCCGCAAGTCCCGCAACGGCCTGGTGCTGCGGCCGCGGTCCCCGGGCGAGGGTGAGCTCTTCGGCGTGCGGCTGCCCGCCAACACCGGCAGCGGCCCGGTCGGCAGCGGGGTCCTTATCACCGGCGGCACACTGACGCCCATTCAGTCCGCCATGCTCGATTAGCCGCGCGCCATGTGCCCCGGTTCCGCCGGCAAGTCAGGCGGAACCGGGGCTCGCCAATTGCCGTCACCGGACGGCGATTACGACAACGGCGAAGGGCCCTGGCGCGATAACGCGGCCAGGGCCCTTCGCCTGATGTTTCCCGATCCCCCGAGAACCGGGAATCAGGTGGCCTGCTCGATGTTGTCGGCGTTCGTGTTGGCGCTTTCCTTGGCCTGGCGGAGCGCGTCGACGAACGACTGGAAGGTCGGCTTGACCTCCTGGAACTCCGAGCGGAACTGATCGGCCTTGGGACCCTTCCAGAAGTCGGTGCTCTCGTCGCACAGCGTCGACAGAGCGTCGATGATCTGCTCCTGGAGGTTGTCGGCCTTCTCACCGAAAGTGGTGGCAAGGTCCCGTAGCCTCTGAAGATCTGCACCGCGGTCCACGGTTTTTCCTCCCCATATCGACGTGCTCAGATGGGCCTTTCGCCATCCGCTCCTGCACGCTACCGCACGGCATATCCGTCATGGAACCGCCGGTACCCCGCTGTGACAGTGCTGTGCAACTCCGGCGGGCAGAGCGGACAAACGGGATAGTGTCAGGCGGCCCGGTCACGGATCTCGTCGCGATTCGGCAACAGCTCGCCGATCATCTTCCAGACCCGCTTCACGGGGACCTGCACCAGCTCCAGCTTGGTCTCGGGTGTGATCTGCCCCTCCACGATCGGCTCCGCGGGCGACTTGCGCTCCCAGTAGCCGAGCCGGCCGCAGTCCCACACCGCGAAGCTGTTGACCCCCCGGCCCGGCTTGCCGTCGAGCTGGGTGGGCCACGCCGCCGTCATCCGCCAGTTGGCCCGTAGGTTGCCGACCAGGTCGGCGAAGACCGCGCGCTGCGCCGGGTCCATCGCCGGGGCGGACTCGGCCAGCACCCGGCGCGCCGTCTCCCGCGCGGCGTCCGGCTTCTGCTGCTCCTCGGCCGGCAGCTCGCCCAGCGCGGCGAGCACGGCGTCGAGCGCCCCCATCGTGCTGGTCACCGCCAGCACCTCGGGCCGCGCCTCGGCGACCGCCCGCTGCCGCAGGCTCACCAGGCGCGCCAGCTCGAACACGACGGTCGCCGGCTCGATCCGCGCGTACTCCGACTCGCCGGTGCCCGGCCACTCCTCGTGGGAGAACGCCGCGTTGTCGCTGACGATGACGCCGTGGGTCTGGATGCCCTGCGGCCCGGTCGCCTCGATGAGGATCTGGATGACGGGCGCGGACAGGGTGTTGGCGAGGTCCGCGAGCACCGGTGAGATCTCGCCCTGCTCGCTCACCAGGCCGATGCTGGTGAGTTCCTCGCGGGCGGGCGCGAGGTCCTCGCTGACCGGCTCGCCGTCGTACAGCGCACCGAGCACGCTCAGGTGCGCGTGGGAAAGGCGGAATCGTTCGCGTGAGAGGTCATAGGAGGGCATCGCACTCAACTTCCTGGTGTGTGGCCGCAGTGATATCGACGCGTTTGGTTCGCCTTGGACGATAGTCCCTGACTCGGAAGGGGGGACGCGGCTGCGGCTAAGTTGGATGCGCACCACGCGTGTGCGGCGAGTACCAGGAGGACCGGATGGAGATCGGCAGACGGCTGCGGGGGATCGGCACCTCGGCCCGGGCGCTGGCGCAGCGCGGCGCCGACGCGGGCCGCTCGGGCGCGGCCGCCTCGCGGGACTGGGTCGCGGAGACGCTCCGCACCATGCCGGGGCCGGACGCGCCCGCCACCGAGCCCTGGGAGTTCTCCCTCGGTCTGCTCATCGCCTCCCATCCGCGCGTGCCCTCCGCGCTCGCCGGGCCGCTGGCCGCGCTCGACGGGCTCGGCTGCGTGCGCGTGAGCCCTGAGGGAGCCGGTTTCGACGGCGACGACGTGCCCTGGGAAAAGGTCGTGCGCGTCCAGCTGCACCACGGTCTCACCACGCTCGCCGGCCAGTCCATCGACGCGGAATTCGAGCGGATTCGCAAGGCGCTGCCGCCGCTTCCGGGAAGGAAATGGGTGGTGCGCAAAGCGGCTTCGGGGCTGAAGGCGGCCCTGGAACACGTGGCGGAGCATGCCGAGCGGCTGCCGTGGGAGACCTCCGGGGCGTCCCCGGACGGCACGGACGCCGGCACGGGCACCGGCCTGGAGATCGCCTCGGAGATTGTCTGCCGCGGCCGTTTCGGCAAGGAAAAGACCCTGCACACGTGCATGTACACCACGGCCTTCCTCGCGATGCGGCCGGACGTCACCCGGTCCCTGGTCGCTACGGCCCGCGCGGCGGGCGTGACCGTGGTGCCGGCGCCGCGGCGGCCCAGTGACGAGTCGGCCCGCGCCAGCGTCGCGGAACTGCGCAAGGAAGCCCGGGCGCGGGTGGCGGAAGATGACCAGGACGAGGACCAGGAAGGCGTTCCCGGGGGCCTTTGAGGTTTGCACAGGCGTGATGACCTGGCCGTTGTAGGGCTGCTGACGCGGCTGATACCGTTCCAGCGACTTGGCTAAGTAATCAGATCGCTTCTTTGCGCGAAGCGTGCGCGCTCACTGGCGAAGTCCCAGCGGGGAACTCGGTGATAGCGGGGTTGGTGGCATGAGGACAGAGGACCGGGTATCTGCGGCTGCGAAGAAGCCGGCCGCGGTCGGGCCCATGGCAGGAGACCGCCTTCCCTCCCCTCCCCGCGAGCGCAAGCCGGCGCTCGCCGCGCTCGCCGCCCTCCTCGTGCTGGCGGGGGCGCTCGGTGCGGCCATGCTCGTGTTGCGGGCGGGCGACCGGGTCGAGGCGATCCAGCTCACCGAGCGTGTGCCGGCGGGACAGCCCATCCCCGAGGACGCCATGCGGACGGTCATGGTCGCCGAGGAGCCGGGCGTGGACTACGTGCTGTGGAGCCAGCGCGACATCATGGAGCGGCAGGGACTGGTGGCCTCCACCGACCTCGTCGAGGGCACCGTCCTCGTCGGGCCGATGCTCTCCGAGGACGACGGTCTCGGCCAGGACCAGGTCATCGTCGGCCTCGCGCTCCAGCCCGGCCAGTACCCGCCCGGCCTCCAGGCCGGCGACACCGTCGATGCCTACTGGGTCGGCAACGCCTCCTCCGGTGACGCACCGGAGGGGAGCACGCCCGAGGAACTGATCGCGGACAACGCCCGCGTCGCCGAGATCAACGGCGAGGCCGACGGCACCAGCGCCCTGTCGCTGCGGCTGCGGGTGGACGCCGACGACGCGGTGGCGCTCGCCCGCCCGGCGTCCGACGGCGAGGTGGCCGTCGTCATCGTGCCCGCTTCCGACTGACGATCTCTTCCGATCCCTCGACGATCCCTAAGGGGCAGACTTGTCATGGCGCTGATCGCACTGGCCGCGGACAAGGGGGCGCCCGGTGTCACCACCACCGCCGTCGCCCTGGCCGCGCTGTGGCCGCGCCGCGCACTGCTCGCCGAGGCCGATCCGGCCGGCGGCGACCTCGTCTACCGCGCCACGGGCGCCGACGGCCGCCCGCTGGACCCCGCCACCGGGATACTCTCGCTCGCCGCGACGGCCCGCCGCGGCATCGCCGCCGAGCAGCTGTGGGACCACGCCCAGCGCCTGTCGGGGGGCCTGGACGTCCTCGTGGGCCTGGCCACGTCCGAGCAGGCGGCCGGCCTGTCGGGCCAGTGGGGCGCGCTGGGCAAGGCGTTCGCGGAGCTGGCGCAGTCGCCCCACCAGGAGGCGGCGGCGGACGTCATCGCCGACCTCGGCCGGCTTGAGGCCCAGTCGCCGGCGCTCGCCCTGCTGCCGCACGCCGCGCTGCTGCTGCTGGTGACCCGCACCCAGCCCGAGAACATCGCGCACGTCCGCGACCGTGCCGCCGCCCTGCACGCCCGGCTGCACGGCCAGCAGCGCGGCGCCGCCACGCTGGCGCAGCCGCAGCTGGGGGTCGTGCTGGTGGCCGATCCGCAGCGCGGCTCGCGGATCGCCGCGCAGATCAACGAGATGCTCATCGCCGCCCGCACCGGTGCTCGCGTCGTCGGTCTGATCGCCGATGATCCCGCCGGGGCCGAGCAGCTGGCCGGGCGGCGCCGCGGCAGGCTCGACAAGTCGCTGCTGATCCGCTCCGCCCGGCAGGTCGTCGCCGATGTGCACCAGACCTACCGCGGCGAGCTGAGCGGCTCCGGCGGCGGCCACGCCGAGGGCGGACGCCCGCCCGCCCCGCAGCCGCAGGCCGCGCCGGGCCAGCCGGCGCCCGCGCCGCCGCCCGCACCGGGCTACGGGCAGGGCGGGTACGACCAGCCCGCCTACGGGCCGGGCGGGTACGGCCAGCCGGGCGGGCCGCCGCAGCCGCAGGCACAGCCGGCACCCCAGCCGGCACCCCAGTCGGCACCGCAGCCGGCACCGCAGTCATCGCCGCAGCAGCACGCGCAGCCCCACGCGCCCGGTCCCCAGGGCTGGCAGCCGGGCGCCGGACCCCCGGGAGCGACGCCGTGACCGAGGTCAACCACCAGCTCGTCAAGCGTTTCCGCCAGGAGGCGGGCGACCGTATCGCCGAGCAGCGCCGCATCGACCAGGCCAGCGGCGTGCGCCCGATGACCCCCGAGGACGAGCGGCAGTACGCCCGCGCCGTCATCGCGCAGGTGCTGGAGGAGTACGCCCGCGCCGAGATCACCGAGGGCCGCGCCCCGCTGGACGCCCAGTCCGAGGAGGCGTACGCCGCGGCGGTGCACGCCGCGCTGTTCGGCGTCGGCCGCCTCCAGCCGCTGCTGGACGACCCCGAGATCGAGAACATCGACATCAACGGCTGCGACCAGGTGTTCATCGGCTACGCCGACGGCCGCGAGGTGCGCGGCGAGCCAGTCGCCGACACCGACGAGGAGCTGATCGAGCTCATCCAGGTCCTCGGCGCCTACTCCGGCCTGTCGTCCCGGCCGTTCGACACCGCCAACCCGCAGCTGGACCTGCGGCTGCCCGACGGCTCCCGGCTGTCGGCCGTCATGGACGTCACCAAGCGGCCCGCGCTGTCGATCCGCCGCGCCCGGCTCGGCAAGGTGTTCCTCGCCGACCTCGTCGGCAACGGCACCCTCACCCCGGAGATAGGCAGCTTCCTGGCCGCCGCCGTCCGCGCCCGCAAGAACATCATGATCGCCGGGGCCACCAACGCCGGGAAGACGACGCTGCTGCGCGCCCTGGCCAACGAGATCCCGCCCGAGGAACGCCTCATCACCGTCGAGCGCGCCCTCGAACTGGGTCTGGACCAGTTCCCCGACCTCCACCCGAACGTCGTGGCCTTCGAGGAGCGGCTGCCCAACTCCGAAGGCCAGGGCGCCATCAGCATGGCCGAACTGGTCCGCCGCTCGCTGCGCATGAACCCCTCCCGCGTCATCGTCGGGGAGGTGCTCGGCGACGAGATCGTCACCATGCTCAACGCCATGACCCAGGGCAACGACGGCTCGCTGTCGACGATCCACGCCAACAGCTCCCAGGAGGTGTTCAACCGCATCTCCACCTACGCGCTCCAGGCCGCCGAGCGGCTGCCCATCGAGGCCAGCCAGATGCTCATCGCGGGCGCCCTGAACTTCGTCGTCTTCATCGAGCGGCGCAACACCTACGCCCAGGGCGGCGGCCTGCGGCGCTTCGTCAGCTCCATCCGCGAGGTCAACGGCGTGGACGGCCGCGTCCTGTCCAGCGAGGTGTTCGCCGAGGGCCCCGACGGCCAGGTCCGCCCCAGCGCCGCCATCAGCTGCGCCCGGGAGCTCGCGGCCTACGGCTACCGGGGCTCCTGGGAGGTGACCTGATGACCGGCCTGACCGGCTCCGGGCTGTTCTCGCTGACGACCGCCGCCGCGCTGCTGTGCGGCGTGGCGGTCGGCGGCGGCCTGGCCCTGTTCATCGCCGCGGTCCGTGGCTTCCCGTCCCGGACCAGCGAGGAGCGGGCCAGGGCGCAGCGCCGCACCGCGGAGCTGGCGTCATTCCTCGGGCGGCGCACCACCTACGCCTCGCTCGCCGCGCTGGCCGTGCTGCTGCTGACCCGCTGGCCGGTGGCGGCTCTGGCGGCGGCGCTGCTGGCGTTCGCCTGGAACCAGCTGTTCGGCGGGGCGGCCGAGGAGCGGGCCAGCATCCGCCGCGTCGAGGCGCTCGCGAGCTGGACGGAGTCGCTGCGCGACACCATCGCCGGCGCCGTCGGGCTGGAACAGGCCATCCCGGCCTCGGCCCGCGCCGCCGCCCCGGCGCTGCGCGAGCCGCTCGCCAACCTGGTGGACCGGCTCCGGGCGCGCACGCCGCTGCCCGACGCGCTGGAGGAGTTCGCCGACGAGCTGAACGACTCCTCGGCCGACATGATCATCGCCGCGCTCATCCTGAACGCGCGGCTGCGCGGCCCGGGGCTGCGCGAGGTGCTGGGCGCGCTGGCGAAGTCGGCGCGCGAGGAAGTGGACATGCGGCAGCGGGTGTTCGCGCAGCGCGCCTCCACCCGCCGCAGCGTGCAGATCGTCGTCGGCGTCAGCGTCGCGTTCCCGCTGGGCCTGGCCATCTTCAACCCGGGTTTCGTCGAGCCGTTCGGCGACCCGCTGGGGCAGGCCGTGCTGGCCATCGTCTGCGGCCTGTTCGGCCTGGGGTTCTGGTGGATGCGGCGCCTGGCGAAGATCGAGGTGCCCGAGCGCTTCATGACGCGGGGTGAGCCGGAGACGGCGCTGCGCCCGCGCGAGGAGGCGGCCGGGGCGCAGCGGCCGCTGCGCCTGGGCACGCTGCCCGGCCAGGAAAGGGGGTCCCGGTGAGGGACAGCGAACTCACTCTGGCGGTGCTCGCCGGGGCGGTCTGCGGACTCGGGGTGTACGCGCTGATCCGCGCGCTGCTGCCGTCCCGCCGCAGCCCTGTGTCCACGGTTGCCCGCATCGACGCGCTGCGCGCGCGGGGCGGCGGCCCGGGGCCGGCGTTCGGCACCCACCCGCTGCGCGCCAGCGAGAGCGGCGGGAAGAGCGGCGCGCTGCGCGAGCTGCAAACCCGCATCGGCGAGCGGCTGGCGGAGATCTACCTGCAACGCGGCTGGGAGCAGCGCTCGCTCCGCGCCGACCTGGCGCTGCTGGACCGCAGCTGGGAGAGCTTCCTGGCGACGAAGGTGGTGCTGGCCGGGGTGGGGGTGTTCTTCGGCCCGTTCCTGTTCGCCGCCGCGTGGGCCGCGGGTTTCAGCACCAGCCCGGTGATCCCGGTGTGGCTGGCGCTGGCGTGCGCGGCGCTGTTCTTCTTCCTGCCGGACGTGGAGGTGCGGCGGGACGCCAAGGCGAAGCGGCGGGATTTCCGCCGCGTGGTGGGCGCCTACCTGGACCTGGTGGCCATGAGCCTGGCGGGCGGCCGGGGGCTGCCCGAGGCGCTGAAGGCCGCCGCCGAGGTCAGCGACGGCTGGGCGCTGCGCCGCATCAGGACGGCGCTGGCGGACGCCCGGATCACGGGTCTCACGCAGTGGCAGGCGCTCGGCAGGCTCGGCGATGAGGTCGGCGTGGAGGAGCTCCGCGACCTGTCCACCTCGCTGGCGCTGGTCGCCGACGACGGAGCCAAAGTGCGTGCCTCGCTCTCGGCGCGGGCGGAGACGATGCGCCACCGTGAACTCGCGGAGATCGAGGGAAGCGCGGGGGAGAAGTCCCAGTCCATGCTCATCGCGCAGCTGCTGCTGTGCGTGGGATTCCTCATCTTCTTGATCTATCCGGCCGGCATGCGTGTCTTTGAAGGCGGCTGACGGCTGGCACCACAAACGGGAGAGGAAACAACATGTTCCACACGTTCCGGAAGGCGGCGCCGCCCAGACTCCGCCATCCCGCGACGGACTTCCTGGTCACCTTCCTCAAGGCCCGCGTGGAGCGGGCCCGTTCCGCCGGCACGGACCGGGGCGCCTCGGCCATCGAGTGGGTCGTCATCGCGGCGGTCGTCGTCGGCATCGTGGCCGCCGTGGCCGTCGTGATCTCGCAGGCGCTGGAGGACCGGGCGGACTCGGTCGGTGACTGCATCTCGGGCATCGACGGCGGGTCGGACTGCAACCCGTGACGCGGACAGTGGCCGGGTTCCTGCGCCGCCGGCTCAGCCAGGGGGCTGACCGGGGCGGGGCCGTGCTGCGCGCGGGCGGGAGCGACCGGGGCGCCAGCGCCATCGAGTTCGTCTTCCTCACCCCGCTGCTGTTCCTCATGATCTTCGGCGCGGTGCAGTTCGCGATGTACTCCTTCGGCGAGAGCGTCGCCAAGGCGGCTGCCCAGGCCGGGGCGCGGACCGCCCGGGCCCAGGCGGACGCCGACCCGGCGGGCTGGAGCGGCGCCGCGGAGCAGAAGGCGTACGACTACATCGACCAGCTGGGGCGCGGGCTGTTCGAGACGCGTCCGGACGTCGACTCGGCGCGGCTGGGAGACAACACCGTGCGCGTGGAGGTCACCGCCCGGGTTCCGTCGATCCTGCCGTGGCTCGATCTGACGGTGCGGGCGTCCTCCGAGGGCCCGGTGGAACGTTTCGTGCCCGACGACGGGGGGTGACCGGCGGGGTGTTCCGACGGGAGCGCTGGCGCGGGGACCGCGGCCTGTCCACGGTGGAGATCGTGATCATCGCGCCGCTGATCCTGCTGTTCATCCTGGTGCTGGTGTCGTTCGGCCAGCACGTGTCGGGCCGCAGTGCGGTCTACGGCGCCGCCCGCGACGCCGCGCGCGCCGGGTCGCTGGAGCGCTCGACCGCGGCCGCGATGCGCGAGGCCAGGGCGGTCGTCGACGACCAGCTGCGCAACGTGTGCGTCGACGGCACGGTCAGCGTGCGCCGCACCAGCGGCGGCGGGCACGCCCCGGGCACGCTCTTCAGCGTCGAGGTGTCCTGCCAGGTGCGCGGGCTGGACCTGATGGGCTTCGGCCTGACAACGACGATGAGCGGCGAGTCGAGTTCGCCGATCGATCCGTACCGGAGGTCGGGATGACAACCGCCAGGCGCACCGCCCGGCCGCGTGCCCGCTGGCGAGCCCGGCTGCGGGGGGCCGCGGCGGACCGCGGCTCGGGAGCGATCGCCGTGGTGTTCTTCGCGCTCGTCGTCCTCGGGCTCGCCGCGTTCGTCGTGGACGGCGGCCTGGCGATCTCGCAGCGCGAGCGCGCCATGGACATCGCCGAACAGGCCGCCCGGTACGCCGCCCAGGACCTCGACGAGGCGGCCCTGCGCGAGGGCCAGCGCCCGGCCCCCATCAACTTCGGCAACTGCGAGAACCGCATCGCCGAGTACGCTGAGTCGGTCGGGATGAGCGCGGACGACATCGCCGCCTCCTACTGCGACGACGCGGGCACGGCCGTCAACCAGGTCACGGTCAGGATCCGGCTGACCTACCGGCCGGTCTTCTCCGGCATCCTCTTCTCCGAACCCCTACAGGTCTGGGGCGAGGCCACGGCCGAAGCCCAGACCGGCTGACACCGGCCCGCGGCCGGGCAGTTCACGAACCACCGACCACTCACGGGAGCACGAGTCATGGCGCAGCCCATCCCCTCCGGCGGCGGGAACCGCACGCCCGCGCAGGTGAAGGTCGGGCGAAGCTTCGGCGATGTGCTGAAGGCGGTCCTCGCGTTCATCGCCCTGCTCTGCCTGGTCGCCGGTGTCCCCCTCTCCCTCGCCTACTTCATCGGCTGGCCGCTGCCTGACGAGGCGCCCACCTGGGACATGCTCCAGGACGAGATCACGGCCAGCGCCTTGCTGAAGGTGCTCGCCGTCATGGTGTGGGTGGCCTGGGCGCAGTTCACCGCCTGCGTGCTGGTCGAGGTGCACGCCGCCGTCACCGGCATCGGGCTGCCGCGCCGGGTGCCCGGCGCCGGGCCGAGCCAGCTGCTGGCGCGGCAGCTGGTCAGCGCGCTGCTGCTGATCAGCTCGGCGGCGGCCTCGGTGACGCCGGTGCTCAGCGACCTGCCCTCGGCGTTCGACTCCTCCGGCCCGTCCGTGGTGGCGGAGCAGCAGGAGGAGACGCCGGGGCAGGAGCGCGGCCAGAGCCCGGGGCAGGCCGTGGCCGATCCCGCGATGAACCTGCCGGAGGAGGGCCGCGAGAACACCGCCGGACAGAGCACCAAGTTCTACCGGATCCAGCCGCCTGAGGGCCGTCACCATGACACCCTGTGGGGCATCGCCGAGCGCCACCTCGGCGACGGGCTGCGGTACAAGGAGATCTACCAGCTCAACAAGGACCGCGTGCAGCCGGACGGGTCGCGGCTGACCGAGGCGAGCCTGATCAGGCCGGGCTGGATCCTGGAGATGCCCGCGGACGCGCACGGCGGCGAACTGGTCGAGATGCCGGACGAGGCGGAGGAGCTGTCCGCCGAGGAGGCCGCGGAGTACGAGGAGTACCAGCGGACCGGTGGCGGTGAGCGGCCGGACGGCCCCGGCGGGGAGACGGCGGACGAGACCAGCGCCGAGCGGGCCGACCTGCCGCGGCCGGACGGGCCCGGTGGCCCGGGCACCGGCGGCGGTGACGCCCCGGCCGAGAACGCCCAGCAGGCGCCGGTGATCGAGGATCCCGCTGATTCCGCTGATCCCGCTGGTCCCGGCGGCTCCGGCGGCGGGGAGTCCGACGCCTCCGGCGAGTCCGCAGGCTTCGGCCTGCCCGAGGCGCTGATCGCGGCGCCGCTGCTGGCGGCCGGGCTGCTGGTGGCCCTGGGCCGCACCCGGCGCAACGCTCTGTGGCAGGCGGCGGCCGGCACGCTCGGCCGCGGCGTCGGCGACGGCCTGGCGCCGGGCACACCCGAGACGTTCAACGCGCGCGACGCCCTGCTGGTCGGCGCCGACCCGGAGGCGGTGGCGTTCCTGGACCGGGCGCTGCGCGTGCTGTCGGCCGCGCTCGACGCGCAGGGCCGGGCGCTGCCGCCGGTCTACGCGGCCTGGCTGGGGGAGAAGGAGCTGCACCTCCAGCTCGCCGCGCCGGCCGGCGCACCGCCCGAGCCCTGGCGGACGGGGCAGGGCGAGACGTACTGGATGATCGAACGGGACGGGCTGGACGGCGCGCCCGAGCCCGGCGCCGAGGCGCCGTATCCGGGCCTGGTCAGCCTCGGCATGCGCGACGGCCTGCGGCTGCTGCTCAACCTGGAGGCGGTGCCGGGGCTGGTGTCGGTGCGGGGCACGCCCGCGGACCGGGAGGCGGTGCTGGCGTCGATCGCGGCGGAGCTGGCCACGAGCGGCTGGTCGGACCGGATGACCGTCACGCTCGTCGGGTTCGGCGCCGACCTGACCGCGCTCGCCCCCACCCGCGTGCGGTGCCTGGACGACGTGGCCGGGCTGCTGGAGGTCATGGAGACGGAGACGAACCTGCGGCGCGGCGCGCTGCGTCACGCCGGACACGACACCATCCTCACCGGCCGTACCGGGCCCGCCCGGCAGCAGCAGTGGGCGCCGCACCTGGTCATCATCGGCACGGCGCCGAGCCAGGAGGAGGCCGACCGGCTGGCCGGGCTGGCCTCGGTGTCGGCGCCGCTGGGCATCGGCTATCTGGTGGCGTCCGACCGGCCGGACCTGCCGGGCGCGGCCTGGGAGTTCGAGATCACCCCGGACGGGCGGCTGCGGGAGCCAGTGATGGACCTGGAGCTGTCCGGGCAGCTGCTTCCCGCCGCCCACCGGGCCGCTGTCGTCGGCCTGTTCACGGAGCTGACCGCGCCGCCCGCCGGAGACGGCGGGCAGCGGGCCGCCGCCCCGGCGTTCACCGTCGATCTCACCGAGCGCGGCAAGCCGGAGGTGTACGCCCGGCTGCTGGGCGGCTACGAGCTGACCGGGCTGCCCGAGCCGGAGCCGGAGCGCGCCGCGCAGCTGCGCGAGGCGCTGGCCGTGCTGCTGCTGCACCGCGAGGGGGTGCACCCGCGGGTCCTCGCCGCCGCGCTGTGGCCGCGCGGCGTCTCCGACGACGTGCGGGACGCGCTGATAGACCGGCTGCGGGGGTGGCTGGGTACCGGCGCGGACGGCGAGCCGCGGCTGCGGCGGACGGCGGACGGGCGGCTGACGCTGTCGCCGCGGGTCTTCTCCGACTGGGACGTGCTGCGCACCCTCCACCACCAGGCGGTCAGCGGCCGGTCCGGGGCACCGGCGGCGCAGCGCGAGCGGCAGCTGTCCGACGCGCTGTCGATGGCCGCCGGGCCGCTGCTGGACGGGCAGCGGGAGTCGGGCGGCTACGGCTGGCTGGACCACGAGATCGTGGACGCCCAGTACCCGCTGCTGGTCGCGGACATCGCGCTGATGCTGTCGGGCGAGCAGATCGCGGCGGGCCGGGGCGAGCAGGCGTACGCCGCCGTCAGGACCGCGCTGGGCGCGGCGCCGATGGACGAGCGGCTGTGGAACGCGCTGCTGCGGGCGGCGCACGCCACCGGCCGCCGGGAGTGGCTGACGGGGGCGGCGGAGTGGCTGGTCGCCCACCACCGGCAGCTCTACGGGGAGGGGCGGTCCCTGCCGGCCGAGACGGAGGCGCTGCTGGATGAGCTGCTTCCGGCCTGGCGCGCGGGTTCGGCCGCCACGTGACGGCCCCTGCGGCCTCACGGCGCACCAGGCCCGCGCCGAGCGCCGGGGCGCGGCCGGCTAGGCGGTGAAGCCGGAGGGCTGAGCTAGGGGTCGGAGAGCAGACGGCGCAGCACGTCGCGGGTGCGGACGAGATCCTTCACGCGCGCCTCGATGAGGCGCACCTGCTCCCGCACCAGCCGGGCGGTGTCCGGCGTGAGGTCACCGTCGTCCCGGGCCCGCAGGACGAGGCGGATCTGCGACAGGCTCAGCCCGGCGGCCTGCGCACAGCGGATGAAGTCGAGCCGTTCCGCGCTCTCCGGCGGGTAGTCGCGGTATCCGGACGGCGTGCGCGGCGGCTCGGGCAGGAGGCCCGACCGCTCGTAGAACCGGATGGTCTTGGTGGTCACCCCTGCCGTATGAGCCAGCGTGCCGATGCGCATGGTCACAGAATAGGGACGCTCGGCAACGGGATCGGCTGGGAGAGTTTCTTCGCGCCAATTCCGTTCCGGTGCCTTCTCGTTGAAACGGTCAAGAGATGACTTTTTCTGTTCCTGATGCTGCTTCTTGCGATCGTTTCTCTTGCTTTCTTGCGCGTCGGTGTGCTCCGCCCGGAAGTGCGCGCCAGCACCGTGCGCCGATGGGAGCGCGCCCAGGGCTGGCCGTGAACCGCCGCCCTGCGCCCCGCGCCGGTAACAGAAGCGCACGCCGGGTGAACCGGGGTGAAGGGGCGCCGGACGGCGGTCAGTACGGCGGGCCCGCGCCGGTCAGCGGGCCGGGGCGGGCTGTGGCGCCGTCGTCAGGGTGGCGCGCGGCACGTGGTGGCACACCGGGCGCGTGAGCACGCCCTCTTCCGCCCAGCCTCCGCCATGGTGGAACATGTACATGCCATCGGGTGGCGCGGGGGCAGGCGCGCGGCCGGACGGGACGTGCCGCGTGACCCGGGGCAGATCCGTCGTTTCCCATGGAGCCGACATGCCCTTGACCAGCACGGGCGCGCCCCTCGGCCGCGCCCGCCGCACCCTCCTCGCCCTGCTCGCCATCGTCTCGGCGCTGAGCGTGGCCATGGTGGCCCGCCCGGCCCAGGCCGGCGCCCAGCAGCAGCCCGCCCAGGAGCCCGTGAGGATCATGCCGCTGGGCGACTCCATCACCGGCTCGCCCGGCTGCTGGCGCGCCCTGCTCTGGCAGGACCTGGTGGCCGCCGGACACACCGCGATCGACTTCGTCGGCACGCTGCCGGCCCAGAACTGCGGCATCGACCACGACGGCGACAACGAGGGCCACGCCGGCATCCAGGCCGTCGACATGGCCAACCAGAACCAGCTTCCGCCCTGGCTGGCGGCCACCAACCCCGACATCGTGATGATGCACCTGGGCACCAACGACGTGTGGGGCGCCCGCTCGACGCAGGAGATCCTGGGCGCCTTCACCACGCTCGTCGGCCAGATGCGCGACAGCAACCCGGAGATGGAGATCATCGTCGCGCAGATCATCCCGATGGCCCCGTTCAACTGCGGTGACTGCGGCCAGCGGGTCCAGGAGCTGAACGCCGCGCTGCCCGCGTGGGCCGAGGAGGTGAGCACCGACACCTCGCCGGTGATCCTCGTCGACCAGTGGACCGGCTTCGACACCGCCACCGACACCTACGACGGGGTGCACCCGAACGACTCGGGCAACCGGAAGATCGCCGACGCCTGGTTCCCGGCCCTCGACGCGGCGCTGTCCTCATAGGACGCCGCCGCTCGCGGCACCCCGGCACTCCCCGCCCGGCGCGCCGCCGTGCCGGGCGGGTGGGCCGGGGTGTCCTCACCAGGGGGTACTGACGGGACATCCGCCCGGGGCGTGGTGACGGAGCGTGAGGCACCCGGCAGAGCGTAAGGGCCCGGTCATGGTGACGCTGCGGCCGGCCCAGGCGTGTTCATCCGCCGGTCACGCGGCGGACGGGCTTCGCTGTTTCCCTGCCCGTGGCTGGAAGCCACTACGCGTCCGCAGGAGGAGCGTTGTCCCGTCACCCGCATGACACCACGTCAGCACCACCGTCGCGCCGCCGTTTTCTCGGCCTCGCCGGCGGCGCGCTCGCGGCCGGCCTGCCGCTGGCCGCCGCGACCCAGGCCCCCGCCTGGGCGGCGCCCCGTTTCCCCGCCAGCCCCTTCACCCTCGGCGTCGCCTCCGGCGATCCGCTGCCCGACGGCGTCGTGCTGTGGACCCGGCTCGCCCCCGACCCGGTGGCCGCCGACGGCACGGGCGGCATGCCCGCGCGCAGCGTGCCGGTGGAGTGGGAGGTCGCCGAGGACGAGCGGTTCGGCCGGGTGGTGCGGCGCGGCCACTCCGTCGCCGCGCCCGAGCTCGGCCACGCCGTGCACGCCGAGGTCACCGGGCTGCGCCCGGGCCGCGACTACTGGTACCGCTTCCGGGCCGGGCCGGAGATCAGCCCGGCGGGGCGCACCAGGACCGCCGTCGCCGCCGGTGACGAGCCCGAAGTGCTGAGGTTCGGGTTCGTGAGCTGCAACAACTACTCCGACGGGCACTTCACCGCCTTCCGGCACCTGGCGGAGGAGGACCTCCGGCTCGTCGTCCACCTCGGCGACTACATCTACGAGGGGCCCGGCAGCCGGAGCATCGGCCGGCCGCACCTGCCGGAGGCGGAGATCTTCTCGCTGGCCGACTACCGGGTGCGGTACGGGCAGTACAAGAGCGATCCGGACCTGATCGCCGCGCACGCCGCGTTCCCGTGGATCGTGATCCTGGACGACCACGAGGTCGACAACAACTGGGCCGGCGGCCTCGACGGGGAGGACAACGGCGGCGAGGCGTTTCTGGCCCGCCGCGCCGCCGCCCTCCAGGCCTACTACGAGCACATGCCGCTGCGCCGCGCCGCGCTCCCGGCCGGGCCCAGCGCGCGGCTGTACCGGCGGCTGGGCTACGGCAGGCTGGCCGAGTTCAACGTCGTGGACACCCGGCAGTACCGGGACAACCAGGCGTGCGGCGACGGACGGCAGTTCGACTGCGCCGAGCGGCTGGACCCGGAGCGGACGATGCTCGGGGCCGAGCAGGAACGCTGGCTGCTCGACGGGCTCGGCGCCTCCCAGGCCACCTGGAAGGTGATGGCCAACCAGATCTTCATATTCCAGGGCGACTCGGCGGCCGGCGAGCCGCAGGCGTTCGGCATGGACACCTGGGACGGCTACGCGGCGGCGCGGCAGCGGCTGTTCGACGGCATCCAGCGCCGCGGCGTGGCGAACTTCGTGGTCCTCACCGGCGATGCTCACCGCAGCGCGGCGGCCGACCTGAAGGCCGACTTCGACGACCCGGAGTCGGCGGTGATCGGCACCGAGTTCCTGGGCACGTCGGTCAGTTCGGGCGGCGACGGCAGCGACCAGGACGACTGGGGCCTCACCTGGCTGGCGGAGAATCCGCACCTGCGCTTCCACAACGCGCAGCGCGGCTACGGCCGGTGCGAGCTGACCCGGTCCTGGTGGCGCACGGACTACCGGGTCGTGCCGTACGTCTCCAGCCCGGGCGCGCCGGTCACGACCCGCGCGACCGTCCACGTCAGCGCCGGGGAGCCCGGCATCCAGGAGGTGTCCGCCTGACCGGGCCGCCGGGCAGTACGCCCGGCTCGCGGCTCCCGCACCCCCGCCCGGGCTGTGCCCCCGCCGCTATGACGGCGGCGGGGGCACACGCATGCCGGAAGCTGCTCATCGCGCGCCGGAACCACGCGACTACTGCGGGGTAGATGCGCAGTCTCGCAAATTTGTGAGCCGAAGCTGCTTGTTTTGCTCAACTTCGGGGTGCATGATGGCCGGCATACCGCTCCCCTGCCGGAGGAGGATCAACGTGGATCTCCAACTGCTGGCGGCCCTCGTCCTCGGGATCGCCACGATCGTCGTCGTCGTGCTCCGCACGCGCCTCGACGCCTTTATCGCCCTGCTCCTCGCCTGCCTGGTCACCGGGTTCGTGGCGGGCGCGCCCGCCACCGAGGTGCTGGACTCCATCACCGGAGGCTTCGGCTCCACCATGGAGTCGATCGGCATCGTGATCGGGCTCGGCGTCGCCATGGGCAAGATCCTTGAGGTCTCCGGGGCGGCCGACGCGCTGGCCAGGGCCTTCCTCCGGGCCTTCGGCAAGGGGCGGGAGCCGTGGGCCATGGCGGGCTCCGGGGCGGTGGTCTCCGTCCCGGTGTTCTGCGACTCGGGCTACGTGATCATGAACCCGCTGGCCCGGTCCATCGCCCGCCGCAAGGGCACCGGATACGTCACGCTCGCCCTCGCCCTCGGCTGCGGCATGACGCTCACCCACCACCTCGTGCCGCCGACGCCGGGGCCGCTGGGCGTCGCCGGGATCCTCGGCGCCGACCTCGGCAAGCTGCTGCTGGCCGGGCTGGTGTTCGCCGTGCTGCTGGTGCCCGTCGTCGTGGGGTACGCCCGCTGGATCGGCCCGCGGCTGGAGGGCTCGCTGCTGCCCGACGTCCGCGAGGCGGTGTACGGCAAGGCCGCCAGAACCACCGCCACCGCCGGTGTGGCTGCCGGCGGTGAGCCGGCCAGAACCGGCTCCGGCGGCACCGGCGACGCGCCGGGCGACGCGCCGGGCGACGCGCTCGGTCCCGCGCCCGAGGGCGCGCGGCCGCACCGGGTCACGGCGTTCATGGCGTTCCTGCCGCTGCTCGTGCCGCTGCTGCTGATCGTCGCGAACACGGCGGCCACCGCCATCGACCAGAACCGCCAGGGCGCGCTGGGCGGCGAGGGCTACGAGCCGTCCCGGCTGGCCGAGGTGCTGAGCTTCATCGGCAACCCGGTGGTGGCGCTGGTGATCGGCATCCTCATCGCCGTCTACGTGCTGCTGCCCCGCTGGACGCCGCGCCGGAAGGTCACCGGCTGGCTGGCCGAGGCCGCCGCCTCGGCCGGGCTCGTCCTCCTCATCACGGGCGCGGGCGGCGCCTTCGGCGCCGTGCTGCGGGACTCCGGCATCGGGGACGAGCTGGCGGAGGCCATCTCCTCCTGGAGCCTGCCGGCCGTGCTGGTGCCGTTCCTGATCGCCAGCATGGTCCGCATCGCCCAGGGCTCCGGCACCGTCGCGATGATCACGGCCGCCTCGGTGACCGCGCCGCTCCTGGACGGCCTGGGCATATCGGCCCTGCTCGCCGCCCTGGCCTGCTGCGCCGGCTCCATGGTGCTCAGCTACTTCAATGACTCGTACTTCTGGGTCGTCACCCGCTTCACCGGCCTCGACGGCACCGCCGCCCTCCGCGGCTGGTCCGGCATCACGACGGCCGTGTGGCTGGGTTCCCTGCCCCTGCTGCTGATCGCGAGCCTGTTCCTGTGACCGCTACTGCTCCTGCCACGCACACGCCGCCGCCCGGCGCCGGGGTGCTCGTCATCGCCGACGACCTCACCGGCGCCAACGCGGCCGCCGCCGGATTCGCGCGGGCCGGACTGCGCGCCGTCACGGCCGGGTCCTGGCAGCCCTACGCGGTGCTGCCGCAGTTCGCCGCCCGCTTCGACGCCGTCGTCGTCTCCACCGACACCCGGCACAGCCCGCCGGAGGAGGCGGCCCGCCAGGCCAGCGCGGCCCTGCGCGCCGCCTGGCCCGCCGCCCTGGTCTGCAACCGCGTCGACTCCACCCTGCGCGGGAACGTCGGCGCCACCACCCAGGCCGTGCTCGGTGCCGTTGCCGGCCTGACCGGCCGCCGCGCCGTCGCCCTGTGCGCGCCGGCGCACCCCGGGGCCGGGCGGCAGACCGTCGAGGGCAGGCAGCTGCTCGACGGCGTGCGGCTGGAGGAGACGGAGCTGGCGCATGACCCGCGCTCGCCGCTGCCCACCTCCGACGTCGCCGGGCTGCTCGCCGCACAGGCGCCCGGGCTGCGGGCGGCCCACGTCCCGCTGTCCGCGGTCACCGCCGAGCCGGCCCGGCTGCGCGAGCTGCTGCGCCGGCTGCTCGCCGAGGGCGCCGACATCGTCATCGCCGACGCCCTGACGACGGCGCACCTTGACCGCGTCGCCGAGGCGGCCGTCGCGGCGGGCGCCACCGCCGGGCCGGGCGGCGAGCCGGTCGCCTGGGTCGGCGTCGACCCCGGGCCGGGCTCCCTGGCGCTGGCCACGGCGCTGGGCCTGACCGCCCGCTCCGCCGCCGGCGCCCCCGTCCTCGCCGTCTCGGGCTCGACCACCCGCCTCACCCGCGCCCAGCTCGCCCGGCTCCGCGCCGAGCACGAGGTGCGGGTCGTCCGGCCCGTGCCGGACGGCCAGGGCGTCGTGCCCGAGCCGCAGGCCACGGCAGACGCGCTCGCCGAGGCGATGACGGCGGCCGGGCCGGGCGAGGTGGTGCTGCTGGCGACCGTGCTCGACGACGCGGACATCATCAGCACCCGGCCCGGCGACGCGGCCCGGCTGCCGGGCGCACTCGCCCGCGCCGTGCGGCTCGCCCTGCGGCAGCGGCCCGCCGACGGCCTGTTCGCCACCGGCGGCGACGTCTCGGCCGCGCTGCTGGCCGAACTCGGCGCCCAGGGGCTGGACGTCGAGGAGGAGCTGGTCCCGCTCGCCGTCGCGGGCACCCTCGTCGGCGGCCCCTTCGCCGGGCTGCCCGTCGTCACCAAGGGCGGCCTGGTCGGCGACCCTGGCACCACCTCGGCCTGTGTGACGCACCTGCGGCGCATGGCGGCGGCCGCCCGCCGCCAGGTGCCCGCCGCTCTCGCACCTACCGACACTCCGAAGGAGACAGCATGACCCGCCCCGTTCTTGCCGTGACCCTGGGCGACCCCGTGGGCATCGGCCCCGAGATCACCGCCCGCACGCTCGCCGAGGTAGCGGGAGAGGACGGCCACCACGGCATCGCCGTCGGCGACGCCGAGGCGCTCCGCCGGGGCGCCGCCGCCGCCGGGCTCGACGTCCGGGTCCGCGAGGTGACCAGCTTCGCCACCGAGCCGGCCGGTCCCGGCACCATCGACGTCTTCGACACCGGTGTGCTCGGCAGCGACCTGCCCGCCTGGGGCACCGTCGACGCCCGCGCCGGCCGCGCCGCCGTCGCCGCCATCGAGACCGCCACCCGCGCCGCGCTCGCGGGCGAGGTCTCCGGCATCGTCACCGGCCCGATCAACAAGGAGGCCATCTGGCAGGCCGGTTCGAAGCACCTCGGCCACACCGAGATGCTGGGCGAACTCACCGGCGTGACCCGGCAGAACACCATGTTCGTCGTGCGGAACACCGCCAAGCCCGGCCACCACCTGCGGATCTTCTTCACCACCCGTCACGTCTCGCTGCGCACCGCGCTCGACCAGATCACGCGGGAGCGGGTGCTGGCCGCCATCCGCGAGGCCGCTACGGCGCTGCGCGTCTTCGGCACGCCCAGCCCCCGGCTGGCCGTCGCCGCCATCAACCCGCACGGCGGGGAGAACGGCGCGTTCGGCGACGAGGAGATCGTGCACCTCGCCCCCGCGTGCGAGGACGCCCGCGCCGAGGGCATAGACGTCACCGGGCCCGTTCCGGCCGACTCCGTCTTCCACCAGGGCCTCACCGGCCGCTTCGACGGGGTGCTCTCGCACTTCCACGACCAGGGCCACATCCCCGCCAAGACCTACGACTTCAACGGCACCATCTCCGTCACCGTGGGGCTGCCCGTGCTGCGGACCTCCGTGGACCACGGCACCGCCTTCGACATCGCGGGCAGCGGCAAGGCCGATCACGGCACAATGCTGTCGGCGTACCGGGCGGCTGTGGACTACAGCCCCTCGGTGCCGGCGATCAGGGAGACCTACGGCACCGGCGGCGCCACGGCCTGAGGGCAGGACCTGAGGGCAGGACCGGAACACCGACGGAGGGAGCGCCAGGGTGGCACGGCCAGCGGCGGTCAGGCGCGGCACACGCGAGCGGCATGAGGAGCTGCTGCGGCTGCTGCGCGGCGGCATGACGCGCGTCGAGGAGCTGGCAGCCGCCCTGGCCGTCTCCCCCTCGACGGTCCGGCGCGACCTGAGCCGCCTCACCGACGACCGCAAGGTCGCCCGCACCTACGGCGGCGCCCTGGTGCCCGAGGCGTTCCAGGAGCGGCCCGTCACCGAAAGCGCGCTGCTGCGGCGCCAGGCCAAGGCGGGCATCGCCGCCGCCGCCCGCCCCCTGGTGCCCGGCGGCGGCTCCGTCTTCCTCGACGCGGGCACCACCTGCGCCGCCCTCGCCGAGCGGCTCGCCGACGGCCCGGCCCCTGGGCTGGTCGTCACGCGCGGCCTGGAGACGGCGACCGCGCTGATGGCGTCCGTGCGCTGCGAGGTCGTGCTCCTGGGCGGACGGGTGCAGCCGCTCAGCCACGGCCTGACCGGCCCGCTGACCGATCTGGCCCTGGAGCGGATGGCGTTCGACGTCGCGTTCCTCGGCGCCGACGCCGTGGACCCGGCGCGCGGCGTGGGGGAGCCCACGCTGGAGGAGACCGCCGTCAAGGAGCGGGTCGCCGCCCGGGCCCGCCGCGTGGCCGTCCTGGCCGACTCCAGCAAGCTGGCGGGCCCGAGCGCGCCCTCGTGGGCCCGGCTGCCCGGGAGCTGGACCCTGGTGACGGACGCGGACGCGCCCGGCGACCTGGACCAGCGGTGCGCCCAGGCCGGGGTGACGCTGATCCGCGCCGCCGACGGGGCCCGCGCCGGACGGGGCGCCGGCGGGGACGGGCGGCCCGCACCCGCCGGATGACGCGGGCGCCCCTGCGGCCGGCCAACGGGGAACGCCCCCGCGGTCACACGGCGTTGGCGCGCGTCACGCCGGCGAACCAGCGTCCGCTGTCTTTCACCGTGCGCCGGTGCGTGGCGACGTCCACGGGCACCAGCCCGAACCGCTTGCTGTAGCCATGGGCCCGCTCGGAGTTGTCCAGCAGCGTCCACACGACGGAGCCCCGCAGGTCCACGCCGTCGGACCGGGCACGGTGCGCCGCCCGCAAGCGGCTTCCCGCACAGGCCCGCCGCTCCTCGTCGTGCACGCGTCCCGTTGCCGTGACCTCGTCGGGGAAGGCGGCGCCGTTCTCCGTGACGTACCGCGGCAGCGGCCCGTACTCGCGCGTGACGCGGGTGAACGTCTCGCACAGCCCGTCCGGGGCGATCTCCCAGCCCAGCTGCGTGCAGGGCAGCCCCCGCTTGACGAACTCCATGCCGCGGCAGGGGACGGATCAGTACTGCCAGTGCGAAGCGGGCGCGGCCAGCTCTCCGAGGCTGAGCCACAGCTCGTCGGGTATGTCCCACTGGGCCAGGCGCATGGTCGCGGCCACCCGCTCCGGCCGGGTCACCCCGACTACGGTCGAGGCGATCCGGGGATCCCGCAGGGAGAACTGGAGAGCGGCGGCCGCCAGCGGCACGCCCAGCCGCGCGCACTCCGCCTCGATCCGCCGCACCCGCTCCAGGACCACGCGGGCGGCGGGCCGGTAGGCGTAACGATCCTGCGCCGCCGCGCCCTTGGCGAGGAGGCCGCCGCCGAACGGCGCCGCGTTGATGACGGCGATCCCGGCGCCGGCGGCGTCCTCGATCAGCTGGCCGGCCGACCGGTCCAGCAGCGTCCACCGGTTGTGGGTGAGCAGCACCTCGAAGACGCCGGTGGCAGCGAACCGGGACATCAGGCCGACGGGCCCGCCCGCCACCCCGATGTGCTGGGCCAGGCCCTCGTCGCGGATGCGCACCAGCTCCCGCACCGGGCCGCCGGGCGCCATCGCCTCCTCGAAGGTGAGGTGTTCCGGGTCGTGCAGGTACAGCAGCTGGAGCCGGTCGAGTCCCAGGCGCGTCAGGCTGCCCTCCACCGAGCGCCGCACCTGGGCTGCCGAGAAGTCACCCGTGGCGGCGTCCCGGTCGGCCTTGGTGGCCAGCACCGCGCCCTCAGGCAGCCCGCCCAGCTCCCGCAGCGCCGCGCCCACGCGCCGTTCGCTCTCCCCGTCGCCGTACCCGGCGGCGGTGTCGAGGAAGGGAGCGGGGGACAGCAGCGCCTCGCGCACCGTCGCGATGGCCCGTTCCTCGGGCACCTCGTAGCCGAACACCGCCGGCATGCTGGCCAGTCCGCTGCCGCCGAAGCAGACCGCGGGCACCGCCAGGCTCGTGTTCCCCAGGAGCCGCCGCGGCATCGCGGCTTCCGCAGTGCTCATGCGCCGCCTCCTGTCCGGCGCGGCGGGACTCCGCGCGGGCCGGTGGCCGTCCCGGCGGCCCGCGGCGTGCCCGGGCCGGTCGCGGCCGCGGCCGGGCGCAGGCGCAGCGGGCCCCGGCAGGGGCCGGGGGAGTGCCCGGCGTCGCTGACGCCGGTGCCGGCGTACGGCATCCCGTCTGGGGGCATGGAGACGGCCTTCCTCTCCGGTCGGGTGCTGGCGTCCGTGCCACCTGGCAGTGCCCTGAAGTCCGGACATACCGGGCGGTTGGCGACGGAGCCGGTGGCCGTCCCGCGACGGCCACCGCCGCATCCTCGCGCACGGAACCGGATACCGGCAGGGGAGGGGCCGGGAAGCGAGACGCGTGTCACGCCGGCGAGTTGGGGGCGCGCGCCGGTCGTGCACCCGCTCCGGCGTGGGAGAACGGCGCACGCACCGGTGCGAGCGCCGCTTTCTGGGGTTACTGTGGCGCACCGGGACACGCGTGAAGGGAACGGACGAGGATCATGGCGCCATGCGGGCGGTGAGACGCGGCGGACGCGGGGACGTCCGCTGCCAGGACGCGCCCGCTGTCCCGCTCATACCCCGCCGCCGTCCCGGCTTCGGCCGCCCCAGCGCGCCGCCCGCCCCCGGCTTATCCGCTGCCCCCGTCCCGGCCGCGCGGCCTCCCGCCGCCGGCCGCGGCAGCCACCCCACGAATCTCGTCCGCGCCCGTGACCGCGCGGACGGTACGCACCGCACCACTTGGGAGGCGACATGACCGAGCAGGCCAGCGGCGAGAAGGCCCCGCGCAGGCGCAGCGGCGCCTGGTTCCAGGCGGAGGGCCGCAACGGCTTCATCCACCGCTCCTGGATGCGCAACCAGGGCTTCGAGCCGGAGGTGTTCGACGGCCGCCCCGTCGTCGGCATCGCCAGCACCTTCTCCGAACTCACCCCCTGCAACGCGCACCTGCGGGACATCGCCGAGGCCGTCAAGCGCGGCGTATGGCAGGCGGGCGGCCTGCCGCTGGAGTTCCCCGTCATGTCGCTCGGCGAAACGATCATGCGGCCGACGACCATGCTCTACCGCAACCTCGCCGCCATGGAGGCTGAGGAGTCGATGCGGGCCAATCCGCTCGACGCCGTCGTGCTGCTGTCCGGCTGTGACAAGACCACCCCGTCGCTGCTGATGGCCGCCACCAGCGTGGACATCCCCGCGATCATGGTGACCGGCGGCCCCATGCTCAACGGCAAGTTCCAGGGCCGGGACATCGGTTCGGGCACCGACGTGTGGCGCCTGCACGAGGAGGAGCGCGCCGGGAAGATCACGGCCGAGGACCTCGCCGAGGCCGAGGTGTGCATGTCCCGCAGCCGGGGCCACTGCATGACCATGGGCACCGCCTCGACCATGGCCTGTCTCGCCGAGGCGCTCGGTTTCCAGCTCTCCGGCGCCGCCGCCCTGCCCGCCGTGGACGCGCGCCGCTACGCGCTCGCGCAGCTGACCGGCAAGCGCGCGGTGGCCATGGCGGACAGCGGGCCGCGCCCCTCCGAGATCCTCACCCGCGAGGCGTTCGAGAACGCCATCCGCGTCAACGCCGCGCTGGGCGGCTCTACCAACGCCGTCGTCCACCTCCTCGCCCTCGCCCGCCGCGCCGGAGTGGAGCTGAGCCTGGACGACTTCGACGCGCTGGTCGCCGACGTGCCCGTGCTGGTGGACATGATGCCCTCGGGCCGCTTCCTGATGGAGGACTTCGCCTACGCGGGCGGCCTGCCGGTCGTGCTGCGCGAGCTGGCGGAGGCCGGGCTGCTGCACACCGGTGCCCGTACCGTCGGCGGCGCCACCATCGGCGAGGACGTCGCGAACGCCCGCCGGTACAACGACGAGGTCATCCGCACCGTCGACAACCCGGTGCGCCCCGCCGGCGAGGGCACCGTCGTGCTGCGCGGCAGCCTGTGCCCCAACGGCGCCGTGCTGAAGGTCTCGGCGGCCAGCCCGTCGCTGCTCAAGCACCGCGGGAAGGCCCTGGTGTTCGACCGGGTCGAGGACTACATCGCCGTCGCCGACGACCCGGACCTGCCCGTGGACGCCTCCACCGTCATCGTCGTGCGCAACGCCGGGCCGCGCGGCTACCCCGGGTTCCCCGAGGTCGGCAACCCTCCCGTGCCCAAGAAGCTGCTGCAGCAGGGCATCACCGACGTCGTGCGCATCAGCGACGCCCGGATGAGCGGCACCGGCTACGGCACCTGCGTGCTGCACGTCGCGCCCGAGGCCGCGGTCGGCGGCCCGATCGCCCTGGTGCGCACCGGGGACTGGATCGAGCTCGACGTCGCCGCCCGGCGGCTGGACCTCGACGTGCCCGAGGAGGAGCTGGCCGCCCGCGCCAAGGAGTTCACGCCGCCAAAGCCGCCGCACGACGGCCGGGGCTGGACCCGCCTGTACACCGAGCACGTCCTCCAGGCCGACGAGGGCGCCGACCTCGACTTCCTCGTCGGCCGCAGCGGGAACGAGGTGCCGCGGCACTCGCACTGACCCGCCGCCGCCTCCCCTGGCCGCGCGCCGGGGGGGAGGCGCGGGCCCGGCCGCCTGACGAGCCCGCCCCCGGTGTCACGGGGGCGGGCGTTGCCGTGTGCGCTGATCTGATAGTTCTGGTGTGCGAAGTGACGGACCACTACTATCTCGCCGCGATGTGCAACCGTCGCCCGGCACCGGAGGTGATGCGGCATTACGGACGGTTGCCGGTTCAGCTGCCCCCGACCAGCCCGCAGCGAACCGTGGAAATATGATCATGGAACTGCTCCCATGATCGATCACGGTCCGCCGCCGCGCAGGAAGGAACCGATGCGTCCCCCCACGCTGCTCCGCGTCCTGCTGGAGAAGCAGGGCTGGTCGAGCTGGACCGCCTTCGAAACGCACTTCGCGCGCGCCGCCCAGCAAGCCGCCCAGGAGTTCGGCAACCACCGCCTGAACGGCCTGACCATCTCCAACACGACGTTCAAGCGGTGGCTGAGCGGTGACCAGATCCCCCGGGGTGACGCCCGCATGGTTCTGGAGTTCATGCTGGGCGTCACCGCGGAGCAGCTGCTCCAGCCCGCCCCGACGCACGAGGTGGTGACGCCGCGGGCCCCTCACCGCTCCTCCCTGGCCTCGGCGCTGGCGCTCGACAGCGCCTGGGCCACCTCCGCCCTGGCGCCGGCCTCCCCGGCGCCCGGCATGGACGGCGTGTGGCGGCTGAGCGGCATCGATTTATTCGACGGAACCTCCGTGGCGGTGCAGATGTACGAGGCGTCGGCGCTCGACGACGTCGTCCTCATCGGCCCGGAGGACCATCCGCACCTGACGGCGTTCGTCAAGCCAGCGCGCCGGGCCCTCGTGCTCGGTTCGCTCGGCGCCGACGGCGGCGCCGGTCTTTACGTGCTCGACGCGGCGTACGCCCGGCGTCACCTCGCTGTGGACCGCCCGGTCGACACGCTGCCCATCCCCAGGGCATATGGCATCGACGACCTCACCTACGGCATCGTCTGGGCCATGCTCAACGTGGACGACGGCCTGCTCGCCGACGACCACGCCCTGGAGAGCGAGCGGCAGGACCTGGACCACCAGCTCGCCAAGCGGCGCTCCGCCGTGGCCCGTTCGGCGGCCCCTGAGCTGTCGGCCATCGGGTCGAGCTGGCTGGGCTCGTTCTTCTGCTCGCTGTACTCGCACCGCCACCTGCCCCAGAGCGCCTGCCCGCCGCTGTCCTGGTCGCGCGAGCAGCGGGGGGAGGAGGCGGCGCCGCTGCTGTTCTTCCGGCACCTCCACGACAGCCTGGAGCGCACGGGAGACGCCCACGCCCGCGGCGGCGAGCCCTGCGGGCACGCCTTCTGCGTGCCCGAGACCGTCGTCAAGGAGAGTGAACGCTATGAGCGCACCCTGCTGTTCCTGGCGGTCGCCCTGCTGGAGAAGCACGGCATCACCGCATGGATCTGCCGCGAACCGGAGTACGCGCAGATCGACGCCTTTGCCCTGATACCTGGCGAGCGCGCCGTCGTCAGCAACTGGCTGCGTGCGGACGGCATCTGGCAGGTCGAGGCCACCAACCGCCGCTCCGAGGTCCACACCTACGGGCAGGCCATCGAACACGCCAGGAAGCACACCGTCGCCCCGGGCGCCACCCCGGCCCGGCGGCTGCGGGCCCTGGCCGACTACCTGGACCTCGACTGGTCCTGGCTGGTCCGCCGCTGCAACGAACTCGCGCAGTACGGCATCTGGGGCATGCTCAGGCCGCGGTCGCGGCTGCTGAGCCTCGACGCGCTGGACGCCACGCTGAGGTTCGTCGGCGGCTTCGACGCGGATAACGGCCGGGGCTGACACATGCCAGCGGCAGGTGTCGTTCCGGGGTCGTTCGCGCCGGTTCGCCGGCCCCTGCGCCGCGCGCCCCGCCGGGCGGGCGCGGCGCGGAACCCGCACGCCGCGCGGCACAGCCAGGCGGCGCGGTCCACGCCCGGCAGCCAAAACGACCGTCAAACGACCCGCGCGGTCCGTGGCGAAACGGTGACCGGAGCCGACAGGGTTATTTTGGCCCCGCACCTGTGCGGCGCCGTCTCTGCTTCCCCGCGCCGCCCCCGCGCCGGGTGCGATGCCGGTGTGCCACGAGGCCCATACTCCCCGCGGGCCCTGTACTGAGGACGCTGATGTCTCAATCCCCCCCACCCACCACGCGCTCAGGACGGCGGCACGGAAGGCCGCCCACGGCCGGCGACAGAGCGGGGCTGCTGCGCCTCGCGCTGCTGCCCGCCGCCGCTGTGGCCCTGATCGCGGCGGGAGCCGGAGCCGCGCTGATGGCGTCGGAGGCCCCCCGCCGCGCCGCCCTCGGCGTGGCCATCGTCGCCGCCGGGGCATGCCTGGCGGTGCTCTTCTGGGCGTATCGTTCCGCCACGGCCGCCTCCGCCGCGCTGGGGCGCGAGTCGGCGGTCAGTGACCAGGCCGCGCGTGACCGGGCGCACGCCCTCGCGGCCAGACTCTCCGAGGGCCAGGCCGAGATCCAGCGCCTGGTGAAGCAGATACGCCGGGGCGAACGCCCCGAACCCCGCGACCGGGCGGCCGTGGACGCCCGGGACCTGGAGGAGATCGACCGCGCGCTGCGGGCCTTCCTGACGGCCGCCGAGTCGGCCGTCATCGAGGCGTCGGCGCGGCAGCAGATCGTGGTGTTCGTCAACATCGCGCGGCGCCTCCAGTCCCTCGTCACCCGGGCGCTCACCCAGCTCGACGGTCTGGAGCGCGAGGTCGAGGACCCGGAGCTGCTCGAGGGCCTGTTCAGCCTCGACCACCTCGTCACCCGCGTCCGCCGCCAGGTCGAGAGTCTCGGCGTGCTCGGCGGCGCCGTGCCGCGCCGCATCAGCAAGCCCGTCAGCGTCTACACGGTGCTGCGGCAGGCGGTCGCCGAGGTCGAGCAGTACTCCCGTGTCAAGGTGCACCAGCCGGTCGAGGGCATCCTCCACGGCCACGCCACCGCCGACGTCATCCACCTCATCGCCGAACTGGTCGAGAACGCCGCGACGTTCTCGCCGCCCACGACCACCGTGCACCTGCGCGCGGAGCGGGTCGCGGCCGGCCTGGCCATCGAGATCGACGACCGCGGCCTGGTCATGCCCGCCGACCTGCGGACGCGCATGAACAACCTGCTGTCGGCGCCGGAAGAGTTCGACATCGGCGAGCAGCTGAAGGACGGCCGCATCGGCCTGTTCGTGGTCGCGCAGCTCGCCCGGCGCCACGGCATCACCGTCCGCCTCCAGAGCAACGTCTACGGCGGCAACCAGGCGGTGGTGATCCTTCCCAACGCCCTGCTGAGCGACCCGACCGAGCAGATCCCGGCGGTGCCCGCCACCGCCGCCGCGCAGAACGGCGGCGACCGCGGCCTGGCCGCCGTGGGCGCGCAGGCAGCGCAGTCAGCGCAGGCCGCGCCCCAGGCGGCGGCGCAGCCCGCGCAGGCGGCCCGGACCGCACAGCTGCCGCGGACTCACGCCCCCGACGCCGGGCCCGCCACCGGCGGCTACCCCGCTGCTGCTCCGGCCGCCGCGCCGCGGGAGCACGCCGCCGCCACCGCGACGGCGCAGTTCCCGGGTCTGGACGAGAGCTTCGGCGTCTCCGGTGCCGCCCGCCACGGCACGGGTGACCCGGCCGCGAGCGGGGCCGCGGGCCGGGGCACCGGCATGGGCGCCGCCCCGGACACCGGGGGCTACCCCACAGGCGGGTACCCGATGGCCCCGGCCCAGCCGGGGCAGGGGGTGGAGCCTGGACCAGGAAGGGAGAACGGGGGACACACCGGCCACGCCGGCCACACCGAGGCCCCCGGGGCGCGCGCCGCGCACCCGGGCGGCCAGGAGCCAGGCAGCAGCGCCGGCCAGCCCCGGGCCCAGCGGCCCGAGGGCGACGCCCAGCGCCCGGAGCTTCCGGTGCGCACCCGGGCGACGGCGCCGGAGCCCCCGGCCGATCAGTCGGGGAGACCGCCGCTGCCCAAGCGCAGCGGGTCGTATCTCTCCCCCGAGTTCTACGAGAACGCCGCCGCGCGCGACGAACCCGACGCCGGCCCGGACTTCGGCCTGATGGCCCGGTTCTCCGAAGGCTTCGCCCGCGCCGACGACGGCCCCCGAGCTGACTGACCAGCACCACCCTCAAGGAGGACTTCGATCATGATGAGCGACGTGCCCGCGGGCCGGCCAGCAGATCTCGACTGGCTCCTGGCCAGCTTTGTCCAGAAGGTCGTCCACGCCCGCAGCGCCGTGGTGGCGTCGAGCGACGGCGTGAAGAAGCACGTGTACGGCCTGGACAACGACCAGGCCGACCGCCTCTCCGCCATAGCCACCGGTCTGTGCTCACTCGGGCGCGGCGTCGGCGAGTTCGTCGACCACGGCAGCGGCAAGGTGCGGCAGGTGGTGGTCGAGCACGAGGACGCGCTGCTGTTCGTCTCGAAGGCCGGCCCGGGCGCCGTGCTCGCGGTGCTCACCACGCACGAGGCCGACCTGAGCCTCGTCGGCTACGAGATGGCCCAGCTCGTCAAGAGCGTGGCCAGCTACCTGGCCACGCCAGAGAGGGTGAACATGGCGCCGACCAACGCGGTTGTCTGACATGACGTCGTTCGACGATCCCTGGATCGACGCGGACGCGCCGGACGTGCGCCCCTACGCCCTGACGCAGGGGCGCACCCGTCCGACCCGCGACCTGACCCTGGCGACATTAGTCAAGGCCGGGCGCTCCCGGAGTGGGGTCCGGCTCAGCCCCGAGCACGGCGAAGCCCTCGAACTGTGTCGTCACGGCCCGCGGTCGGTCGCCGAGATCGCCGGAGTCCTCAAGCTCCCGGTGCAGGTCACCAAGGTGCTGCTCTCGGATCTCATCGACGCCCGTTCCCTGGTGGTACCGATGCCCGCCACGGACGCCGACCCCACCGACCCACTACTCCTGGAGGCATTGCTTGCTGGCCTTCGACAGCTCTGAGGCATCCGCGTCACGCGACGTGAACCTGATTCCGCTGAAGATCGTGATCGCCGGTGGCTTCGGCGTGGGCAAGACGACCATGGTCGGGGCGGTGAGCGAGATCAAGCCGCTCACGACGGAGGAGACGCTCACCGCCGCCAGCGTGGGCGTGGACAACCTGGCAGGGGTCGGCCAGAAGACGACGACGACCGTGTCGATGGACTTCGGCCGCATCACCTTCCCCACACAGAACCTGATGCTGCTGCTGTTCGGCACGCCGGGGCAGCAGCGGTTCTGGTTCATGTGGGAGGACCTGTCCCTCGGCGCGGTCGGCGCGGTCGTGCTCGCCGACACCCGCCGCCTGCTGGACAGCTTCGCCGCCATCGAGTACTTCGAGCTGCGCCGCATCCCGTTCGTCGTCGCCGTCAACGAGTTCGACGGCGCCTTCCGGTACACGACCGAGGAGGTGCGTGACGCCCTGGAGGTCAAGCCGGAGGTGCCGGTGATGCTGTGCGATGCCCGCAGTACCTCATCGTGCCGCCGCGTGCTGATCTCCCTCGTCGAGCACGCCAGAGCCATGTCCCTGGCGGCGCGCTCCCACCAGTAGCCCGGTGACGAGCCAGGCCGCCCCCCGACCCCGCACTTCCCCCTCACCTAGAGAGAATCCGGAGCCCATCCCATGCCGACGTTCGATACCGACACCGGGCGCCACCTGCTGACTCCCGCCGATGCCCGGGGGCCGGTGCGGGAGGCGCGGCTGCGCGAACTGGGCCTGGCCGACAGGCCCGTTCCGGAGTTCGACCAGTTCGCAGCCGAACTCGCCCGCGACGCCGCCGACCTCAACGGCCTGCCGAGCGCGCCCTACGCGATGGTCAACTTCATCGGCCAGAACCAGCAGTTCTTCGCCGGCCTGTACACGCCCGACGGCTCCGCCAGCGGCGGCGGACAGGACGTGGGGCGCACCATGACGCTGGATCAGGGCTACTGCCCGCACGTCGTGGACCGCGGCAAGGCCCTCGTCCTGCCCGACGTGTGCGCCTACCCGCGCTTCGCGGGCAACGAGGTCGTCGACCACATCGGCATCCGCACCTACATGGGCGCGCCGCTGATCGACGACCAGACGGGCGAGGCGCTGGGCACGGTCTGCGTCGTGGACACCGAGCCGATCCCGTGGGGCCGCGAGGGCCTGGATTTCATCAAGGACCGGGCCGAGCGGATGATGAACATGCTCCGCAGCGGCGTCGGCGTGACCGGCTCCCGCTGAACGCCGGACGCCGGGCGCCCCGCTGCGGGCGCCCGGCGTCTGCGTGCCCTCTGGCGGCCGGCCGCGGTTACCGCACGGCGACGGGCTCGCGCTGCGTGCCGCCGCTGGTGACGTCCGCCAGCCGCTCCGACCACTCGCCGCGCGAGGTGCCCAGTGCCACCTCGGCCAGGCGCAGCCGCTGCACGTCGGAGGTGCCGGCGGGCGCGAAGATGTGGAAGGCGTCGCGCAGGTAGCGCTCGACCGGCCGGTCGGGGAACAGGGCGCAGGCGCCGTGGATCTCCATGGCGGTGCGCGCCGAGTCCATGGCGTACTCGACGTTGATGAGCTTGGCGTTCTGCAGCTCGGCGTCGCACGGCAGGCCCCGGTCGAGCAGGTGCACCGCGTGATAGGCCGCGAGGCGGGCCGTCATCAGCCGCGACTGCATCTGCCCCAGCTTCTGCTTGACGGAGTCGAGTTCCGCCAGCGGCTTGCCGTACCGGATCTGCCGGGCGGCGAAGGCGGCGGTCTCCTCCACCACCGCCTGGTGGATGCCCAGCGAGACGCCCGTGAGATTCGGCCTGCCGTACAGCACGCTGGAGGAGTAGGCCACGGCCAGGCCGTCACCCTCCTCGCCGAGCAGGTTGTCCGCCGGGACCCGGCAGTTGTCGAAGATGATCTCGCCGAAGCTGAAGCCGTGCAGGCCCATGGCGGGCCGGTGGGCGGCCAGCCGGCAGCCGGGCCGGTCCGCCTCCACCAGGAACGCCGACAGGCCCTTGGAGCCCGGCCCGGTGCGCACGACGACGCCGTGCAGGTCGCCGACGTGGCTGTTGCCGACGAACACCTTGCTGCCGTTGAGGATGTAGTCGTCGCCGTCGCGCACGGCGCTCGCGGCCATCCCCAGCACGTGGCTGCCGGAGTGCTTCTCGGTCGTCGCGATGGTGGGCAGGCAGTCACCGGCGGCGATGGCCGGCAGCCAGGTCTTCTTCTGCTGCTCGTTGCCGAAGTGGATGATCTTGGCGACCCCGAGCTGCGAGGCCTGCACCATGGCGCCCATGGCGCCGCAGACGCGGGCGAGTTCCTCGATGATGATGGTCTTCGCCAGGTGCCCCATGCCCATGCCGCCGTACTCGCGGCCTATCGTGACGCCGATCCAGCCCTGGCGGGCTATGAGGCGGGACAGTTCGTGCTGGACCGTGCGGGAGGCCTCCATCTCGGGCACTCGGGGACGGACCTGCGTCTCGGCGAACTCCCTGACCTCCTGGCGCAGGCGGCGATGCGACTCGGTGAGGAAGTAACCGTCTGACTGCATACTGTCCGAGGGCAAGATCATGGTTAAGGACTCCATCAATACGGTCAGCACTTGGAATCGTGGGACGGACGTGGCCTTCGGAGTTACGAGCGGTTGCGTGACGCGGGGGCACGGCTGGGGCACTGCTCTGTCACGAACGCTCACTCTCGTCGGCGGATGGCACGCTGAAGGCCGGCACCCGTCGTGCTCGCCAGGACGCAACGAGGGGGCCGCAGCGACGCGGGCCCGCGCTGTCAGTCACCGGATCGGGACTCCCAGCGAGGCACCACACATACGGTGACCGATTCCTCGCAGTCGTTGCAGTAGCGGAGGCCGATCGCTTCGGCGTCGTTTGAGCCGAGCGTCACCCTCCCGACACGCCCGGAAAGCGGTGTAATTTGTTGGCTTTCGCGCTAGTTAGGCGCTGCCTGTGGCAGGTGGGGACGACCCCGGAACGACCCTGCGCGCCCGGTAGGCGTAGCCGTCCTGTGCCCCGGCCTCCCATTCGAGGATGACCGGCTGGCCCGGGGTCAGCGAACGGAAACCGTCATTCCCGGAAGCCGGTGCGATGTCCGAATAGTGTGCCCAGCAGCCGCCGGGCGTCTCCGCCGAATCCAGCACACCCCATCCCTCGGCGTCGTGCCACTCACGCACGCGCGCCCCCACTGTTCCCGTCATGGTCACGAAGACTAGCCCGCCACGCCGATGCCGGTGCGGTGGCGGTTCGTTGGCGGACCGGCACGGACGCAAGGACGGGCCGCAGGCCCGCCAGAGACGACGCCCCTGACCGCGCTTCCTGATCCGCTGGCGCCCCGGACGACGCGTGACCGCAGCCGGGCGGCGGCGGGAGCGGGGCGCCGGGTTTCCGTCAGAAAGGGGGCAGCGAGCCTCCGGCGCGTCTACGCTCGTTGCCCGTGACGACATGGCTGTGGGCGCAGCCCGACCCGGAGCGCGCCCGCGACACGCTGTTCCGGGTGGTGGGTGCGTCCGCTCAGCGACCGGGCCGCGGCCCGGTGCTGCCGGCGCCGGACGAGCGCGTCGGCTGGCCGGAGCGGCGGCCCGTCCAGCCGGGCGGCACGGCCGAGGAGGAGCGGGCCGCACGTGCGCGCGGCGCGCGGGCGTTCACCCTGTGGCGCGACCCGGAGGGCCGGGAGGCGCTGGCGCACGTCGTCACGCTCGCGGCTTCCCGCCGGGATGGCGCTGAATACGAGGTGCGGGGCGCGCCGGGGGAGACGCTGGGCGTGATCCGCCGCGAGCCCGGCTCGTTATGGCGGCTGCGGCGGGCCCGCTGGAGCGTGCGGCAGCTGGATCGGGGCGCCGCTCCTGCCACCGCCCGCAAGGGGCTGCTGCGGTCGTGGTTCCTGTGGCTGCCGTCCCGGCCGTTCCAGCTGCTGCTCACCGCCTTCACCATGGGCGAGTACGCGGGCGCCGAGCCGCCGCGCCGCCTCCGGTTCCGGGAACCGGCGGAGAAGGGGGCAGGACGAAGCGGCCGCGTGGTGCTCGACTTCCGCGGCGGCCGCGAGGACCTTCAGGTGGTCGCCGGCGGCTGGGACCGCCGGGTGACCGCCGCGCTGCTGCTGCTCCTCCACAGCTGGGAGTCCCCGCTGGGCCGCTCCGGGGGGCACCGGTCGTTCGTCTGAGGCGCCGGCCGCCGCGCGGGGCGGTGCCGCCGGAACGCCGGATTGTTCAGAAAAGGCTGCCCAGCACGTCCCCGGCGCCGTCGACGATGCTCCGGCCGGCGTCCACGACATCGCTGGCCCGGTCGCTGACCCAGTCGGTGGAGGCGTTCCAGGCGTCGGTGGTCCAGTCGATGGCCTGGCTGCCCCACTCCTTGATGTCGTCCCAGTTGTCCCAGACGAGGGTGCCCACCCAGAACCCGGCCGCGATGATGGCCGCGACGGCGGTGCCGGGCCCGGGAAAGGCGAGGGCGAGCGTCATGGTGGCGGCGGACACCGTCCCGGCGACGTCGACGGAGTAGCCGGAGGGGTCGTTCTGGAAGGCGGTGACGGGATTTCCCTGCGAGATCAGGTCGGCGATGCCGGTGCCGGTGCTGATGAGGCCGCCGATGAACCCGGTGTAGCGCAGGAAGCCGGCGTAGCGGCCGGCCTGGAAGAGGCTCTGGGTGAGCGCCGCGGGAGTGCCGCCGAGTATCGTCGCCACCCTGCCGCCCAGGCTGGATGACCAGCCCAGCCGGGAGGCGATCTGGTTGACGCTGGTGACGAGCTGCTGGGCCTCGCGGCCCGCCAGTCCGGGCAGAACGCTGCCGCCCGCACCGAGCGCGGCCAGGCTGGCCTGAAACCGGCCGACCGGGGCGACGAGGCCGCCGGTGAGCAGGCTCTGGCCGGCCAGCAGCTTGGTGATCTTCCAGCTGCCTAACGCGGAGACCATGGCGCTGACGGCGCCCTTCAGGTCACCCACGAAGCCGTAGGCCTCCAGGTACCACTCCTCGTCGCTCCGCGCGATTCCGGCGCGGCGGCGCAGGCCGGAAGCGGTCTCGGTGGCCCATGTCTGCACCGGTTCCAGTGGGCTGAGCTCGGCTCGGGCCCCCAGCTCGCTGGCCCGGTTGAACAGCTGCTGGATCTCCCAGGCCGTCCCCGATCCCCCGTCCTTGGCGTCGAGCAGGTCCGCGAGGCGCTCAAGGTCGTCCGGATTGACCTGGCGCATGATCCCCCTCTCCGCGCCACCCCGGTGTGCGTGTTCCCCTGGCCGGAGCGCCGCGTTGCGTCCCACGGTCCCCGGGGTCGGCACCGGGTCCCCCCTGATGTCCGCGACATTTACGCACCGTCAGTTTTCATGTCACTTTCATGGTTGGCGGAGGTGCGGCCGCTGGCGCCCCGCCGCGGCGCACGCGGGCGCCGCCTGCCTGCGTACCGTGGTGGGCATGATGAGGATGACGGCTGGCTCGAACGCGCCCCTGACCGCGGCCCAGGTGACCGTGGAGGTCACCGCGCCCATGGCTATCGACGTCTCGGGACTGCTGGTCACGCCGGACGGCAAGGTCCGCTCCGACGCGGACTTCGTCTTCTACAACCAGCCGCAGGGGCCCGGTGTGACGCACCGCGCCGCCGCGCCCGGCGTGCCGGACGGCATCACCGTGGACACCGACGCCGTGCCGCCGGAGATCGACAAGGTCGTCGTCACGGCGAGCCTCGACGGCGGCCGGCCGTTCGCCGGGGCCGAGCCGACGGCGACCGTCCGGGACGCCGGCACCGGCGCCGTGCTGGCGACCTTCACGCCGCCGCCGCTGACGTCGGAAACGGCGCTGGTTCTCGCCGAGGTCTACCGGCGCGGCGGCGCCTGGAAGATCCGTGCCGTCGGGCAGGGGTACGCGGACGGACTCGCCGGCATCGCCACGGACTTCGGGGTCTCCATCGACACCCCCGCCCCGCCGGAGTCCGCGCCGCAGCCATCGGCTGCCGCGGCCCAGCCGGACACGCCGCCGTCCCCGGGCGAGGCGCCGGCGCCGCAGCCGCCGGAGTCCGCGCCGCAGCCATCGGCTGCCGCGGCCCAGCCGGACACGCCGCCGCCCCCGAGTGAGGCGCCCGCGGCGCAGCCGCCAGAGCCTGCCCCGCAGGAGGCCGCGCCGGCGCCCGGCATCGTCACCCTCGACAAGGGCCGGGTCACGCTCACCAAGAACCAGTCCGTCTCCCTGGTCAAGTCCGGCCGCCCGCCGCTGACCCGGGTGCGGATGGGCCTGGGCTGGGAGCCCGCCCGGCGCGGCAGGTCGATCGACCTGGACGCCTCCGTCATCGCCTTCGACGCCCAGCGCAAGAAACTCGGCACCTGCTGGTTCCTGCGGACCAGCCTCTTCGGCGGCGCCATATCCCACTCCGGCGACAACCTCACCGGCCACGGCGCGGGCGACGACGAGGTCATCACGGTCCGGCTCGACCGCCTCCCCGAGGAAGTGACCGGTCTCGTCTTCGTCGTGAACTCCTTCTCCGGCCAGAAGTTCACCTCCGTGGCCAAGGCCTACTGCCGCCTGCTGGACGGCACCGCCAAGAACAGGGAGCTCGTGCGCTTCAGCCTCACCGACTCCGAGCCGCGCACCGGCCTGGTGATGTGCAAGCTGGTCCGCCAGCACTCCGGTGAGTGGCACATGACGGCGCTGGGCGAGTTCGTCCGCGCCAGGACCGCACGCGGCATGGCCAGGCCCGCCGCCCGCCTGCTGTGACGGCGCCCGGCCGTGACCGGCCGCACACCGCCGGTGTCGTTGCACGAACGTAACAACCCGCCCCCCGGGCCTCGCGGTCACACGTGTGTCCGACCGCACCGACATAGAGGGGCAGACTGGCGTGAGCGCACGGCACCACTCCACACGCAGGACCGTCCTGGGGCTTGGCGCGGTCGGATTGCTCGGCGGGGGCTGCTACGCCCTCGCCGAGCACTTCTCCCGCACCGGCAACGCGGCGGCTGCCGACCGGTCCGGCGGCTCCGGCGGGAACGCGGGCGGGGCCGGCGAGAGCGGCGAGAGCGGCGGGGAGCCCAGCGTAGACAACCCCCGCCTCATAGGCGACGGTTCCACGGCCGACACCGGCCCGCAGCCGAACCAGCCGGAGGTCCGCCGCCTCGAACGCGGCGAGACGCCGCCGCAGTTCGTCGTCGCCTCCTGGGACGGCGCCGGCTCGCTCGACGACGGCCTGTTCGAGCGGTTCCGGCGCGTAGCGCGCGAGACCGGCGGCTCGATGACGTTCTTCCTCTCGGGCCTCTACCTGCTGCCCGAGTCCCAGAAGAACCGCTACCGGCCGCCCCGTAACCCCCGTGGCGCCTCCGACATCGGCTACCTCACCGACGCGCACATCCGGGACACTCTGGTCCACCTGCGCGGCGCGTGGCTGGAGGGCCACGAGATCGGCACGCACTTCAACGGCCACTTCTGCGCCGGTGAGGGCTCGGTGGCGAACTGGACGCCGCAGGAGTGGGAGGACGAGATCGAGCAGGCCATCGACTTCGTCACCCACTGGCGCACCTACACCGGCTTCACCGACGTCGAGCCGCTGCCGTTCGACTACCGCCGCGAACTGGTGGGCGGGCGCACGCCGTGCCTGCTCGGCCAGGAGAACCTGCTGCCGACCGCCGCCAGCCTCGGCTGGCGGTACGACGCCAGTTCGCCGGGCGGCCTCCAGCGGTGGCCTGCCCAGACCAGCGGCATCTGGGACTTCCCGCTGCCGGCCGTGCCGTTCCCCGGCCACGACTTCGAGGTGCTGGCCATGGACTACAACATCCTGGCCAATCAGTCGGACGGCTCGACCGAGGGCGACCCGTCCCAGTACCCCGCCTGGCGCGATCAGGCGCGCGGCGCGCTCCTCGCGGGCTTCGAGCGCGCCTACACCACCAACCGCGCGCCCCTTTTTCTGGGCAACCATTTCGAGCAGTGGAACGGCGGCATCTACATGGATGCGGTCGAGGACGCGCTCACCGAGATGGCCACGAAGCCGGACGTACGCCTGGTGTCGTTCCGGCAGCTGTGTGACTGGCTTGAGGCCCAGGACCCCCAGGTGCTGGCACGGCTCCAGGCGCTGAACGTCGGCGAGGCGCCGCTGGGCGGCTGGCGCGAGGTGACGGCGCCGTGATCCGGGCAGACGAGGAAGACGGAGAAGACGAGGAACCCAGACGAAGAAGCCAGACGAGCAGCCAGCCGGGAACGGGAAGGCGGTGAGAGACGGTGGACCCCGCTGAGCAGGAAGCCCGCGAGGTCTTCGAGGAGGTGTATCCGCGGCTGGCCGGCTGGTGCCGCGGCCTCGTGGACAGCGACGCCGCCGCGCACGACATCGCCGCCGAGGCCTTCACCCGGCTGTGGTCGCGGTGGCGGAGCGTCGACCGGCCCGAGGCCTACCTGTTCGGCGTCGCGGCCAACCTCGTGAAGGACTACTGGCGCCTGCGCGACCGGGAACGGAACGCCATGCGCCACCTGAAGGCCAGCGGGCCCGCGCACGCGCCCGCCGCCGACCAGGGGCTGGCCGTGCGCAGCCTGGTGGAGTCGCTGCCCAGCCGGCTGCGCGTCCCGGTGCTGCTGTACTACTACGCCGGCCTGCCCGTCAGCGAGATCGCGTCCGTGCTGCACCGCCGCCCCGGCACGGTGAAGAGTGACCTTCACCTGGCCCGGGAGCGGCTGAGGAACGCCTTGGGAGGACGATATGAATACACCGGCATCACCGCATGAGCCGCACGGCGGGCACGGGGACGAACCGGAGCGCGGCGAGTTCACCGCCGTCTTCGGTGCCCCGGCGGAGCCGCTCGACCCGCCGCCCGGCACCTACACCGAGCTTCGCCGCCGCGCCGCGGCACGGCGCCGCCGCCGCGTGACGGGCGTGGCCGTGGCCGTCGTGCTCTGCGCCGGCGGCGGCGCCGGCCTGGTGGCCCTCGGCGGCCAGGACGGAGACGACGCATCCGCCGCCGACACCCTGGCGTCCGGGGCCGGGTCCGGGACCGAGGCCGGGGCCGGATCCGGCTCGTCGGCCGCCGGGCCGGACCAGACCGAGGACGGTTCCCCGTCGTCCGTGGGCGGCGACGGCGCCGGGGAGGAGGAGCCGGACGCGGAGCCGTACGAGGCTCGGGACCCGGACGGCGCGGCCGCCCCGGCGCCCTCCGGTGCGTCCGGGACGGGCACCGGCGCCCCGCTCTGCCAGAGCGAGCAGCTGGAACTGGGGACCTCCGGGCCCAACGCGGGCGCCGGGTCGATCTTCGTCACGCTGGACCTGACCAACGTCTCCGGCGAGACGTGCGCGCTGGTCGGGTACCCCGGCGTCTCGCTGGTCGGCGGCGACGACGGCGAGCAGATCGGCAGCCCGGCCGAGCGCGTCGCCGACCGCGAGTCCGTGCGCGTGGAGCTGGCCCCCGGCGAGACGGCGGGCGCGGACCTCCGGGTCGGCCGCGCGGAGAACTACTCCGAGAGCGACTGCTCGCCCCAGGCCGCGCGCGGGCTGCGCGTGTACCCGCCGGAGGAGCGGGACGCGCTGTTCCTGCCGCTGGAGGGCCTCACCGGCTGCGCCAACGAGGACATCAGCCTGCTGGACGTGACCCCGGTGTACTGACGGCGGCCGCGGCACGCGCGGCTTCGTCACTCCGCTGCTGCGCCGCACGCCCGGCGCGGCGTGACGGCTACAGGCGCATGACCAGCAGCGCCACGTCGTCCGGGGCGCCGTTGGCGACGCCCAGCCGCGTCAGCAGCTCGTCGGCCAGGTGCTCGGGGTCGTGCCGCCTGTGCTCGGTGAGGACGGACGTCAGGCGGTCGATGCCGGTGGTGATGTCCTCGCCCCGGCGCTCGACCAGCCCGTCGGTGTACATCACCAGCGTGTCGCCCGGGTGGTACACCATGCGTGCCTCGATGCGCGGCCGCTGCTCCGGCCGGGTGGCCAGCGGCGGGTCGGTCGCCTTGTCGAGCATGCCGAACGACCCGTCGGGGTGGAGCAGGACCGGCGGCAGGTGCCCGGCGCTGCTGTAGCGCAGCTCGTGCGTCTCGGTGTCGACCACGACCTTCACGACGGTGGACGCGAGGCCGCCCTCCACCGACGCGGCGTACATGCCGAGGATGCCGAGCGCGCGGCCGGGGCCCACCTCGGCCCGCATCACGGCGCTGAGCGCGCTGCGCAGCATGCCCATGACGGCGGCGGCTCCCAGGCCGTGCCCGACCACGTCGCCGACGGCCGCCGCGAACCGGCCGGGGCCCACGTCGGTGACGTCGTACCAGTCGCCGCACACGTTCAGCACACCGGTGGCGGGCAGGTAGCGCACCGCGATCTCCGGGTGGTGCGCCAGATCAGGGGAGTGCAGCATCGACTCCTGCAACCGCAGGGCGATCTGCCGCTCGCGGAGGTTGTCGCGCTTCAGCTCCGCGTTGAGCCGCTGGAGCTCCTCGGCGCGGGCGAACAGCTCCGCTTCCGGCCCGCGGTCGTCCATGCCGGGCTCGCCGGTGTCCTGCCGCTGCCGCAGGTACCTCACCAGCCTGGTCAGCTCCTCCAGCCGCAGCAGCACGCAGGTCAGCGCGCCGTCGGGGGAGGTCACGGGCGCCAGCTCCACGGACCACCAGCGCTCCTCGAAGACGGCCGGCCGGCCCGGGGAGGGGATGTCGTAGCGCTGCACGGCCAGCGTGTCGGGCTGGCCGGTCGCGAAGACCCGGCGGACCGCCTCGTCGATGGCGCCCGCACCCCCGTCGGGCGCGGACGGGTTGTCGGGGAAGACGTCGGTGAGGAACCGGCCCACGACGTCCTCGCGCCGCTGTTTCGTCGCCCGCAGGTGCGCGTCGTTGACCGCGAGGATGCGCAGGTCGGCGTCCAGCACGAGATAGGCGTTGGGCGCGGCGGCGAACAGCGCGGGGTAGTCGATGTCCGGTGACGTCAACGCTCACTCCCTCGGCGAGAGCCCCGGCCGTGCAGGGCTTCTTCTCACGCTAGGCGGAGTCGCCGGGGCGCGCCCACTTCCGGCAGGCAAGCGGACGACCCGCCGGGACCGGCCGTAACCGGCGGGAACGCTCCCGTCAGCAGTCGAAGTGCTCGGTGAAGACCTGGTCGCGGGCGACTCCCCGGTCCTGCAGGCCGCGCACGGTGGACCGCACGAAGCCGGGGCTGCCGCAGACGAAGTAGCGGGCGCCGCGGTCGAGGGGCAGCCGGTCGGTGTAGCGGCTGCCGAGGCGGGCGCGCAGCTCGTCGCGGAAGACGGCCTCCGCGGGCGAGGAGACGATGTGCGTGAGCGACATGTGCGGCCCCGCGTGCCGCCGCACCAGGTCGACGAACGGGGTGACGCCGATGCCGCCCGCGACCAGCACGGCGGGCCGGCCGGGGTCCCTGGCCTGGCGGGTGAACGTGCCGTACGGGCCGTCGAGCCGCAGCACGGCGCCCGGCGCAAGCGTCCGCAGCCGTTCGGTGAACCGCCCCGCCCGCTTGACCGCGAAGGTCAGGGTGCCGTCGTCGCCGCTCGCCACGACGCTGAACGGGTGCCCGCGCGACAGCGGGCCAAGGCGCAGATAGCAGAACTGGCCCGGCGCCGGGCGCAGCGGCCGGCCGAGGGGCTGGAGGGTGTACCGGGTCACCGTCGGCGACAGCTCGGCCTTCCCGGTCAGCCGGTACCGCCGTGACCACACCGGCACCGCCAGCCGCCAGGCCACGACGGCGGCCAGGCCGCCGGCCAGCCCCAGCCACAGCGCCCGCAGCCACGGGGTGTCCAGCAGGAACGAGCCGATGCCCCAGGCGTGCAGGAACACCAGCCCGGCCAGCGGGTAGGAGACGTAGTGCACGAAGCGCCAGACGCGGTGCCGCACGGCCGCCCGCAGCAGCGTGCTCGTCAGCCACAGCGCGAGGAAGAGCAGCAGCGCGATCCGGCCGTAGGAGGTGTAGGTCGACTCGACCCAGGTGAAGTCCCACACCACCAGGTAGGGCAGCTCCTGGTGGGCGGCGATCATCTCCAGCAGCGGGTGCAGCAGCACGAAGAACGCCCCGCAGCCGCCCAGCCAGCGGTGCAGCGTGACGACGGCGAGCCGGTCGCGGCACAGCCGCTCCGAGACCTGCCGGATGCCGAGCACGACCTGCCACCACAGCACCAGGCCGCCGGCCAGGCCGGTGAGGTTGGCCCAGTCGCCTGCCGTGAGGCCGGGCCGCGCCAGCAGCGAGGTGAACGGCAGGACGGTCAGCGCCATCAGCACGAGCAGACGTGTCACGCGGCGCGCTCCAGCGGCAGGCCCGGGGAGTGGCGCACCACCCCCTGGCGGTCGATGGTCACCCAGCCGGCGTCCGGGTCCGTGCGGGCCAGCCAGGCCGGGCCCTCGGCGGTGCCGAGGATCACCAGGCACGTTGCGTACACCTCGGCGGCGGCCAGGTCGCCGGTGACCACGGTGGCCTGGAGGCAGTCGGAGCCGGCGGGCTCGCCGGTGCGCGGGTCGAGGAGGTGGTGCAGGCGCCGCCCGGCGGTGTCGCGCCAGCTGCGCCGCACGACGCTGCTGGTGGCGACGGCGGCGCGCGGCGGTAACGGCAGCACGCCGGCGCCCGGTCCGCCGTCCGGGTCCTGCGGGTGGGCCACGCCGACGCGCCACGGCGGGTCGGCGGCGCGGCGCCAGGCGACGAGGTCGCCGCCGGCGTCGATCAGGCCGCGCGGCGTGCGCAGCTCGCGGGCGGCCGCCTGCACGGCCCAGCCTTTGACGAAGCCGCCGAGGTCGACGGCGACGCCGGGCGGCAGCAGCACCGTGCCGTCCTCGTGGTCCAGCCGCACCTCGGGCGCGGGGGGCCCGGCGGGGTGCCCGGCGGGGCGGCGGCCGGGCGGCGCCGCCGGCGGGGTGCCGATCGACGCGAAGTCACGCGTGTAGCCGAGCCGGGCCAGCTCCGCTCCCAGGAACGGGCTGAACAGCCCGCCGGTGCGGGCCTGGTAGGCGCACGCCTGGTGCAGCACCCGCAGGAACAGCCGGGAGACGCGCACGCGCCCGCCCGCGTTGGCGCGCGAGACGTCGCTGTCCGGCCGGAAGCGGCTGAAGACGCGCTCCACCTCCCGCAGCCAGCCGAGCACGGCGGCGGCGTCGCGGGGCGGCAGCACCAGGAGCACGTCGGTGCCCATCAGACGCTCGCGTATACCGCGCACGTCACGAGCCCCGGGTGTAGGTGGTGACGTCGTCGGGGTCGAGGGGCTCGCCCGGGGTGAAGCTGGCGCCGACGTCCTCGACCATGGTGGGGTGCTCGCGCGCCGACCGCGGCAGGTAGACGGCCTCGGCCTGGGAGGCGTCCGGCTCGGAGCCGAGCTGGATGGTGCCGGTGAACAGCACGCGGTCTTCCCACAGCAGGTTGCCCTCGATGCGGTAGGTGTAGGTGCCGGGGCGCACCGGGTTGCCGTTGCGGTCGGTGCCGTCCCAGTAGAGGGTGTGGCGGCCGCTGTCCTGGGCCGGGCGGCTGGCGGCCCTGACCTCCTCCTCGGTCGCCGACTCCCAGCCGGAGGTCTGGCGCCACAGCGGCAGCGACTCGGGGCGGCGGTCCCAGCCGCCGTTGGCGGTGAAGCTGGTGGCGAAGAGCGTCGTGACGTAGGCGCCGTCGGCGTCCTCGATCCAGACCGCGATCTGGTTGCTGGCGTGCGTGGGGATGCGGTGGAGCTGGTAGGTGATCCGCACCAGGCCCAGGCTCTCGGCCTGCGGGGCCATGGTCTGCCGGGTCACGGGGGCGGGCCGCTCCTCGGCGGTGGCCGCGGGCGCGTCGGGGAGCCGCTGGTAGAGGTACGTGCCGCCGGCGGTGGCGGCGACCCCGGTGATGACGACGACCGGGACGATGAGGCGGCTGGTCCGGTCCGTCATCCGGTGCTGCCCCCTCCCCTCACGTCCCCGGTATTCGGTGTCGTGTGCTTATAAGATAGCGAACGGTCTGAGGTCCGGAGACGAAGAATTCCGGTCGTTCTCAGCCACCGAGCTGACCGGAGGCGACCCAGTACTCGGCGAACCGGCCGTCCCTGACGCGCAGGATGTCGTTGCCGAAGAACCGCGCCTCGCCGCCGTCGGTCCGCCCCACCCCGGACCACCGGCCCGCCACCAGGCCGTTCGCCGCGAACGGGCCCACCTCGATCACGAACCGCAGCGAGGTGAACATCCGGCGCGTGCTCGCGATCAGCTCGGCCAGTTCGTCAGCGCCGTGCACCTTGCGGCCCGGCCAGTGCCCCGTGAAGTCCGCCGTTACCAGTCCCCGGACCGCCTCGGGATGGCCGTTCCACGCCTCCTCGATCCAGCGGTGGTACAGCTCCTGGCCCGTCACGTCACCCGGCACACCGCCGGTTGTGCCCGTCATGCCCGTCATGCCGGAAGTCTGGCGCACTCCGGCCGGGTCCGCGCGCGGAGCCCGCCGGCCAGCGCTGGATAATCGGCCCATGGTGACGATGAGCGACGTCGCGAAGGCCGCGGGGGTCTCGGCGATGACGGTGTCGAACGTCATCAACGGCCACCCCTACGTCAGCGACGCGACGCGCCTGAAGGTCACCGAGGCGATCGACCGCCTGGGCTACCGCGTCAACGTCGCCGCCCGGAACCTGCGGTCGGGCAGCACCGGCGTCATCGGCCTGGCCGTGCCCGGCATCGGGCAGCCCTACTGCGCCGAACTCGCCGCCCTGGTCATCGCCGAGGCCGGGCGGCGCGGCTACCGCGTCGCCGTCGAGGAGACCGGCGCCTCGCGCGAGGGCGAGGTGAGCGCCCTGGCCCGCTCCCGGCTGCGCATGTACGACGGCCTCATCATCAGCACCGTCTGGCTCGGCGACGCCGACGCCGCCGTCTTCCCCGCCGACGTCCCCGTCGTCGCGCTCGGCGAACGCGTCCGCGGCGGCGCCGTCGACCACGTCTCCATGGCCAACTACGAGGGCGCGCGCGACGCCACGCGCCACCTCCTGGCGCGCGGCTGCCGCCGGGTGGCGGCGATCGGCGGCCGGACCGGCGGCGAGGAGGGTGCCGCCACGCTGCGCACCGCCGGGTACCTGGCGGCGCTGCGCGAGGCCGGCGCCGAGCCGGCCGAGGAGCTGCTTGTGCCCTGCGACTTCACCACGGCGGCGGGGGCCGCCGCGGTGCGCGCGCTCACCGCGGCGGGCGTGGCGTTCGACGGCGCCATGTGCCTGACGGACTCGATCGCGCTGGGCGTGCTGCGCGGCCTGGCCGACGCGGGGCTGGACGTGCCGGACGACGTGCTGGTGACCGGCTTCGACGACATCGGGCAGGCCGCGTACAGCGTGCCCTCGCTGACCACCGTCGCGCCGGGCCACACCGAGATGGTCGCGGCGGCCTTCGACATGCTGCTCGCCCGGATGCGCGCGCCGCGCGGCGACGGCGAGGCCATGGCGTTCACCGGGCCGCACCGCCTGGTGGTCAGGGAGTCGACGACCCGCCGGCGTCCGCGCTGAAAGAGATCCAGACGCCGGGCGGCGCGTCCGGCCGCCCCGGCACCGGGCGGGTCTCCTCTGTGCACGCCACGCCCGCCGCCCCGGCGGCGGCCCGGCGCCAGAACCGCACGGCCGGCTCGATCCTCGCTGACGGTCTGCCCGCGGCCCGCTGTGCCCCTGGCGCCCCGGAGCCGCCGGTGCTGTCATCGACGGTGACCGTGAACGCCGCTGCCAGGGAGAGAACATGACACCCCATCAGCATGACCGTCCTGCCAGACCCGTCAGACCGGCCAGACCCGCCGGGCACCCGCGCCGCCTGGTCCGCGCCGTCCTCGCCGCGCTGGTGACCGCGGCGGCCGTCCTGGCGCTCGCCCCGGGCGCCGGCGCGGCGGATGCCCGCCCGCTCCTCCAGGGCGGCGAGCCGGTCTACGCGAGCGACGGCAGCCGCTGTCTCGCCGGGCTCAACGCCCGTTCCAGCACGGATCACTTCGTGCTGACGGCGGGCCACTGCGCCTCCGGCTTCCCCACCTGGTTCGCCGACGCGAGCCTCACCACCCTGATCGGGCCGACCGAGGCCGCCTACTTCCCCGGCGGCGACTACGCCGTGATCCGCTACGCCAACGACGACCTGCCGCACCCGCCGACGGTCATCTGCGGCGGCCAGGTCATCGAGATCACCGGCGTGGGCCAGCCCTACGTCGGCCAGCCCGTCACCTTCGCCGGCGCCTCCGGCTGCCACACCGGCACCGTGACCGGCGTCAACGTCACCGTCGGCTACCCCGACGGCTCCGTCACCAACCTGATCGAGACCAACGTCTGCGCCGAACCGGGCGACAGCGGAGGGCTGCTGTTCTCCGGCAGCCTCGCCCTCGGTCTCCTCTCCGGCAGCAGCGGCAACTGCACCAGCGGCGGCACCAGCTACTTCCAGCCGGTCGCCCCGGTCCTCGCCGCCCATGGCCTGACCATCGGCTGAGCTGACGCCCGCGTGCCGCCGTTCCCGGCCGCGCCGCGTTCAGGCCCGGCCGGGAGCGGCGGCACGCGCGGGAACCCGGCCGCCGTGGCCCGGTTCCCGCAGCTCCCCATGTCGCACCAGCGCCGCACCCCGCGCCGCGACCGGTCCACGAACAGCCGGGTGCACCGCTTCCACCCGCTCGCGGTCGGGGGCTTCTTTTCCGCGTTGTTCTCTGCGTCGTCTGCTGTGGTTTGGTGACGTCATGTCAGCTGAGGCGCCGCCGGCGGGAGGGACGCCGGCTCCATGGCGGCGCCGGTAACCCGCGCCGCGCGCGGCCTGTCACGCGCGCGGCGCGGCCCCCGCCTCGCGGACGGCAGTGACGGCCACCGTGGTGTAGTCCATCGTGAACGAGCCGCCAGCCGCGTCGATCACGGCGCCGACGCCCGCAAGCACCTGGGCCAGCTCACCGGGCGTCAGCTGGCTGAGGACGCCGTGCGTGGGCAGCTGGTCGAGCCAGGCGTCGCGGCTGTAGGTCTGCTGCCAGTCCTCGCGCCAGTGCTCCGGCTCGGCGAAGCCGCCGGCCTGGCGGATGCCGTCGCCGACTGTCGATGTGATCCGCTCGTAGGCGTCGGTGGCCGAGGGCGCCGCCAGGCGGGCGACCAGCGAGTCGGGCACGACGCGGCGGTAGACCTCCTGGAAGGCGTCGGCGAGGGGAGCCGGAGGCTGGCCGACGTTCCAGAACGGGGCCAGCAGACCGCCGGGCCGCAGCACCCGCGCCGCCTGGCGCGCACCCGCCACCGGGTCCACCCAGTGCCACGCCTGCCCGGCGACCACCGCGTCGAACACCCGGCCCGCCGGGTCCCAGTCCTCGATCTTTCCCACCTCGACGGTGACCCCGGCGCGCCGCGCCAGCTCCGCCATGCGCGCGTCCGGCTCGACCCCGAGCACCTCGCAGCCCGCCGCCTGGAACTGGCGGGCGGCGATGCCGGTGCCGCAGCCGACGTCGAGGACACGGCGGCCGGGACAGGCGGCGGCGATGCGTTCCACCAGGGCCTGCGGATAGTGCGGGCGCGACCGCTCGTAGCGCTCGGCCTCGGCGCCGAATGACTCGGCGACCGCGCGGTTCTTATACGGCTGCTCCTCGGGGGCCGGGGCTGGCTGCGGCGGTATAGTGGGCATGCGCCCACTATAATGGGCGCGTGCCCACTACTCAACGGGGGCGGCGGGAGAAGGAGCAAAGAGCATGGCGCCGACTGGGGTCGCGCTGCGCGACGCGCGCGAGCAGCTGTTCAGGGCCGCCGAGCGCGTGCTGCTCAGGGACGGCCCGAACGCGCTGACCAGCCGGGCGGTAACCGCCGAGGCGGGCTGCGCCAAAGGCGTGCTGCACCGGCACTTCGCCGACTTCGACGACTTCCTCGCCGGGCTCGTCCGCGACCGCGTCGCCCGGCTCGGCGACCAGTCCGCCGCTCTCCGCCGCGCCGCCGGGACCGGCACGGTCACCGGCAACCTGGCGGCCGCGCTGAGCGAGCTGTTCGGCTCGGTGGCCCTGGCGGTCGTCGGCCTCGTCATCGCCCGGGACGGGCTGCGCGCCCGGCTGCGCGAGGAGTGGCCCACGGGCGTGCCGCTGCTGGCGGACGCCGCCGCCATGATCGCCGCCTACCTCGCGGCCGAACGCGAGCGGGGCCGTATCGACCCCGGGGCCGACACCGACACCCTCGCCCTCACCCTGATCGGCGCCGGACACCTGCTGTTCGCCGGACGCCACGGCGAGCCGCCCGGGCCCGGCGAGGTCCGCAAGGTCGTGGCGACGGCCCTGTCCGGCGCCCTGCGCCAGACGCCGGGCTGAGGGTCAGGGCCGGGCGGTGTGGCGGATGAACTGCGCCCCTTCCGGCGGACGGGACGGTGAGTACGGGTCCGCCGGGGCGCTTGGAGCCGCGGACGTGCACGGTCGCCGCCGTGGCCGCGACCGCCACGCACTGGCCGCCGTCTCCGGCGCCGCAGCTGCCTGTCTGCCAGGTCACCTCGGGTGCCACACTGCCGTTCGTCCTGAAGCTCTCCCAAATGCTTCCCCCACCAGCCCATGCCGCCCTCGGCAGCGTCCGGGACGCGCCGTGCTCCGTCGTCCATGCCGTCTCCGCCCCTCGTCTCGGCCGGCCGGACACGTGGGAACTCCCCAGGCCAGGCAAGCCCGGGGACGGGCGGCCGGTTCGCGGTGAACGCCGGCCGTACGAGTGGGCCGCAGCCACCCCGCAACGTCCGGCAAGCCCGGCAGCGAGCTGACTGGCCGTCACGTCTCTGTCAGCCCGGCCAGCTTGGTGCGGACTTTCCCGGCGGCGGGGTGGCCGATCTCCTCGGCGGCCGACAGGCACTCCCGCCAGGTGCGTTCCGCGGCGTCGCGGTCGCCCGCGGCGAGGTGGGTGTCGCCGAGGTGGTGGAGGATCTGTATCTCGCCGTCCCGGTCGCCGAACTCCCGCACCAGACCGAGGGCGCGCTGATAGCAGCGCACGGCCTCGGCGTAGTGGGCCAGGTGGTGGTGGGCGTAGCCGAGGCTGTCCCAGGCGCCTGCCTCCGCGTGCCGGTTGCCGATCTCCCGGTTGCGTGCCACCGCCTGGGCGCAGTAGTCGAGTGCCTGCTCGTACTCGCCGAGGACCGCGTGCAGCCAGCCGACGTTGTTGAGCGCCATCGCCATGCCCGGCCGGTGGCCGGCCTGCCGGTAGAGCCTGAGGGCCCGGACCCCGTGGCGCAGCGAGTCCTCGTTCCGGTCCTGCAGCGCGTACACCCAGCCCAGGCCCCGGTGGGTGTGGGCCTGGTTGACCGGGTCAGCCAGCCGCTCGTACATCTCCAGGGCGCAGTGGAAGTGCGTCTCGCCGTCTTCGATGTCGCCGCGGGTGGTGAGCGCCCGGCCCAGGCTGAGGTGGGTGCTGGCCTGCCACGGCAGGTCGCCCAGGCGGCGGGCGGCCTGGAGCGCGGAACGCTGGCTGTCCACCCAGTCGTGCCAGTGGCCCTGGTAGTCGAAGAACGTCTCCAGCGTTCCGGCCAGCCGCCAGGCGTGCTCGTCGAACCCGGCGCTGATCGCCGTCTCCAGGACGCCGAGCAGCACCGGGCGCTCCGCCGTGAACCACGCGAGCGCCGCCGCCTGGCCGGCCGGCCGCTCCGGCGTGACGCCCGGGCGGGCGCGCCCCAGCGAGGGCAGGTCCTGGTTCGGGTACAGCAGCCGCGCCCCGGCGTGAGCGGTGTGCAGGTAGAAGTCGGCCAGCCGGTGCAGCGCCGCGTCCCGGTGCCCGGCGGGCAGGGCGTGGGCGCGCTCGGCGGCATAGAGGCCGATCAGGTCGTGCATGCGGAAACGGTTCGGCTCGTCCTGCCGGACCAGGTGCGCCGCCTCCAGGGACGTCAGCAGACGCCGGGCCGCGGGGAGCGGCAGCCCGGCCAGGGAGGCGGCCGCCGGGAGGCTGATGTCGGGCCCGGGCGCCAGGCCGAGCAGCGCGAACAGCCGGGCCGCGTCGTCGTCCAGGTCGCGGTGCGACGCCTCGAAGACCGCGCGCAGGTCGGCGGTGAGGTCCCCGGCGTTCAGGGCGTCGAGCCGGGTGGTGGCGTCGTCGAGTTCGTCAGCCAGGGCGGCCAGCGGGAAGTCCGGGTGCGTGGCCGCGCGGGCGGCGACGATGCCCAGCGCCAGCGGCAGGCCGGCGCACCGCCGCAGCAGCGTCGTCACGGCCTGGGGCTCGGCCGACACCCGGTCGGGGCCGATCTCGTGGGTGAGGACCTGGCGGGCCTCGGCGTCCGGGAGCGTGTCCAGCGCCAGGTGGCGTGCCCGGTGCGTGGCCGCCAGGCCGCCGAGCTGGCTGCGGCTGGTCACCAGCACGGCGCAGCCGGCGCTGCCGGGCAGCAGCGGCAGCACCTGCGCGGTGTCACGGGCGTTGTCCAGCACGACCAGCACGCGCCGCCCCGCCAGCAGCGACCGGTACAGCCCCGCCTGCGCGTCCTCGTCACGGGGGATGTCGGTGCGTGGCACGCCCAGGGCGTCGAGGAAGCCGCGGATGACGGCGCCGGGCGTGGGCGGCTGCCCCGCTGGGTCGAAGCCGCGCAGGGCGGCGTACAGCTGGCCGTCGGGGAAACGGTCGAGGTTGAGGTGTGCCCAGCGCAGCGCCAGCCAGGACTTGCCGATGCCGCCGGCGCCGGTCAGGACGGCGATGTCCACCGCGCCCGGCTGGCCGCCGCCGCTGGCCAGGGTCTCGCTGAGCCAGGCGAGTTCGCTGTCCCGGCCGACGAACGCACGCGGCGCGGCCGGCAGCTGACGGGGCGCCAGCGGCGGCCGCGCGGCCGGTGCGGCGGCGGTGGCCGGGGAGGGGGAGGCGGGCGGCGGGGGCGGCGCGAGCGCGGGATCGCCGCGGAGTATCTGCTGGTGCAGCGTCTGCAGGGCGGCGCCGGGGTCGGTTCCCAGTTCCTCGGCCAGGCGGCGCCGCAGGGCCTCGTAGTGGCGCAGAGCGTCGGCGGGCCGGCCGCTGCGGTGGAGCGCCAGCATCAGCTGGGCGGCGACCCGTTCGTCCAGCGGGTGCCGCTCGGCCCGTTCGGACAGCTCGGCCAGCATCCGGGCGTGGTGGCCATGCCGTAACCGGATGTCGCCCAGGTCGAGTTGGGCCGCGAGACGGTCCTGGGCGAGCGCGTCGCGCTGGGCGTTGAACCACGGGGTGTCGGCGCCGCCGAACGCCTCGCCCCGCCACAGCCGCAGCGCCTGCTCCAGCAGCGCGGTGGCGCGGTCGTCGTCGCCGGCCGCGTGCGCCCGCGCGACCAGGCGGCGGAAGCGGTGCACATCGACGGTCTCCGGGTCGACGGCCAGCAGGTAACCGCCGTGGCGGCGCTCGATGCCGACCTCGGCGCGCGCCGGCGCCAGGGCCTGCCGGAGCCGGGACAGGCAGCTGTAGAGAGTGTTGCGGGCCCGCTGCGGCGGGCGGTCCGCCCAGACCCGGTCGATGAGCTGTTCGGCCGTGACCGCGCGGTTGGCGTCGAGGAGCAGCGCGGCGAGTACGAGCCGCTGGCGGGCGTGGCCGAGGCCGCCGAGCGGGCGGCCGTCCAGGTCCGCGTCCACGCCGCCCAGCAGACGGAAGCTGACCGTCACCCTGCACCCCTCACTCTCCGCCACCCCGTCCGCGGGCACGTCTGCCTGCGGATTCATGATCTGCGGAAGATCCTCGCAAGGCCGGTGCCCCACAGTCGAGTGCGTGCGGCCCCCAAGAGAAGGGTCAGCCGTCATGACCAGGTACACGCCGCCTGAGAAGGCGTCCGCCCGCAGCGACGCGGGCGGACGCGGAGCCGACCACACGATGGAGGAGGTAATGGCCTCGTCCTGCCAGAACTACTCGATGCACGTTCCGGGCGGCTACGCCGCCATCACCGAGTACCGGCTTCCGAGTGGGGCGCGTGTCCTGGGCTGGGTCGAAGACGACGACGCCAACGGCGGCTGCGCGAAGGTAGAAGTCCTGTTCGACACGGGTCAGTACAACTCGAGCCGGTGGGCCTGTCACGAGGGCGACCGGGCCGTCTTCAGCTTCTGGGGCCCGGGTGCCGTCAGCGCCCTCGTGCATCTGCGGGCGGCCTGATCACGCCGCCCGGCGAAGGACGGGGGACGTCCGGTCACGGGGGGGCCGGATGTCCCCCGTCCCGTTCGTTCACCGCAACTGGCGCCGCAGCGCGCCGCGTCGTCCGGACGGCCGCGGACCGCGTCCCGCCCGCCGCGTCAGCCGCCGTTCGCGGCCGCCGCCGCCCGCCGCCGGGCGCGCCAGCCCAGGCAGACGTCCACCAGCAGGAACGCGGCCAGCGGGATGCCGAACAGCGGCAGGAACCAGCCCAGGAGAACCAGCCCCGCTACCAGCCCGAGCAGCACCGGCCGCGGCATCTGCCGCCACGCCCCGCGCGGTATCGGCCGGCCGAACGCCCCGGCCCGGCCCCGCCGCCACCACATGCGGTAGCCCAGGACGATCAGCGTGATCAGCGAGACCGCCAGCAGCGCCAGAGCGATCTGGTTGGGCAAGCCGAACAGGCTGCCCATGTGCAGGTCGATGCCCCACCGGGCGAGCTTGGCGAGCAGCGGGTAGTCCGCGAACCGCACCACGTCCAGCACCTCCCCGGTGGCCGGGTCGATGGCGGCGGCGTCCTGCTTCTCCGGCCAGCTGCGCTGGATCTGCTGCACCACCCAGGCGGTGTTCTCGTCGGCCGGCGGCACCAGCTCCACCGGGTTGGACAGCCCTTCGGCGCGCGCGGCGCTCAGTACGTCATCCACGCCGACGCCCTCGGCGGCCATCTCCCCGCCGGACGCGCCGCCGTGGCCCTCGTGGCCCTCGTGGCCCTGGTGGCCCTCGTGCCCGGCGTGCCCGCCGTCCGAACCGTGCCCCTCGTGCCCGGCGTGCCCGGTGTCCGTGGCAACGACCGGCGTGGCCTGGCCGATTGAGGTCCGCAGCTCCTCGACGCGGGACCCGGCGTAGGTGGACCACGTCAGCCCGGTCGCGGAGATGAAGAACAGCCCCACCGCGGCCCAGACGCCGACCGTGCCGTGCAGCCCGAGCAGGCGCCGCCGCCCCGCCGTTCCCCGGACCTTCCGCCGCGCCCGGGCCCGGCCCAGCCACAGCACCAGCCCGGCCCCGGTGATGATCCACAGCCAGCTCGCGGCGAACTCGCTGTACATCCGCCCGGGTTGCCCCAGGTGCAGGTCCCGGTGCAGCTCGTCGATCCAGGTGCGCAGCGGCAGCGCCCCGGAGGTGCCGTACTGCTCCAGCGCGCCGCGCACCTCGGCCGTGTACGGGTCCACGAAGACGGCCAGGGTGTGCCCCTCCGTCACCCCGGGGACGCCGCTCAGCAGCACGCGGGTCGTCTCCCCCTCCTTCGGCGAGGGGCGGATCGCCGAGATCTCTCCCTCGGGATAGTCGGCGCGCGCGGCGGCGATCTGCTCCGACAGCGGCAGCTCCTCCTCCCCGGCGGGCACGCGCAGCTCGTGGTCGTACACGATCCGCTCCGCCTGGGGGGAGAGCGCGTACAGCAGCCCGCTGACCGCCGCCACCAGCAGGAACGGGGCGACGAACACTCCGGCGTAGAAGTGCAGCCGCAGCAGCAGCGAGCGCAGCACGGACGTCAGGGAGGGACGTTCCGGTGCGGTCGGGGACGGGTCTCCTGGCGGGGTGCCGACAGACGTCTCGGTCGCCATTGCGGTGCTCCTGTCGCTGGGGTCGTGCCGTGACAGTCGTCGGCCCCTGGCAGGGGCCAGTTCCCGCGGCGTATATGTGACCTGGGTCACTAATGAGGACGGGGCTGGTGCCGGGCGTCGCCGCACGGCACCAGCCCCGCCGCCGGTCCGCCGGGGCCGTTACGCCCCGAGCTGCGCGGCCAGGTCCTGCCGGGCCCGGGCGACGCGCGAACGCACGGTGCCGACCGGGCAGTCGGCGACCGAGGCGGCCTCGGCGTACGGCAGCCCCAGCAGCTGGGTGAGCAGGAACGCCTCGCGGCGCTCCGGCGGCAGCGCGTCCAGCAGCTCGCCGAGGGCGACGCCCTCCTCGAACCCGGGCGCGTCCCGGCGCTGCGCGGCCTCCGCGACCGCGAGCCACTCGTCGGTGGAGACGAGCGCCGGGCGGGCGCGTTCGTAGCGGACGCGGTCGGCGACCGTGCGCCGGGCGATGGCGAGCAGCCAGGTGCGGGCGGACGACCTGCCCTGGAAGCGGGGCAGGCTGCGCAGGGCGCGCAGGAACGTTTCCTGCGTCAGGTCATCGGCCGCCTGCGGCTCGCCCGTGAGATGGATGACGTAACGGCGGACGTCCGCGCGGGTGGCCCTGACGAAGCGCTCCACCGCCCGCCGGTCGCCGGTCCTGGCGGCCAGGGCCCAGCTGGTGATCGCGGCGTCGTTCCGGCAGCGGGCAGCGCGGCGTGATGAGAGGAAGTCCACGGTGATGAGTCCTTCGCTGGACCGGCAGGTCCGCGCCCCCTGACGGACGTGCCGGTGGGGCGGTCGGGAAGCACGCGGCGGCCCGGCGGGCGGGCCGCGCCGCGCGGTCCCCGGGATGGCGCCGTGCTGTCAGGCGACAGCGGGCACCGGCGGCGGGCCCCGCGACGGATCGGCGGCGAGCAGCAGCGGCGGGTACGGCCCGACGGCGGACTCCGTGGCGCGCCCCGCCGGCGCGGGCGGCGCGGGCGCCGGACGCGGGCGGGGCAGGCGCAGGAGAGGGGTCACGACCCGGCGCGCGGCCGCGCGCAGCAGCCGGAAGACCGCCCGGTCGCCGCCCCACAGCCACACCGCGCTGATGAGCGCCGCCAGCGCGTGGCCCGCGGCCATCCCCGGGTCGCCGTGCCCGTCGGCGAACGGCTGCGCGGACGCGGCGAGGTGGTCCATGGCCATGGCGCCGTGCGGCGGGTGCGGCGCCGCCGGCGCCACCGGCGGCGCCGCGTGCGCCTGGGCGAAGGAGAAGGCCAGGTGGAGCAGGCCCTGCGTGGCCAGCGCGGCGCCGACCACGGCGGCGGGGCCGCGCTGGCGCCGGGTCAGCCACCAGGTGCCGCAGGCCGTCGCGGCGAAGGCCAGCACCAGCGCCGGCAGCGGCACCGGACGGCCGGAGCGGAGGACGTGGCCGGCGCCGGTGAGCACGACGCACACGGCCGCGAACACCAGGGTCCGCAGCGCCCGCACCGCCCAGCCGACGAGCATGACGGGGTCACTCCCGGTGCGGGCGTGAGCTGGGCGACGCGGCCATCGAGCGTGCTCCTTACCGTGGAGACGACCGTTCCGGGGCGAGGAGCGCCCCGATCAGCAGTCGGAACCGGAGCCGGTCCAGTTCCCGTCAGGATGACATGGTCATGGCCGCAAAGCGCCCCCTCGGACGCCACGAACCCGGATCCCGCTTCCGGCGCCGCGTCTGGCACACCGCGGCCGAGCCGACTCAACGGGACGTCACCTCAACACCCCGTTGGCCTTTTTCACTCGTGCCGACGCAAGACCTCAGCCTGTCCGCGGGCAGTGAGGAAAGACATCTGGGCTGGGGTGTGTGCTCTACTCTGTTGGCCTGTTTCGATGTTCGATCACGTGGGAGTGCCGGGCATGGATCGTGCCGTTGAACGGGGGCGGCTGATCGGCGGCCGGTACGAGCTGATCGAGGAGCTGGGCCGGGGCGGTTTCGGCAGGGTCTGGAAGGGTCGTGACCAGCGGCTGAGGACCGATGTCGCGCTCAAATGCCTGCTGCTGCCCTCGACGGCTTCTGCCGCCGAGCGGGAGGAGCGGCTGAGGCGTTCGGAGCGTGAGGCGCTGAACGCTGCGCGGCTGCGGGATCATCCGCACATCGTCAGCGTTCACGATGTGCTGGTCGAGGATGAGATTCCGTGGATTGTGATGCAGCTCGTCGTCGGCAAGACGCTGAGCGCGCGGTTGCGGGAGTCGGGTCCGCTGTCGGTGAGTGAGACCGCGGACATAGCCCGTGCGCTGCTGAGTGCGCTCGGTGCGGCGCACGAGGCGGGCGTCGTTCACCGTGACGTGAAGCCAGCCAATGTGCTGCTGGCTGACAACGGCGGCATTCTGCTGACCGACTTCGGGATCGCCACCCATGAGGAGGATGTTTCCCTCACAGTCACCGGCGGCGTGATCGGATCCGTCCCCTACATGGCGCCGGAGCGCGTACGGGGAGCGAAGGGAGGGCCTTCCAGCGACCTGTTCTCCCTCGGCGTGACACTCCAGGAAGTCGTTGAGGGCGTGTCGCCGTTCGACCGCGAATCCACGCCCGCGACGCTGCACGCCGTCGCCTATGAGGAGCCTCCGCCGCTGGAGCGCGGAGAGCCGCTGGCACCGCTGATCTCGCGTCTGCTGGCGAAGGAGCCCGAGGACCGGCCGACCGTTGCCGAGGCGTTCGAGCTGCTCAACGGCCTGCCGCAGTCCGGCCCGCAGCCGCGTCCCGACGCCGAGCCGACGGCGGTCGTTCTGGAGAAGCCCGCCACACCGCCGCCTCCCGCTCCGCCGTCAACTCCGCCTCCGCCGTCGACTCCACCTCGGCCATCGACTCCGCCGCCGCCCGAGCCGCCCACCGCTCCCGCGCCCACCGTTCCCGCGCCTACCGCTGTCTCGCCCACGGCTGTCTCGCCCTACGCGTCGTCCACGACGACGTCCTATACGTCGCCGCAGGCGTGGCCGGCGTCGCCTCCGGCCGTCCCGCCTGTGGGTACTCCGCACCAGGGCTCCCGGCGGGGCCGGGCGGTACGGCTGTGGCTGCCGCTGACCGCCCTCGTCATCGGCGTCGGCACGGTCGCTGTCATCCTGGTCAACCAGGGCGGTGGCTCAGGCACGGAGTTCAGCAACACCACGGCCGTGGACATCCCTGACCGGGAAACGATCGAGTCCACGATCGAGGTGTCCGGCGTGGACGGCGACGACGCCGCGGAGCTGGAGGTCGACATCGACCTCGAACACAGCTACTTCGGCGACCTCGACGTCCGCCTCTACGCCCCCGACGGCACACCCTTCACGATCATCGTGGTGGAGGACCAGCAGACGTACGCCCTGGACGCCTCGGCGGTCACCGAGGTGAACGGCACCTGGACGCTGCGCATCGAGGACCAGCTGTCCGCGGATGAGGGCACCCTCAACGGCTGGTCACTGCATTTCAACACGGGGACGCAAGACGCCATCGGGCAGGCAGCGGATAGCGCACGCGAATTCACCAACGGGTCGTCCGCCGACATCACCTTCGACGAGGCGGTCGAGTCGACGATCGACGTCTCGGGCATGGGCACCGCCGACTCGGTGCGGGTGTACGTGGACATCAGCCACACCTATTTCGGCGATCTCACCATGGAACTGTTCGCTCCCGACGGCACCTACTTTGACCTGGACCCGCCGGACCAGGGCGACTTCGAGCTCGATCTGTCGTCGGTCGACGTGAACGGTACCTGGACGCTGTTCATTGAGGACACCCACCCCACCGACGACGGCACCCTCTCCTACTGGTCCCTGACCTTCTGACCCGCGCACAGCCCCGGATCAGTGCCATTCCGTCCGCATGGCCCCACCGGAATCCGTCGTTGGCTGATGGCACTTCTCCGGAACTCAGCCTTTCGACTGCCTACTCACACAGGCATCTACCGGACTCCAGGAGCGCAGCGGAGTCATGCTGCTGCCTGCCCAAGAAACGACGACGATGCGCCGCGCTCCCGTCTCGGTACCGGCGCCTGTGCTCTGCTGCTACCTCTCGAAGGGGCGATGAGGACGTGCGCGTCATGCGGCGTTTCCGTGGGCAGCGGCGGGCTGCTACCTCTCGAAGGGGCGATGAGGACCCCAGGGTAAAGGCCCTGGTGATGAGGTTGTCAGCCGGGTGTGGCGGGGTTGGTTTTTCAGCGGACCGGCGGTTGTGCAGCGAACCCCGGAGTGTCGCTGAAAAACGTTGGCTGGGCATGGGGAACGTATAGCACGTGCAGGGGCGTGGGCAACGAGCGGACGAGGGGGCGGTCCCTGTGGTTGGTATGGGGTTTGCCAACGTGGTCATGGCGGTGCCCGGTGGTTGTTAGCGGCGATCGTGAGGTTCGGTGGCGGCCTCTACTTCTGCGGCGGCGCGGGCGACGATGTCTACAGCGGTGTGGACGAGAGCGCGCAGGCTGTCGCGGGTGCATTGTCGGCGGTTGCGTACGGTCTGGCGTCGTTCGGGTCGAGTCCGGCTTCTTGTAGTGCGGTGTGGAGTCTGTGGCGGGCGCGGGCGATGGCCTGGCGGGCGGGGGCGGTGGCTGGGTCGCCGCCGAGGTGGTAGTCCAGCAGCGCGAACAGCTGTGGGGTGGGCTGGCAGGAGTGCCGCTTCCCCTCGGCCTGCCTGTCTTCCGGGATGCCGCACAGCGGGCAGCACGCCAAAGCGCGGGGCGTACCGGGGTGGTTAGTCACGGGGCACCGCCCACAGGTTCCCTGCCCGCGCCCGTACGGCGTCGCGCAGCAGCAGCGGGTCGGTCAGGCAGTCGTCGCGCGGGGGTACGACCCACCAGGGGCGGCGTCCGCGCTGCCCGTCCAGCGCGTCGGCCGGGGGCACCAGGATCAGGCCCTCGCTGACACCGAGGCCGCTGCCGCACGGCACCAGCCACATCAGCGCCGTGGCACCGGCGTCAGCGATCACCGGCCCCGTACGTTGCCCGAGGACCCTGTTCCGGTCGCGGCCCCACGTGCGGGGGTGCCCAGGCTGGTCACGAGCCGCAGCAGCCGCCTGCCGGGGCCTCCTCGGCCGCCGCCCCGACCGTGGCGGGGGCGCCGAGCTGGACGAGCTGCCGTGCGGGCGCGCAGCAGCCGCCGCCGTCGGCCTCAGCGGCGTCGGGCGCGTCGAACAGGCCGGCGCCGCCACAGACTCCGGTCTCGGGCAGAGTGAGTTCCACGCGGTCGGCGGAGTTGAGGTCACCGGCGATCGCGGCGGCGACGGAGCGGACCTGCTCATACCCGGTCATCGCCAGGAACGTCGGGGCGCGGCCATAGGACTTCATGCCGACCAGGTACACGCCCTGCTCGGGGTGGGAGAGCTCGCGGTGACCGTGCGGGTAGACGGTGCCGCAGGAGTGCTGGTTGGGGTCGATCAGCGGAGCCAGGGCCACGGGCGCCTGGAGGCGCTCGTCGAGGCCCAGACGCAGCTCGTCCAGGAAGGACAGGTCGGGGCGGAAGCCGGTCAGCACGATCACCTCGTCGACCGGGTCCAGACGGCGACCGTCCTCGCCGACCAGGACCAGGCGGCCGTCGTCCGCCCGCTCGATCGCCTCGGTGCGGAAGCCGGTGACCGCGCCCGCGTGGCCCTCGTCGACGGCGGCCTTCGCCGCCAGGCCCAGGGCGCCGCGCGCCGGGAGCTGGTCGGCTTCGCCAGCGCCGAAGGTGGAGCCCGAGATGCCCCGGCGCAGGATCCACACGCCCTTCGTGCCCGAGCCGTCGTCGGACTTGGCGAGGTCGGCGAGGTAGGCGAGAGCGGTGAACGCGGAGGCGCCCGAGCCGATCACAGCGGTGCGCTTGCCCGCGTACCGGGCACGGACGGCGGGGTCCTTCAGGTCCGGGACGCGGTAGGTGATCCGGTCCGCAGCGGCCTTCTCACCGAGCGCGGGCAGTCCGCTGCCACCAGCCGGGGACGGCGTGGCCCAGGTGCCGGAGGCGTCGATAACAGCGCGGGCGAAGAGGCGCTCCTCACGGCCGTCGGTGTGGGCGACGTGCACGACGAACGGCTGGGCCTCGCGGTCGGCGTCCACGATCCGGTCCCGGCCGGTACGCGAGACACCGGTGACGGTGGCGCCGGTGTGGACACGGTCGCCGAGTACGTCGGCGAGCGGCTGCAGGTAAAGGTCGGCCCAGTCGCCGCCGGAGGGGTAGGTGGCCGGGTCGGGGCGGGTCCATCCGGTGGGGGCCAGGAGCTTCTCGGCGGCCGGGTCGACGACCTCACCCCAGGTGGAGAACAGCCGCACGTGCGACCACTCGCGCACCGCGGCGCCGGCAGTAGGCCCGGCCTCCAGGACCAGGGGCTCGATGCCCTGGTCGACCAGGTGGGCGGCGGCGGCCAGACCGGCGGGGCCGGCCCCGATCACGACGACGGGCAACTCGGTGGTGGCGGGCGCGTTCACGGCGACTCCTTGCGTGTTTCGACATCTGTCGATGGCTTGCGCGGCCCAGCATGACACCTGTATTGATGAGCGTCAACATAGACATTCATCGAACCCAGGGGATTCGCTGATGGAGCACATTGACGTCGCCGTGATCGGCGGCGGCCAGTCCGGCCTCGCCACCGCCCATGCGCTGCTGCGGCGCGGGCTGCGGCCGGTGGTGCTGGAGGCGTCCGACCGTGCGGCCGGGTCTTGGCCGCACTACTACGACAGCCTCACGCTGTTCTCGCCCGCCCGGTACAGCTCCCTGCCCGGGATGCCGTTCCCCGGCGCCGACCGCGACCGCTACCCGCACCGCGACGAGGTCGTCGCCTACCTCACCGCCTACGCCGACCGCCTGGACGCCGAGATCCGCACCGGCTGCCGCGTCACCGCGGTCCGCCGCACCGGCGACGACTTCGCAGTGGAGCTGGAGGGCGGCGGTCGGCTGTCCGCGCGGGCCGTCGTGGCGGCCTCCGGGACGTTCGGTCACCCGCATCGGCCCGCGCTGCCGGGTCTGGAGGAGTTCACCGGGCAGGTGCTGCACGCCGCCGACTACCGCAGCCCGGCCCCGTTCGCCGGTCGCCGGGTGGTCGTGGTCGGGGCCGGGAACTCCGCGGTGCAGATCGCCGCCGAGCTCGCCAAAACCGCACGCGTCACGCTCGCCACCCGCGCCCCGGTGAAGTTCGCAGCCCAGCGCATCCTGGGCCGAGACCTGCACTTCTGGACGGCCCGCACCGGCCTGGACACCGCACCCCTCGGCCGGTTCCTTGCGCGCCCGCCGGCGCAGCCGGTCCTCGACGACGGCCGCTATCGGGCCGCCCTGGCCGCCGGACGGCCCGAGCGGCGAGAGATGTTCACCGGCGCCGACGGAACCAAGCTCGTCTGGCCGGACGGGCAGCGGGAGGAGGTCGACGCGATCGTGCTCGCCACCGGCTACCGCCCCGACTTGCCCTACCTCGCCGGCCTCGACGGCGCTCTCGACGCCGAAGGGAACCCCCGGCACCGCGAGGGCCTGGCCACCGGTGTGCCGGGCCTGGCCTTCGTCGGGCTGGAATGGCAGCGCAGCCTGTCGTCGAACTCGCTGCGCGGAGTGGGCCGGGACGCGGAGCGCATCGCCCGGCGTCTGGCCGCCTATCTCTCACGCCGGTGATGGACCTCCCCGTGCTGGTTCGATATGTGTCAACATAGACGCATGTCGAATGCCAAGGTGCTGCCGCTGCTCGAAGCCGACGGTCAGGGTGTGGCGCCGTGCTGCCCGCCACTGACCGAGCGCCCGATGACCGCTGAGGAGGCCGAGACCGCAGCGCGGATGTTCAAGGCCCTCGGTGACCCGGTGAGGCTGCGGCTGTTCTCTGCGGTGGCCTCGCACGAGGGCGGGGAGGCGTGCGTCTGCGACATCTCAGACGTCGGCGTCTCCCAGCCCACCGTCTCCCACCACCTGAAGAAGCTCAAGGAAGCCGGGCTGCTCACCTCCGAGCGGCGCGGCACCTGGGTGTACTACCGTGTCGAGCCGTCCGTGCTCGCCGCCATGGGCCGACTCCTGATCGGTGCATCGGCTGCGGCATGACTACACCCGGACGCCCGCCGAAGTGCCCAGGGTGGTTACGGCGCTGGACAGTTGCCAAAAGCGGTAGTGGACGAGGCGGGCAGTTGCCATCCTGACGGGATGGAGGAAGCAGAAGACCGGTTGAGCCTGCCCCGGCCCCGCTGGGCGAATGCCGAGATCGCCGTCTGGGGCGGTGACAGCGAGGACGATCTCGCCCTTGCAGGCGGCTATCTGCGAGTGGCTGAGACCGCCGCCCGACACTGGGTCGCCCATGGCCCGGACGACCTGCTGCCCCTCCCAATCCTCTACAACTACCGGCACAGCATCGAGCTGTCGCTGAAGTGGCTGATCCGCAAGGCCGCCCAGTGCGCGCTGCGCGAGGGCTACACAGGAGAAGAGGACCTCAGCCCCGACCAGTTGGACAAGCGTCTGCGCACGCACAACATCAGGAGACTGGCGGACTGCCTCAACCGGTACCTGGCCCTGTTGGACCTGCCCAAGGTGGAACAGCGCATCGACCCGGAGTCCTGGAGTCAACTGAACTGGCTGGACAGCGAGGATGCGACGGGGGAGACCTACCGGTACGCCGTGGTCGGCCACGGCGCCGGCCGGGCTCCCGCCCGGCCCGTGCAGCAGAACGTCAACTTCTATGAGCAGGTGAACGAGCTGCACAAGCTCGCGCACCTGCTGTGGGGCGGTTACTCGTCTCATCTCGGAGAGTACGAGAACTGGCAGATCGAGTACATCGAGGCCATGGACACGGCCGGCTACTGAAGCGGTGCGTGCCGTCGTTACGGCGTCGGCTTCTTGTGGCGGTTGAGGAGCTCGGTGAAGAAGTCGGAGATGAGCTGCGGGCTGTCGGGCCGGGTGAGTTCCCAGCCGCCGAAGCGGTAGATCTCATAACCGGCCAGCCGCAGGCGGCGGTCCTCGGCGACCATCTCGGAGTACAGCTTGGGCGAGGCGGTGTAGGTGGTGCGGCCGTCTGGCCCGGTGGGGTTCTTGATGCCGTAGTGATGGGCGCCGTCGACCTCGATCACGATTCGGGAGCGGTCGGGGGCGAGCAGCAGGAAGTCCATGCGCTCGCGGTGCAGGGCCCCGCTGCGTCCGCTGCTCTTGCGGGTGTAGGGGTCGTAGTGCAGGTAGACCTGCGGAATGAGGGCGGGCAGGTCGAACCCGTCGGGTTCGGCGTAGCGGGCGCAGTACGTGCGCAGAACCGTCTGCTCCGGCAGGGAATCCAGTGAGCGGTACAGCCGCCTGTACAGCGCATCGGCGGCCTCTGGCTCCGCGGCGTCCGGCATGTGGTGCGCCTGCCACCAGGTGACCATCTGCCGCCAGGTCAGGCCCTGTAGCGGCAGCGGGTCCTTATACACGCTCATCGGGCCTGCCGCGGAAGAAGTCATCTGTCTGCATGCTTGCGCATCCCCCTGCCCCACAGCGCTGTCGGAAGGAATTGTCGCTGGTGTCACTGACAAGCGGGAGCTGTACGCAACCGGTGAACAGGGTGGTGACAGCGAGGCGGCCGCTCCGGCGCCTACGTGAAAAGGCCGACGACCTCCCGGACGGCGTCCCGGGCGGTGCGGCCGACGCCGATGAGGGTGGCGGAGGCCGGGCCGGTCCAGTCGCCGTAGCCGAGCAGGTGCAGCCGCGGCTCGCCCAGGGCATGTGTGCCGTCAGTGGGGATGCGGCCGCGCGGCCCGCGCAAATCCAGCGGAGCGAGGTGAGGAAGGGCTGGGCGGAAGCCGGTGCACCAGATGACCACATCAGCGCCTATCCCGCTGCCGTCGGCCCACCGGACGCCGTCGGTGGTGAGCTGGGTGAACATGGGCCTCGCCTGCAGGCGTCCGGCGCCGCGAGCGGCGCGGACAGGCGGCACGGCCACGATGTCGCCGAGTGAAGCCACCCCGCCGGTGTCGTCGCGGCCGGCGTCGAGAGCGCGGCGGCGGGCGGTAGCGACATCGAACAGGGCGCGGCCGTCGATGTCGTCCGGAAGGAACCGCGGTGGGCGCTGGGTCACCCAGGTCACTTCGGCACGTCCGTCCAAGGTGAGATCGGCTGCGATCTGGGCGCCGGAGTTGCCACCGCCGACCACGATGACGCGCTGCCCGGCGAAGTCGGCCGGGGAGCGGTAGTTCACCGTGTGCAGCTGCCGCCCGGCGAAGACGGATCGGCCGGGGACGGCGGGGAGAAAGGGCCGCGACCACGTGCCGGTTGCACTGATGACCGCCTGGGTCCGCCAGGTGCCGGAGTCCGCCTCGACCAGGAGCCTCTCGCCGTCACGGCGTACGGCCTGCACAGGGGTGCCGTGCTGGACGGGCAGGTCGTAGCGCTTCTCGTAGTCGGTGAGGTAGTCCACCACGTGCCTGGCGTCCGGGTAGGTCTCGCCGGGCTGGGCGGGCATGAGCCGTCCGGGCAGTGAGGAGTGCTCGGCTGGGGAGAACAGGTGCAGGGAGTCCCACATGTGCTGCCAGGACCCGCCCGGAGCTGTGCCGGCGTCCAGGATCACGAAGTCGAGGCCCTGGCGGCGTAGGTGGTAGCCGGCGGCGAGTCCTGCCTGGCCGCCGCCGACCACCACCACATCCGTGTGCTGGGTCACGGCGCGGTCGTCACCGCATCGGCGGAGAACTTCCTGCGCCAGGCGAGCGCGACGTAGACCAGGCCGATGAGCACCGGGACTTCGATGAGCGGGCCGACGACGCCGGACAGGGCCTGGCCGGAGGTGACGCCGAAGGTTGCGATGGCGACCGCGATGGCCAGCTCGAAGTTGTTGCCCGCCGCCGTGAACGCCAGCGTTGCGGTGCGGTCGTACGCCAGGCCCAGGCCCTTGCCGAGCAGGAAGGTGCCGAAGAACATGACCGCGAAGTACACCAGCAGCGGCAGCGCGATCCGGGCGACGTCCAACGGCTGCGAGGTGATCGTCTTCCCCTGGAGGGCGAAGAGGATGACGATCGTGAACAGCAGCCCGTACAGGGCCCACGGGCCGATCTTCGGAAGGAACTTCGCCTCGTAGTCGGCGCGGCCCAGCTTCTGCTCGCCGATGCGGCGGGTGAGGAAGCCGGCCAGCAGGGGGATGCCGAGGAAGATGATGACGTTTAGCGCGATGTGCCAGACGGAGACGTCCAGGCCCTGGCCGTCGCCGAGGTTCATCCAGCGCGGCAGCAGGTCGAGGTAGAGCCAGCCCAGCAGGCCGAACGCGATCACCTGGAACACCGAGTTGAGGGCGACCAGGACGGCCGCGGCCTCGCGGTCGCCGCAGGCGAGGTCGTTCCAGATGATGACCATGGCGATACAGCGGGCCAAGCCGACGATAATCAGGCCGGTGCGGTACTCGGGCAGGTCCGGCAGGAAGATCCACGCCAGGGCGAACATCACCGCAGGGCCGACGACCCAGTTGATGACCAGCGAGGAAACCATCAGCTTCTTGTCGCTGGTCACGCGGTCGAGCCGGTCGTAGCGGACCTTGGCCAGGACCGGGTACATCATGACCAGCAGGCCGAGCGCGATCGGCAGGGAGATACCGCCGATCTCGATCTTCGCGAGCGTGTCGTTCATGCCCGGGACGATCCGGCCCAGGCCCAGGCCGACGGCCATGCCGAGCAGGATCCACACCGCGAGGTAGCGGTCGAGTGTGGAGAGCTTCTTGACGATCGAGTCGTCCCCGGCCGCGTCGGCGCTCTGGGTGAGGGCGGTGGTGGGCTCGGTGGAGGTCACGGGCAGGCCCTCTTGTTCTCGGCGGCGGTGCGGGCAGACTCGGCAAGCGCGGCAAACTGCTCGGACAGGCCGGCCAGGACCTCGGGCTTGAGCTTGTAGTAGGTGAAACGACCGCACGGCTCGGTCTCCACGATCCCGGCCTCGCGCAGCACCTTCATGTGGTTGGACAGGTTGGTCTGCTTGGCTCCGGTCTCCTCGACCAGGTGCGTCGTGCAGAGCGTTTCGCGCGCGAGCAGGGTCACGATCTTCAGGCGGAGCGGATCGCCCAGCACCCGGATCACGTCAGGATCGACTGAAGTCAGCATGCGCTGATACTCTCACATCACCACTCGCTGATACCAGCGAGGGCTGAAGTCATTGGCGGCTGGGTTCCGCCATGCGACGAGAGAGAACGATCACCATGGCCGACAAGCCGTCCGTCCTGTTCGTCTGTGTCCACAACGCCGGTCGCTCCCAGATGGCCGCCGCGTGGCTGACCCACCTGGCCGGCGACCGCGTCGAGGTCCGCTCCGCCGGCTCCAACCCGGGCGACCAGGTCAACCCGGCCGCCGTCGAGGCCATGGCCGAGGTCGGTATCGACATCTCCCAGGAGACGCCGAAGATCCTTACCGTCGACGCGGTCCGCGAGTCGGATGTGTGCATCACCATGGGCTGCGGCGACACCTGCCCCGTCTTCCCCGGCAAGCGCTACCTGGACTGGAAGCTGGACGACCCGGCCGGCCAGGGCGTCGAGGCCGTACGCCCGATCCGCGACGAGATCAAGACCCTGGTGGAGGGCCTGATCGCCGAGATCGCCCCGGCGAAGCCGGAGGCGACGGCGTGAGCGAGATACGCGAGGTCGTCGTCATCGGCTCCGGCCCTGCCGGATACACCGCCGCGCTCTACACCGCCCGCGCCCAGCTGAGGCCCCTGCTGTTCGGCAGCTCCATCTTCGTCGGCGGATCGCTCACGACGACGACCGAGGTGGAGAACTTCCCCGGCTTCCCTGACGGCGTCGACGGCCCCGTCCTCATGGAGAACATGCGGGCCCAGGCCGAGAAGTTCGGCGCCGAGATGATCGACGACGACATCGTCGAGGTCGACCTCACCGGTGACATCAAGCTCCTCACCGACTCCGCGGGCACCGTGCACCGCGCGAAGACGGTGATCATCGCGACCGGCTCCGGCTACCGCAAGCTCGGCCTGCCGAAGGAGGATGAACTCTCTGGGCGGGGCGTGTCCTGGTGCGCGACCTGCGACGGGTTCTTCTTCCGTGACCGGGACATCGTCGTGGTCGGCGGCGGCGACACCGCCATGGAGGAAGCCACCTTCCTCACCCGCTTCGCCCGCTCCGTCACCGTCGTCCACCGCCGCTCCACCCTGCGCGCCTCCAAGGTGATGCAGGACCGGGCGTTCGCCGACGACAAGATCTCCTTCGCCTTCGACAGCGAGATCGTTCAGATCAAGGAGAAGGACGGCATGCTCAGCGGCGTCGTCCTGCGCGACGCCTTCACCGGCGCCACCCGCGATCTGGACGTGACGGGCCTGTTCATCGCGATCGGCCACGACCCGCGCACCGAGCTGTTCACCGGCCAGGTCGACCTCGATGCCGAGGGCTACATCAGGGTCGCCGCCCCGTCTACGCGTACCAGCCTGCCCGGGGTGTTCGCCGCCGGCGACGTCGTCGACCACACCTACCGCCAGGCCATCACCGCTGCCGGAACCGGCGCGGCCGCGGCGCTGGACGCCGAGCGCTACCTTGCCGCCCGTGGCGCGGCAGAGACCGAGCCGGTGACCGCTGCCGTCCCGGTCTGAGCGGTGCTCGCAGGCGGGGCTGTCCGGAAGCCTCCCGGCGGCTCCGCCGCAGTCGTTCCTGCCTCCGCCGGTCACTCGGCAAGCTGCAAGGTCCGTTCCGGGACGAGCCGCCGTCGGCGTCGCTATGAGGGAAACGCAGGGGCGTCGTCACCTGGCTGACGGAGAAGCCGGCGAGGCCTTCGATCGCGAGGCACTCGGGGGACGAGCCGCTCATGTGCGGGCCCTCGACTCCGGCTTCAGGGGCGTCTGTCCAGATCCTGCAGGCGCTCCTCGTCGCCATCATGCCCTTGAGCCCTCCATGGGAGCCGGCCATATGCCGTCGATGAGCCAGGGTCGGGCAAGCGGCTCCAGGTCGCGCGAGAACTGGTCCCCGCCGCCACTTGCCATCCGCTGTGCCCACTGGCGCGTCGCGCCCGCAGCCCAGTCCGCCACCTGGAGCTGCGGGTGGTCCTTGCTGTCCGCAAATTCGATGGCGCCCATGAACGGGTGCATGAACTCGCCCGGCCGTGCGGGATCCGGGAAGAAGTGCACGGTGTGCAGGCGGGTGGTGTTGCGGTCGACTACTTTCGATGCGTCGTGCACCAGCGGTGTTGCCGCGCCCGGCCGGGTGATCGTCGCGCGGCGCGGTTACCGGGGTGCGGGCGGCTGGGCTGAGCCGGGAGGGACACGGGTGTGAGAGAGGGGGGAGGGGGCCGGGCCGGTCCGCCGCCGCTGAGGTGCGGCAACGCGGCGGCGGGCGGGCCCGGCGCGGCGGCCCGGCGTGGCGCCCCCGGCAGGACTCGAACCTGCGGCCAAGTGCTTAGAAGGCACCTGCTCTATCCGCTGAGCTACGGGGGCCGGTCTCCTCTGTCGTGCCTGCTGTGCGGGACGGCGCCCCTCTCTACCTCGTCGGGCACAGGATAGGGCTTCGAGAGGACCGTCCCTGTTGCTTCACGGCAGCACCCTCGTGTGGAGATCCAGTGAAGCAGACCTGATAATCGCAGGCGAATGCGATGAGCGCAGCGGTTTTGCAGCTCCGCCCGAGGGGTGTTGCGCAGTCGTTATGCCTCGGGCGTGCCGGATCTGGCGGAACGCGCCAGTGGTGTGGTGCGTTCGGCGCAATATGCTTGGGAAACGCCCCTAAAGCGGGCATTCTGCGCATGTGGCGATCTTGGACGCACGGCCCGAACTGCTGGACGCGCTGACTCTGCTGCGCGAGCGTCTCGCCGCAGCGCGTTTCCCCCTGGACCTTCCGGGTGCGGAACGCGCCCGGCGCACGCGCGCGGAGCTGCTGGCACAGCTCGACGGCTACCTGCTGCCCCGGCTGCGCAAGCCGGAGGCACCGCTGCTCGCCGTCGTCGGCGGATCAACCGGTGCGGGAAAGTCAACACTCGTCAATTCTCTGGTGGGACGGAGAGTGACCGAAGCCGGGGTCCTCCGTCCGACCACCCGCGCGCCGGTCCTGGTCTGCCATCCCCGCGACCGGCAGTGGTTCGCCTCCCGGCGGGTGCTGCCGCAGCTGGAGCGCGTGACGCGGCCCAGCCCCGACGGGCCGCCCGCCCTCGCCGTCGTGGCCGAGCCCGCCGTGCCGCCCGGCGTCGCCCTGCTGGACGCGCCCGACATCGACTCCGTCGTGCAGGGCAACCGCGACCTGGCCGCCGACCTGATCTGCGCGGCCGACGTGTGGGTGCTGGTCACCACCGCCGCCCGGTACGCCGACGCCCTGCCCTGGCACCTGCTGCGCAGCGCCCGCGAGTACGACGTCACGCTCGTCACCGTCCTGGACCGGGTGCCGCACCAGATCGCCACCGAGGTCACCCGCCACTACGCCGCGCTGCTCGACGAGGCCGGGCTCGGCGGCGTGCCGCGGTTCACCGTCCCCGAGCTTCCCGAGTCCGCGCGCGGCGGCTCCGGCCTGCTGCCCGCCACCGCCGTGGCCGGGCTCCGCGAGTGGCTGACGCGGCGCGCGCAGGACCCCGTCGCGCGCGCCGCCGCGGCCGCCCGCACCGCCACCGGCGCCCTGGCCTCCTTGCGGCCGCGGGTGATCTCCCTGGCCGCCGCCAGCGCCGCCCAGTACGGCGCGGCCGTCCGGCTCGACCGGCACGTCACCGAGGCGTTCACCGCCGCCCGCGACCGGGTGCGCGACTGCCTGGACACCGGCGGCCTCGTCACCGGCGACGTGCGCGCCCAGTGGCTCGCCTTCCCTGACGACGCCAGCGGCGAGGAGCTGCTCAGCGCTCTGGCCGCCGCCCTGACCGGGCTGCTCGCCGAGGCCGTCACCGACGCCGCGCAGCGCGTCGCCGCCGCCTGGCGCGCCGCGCCCGGAGCCCCGGAGCCCGCCACGCCCGACCAGCCGGGCGGAGCCGGGGAACTGCGGGCCCGCCTGGGCGTCGGCGTCCGGCGGCTGCGCCGCTGCCTGGAGGAACTGGCCGAGGAGGCCAGGAGCCGCCGCGGCGTCCGCGCCGACGACGCCGAGACCGCCGCCGTCCTCGCCGTCGCCCTGCTCGGCGGTGACACCTCCGTCATCGCCCGCCAGCTCCTCGCCGGGGCCTTCGGCACGGACGAGACCGTCCGCATGTGCGACCAGGGCGCAGCGCTCCTGGCCTCCGCCGTCTCCACCGCCCTCGACGCCGAACGCACGCGCTGCGCCGCGCCCCTGCACGGCCTGGGCCTGTCGCCCCGGCCGCAGGCGGATCTGGTCGCCGCGCTGTCCGCCGTCCGCACGGGCCGGCGCGAGCCCGCCGCCCTCCCTCACTGACCGCCGCTCCCCGCGATCCTCCGGGAAGGAGTGCGCCATGCCGCACACGAGCTTTTCTCCGGCCACGTCTCCGGGCACGTCTCCGGGCATGTCCCCGGGCACGTCCGAGCCCGCGCCTGAGCTGCGCACGCTGCGCGCCCGGCTCGGGGCCCTGCGCGACCTGGTCAGCCTGTCCGGCGCCCGCCTCGACGCCGGGACCTTGGACGCCGCCTCCCGCCTCCTCGACGAGGCCGCCGCCCGCGACCGGCTGCCCGCCGCGTTCACCACCGTCGCCCTCGCGGGCGCCACCGGCGGCGGTAAGTCGTCCCTGTTCAATGCCCTGGCCGGGGCCCAGCTCTCCGAGACCGGCGTGCGCCGTCCCACCACCGCCACCGCCCTGTCGTGCGTGTGGGACACCCCGCGCGGCGGCGACAACCCCGAGGGCCTGCTGGAACGCCTCGGCATCGCACCCCGCTTCCGCCGCCGCCCCCACTGCGACGACCCCGCCCTGGGCGGCCTGATCCTCGTCGACCTGCCCGACCTCGACTCCGTCGACCCGGCCCACCGGGAGCAGACCGACCGGCTGCTCGGACTGGTCGACGCCATCATCTGGGTCACCGACCCCGAGAAGTACGCCGACGCCCTCCTCCACGAGCGCTACCTGCGGGCCTTCGCCGGGCACGCCGAGGTCAGCGTCGTCGTGCTCAACCAGGCCGACCGGCTGCCCGGCGACGCCGTGGACGCCGTCCTGGACGACCTGCGCCGGCTGCTCGACGAGGGCGGCGTCCCGCTCGGCGAACACGGCGAGCCCGGCGCCCGGGTGCTGGCCGTCTCCGCGCTCACCGGCGAAGGCATCGCCGACCTGCGGCGCGACATCGCCGACCTGGTGTCCACGCGCGCCACCGCCGCGCGCCGCCTCGCCGCCGACGTCGACGGCCTCACCCGCCAGCTGCGGCCCCACCTGGTGCCCGCGGGCGGCGACGCCCCGGCCGGGCTGACCTCCCGGGTCCGCCAGGAGTTCGAGGACCGCCTCGCCGTCGCCGTCGGGGCGCCCGCCGCGGGCGAGACGGCCGAACGCGCCTGGCTGCGCCGCGCCGACCATGCCTGCGGCACGCCCTGGGCGCGGCTGCTGCGCCGCCTCGCCTGGCACCAGGCCGAACGGCGGGGGGAGCCGCACGCGTTCGCGGCCAAGCGGCAGCGGGCCGCGCAGCCGCCCGCCGTCTCCCGCCCGGCGATCGAGGAGGCCGTGCGGCGCCTCGCCGAGGACGCCGCGCGCGGCCTGCCGCGCCCCTGGGCCGAGGCGGTCGCCCGGGCCGCGCGGCGCGGCGCCGCGGACCTGCCTGCCGCCCTCGACGAAGCGCTGGCGACGCAGCCCACCGGCATCGCGCCCCGGCCGCGCTGGTGGTCGGCCGCCGCCGCCGGGCAGGCCGGGCTCGTGGGCCTCCAGCTGCTCGGGCTGTGCTGGCTGGTCACCGCGCTCGTCGCCCAGCCGGTGGTCGGCCGCTGGCTGCCGTTCATGCTGCTCGCCGGCGGCGCGCTGGCCGGGCCGCTGCTGGCCTGGGCCTGCCGCGTCGCCGCGCGCGGCGGGGCCCGCGCCTTCGGGCACGAGGAGGAGTCGCGGCTGCGGCGGCTGGCGGCCGAGCAGGGGCACCGGCACGTGCTGGAACCGGTCGCCGCGGAGCTGATGCGCTATCAGGAGGCGGCCGAGCGCTACCATCTGGCCGCCGGGCCGCCCGGCGGCGCCCAACTCCCCGTGTGAAGGTAACGATTCAACTTCGGAACGTGTAACAGCGGGGGGCGGTGGGGACATTGAGCTTTCCGCTCTCTACGATCCAGCGTACGCACGGGGACACGTGAGAATCGTGCGGCCGGACAGACGGCTGCGCCCTGTGATCACTGGCATTGTGGAGGGGACACACATGTTGCTTGCGCGCAAGCGGGTTCTTGCCCGCTGTGCGGCCACAGCCGTCGCCGCGGGCCTCACCGCGGCCGGTGCGATAGCGACCGCGGCGCCCGCCGCGGCTGACGCCCCCGGCACGGGCGGCGCCACCGCCACGCTGGAGGGCCTCCAGATCTACGACCGGGTCGACGTCACCGTCGACGGCCGGACCCACACCTACGGCGCCGGGCTGTTCAACCTGGCCGCCGACGGCGGCGGCACGTACCAGACGTACTGCATCGACTTCGGCACCGCCGCCCAGAACGGCACGCAGTACCGGGAGACCGGCTGGGACTCCTCGACGCTGCACGACAACCCGGACGCCGGCAAGATCAACTGGATCCTCCAGAACTCCTACCCGGTGGTCGACGACCTCAACGCCCTCGCCGCCGAGGCGGGCGCCGAGTCGCTGACCGAGGAGCAGGCTGCCGCCGGCACGCAGGCCGCGATCTGGCACCTCTCCGACGGTGTCGAGGCCGTGCCGCAGAACGAGAACGCCCAGGCGCTCACCGAGTGGCTGCTCTCGGCCGCCGAGGACGTGGCCGAGCCCAGCCCGTCCCTCCAGCTCAACCCGTCGCAGGTCTCCGGCACGCCGGGCAGCATCATCGGCCCGGTCACGGTCGAGACCAGCGCCGACGCCGTGTACGTGGCCCCGGACGCGGCCGCCGCCGAGCAGGGCGTGACCATCGTCGACGCCAACGGCGAGCCGATCAGCGAGGACGTCGCGGTCACCGACGGCAGCGAGCTGTACTTCTCAGTGCCCGAGGGCGCCGAGGACGGCAGCGCTTCGCTGACCGCGACGGCGACCTCCTCGGTGCCGGTCGGCCGTGCCTTCACCGGCGTGGACACCGTCACCCAGACGATGATCCTCGCCGGCTCCTCCGATGCCTCCGTGTCCGCGACCGCGACCGCCAACTGGGCCAGCGAGGGCCCGGCCCCGGCCGTGACCGCGCACGAGAACTGCGCCGCGGGCGGCGTGGACATCACCGCCACCAACGAGGGTGACGAGCCGTTCGTCTTCGAGCTGGAGGGCGAGGAGTACGAGATCCCGGCCGGCGGCTCCGAGACCGTGACCGTCCCCGTCGAGGACGGCCAGGCGTACGAGATCACCATCGCCGGCCTCGATGGCGGCGAGGGCTGGGAGTTCACCGGCGTCCTCGACTGCTCCACCAACGGTGACGGCGGCATGGAGCCCATCGGGGACGACGACAGCAACGAGCCCTCGCCCGCGGGCGACACCGGCCCGGACCTGGCCGACACCGGCAGCAGCAGCGGCAACCCCGCCATGATCGCGGGTATCGCGGTCGCGCTGCTCGTCGCCGGCGGTGCCGCGGTCTTCTTCATCCGCCGCCGGTCCGCCGCCAGCGCCTCGGGTGCCTCGGCTGACGACTGACGCGGCCGCGAGCGGCGCCTGAGCCATCCGGCGCCGCCGCGCTGACCGCCCGGAAGGGGGCGGGCCCGCCGGACGGGTCCGCCCCCTTCGCCGTGTTCCCCGTGCTTGCCGTACTGTTCCGTGCTTCCCGCACGCACCCCGCCCCGGGGCGTCCGGGCGAGGCGTCGGCGCCCCGCCCGCGGTCCCCCCGGGGCTCCCCGTCCCCGCCCGCCCCGCGGGTCACAGCCGGTTTCCGCGCTGGCGGTGGCATGCGGCAGGATGGGGACATCCGCTCTCGAAGCTCACTACGCGATCCGCCGGACGGTTTCTCTTGGCTGAGTACATCTACACCATGCGCAAGGCGCGTAAGGCGCACGGCGACAAGGTGATCCTCGACGACGTCACCTTGAGCTTCCTTCCCGGTGCCAAGATCGGCGTCGTCGGCCCCAACGGCGCGGGCAAGTCGACGGTGCTCAAGATCATGGCGGGTCTGGAGCAGCCGTCGAACGGTGACGCCTTCCTCACGCCGGGCTACTCCGTCGGCATCCTCCTCCAGGAGCCCCCGCTCGACGAGTCGAAGACCGTCCTGGAGAACGTGCAGGACGGCGTCGCCGAGATCAAGGGCAAGCTCGACCGGTTCAACGAGATCGCCGAGCAGATGGCGACGGACTACTCCGACGCCCTCATGGACGAGATGGGCAAGCTCCAGGAGCAGCTCGACCACGCGGGCGCCTGGGACCTCGACGCCCAGCTTGACCAGGCCATGGACGCCCTGGGCTGCCCGCCCGGCGACTGGCCCGTCACCCACCTCTCCGGCGGTGAGAAGCGCCGCGTCGCGCTGTGCAAGCTGCTGCTGGAGCAGCCCGACCTGCTGCTGCTCGACGAGCCCACCAACCACCTGGACGCCGAGTCGGTGCAGTGGCTGGAGCAGCACCTCGCCAAGTACCAGGGCACGGTCGTCGCCATCACCCACGACCGCTACTTCCTGGACAACGTGGCCGAGTGGATCCTGGAGCTCGACCGCGGCCGGGCCTACGTGTACGAGGGCAACTACTCGACCTACCTGGAGACCAAGCAGGCCCGCCTGAAGGTCGAGGGCGCCAAGGACGCCAAGCGCGCCAAGCGCCTGAAGGAAGAGCTGGAGTGGGTCCGCTCCAACGCCAAGGGCCGCCAGGCCAAGTCCCGCGCCCGCCTCGCCCGCTACGAGGAGATGGCCGCCGAGGCCGAGAAGACGCGGAAGCTCGACTTCGAGGAGATCCAGATCCCGCCGGGCCCGCGCCTGGGCAACGTGGTGGTCGAGGTCGACCACCTCAGCAAGTCCTTCGGCGACAAGGTGCTGGTGGACGACCTGTCGTTCAGCCTGCCGCGGAACGGGATCGTCGGTGTCATCGGGCCCAACGGCGTCGGCAAGACCACGCTGTTCCGCATGATCCTGGGCCTGGAGCAGCCGGACTCCGGCTCGATCAAGATCGGCGAGACCGTCAAGATCTCCTACGTCGACCAGGGCCGGGCCAACATCGACCCGAACAAGACCCTGTGGGAGGTCGTCTCCGACGGCCTGGACTACATCAACGTCGGCCAGGTCGAGATGCCCTCCCGGGCGTACGTCAGCGCGTTCGGCTTCAAGGGCCCGGACCAGCAGAAGCCCGCCGGGGTGCTCTCCGGAGGCGAGCGGAACCGGCTGAACCTGGCGCTCACCCTCAAGCAGGGCGGCAACCTGCTGCTGCTCGACGAGCCGACCAACGACCTGGACGTCGAGACGCTGTCCTCGCTGGAGAACGCCCTGCTCGACTTCCCCGGCTGCGCCGTGGTGATCTCCCACGACCGGTGGTTCCTGGACCGCATCGCCACGCACATCCTGGCCTACGAGGGCGACTCCCGCTGGTTCTGGTTCGAGGGCAACTTCGAGTCCTACGAGAAGAACAAGACGGAACGCCTGGGCCCGGAGGCCAGCCGGCCGCACCGCACCGCCTACAAGAAGCTGACGCGGGGCTGAGCGCGCCGTGCGTCACGTCTACCGGTGCCCGCTGCGCTGGTCCGACATGGACGCCTTCGGGCACGTCAACAACGTGGTCTTCCTCCGCTATCTGGAGGAGGCCAGGATCGATCTCTTCTTCCGGGTGGCGCGCGAGGCCGACGCGGGCACGTTCGCGTCCGGGTCGGTCGTCGCGCACCACGAGATCGACTACCTCAGGCCGCTGACGTACCGCCCCGAGCCGGTCACCATCGAGCTGTGGGTGACCCGGCTCGGCGGCGCCTCGCTGACGGTGGCCTACGAGGTGAAGGACGAGCGCGAGACGTACGCGCGCGCCTCGACCGTCGTCGTCCCCTACGACCTGGCCGAGGGGCGCCCCCGGCGGCTGACGCCGCAGGAGCGGACGTTCGCCGAGAAGTACCGGGACGACGCGCACGGCGACGACGCCTACGGCGTGTGACCGCACGGCAGGGAACGCGACGCGGTGGCGGTGTGACGACGTGACGACGGATGCGACGCACGCGGCGGACGGCCGGCGCTCCCGGCTGGCGTTCGCCGAGTCTGCCGGGGCGGCCTCGCTCGCGGCGTTCCTGGCGCGGCAGCTGCGCTGGGACCGGACGGCGGCGGCCCGGATCACGGCCGGCGGCGAGGTGCTGGCCGTCTTCACGCGGCCGGCCCGGTTCAACGTGCTGGCCGTGCTGCCGGGCCGGCTGCGCGCGCCGGTGCGCCTGGACGTGACGGTCTCGGCGGGCGAGCTGCTGGAGGGCATCGACGAGGAGCGCGGCGAGATCGCGGTGCCCGGCGCCGTGACCGGCCCGTCCTGGGCCGGGGTGCTGCCGCCGCGCGGCGGCTGGCAGCGGCTGGCCGACGTGGCGCACGCCGCGGCGCGCGAGGCCGCGGCCGCCGTCGTCGCGGAGTTCCGCCAGCGCACCGAAGGCATGGCGCCCGAGGCGCGGACCCGGCAGGCGCTCGACGGGCTCGCCGAGGAGATCTGGTCGCGCCCGCTGCCCGGCACCCCGCTGCCGCTGCGGGCCGTGCACGCGGCCCACGCCCTCGGCTTCCTGCCGCCGGCGCCGCCGCCCGGCGCGGGCGAGGCGGCGGTCCTGGCCAGCGGGCCGTGGCTGCGGCTGCGCACCGCGCTCGGCTCGATAGCGGTGCGGCGCCCCGCCACGCCGGGGCTGCCGGGACTGAACGTCATGCCGGTGCGGCGGACCGCCGGCGGGCACCACAGGGAGCACTATCACCATGACACCGAAACCGGCACCGGACCCGGGCACGGCCCGGACCATGAGCCCGGGCAGCCCCCGCGCCTTTGACGTCATCGTCCTGGGCGTCGGCGGCATGGGCAGCGCCGCCGTGAGGGAGCTCGCGGCGCGGGGCGCGCGCGTGCTGGGGCTCGAGCGGTTCGGGCCGGCGCACGCCAACGGGTCGAGCCACGGCGGCTCCCGGATCGTGCGCCAGTCGTACTTCGAGGGCGAGGAGTACGTGCCGCTGCTGCTGCGCAGCTACGAGCTGTTCGAGCGGCTCCAGCGGGACAGCGGCCGGGACCTGATGCTGCTGTGCGGCGGCCTGATGATCGGCCGCGGGGACAGCCGGACGGTCGCGGGCAGCCTGGCCTCGGCGCGCGCCTGGGACCTGCCGCACGAGATGCTCGACGCGGCCGCGATCCGGCGGCGCTTCCCGGTGTTCGCGCCGGGCCCGGCGGACGTGGCGCTGTACGAGTCGCGGGCCGGGCTGGTGCGGCCGGAGGAGACGGTCGCGGCGCAGCTTGAGCTGGCGCGGCGCGACGGTGCCGAGCTGCGGTTCGGCGAGCCCGCCACCAGCTGGGAGGAGCTGCCCGGCGGCGCGGGCGTGCGGGTGCGGACCGGGCAGGGCGAGTACACCGCCGGCCACCTGGTGATCACCCCCGGGGCGTGGGCGCCGGAGCTGCTCGCCGGGCTGGGAGTGCCGTTCACTGTCGAGCGGCAGGTCATGCACTGGTTCCAGCCCCTTGGCGGCACCGCGGCGTATACCCCGGACCGGCAGCCCGTGTACATCTGGGAGGGCGACGACCGGGCCGAGGGGGAGACCGAGGGTACGCAGATCTACGGCTTCCCCGCGATCGACGGCCCCGCGGGCGGCGTGAAGGTGGCGTTCTTCCGCAAGGGGGAGACGTGCACGCCGGAGACGATCGACCGGACGGTCCGGGAGCGGGAGGTGGCCGAGATGGCGGCCTACGCGGGCGCGCGGCTGCCGGGGCTGCCGGGGCGGCCGCTGCGGGCCGCGACGTGCATGTACACCACCACGCCTGACGAGCACTTCGTGATCGCGCGGCATCCCGGGTGCGAGGCCACGACCGTGGCCTGCGGCTTCTCGGGGCACGGCTTCAAGTTCGTGCCGGTGGTGGGGGAGATCCTCGCCGACCTGGCGCTGACGGCGGAGACCGCCCATCCGATCGGCCTGTTCGATCCCGGCAGGCTAGCCGGGCGCTGACGCACCGCGGCCAGCGCCGGCTACCTGCCGTTCTTGATGAGGCGGTTGGCCTCGCTCTGCGCGTTGGCCTCCTTGACCTTCTCGCGCAGCCGGTCGGAGGCGCTCGTGGTGTCGTTCGTGTTCTGGCCGCTCTGGGAGGCGGCGGGTGCCGTTGACATGAGTGAGGGTGCCCTTCGCCGTGCCGTGAAGCTGAGGTTCGGAATCTCGCGAGGGCGTCAGCGCTGACGTGCTGCAACGGTAACGCTACCCAGGGGACCCGGCAACTGTATCCCGGGATACGGTTGTCAAATCCGGGCCTGGTTTGGTATATGCCGCCGCGTCATGACACGGGGTGCTTCGCCGGGCCGGGCGGCGGGCTCAGCCGAGCCGGTCGAACCGGCCGGACCGGGAAGCGCGCAGCAGCGCCGCGAGCCGGCGGCGGCTGGCGGTCAGGACGGTCCGGGGCTCGTCGCTCTCGCGGAGTGCCACGCCGCGGGGGTGCCGGGCCAGCTCCACGCAGTTGTCGCCGGTGCTGGAGTAGGAGGACTTCTGCCAGGTCAACGATGCTGCCATGGGCCTGCTCACATCTCTCGCGCGAGGTACCGGATCAGCTGCCGTGACTCCTCGGCGTCCAGCGCGAGCGCGCTCGCCGCGTCGCACAGCCGCCGGTACCGCTTCAGCTCGTGCTCGCTGTGCAGGAACACGCCGCCGAACGGCGTGTCCATCTGCACGGTGTCCAGCTGCGGAACGGGTCCTTCCGCGTAGAGCATAGACTGCGCGTGACCTGGGACGTCTTCAAGCGCGAACGGGATGACCCGCAGCGTGACGCCCGGCCACTCGGCGACCGTCAGCAGGTGGGAGAGCTGGCCGCGGGCGACCTGGCGCCCGCCGTAGCGCATGCGCAGCGCGGCCTCGTGGATGATCGCCTCGCACCGCGGCGGGTCGGGGCGCTGGAAGATCCGGGCACGGCTGACGCGGTGCTCGACGCGGGCGGTGAGCTGCTCCTCGTCGGGACCGGGGATGGCGCTGCTGAGGATGGCGCGCGCATACCCCTCGGTCTGGAAGATGCCCGGCACCAGCAGCAGGTGCACCAGGTGCAGTGCGGTGGCGTGGTGCTCCAGTTCGGAGACGTCGAGTGCGCCGGGCGCGAGCACGCCCCGGTACCGCTCCCACCAGTGCTGCCCCCGGTGTTCGCGCGCGATGGCGCACAACGCGTCGATGTAGGGCGCGTCGTGGCACTCGTAGAAATCCGCGAGCTTCCGGATGCGCCCCTCGCTGATTCCGCGCCGCCCGGACTCGATGTTCGACATCTTTGCGCGGTCGGTTCCAATGTGCGCCGCCGCCTCGTGCGCCGTCCTTCCGGCGCGTTCGCGCATCTTGCGCAACTCCGTGCCGAGGCGCGCCTCTCGCGCGGTCGGAACGTCCCTTGGCGGCATGTGCCCTCCTCCTGGTGTCAGGCCCAGCGCAGTGTGCCGCGCTCCGTCGCCTCCGGTCTACTCATGGTGAGCACCGGTGCGCGACGGCGAAAGCGACGGGGCACGCTTTCCCCGTGACACCCGTATCACAGCGAAGGGGTCTGCGAGGATGGAGGAGTGATGGACGAGCAGCAGCAGTCGTTTTACGAACAGGTCGGAGGAGAGGAGACCTTCCGCAAGCTGGTGCACCGCTTCTATGAGGGCGTGGCGACGGACCCGCTGCTGCGTCCCATGTACCCCGAGGAGGACCTCGGCCCCGCCGAGGAGCGGCTGCGGCTGTTCCTCATCCAGTACTGGGGCGGCCCCCGCACGTACAGCGAGCGGCGCGGCCACCCGCGGCTGCGGATGCGGCACGCGCCGTTCCCCGTGAACCGCGCCGCGCACGATGCGTGGCTGCGCCACATGCGCGACGCGGTGGACAGCCTGGGGCTGGCGCCCGAACACGAGCGCCAGCTGTGGGACTACCTGGTGTACGCGGCCGCGTCCATGGTCAACACCCCGGACTGAGACCGCGCACCGGTCTGCTCCGGCACCCGCTCCTCGCCGGCGTGAGCGGCAGCGGACGGCGGGGCGGGCGGCCCGGACTGCGGGGACTTCCCGGCGGCCGGCTGCTCCGGGCGGAACAGCCACGGCAGGCGCGGCTGCACCACCGGCTTGGTCAGCCGCCGCACCGGCGGCGACGCCAGCGTCGCGCCGAGCGCCACGGCCATCAGCACCAGCGCGATCTGGTCGTACCACGGCCCGACCCAGTCGTAGCCCCAGTGCCGCTGGTACACCCGGAGCACCAGCGGGTGCAGGATGTAGATGTACATGCCGCCCGCGCCGAGCGCGGTCAGGAACGGCACCCGGCGCTGCGGCACCAGCCGGAGCGCGGCCAGCGCGATGAGGGACCCCAGCCCCAGCACCGCTCCGCGCTCCAGCCAGGCCCAGGGCTCGTCCAGCGGGTTGCCCGGGGCGTACGGGCCCTTCATCCGCAGCGTGCTGCCCTTTACGTCAGCGCGCAGGAACCACGCGGCCACGAATGCCACGCCCACGACCGCCAGCGCGGCGTACGCGCTCCAGCGCGCCTCGAACGCCTCCCGCAGCCTGCCGCGCTGCCGCAGCTTCCAGCCGACCAGAAAGAACGGCAGGTACGTCAGCGTCCGCGACAGCGACAGGTCGGTCCCGATGTCCGAGACGTAGCCGGCCGCCAGCGCGACGACCACCGCCGTCGCCAGCGGGTAGCGCAGGTGCGCCAGGTACGGCAGGGACATCCGCCAGAAGAAGAGGGACAGCAGGAACCACAGCCCCCACGCCGGGTTGACGACGAACAGCTCCAGCCGGTCGTAGAGCAGCCAGATCTGCGCGGTGTGCAGCAGCCCGACCGCCAGGTACGGCACCAGCACCGACTCGATCAGCCGCCGCGCCTCCCTCGGCCGCAGCGGCTCCGCGCTGCTGAAGTACCCGGCCAGCACGGCGAACAGCGGCACCCGCATCGCCCAGGTCGCCAGGTACAGCCACCGCAGCCCGTCGCGGTCCGCCAGCGATCCCGACATATGGACCAGGACCACCAGGGTGCCCGCCACGAACCGGGCGTTGTCCCAGCGCGGCTCCCGCGTGCTGCTCTTCCTGCCGGTTGCCGGGCGCTTGCCCCTGCTGATCTGTGTCAACGCTGTTCGCACCGCCGTTCATACCCCCGTCATTCCTGGCGCAGGCTCATTCACGCACTGTTTGATAGCTGGAAACACGCACAAGATGTGCTCCCGGCGGTCTGGGTTGGATAACGATCCCGTGTGTGTCAGGTGTTGTCCCAGCGGAAGAGCCGTGCGGCGACCGCGGACAGCACGGCCGTGAACAGCAGCAGGCCCCCGACCACCGGCAGCGCGGTGTCCCAGCCCGCCCCGCGTGTCAGCACGTCCTGGAGCGCCTGGTTGAGGTGCTTCAGCGGCAGCACCGTCGAGAACGCCTGAAGCCACGAGGGCATCGAGTCCGTCGGGAAAAACGATCCTGCGAGGAAGGACATCGGCATGATGGTCAGCTGGAGGGCGCCGTTCGCCGCCTCCTCGCTCTTGGCCCAGGCGCCGATGAGCAGCCCGATCGCCATGAACGCCAGCGTGCCGCTCGCCACCAGCGGCACGCACCACCACCACTGCCCGGACAGGTCCAGTCCGTAGTAGGGGAGCGTGGCCACCCCGAGGAAGAGCGTCAGCTGCGTGAGCGACAGCGCCAGGCTGACGCCGACCCGCGCCCCGATCACCGTGCCGGGGCTGACGGGCGCCAGCCACAGCCGCCGCAGGATACGCTTCTTGCGCCAGCTGACGAGCGTGAGTGCCGAGGCGAAGGACGCGCCCATGGCGATGGAGAAGCCCAGCAGGCCGGGCGTGAGGTACTGGATCGGTTTGACCGACTCGTCCTCGACCTGGTCCGTGCGCAGCTCGTAGGCCGGCGGCTGCCCCGTCGCCGCGACGTTCGCGCCCTGCACCAGCGACTGCACCAGACCCTGCACCGTGCCCGCGCGTGCCGGGTCGGCCGCCGAGTAGCGCAGCTCGACCTGGCCGTCCTCCTCCTCCCAGATGACGCCGTCGATGTCACCCTCGCGCACCTCGCGCAGCGCCTCGTCCCGGTCGGCCGTGCGCTGGAGCGTCATCGCGTCGTCCAGCGCGGCGAGCTGCTCCGCGGACATCTCGTCCAGCATCGCCACGTCGCCGACCTGCGCGATGACCACGCGGTCGGAGGAGTCGTTCTGGAACAGCGCCCCGAACAGCAGCAGGAAGAACAGGGGGAACAGCACCGTGAAGAACGCCGCCATGCGGTCACGGAGCAGCCCCAGAAGCATGGCGCGCGACAGACTGCGGAACGCGCTCAGCGCGCTGGCGTTCACTCCCGGTACTCCCTGCCCGTGAGCTGAAGGAACACGTCCTCCAGCGAGGTGGCGCCCAGCTGCTCCATCAGCTCGGCGGGCGGACCGACGCGCAGCACGCGCCCGGCGTCCATGATGGCGACGCGGTCGCACAGCGCCTGCGCCTCGTCCATGTAGTGCGTGGTCAGCACGACCGTCCGGCCGGCCGCGTTGATCTCCCGCAGCAAATCCCAGAGATTGCGCCGCGCCTGCGGGTCCAGGCCCGTGGTCGGCTCGTCCAGGAAGACCAGCTCCGGGTCGTGGACCAGCGCGCAGGCGATCGACAGCCGCTGCGCCTGGCCGCCGGAGAGCTGGTCGTCCCGGACGTTCGCCTTCTCGCTCAGGCCCACCGACTCCAGCATGGCGTCGGCGCGTTCGGTGCTCACGCCGTACAGCGCGGCGAAGGTGCGGATCTGCTCGCGCGCGGTGAGCTTCTCGAAGAACGCCGACGCCTGGAGCTGGACGCCGATGCGGCGCAGCAGCGCGGGGTCGCGCGGCCAGGAGGGGGAGCCGAGGATCCGCGCGGTGCCGGAGTCCGGCTCGCGCAGCCCCTCGACCAGTTCGAGCGTGGTGGTCTTCCCCGCGCCGTTGGGCCCGAGGATGCCGTAGAACTCGCCGGCGGCCACCTCGAACGTCACACCGTTGACGGCGCGCACGTCCCCGTAGCTCTTGTGCAGCCCCTCTACCTGTATGGCGGGTGTACTAGTGGTCACGAAGAGCCGTTTTCATTCAGTTCCGGTAGAGGGTGAGGGTCGTCCAGGCGCCGATGTGGATCCGGTCGCCCTCCTTGAGCGGCACGGGCACGAAGGGCTGGATGGGCTCGTCGCTGCCGTTGACCGTGGTGCCGTTGGTCGAGTCCTGGTCGACCACCGCCCAGCTGCCGTCGGGCTGCTGCACGAGGACCGCGTGCTGGTGGGACACCCCCGGGTCCTCCGGCGGGCGCGCCAGGTCGATGTCGGGCGCCTCGCCGGTGGACTGGCGGCGGCGGCCGATCGTCATCTGCGGGCCGGTCAGCGGGATCTGCTGTTCCGGCGTGTAGGCGGGGAGGTTCAGCTGCGACGCCTCAGGGCCCGAGCGGCGCATCATCGCCGCGAAGTAGTCGGGGTCGGCGCCGACCGTCACCGACCAGCCGCCCGGCTGCGGCTGCCCGGGGGCGGGTGCGCCCGGGTACGGACCGGGCTGCGGCGGCACTCCCGGCGCCGGCTGCCCGGGGGCGCCGGGCGGCTGACCCGGCCCGCCGGGCGGGGAGATGACCCAGTCACCGCTCTGCTGCGGCTGGCCGTGGCCCGGCTGCGGGGGCTGCGGCGGCGCGGGCTGCTGGCCCGGCGGCTGCGGTCCGGGCTGCTGCGGGCCAGGCGGCTGCGGTCCGGGCTGCTGCGGCGGCGGGTAACCGTACGAGGGACCCTGCGGCGGCGCGCCCATCGGCTGCGGCGCCGGGGGCGTGGGCGGTATGTACTGCGTCGGCGAGTTCGTGAGGAAGTTGAAGCGGCACTCCTCACAGAACGGCGCCTGCGCCTCGCGCGGGGTGCCGCACTGCGGGCAGCGCTCCTGCGTCCCGCCCTGCTGCGGGAAGGGCTGCGGAGGCTGTGGCTGAGGCGGCACGCCGTGCGGCGGAGGGCCGGGCTGCTGCGGGTAACCGGGGGGCGCGCCAGGCGGCGGGGGCGCCGCGGCAGCGGCGGGTGCGAGCATGCGGTGACCGCACACCTCGCACCAGTCCTCGGCCACCGACTGGTGGCCGTTCGGGCAAGTCGGCATGTTACTGCCTCCCCCTTACGTACCTGCGATGAGTCACGTCCGTCACGGGATCACTTCTTTACCCGGACCGTCTTCGTTGACCTCGTCTCGAGAGTCATCTCGTCGGCCTCGGCGATTTTCGCTTTCAGTCGAACAGTACCGGCCGGGGCATCCTCCACGTCTACCACCTTCTCGAGCAGCCTGGCGGTGTCCGCGTTCCCCGAGGCGTGAGCGAGCTGCACGGCCCGGCCCAGCCTGGCGGTCGCCCCGGCGACATCCCCCTCCTTGCGGAGCTGGAGCCCTTCCCTGATGGCGTCGGCCAGTTCGGCCTGGCCCGTGTAGTGCGCGACCTGCGGGTTGATGCGCGTTGAGGCGGCGATGTCATCGGTCCACACAGCCCTCACCAGGCCCGTGCCGAGGGTGGTCGCCGGCGGGCCGGAGGGGTCGGACGGCTCGCGGACGACCAGCGCGACGCGCGCCGCGAGCATCTCGTGCCCGACCCCCGCGGCCGGCACCCGCACGCACACGTGGTAGTCGCGCGACTCGTCGCCCCACGAGCCCGTCGGATAGTCGCCGGAACGGGGCGGCGCCGGCGTCCGGCGGTCCGTCAGGTCCTCGACGGCGGGCGCGACTTGTCTGACGAACCGCACCCGCGCGCCCTGCGGCGTCCACAGCCGCAGGCTGACGTCTCCGATCTCCTTGCCCATGGCCGTCTCCATCAGGGCCGTGAAGTCGGCGGTCAGCCCGTCCGGCTCGGCCACGATGTCCGCGGTGCCCAGCAGCGCGGAGGCGATGGATGTGACTTCTTTCACGTCCCAGTCGGTGCCGACACCCCGTGCGTCGCAGGTGAAGACGCCCGCACACTCCGTGAGCGCCTGCCGCAGCTGCGCCGCCTCCTCGTGCTCGTTCCTGCCGTCGGTGAGCAGGATGCCGTGGCGGATCGCCGCGTCCGAAGCGCCCAGCAGGCGCCGCGCGCACCGCAGCCACGTCCCGATCGCGGTGCCGCCCGAGGGGCTCAGCCGCGTCAGCGCCTCCTTGGCGCGCGCCCGGGTGGCGTCGTCGGCGGTGGCGAGCCGGCCGCCGCCGGGGAAGACCTCGGCCGCCTTGTGGGTGCCCGCCACCACGGCGAACGCCACGCCGTCCCGCAGCGTGTCGATGGCGGCCTCGGTGGCCTGCCGGGCGTGCCGCATCTTGTCGGGCGGATAGTCCATCGAGCCCGAGCAGTCCACCATGATCACCACGGCGGCGCGCGGACCGCGGCGCGCTCCCGCGTCAGCCGGAAGGGGCCGGCCACCCGTGGTGCCCCCACCCGTGCTGGTGACGGTCACGATCGCGTTGACCTCTTCGCCGCCCCGGGGCAGGTACTCGTTCTGGAACACCTCGATGGTGAACCGCGGGACCTGGGACTTGGCGAAGTCAGCCATCGGCGGACCCTCCAGGGGCATCGGGCGGAGGACGGCGGGGGGTCACGCCGTTCCTGCCCCGTCAGCGCTCACAGGGAACGGGATCACCGCCACCGTTACGTTGTCGTGGCCGCCTGAGTCCAGGGCGTGACGCACCAGGGACTGGGCCGAGGCAAGGGGAGCGGTGCGTGAGCCGGGCGGCACCAGCCGCGCCATCTGCTCGGCCGTCTCCGCGTAGTTCCACAGCCCGTCGGTGCAGACGATGACGACGCCGGGCCGGTCGGGCTTGAACGAGGCGGTGTGCGGCTCCACGTCCTGGGCGTCCGCGCCGAGCCAGGCGGTGATGGCGTGCGCCCGGTGGTCCTTCATGGCCTCCTCCTCGGTGAGCAGGCCGGCCGCGACCATCTGCGCGGCCCAGGAGTCGTCCTCCGTCAGCCGGGCCGGGGCGGCGCCCTTCTCCTCCGGCACCCAGTAGGCGCGGCTGTCGCCGATCCAGCCGACGGTCAGCGTGCCGCCGGCCGTGACGGCGCTGACGATCGTGCACGCGGGGGCGTTGCGCCCGGAGGCGTGGTCGGACTCCCGGGCCAGCGCGGCGACGGCGTCGGCGGCGGTCAGCAGCGCGTCGTGCATGGCCTGCTGGCCGGAGACGCCGCGCGGCAGCGAGGCGAGCAGGGACTCCTGGGCGGCCTCGGCCGCGGTGGCGGACGCCTCGTCGGGGCGGCTGGAGGACGAGACGCCGTCGCAGACGACGGCGATCACGGCGGGCGAGCCGTCGGGCAGCGCGGTGGCGGAGACCGTGAACGCGTCCTCGTTGCGGTGGTGGCGCAGGCCGAGGTCGCTGACGGCCGCGACGCCGCCGAGCGCGCGCTCCACGTGGTCGCGCGGGCGCGGCTGCGCGCGGCCGCACTCCTCGCAGTAGCCCTCCTTGCTGACCGGGCCGGTGCCGCACACCGTGCAGGGGACGGCGGGGTCCTCGCGCAGCGGCTGGGCGGCGGCCGGGGCCGCCGTGCGCGGGTCCGCGGCCTCCCGGGGCTGGCGCGGGTCGGCCGGCTGCGCCGGGGGCGCGGGGGGCGCCGGCCGCGGGGAGGGCTCCGGCCTGGCCCGCGGTGCCGGTGCCGCGGGCGGCTGGGCGGGGGCCGCGGGGCGCGTCGGCTGGGCTGCCGCCTGCTGGGCGGCTGGTGCGGTCGGCGGGGCCGGCGGGGCCGGTGCGGCCGCGTTCGGCGCGGGCTGCCCCGGGGCCGCTGGGGCCGCTGGGGCAGCCGGAGCCGCCGGGGGCGCGGAGGGAGGCGGCGGAACGGCCGGCGTCCGCGGGTCGAGCGAGGGCAGGCGCTTGCCGCCCGGCGCCCGGTGCCCGGCCGGGGCCGGGGCAGGCCGCTGCGGCGGGGCGGGCGGCGGTGTCTGCGGCCGGGGCGGCGGCTCGGCGGCGTCCGGCGGCGCGGGCCTGGGCGCCTGCGGCCTGGTCCGCGCCCGCGCCCGCGGCCGCGGCGGGGGCAGCGGGAAGTCGGGCTCCGTGGGCGTGCGGACCACGCCGCCCTCGCCCCCGGCGCCCTCGGCCTTGTCGGCCGCGGCGCGCAGATCCATACCGCAGACGCCGCAGAAGCGGTCGTCGTCCTCACGCGGCTCACCGCAGCCAGGGCAGGCGGAGAGTTGGTCGATCTGCGGCATCGTCACACCCATGTCCTCGGGCGGAGGCGGTTGGCCGCCTCCACCAGTCCAATCCGTTCGCTGCTGGTTTGCGCCAGCCGGGCGAGCCGGCGGTAGGAGCGCTCGAGTCCCAGCCTCAGGCCGGTCTCATCCAGCGGCGCACCCAGCAGCGTCTGCGGTGCTGGCGTTTGCGGCGGGGACGGCCCCACTCGCCCGGCGAGCACCCAGTCCAGCGCGGAACCTAGCACCTCGCAGGACAGCTGTTCCGCGAGAGATGGTTCCAGTCCCGTGTCACGCAACCGCATCACTTGTTCCCCGGCCGCCAGCAGGTCGGGCAGCAAGTCCGCGTCCGGGGCCCGTTGCCGCAGCCGGGCCCGCACCGCCGCGACCCGGGCGGCGGTGAAGTACGCGGAGGTGGCGGGCACCGATTCCAGCGCTGCCACCGCGCCGCGCCGGTCGCCGGCCGCCAGCCGCACCCGCGCCAGGCCGAAGCCCGCGCTGACGTAGCTGGGGTCCGTGCGCCACACCAGCTCGTAGTAGTCGGCGGCGTTGTCGAGCTGGCCCAGCACCTCGGCGCAGATGGCGAGGGCCAGCTTGGGCGCCGCCTCGCCGGGGAACGCGTCGTACACCGCGTCGAAGGCGATCGCGGCGAGCTCCCAGTCGCCGCTGACCAGCGCCGCCAGGCCGCGGTACCAGATGACGCGCCAGTCGTCGGCGTGCTCCTCCGCCAGCCCTGCCAGGATGCGCTCGGCCGCCACGGCCTGGCTGCCGTCGCCGTCCCGCTGCTGGCGCTCCAGGCGCGCCCGCAGCTCCCGCAGCCGCAGCTCCATGGAGTCCGCGGGCGCCGCGGCCAGCGCCGTGAGCGTGGCCTCGGGCGTGCTGGCCATCAGCCCCGCCAGGAAACCGGCGTTCGGATCGGACGGGGCGACGCGCGGCACGGGCAGCGCCAGCGCGGCGGGCGCCACGTCGAGGCCGCGCACCAGCGGAGCGCCGGGCGCGGCGGCCGGGGGCGGCGGGACGGCGGCCGCGCCGCGCCTGGGCCGGCGGCGGGGACGGGGCGGCCGCACGCCCAGCCGCGAGACGCCGTCGCGCGACCAGGCGGGCATCAGCTCGGTGCCGGTCACCCGCTCCTCCGGCCCGAACAGCGGGGACAGTGCCGGCTGCGCCTGCCCGGTGTCCAGGGCCACGACCTCCCGCAGCACGCCGGTGAGCTGCTCGGCCATCTCCCGCGCCGAGGCGAAGCGGCGCTCGGGGTCGGGATCGGTGCCCCGGACCAGGAAGCGGTAGAACGACTCGTACCGCTGGAAGGCGTCGATGCCGGCCGGGTCGGGGAGGCTGTCGGCGTACACCGTGGTGTAGCCCTGGAAGTCGAAGGTCAGGACCGCCAGCGTCCTGGCGACCGTGTACAGGTCGGAGGCCACGGTCGGCCCGGTCTCGGCGACCTCGGGCGCCTGGTAGCCGACCGTGCCGTAGACGGCGCTGTGCTGGTCGTGCGCCCGCCGCACCGCGCCCAGGTCGATCAGCTTGAGCTGGTCGTCCTGCTGGATGACGTTGTCCACCTTGAAGTCGCAGTACAGCAGGCCGCGGCTGTGGAGGTAGCCGAGGGCGTCGAGCGCCTCGATGCCGTAGGCGCACGCCTGGGCCACCGGCAGCGGGTCGCGGCGGCCGTCGGGGGTGCGGCGGGAGTTGGCGATCGTCTTGAGCGACTTGCCGCCGACGTACTCCATCACGATGTAGCCGTCGAGGCTGCCGGTGCGCTCGTCGAGGTGCTCGACAAAGTTGTAGATGCGCACGATGCTCGGGTGCTGGATCTCGGCGAGGAACTGCCGCTCGGCGATGGCCGCGGCCCGGGCGTCCTGGTCACCGGTGTCGAGCAGGCCCTTGAGCACCACCCACCGGTCGGCGACCTTGGTGTCCCGCGCGAGGTAGATCCAGCCGAGCCCGCCGTGCGCGAGGCAGCCGGCGATCACGTACTGGCCGTGGTGGACGGCGTCGCCCGGGCGCAGCTTGGGGACGAACGAGTACGGGTGCCCGCAGGAGGTGCAGAACCCCTCGGTGCGGCCCGGCCGCCCCGCCCGCGCCCGGCCGACCGGCGCGCCGCACTCGCTGTTGCCGCAGAACCGCTTCCGCTCGGGCACCTCCGGGTGCTCCAGCACGACCTCGAGCGGGTCCTGGCGCGGCACCTCCGGCACGGTCACCACGCCCGCGCCCAGGCGGGAGCGGCTGGGGGCGGAGACGGTGGAGCCCGGCGACCGCACCGACACCGAACGGGCGGTGAGCGGCCCGGACGACGAGCGCGACAGCCGCCCCGAGACGGAGCGGCGGGAGAACTGCGAACGCGAGGGACGGGAAGCCCGGGAGGAACGGGATGACCGGGACCCGGGGGACCCGGCGGAGGCGGCGGACGCGGCGCCGGACGGTCCGCTGCCGGAGCCGCGCGGGGCCGAGGTCAGTCCGGTGGGGGCGGGGCCGAGCATGCCCTGCGGCGAGACGACCGGCGCCAGGCCGCAGACATCGCAGTAGAGTTCGCCGCCGCCCACGTCCTCGTAGCGGCCGGAGCAGCCGGGCCGCTGGCAGCGTGAGGACGGCGGGATCCGGCCGCCGCCTGCCGCTTCGGTCACGGGCCGTTCCTCCCTTCCGGCTGCCGGGCGTCGGCGGGCGGAACGGCCCCCGAGGCCAGCACCTCGGCCGTCGCCTCCTGGTAGCGCAGCACGGCGCGTTCGGCCGCGCGCAGGTCGCACGGCGCGGTCCACAGCAGCCGCCGGGCGGCGTCGTACCGCTCGGCGAGGAGCGGCTCCCCGGCCACGCCGTAGCGGGCGGCCTTGGCCCGGTAGCCGTCGAGGCGGCCGCGCAGCTCGGCCCGGACCGCCAGCGGCGCGGTGACGGCGGCGAGCGACTCCCGGGCGCGTTCCAGCTCCTCCTCGGCGCGCCGCTCCAGGGAGTCCAGCAGCGGCGAGAGGCGGTGCCACTGGGCCCGCCTGCGGTACTCGGCGGCCTGCGCCAGCTCCTCGTGCAGCACGGTGGCCGGCCCCGAGACGGCCGGCACCTCGGAGGCGGCGATCTTCGCCAGCACCTCGCCGCGCGCGGTGCGCGCCTCGGCCAGCGTGCGGTCGGCGCGGGAGAGCAGGTCGCGCACCCGGATCAGCCGGTTCTCGGCGTCCTTGCGGACGTCGATGACGGCCTCGACCTCGCGCCGGATGTCGTCCAGGGCCCGCGCGGCGGTGTCGTAGCGCGCGGTGTCGGGGCGCCCGCTGCCGGGCGCGCTGCTGCCGCCGTCCGGCAGCCAGAACGCCAGCGGGTCGGCGATCACCTCCGCGCGCAGGGCGGTCAGCTCGTCGGTGACGCGCCGCAGTTCATCGCCCGCCGGGTGCGCGCCGGGGCGCACGCCCACGGAGTGCGCCAGCGTGCTGAGGCGGTGCAGCTCGGCGGAGAGCATGTCGATGCGCGCCGGGAGCGTGGACCACACCGAGTCCGCCGCCACGACGACGTCGAGCACCTGGGCGTATCCGGCGTTGAGGCGGTCCAGCAGCTCCTGCCAGCCCATGCGCTCGGCCATCGGGCCGTTGCCCGCCGCCGCGTCGGGGATGACCAGGTTCTCGCCGTCGAGCAGCTGGCTGAGCCGGACCAGGTCGTCCTTGCTGGGGTTCCGGCGCCGGGCGCGCAGTTCGCGCGCCGTGGTGAGCGCCGCGGTGCACGCGTCGAACCACGACCACAGCCGCGACAGCGTCCGCTCCGCGCTGCGCCACCGTTCGCGCGTGACGCCCGCGAGGTCGGCGCCCTCCAGCAGCCGCCGCCCGGCGTGGTCCTGGAGGGCGAGCAGGGAGGACTCGATCGCCTCGTGCTCGGCTGACAGCCGTGCCAGGGCGCGGTCCGCCTCCTCGCGGCTCAGCACCGTTCCGCCGGTATCCGGGGCCATCGCTCTCCCCTCTGTGGTCGCCTCGTGGTCGTCTGGGCCGTTGTGCCGCGGGCTCACGCTCACGGTTTCCCGGAGCGCCCGGGCGGATTCCTTCCCCGCCGTGACGCCCGCTCACCGGTCGAACGCCTCACACCTCACTCCGGTGCCGCAGGTCCCCGGGCCGCGACGTGCCGGGATCGCCGAGGTAGTCGCTGAGCCAGGTGCGGTACGCCTCATCCCAGCCGCCGCCGGCGATGTACTCCTCCAGGACGTCGTTGACCCAGCGCACCAGGGCGACGTCCTCCTGCCGCATGGCCACACCGTAGGACTCGATGAGGCCCGCGGGCTCGCCCACCAGCTCGATCTCCGGGTCCTGGGCGATGTGCGCGGCGGCCAGCGCCGCGTCGGTCATCAGCGCGTCGGCCTCACCGAGCTGAACGAGCACCAGGCAGTCCAGCTGGTGCGGCCGGAACACCAGCTCGGCGCCGTAACTCTCCCTCTGCAGCAGCTCCTGGGCGGTCGAGCCGTCCGCGCTGCACACGGTCCGTCCCGCCAGGGACTCGTCGTAGCCGGTGATGCCGGAGCCCCCGGGCGCGACGAGCTGCTGGCGGGTCTCGAAGTACGAGCTGGAGAAGGCCACGTTGCTCCAGCGCTCGCACGTGATGGACATCGTGCGCACCACCATGTCGACGGTGCGGTTCATGACCGCTGCCTCGCGCTGGTTGGTCGGGATCGCCCGGTAGCGGATGTGGTCTTCCGGGCTGGACGTCTGGAACAGGCTGGCAGCGATCGCCTCCACCAGCTCGATGTCGAAGCCCACGATGCCGGTGCTGCCGGGTTCCCGGTAGCCCCACAGGTAGCTGTTGAGGTCCACGCCGACGCTGAGATAGCCCCGCGACAGGATCCGGTCGACGGCGGGGCCGCCCGCGCGGGAGGGCGGGTAGCTGGCGGCGGCCTCGTACCCGTCGTCGCACACCTCCCGTTCGCCGTCCGTGGCGGGGCCGCCGTCCTGCTGGCCGAGGCGCGCGGGCTGGGCGGCCCGCTCCGGCGGCTGCGGGCCGCCGCCGTGGTAGCCGGTGCCCCCGCCGGCGGCCGGCAGCGAGCACAGGAGCACCGCCGCGGTGAGCAGCAGCCCGCAGGCGGCCGCCAGCAGGGCCCGCCGTTCGCGCGCCCGCTCACCGCTGGGGTCTGTCCTTGTCACCGTCTCCACCCCTCTCCCTGCCGTGATGTGCCGTGATGTGCCGTGATCCGCCGTTGTCCGGCGCTCCCCGCCGCCGCGTGCCGTGCGTCCCGGCCCGCACCCGGTCACCGGTACTCCGACAGCCGGCTGCCGATGCCGAGCACGGCCGCCAGCGCGCCGAGCGCCGCGAGGGCCAGCGCGGCGGCCGGAGACAGCCCGTCCAGCGCGTCGCGCCCGCCGGTGGCGGCCCGTTCGAACCGCTCCTGCTCGTGGCCGACGGCCCCTTCCAGCGCGTCGTCCACCTGGTCGAACGACTCGCGGGTCGAGCCCTGGCCGCCCGTCACCCGTTCCACGGCGCCGTCGTAGTCGCCGAGGCGCTCCTGCTCGCGGGCCTCCTGATGGCGGTCACGCCATTCGCCGGTGGCGCGGAGGGCGTTCTCGACCCACTGGCGGCCCCGGTCGTCCCCGGCCAGGTCGGCGGCGCGGCCCAGCAGGCCCGCATCCTCGCCGGTGTCCTCCGCGCCGCCGCTGGGGCCGGCCAGGTCGGCCATGTGCGCGGCGTAGCTGTCCTCGAACTGCTCGCCCGCCCCGCGCGCCACCAGGACCATGTTCTCGTCACCGCGCGCCTGAAGCGCCTCGGCCCAGGCATCGGTCAGCACGCTGAGCGACGCGGCGGCGTCGTTCCTGGCCTCGTTCAGATGGGTGCGGGCGACCGCGTGCGAGCCCGCGAGCCAGACCAGCAGGGCCGCCGCCGCGGCGGTGGCGGCGAGCAGGCCGGGGTTGAACACCCGGTTGGTGCGGCGGTATTCGCGCAGCTGCGCCCATGCCAGGACGGCGAGGCAGGCCGTGCCGGCCGCCAGGGCGAGCCACGGCCAGGAGCGCGCCTGGTCGACGTCCTGCCGCAGCCGGGCGGATTCCAGGGCGTACAGCCGGTCGGCGAGCGACAGCAGTTCCTGCATCAGCTCGTCGGCGTACCGCAGGTAGGCGCCACCGAGCGGCAGCCCCTGCCGGTTGATGGCACGGGCGGTCTCCACCAGGCCGGTGTAGCGGGGGAGTTCCTGGCTGAGGGTCTCGATCAGGCGCTGCGACTCGCCCGTGCCCTCGCCGCGCGCGGCGGCCTCGGCCAGCAGCCGGGCGGCGCTGCCGATGTCGTCGGCGTAGCGTGACATGACGGCGGGTTCCTCCTCCGAGCCCGCCAGGAACGCCGCGGTGGCGGTGGTGTTGGCGTCCGCGAGCGACCGGTAGACGCCCGCCGCCGCGGCGCTCAGCGGCTGGCTGGAGGCGAGGACATGGTCGGCGGCCGACGAGCGGCCGGAGGTCTGCCAGGCCGTGACCGCGCCGAACAGCACCAGCAGCGCGGCCACGGCGGCGCCGGTCATCCGCAGCCTGCCCGGTTCGGTGCGGGCGGCGGCGCGCATGGTGGCCAGCCCTTCGGTGAGCGCCATCCGCCACGGCGGCGGGTCGGGCGGCGGCGCCGCGGCGCCCGCGGCCGCGGGCGGTGCGGTCGGCGGCTGCGACACGTTCCGGGCCCTCCCCCCTCGCAGCGGTTGCTGGCCGCCAGTATGGCCGTTGCGCCAGGACGCCATACAGCCTTTGCGCGGATCCCGTGCCGATTTCCCGGCGTGGCGCCGGTGTTCCCGAACATCCGCACGGGGGGTGCTCCCGCTGGTCCGGCGCGCCCGCCGGACCAGGGCGGCGGTGGCTAGCCGAGGCGCTTGCCGAGGTACACGACGTCCTCGTCGGGGACGGAGGGCGTGAGTTCGGTGAAGCCGAGCCGGTCGTAGAAGGCGCGGGCGTTGGTGTTGGCCGGGTTCAGCCCCAGGTGGACACCGGGCACGCCGCGGGCGCGCAGGGCGTCCCACAGGGCCGTCATCAGGCGGCGGCCGAAGCCCTGGCGCTGGCCCTCGGGGAGCAGGTCGATGTGCAGGTGTGCCGGGTACGCGCGGACGACCTCGGGGTCCATCATGGTCTCCGGGTGGTGCAGCAGGTACCGCAAGGTGGCGTCGGGACCGTCCGGTTCGCCGTCGGGGGCGGGGTAGCGGTCGGCCAGCGGCGGCAGCCATTCCCGCCGGAAGCGCTCGTAGTAGGCGGGGGAGTCGTCGGTGCCGACGATGTAGCCGATGGCGCGCTCGCCGTTGTCGGCGACGAAGACGAGGTCCGGGTCGAACGCCGCGTAGGGTGCCGCGAACAGCAGCGGCAGCAGCTCGGGCTCGCGGAAGTGGCCCCGCGCGTCGCCGCCCACGTGTCCGGTGCGTATGCAGATGTCGTCGAGGGCGGCGCGGTCGGAGGGACGGTAGCCGCGGATGATCACGTCACTCATGGCGCACCATTCTCGGCGGCCGGACCCAGGCGGGCGAGGAGATATTCAGGTGCCGGGGCCGGAGAGCTTGCGCAGCGTCAGGCCCGCCTCGTCCACCTGCTTGATCCCGGCCTGGTCCAGGGCCCGTTTGACGCGCCAGCGCAGCTCCCGTTCCACCGCGGCCGCCGTGCCCGGCTGGGTCCGCGCGGTGACCCGTACCGTCATGGTGTCCATGGTCACGGCGTCCAGCCCCAGCACCTCAACCGGCTGCCACAGCATCTCGTCGAACGGCTCGTCGCCGGCCATCTCCTCGCCCGCCGCCGTGATCAGCTCGCGGACGGTGTCCAGGTCGGTGCCGGCCGGGACCTGGACCTCGACCGAGGCCGTGGCCCAGCCCTGGCTCAGGTTGGCGACCCGCTTGATCTCGCCGTTGCGCACGTACCAGATCTCGCCGTCGTCGCCGCGCAGCGTCGTCACGCGCAGGCCGATCTCCAGCACGGTGCCCGTCGCCTCGCCGGCGTCGATGCGGTCGCCGACCCCGTACTGGTCCTCCAGCAGCATGAACATCCCGCTGAGCACGTCCGTGACGAGGTTGCGCGCGCCGAAGCCGATCGCGACGCCGATGATGCCCGCGCTGGCGACCAGCGGGCCGAGCTGGACCCCGAGTTCGGACAGGACCATCAGCGCGCCCGTGCCGAGCACCAGCACCGAGGAGGCGCTGCGCAGCACGGAGCCGATCGTCTCCGAGCGCTGGCGCCGCCGCTCGGAGCTGGCCAGCGAGCCGCGGCCGGCGGAACGCTGGCGCTGCCGGTCGCCGCGGTTGAGCCGCGTGACGAACCGCGTGATCGCCCGGCGTATGACGAACCGGGCGGTGAAGGAGATCACCACGATGAGGACGATCCGCAGGCTCGCGGCGAGCCACGTCTCCCAGGCTTCGGCCATTGGTCGTTCGGTGTCCTCTCCGGGTCCTTCTCCGGGTCCTTCGGTCGGCGTCCTCGCGGGGCGCCCTTCACACGCCACATACGCCGTCAGGCGGCGCCGGCAGATGACACGTCGCCCGCAGTGTCAACGGTACGCAGGAGCCGTGAGGGGAAGGCGGGGGAGCCGTGGCGGGCGGCACAAATCGTCGCATTTCCGTATCGTGGTGGCGCTTGGAGCCCCGCACGGGACACACTGTGGGAGATCGTCTCGGCGCGAGCCACGTGCCGCCGACGGAAACGGAGGGCATCCGTGCCACACGTCCTGGTCCTCAACGCCTCGTACGAGCCGCTCGGCGTCGTGCCGGTCCGCCGCGCGCTCATCCTGCTGCTGAACGACAAGGCCGTGAGCCTGGAAAACTCCGGCACTCTGATGCGGAGCGCCACGCACGCGATACCCGCGCCGAGCGTGGTGAGGCTCAAACGGTTCGTCCGTGTCCCCTACCGTACCTCCGTGCCGCTGACCCGCCGCGCCCTGTTCGCCAGGGACGGCGGGCGCTGTGTCTATTGCGGCGGTGTCGCCACCAGCGTCGACCACGTGATCCCCCGCAGCCGCGGCGGGCAGCATGCCTGGGACAACGTGGTGGCCGCCTGCCGCCGCTGCAACCACCTCAAGGCCGACCGCCACGTCGCCGAACTCGGCTGGCGCCTGCGCCACAAGCCAGGGCCGCCCTCGGGGCTGGCCTGGCGCATCATCGGCACCGGCCACCGGGACCCGCGCTGGCTGCCGTACCTGCGGCCGTACGGCGCGGACGACGCGCTGGCGAGGATCGAGGGGAGGACCGCGCCCGGAGGGATCTAGGCAGGCCGTGCTTCCCGCGCCTTCCGCGTTTTCTTCACCCCTGGCGCGGTGACATCGGCCACTTTTCCGCCGCAGACGCGCTGTTCCAGCATGATTTCCGTGGATTCGGGTCGCGGACACGGATGAGGTGGCGTTGACTGGGTAGGGCAGGCCGTACAGCCGTCCGGCACCTCCCGGAAGCGAACGGAGTGACCCACGTGGCCGCAGCCACACTGCCCCTCGACCCGCCCCGCCTGATAGCCCTGCCCGACCGGCCGGAGCGCACGCCGCTGACCAGCGAGCCGCCGCTGGCCGAAGCCGCGCCGCTGACCAGCGAGCCGCCGCTCGCGGCCGAGCCGCCGCTGACCTCGGAGGCGGTGTACCCCGAGCCGGAGTGGCACGCGGAGACCGCGCACGGCTGATGGCGTCCCTGTCCCAGCTGGCCGCCGCCCACGGGGTCGCCACCAGCTACCTTGCGGCCGGCGGCAGGCGCGTGGCGGTGCCCGAGGCCACCGTCGCCGCCGTGCTCGACGCGCTGGGCGTGCCCAGCGCCGGGGAGACCGGCGCCGGGACGCGCCCGCTGCTGCCGCCGGCGATCGCGTTATCCGGCTTACCCGGGGACGGCGTCCCCGCCCCCTTACGCACCCTCCCCGAGGGCACCGACCTCGTCGTCGTCACGGAGGACGGCCAGGAGACGCCCTGGCGGCCCCGCCCGCCGGCGCACCCGTCCTTCCCCGGGCTCCCGCCCGGCTACCACACGCTGCTGGCTCGCGCGCCCGGCGGCCGCACCGCCCGCGCCCGGCTCATCGTGCCGCCCGGGCCGCTTCCCGCCCCCGCCCGCCGCCGGTTCGGCCTCCTCACCCGCCTGACCGCGCTCGGCTCGCTCCGCTCCTGGGGGCGCGGCGACCTCGTCGATCTGGCCGACCTCGCCAGCTGGGCGGGCCACACCCTCGGCGCCGGGTTCCTCGTCGTCGACCCGCTCCACGCCGCCGTGCCCGAGGACGGTCCGGGACGCCCCGGCAACCGCCGCTACCCCGACCCCGTGCACCTGCGGATCGAGGACATTCCCGAGTTCCCCTACCTGGCGCCGGAGGACCGGCGCCGCCTGGAGCCGGTGCTGGCCGGCGCCGCCGACCTGCGCCGCGCCGCCCTGGCCCAGGGCACACCCGGCGCCCGGGACGCCGTGTGGGCCCTGAAACGGCGTGCCCTGGAGATCCTGCGCGCGGTCCCGCTCAGCCCTGGCCGCCGCGCCGCCTACCACGCCTATCTCGCCGAGCAGGGGCAGGCGCTGGAGGACCACGCCACCTGGTGCGCGCTCGCCGAGCTCTACGGGCCCGACTGGCGGCTGTGGCCGCCCGGGCTGCGCGACCCCCGCTCACCCGACACCGCCCGCGCCCGCGCCGACCACCTGGAGCGCGTCGACTTCCACAGCTGGCTCACCTGGCTCGCCGACACCCAGCTCGCCCGCGTCCAGCGCGTCGCCCGCGCCGCCGGGATGGACATCGGCCTGGTGCACACCCTGGCGCCCGGGGCGCACCCGCACGGCTCGGAGGCGTGGACGGCCCAGGGGCTGCTGGCACGCGGCATGTCGCTGGGCGAGCCGCCCGGCGATGACCACCCCGAGGGCCGCGACTGGGGCGTGCCGCCCTGGTGTCCGAGCGCGCTGGCCGGGGCCGGGTACGAGCCGTGGCGCGAGCCGCTCGCCGGGGTGCTGCGCCACGCCGGCGGGGTGCGCACCGGGCCGCTGGCCGGGCTGTACCGGCAGTGGTGGATCCCCGAGGGCGCCCCGCCCGACCAGGGCACCTACGTGACGCTGGACCCCCGCGCGGTCCTCGCAGTGCTGGCGCTGGAGGCCCACCGCGCCGGGGCGCTCGTGCTCGGCGAGCTGCCGCCGCCCGGGCCGGAGCGGGAGGCGGCGCGGCGGCTGGGCCTGACCGGCGTCACGGACCTGGCGGCCGCCGGCCCCGGGCTGGCCCGGGCGTGGGACCGCGGCCGCGGTGCCCCCGCCGCGCGCGACGGCTGGCCCGGGGACGGCCTGGCGGCGGTCACCCTGGACGGGCGCGACCCGGCGACCGCGCGGCTCGCGGCGCCCGGGGCCAGCGCGTGGCTGGACCTGTTTGCCCGGCTCGGGCTGATGCCCAGGGGCGCGGGGGAGGAGCGGCGCCTGATCGCCGCGCACCGCTTCCTTGCCCGCACCCCGGCCCGGCTGGTCGGCGTGTGGCTGGCCGACGCCGCCGGGCCGCCGCCGCGGCGCGGCGGGGCCGCGACGCTGGAGGAGATCACCGCTTCGCCCCGGGCGGTGGCGCTGGCGCGGGCCGTGCGGGAGGAGCTCGGGGAGGGCTCGCCGGGGGTTGCCCGGCGGCGGCGGAAGGGCGGGCGCTAGGGTGGATGCCGTGGTCGATGTGAGTAAGCCTGTGAGTGAGCCCAGCCAGCAGCACGGGCGGCGTCGCGGCGCGGTGCGCGCCGCGGGTGTCACGGCCCTGACGGGGCTGGTGCTGCTGCTGTCGTCCCCCGCCGCCCACGCGCTGATGCGCGACGACGGCGACGACCCGGGCAGCGGCCTGAGCGTCTTCGAGACGCTGGGCCTGTTCGTCCTCACGCCCGTGCTGCTGTTCGCGGTGATCGCCGGGCTCGTGGTCGTCACCGACCGCAAGCGCTGACGCCCCGCGCCGTTCGCCCGGTCCCGCGGCTGCGGGCCGGGCTTTCGTCGTGCCCTGGAACCCGGCGCGCGGGGTGCGGAAGAGGCGGCACCGGGCCGGGCGGGCCGTCAGCCGGCCCGCCCGGTGCCGCGTGCGGCGGGACGGTCAGGCGTCCCGGCCGGCCGCCTCGTCGGTGGCCTGGGCACGCAGCGCCCGTTCGATCCCGGCCCGCGACTCGATGACGAGCCGCCGCAGCGCGGGCGCCGGGTTCTCGCGCTCCAGCCAGGCGTCGGTCGCCGCCAGCGTCGCCTCACTGACCTGCACCGACGGGTAGAGCCCGACGACGATCTGCTGCGCCATCTCGTGGCTGCGGGACTCCCACACGCCCTTCACCGCGGCGAAGTACTTCTCGGTGTAGGGCGCCAGCAGCTCGCGCTGGTCGGTGCTCACGAAGCCGCCGATGACGGCCTCCTGCACGGCGTTGGGCAGCTTGTCGTCCTCGACGACCGACGCCCACGCCTCGGCCTTCGCCTCCGGCGTCGGCCGGGCGGCGCGCGCCGAGGCGGCGTACCGCTCCCCGGCGGCCGTGGGGTCGCGCTCCAGCTCGGCGGCGATCTCCGCCTCGCCCGCCCGGCCGGTGGTGACCAGCCGGTGGAGCAGCGCCCAGCGCAGCTCGGTGTCCACGGTCAGGCCCTCGATGGTCTCCGTGCCCGCCAGCAGCCCGGCGAGCAGGTCGAGCTGCTCGCCGGTGCGGGCGGCGGCGGCCAGGGCCCTGGCCCACGCCAGCTGGTGGTCGCTGCCCGGCTCCGCCTGGCGCAGGTGCGCCAGCGCCGCCTCGCTCCAGCGCCGCAGCCCGGTCTCCCGCCAGGAGGGCGCGGCGTACAGGTCGAGCGCCAGCTTCACCTGCCGGTGCAGCGACTGCACCACGCCGATGTCGCTCTCCTTGCCGATGCCGGTCAGCACCAGCTCAAGGTAGTCGCGGGCGGCCATCTCGCCGTCGCGGGTCATGTCCCAGGCGGCGGCCCAGCACAGGGCGCGCGGCAGGGTCTCGGCGAAGTCGCCGAGGTGGCGCGTGACGACGGCGAGCGACTCGGGGTCCAGCCGGACCTTGGCGTAGGTGAGGTCGTCGTCGTTGAGCAGGATGACGTCGGGGCGCTGGCGGCCCGTCAGCTGGGGCACCTCGGTCAGCTCGCCGTCGACGTCCAGCTCGATCCGGTCGGTGCGCCGCAGCGTGCCCTGGCCGTCGAGGTCGTACAGGCCGATGGCGACGCGGTGGGGGCGCAGCACGGGCTCCCCGGTGGCGCCCGGCGGCAGCGCCGGGGCCTCCTGGCGGATCGCGAAGGACGTGATCGTCTGGTCGTCCGAGGTGCTGATCTCGGGGCGCAGCACGTTGATGCCGGCCGTTTCGAGCCAGGCGCGGGACCAGCGCTTCAGGTCTCGGCCGCTGGTCTCCTCCAGGGCCGTGAGCAGGTCGGTCAGGCGGGTGTTGCCCCACTCGTGGCGCTTGAAGTACGCCTGGACGCCCCGGAAGAACTGGTCCATGCCGACGTAGGCGACGAGCTGCTTGAGCACGCTGGCGCCCTTGGCGTACGTGATGCCGTCGAAGTTGACCAGGACGTCGTCCAGGTCCCGGATGTCCGCCATGATCGGGTGCGTGGACGGCAGCTGGTCCTGGCGGTAGGCCCAGGTCTTCATCTGGTTGGCGAAGCTGGTCCACGCGTGCGGCCAGCGGCTGCCGGGGGCGTGCGCCTGGCAGGCGATGGACGTGTAGGTGGCGAACGACTCGTTCAGCCACAGGTCGTTCCACCACTCCATGGTGACGAGGTCGCCGAACCACATGTGGGCCAGCTCGTGCAGGATCGTCTCGGCCCGCATCTCGTAGGCCGCGTCGGTCACCTTGGAGCGGAAGACGTACTGGTCGCGGATGGTGACGGCGCCCGCGTTCTCCATCGCGCCCGCGTTGAACTCAGGCACGAACAGCTGGTCGTACTTGGCGAACGGGTAGGGGTAGTCGAACTTCTCCTGGAACCAGTCAAAGCCCTGCCGGGTGACCTCGAAGATGTGCTCGGCGTCGAGGTGTTCGGCCAGCGAGGGGCGGCAGTACAGGCCGAGCGGCACGGTGCGGCCGCCGCCCTCCCAGGTGCTGTGCACGGCGTGGTACGGGCCCGCGACCAGGGCGGTGACGTACGTCGACAGGCGGGGCGTGGGGGCGAACCGCCACACGCCGCCCTCGGGCTCGGGGGCGGGCGAGTTGGAGATCACCTGCCAGCCCTCGGGGGCCGTGACAGTGAACTGGAAGGTGGCCTTCAGGTCGGGCTGCTCGAAGCAGGCGTAGACCCGGCGGGCGTCGGGCACCTCGAACTGGGTGTACAGGTACGTCTTCTTGTCCACCGGATCGGTGAAGCGGTGCAGGCCCTCACCCGTATTGGTGTACGCGCACCGCGCCACGACGCGGAGCTCGTTCTCCCCTTCGCGCAGCGACGGCAGGGTGATGCGGGAGTCGGCGAACACCTCGCCCGGGTCCAGCGCCTCGCCGTTGAGCACTACCTCGGTCACCTCGGGGGCGATGAGGTCGGCGAAGGTCGTCCCGGCCTCGCGCGCCGTGAAGCGCACGGTGGTCTCCGACCGGAAGGTGTCCTCCCGCTCGGCTCCGGAGATGTCGAGCGCGATCTCGTAAGCGTCCACGCTGAGCAGCCGCGCCCGCTGCCGCGCCTCTTCCCGGGTGAGATTCGTGCCAGGCACCAGGTGATCTCCCTTTGACATGGGTCGCATGTGGGGTCGGGTACGGGTGCATCACGCGTACCGTCCCGCCATCCTCGCACGACGGCCCCCGTCCGGGCGGGGGTGTGACCGCCCGGCGGGGGCCGCCGCGTGCCGGGCCGGAAGGCTCCGGCCGGTGCCGTGCCGCTACGGGGTGACGCTCTCGATGCGCACGCCGCCGTAGCCGATCGGGGTGCCGGCCTCGTTCCGCAGGGTCACCGTGCCGAAGAACTCGCGGCCCTCCGGCGCGGTACCCGTGACCGTGACCTCGGCGCTGGCCTCGGCCGTGTCGCCGGTGCCGAGCTCGAAGGTCTCGGACTCGTCGACGTCGAGCGTGCCGAGGCTCGGGGAGAGGTACGCGTCCCGGTAGTCGAACTCGGTGGTGCCCTGCGGCACGGCGTAGCCGTGCACCTCGATGGTGTACTCGCCGGGCTCCGGCGAGGGCAGGACGACGGTCTCCTCCGCGGTGGAGGTGGTGGACTCGCCGACCAGTTCACCGTCGCGGTAGACGAACAGGTCCAGGTCGGCCCCCGGGTCGGAGGGCGACCCGATGGTGGCGGAGAACTCCTCGACGTCCTCGCCGATCCGCACCGTGGAGGTGACGTACTCGCCCTCGGCGATGGACGGCCGCTGCGTCAGGGCCGAGCCGAGGGGGCCGTCCGCCAGCGTGGCCGTGACGGGCGCCAGCTCGTTGGTGAACTCCCACGACACGGACGCCGGCTCGCCGGTGACGGCCTCCTCGATGACGGCGGTCCCGGGCTCGAACGAGGCGCCGAGCGCCGTGGCCGTCACCGTGAACGGGTTGTCGAGCAGCGGTGAGGTGCGCCGCGACTCCACCTCGATCTCCCACACGCCCGGCTCGGGGTTCTCGTAGCCGCGCACGCCGGGCGGGCAGGTGGTGTCGGGGTTGTAGTGGGGGTAGCACTGGTTGCTGGCGGTGTCGTCGGCCGGCACGCCCTGCGGGGTGATCGCGATCCACCGGGTCTGGCTGTTCTCGGCCAGGCCGTCCATCGCAACCTCCAGCGTCCGCGTGCCCTCGGGCACGGTGACGAAGTAGGACGTGGAGGCGTTGCGCTCCACGCTGCCGGAGAACTCCTGGGCGTACGACGGCGCGGCCAGCTCCGCGCTGGAGACGATCGTCGCCAGCGCCAGGTGGTCGGTGCCCGGGGTGCGCGGGTCATCGACGGTCAGCAGGGCGCTGTGGGCGCCCGGTGACTGAGGTTCAGCGGTCAGGGTGAGGGTGACCGGCTCGTTCAGCGGCAGCGAGACGGTGCGCGGGCCGCGCAGCGAGAACGTCCGCTCGTGGTTGTTCTCCAGGCTGACGCGGTGCCGCAGCGGGCGGTCGGGGCCGGTGGTGCGGGTCACCGTCACCTCGTACTCCTCGCGCTCGCCGGGGCCGGGCGCGCTCTCGCGGTCGTACACGCCCTCACCGGAGCCCGGGGTGGCCAGGTAGGAGGCGAGGGTGTGGTCGACGGGGGCGCTGATGGTGTACTCGTGCGTCTGCGCGCCGCGGGTGAGCGCGCGCCAGGCGGCCTCGGTGTCGATCAGCCCGGCGCCCTGCTCGTGGGCCTGCACGCCGGGGATCTGACGGGCCGTGCTGGTGAGCGCGGTGCGCAGCTCGGCGGGGGTGACCTCCAGCTCGCGCTCCTGGGCGGCCGACAGCAGCAGGGCGGCGGCGCCCGCGGCCTGCGGTGAGGCCATCGAGGTGCCCTGGAGCATGCCGTAGCCGGGCGGCAGGTCGTAGCCGGCCTCGGGGACCGGGCTGCCCTCCTGCCAGGTGGGGATGGAGTTCACCGAGGCGCCGGGGGCGACGAGGGTGGGCTTGAAGCCGCCGTCGTCGCGGGGGCCGACGGAGGAGAACGGCAGCAGCGCGTAGGGCCGCCTCACCTCGGAGCCGTAGTTGGCCTCCCAGGTCTCGCGGGAGATGGCGGCGCCGACGCTGACGACGTCGTCGGCGACGGCCGGGTCGCCCACGGTGTTGGTGCCGGGGCCCTCGTTGCCCGCCGAGATGAACATCTGGACGCCGTACGTCTCGATGAGTTCGTTGTACAGCCGGGCGCGGGCGTTGTTGCCGTCGTTGAGCGCGGGCAGGCCGCCGATCGACATGTTGACGACGTCGACGTCGCGGTTGACGACGAGGTCGATCATGCCCTCGGTGAGCGCCGTGTAGGTGCATCCGGAGGCGAAGCCGCAGGCGCGGGAGGAGACGACCTGGGCGCCGGGGGCGGAGCCCTTCATCTCGCCGCCGAACAGGCCGTTGGCCGCGGCGATGCCCGCCACGTGCGTGCCGTGGGCGCCGGAGACGATGCCGATGCTGACGAAGTCGGCAGTCTGGCCGGCCCAGTCGCCGCCGTAGGGGTCCATCGGCACGTCCTCGCGGATCTCCACGGTGAACGGCATGGCCTCGGCGATCTCGGTGTCCGGGTCGTCCGTGCCGAAGTAGCCGACGTCGTGGTTCTCCCGGTATGGCCGCATGACGTCCTCGTCGGCGAAGTCGCCGTCGTCGTCGAGGTCCACGCGGACGGTGCCGGCGGCCGGGTCGTACAGCACGGCCCAGGAGCCGTTCTGCTCGCCGTCGCGGTTGACGTCGCCCTCAAGCTCGCCGCCGGCCGTGACGTCCTCGCGGAAGACGCTGATGAGGTAGTCGCCGGCCGGGGCGGTGTACTCGCGGCCCTCGTAGCTGAAGGACTCGCCCGAGACCTCGGTGGTCATCGGCAGCCACGTGCCGTCATTGTCGATGAGGGGGTCGGTGGCGGTGACCCAGTCGGTGATCTTGGGCTGGCCGGTGGTGGTCTCCTGGAGGGCCGGGTGTGCCAGGTCCACGCCGGTGTCCAGGACGCCGATGGTGATGCCGCGTCCGTCGGCCTCCGGGTGGCGCTCGGTGAAGCCGACGGCGCCGGTCTCGGCGGCGGGCTGGTAGGGGTTGTCGGCGGGGGTGTCCGGGCCGGGCGCCGGGTAGGCGCGGCGCGGCGTGTTGTCCGACGCGGCCGGGACGGGGACGGGATCCGGCAGCGGCACCGTCTCGTTGAGGTCGATGGCGTGCACGGAGTCGAGGCCGGTGGCCGTGTCGATGGCCGCCTGGGCCTCGCTGGTGCGGACGGTGACGCGGAGGTAGCCGACGGAGTCCTCGGTGTAGCCCACGGACGCGCTCTGGACGGCGTCCAGGCGGTCGGCGACCTCGTCGGTCGAGCCCGGCTCGGCCGCGATCATCATCGTCACGTGGGACTCGCCCGCGGCCCTGGCCTCGGCGAGGAGCTGGGCGTCGTGGCTGGAGAACTTCTCGCCGATCGGCTTGTCGGCCGGGGTGGGGTCCGTGGCCTGGGCGCCGGCCGCCGCGGCGGCGGGGGCGGCGCCGGCCGCCGCGAGCGCGGCCACCAGGCCGGCTGCGAGGGCGGCGCGGGCCCGTGGCCTGGGCGTCACGGACACGGACGGGGGTCTGTCGCGCATGGGCATCCTTGGTTCGGAGGTGTGCGAAATCCGGAGCAGGATGACCGGTCATCCTACGGAAGTGATCAATCCGTATGGATGAGTTGCACAAGAATTGTCGTGCCCAGATCAGTAACGATTGCATTAAGGGGGCGCGCGGGTCACCTGGGAAGCACGACCAGCCGGACCGGCGGCTCGGCCGCGGCGGCGGACCGCACCAGCGCCTGCCGCATCAGCTCGGCCTGCGCCCGCGCCGCCTGACGGAGCGCCCGCGGCGTGACCGCGACGACGGTGACCCCGAGCGCCTCCAGCCGCTCCCGCCGCCGCAGCCGCTGCGCCCACGCCTCACCGTTCGTCAGCAGCCCCGGCAGCCGGGTGTCGATCTCGACGGCCACCGCGTGCTCCGGCCAGTAGGCGTCGGCCGCGCCCAGGCAGGTGCCGCCCGACAGCCACAGCTCGACGTTCCAGCACGGGTCGGGCAGCCTGGCGTCGCGCACGCACGACATCAGCCGTTCCTCCGCCGAGGCCCGGCCCTCGGCCAGCAGCACGTCGAGCGTGCTGGCCACCTGCGGCAGCCCCAGCAGCCGCGCGCTCATCAGCTCGCGCACCACGGCGTGCGGCTCGCAGAACCCGCCCCTGACCGCTTCCGTCAGCAGCCCCCGCACCGCCAGCGCGTCCGGGGTCCAGCCGGCGGCCTGCCGGCTGGCCGCCACCGCGTCGGCCAGCGCGCGCTCCGCGGGCGCCACCGGGAAGCCGCCGCGCCACACCGGCGACGGCAGCCGGTGCGTCCGCACCACGTGCGCGCACCCGGCCGAGCGCAGCCGGCGGGTGCGCGGCACCAGCACGTCCACGCGGTTGAGCGCCGACAGCGGCGGCACCGAGGTGAAGCCGTGCAGCGCCAGCGCCGCCAGCCCGCTCAGCACGGCCCCGCCGCGCTCGCCGCCGGTGTAACGCAGCACGGCCTGGAGCCGCTCCTCGCCGGTGGGCGGCCCCGCGTGCAGCAGGTAGACGCCCGGCAGCGGCATCTGCCAGGGCCCGCCGGGCCGGCAGCGCGCGTGGGCGGCCGCCGTGGTGACGCCGTGGGCCCGCAGCTCCTGGGTCGTCATCAGCCGGCTCCGCGCGCCGGGCAGTTCCTGCAGCGGGCGCGGGGTGAGCGGCTCGTGGGGCAGGTTCGCGGAGGTCATGCCCCGCGACTGCCCGCGCCGGGCGCGGGCTCCACCTGTCGTTACAGGGTCGTCGACAAACGCGGACAACTTAGCGGCGAACAGGTGGTGTTCCGGCACCCGGCGGACGGGCCGGCGGTCACAGCGGGTCGGTGTACGCCTCGTCGCACTCCTGGGCGCGCAGCGCCCGGGCGAAGTCGTCGCGCGCCTCCAGCACCAGCCGCCGCAGCGCCGGGGCGGCGTCCTCGTGCGCGGACAGCCACGCGTCCGCCGCCGCCAGGACGCGGGCGCCCTCCCCGGCCACCGGGTAGGCCGGGAACAGGCCGCGCACCACCGCCATGGCGATCTCGATCGTCCGCTCCCGCCACACCCGCTCGATGGCCTCGAAGTAGGCGGTGGCGTACGGCGCCAGCAGCTCCCGCTGCCCCGGCTGGACGAAGCCGCTGATCGTCGCCTCCACCAGCGCGTTGGACAGCCGGTCCGACTCCACGACGTCCGCCCACGCCGCCGCCTTCACCTCGGCCGACGGCCGCGCCGCCAGGCACCGCACGTGGTGGCGGGCGCCCGAGGCCGTGTCGTCGCGCGCCCGTTCGGCGGCGAGCGCCTTCTCGTCGGCCCGGCCCTGGGCCGCCAGCGCCAGCTGGATGGTCCAGCGCAGCTCCTGGTCGACCTCCAGGCCGTCGATGACGGCCGTGCCGGCCAGCAGCCCGGACAGCAGCCGCAGATCCGCCTCGGAGGCGGCGATCTGGCAGAAGAACCGCGCCCAGGCCAGCTGCTGGTCGCTGCCGGGGGCAGCCGTGCGCAGCTCGGCCAGCGCGGCCTCCGTCAGCGCCTCGCGCGCCGCCTCGCGCTGCGCCGGGGCGGTGTAGTGGTCGAGGGCCGTGAGCGCCCAGGCGTGCACCATCTGGAGCACGCCGATCTCGCTCTCGCCGCCGCCGAACCGCCGCACCAGGCCGAGGAACTCCCGCGCCGGGAGCAGCGCGTCGCGGGTCATGTTCCACAGCGAGGACCAGCACAGCGCGCGGGCGAGCGGGTCCGTCACATCGCCGAGCCGCCCGCGCAGCGTCTCCAGCGACCGCGCGTCGAACCGCGCCTTGCAGTACGTCAGGTCGTCGTCGTTGACCAGGATCAGATCGGGGCGCTCGGCGCCCGCCAGGTCGTGCACGACGGTGCGCGCGCCGGTCACATCCGTCTCCGCGCGGGCGTACCGCACCAGCGCGCCGGTCGCCTCCTCGCGCCGGTACAGGCCGACGGCGACCCGGTGCGGCCGCAGCACCGGGTCGGAGCCCGGGGTCTCGGGCGCCTCCTGCACCAGCGACAGCTCGGTCAGCCGGCCGGACGCGTCCCAGACCGGCTGCGGGGTCAGCGTGTTGACGCCCGACGTCTTCAGCCACGCCTGGGCCCAGGCGTCCATGTCGCGGCCCGAGGTCTCCGCGAGCACGGCCAGCAGGTCCTCCAGGCGCGTGTTGCCGTACGCGTGGCGCTGGAAGTAACGGCGCGCGCCCTCCAGGAACGCCTCACGCCCCACGTAGGCGACGAGCTGCTTGAGCACGCTGGCGCCCTTGGCGTACGTGATGCCGTCGAAGTTGAGCTTGGCGTCTTGCAGGTCACGGATGTCGGCGGTCACCGGGTGCGTCGACGGCAGCTGGTCGGCCCGGTAGGCCCACGCCTTGCGGCGGTTGGCGAAGGTGATCCAGCCCTCCTGGTAGCGGGTCGACTCCACCAGCGAGAACGCCGCCATGAAGTCGGCGAAGGACTCCTTGAGCCACAGGTCGTCCCACCACTCCATGGTGACCAGGTCGCCGAACCACATGTGCGCCATCTCGTGCAGCAGCGTGTTGGCCCGCCCCTGGTAGGCCGCGCGCGTGGTCCGGCCCCGGAAGACGTACTCCTCCCGGAACGTCACCAGCCCCGGGTTCTCCATCGCCCCGATGTTGTACTCCGGCACGAACGCCTGGTCGTAGGTGCCGAAGGGGTAGGGGTACCCGAAGTTGTCGTGGAAGAAGTCCAGGCCCTGCTTGGTGAGCTCGAAGATCTCCTCGTGGTCGAAGTGGCGCGCCAGGCCCTTGCGGCACAGCGCCCCCAGCGGGATCTCGAGCAGGCTGCCGTCCGGCAGTGTCCGCGTGTAGTGGTCCCGGACGTAGTGGTAGGGGCCGGCGACGACGGCCATCAGGTAGGTGGAGATCGGCCGCGTCCTGGCGAACCGCCAGGTCGCCGCCGCGCCGGGCAGCGCCTCCCGCCCGGTCTCGGCCCCGTTGCTGAGCACGGTCCAGTGCGCCGGCGCGGTCACCGTGATGTCGAACGGCGCCTTGAGGTCGGGCTGCTCGAAGCAGGTGAACACCCGCCGCGCGTCGGCCGGCTCGTACTGCGTGTACAGGTACGTCTCGCCGTCTTCCGGGTCCTGGAAGTGGTGCAGCCCCTCACCGGTGCGGCTGTAGGCGCAGCTGGCGTCCACGGTCAGCACGTTCTCCCGGGCCAGGCCCGGGAGCGCGACGCGCGTGCCGTCAAAGACCCGGTCGACGTTGAGGGACTCGCCGTTGAGCGTCACGGAGTGGACGTGCGGCGCCAGCAGGTCGGCGAAGGAGGAGGCCCCCTCCTCGGCACAGGAGAAGCGGATCGTCGTCGTCGAGCGGAAGGTCCGGGGGCCCGACTCCGGGTCATGCGGCTGGACGGCGGACCGCAGGTCGAGGGCGACCTCGTACCCGTGCACGGTCAGCAGCCGGGCACGTTCGCGGGCCTCCTGACGGGTCAGGTTCTCTCCGGGCGCGTTCTCTCCGGACACGGTCGTACTCCTCGGTGTGCGGCACGGGCGCGTGCCAGCATCCCACGGGGAATGCGGCACAGCCGCACGAGGTTAACGCCACGGCCCGGAGGTCATCCGTAAGGTCGCCGGGCAAGGACACACGAACCCGAGGACCCGAGCGAAGGAGCACCATGACCGACAGCGCCCCCACGGCACGGACCACCGCGGACTTCTGGTTCGATCCGCTGTGTCCCTGGGCCTGGCTGACCTCCCGGTGGATGCTGGAGGTGGAGCGGCAGCGGCCCGTCAGCGTGCGCTGGCGCATCATGAGCCTGGCGGTGCTGAACGAGAAGCGCCTGGACGAACTGCCGGCCACGTACGCCGAGATGATGCGCGGCCCGGCCTGGGGCCCCGCCCGCGTGTGCGCCGCCGCCGAGCAGGAGCACGGCAGGGAGGTGCTCGGCCCGCTGTACACGGCGCTGGGCACCCGCTTCCACAACCAGGGCCGGGAACGGTCGCGGGAGACCATCGCCGAGGCGCTCGCCGAGGCCGGCCTGCCCGAGTCGCTGGCCGGCGCGGCGGACACCGACCGGTACGACGAGGGCCTGCGCGCCTCGCACCAGGAGGGCATCGGGCTCGTCGGCGAGGACGTCGGCACGCCGGTGATCGCCGTGCCGGGCGCCGACGGCGAGCGGGTGGCGTTCTTCGGCCCGGTCGTGACGCCCGCCCCCAAGGGCGAGGCCGCGGCGCGGCTGTGGGACGGCACGCTGCTGGTGGCCAGCACCCCCGGCTTCTACGAGATCAAGCGCACCCGCACCGCCGAGCCGAGCTTCGAGTGACGCCCGGCGGTCCCGGCCGGTGCCCCAAGCCGGCGGCCCCCGCGCGGATCCGTCCCGCGCGGGGGCCGCCTCTTCTTCGCCTGCCCGGGTGACGGGTGAGAAGACGATCACGCGAGCAGGACGCGTGGGCGGCGCTCTTATTGCGAAGCTCTTGCAAAGGCAAGGATCCGGCAGTATGTCCTGCAAGGGCAAGGTAGCAGCGTCACCGGCCCGCCGGCTGCCCCCTTGGCCTCGCGCCGCCACCCGCTCCGCAGACCGGGCGCCCGCGCCGGAGCTCTGGACCCGCAGTCGCAACTTTCGTCCCACATCGGTGCGTTGACGCGAAACCGGCACCGGCTGTCGGAAAAATCACGGCACCCGGACGGCCCCGCCGCCGGGCGGTTCGGCTACCGTCAGGGCCGTCCCCGCCTTGTCAGCTTCCTGATCGACCGCTGGAGCACACCATGAGCACAGCCTCAGCCATGGCCCGGCCAGGCGCCGTTCTCGCCGATCTCCTCCCCGCCGCCACCGCTCCCCGTGCCCGCGCGCGCGACCTGGCCCTGATCGTGGGCGGCGCCGCCCTCACCGGCGCCGCCGCCCAGCTGTCCGTGCCGGTCCCCGGTTCACCCGTGCCGGTGACGGGGCAGACCTTCGCCGCCCTGCTGGTCGGCGTCTCCCTCGGCCCCGCCCGCGCCTTCCTGTCGCTGCTGCTGTACACCCTCGCGGGCGCCGCGGGCATGCCCTGGTTCGCCGAGGGCACCTCCGGCACCGCCATGCCCACCTTCGGCTACCTGCTGGGCATGCTCCTGGCCACCGCCGTCGTCGGCGCGCTGGCCCGCCGGGGCGGCGACCGCACCATGGCCCGCACCGCCGCCACCATGGCGGCCGGCACGGCGGTCATCTACGCCCTCGGCGTGCCCTACCTCGCCCTCGCCACAGGCATGTCCGCGAGCGAGGCGGTCGCCCACGGGCTGCTGCCGTTCCTCGTCGGCGACGCCCTGAAGGCCGCCCTGGCCATGGGCGCCCTGCCGCTCGCATGGCGGATCGCCGGCCGCTCCGGAGACGAGTGATGGCAGACTCCCGTTCATGCGCGTCTACCTCGGCTCCGACCACGCCGGCTACGACCTGAAGGAACACCTCGTCCACTGGCTCACCGAGCACGGCCACGAGCCGGTGGACTGCGGCCCGCACGCCTTCGACCCCGCCGACGACTACCCGCCCTACTGCCTGCGCGCCGCGGAGCGCACCGCGGCCGACCACGGGGCGCTGGGCATCGTCATCGGCGGCTCGGGCAACGGCGAGGCCATCGCGGCCAACAAGGTCGAGGGCGTGCGCTGCGCCCTGGCCTGGAGCGAGGAGACGGCCCGGCTCGGCAGGGAGCACAACGACGCCAACGTGCTGTCGATCGGCGCCCGCATGCACAGCACGGACGAGGCCACGTCCTTCGTCGCCGTCTTCCTGTCGACGCCCTACTCCGGCGAGGAGCGGCACAGCCGCCGCATCGCCATGCTCGCCGACTACGAGACCAACGGCACCCTGCCCCCGCTGCCCGGCGCCGAGGGCTGAGGGGGCAGGATGCCCGAGGGCCACACGATTCACCGCCTGGCCGCCGGATACGCCCGGCGGTTCGGCGGGCGGGCGGTACGCGCGGACAGCCCGCAGGGGAAGTTCACCGACGGCGCCGCGCTGGTGACGGGCCAGCGGCTGGCCGGCACCGAGGCCCACGGCAAGCACCTGTTCCTGGGCTTCGCCAGCTCCCCGGGCCCCGCGGCCGCCCCGGCCGAGGAGCCGGTCACCTGGATACACATCCACCTCGGCCTCTACGGCACCGTCCGGTTCGGCGACGGGCCGCCTCCGCCGCCCGCAGGGCAGATCAGGCTGCGCCTGGCCACCGACGAGGCCCACGCCGAACTGCGCGGCCCCACCGTCTGCGCCCTGGTCACCCCGGGCGAGAAACGCGCCCTCACCGGCCGTCTCGGCCCCGACCCGCTGCGGGCCGACGCCGACCCCGAGCGCGCCTGGCACCGCGTGAGCGCCAGCCGCACCCCGGTCGCCGCGCTGCTGCTCGACCAGTCGGTGGTCGCCGGCGCCGGCAACGTCTACCGCGCCGAGGTCCTCTTCCGGCACGGCATCGATCCCTACCGCCCGGGACGCTCCCTCACCCGGGGCGAATGGGACGCGCTGTGGTCGGACCTGGCCGGCCTGATGCGCGAGGGGGTGCGCACCGGCCGGATCGACACCGTCCGCCCCCAGCACACTCCGGAGGCGATGGGCAGGCCGCCCCGGGTCGACGACCACGGCGGCGAGGTCTATGTCTACCGGCGCGCCGGCCAGCCCTGCTACCTGTGCGGCACGGCCGTGGCCACCGCCGTGCTCGCCGGGCGCAACCTCTTCTGGTGCCCCGGCTGCCAGACCCGCTGATTCGGCTGCCTGCTGTCAGTCTCCGGCCGTATGCTCAAGCCAGCGTGTCCGGGCAGGGGGCCAGGGGGTGTGCGGTGGGTACGGCAGCGGGCGGACCAGCGGGCGGGGCGGCAGCAGGAGCCGTGCGCCGGCCAGACGGCGATGACCGGGGAGACGGCGAGCGAGCCGGCCGCCAGCGAGGCGTCGCCCAGCCGGGCCGCGCCCAGCGCGCCGACCGGCGGCGCCGGCGCCTCCCGCGTCCGCGCGCACGAGGCACCTTCGGGGCCGGCCAGCAGCCGCCCGGACACGGTGCCGCCAAGGCCCCATGCCAGGGCGGACTGCCGCCGGACCAGGCCACCGGCCGCAGCACCACGCAGCCCGGTCGCCTCCGAACCGGCCCTGTCAGAGCGGCGGGCGGCGGGCGGCGTGGTCTCCGCCGAGCGGCCCGCCGGGCCGTTCCCGCCCCGGGGGGAGCGGAGGCCAATGGGGTTCGACGGACGGCCGAACGGGTGGATAGGGTCCCGAATCATGGCGCGCGGTAGTAAGTCTGCTCCCCCTCCCGGGGCCCGGAGGCTGAGGGTCCATAAGGCGCTGCACCGCGCCCGCACCGCGGCCCGCCGCGCCGCCGTGGACTACTTCCGCGGTGACGCCTCCGACTGGCTGGCCTTCGTCTCGCTGCTGCTGACGGTGCCGCTGCTCAGCGGCGCCACCGTCGCCTGGTCCGACTGGTGCCCGCCCGAGTCCCTGGTGCTGCCGCTCGTCGCGGGCGGCCTGCTGCTGCGCCCGGCCAGCCTGCTGGGCCTGTACGCCGTCGTGGCGGCGGCGCTCATGCTCCAGACCGTGCTGATCGACGACAGCCGCTCCCGGGCCGACCCGGTCACGCCCGGCTCCATCCTCATCGTGGCCTGCGTGGCGCTCATCGGCCTGCTGATAGCGCAGTTCCGCAGCCGCGTCGGGGTGCCCTGGCGGCGCGGCGGGACCATGCTGTTCGACCTGCGCGAGCGCATCCGCACCCAGAGCGCGCTGCCGCGGCTGCCCGCCGGATGGCACCGCGAGGTCTCGCTGCGCCCCGCGGGCGGCCAGTACTTCTCGGGCGACTTCGTCGTCGCTGCCCGCACCGGGCGCGGCCAGCGGACGCTTGAGGTCGTGCTCACCGACGTCTCCGGCAAGGGCATGGACGCCGCCTCCCGGTCCCTGCTGCTCTCCGGCGCCTTCGGCGGGCTGCTCGGCTCGCTCCCGCCGCACGCCTTCCTGCCGGCCGCCAACGGCTACCTGCTGCGCCAGGACTGGGAAGAGGGCTTCGCGACCTCCGCGCACCTGGTCCTGGACCTCGACACCGGCGAGTACGAGCTGTACTCGGCCGGGCATCCGCCGGGCCTTCAGCTCAACGCGGGGACCGGCAAGTGGCAGGAGATCGCCGGGGAGGGGCCGCTGCTCGGCGTCTACGACGGCGCCGAGTTCCACCCCGCCACGGGCCGGCTGCGCCGGGGCGATGTCCTGATGCTCTTCACCGACGGCCTCGTCGAGCGCGCCGACCGGGACCTGTCCGAGGGCATCGACCGGCTCACCGGCGAGGCCGACCGCTACGTGACCACCGGCTTCCGCGGCGCCGCCTGGCACCTGATCGAGGCCGTCGCCCGGGACGTCAACGACGACCGCGCGCTGGTGCTGATCTCCCGTGAGTAACCCGAAACCGTGATCACTCGGTGGGGGCAATCGGCCGCCCCGCGTGTCGTCGCCGGGTGAGGCCGCGCTGAGCTGGGCGGAAGCCGGGCACGGTGCGTCCGCCCTGTCCGCCGATCGGCGGTGGCGCGGGGCGGACGGGAGATGCGGGCGGCGGCGCGCTGCCGTTGGCTCGGGGCATGAGCGCTGACACGAAGCAGCCACCGGCGGTGACACGGCGTCAGCTCCCGCGCCGCCCCCCTCCGACCGGTCGCGCGGCACGGCACCTCGCCACCTGCGCCCTGCTGGGGAGCCTGGTCCTCACCGGCCCCTGGACGACGTTTCCCGCCGCCTCGGGGCAGGACGCCAAGCCGCCCCGCCCGTCCAGCCCTTCGAGCGTCGCGGGCCGCGCGGCGCCGCCGTCACCCGCCATCCCGTTCGAGCCGCCGGCCGTGCCCGGCGTGGTGCCGCTGCCGTTCTGGGCCGTCACCCGGGCCGAGGCGTGGACCGCTCCGGTGGCCGGCTACGAGATCTCCGCCCCCTACGGCCTTCCCGGAAGCTGGGCCGCCGGCTACCACACCGGGGTGGACTTCGCCACCCCGGTCGGCGTGCCCGTCAGCGCCGTCGGCCCCGGCACGGTCGAGTTCGCGGGGGAGTCGGGGGACTACGGCAATCTCGTGATCGCGCGCATGAGCGACGGCCACTACACGCTGTACGCCCACCTGTCGGAGATCTCGGTCTCCCCCGGCGAGACGGTGGCCGCGAACGTCCGCGTCGGAATATCCGGCGACACCGGCCGCAGCACGGGCCCGCACCTCCACTTCGAGGTGCGCACCAGCCCCGAGTACGGCACGGACGTCGATCCGGTGGCCTACCTCGCCAGCCACGGCGTGCACCTGGCCTGACCGGCCCCGGCGGGCCCCGCGGCCCCGGCGCAGCGGCCCCGCGGCCGTCCTCAGCCGGCGTGCGCCTCCGCCCGGGGCCGCGGCGGGGCGGACGGCGACGGCCGGGGCCGGTCAGGCTTGAACGCCCAGTCCATGGTCGGCTCGATGACGATCCGGAAGACCTTCCGCACCGGCGCCGTGCACAGCGCGGTGATGAGCACCGCGGCCATGAGCGTCACCGCCACCTCGCCGGCCGGCGTGGTGACCCACTCCGCGTCGTACCAGCCCCACCAGCGTGAAGCCTTGGCGATGAAGCCGTGGAGCAGGTAGCCGTAGATCGTGCCCGCGCCCAGCGCCGTCATCCACAGCTGCCGGCGCGGCACCCACGCCAGGAAGCAGGCCGTCAGCAGCAGCCCGCAGCCGAACAGCGCCAGGCTCATCAGGATCCCCGTCCACCAGGGAGCCGCCAGCTCCTGTGCGGCGTCGCTGCGGTAGAACCAGGCGTGGTTCATGCGGGGGACGGCCCAGTAGGCGCACGCCAGGGCCGCCAGGAAGACCGGCACCGACACGGCCCGCACCACCGGGCGGCACAGCCAGGTGAAGTGCTCGCGCCGCAGGTGCAGCCCGATGACGAAGAAGGGCAGGAACTGAAGCACCCGCTGGAGGTTGAGGTCCGCCCCGATCTGCGGGGAGACCGCCCCGACGGCGGCGATCGCCAGCGAGACGGGGACCGGCCAGCGCACGATGCGCCACAGCGGGGAGGTCAGCCGCCACACGAACAGCGCGGCCAGGAACCACGTCACGTAGTACGGGTCCAGCAGGCTGAACGGCTCGAGCGGCGGGGTTTCCGAGTCGCTGGCCCACCGCATGAACAGCACGTAGGCGACCTCGAAGATCAGGTACGGCACCGCGACGCCCGACACCAGCCGCTTCAGCTGGTCCGGCCGTGCCGTGAACGTCCGCGAGAAGTAGCCGGCGATCAGGATGAACGCGGGCATGTGGAAGGCGTACACGAACAGATACAGGGCGGCTGCGGTGCGTGAGTCGTCCCGCAGTGGCGTCCAGCAGTGCCCGAGGGCGACCAGGACGATGGCCAGGTACTTCGCGTTGTCGAAGTACGGGTCGCGCGGCTTCACCCGGGCCGGGCCGTCCGTGACCGCCAGTGGGGGATCGGCCGCGTTGCCCCGGGGCGCGGACGACTGGGCTCGTTGATTACGGACGTGCAACATCGGCCGCACGATAGTGCGTGTCGTTGCCCTGGCGCTAATCACCCTCCGATATCCGCGCCCGGATTTCATGAAGGTTTATCCAGTGAAACGAGACCGAGGCGTGAAGGTGATCACCGGGCGGGGCGCCGCTCGCGCGCGACGTGATCGAAAGCAGCCGTCATGTCTGGTCTGTCGCGTGGTTTGTACAGATATGCGCCGTGGCAGGTGCGCTCCCTCGTGTGGGTGGCCCGCACCGGCGCTCCGTCCCTCGCGGACGGTGCGGGCGCGGGGTGTGACGCATTTCTCGCCCCCCTGGAATCCGCTGGAAAATGACGTGATTTCGGCTTACTCCGCGTGTCCGGGTGCTAACGACCGGGTAACGAACCACCTCGGTACGCAGGGTGCCGATCCAGCCGCTCCGAGCGCCACCGCCCTCCCCCGGCCAGGGAGTTGATGGCACGATGGTCCCTGCGGGGGTGCGGCGGCCGTGGTCAAGCCCCTGGCGGAGCAGTGGCGAACCTTCCGAAGGTGTGATCAGTTGTGGTTATCTCGTTCTCGCTGACCCTGCTGTTCGGCGTGATCCTCTTCTTCCTGATCCGCGGAGGGACCATCAAGTGGGGCCCCGCCATCGTGGCCATCCTCTTCGGCTTCACCCTCGCTTCCACCGGCGCCGCCGAGCCCATAGAGGACTTCCTCAACTCCGTCACGGACTCAGTCAACGAGGTGGACGAATCCATCACCGACACTGACCTCGGCCAGTGACGGCCCGCCGCCTCCCCGCCCAGAGCGCTGCGGCACAGGAAAACGGCCCGGCTCCCCACGGGAGCCGGGCCGTGTGCGAGCGGGCGACGGGAATCGAACCCGCGTAGCTGGTTTGGAAGACCAGGGCTCTACCATTGAGCTACGCCCGCGCGGTGCCGTGCGGCACGCACCCGCATCGTACCAGCGGGACGCCGCGGCCCGGGTGCCGTCCCGATCCCGGCTTTCCCACAGGTCCGGCCGGAAATGCCCCCCTGGGGCCCTGTACGCTACGTGTCGCGACGCGAGCCGGACGGGGTGTGGCGCAGCTTGGTAGCGCGTCCGCTTTGGGAGCGGAAGGCCGTCGGTTCGAATCCGGCCACCCCGACTGCGTACGATGGAGGGACGCGTGAAAACTTGCGCGCCAGCAGTGTGCCCGCGCGCGCAAGTGTCCGCCAGTGCCACCTCACTCCCGATGTCAGCCCAAGGAGACCGACCGTGAAGAGCGCCGTGGAGACCCTGAACCCCACCCGGGTTCGGCTCACTGTCGAGGTGCCCTTCGAGGAGCTCAAGCCCAGCCTCGACGCGGCGTACAAGAAGATCAACCAGCAGGTCCAGGTGCCCGGCTTCCGCCGCGGCAAGGTGCCCGCGCGCATCATCGACCAGCGGTTCGGGCGCGGCGCCGTCCTGGAGCAGGCGGTGAACGACGCCCTCCCCAAGTTCTATTCCGAGGCGGTCGCGGAGGGTGAGCTCAGCACGCTCGGTCAGCCCGAGGTGGACATCACGGAGCTGAAGGACAACGAGTCGCTGACCTTCACCGCCGAGGTGGACGTCCGGCCGGAGATCGAGATCCCGGACCTGTCCGACGTCGAGGTGACCGTCGACGCGATCGAGGTCACCGACGAGGACGTCGACCAGAGCATCGAGCGGCTGCGCGAGCGTTTCGCCTCCACCACGGTCGTCGAGCGCGCCGCCGCCGAGGGCGACGTCGTGCGGATCGGGCTGAGCGCCACCGTCAACGGTGAGAAGGCCGAGGGTGCGGTCCCGCCCAACGCCACGTACACCATCGGCTCCGACGAGCTGATCGAGGGCCTGGACGAGGCCGTCACCGGCCTGGAGGCGGGCGGCAGCGCTACCTTCACCGCCGAGCTGAAGGACGGCCCCGCCAAGGGCCAGCAGGCCGAGATCACCGTCACCGTCGAGAACGTCTCCGAGCGCGAGGTTCCCGAGCTGGATGACGAGTTCGCGCAGCTCGCCAGCGAGTTCGACACCCTGGAGGAGCTCCGCGAGGACAGCCGCAAGCGGCTGACCGACCAGAAGAAGTACCAGCAGGTCACCGAGGTCCAGGAGAAGGTCCTGGAGGCGCTGCTGGAGCGGACTGAGATCCCGATGCCGGAGAAGCTGCTCGCGGACGAGATCGAGACCCGCAAGCACAACCTGGTCCACCACCAGCTCGGCCAGATCGGCATGGACCTCAACGCGTACCTGAAGATGCGCGACCAGTCTTCCGAGGAGTTCGAGGCGGAGCTGAAGGAGCAGGCCGAGAAGGGCATCCGGACGCAGTTCGTGCTCGACGAGGTCGCCAAGCGCGAGAAGATCGCGGTCAGCCAGGAGGAGCTCACCGAGCACCTGGTCGCCCGCGCCCGCTCCGTCGGGATGTCGCCGGACCAGTTCGTGCAGGCCGTCGTCCAGGGCGGCCAGGTCCAGATGCTGGTCGGCGAGGTCAGCCGCGGCAAGGCGCTCGCGTCAATCGTCGACAAGGTCAGCGTCAAGGACAGCAACGGCGAGGTGGTCAGCCTCGACGACGACGGCGACGGCAGCGACGGCGGCGATGGCAGCGACGGCACCAGCGCTGACGAGGCCGGCACCGGGGCCGGGGCGGACGCCGGAGCGGACGAGACCGCCGGGGGCGAGGAGAAGCCGGGCGCCTGACCCTGCGCTCACAGCGAACAGTTCCCTGGTCGGGACGGGCCGGTCGGCGCCGCGCGTTAGGGTCCCTAGATACAACGCAGACGCCAAGCGACGACCGGGCGAGAAGCCGCGGCCGTTACGAGAATGAGCAGGTGGACACGTGACGCTCTCGATGCCCCCCGCCATGGCGGAGCCGACCAACGGCGGCAGCCTCGGCGATCAGGTCTACAACCGGCTGCTCAACGAGCGGATCATCTTCCTCGGCCAGCCCGTAGACGATGACATCGCGAACCGGATCACGGCGCAGCTGCTCCTGCTCGCCGCGGAACCGGACAAGGACATCTTCCTCTACATCAACAGCCCCGGCGGTTCCATCACCGCCGGCATGGCGATCTACGACACCATGCAGTACATCAAGAACGACGTGGTGACGATCGCCATGGGACTGGCCGCCTCCATGGGGCAGTTCCTGCTGACCGCGGGGGCTCCGGGCAAGCGGTACGCCCTGCCGAACGCGGAGGTGCTGATCCACCAGCCCTCGGCCGGACTGGCGGGCTCCGCTTCGGACATCAAGATCCACTCGGAGCACCTGCTGCGGACGAAGCGGAAGATGGCGCGGCTGTCCGCCATGCACTCGGGCCAGACCCTGGAGCAGTGGGAGCGGGACTCGGACCGCGACCGCTGGTTCAGCGCCGAGGAGGCCAAGGACTACGGCCTCATCGACGAGGTCATCACCAGCGCCGCCGATATCGCGGGCGGCGGCGGCACGGGCGCCTGAGCCCCCGCCCAGGCGCGCCTGTTCCGGCCCTGTTCGCAGCCCTACCCCAAGGCGGTACTCACCGATGAACAACTTTCCCGGCTCCGGCCTCTACGACCGTCTCCCGGCCGAGTCCCGGTACATCGTTCCGCGCTTCGTCGAGCGCACCTCCCAGGGCATCCGCGAGTACGACCCGTACGCGAAGCTCTTCGAGGAGCGTGTGATCTTCCTCGGCGTGCAGATCGACGACGCCTCGGCCAACGACGTGATGGCCCAGCTGATCTGCCTGGAATCGATGGACCCCGACCGGGACATCGCCATGTACATCAACAGCCCCGGCGGCTCGTTCACCGCGCTGACGGCCATCTACGACACGATGGAGTTCGTCAAGCCGGACATCCAGACGGTCTGCATCGGCCAGGCCGCCTCCGCCGCCGCGGTGCTGCTGGCCGCGGGCACGCCGGGCAAGCGCACCGTGCTTCCCCACGCCCGCGTCCTGATCCACCAGCCGTACAGCGAGACCGGCCGCGGCCAGGTCTCGGACCTGGAGATCGCGGCCAACGAGGTGCAGCGGATGCGCCTCCAGCTCGAGGAGATGCTCGCCAAGCACTCCAACAAGCCGATCGAGCAGATCCGCCAGGACATCGAGCGCGACAAGATCCTCACCGCCCAGGAGGCCGTGGACTACGGTCTGGTGGACCAGATCGTGACGACGCGCTCGGCGACTATCTGATACCGGCGTGGCCCATCCCCCTTGGCGTGGAACGCCCACCACGGTGGGATTCGCGCTAAGGGGGGCCAATCCGGCGGGGCGACAAGGTACCGTCGTCTTCAGCAAGCACCAGGCACCGTCTCCCCGGCGGTGCGCAGGCGAAGGGGAAGCACCTCGTGGCACGCATCGGTGACGGCGGCGATCTGCTCAAGTGCTCTTTCTGCGGCAAGAGCCAGAAACAGGTGAAGAAGCTCATCGCGGGCCCGGGGGTCTACATCTGCGACGAGTGCATCGATCTCTGCAACGAGATCATCGAGGAGGAGCTCGCGGAGTCACCGGAGTCGGAGCTCGGTGAGCTGCCGAAGCCGCGCGAGATCTACGACTTCCTCGACAGCTACGTCGTCGGTCAGGAGGACGCCAAGAAGGCGCTCTCCGTCGCCGTCTACAACCACTACAAACGGGTGCGGGCCAGCGAGGCCGAGGCCGGCCAGGGGCGTGAGCGGGACGAGGACATCGAGCTCGCCAAGTCCAACATCCTGCTGCTCGGCCCCACCGGCTCCGGCAAGACCCTGCTGGCGCAGACGCTGGCAAAGATGCTCAACGTCCCCTTCGCCATCACCGACGCCACCGCCCTCACCGAGGCGGGGTACGTCGGGGAGGACGTGGAGAACATCCTCCTGAAGCTCATCCAGGCCGCGGACTACGACATCCGCAAGGCCGAGCAGGGCATCATCTACATCGACGAGATCGACAAGGTCGCCCGCAAGAGCGAGAACCCGTCGATCACCCGGGACGTCTCCGGGGAGGGCGTCCAGCAGGCCCTGCTGAAGATCCTGGAGGGCACGACGGCGGCCGTCCCGCCGCAGGGCGGGCGCAAGCACCCGCACCAGGAGTTCCTCCAGATCGACACCAGCAACGTGCTGTTCATCGTCGGCGGCGCCTTCGCCGGGCTCGACGACATCATCCGCGCCCGCTCCGGCGCCCGCGGCATCGGCTTCGGGGCGGACATCCGCTCCAAGCGCGACCGCGACAGCGCCGAGCTGCTGGCCGAAGCGCTCCCCGAGGACCTGGTGAAGTACGGGATGATCCCGGAGTTCATCGGCCGTCTCCCCGTCATCACCTCGGTGCACAACCTCGACCGCGAGGCGCTGCTGCGCATCCTCGTCGAGCCGCGCAACGCGCTGGTGAAGCAGTACCAGAAGCTCTTCGAGCTCGACGGCGTGGAGCTGGAGTTCGACCGTCCGGCGCTGGAGGCCATCGCCGACCAGGCGATCCTGCGCGGCACGGGAGCGCGGGGGCTGCGGGCGATCATGGAGGAGGTGCTGATGTCCGTGATGTACGAGGTCCCCTCCCGCCAGGACGTCGGCCAGGTCGTCATCACCGAGGCCGTGGTCCGGTCCAACGTGAACCCCACGCTCGTGCCCCGCTCCCGCCTGACCAAGCAGCGTTCGGTGCCGCCGCAGGAGAAGACGGCCTGAGATCCGGCCAGCGCCTGGCCGCCGGCCACCTGACGCACTCGCCCAAACGCCCTGGGGCCCGCGACCGCCGAGCGGCCGCGGGCCCCAGGGCGTTGTGACGCCGCCTTGGGCGGTGCGCCGGGTCAGCCGGCGTTCACCAGGGAGTCGGCCCGCAGCTGGCGCGTGTACTCGCCGGCCTGCTCGATCGAGACGGGATCGGGCGCGACGAAGGTCGGCGGGTCCTCATCCATCGGGTCGAAGTCGGAGGGCAGGTCGGGCAGCGGCGAGTAGTACACCATGCCCATGGTGCTGTGGTCGGCCCAGACGCACACGGTCGTCTCCTGGACGTAGCCCAGCAGCGGGTCGGGCTCGGTGCCGTTGGCGATCTGGCACTGGAGCGACACCTCGCCGTCCGACAGGTCGACGGGGCTGCCCTGCAGCTCAGCACCGGCGTTCATGCCCTGGCCCAGCTGCTCCTCGGCGAGGCCGAACATCGCGCTCACGGTGGCGTCCGGGTTGTCGATCTGGCCCCACAGGCCCAGAGCGCCGGAGAGCACCGAGCCGTCATCCCACATCCCGGTATTGGCGAACCGGCCCGGGTCCGAGGTGAGGTACTGCGCCTCGTCGCTCTCCACGTCTCCCAGGCCGAGCCGCCGCAGCTCCTCGTCGCTGGGCTCGCCGAAGCCCGGGCTCTCCGCCATCTGCTGGAACTCGCCGGACTGCTGGGGGAAGGAGAGGGCGTAGCTCGGGCCGGCGGGCGGCGCGCCGCCGTTGGCGCCCTCGTCGGTGCCGTCGCCGGCGTTGTCCTCGCCGTTGCCGTTGTTCTCGTTGTTCTGGTTGTTCTCGTTGTTTTCGCTGTTCTCGCTGTTCTCGCCCTGGGCGTTGTCGTTCTCGTCGTCATCGCCGCCGCTCGTCAGGAAGAAGACGAGGCCACCGATGAGGGCGACCGCCACGATCGAGGCGATCACGATCAGCGTCGTGCGGTTCTTGTTGCCCCCCTGGCCAGGCGGCTGGCCCGGCGCCCCGCCGAACGGCGGCTGCCCGTACGGACCGGGCTGCGGTGCGCCAGGAGCGCCGGCCGGCGCACCCGGCGGAGGCGGCGGCGCCTGGCCCGGCTGCTGCGGGTAGCCGTAGCCGGGCGCAGGGGAACCGGGGGCACCGGGGGCACCGGGGGCACCGCCGCCCTGGGCGTACGGATTCGGGCCTCCGCCGGGCGGCGGGCCCTGCGGCGGCTGCCCGTAGGGTCCCGGCGGTTGGTTGTTGCTCATGGTGCTTCCCCTCAACGAACACGGCATTCCGATGCTCAGCCCATCCTGTCTGACGGCGATCAGCGCTGTACATCGGGGGCGGCGTTCTGCATCGGAACCGGGACAAAGTAGTAGCGGAGCGTGCCGGGCCCGCAGCGGAGAACTGAGTTCTGGCCCGGCCGGTGCTCCCTCTACACTGTGGAGCCGTGACCGAGAACACCCAGCAGCCCGTCAACGGACGCCACGACGCCCCCGCAGACCTGCCGAAGCAGTACGCGCCGGCCGAGGTAGAGGGAAAGCTGTACGAGCGCTGGGTAGAACGTGGTTACTTCGAGGCGGATGCGAAGAGCGAGAAAGAGCCCTACGCGATCGTCATCCCGCCTCCGAACGTCTACGGGAACCTCCACATCGGGCACGCCTTCGAGCACACGCTGATCGACGCCCTCACCCGCCGCAAGCGGATGCAGGGCTACGAGACGCTGTGGCAGCCCGGCATGGACCACGCGGGCATCGCCACGCAGAACGCGGTGGAACGGCAGCTCGCCAAGGAGGGCAAGTCCCGCCACGACCTCGGCCGCGAGGCGTTCGTCGAGCGCGTCTGGCGCTGGAAGGCGGAGTCCGGCGGCAAGATCCAGGGGCAGATGCGCCGCCTGGGCGACGGCGTCGCCTGGTCCCGCGACCGGTTCACGATGGACGAGGGCCTCTCCCGCGCCGTCCAGACCATCTTCAAGCGGCTCTACGACGACGGCCTGATCTACCGCGCCGAGCGCATCATCAACTGGTGCCCGCGCTGCCTGACCGCGATCTCCGACATCGAGGTGGAGTACGAGGAGACCGACGGCGAGCTGGTCTCCATCCGCTACGGCGACGGCGAGGACTCGATCGTCGTGGCGACCACCCGCGCCGAGACGATGCTCGGCGACACCGCCGTCGCCGTCCACCCGGACGACGAGCGGTACGCCCACCTCGTCGGCCGGCAGATCAAGCTGCCGCTGACCGACCGCTCCATCCCCGTCGTCGCCGACCCGCACGTGGACCCGGAGTTCGGCACCGGCGCCGTCAAGGTCACGCCGGCACACGACCCCAACGACTTCGAGATCGGCCGTCGGCACGACCTGCCGCAGCTGACGATCATGGACGAGAACGCCGTGATCACCGCCCACGGCCCGTTCCAGGGCCTGGACCGGCTGGAAGCGCGTTCCGCCGTCGTCGCCGCGCTCCGTGCCGAGGGCCGCGTCGTCGCCGAGAAGCGCCCGTACTCCCACTCCGTCGGTCACTGCTCGCGCTGCGGCACGACCATCGAGCCGCGGCTGTCCATGCAGTGGTGGGTCAAGGTCGGCCCGCTGGCCAAGGCCGCCGGCGACGCCGTCCGCGACGGCCGGGTCACCATCCACCCCAAGGAAATGACCACCCGTTACTTCGAGTGGGTGGACAACATGCACGACTGGTGCATCTCGCGCCAGCTGTGGTGGGGGCACCGGATCCCGGTCTGGTACGGGCCCAACGGCGAGACCGTCTGCGTCGGCCCGGACGAGGAGCCGCCGTCGGGCGAGGGCTGGCACCAGGAGACCGACGTCCTCGACACGTGGTTCTCGTCGGGCCTGTGGCCGTTCTCGACGCTGGGCTGGCCGGACAAGACCGACAGCCTCGCGAAGTTCTACCCGAACTCCGTGCTGGTCACCGGCTACGACATCCTCTTCTTCTGGGTCGCCCGGATGATGATGTTCGGTCTGTACGCCATGGACGGGGTGCAGCCGTTCCACACCATCGCCCTGCACGGCATGGTCCGCGACCAGTACGGCAAGAAGATGTCCCGGTCGTTCGGCAACGTCGTCGACCCGCTGGAGTGGATGGACGCCTACGGCGCCGACGCCGTCCGCTTCACCCTGGCGCGCGGCGCCAACCCCGGCGTGGACGTGCCGGTCGGCGAGGACTGGGTCCAGGCCTCGCGCAACTTCGCCAACAAGGTCTGGAACGCCACGCGGTTCGCGCTGCTCAACGGCGCCACGGTCGCCGGCCCGCTGCCGCCCGCCGAGGAGATGTCCGCCGCCGACCGGTGGATCCTCTCCCGCCTCAACGCGGTCATCGCCGAGGCCGACGCGTACTACGAGGACTACCAGTTCGCGAAGCTGAGCGACACGCTCTTCCACTTCGCCTGGGACGAGGTCTTCGACTGGTACGTCGAGCTGACCAAGAGCACCTTCGCCGGCGAGGCGCCCGGCGGCGAGCGGGCCGCCGAGGTCTCCCGCCGCGTGCTCGGCGAGGTCCTCGACGTCACGCTGCGGCTGCTCCACCCGCTGATGCCGTTCGTCACCGAGGCGCTGTGGACCACGCTGACCGGCGGCGAGTCCGTCGTCATCGCGGACTGGCCCCAGGACTCCGGCTTCCGTGACGCCGCCGCCGAGCGCGAACTCGCCGACGTGCAGCGCCTGGTCACCGAGGTGCGCCGGTTCCGCGCCGACCAGGGGCTCCAGCCGGGTCAGCGCGTGCCCGCCCGCCTCGACCTGGCGGACACCCCGCTGGCCGCCCACGAGAAGGCCGTCCGCGCCCTGCTGCGGCTGACCGAGCCGGGCGAGGACTTCTCCGCCACGGCCACGCTGCCGGTGGCGGGCGTGAGCGTCGCGCTCGACCTCTCCGGGGCCATCGACGTCGAAGCGGAGCGCAAGCGGCTGTCCAAGGACCTCGCCGCGGCCGAGAAGGAGCTGGCCCAGACCACCGCGAAGCTCCAGAACGACGCGTTCCTCGCCAAGGCGCCCGAGCACGTGGTCGCCAAGATCCGCACCCGGCGCGAGACCGCCGAGGCGGACATCGCCCGCATCACCGCGCAGCTCGAGCGCCTTCCGGGCTGAGCCGCCGCCCGGGGGTCGCCGGGGTCTTGGCCTGGGTTCTCCGTAGACTGGCCGTGTGACACAGCGCGACCGTCCTACTCCCGGGGCCCCCGGCGGCCGGGGCGAGGACCCGTTCGAGGAGATCGTCAGCGTCGAGAGCGGGCGTGATCCCGACCTCGCGGCCATCGAGGCCGGCAGCCGGACGCTGCGTACCCAGACCGGTGCCCGCCGCCCGGACGACCTGCCGGGCCGGCCCGCCGATCCCGCGACCGACCAGGCGCTGCGGGAGGTGGAGGCCGAGCTGGCGCAGCGCTGGGGCGAGACCAAGCTCGACCCCTCGGTGGTCCGCATCGAGGCGCTGATGGACGTGCTCGGGGAGCCGCAGCGGGCCTATCCCGCGATCCACGTCACCGGCACCAACGGCAAGACGAGCACCGCGCGCATGATCGACGCGCTGCTCGCCGCCCTGGAGCTGCGCACCGGGCGCTACAGCAGTCCGCACGTCCAGTCGATCACCGAGCGCATCAGCCTGGACGGCTCCCCGGTGCCGGCGGAGCGGTTCGTCGAGCTGTACCACGAGATCAAGCCATATCTCGAGCTGGTGGACGCGCAGCAGGAGTACCGGCTGTCGTTCTTCGAGGTGCTCACGGGCATGGCGTACGCGGCCTTCGCGGACGCGCCCGTGGACGCCGCCGTGGTCGAGGTCGGCATGGGCGGCACCTGGGACGCGACCAACGTCATCGACGGCCGCGTCGCCGTCATCACGCCCATCGCCCTGGACCACACCAGCCGGCTGGGCACGACGCCCGAGCAGATCGCGGGGGAGAAGTCGGGCATCATCAAGCCCGGCGCCACGGTCATCCTCGCGCAGCAGCAGGTGGAGGCTGCCGCCGTGGTGCTGCGGCGGGCGGCCGAGGTGGACGCCACCGTCGCGCGCGAGGGCCTGGAGTTCGGCGTGCTCTCCCGCGAGATCGCCGTCGGCGGCCAGCTGCTGACGCTGCGGGGCCTGGGCGGCGAGTACCCCGACGTCTTCCTGCCGCTGCACGGCGAGCACATGGCGCACAACGCGGCCGTCGCGCTCGCCGCCGTCGAGGCGTTCCTCGGCGTGGGCCAGGACGGGCGCGCGCTGGACGCCGACGTGGTGCGGGAGGCGTTCGGCTCGGTCACCTCGCCCGCCCGCCTGGAGGTGGTGCGCACCAGCCCGACCGTGATCCTGGACGCGGCGCACAACCCGGCCGGGGCCCGCGCCGCCGCGTCGGCCGTCTCCGAGGCGTTCGGTTTCAGCCGTCTGATCGGCGTGGTCGGCACCAGCGCGGACAAGGACGCCACCGGGCTGCTGGAGGCGTTCGAACCGCTGTTCACGGAGGTCGTGGTCACCCGGAACGCCAGCCACCGCGCCATGGACCCGGACGCCCTGGCGGCCCTCGCGGTCGGGGTCTTCGGTGAGGAGCGGGTGCGGGTCGAGCCGCGTCTGGACGACGCGCTGGACGCGGCCGTCTCGCTGGCCGAAGAGGAGCACGAGTACGCGGGCGCCGGCGTCCTCGTCACCGGCTCGGTCATCACCGCCGGCGAGGCCCGGCTGCTGCTGAGAGGAGGCCGCTGATGCGCACGCTCTGCGCGAGCACGCTGGCGACCGAGTTCATCGTCATCGGCCTGGCCGCCCTGGTCGTCACACGCCTGACCGACGTCTCCTCCGGCACCGTCTGGGCCGTCAGCGGCACCGCCATGGCGCTGTGCCTGCTGCTGTGCGGCCTGATCGGCAGGCCGGGCGGCGTGCAGCTGGGGTGGGTGCTCCAGATCGGGCTGATCGCCAGCGGCCTGGTGCTGCCGGCGATGTTCGTGCTCGGCGCTGGCTTCGCCGCTCTGTGGGGTGCTTCGGTGCATTTCGGCCGGAAGGTGGACGCAATCAAGGCGGCCCGGGCGGCGCAGACGGCGTAACGTCGGCCTGGGGCCGAACGCGTGAGCCGCCCCCGGTAGGGTGCGGCTTTATCCGGAACCCGGAGCTTCGGCGTTCGTCTTGACCCCCGACCCCAGGAGCCGCCTGTCATGACCCAGCGCACCCTTGTTCTGCTGAAGCCCGACGCCGTCAGCAGGGGCCTGATCGGTGAGATCACCAGCCGCATCGAGCGGAAGGCCGGGTGGCGTATCACCGCGCTCGAACTGCGCACGCTGGACCGCGACACCCTCAAGGCGCACTACGCGGAGCACGAGGGCAAGCCGTTCTACGAGCCCCTGCTCGAGTTCATGAGTTCGGGGCCGAGCGTCGTCATGGCCGTCGAGGGCGAGCGTGTCATCGAGGGCATGCGCGTTCTGGCCGGAACGACGGACCCGGTCACCGCCGCCCCCGGTTCGATCCGCGGTGACTTCGGCACCGTCGTGCGGGAGAACCTGATCCACGCCTCCGATTCCGAGGAATCGGCCGCCCGCGAGCTCGACATCTTCTTCCCCGGCCGTTACTGAAATGCCGTCAGCGCCCCTCGTCCGGGTGAGGCGCGTCAAGCGCCCTGTGATCCGTACCGGTATGTACAGTCGGACGGAGGAACTCATCACCCGAACGCGACGTCCCCACGATGGAGGGCGGGACAGGTTCCGCGGACAATGGCGAAACCGGCGCTCCGGCGCGCCGTGTCCGTCTGGCCGCGGATACGATGGCTGTGCCGCCCCCGCCCTCGTCACGGGGCAGCCCTCAGTCCTGCTGGCTGGGAGCGGGAGGCGCCTTAGGTTTCATCGCACGCCCTGCCGACCTCTCCGCACATATCGCTCTGGAAGGCCCATGTATCTCTATGGCGAACAGTATGTCGTTCATCGGCCGTGACATGGCAGTCGACCTCGGGACGGCCAATACGCTGGTGTACGTCAGGGGTCGTGGGATCGTCCTCAACGAGCCGTCCGTCGTCGCTATCAACACCAACACCGGCGGCATTCTCGCGGTCGGCGCGGAAGCGAAGAAGATGATCGGCCGCACCCCGGGCAACATCGTCGCTGTGCGCCCTCTCAAGGACGGCGTCATCGCCGACTTCGAGATCACCGAGCGGATGCTCCGCTACTTCATCCTTAAGATCCACAAGCGCCGTTATCTGGCGAGACCGCGGGTGGTCATCTGCGTGCCCTCGGGGATCACCGGGGTGGAGCGCCGGGCCGTCATCGAGGCCTCCACGCAGGCGGGCGCGCGCCAGGTGCACATCATCGAGGAGCCGATGGCCGCCGCGATCGGCTCGGGCCTGCCCGTGCACGAGGCCACGGGCAACATGGTGGTGGACATCGGCGGCGGCACCACGGAGGTCGCGGTCATCTCCCTGGGCGGCATCGTCACCGCGCAGTCGATCCGCGTCGCCGGCGATGAGCTGGACAACGCCATCATCCAGCACATCAAGAAGGAGTACAGCCTCCTGCTCGGTGAGCGCACCGCGGAGCACATCAAGATCACGATCGGTTCGGCCTTCGAGAGCACCGAGGTGGACGAGAACACCGAGATCCGCGGCCGGGACCTCGTCAGCGGCCTGCCGAAGACGGTCGTCATCTCCGCGGCCGAGGTGCGCAAGGCGATGGAGGAGCCGGTCAACGCCATCGTCGACGCTGTGAAGACCACACTGGACAAGTGCCCGCCCGAGCTGTCCGGCGACGTGATGGACCGCGGCATCGTGCTGACCGGCGGCGGCGCGCTGCTGCGCGGTCTCGACGAGCGGCTGCGCCGCGAGACCGGGATGCCGATCCACATCGCGGAGAACCCGCTGGACTCCGTGGCCCTGGGCTCCGGCAAGTGCGTGGAGGAGTTCGAGGCGCTCCAGCAGGTCCTGGACGCGCAGCCCAGCAGGTAGCCCCGGCAGACCAGGGGCGTACCCGGCGGTCCACCGCGAGGCGGACACTCAGCCGCGCGGTGGACCGTTGACCAACTGACCGCACCACGCACCGATCCAGAAAGGCACGGCCGCTGAGTGAGGGACACACGAGAGAGCCGGCTGCTTCTCGTTCTGCTGATCTGCGTCGCCTTCGCGCTCATCACCGTGGACATGCGCAGCGGCGAGGACTCCCCGCTCGACGGGCCCCGCGAGGTCGCGGCGTCGGTCTTCGGCCCCGTGCAGGAGAGCGTGGCCTCCGTCGTTGACCCGGTGGCCAACGCCATAGAGGCGGTGCGTGAGTCGGGCGACCGGCACGACCGGATCACGCAGCTGGAGCGGGAGAACGCCGAGCTGCGGCAGCAGCTCGGCAGCGAGGCCCACCGGGACGCCCGCGCCGAGCAGGTCGAGGAGCTGCTGGGCACCGCCGGCGCCGGGCAGTACACGATCGTCGGCGCGCAGGTCATCGCGATCGGCGCCACCCAGGGCTTCTCCTGGACGGCGACGATCGACGTCGGCAGCGATGACGGCATCGAGCGCGACATGACCGTGCTCAACGGTGACGGGCTCGTCGGCCGCGTCACCACCGTGGGGCCCAGCACCTCCACGGTGCTGCTGGCCAGCGACCCCAGCTTCACCGTCGGCACCCGCCTGGAGGGTTCGGAGGAGATCGGCTTCGCCACCGGCCGCGGCGACAACGCGCTCGACGTGCAGCTGCTCAACCACCAGGCGCAGGTGCGCCAGGGCGACCGCATGGTCACCTTCGGGTCGCAGGACAACCGGCCGTTCGTGCCCGGCGTGCCGGTGGGCGAGGTCGTCAGCGTCGACCGCGACGCCGGCGACCTGACGCGGACGGTCCGGGTCAGGCCGTACGTGTCGTTCACGCAGCTGGACATCGTCGGCGTCGTGGTGCAGCCGCCCCGGGACAACCCGCGGGACGCCGTGCTGCCGCCGCGTCCCGAGGACCGCGAGGACAACGACCAGGAGCGCGGTGGCGGCGGCCAGGACGACCAGGACGGCCGGGACGACCCGGACGGCCAGGACGGCCAGGCCAGTGAGGACGGCCAGCGTGACGCCACCGACGACCAAGCCAGCACCAGGAGCTGACCGATGCGCCTGACCCGCACCGTGCTCACGGCCCTGCTCGTGGCCGTGGCGCTCGTCCTCCAGGTCACCGTGCTCGCGCGGCTGCACCTCCCCGGTGCCGTGCCCGACGTGCTGCTGCTGACCGTGCTGGCGCTCTCGCTCGTCTACGGCCACGTCGGCGGCGCACTGACCGGCTTCTTCGCCGGGCTGCTCGCGGACGTCGCGCCCCCCGCCGACCACGCCGTCGGCCGCTACGCGCTGGTGCTGTGCGTCATCGGCTACGCCGCCGGGCTCACCAAGCCCGAGACGGGCCAGCACCGTTCGGCCACCGTCCCGATGCTCGTCGTCGCGGGCGGGGCGCTCAGCTCCACCCTGCTGTACGCGGGGGTCGGCGCCCTCGTCGGCGACACCGTCGCGCGCGACGTCGGCCTGACCCAGCTGCTGGTCACCGCGACCATCTACGACCTGCTGCTGGCGCCGTTCACGGTGCCGCTGCTGATGAGCCTGGCGCGGCGCCTGGAGAGCGACCCGCTGGCCGGCGAGAACACCTCGGGCACCGCCGCGGGCGGCGACAGCAGCGCGGGCTGGCTCCCCAGGGCCGGCACCGGCCTGCGCACCCGCGCCCCCCGGCGCAGCCGCTACGGGCGCGCCGCGGGCGGCCCGCGCTCCACACTGCTGAGCCGCTCCGCCCGCAGCCGGGCGGGCCGTATCAAGGGAATCAAGAGGCTGTGACCGACCGGGATCCCAGGAGGTGCGCATGAGCAATATCCCGGAGACCGGGCGCACGTCACGCGTCACGATCCGCCTGGTCGTCATCCAGATACTGGTCTTCTCCCTGCTGCTCACCCTCGGGGGGCGGCTGTGGTACCTCCAGATCCGGCAGGGGGACGAGTTCGCGGAGGCGGCCGCGGGCAACCACGTCCAGCGCGTCGTCCAGCCCGCCGTGCGCGGCGCCATCCTGGACGCGCGCGGCGTGCCGCTGGCGGACAACGAGACCCGCCTCGTCGTCTCGGCCGACCGCACCGAGCTGCTGCGCCAGCCGGACGACGGCGAGCAGGTCCTGACCGACCTGGCCGAGCTGCTCGGCATGGAGGTCGAGGACGTGATGAACACGGTGCGGCTGTGCGACTCCGAGACGCCGCCGCCGTGCTGGAACGGTTCGCCCTACCAGCCGATCCCCATCACGGACGAGGCCACCACGCAGCAGGCGCTCCAGATCCGGGAGCGCGCCGAGGACTTCCCCGGCATCACCGCTGAGCCGACGGCCGTGCGCCGCTACCCCTCGCCGTACGGCGCGAACGCCGCCCAGGTGCTCGGGTACCTCGGCCCGGTCACCGACGAGGAGGTCGCCGCCTCCGAGGAGACCGACTCGCCGCTGCTGCGTTCCGACCAGATCGGCCGCTCCGGGCTGGAGCGCAGCTACGACGAGTACCTGCGCGGCTCCTCGGGCGTCACCGAGTACGCGGTGGACAAGTTCGGCCGCGTCCTCGACGAGTCGCTCAGCGAGGAGGCGCGGGCCGGGTCGACCGTCATCACCAGCATCGACGCCCGCGTGCAGGCGGTCGTCGAGCAGGAGCTGGAGAACGCCATCGAGCGCGCGCGCCAGGAGCACGACAGCATCACCGGGCGGAACTACGAGGCCGACTCCGGTGCCGCTGTCGTCATCGAGAACGACACCGGCCGCGTCATCGGGATGGCCTCCTACCCCGCCTACGACCCGAACGTCTGGGTCGGCGGCATCTCCAGCAGCGAGTACGCGCGGCTGACCGACGAGGACGCCAACGATCCCCTGCTCAACCGCGCCATCCAGGGGCAGGGCCCGCCCGGCTCGACGTTCAAGGTGGTCAGCGCGACCGCCGCGGTCAACGCCGGGTACGACTGGGACGGCAACTACAACTGCTCGTCGTCCTACAGCATCGGCGAGCAGACCTTCGACAACTTCGAGTCCCAGGCGTACGGCCCGATCGACCTGGGCCGGGCCCTGGAGGTCTCCTGCAACACCGTCTTCTACCGCATCGCCCACCAGGAGTGGCAGCGCGACGGCGGCATGAACCCCGGGGACAACCCCGACGACTGGCTCTTCAACACGGCGCACGACTTCGGCCTCGGCGAGCCCACCGGCATCGACCTGCCCGACGAGGCCAGCGGCCGGATCCCCGACCGGCAGTGGAAGCAGGAGTACTGGGAGGCCAACGAGGACGCCTGGTGCGAGCTGGCCGAGTCCGACCGCGACGACTTCGAGGCCCAGCTCGCCCGGGAGAACTGCACCGAGGGCATGCGGGTGCGCGCCGGTGACATGCTCAACTTCTCCATCGGCCAGGGCGACGTGCTGGTGACCCCGATCCAGATGGCCTCCATCTACGCCGCGATCGCCAACGGCGGCACCCTCTACCAGCCGACCGTCGGCAAGGCCATCGTCAGCCCCGACGGCCAGCACGTGGAGGAGATCGAGCCCCAGGTCAACGGCCGGATCCCGGCCGACGACGGCACGCTCGCGAACCTCCAGGCCGCGACCGAGAGCGTGATCACCACCGGCAGCGCCTCCTGGCGGTTCGCCGGCTGGCCGCAGGACGAGATCCCGCTGCACGCCAAGACCGGCACCGCCGAGGGCTACGGGGACCAGCAGACCGACTCCTGGCTCGCGACCTTCTCCGAGGACTACACGGTCGTGATGACCATCTCCCAGGCGGGCACCGGCTCCGGCGCCTCGGGCCCCGCCGTCCGCAACATCTACGAGGCCCTGTACGGCGTCGGCGAGGACGGCTCGATCAACGAGGACGCCGCGCTGCTGCCGCAGCCGCAGCGCGATCTCCCCGAGATCGACGACAGCGGCACCATCATTCCCCAGCGCGACGAGGACTTCGACCCCGCCGCCACCGCAGCGATCCAGTGATCACACCGTGAGCGTCCACACACTGACCCTCAGCCAGTCCGCCCGTGACCGCGGGGCGTGGCGCCGGCTCACCGCGCGCGACTCCCTGGTGCGCCGGGTGGACTGGCTGCTGCTGCTGGTTGCCCTGGCGCTGTCCGTCCTGGGCTGCCTGCTGGTGTGGTCGGCCACCCGCAACCGCACCGACATCAACAACGGCGACCCCCAGTACTTCCTGGTCCGCCAGCTCATCAACCTCGCCATCGGCCTGGCGCTGGCGGCCGGCGTGATGTGGCTGGGGCACGACCGGCTGCGCAGCGCCGTGCCGCTGGTGTACGCCGCCTCCGTCGCCGGGATACTGCTGATCTTCACCCCGCTCGGCACGGTCATCAACGGCCAGCGCGCCTGGCTGGCGATCGGCGGCTACACCATCCAGCCGGCCGAGTTCGCCAAGGTCGCGGTCATCCTGGGCATGGCGATGATCCTCGCCGCCCAGGTCGACGCGGGCGACCGTGAGCACCCCGGCAGCCGCGCCATACTCCAGGCGCTGGCGCTGGCGTTCGTGCCGCTGGGCATCGTGGTCATCGACGACATGGGCATGGCCATGGTGATGAGTGTCATCATCATCGGCGTGCTGCTCGCCTCGGGCGCCGACCTGCGGTGGTCGATCGGGCTGATCCTGGCCGGGGTGGCCGCGGCGGTGCTGGTGTGGGCGCTCGGCATCCTCGACCAGTACCAGCTCGACCGCTTCGGGGCGTTCGTCAACCCCGACCTCGACCCGGCGGGCGCGGGGTACAACACCAGCCAGGCGCAGATCGCGATCGGCTCCGGCGGGCTGTTCGGCACCGGGCTGTTCCAGGGCACCCAGACGACCGGGCAGTTCGTGCCCGAGCAGCAGACCGACTTCATCTTCACCGTCGCGGGCGAGGAGCTGGGGTTCGTCGGCGCCGGCGGGATAATCGTGCTGGTCGGAGTGCTGTTGTGGCGGGCGCTGCGCATCGCGCGCGGCGCCAGCGATCTGTACAGCACGATCATCGCCGCCGGCGTCGTCGCCTGGTTCGCGTTCCAGAGCTTCGAGAACATCGGCATGGCGCTCGGCATCATGCCGGTGGCGGGGGTGCCGCTGCCGTTCCTGTCGTACGGCGGCACATCGATGTTCGCGGCCTGGATCGCCATAGGGCTGCTGCAGTCGGTGCGGATGAAGCGGCCCCTGTCCGCGTAACGGGTGGGCCAGTGAGGCAGTAGGCTGGGGACTCTTACGCCTTTCGCACCACACAGCCCCGGAAAGATCACGAGAGATCAAGATGCCTGTCGAATCGGTCTTCCCGCGCCTCGAACCGCTGCTGGCGCACGTCCAGAAGCCGATCCAGTACGTCGGCGGCGAGCTGAACTCCACGGTCAAGGACTGGGACGCCTGCGATGTCCGCTGGGCGCTGATGTACCCGGACGCCTACGAGGTCGGCCTGCCGAACCAGGGCGTCATGATCCTCTACGAGGTGCTCAACGAACGCGAGGGCGTGCTGGCCGAGCGCACCTACAGCGTCTGGCCGGACCTGGAGAAGCTGATGCGGGGGCACGGCGTCCCGCAGTTCACCGTGGACGCGCACCGCCCGGTCGGCGCGTTCGACGTGCTCGGCGTCTCGTTCGCCACCGAGCTGGGCTACACGAACCTCCTCGCCGCGCTCGACCTGTCCGGCATCCCGCTGCTGGCCAGCGACCGCACCGACGAGCACCCGCTGGTCATGGCGGGCGGGCACGCGGCCTTCAACCCAGAGCCCATCGCTGACTTCATCGACTGCGCCGTCATCGGCGACGGGGAGCAGGCGGTGCTGGAGATCACCGAGCTGATCCGGGCGTGGAAGCGCGAGGGGCGGCCCGGCGGCCGCGAGGAGCTGCTGCTGCGGCTGGCGAAGACCGGCGGCGTGTACGTGCCAGGCTTCTACGACGTGGAGTACCTGCCGGACGGCCGGATCGCCCGCGTGGTGCCCAACCGGTCGGGCGTGCCGTGGCGGGTGGCCAAGCACACCGTCATGGACCTCGACGAGTGGCCGTACCCGAAGAAGCCGCTGGTGCCGCTGGCCGAGTCCGTGCACGAGCGGATGTCCGTGGAGATCTTCCGCGGCTGCACGCGCGGGTGCCGCTTCTGCCAGGCCGGCATGATCACCCGCCCGGTCAGGGAACGGTCGATCACCGGCATCGGCGAGATGGTCGAGCGAGGGCTGCGCGCCACCGGCTTCGAGGAGGTGGGCCTGCTGTCGCTCTCCTCGGCCGACCACAGCGAGATCGGCGACATCGCCAAGGGCCTGGCCGACCGGTACGAGAACGAGAAGGTCGGGCTGTCGCTGCCGTCGACCCGCGTGGACGCGTTCAACATCGACCTGGCCAACGAGCTGACCCGCAACGGGCGCCGCTCCGGCCTGACGTTCGCTCCCGAGGGCGGCAGCGAGCGCATCCGCAAGGTGATCAACAAGATGGTCACCGAGGAGGACCTGATCCGCACCGTGGCCACCGCCTACGGCAACGGCTGGCGCCAGGTGAAGCTGTACTTCATGTGCGGCCTGCCCACGGAGACCGACGAGGACGTCCTCCAGATCGCCGACATGGCCTCCAAGGTCATCGCCAAGGGCCGCGAGGTCTCCGGGTCCAACGACATCCGCTGCACCGTCTCCATCGGCGGCTTCGTGCCCAAGCCGCACACCCCGTTCCAGTGGGCGCCGCAGCTGTCCGCCGAGGAGACCGACGCCCGGCTCGCCAAGCTGCGGGACAAGATCAGGGCCGACAAGCGCTACGGCCGTTCCATCGGCTTCCGCTACCACGACGGCAAGCCCGGCATCGTCGAGGGCCTGCTCTCGCGGGGCGACCGCAGGGTCGGCGACGTGATCCGCGCCGTTTACGAGGACGGCGGCCGCTTCGACGGCTGGCGCGAGTATTTCTCCTACGAGCAGTGGATGGCCTGTGCCGAGCGCGCGCTGGCGCCCTACGGCGTGGACGTCGACTGGTACACCACGCGCGAGCGGACCTACGAGGAGGTCCTGCCGTGGGACCACATCGACTCGGGGCTCGACAAGGACTGGCTCTGGGAGGACTGGCAGGACGCTCTCGACGAGACCGAGGTCGAGGACTGCCGCTGGAACCCGTGCTTCGACTGCGGCGTCTGCCCGCAGATGGACACGTCCATCCAGATCGGGCCGACGGGCAGGAAGCTGCTGCCCCTGAGCGTGGTCAGGGAAGAGGCCGGATGAGCGGGCCAGGCGGCGGCGCGGCGCCTCAGCTCGTCGCGCCCACGGCCGCGGTCCACGGCTCGTTCCTGGAGGCCATCGCGGAGTTCCGTGCGGAGGACCGCGGCCAGCCCGGGGACGAGTCGATGCTCGGCCGTGCCATCCGCAGCTTCGGCGCGCACTGGCACGAGCCCGCCGGGTTCGCCGCGTACCTTGCGCACCTGGCGGCCGACGCCCGCGAGGAGACTCCGCGCCCGGCCGGGTTCGTGCCGTCGACCGAGCTGTGGTGGGTCAGCGGGGACACGTTCCTGGGGCGGCTGTCGATCCGCCACCGCCTCACGCCCCGGCTGCTGGAGTGGGGCGGGCTCATCGGGTACGACGTGCGGCCCTCCGCCCGCCGCCGGGGCCACGCCACGGCCATGCTGCGCGCCGCTCTGCCGCACGCCCGCGCCCTGGGCCTGGACCGGGTCCTGCTCACCTGCGACGACACCAACATCGCCTCGCGCCGGGTGATCGAGAAGTGCGGCGGCGTCTTCGAGGACCAGCGCGGAGAACGGCTCCGCTTCTGGATTGACACCGCTGCCGCGTAACCTGGACGGAGGCAACGGCCCGCTATGCCGGGCTCCTGCGAGTATTCAGGCACACAGAAGGACGGAAAAGACACTGGGCAAGCGACAGCCGGCAGGACCACCACCCGCACCCGTGGCGCAGCGTGTCCGGCTGCGGTACGCGAAGCGGGGTCGCCTGCGGTTCACGAGCCACCGCGATTTCCAGCGCGCTTTCGAAAGGGCGCTGCGACGAGCCGCCGTGCCCATGGCGTACTCGGCCGGCTTCACTCCGCACCCCCGCGTCTCCTACGCGAACGCCGCACCGACGGGGACCGCCAGTGAGGCCGAGTACCTGGAGATCGCCCTGAGCGAGCGCCGGGACCCCGAGGAGCTCAGAGCCAGGCTCGACGAGTCACTCCCCGCCGGGCTGGACATCACCGACGCTGTCGAGGCCCGCGTGTCCGACTTCGCCGACCGCCTCGCCGCTTCCGTGTGGGAGCTGCGGCTGGACGGCGTCGAGCCGGACGAGGCGGCGCTGGCGGTGAAGGCGTTCCTCGCGGCGGACACGGTGGAGGTGAGCCGCCAGACGAAGAAGGGCGTGCGCACCTTCGACGCGCGGGCGGCGGTGGTGGCCCTGGAGAGCCGGGCTGGCGGGTCCGATGGGCCCGCGCCGCGCCCCTGTGCGATACTGCGCCTGGTAGTACGGCATCTCACACCTGCCGTACGACCCGACGACGTCCTGTCCGGTCTCCGCGCAACGGCCGACCTGGCGCCGCCGGTCCCCGCAGCGGTGACCAGGCTGGCGCAGGGGCCGCTCGATGAGGAGACCGGCACGGTGACCGATCCGTTCGCGCCCGACCGCGACGCTGCCCAGCGGACCGCGGCGGTGCCGGAGATCGCCGGATAGCGACGCCGTTGCTGCGCCGCCGAACCGCCAGGTGCCAGGGAGCCACTCGGGTCCGGCTGTTCCGGCAGGCGCACCGGCCAGATGACTTTCGCCGTAGCCGGATCCCGACGGTCCGGAACCGGTGAGCGATACGACAGCTCCCGAGCGGCGCCCGCCGCCACAGGCTAAGGCGCGGCGCCCGGGAGCGTGACGGGAGAACCGCCCGCATGCACGAGCCCAACGAGTCCGCGGGAGCGGACGGCGCGGAACGCGTCGAGAACAGCACCAGCACATCGCCAACCAGCGAGACCACACCCGCCGGCGCGGCCGGTGACGAGGCCACGGCCTCCCGCCCGGCGCGGACCCGGCGCCGGGTCACGCGCGCCAGCGGGACGACCACTGCCGGGAGCGCGGAAGGCACGGAGAGTGCCCCGGACACGCAGAGCA
>NZ_JAERRL010000040.1 GCF_016741785.1 Streptomyces sp. 7-21
TTCGCGCAGTGGGTGGTGTTGGGGGTGCCTGCGGGGGTGGGGGTGGAGGCGTTGGAGCGTGGTTGGGGTGCGGTGGTGGCGGCGCATGGGATGTTGCGGGCGCGGGTGGTGGAGGGTGTGGGTGGTGGGGATGTGGGTGGGTTGTCGTTGGTGGTGGGTGAGGGGTTGGTGGGTGGTGGGGTGGTGTCGCGGGTGGATGCGGGTGGGGTGGCGGAGGGGGAGCTGGATGTGGTGGCGGGTGAGGTGGCGCGTGGGGTGGTGGGGGAGCTGGATGTGCGGGCGGGGGTGGTGGCGCGGTTGGTGTGGGTGGATGCGGGGCCTGGTCGGGTGGGGCGGCTTGTGGTGGTGGTGCATCACTTGGTGGTGGATGGGGTGTCGTGGCGGGTGCTGGTGCCGGATCTGGTGGGTGCGGTGGAGGCGGTGGTGGCGGGGCGTGATCCGGTGGTGGAGGGGGAGGGGACGTCGTTCCGTGGGTTTGCCGCTGCGTTGGCGGCTCAGGCGCGGGGTGCTGGGCGGGTGGGGGAGTTGGAGCGGTGGGTGGAGGTGGTGGGGGGTGGGGATGCGTTGAGTGGTCTGCCGGTGCTGGATCCGGTGCGGGATGTGGCTGCTTCGATGCGGCGGCGGGTCTGGCGGCTTCCCGCCGGCGTCGCGGACGATCTTGTT
>NZ_JAERRL010000041.1 GCF_016741785.1 Streptomyces sp. 7-21
GCCATCCGCGGCTCGCACGCCAAGATAAGCCGCCTGGAGCTGGGCCGGGTGGGCGCCAAGGAGCGGGACGTCGCCGACCTGCTGACGCTGTACGGCGTCACGGACGAGGAGCAGCGCGGCCAGTTCCTGGCGCTCGCCCGGCAGGCCAGTACCCCCGGCTGGTGGCACAAGTACAGCGACGTGCTGCCCAGCTGGTTCGAGACCCTCATCGGGCTGGAGGACGCCGCCTCGTTGATCCGCACCTACGAGGTGCAGTTCGTGCCCGGCCTGCTCCAGACCCCGGACTATGCGCGCGCCTGCGTCCGCCTGGGCCACCCCCGCGCCACCGAGCGGGAGGTGGACCGGCGCGTGGAACTCCGGCTGCGGCGCCAGGAGCTGCTTCAGCGGCCCCACGCCCCGAAGCTGTGGGCCGTGGTGGACGAGGCCGCGCTGCGCCGCCCGCTCGGCGGCCCGCGGGCGATGCGGCAGCAGCTCGACCATCTGCGGACGATGGCCGAGCGGCCCAACATCACGCTCCAGATCGCGCCGTTCCGCATCGGCGGCGTGGCCGCGGCCGGCGGGCCCGTGACCATCCTGCGGTTCCAGGAGCCCGACCTGCCCGACATCGTCTACCTGGAGCAGCTCAACAGCGCGCTCTACCTCGA
>NZ_JAERRL010000042.1 GCF_016741785.1 Streptomyces sp. 7-21
GACACCCAGGGGGATGGACAGCAGCGCCGACACCTCGGCGACGGACTTCACCTCGTAACACAGCTGGCAGATGCGCTGGTGCTCGGGCAGCTGGCCCTGGAGCTGGACGGGCGAGGCCGTCGTGCTCACCAGCGCCTCGATCGCCAGCTGGTACCGCGGCCGGGTCCTGCCGCCCGTCATCGCGTACGGCCGGACGAGCGGCTGCGGGGCCTCCTTGTCGTGGCGGTGACCGCGCGGGGTGCTCGCCTGCGGTGACGGGTGCGGTGCCTGGTGCGGCGGCTGAGGGGGCTGCTGTGGATGCCAGTCCTGGCCGTACCCGCCAGGTCCGGGTCCCGCACCGGGCCCCGGCCCGCGGTCCGGCCGCGGCGGTGCCGGTTCCTCCGGACGCGCGCCCGGAACGGGCGTGCGGCGGCCGCTGGGCGCGGAGGGGAAGTTGTAGCGTCCCGTCCGCCCGCTCCCGGGCGGCTGCGCCGGGTACTCGTCGCCGTACTCACTGCTCCCGTACGGTCCGCCTGGGGGCGTTGCCACCTGTTCCTCCTCCGACTGACATCTTCGTCCCACGGATGCCGTCCAGCACCCTACGGTGCGCGACCGCTGTCCGCACAACCCAATCCGCCCAGGTCCGCCCTTAGTTG
>NZ_JAERRL010000043.1 GCF_016741785.1 Streptomyces sp. 7-21
GCTACCGGGTCAGGAACAGTGGCTACCGCCCGGTGGAAGTAATGGAGACGAGCAGCAGCCCTATCCCTCGGAGACAGAACGGCTATCCGCTGACTTTCATGGTGGGTACTTCCCTTCTGATGGATCGCCCTCACAGGAAGACACTGCGCATCGGATCTCCGTACCAGGAGAGGCGGGACCTGCTGGGGACTCACCACCCCGAGTTTCGACCGGCTCACCAGGCAGAGCACATGCACCCGTCACCGACATGCTTCCGGACGACCAGGTATCTGTGTCGCTGGACTCCACCACGCCTCCTCTCACTAGTCCGGTGAACGGCCAAGTGGCTGGCGGGTTGAGTGCGGTGCCGCCACTTGCCGAAAGCAGCGGACTCCCCAACGCCTTGTCCCCGAACCCGGACGTGCCCAGCGCGCCGCCTCCGAGGGCGCCTGGTCTGAGCGTGCCGCCGGGCCGAGGAGTGCCTCCTGCTGTGCAGCCGTCTGTGCGTCCGCCTGTGGCACCCCCGGCAGTAGGCAGCGCTGCTGAGGGGCAGGGGCCGACTGTGGGGCGTCCTCCTGTTACTGGTGGCACGCCCGGGTCCCGCTCTTCGGTCCCGTCGGGGCCGCCTGTGCAGGGGCAGTTGGCG
>NZ_JAERRL010000044.1 GCF_016741785.1 Streptomyces sp. 7-21
ACCACCAGGTGATTACCCCGCCCCGATCTGGCCAGGTGACAACGGTGCGACTGGCATCAGTCCACCCTTTGGTGCAGGCCAAGGCGAGGCATCCGCTACACGAGCGGGATACGACTCAAGCCCCAGCGAACCCAAGCCTGGCCACGAACCATCGTTCTCTGATGTGGAAGGCCAGACGTCCGGACATCATCTCCCGCCGGGAGCGTTGCCACATCACCAGCTTCCACGGCAGGGGCAACCTGATGACTCGTATCTAGGAACATCCCTAGATTCGGTAGCTGCCCCGTCAGCACCATCCTTTGGCAGCTCTGCCGCCGGTAGCGTCAGCCCGCTGCCACCCATCAGCTCTGGGGCCGAAGGCACCGGAGCACCTTCAGTTCTTCCCCCACCCCAGGCAGACTCAGGTGGCACCACAGCGATACGTAGGCCCTCGGTCGCTGTTCCGCCGGGCCGGGTACCTCCGTCTGGTGGCCAGCCGCCGTTCTCGCCGCCGACTGGGGCCCCTGGAGGCGGTGGCAGCGGGCAGGGGCCGACTGTGGGGCGTCCTCCTGTTACTGGTGGCACGCCCGGGTCACGGTCTTCGGTCCCGTCGGGGCCGCCTGTGCAGGGGCCGCTGGCA
>NZ_JAERRL010000045.1 GCF_016741785.1 Streptomyces sp. 7-21
GCCCGGATTCTTGTGGCTGATCTTGCCGAGGCCGGGCTTGTCGCTATTCACCAGCCGGGTCATGAGGGGGAGCCCGGTGGTCAGCCTGACGTGACGCTGCTGGAAAGGGTGCTCAGTGGACTTCGCAAGCTCTAACGACGCCGGTCTGTCGGCGCCGGCCCGGTCGACGACGTCCGCGAAGATTGTGATCGCGGGTGGGTTCGGTGTGGGGAAGACGACGTTCGTGGGGTCGGTGTCGGAGATTAATCCGCTGCGGACGGAAGCCGTGATGACGTCGGCGTCGGCGGGGATTGATGATCTGACGCATACCGCGGGGAAGACGACCACCACGGTTGCGATGGATTTTGGTCGTATCACGTTGGACCAGGATCTGATTCTGTACCTGTTTGGTACGCCGGGGCAGGATCGTTTCTGGTTTATGTGGGATGACCTGGTGCGGGGGGCGATCGGTGCGGTGGTCCTGGTGGATACGCGCCGGCTGGCGGACTGTTTCCCTGCGGTGGATTACTTTGAGAACAGTGGTCTGCCGTTTGTGATCGCGTTGAATGGTTTCGACGGGCACCAGCCGTATTCGCCGGAGGAGGTGCGGGAGGCGCTGCAGATCGGCCC
>NZ_JAERRL010000046.1 GCF_016741785.1 Streptomyces sp. 7-21
GGATCGTGGGTGACCATCACGATGGTCTGCCCCAGCTCGTCCACGCTCCGCCGCAGGAAGTCCAGCACCTCCGCACCCGCACGCGAGTCCAGGTTCCCCGTCGGCTCATCCCCGAAAATGATCTCCGGCCGCGCCGCCAGCGCCCGCGCCACCGCCACCCGCTGCTGCTGCCCGCCCGACAGCTGCGCCGGACGATGCCGCAGCCGCCCCCGCAGCCCCACCGTGTCCACCACACGGTCCAGCCACTCCCGCTCCGGCTTCCGCCCCGCGATATCCATCGGCAGCGTGATGTTCTCCAGCGCGTTCAGCGTCGGCAGCAGATTGAACGACTGGAAGATGAACCCCACATGATCACGGCGCAGCCGCGTCAGCTTCTTGTCCTTCAGCCCCGTGATCTCCTGCCCGCCGATCCACACCCGGCCCGACGTCACCGTGTCCAGACCCGCCAGGCAGTGCATCAGCGTCGACTTCCCCGACCCCGACGGCCCCATGATCGCCGTGAACGCACCCCGCTGGATATCAATACTCACCTCATCCAGTGCCACCACACGCGTCTCACCCGACCCATAGGCCTTCACCACACGCTCCGCCCGCGCGGC
>NZ_JAERRL010000047.1 GCF_016741785.1 Streptomyces sp. 7-21
GCCTATGTGATTTTTACGTCGGGGTCGTCGGGTGTGCCGAAGGGTGTGGTGGTGGGGTTTGGTGGGTTGGTGAATGTGGGGGTGGCGCAGGCGGGGTGGTTTGGGGTGGGGCGGGGGTCTCGGGTGTTGCAGTTTGCGTCGGTGGGGTTTGATGCGTCGGTTTCTGAGGTGTTGATGGTGTGGGTGGGTGGTGGGGTGTTGGTGGTGCCGGGGGTGGGGTGGTTGCCGCCGCGGGTGGGGTTGGGGGTGGTGGCGGAGCGGTTTGGGGTGTCGCATGTGACGGTTCCGCCGGGGGTGTTGGGGGTTGAGGAGGGGTTGCCGTCGGGGTTGGGGACGGTGGTGGTGGCGGGTGAGGCGGTGCCGGTGGGTGTGGTGGAGCGGTGGGGTGGGGTGGGGGGTCGTCGGTTGGTGAATGCGTATGGGCCGACGGAGGTGTCGGTGTGTGCGGCGATGAGTGGGGATTTGGTGGGGTCGGGGTTGGTGGGTGGGGTGGTGCCGGTGGGTGGGCCGATGGCGGGGGTGGGGGTGTGGGTGCTGGATGGGTTTTTGCGTCCGGTGGCGCCTGGTGTGGTGGGTGAGTTGTATGTG
>NZ_JAERRL010000048.1 GCF_016741785.1 Streptomyces sp. 7-21
AGCAGCGGTCAGCGGGAGCCGTACTCCACCTACGGTCCCCAGGTCGCCCTGGCCGGTCCGGGAGAAAACACGCCTGGACACTGCGACTGGGATACCCAGCGCGACCCGTGCATCTTCGAAGACGGCGGCACCAGCAGCGCCACGGCCTTGGTTTCTGCGTCTGCTGCGCTGGTGTGGGCGGCGCATCCGGAGTGGACCAAGAACCAGGTCCTCAACGCCCTGATCACCACCGCCGACGGACCCGGCGACGGCGAACGCAACGACCAGGTCGGCTACGGCATGGTCCGCCCCGACCGCATCATCCTCGACAACCAAGGCGACCCCGGCGACCCCGACACCAACCCCCTCTTCGCCGCCTGGGAAAGCCTCATCGACCCACCACCCTCCACCGAACCCAACCCCACCCCCACACCCCACGACAACACCCCACCACCAGCCGGAGACACCGACACCGACGACCAGGCAGCGGCAGACGACACCAGCGAAGACACCAGCGGCAGCAACACCACCGCCACTCTCCTCCTCACCCTCGCCGCCGCCGTCCTCCTCACCGGCCTGACCACCGCAATCCTCCTCAACCG
>NZ_JAERRL010000049.1 GCF_016741785.1 Streptomyces sp. 7-21
TGATCGCTGGTTGGTTCGTGGGCTGCGGAGGGGACACCGCAGGGGAGCGGTGGTGCGGCTCACGCCGGTTGGGGAGGGGGCGACGGTCCGCGATGAGTGAGGTCGAGTTCTACTCGCATCAGCTGCTGGCTTCCTTAGTCTCCGAGGGCAAGCCGGAGGAGCTGTCGCGGCAGGGGCACACGCTGACCCGTGCGGCTCAGGTGCTGGCCGCGGTGGGGCAGGAGATCGCCGCCCGCATGTCGCGGGTGGCCTGGGAAGGCGAGGCGGCCGAAGCCTTCCGTGCCTGGGGGCGTCACTTCGGGGAGCAGTCATCGGTCCTGGGCGAGTACGCCTATACCGTCGGCGAGGCGATGCTGCGTGCCGGGACCGCGCTGCGCGAGGCCCAGTCCGCCATGCCGCCCCCGCCACCATCCGTCCTCAGCACCGAGGCCAGCGCCACCCCCCTGGACGAGATCACGGCCGAGACCGACCGCCAGGAAGCCATCCGCGTCGCCGAACGCCTCGTCTCCACCTACCAGGTCGCCGCCGACCTGATGCAAAGCGCCGAAGAACCACGCTTCCAGCC
>NZ_JAERRL010000005.1 GCF_016741785.1 Streptomyces sp. 7-21
CCCGGTACTCGTCGTCCGCGTCGGCGTACGCCTCGTCGGAGGTGTCCCGCTTCAGGGCGTCGAAGATGCTGCTCTGGAGCTCCTCGACGCCCCAGCTGACGATGTCTCCTCCGACCGGCAGGCGCTCTGTCAGCAGCCCGACGCCCTCGCCGATCACCAGGCCGGCGGCGGTTTCCGCGATCTCCAGTTTCTCGTTGAAGGCCTCGTCGTCCGCGATGCCTTCCTCGAAGACCGCGGCGGCCCGCGCGTCGGCGAGGATACCGGCGATCCTCGCCCCGGGAGCGATCGCGTGCTCCACGCGGTCACCGATGTTGACACCCGAGTTGGTGTGCTCGTTCATCGCGACCTCCACGGCCAGCGCGGTGAACGCCTGCTGCGCACCCGTGAGGGCCCCGTACGCGTCGGGGTCGCGTGCCAGCTGCCCCAGGAAGTAATCGACGGGCAGTGCGCCGTTGTCGGTTCCGAACAGGTCGGGGAGGGCTGCCTCATGGGCGTGGAGGAGGTTCGCGTTGTCTCCCAGTTTGTAGTTGAACTCCTCCATGAAGGCGCTCGCCATGATGCCCAGCTGCGGCCGCATGAACGCGAAGTCCCCGTCGTCCGCGATGAGGGCTCCCTCGTCCCGGGAGAACCGGTCGACGATCTCGCGCATGACGCGGTCGCCCTGCGGCGTCCGCTGGAACGGCGTGTCGTCGCTGCTGCCGGCGGGCCGGCCGGTGGTGGCGGCCTCCAGGGCGGCCGCGAAGCCGGTGCGGGCGCCGGCGGTCTCCTCCGTGGTGGTTCTGACATCCTCGCCCGAGATCCGCATGACATGGTCGAGTTCCCAGTTGCGGTCGTTGATGAGGTAGGCGAGGGCGTCGCCGTTGTCCGGGTCGAGATAGGTGGCGGCGGCGTCCGGGTGGCGGCTCATGATGCCCAGGACGCCGTCCAGCGGGTCCTGCGCGAACCACTCGGGGGCCTCGCGCGGTTCGTGGCCGCGGCCGTAGGAGATCAGGGTCTCCCGCCAGATCAGCTTGTTGCCGCCGCGCGAGGGGTCCTCGGCGGAGCGGATGTTGTCGGCCAGGTGGGTCAGGAAGCCCGTCGAGTAGCCGCTGCCCGACTGCAGCAGCGTGACGAGGTACTGGTAGCCCCGCACGCCGCCGGGGTCGTCGGTGATGTCGGTGTCGAAGTAGTTCTCCATGCCCGCCTCGTGGAGACGGGACATGAAGTCGACATACCACTGGGCCTCCGAGGTGACCGCCCAGTGCTCGTACCAGGGGGCGCCCGGCTGCGGCCGGCCCACGTCGGTGGCGCTGGCGACGGCGTTGGCGATGTTGGTCTGCAGGTCGGCGTAGCCGGGCCGCAGCTTCTCGTCGCCGCCGTTGGCCAGCCCCGGGAGCCGTTCGGCGAGACTGATCAGGCCCTCGGGGGAGATCGCGTCCATCAGGGCGCGGTTGAAGTCGCCGTTCTGGTAGTTGCTGGCGAGGAACTCGTTGAGGGTGAAGAGCTCGGGGGCGGACAGGTCGTCCGCGTTGATCAGCCCGCTCACCAGCTGCGCGGCGTCGGCGAGGTTGGCTTCGCCGGAGTTCTGGAACGCTTCCAGGCGCGCCGCGAACGCCTGGCCCTGCGGGGTGTTCTCCACCCACTCGTCGTACTCGTCGGTGCCGGGCCGCATGCCGCCGGGAAGGTAGAAGGCGGCGGTCAGCACGAGGGCGAGCTGGTTCCGCAGGTCACGGGCGACCGTGGGGTCGTCCAGGCCGTCCGCCTGGCTCTCGACGCGCCGGGCCAGCGCCAGGAAGTCCGCCACGCCCATCTGGTCGACCAGGGCGGCGGCGAAGTTCGGGTCGGAGGAGAAGGCGCCGAGCCAGCTGCGCATCTCCTCCAGGTCTTCCTCGGACAGCTCCTGCCGCTGCGCCAGCTCGAGGAACCGGTCGATGTTGGCCTGGCCGAGCACCCGGAACGGTGCGTCCGGGTCGGCGTTGGCCCGCTCCTCGTACGCCTCCAGGTCCGCCGGGGTGGGAGCCGAGCCGCCCCAGTTCGGCAGCGGCGTGTCGCCGCGCAGCAGCGCCGCCTTGTCGCGCAGCTGGCTCGCGGTGTCGGTCAGCCAGGTCAGGACGGGGGCGAGGCTGGTGACCTCCCCGGACGCTCCCAGGGCGCGGGCCCGGTCGAAGATGGCGGCGAGGTCGCCGTAGGCCCCGCCGTCGCCGGGCGCGCAGAGCTTGTCGGCGAGTATCTCCAGCTGATCCGGATTAGCGCTGCGGACGTCTGCCATGACTTGCCGGTCTTCCTCCCCCGCAGGGCACCCCCCGCGACTTGTGACGCTGTGGCCGGGCCACTGCGGGGAAGGACGACGGTGGCCGGCCGGCGGTTCCGCTCCGTGGCCGGCGCGGCCAAAGATGACTCAACGTCACGTTCCCCGCCCGGAGCGCTGCCGCGGGATGACGGAGTGCCGGGGCGGGTGCACCAGGGTGAGCTGCCGGACGATCTGGTGGAATGCGACGAGCGCGGAGACGGGCGGCAGTCCGGCGACCGCGAGCTCCGTGGGGGTGGGGGCCGCCTCGACAACGCACAGCGCCACCGCGAACCCGGAGAAGAGCACGACGACCGCCCAGGAGTGCCAGGCGTGGCGCTGGTGCAGGGCGGCCCGCAGGATCGACAGGGTGCCCACGAGCCAGGGGCCGTAGATCAGCAGCGGCCACCAGGCCGACAGCGCGGGTGAGGTCTCCAGGGCGGCGGCCTCGCGCAGCGGCTGGTAGGACACCAGGCCGCTGAGCACGCTCAGCATCGCGACGAGGGCGGACGCCAGGGCTGCCATCATGAGACTGGCCCAGCGCAGCCACTTGGTGCGGGGCGGCCGGGAGGCCCAGGAGGGGCGGTGGCGCCGCCTGCGGTGGCGGCCGTTGGGCAGGTCGGGCGCCGGTACGCAGCCGGGCGGGGGAGCTGGGGCGGCCCCGGTGAGGGGCGGAATGAGCAGAGTCGTTTCTGCCGCGTCCGTTTCGGGCCACATGCCGACGTGTGAGTGCTGTGAATGGAGATGCGTCACGTCGGGCAAACGAGGCACGCGGGGCCCCGGATATGGTGCAAGCGGGTGAATTCGGACTCGATATGTTTGCCCGGCACGTCCCGAACGGGTATGGCAGGTGCGCTTACTGTGGCGCGGGAGTCGCGGAGGGGGGCTCGGAGGCGCGCGAGGAGCGGAGCGCGCGGGCCGCGACGCAGCCGGCGGCGAACAGCGTGAGGACGGACAGCCCGGTGCTCAGCCAGCTGGCGCCGAGCAGCTGTCCGCCGACGTACCCGACGCCGACGCTGTAGCCCGTCCATACCACGGCGGCCACGGCCGACCAGGGCAGGAACTCACGGGCGCGCCGGTGCGTGGCCCCGGCGCCCAGGCTCACCAGCGCGCGCCCCGCGGGCGCGAACCGCGCCAGCACGACGAGTGCGCCCCCGCCCTTGCTGAGCGCCGCGCCGATGCGGTGATGCGCCGCTGCCAGCCGGCGGGAGCGGGCGATGGCGTCGCCGAAGTGCCTGCCGCCGCGCCGGGCGAGGCGGTAGGCGGCGAGGTCGCCGAGGAACGAGGCGGTCGCGGCGACGAGAACGAGGAAGAAGACCTGGGGGATCTGGCCGGGCGCCGCGGAGAGCCCGGCGACGTCGGCCGCCGCGCCGGCCGCGAAGGTCGCGGCGGTGACGACCAGGGCGCCGCTCGGCAGCACCGGGACGAAGACGTCGAGCAGTGTGCACAGCGCGACGAGCACGTAGATCCACGGGGCGTACAGCAGTATCCCCAGGGTCTCCTGCACGTTGCTTCCCCGTCCCGTCCGTCAGCATCTGCCGCCCGCCGCTGGTCCGGCGAGCAGCAGCAGGGACGCCCCCGTTGAGCGCCTTGGTTCCGCCGCACAGCGTACGCCGTCCGTGCGCGCGGGGAGGCACGCGGGTGGGGCGTGGCGGCGTGTTCATGACCACGGTCATGTGCATGGCCGTGGCCGCGACCGGGTTCGCAGCCGTGTTTGCGGCGTTCGTAGCCAAGTGGGGCAGTGCGGCTGGTTCGGGGCCCGTGTGGGGCGCCTCACGGCGCCCGGCGCGGGCCTGCCCGGGGCCGCTCCGTTACAGTGGCCTCGTCTGAAGGGGAGTAGCTCTTCGCCGGACCATCGACATACTGGCCCGATCCCGCGTGTCATCCGCGCGGCACCGGGCCCGGTGCCCGGAGCGGCGGCCGCGGCGCGGCCCCGCCAGCGAGACCTTCGGCCGCAGTGTCCGTGTTCGATGCTGCCCGGCCGAGGTTCCCCGTCCCCGCCGCGGACTCCCCGGCCCGGGCGGCGGGAAGGTCGGGAGTAACCGTGTTCAGCCTCACCACAGCCGCCGTCGTCTTCGGCGTGGTCTTCCTCGCGGAACTGCCGGACAAGACCGCGCTCGCCGGTCTGCTGCTCGGCACCCGTTTCCGCGCCTCGTACGTGTTCGCCGGGGTCGCCGCGGCGTTCGTGGTGCACGTCGCGCTGGCGGTCGCCGCCGGGAGCGTGCTCACGCTGCTGCCGCAGCGGCCGCTCCAGGCGGTGGTCGGCCTGCTCTTCCTGGGCGGCGCGGTGCTGGTGCTGTGGGAGTCGCGCAAGCGCGAGCGCGGCGAGGAGGACGGCGAGGACGGTGAGGAGCTGCGCCAGCCGAAGCAGCCGTCGTTCTGGGCGGTGGCGGGCAGCGGCTTCATGCTGATCCTCGTCGCCGAGTTCGGCGACATCACGCAGATCATGACCGCGAACCTGGCCGCCCGGTACGACGATCCGCTGTCGGTTGCCGTCGGAGCGGCGCTGGCGCTGTGGGCCGTCGCCGGGATCGGCATCCTGGGCGGGCGCGCGCTGCTGCGGTGGGTGCCGCTGCGGGTGATCAGCCGGGTGGCCGCCGCCGTGATGCTGGGACTGGCCGCGTTCAGCCTCTACGAGGCGGTCGCCGGCTGATCCGGGCGGCCGGGCCCGGCCGCGGGCAGGTACAGGCGGAACGGGCCGGTGCCGGTGACGCGCACGCCCTCGAGCGTCGCCACCACGGCCGCTGGCCCGTGCGCGGCGGCCCGTTCGCCGACGCCGATCACGGTCATGCCTGCGGCGAGCCCGGCGGCGATGCCGGCAGCGGAGTCCTCGAAGACAACGCACTCCCCGGGCGCGACGCCCAGTTCGGCCGCGCCCTTCAGGAAGCCCTCCGGGTCCGGTTTGCTGGCGCTGACGCACTCGGCGGTCACCAGCACGTCGGGCACGCGCAGCCCCGCCGCGCCCATCCGGGCCGTCATCAGCTTCCGGTCGGCGGAGGTGACCAGGGCGTGCGGCAGCCGCTCCAGCGCGGCCAGCAGGCCGGCGGCGCCGGGTATGGGCACGATGCCCTCGGTGTCGGCGGTCTCCTCGGCCAGCATCCGGGCGTTGTCGGCGAGGTTCAGCTCGTGCGGCCGGTCAGGGAGCAGCTCCGCCATCGTCGCGTGCGCCTGGCGGCCGTGCATGGTGGCGAAGACGCGGGCGACGTCCACGCCGTTGGCGGCGGCCCAGCGCCGCCAGACGCGTTCCACCACGGCATCGGAGTCCACGAGCGTGCCGTCCATGTCCAGCAGCGCGGCCCTGAACGTTCCTGCCTCAACTGCTGCGGACACCACGCGCCATCCTGCTCGAAAAGACGAAGACCGGGAAAGACCAGTGGCTCCGCCCGGTTGGTCGGGGATCGGGCGGAACCACTTTGTTTGGCTACGGTACAAAAAGCGGGCGCGGCTACGCTACCCCCGGCGGGAGTTTCGCCCGCCTTTCACCGCCGGTTCATCTGCCGCCACTCCTCGTCCGAACCCGCCAGCTCCGTGGTCATCTCCCGCACCAGCTCGGCGAGGTCATGCGGGCGTTCCTCCGGCCGCCACCAGTCGCCCAGCAGCCCGGCCAGCTCCTCCTCGCGGGAACGGGTGAGCCGGTCCGCCACCTGCCGCCCGCGCTCCGTCGGCCCCAGCCGCAGCCCGTCGCGCTGCGCCAGCCGCTGCTCTTCCAGCTGCCGGGCCGCCGTGGCGACGACCGGCACCGGCACGTCGTGGCGGTCCGCGAGCAGCGCGGGTGCGACCGGGCCGTAGTGGACGATGCGCAGCAGCAGCCAGCACGCCGCCGGGCTCAGGTCCGTGCCCGCGCGCGCGGCGATCCGCGCGTACGCCTCGCGCCGGCCCTGGCGCGTGGCCAGCAGCGACAGCGCGCGGGCGCACTCTTCGCGTGAGGAGCGCTCCACCGGATTGGGCGGCACGGTCTCGCTGCCGTCGGGCGCGCGGACGCTGCCGCGCAGCCGGTCCTCGCGCAGCAGCCAGGCCAGCAGGTGGGCCACCGCCATCACCGGCACGCCGTACAGGAAGACGGAGGTGATCGCGTCGGAGTACGCCGTCAGCGTGCCCGACCGCGCCGCGCCGCCCAGCCGCGCCACCCCGCTCGGGTCATGCAGCAGCGAGCCGGCCGTCACCCCCGGCGGCAGCGGCACGCCGCGCAGCGCGTCGGCGAGGTTGTCCCGCAGCGCCCTGGTGAAGAGCGTGCCGAAGACGGCGACGCCGAACGCGGCGCCGATGGAACGGAAGAACGTCACGCCCGAGGTCGCCACCCCCAGGTCCTCATAGCGGACGGCGTTCTGCACCGCCAGGATCAGCACCTGGATCACCAGCCCCAGGCCCAGCCCGAACACCAGGAAGTACAGGCTCGTCTCCCACGCCGGGCTGGTGCGGTCGAGCCGGTGCAGCAGCGCCAGGCCGGCGGCGGTGACGGCGGTGCCGGCCACCGGGAAGACCTTCCAGCGCCCGGTGCGCGTGATCAGCTGCCCCGAGACGGTGGAACTGGTGAGCACCCCCAGCACCATCGGCAGCATGTGCACGCCCGACATCGTCGGCGACACGCCGTGCACGACCTGGAGGAACGTCGGCAGGTACGTCAGCCCGCCGAACATCGCGAAACCGGTGACGAAGCCGATGGCGCAGCACAGCGCGAACGTCCGCACCCGAACAGCTCCAGCGGCAGCACCGGCTCCGCCGCCCGCCGCTCGGCCGCGGCGAACGCCGCGGCCAGCAGCGCCGCCAGCACCGCCAGGCCCGCGATCTGCCACGATCCCCACGCCCACGCCGTGCCGCCGAGCGAGGCGATCAGCACCAGGCAGCCGGCCAGCGCGGCGATCAGCGCGGTGCCCGCGTAGTCGATGACGTGCCGCTGCTCCCGGGCGGGCAGCCGCAGCGCCGCCGCGATCACCGCGAGCGCCACCAGGCCGACCGGCACGTTGACATAGAACACCCACCGCCAGCTGAGGTGGTCGACGAACAGCCCGCCCAGCAGCGGCCCCAGCACGCTCGTGGCCCCGAACACGGCGCCGAACAGGCCCTGGTACCGGCCGCGCTCCCGGGGCGGCACCAGATCGCCGACGATGCCCATCGACAGCACCATCAGCCCGCCGCCCCCGAGCCCCTGGAGGGCGCGGAAGCCGATCAGCTCGGGCAGGTTCCGCGCTGCCCCGCACAGCGCGGAGCCCGCCAGGAAGATCACGATCGCGGCTTGAAACAGCCGCTTCCGCCCCAGCTGGTCGCCCAGCTTGCCCCACAGCGGCGTGCCCGCGGTCGCGGCCAGCAGGTAGGCCGTCACCACCCACGACAGGTGGTCCATGCCGCCGAGGTCGCTGACGATCGTGGGCAGCGCCGTGGCCACGACCGTCTGGTCCAGCGCCGCCAGGAACATGCCCAGCAGCAGCGCCGCCAGCGGCAGCCACAGCGCGCCGCGCGCGGGCGGTCCGTGGCGGTTCGCGGGCATCGGGGCCGTCTGGTGTGCCTTAAGCACCCTTTTGATGCTAAGGAAGGCCGCCCGACCGCGCTTGTCGAGCCAACCTCGGCGCAGCCGCGCCACACGCGGCCCGGCTGCGGCATAATCGCTGCCAATTCCACAGTGTTATTTACAGCGTCACTGTCGCCGCACACCGCGCACCGCGCTCCACGCGCGGCGGAAGGCGAGGCAAGAGGGGGTGCCGTGACCGACCGGATCGAATGCCTCATCTGCGGTCGGCCCGCGCTGCCGTCCGGCGAGCCGGCCTGCGACTGCGTGACCCACTCGCTCTTCCGCCCGGTGGGGCCGCCCACCCACGGCCCCGACCCGGCGGACGTCGCGCTGTTCCCGCCGGAGCCCCCGCGCCCCCCGCGCCCGGCGCGCCCTGTCCATCCGGGCCGGGACACCGCCGCGCGCGAGGAGAACGCCGGGCCGCCGCCCGCGGGCGCCCACCGCAAGCCCCGGCACCGCACCCGCCTGGCCGTGGCGGCCTCGGGCGCCGTCGCCGCGGTCGTCGGCGGCACGGCCCTGGCCGTCTCGCTGTTCGGCGGGCACGGCCGGGGCAGCGAGGTCAGCGGCGGGCCCACCCTGGCCGTCCCCGACGGCGGCTACGTGCCCGACCTGCCCGACGTCCCCGACGAGGAAGACCCTGCGGGCACCGCTGCCCCGTCCCCCGAGCCGGCGACCGGCGACGGCCTCACCACCGAGACCGCGCCCTCGCCCTCGCCCACCGCGCCGCAGGCCCAGCGGGACGAAGCCCCGCAGCCCTCCTCCCGCACGGGCGGCTCCGGCACGGGCGGCGGCTCGCCGCAGCCCGCGCCGAGCGGCTCTCCCAGCCCCACCGCCGCGGCCCCCAGCCCGGAGCCCGAACCCGACCCCGAGCCCGACCCGGTGCCGGACCCGACGGACGGCCCGGAGCAGCCCGGCCCTACCGCTCCCGACTCGCCTCAGCCCTTGGTGCTGCGCGAGGGCGACGAGGGCCCTGAGGTGGCCGAACTCCAGCAGCGGCTGCTGCAACTGCGCTGGGTCTACCACGGCGACGCCCACGGCTACTACGACCGGGCCACCCGCGACGCGGTCGCCCGCTTCCAGACCGCCTACGGCGTCCACGACTGCATGCCCGGTGTCTACGACCTGGCTACCCGCCGGGTGCTCCAGGCCCACACCCTGGACCCTGGCACCCTGCCCGTGCACCCGGCCCCGTGAGCCGGGCGGGCCGTTACGCCTGCCCGCCGGCGCCGGAGGCCGCCTCGAACCGTACCGGCGCCCCGAACGCCGCCCGCCGCGTCGCCCGCCGCAGCGCCCGCAGCACGGACCCGCCGCACACCAGCACCAGCACGGCCGTCAGCAGCGCCCGCGGCACGTCCCAGCCCAGCGACGTCGCCGCCACGTAGGCCACGTACCGCGCCAGGTTGTCCGGCAGCGGATCGCCGGGCACGAACGACACGCTCGTGCTCAGGCCCGCGAGATACGGCCAGCCCTGGAGGTTGATCACCAGACCGTAGCCCAGCGAGGACACCGCGCCGTAGGCGGCGAGCAGCCACACCTCGGCCCGGCCCCGCAGCCGCTCCCGCCCCGGCAGCAGGCCCGCGCCCATCGTCAACCAGCCCATAGCCAGCATCTGGAACGGCAGCCACGGGCCGACGCCGCCCGTCAGCAGCGCCGAGGCGAACATCGTCACCGCGCCCAGCACGAAGCCGAAGCCCGGCCCCAGCACCCGCCCCGCCAGCACCACCAGGAAGAACATCGGCTGGAGCCCGGCCGTGCCCGCCCCCAGCGGGCGCAGCGCCGCGCCCGCCGCCGCCAGCACCCCCATCATGGCGACCGCCTTCGCGTCCATCCCGGTGTCGGCGATCGTGGCCACCACCACGGCCAGCAGCAGCGGCAGCAGCAGCGCGAACAGCCACGGCGCGCCCGACGCCGAGTGCGCCAGCTGGCTGTGCGGCGGGGCCAGCAGCGGCCAGCCGAACGCCACCACGCCGACCGCCGACACCAGCACCAGCGCGGCCGCCGAGCGCCAGCCCAGCAGCACCGGAGCGGCCGGCGCGTCCGGTGCGGCCGGCCCGCGGCGGCCCGGCGCCCTCACGCCGCGCCTCCCAGCGCGTCGAGCGCCGACCGCACCTCGGCCACGGTCAGCCACGGCTGCGGCGCCATCACCTTCGTCACCTGCGGCGCGAACGACGGCGAGGCCACCACCACCTCGCTCGCCGGGCCGTCCGCCACCACCTCGCCCTCGGCCAGCACCACCACCCGGTCGGCCAGCTCGGCCGCGAGCTCCACGTCGTGCGTGGCCAGCACCACGCCGTGCCCCTGGTCCGCCAGCCCCCGCAGCTCGCGCGCCAGCCGCGCCTTGGCCTCGTAATCCAGGCCGCGGGTCGGCTCGTCGAGCAGCAGCAGCGGGGGAGCGGCGGTGAGGATCACCGCCAGCGCGAGCGCCAGCCGCTGCCCCTCGGACAGGTCGCGCGGGTGCGCCCCGCCCGGCACGTCCGGCAGCAGCCGCGCCACGAGCGCCCGGCAGGTGCCGGGCGCGGCGCCGCTGTCGGCGTCGGCCGCGGCGCACTCGTCCGCCACCGTCTCGGCGAACAGCAGGTCGCGCGGGTCCTGCGGCACCAGCCCGACGTGGCGCAGCAGCCGCCGCGGGTCCTCCCGGTGCGGCGTGATCCGGGCCGGGCCGGCGAGCCGTACGGTGCCCGAGGCGGGGGCGTGCATGCCAGCCAGGGTGCGCAGCAGCGTGGACTTGCCCGCGCCGTTGCGCCCCATCAGCGCGACCGTCTCGCCCGGACGCACCGTCAGGTCCACGCCGCGCAGCACCTCGGCCCGGCCGCGCCGCACGGCCAGCCCGCGCACCCGCGCCAGCTCGCGCCCCTCGGGCGCCGGGCGCGCGGACGGAACGCGCGCCGGCGCGTCCGCTGCCTCGGCCAGCCGCCGCCGCAGGCCGGCGGCGCGGCGCCGCGCGTCCCGCACCGTCAGCGGCAGCGGTTCCCAGCCCGCCAGCCGCCCGAGCGCCACCACGGGCGGGAAGACGGGGGAGCGCGCCATCACCTCCGCGGGCGAGCCGAGTTCGGGCGCGCGCCCGCCGCCCGGCAGCAGCAGCACCCGGTCCGCGTACTGCACCACCCGCTCCAGCCGGTGCTCGGCCATCAGCACCGTCGTGCCAAGGTCGTGCACCAGCCGCTGCAACACCGCCAGCACCTCCTCGGCGGCGGCCGGGTCCAGCGCGGACGTCGGCTCGTCCAGCACCAGCACCCGCGGATGCGCCGTCAGCACCGAGCCGATGGCCACCCGCTGCTGCTGCCCGCTGGAGAGCGAGGCGAGCGGCCGGTCCCGCAGCCCGGCCAGGCCTAGCAGGTCGAGCGTCTCCTCCACACGCTGCCGCATCACCTCGGGCGGCAGGCCCAGCGACTCCATGCCGTAGGCCAGCTCGTCCTCCACGACGTCGGTGACGAAGTGCGCCAGCGGGTCCTGGCCCACGCTCCCCACCACGTCCGCCAGGTCACGCGGCCGGTGGTGCCGGGTGTCGCGGCCGTCCACCGTCACCGTGCCGCGCAGCGTGCCGCCGGTGAAGTGCGGCACCAGCCCGCTGACCGTGCCGAGCAGCGTCGACTTGCCGGACCCCGACGGGCCCACGACCAGGCACAGTTCGCCCTCGTCGACCGTCAGGTCCACCCCGGCGACGGCAGGGGAACGGGCGCCCTCGTAGACGACCGAGACCTCGGAAAAGGTGATCACGAACGCTCCTTGGCAGAACGGGACGGCGGGGCCGCCGGCCCCGGGGGCCTGGGCGCCACCACGGCCGGCAGCAGCCCCAGCAGCAGGGCCGCGGCGGGCCACGGCGGCAGCTCGGGCCAGACGGGCGGGCTCACGGCCGGGTGCAGCGCCGCCCCGTGCGCCGAGGACGCCCACCACATCGCGGCGGCCACCCCGGCGCCCGAGGCCGTGACCAGCCAGGCCCGCGCCCCCCAGCGGTCCGGCCGGTAGCGCGTGCGCGGGCTGCGCCGGCCACCCAGCCACAGCCCGCCCAGCGCCGCCGCCAGCCCGCAGGCCAGCAGCGGCGGCCCGTAGCCCGTGCCCTCGGCGGCCAGCAGGCCGTAGGTGCCGGCGCACACGCCCAGCAGGCCGCCGAGGGTCAGCGCGGTCGTGGCGCGCCGCACCGCGGGCGGCACGGCGGCCGTGCGGCCGTAGCCGCGCGCGTCCATCGCCGCCGCCAGCGCCACCGACCGTTCGAGCGCCCCTTCGAGCACCGGGCGCGCGACCCGCAGCAGCGAGCGGATCCCGCGGTCCGTGCGCCCCCGCAGCCGCTGCGCGGCGCGCATCCGCAGCAGGTCCGCGACCAGGCGCGGCGCGAACGTCATCGCGACGACGACCGCCACGCCCGCCTCGTACAGCGCGCCCGGCAGCGACTTCAGCAGCCGCGCCGGATCCGCCAGCGCGTTCGCCGCGCCCAGGCAGACCAGCAGCGCCGCCAGCCGCATCCCGTCGTAGCAGGCGAACAGCAGCGCCTCGGCCGTCACCCGGCCGCCCAGCCGCACCCCCTGGAACCGCTCCGGCAGCGGCACCTCGGGCAGCGTGAACAGCACGTGCGCGCCGCCCACCGGCGAACCGAGCAGCGCCGCGAAGGCCACCCGCAGCAGCACCACCACGGCGCCCAGCGCCAGGAAGAAGCCGAACGCCCGCGCCCACGGCGCGTCGGTGCGGCGCGCCGCCACCACGTACCCCGCGACCGCGACCAGCAGCGCCAGCAGCAGCGGGTTCGTCGTGCGTGAGGCGGCGGCCGCCAGGCCCAGCGCCCACAGCCACCACGCGCCGGCGTGCAGGGCGTTGCTCCGGTGCGCCTCAGGCGCCCGCAGCGTGCGCGGGGCGCGCAGGGCGCGCGCCGCGCGCCCGGTGACGGTTCTCACGGCCGGCCGCACCCTCTCAGGCACGCCGGGCGCGGGCACGCCACAGCGCGGCGCCCGCCAGCAGCGCCACCACCGCGACCCCGGCGGCCACGGCCGCGCCGCTGCCGCCACCGTCACCGCCCCCGCCGTCGGCAGCGGAACCGGCCGGCTCGCCGGCGTCCGCCCCCGCGTCCTCGCCGGACGGCTCGCCGTCGTCCTCCACCTCGACCGGCTCGGCGCAGCCCGTCTCCGGGTAGCCGCCGACCGCGCACAGCAGCCCCTCGGGGCTGTACCGCAGCGGCTCGGCCACCTCCGCGAGCACCTCGGCCGCCGTGGCGCCCTCGCTGAGCGGCGCACAGACGGAGCGCGGCTCGGGCGGTGACGCGCCGTCCGGCGCGTCCGCCGCCGTGCCGAAGTCGATCACCACCGCCACCCGGTCGCCGCTGCCGCCGCCCTCACCGCCGTCGCCGTCCTGGCAGACGGCCGCGAACGAGGCCTCGCCGCGCGGCTGCGCCGCGTCCGGCGTCCCGGTGCTGACGGCGAACCGGAACCCCAGCACGTCGCCGTCCGAGGGCCGCGCCGTGCCCGGCCCCTGCGTCGCGTACACCCAGGAGCCGTCCTCCCCCTCCCAGAACGACCAGTACCGGTATCCCGTCTCCGAGACCGCCGCGGCCTGCGCGGGCACCGCCCCCGCCAGCCCCAGCAGGCACGCCGCGAGCAGCGGCACCGACCGCCGTGTCCGCCGTATCCGTCTCACCGGCCGGCCCCCCGCCCCCGGCGCAGGCTCAGCACCACGCCGATGACGATGCCCGCCAGCAGCCCCGCGCCCAGCACCCACACCAGGGCCCCGGAGCCGCCGCCGTCCTCGGACGACTCGGCGGCCGCGCCGCCCGTCGCCTCGCCGGGCGTCTGGTCGGGCGCCGGACCCAGCTCGTTCAGCGCCGCCAGCAGGTCGGTGCCGCCGAAGTCCTCCGGCGAGGCGCCGCCCGCGTGCGCCGCCAGCACCAGCAGCCCCAGCGCGCCCGGGCTGTCGGTCAGGCCCCGCCACGCGCCGTGGTTGTCCTCCAGCCAGCCCAGCGGCCCGCTCGCCGCCTCCGGGTCGCCGCTCGCCGCCAGCGCGAGCACGGCCCGGGCGGTCGCCGCGTAGTCCGGCTGCTCCTCGTCGTCCGGCACCGCCGACAGCAGGTGCTGGTCCTGCTCCGCCAGCACCGCCGCCAGGTAGGCCGCGCCCGCGGCGCCCGACGCGGCGCCCGGCGACACCCCCTGTTCCGGCCCCGCCGCGTCATCGGGCTCGTCCGGCCCCTCCGGCTGGCCGGACGCCCCCGCCGACGCGTCCGCGTCCTCCGGCTCGCCGTCCGCGTCCCCGGCCCCGTCCGTGGCGTCGTCACCGCCGCCGGTGCCGTTCCCGTCGCAGCTCACCGGCTCCACCGCCGCGTTGGCCTCGGCCTGCTCCGGGTCCACGACCAGGCCGCTGCCGTACGACGCCAGCACCGCGTCCACCGTCGCCAGGTCGTTGGCGTACAGCTCACCCGACCCCTCGTCCGGCATCACCGCGAACGCCCCGCGCTCCGCCTGCGGCGCGTCGCAGCCCAGCTGGAGCCCGGCCAGCGCGTCGAACGGGCTCGCCCCCTCGCGCGTCACCTCCGCCGGGTCCTCGCCCGCGGCGGCGAAGGCACCGACGACGAGCGCGGTGGAGTTCGCGTCGCTCGCCCCGCCCGGGTTGTAGGCCCAGCCGCCGTCGGCGTTCTGCACCCCTTCCAGCCAGGCGAGCGCCGAGGACACCTCTTCCTCGTACTCGCCGTCCTCGCCGAGCGCCGCCAGCGCCTGCACCGCCGTGGCCGTCGCGTTGGTGTCCGCCGCCGACACGTCGCCGCACTCCCGCTCCGGATCCGGCCGGTACGCCAGGAACGAGCCGTCGTCGCACTGCTGGTCGAGCAGCCAGCTGACCGCCTCGCTGGCCGGCGTGTACCCCGCCGCGTCCTGCGCGAGCAGCGCCAGCGACTGCCGCCACACCCCGTCGTACGTCGGATCGCCCGTCCCGAACAGCCCCTCGGGCGGCGGGGACGACTGGGCCGGCGCGCCCGGCGCCGCGCCCACGGTCAGCACGGCAGCGCCCGTAGCGCAGACCAGTGCGAGGGAACGGCGGCGGAGCCGCGCGCGGGAGGCGTGAGCCATGACGTCGGTGCCTTTCGCTGTGCTGGTCATCCGGCCGCTGGGCACGGCCGACCACCACAGCGCGACGCTGCGCGGGCGGTGCACCGGGCTCAGCTCCGTATTCCTCGACGGTGCCGGCCGTCCGTCGCGGACGGCCGAGTGCCAGTGCGCCCCGCGGGCGGGCATTCCGGCTCACGGGCCGCCGCGGAAGCCGCGGCCGGCCACGCTCACGGTTGCGGGTCAGCGCCGGATTCGCACCGGTCTTCCCCCGCACGCGGGTGAACTGTGGAGGTCATTTTAACGCCGTCCGGCTCCGTCTCGCCCGGCCGCGTCACCAGCCGGCAGGCCGTCGCCACGTCCGCGTGCGCCTCCGCCAGCGTGCAGTGGCCCGACAGCCACGACAGCAGCGCCGACTGCCACGTGTGCCGGATCACGCGCAGCGCGCCCTCCTGCCGCCGCGCCTCCGCCTCCGGCAGCCCCGACGCGTCCCGCAGGATCTCCCCCGTCAGCCGCGTCACCGCCGCGACCTCCTCGCGCGCCGAGCCGTCCGCGAACAGCAGCGCCCGCATCATCGCCTCCGCCAGCAGCGGTTCACGCTGATGCGCCCGGAACGCCCGGCGCAGCGCGTGCTCCAGCCGCTCGGCCGGGTCCTCCTCCGGCAGCGGACGCTCCCGCAGCGTCGCCCGCAGCTGCCCGAGCTGGTCGTGCAGCACGGCCACCAGCAGGTGGATCTTGGACGGGAAGTAGCGGTACAGCGTGCCGAGCGCCACCCCCGCGGACTCGGCGACCTCCCGCATCTGCACGGCCTCGAAGCCGCCCGCCGCCGCCAGCGCCGCCGTGGCGTCCATGATCTTCCCCCGGCGGGCCGCCTGCCGCTCGCTGCGCGCCGGTCCGGTCGCCTTCGCTGCGCCCATCAGGACCCCACGGAACGTGAACACGTCGGAAACCCGGCCAGTCTACGGCCTCACCGCGCCACCGGACCCCGGCCGCAGCGGAAACGGTGCCCCGGTTTCGCCGACCACGGGGGCGGGGGAGGAATGCGACTACCGGCGGGTTAACCTTCAGTTCCCGCGCAAGTGCACGTGAACGAGGGGGCCCGGCGTTGACCACACAGACGGGCGGCGAACGCCCCCTGCGGATCGCCCTGCTCAGCTACCGGGGCAACCCCTACTGCGGCGGCCAGGGCGTCTACGTCCGCCACCTCTCCCGCGAACTCGCCCGCCTGGGCCACCGCGTCGAGGTCATCGGCGCCCAGCCGTACCCCGCCCTCGACGACGGCGTCACCCTCACCCGGCTGCCCAGCCTCGACCTGTACCGGGACAGCGACCCGTTCCGCACGCCCGCCCGCGACGAGTTCCGCGACTGGATCGACGTCCTGGAGTTCGCCACCATGCGCACCGGCGGCTTCCCCGAGCCGCTGACGTTCTCCCTGCGCGCCCGCCGCCATCTCGCCGCCCGGCGCCGCGACTTCGACGTCGTCCACGACAACCAGACCCTCGGCTACGGGCTGCTGCCCAGCCGCGCCCTGCCGCCGCTGGTCACCACCATCCACCACCCCATCACCGTCGACCGGCGCCTGGAACTCGCCGCCGCCGACCGCCTCGCGCGCCGCCTGTCGCTGCGCCGCTGGTACGCGTTCACCCGCATGCAGAAACGCGTCGCCCGCCGCCTGCCCACCGTCCTCACCGTCTCCGGCGCCTCCCGCCGCGAGATCATCGAGGACTTCGCTGTGCCGCCCTCCCGCGTCCACGTCGTCCCCATCGGCGCCGACACCCGCGTCTACCGCCCCGACCCCGCCGCCCGGCGCGTCCCCGGCCGCATCGTCACCACGGCCAGCGCCGACGCGCCGCTGAAAGGCCTGGTCCACCTCGTCGAGGCGCTCGCCAAGCTCCGCACCGAGCAGCCCGACGCCCACCTCGTCGTCGTCGGCACCCGCCCGGCCAGCGGCCCGGTCGCCGCCGCGCTCGACGCGTTCGGCGTGGCCGGCGCCACCGAGTTCGTCCACGGCATCAGCGACGAGGAACTCGCCGCCCTCCTCAACAGCGCCCAGGCCGCCTGCGTGCCCTCCCTCTACGAAGGCTTCTGCCTGCCCGCCGCCGAGGCCATGGCCTGCGGCACCCCGCTCGTCGCCACCACCGGCGGCGCCATCCCCGAAGTCGCCGGACCCGACGGCGAGACGTGCCTGGCCGTGCCCCCCGGCGACGCCGGGGCCCTCGCCGCCGCACTCGGCCGTCTCCTCGGCGACGCCGCGCTGCGCGACCGCCTCGCCGCCAGCGGCCGCGCCCGCGTGCTGCGCCACTTCACCTGGGAACGTGCGGCAGCCGCCACCGCCGAGCACTACCGCGCCGCACTCGCCGCACGAAAGGCAGATCCCCGTGCTCACCGTTGACTTCTCCCGCTTCCCCATAGCCCCCGGGGACCGCGTGCTCGACCTCGGCTGCGGCACCGGGCGCCACGCCTTCGAGTGCTACCGCCGCGGCGCCCACGTCACCGCACTCGACCGCGACGCCGGCGACCTCGCCGAAGCGGCGCGCTGGCTCGCCGCCATGCGCGAGGCGGGCGAGGCACCCGCCGGCGCGCGCGCCCACACCGTGCGCGGCGACGCGCTCGCCCTGCCGTTCCCCGACGGCACGTTCGACGCCGTCATCGCCTCCGAAATCCTGGAACACATCCCCGACGACGAGGCCGCGCTCGCCGAGGCCGTCCGCGTCCTGCGCCCCGGCGGACGGCTCGCCGTCACCGTCCCCCGCTACGGGCCCGAACGTGTCTGCTGGGCCCTCAGCGACGCCTACCACGAGGTCGAGGGCGGCCACGTGCGCATCTACCGCGCCACCGAACTCCTCGCCCGCCTGCGGCGCGCCGGGCTGCGCCCCTACAGCAGCCACCACGCGCACGCGCTGCACTCGCCGTACTGGTGGCTCAAGTGCGCCTTCGGCGACCGGCCCGGCCGCGACCGCGACCCGCTGCCCGTCCGCGCCTACCACCAGCTGCTCGTCTGGGACATCACCCGCCGCCCGCTTGCCACCCGCCTCGCCGAGCGCGTCCTCGACCCGCTGCTCGGCAAGAGCTTCGCCGCCTACGCCACCAAGCCGAGCCGACGGGAGACGGCGTGACCGCGGGACCCGACCACGCACTCGCCCCGCCGGGCGGCCTCACCCCCGGCCAGGCCGCCGCCACGGCCGCCGCCGTCGCCGCCGTGCAGCGGCCCGACGGCGCGATCCCCTGGTTCCGCGGCCACCACCTCGACCCCTGGGACCACGTCGAGGCCGCCATGGCGCTGGACGCCGGCGGCCATCACGACCGCGCCGCCCTTGCCTACCGCTGGCTCGCCGACCGGCAGAACCCCGACGGCTCCTGGTACGCCGCCTACCAGGACACGGACACCGGCCCCGCCGAGCCCAGCGACCTCGGCAAGGAGAGCCACTTCTGCGCCTATCCGGCCGCCGGCGTCCTCCACCACTACCTCGCCACCCGCGACGACGCCTTCCGCCGCCGGATGTGGCCGATGGTGCGCGCCGCCACCGAGTTCGTGCTCGCCGCGCAGCGGCCCGGCGGCGAAATAGGCTGGCGCACCGCCGCCCCGGACACCGGCGACGGCGAGACCGGCGAGGACCTCGCGCTGCTGACCGGCTGCTGCTCGGTCTACCACTCGCTGCGCTGCGCCCTCGCCCTGGCCGACCTCGCGGGCGAGCCGCAGCCCGGCTGGGAACTCGCCGCCGGCCGCCTGGCCCACGCGCTGCGCCACCACCCCGAGCGGTTCGCCGACAAGTCCCGCTACGCCATGGACTGGTACTACCCGGTGCTCACCGGCGTCGTGCGCGGGCCGGCCGCCGCCGCCCGGCTGCGGGAGCGCTGGCACGACTTCGTCGTCCCCGGCCTCGGCGTGCGCTGCGTGACCACCAACCCGTGGGTCACCGGCGGCGAGAGCGCCGAACTCGCCCTCGCCCTCTGGGCGGCCGGCCAGCCGGGGCAGGCCGCCCGCGTGCTGCACTGGCTCGGGCACCTGCGGACCGGCGAGGGCCTGTACTGGACGGGCTACGTCTTCGCCGACGACGCCATCTGGCCCGAGGAACTCACCACCTGGACGGCCGGTGCCGTGCTGCTGGCGTCCGCCGCCCTCACCGGGGACCGCGCCACCCGCGCCGTCTTCGGCGGCACCCGCCTGCCGCGCGGGCTCGAAGCCGAAGCGGACGGCTGCTGCGCGAGAACCTGACCGCGAAGACCCGGCAACGCGCGGCGGCCCCGCCCGGAACGCTGTCCGGAGCGGGGCCGCCGCGCGTGATGCCGCTGGCTGGCTGCTTCGCTCAGCCGCGCTGGATGCCCGAGGTGTCCTGGAGCACACCCCGGCGGCCGTCCTGCGTCTGCGCCACCAGGGCCTGACCGCGCTGCTCCACCGCCAGGTACCAGGTGCCCGGCGCCAGCTCGGCGACCGGTGTCTGCGAACCGTCCTCGCTGTACAGCGGGCGGGCGGCGGGAACGGCGAACCAGAACGGCTGGAAGTTCGGGTCCGAGGCACCCCCGGCCGGTGCGGACTGCCCGGCGGCCGGCTGCTGCGCGGCGGGCTGCTGCGCAGCGTACGGCTGACCCGGCTGACCCGGCTGGCCGGGCTGACCCGGCTGCGCGCCCGGGTAGCCGTAGCCCGGCTGCCCCCCGAACGGCTGGCCGCCCGGCTGACCGGCACCGGCACCGCCGGTGAGCGGCAGCCGCAGCGCCGGAACCAGCGGGGTGGCGACCGCCAGCCCTGCCAGGACGAGTGCTGCGAAGAAGCCGAGGATCGCGCCGACGGCGAGGTCCATGCCAAAGGGGCCATTGCCGATCACGACCCACAGCCCCGCCCAGGCGGAGGACACCGCGAGCACCGTCCCCCACTGGTCGAGCCGCATTCCCAGCAGCTTCCTCTCGTCCGGAAGGAAACGGGCACCGAGGATCAGGCCACCGCCGATAACGCCCGAGAGGAAGAAGGACGGCAGAACCGGGTAGAAGTCGGACGACCAGCCGTTCCAGCTGTTGTTTTCCACCTTGCAGAGGTCGAGGAAGGAGCAGATGAGGAGCACCGCGGCGGCGATCCCTACTCCTAGATCACCTCGGGTGAGCGAGCGGTTGTTCACGTCAGGTCCTTTGTCGGTTCGGTCGTCATGATCGGGTCACATGGGGCGGGCCGTGCCTCATCGTACGGATGAAGGCCGCCGCAAGTCTGAGGGGTAGGGGCTTCTGTTTCTCAGGCGACACGCTTGTGATGCGGCCGTGATGCCGCCGGTATGCGGTCGTGCCCGTCAGATGCCCGGCCCCACCCGTCTCAGCAGGCGCAGCGAACGGCACCCCGGCACCTCGGCGAACGCACCGCTCTCCCGCGCCCGCAGCCAGACCCGGTAAGGAGCCTGACCGCCCTGCGCGGGGTCCGGGAACACGTCGTGTATCGCCAGCAGCCCGCCCTCGGCCAGGTGCGGCACCCAGGACTCGTAGTCGGCCGTGGCGTGCGCATCGGTGTGGCCGCCGTCGATGAAGACCATGCCGAAACGCCCGCCGCCACCGCCCGAGAGCGCCGCCGCCGCGACCGGTGACGCCCCGACCACGGCAATGACGTACTCCTCCAGCCCCGCGTCAGCCACCGTACGGCGGAAGGCGGGCAGGGTGTCCATCCGGGACGGGTCGTGCGGGTCGGCAAGATCCGGGTCGTGATACTCCTCACCAGGCTGCTGCTCCTCGCTGCCCCGGTGGTGGTCCACGGTCACCACGACCGTCCCGGCCCGCCGCGCGGCGTCGGCGAGCAGCAGCGTCGAACGGCCGCAGTAGCTGCCGATCTCCAGCAGAGGCAGCCCGGACCGCGCCGCGTCCGCGGCCGCCGCGTGCAGCGCGCGGCCCTCGTCGGCCGGCATGAAGCCCTTCGCGGCCTCAAAGGCGGCGAAGACCTCCGGGTCTGGCTTCCCCACGTGTCCCCCAGTGCTTCCCCGTGTTGTCCCCACATGCTGCCTTACCGCCCCCCGGCACCCGCCGCCGGGGGAGGGGGTTTCACAGCGGCGCCTGCTGGAGCGGCACCGGCTTGGTGACGCCGGACGGCCGCCCGGCGGCGGCACCGTCCTTGCTGTCCTGGCTGTTCTTGCCGTCCTTGGGGCCGCTGCCGCTGGCCTGCCCGGCCGGGCCGTCCTGGCCGCCGCTCTCCGGAGCGTTCTGGCCCTCCTTGCGGTCGCTGCCGCTGCCGCTGGCCTGCCCGGCCGGGCCGTCCTGACCGCCCCCGCCCGGCGCGCCCTCGCTCGCGGGCGGCAGCGGCTGCGGCTCGGGCACCGGCACCGCGATCCTGGCCAGCCCGCACGGCACCTGCGGCGTGGCGTACGGCAGCAGCAGCTCGCCCTCCGCCGTCCACAACCCGGTGCCCGCCAGCCAGCCCTGCGGCACGGTCAGGTGCTGCAACTCCCGCTGCTGCGGCCGCCAGACCGCCACCCAGTCCGCCTCGGCCGTCGTCATCCGCAGCGCCACCCCGCAGCTCTCCGGCAGCAGCACCTGCCCCGGCTGCACCGCGAACGGCGTGACCGCCGTGCCCGGCACGTGCAGCGCCTCAGGGAACCGCACCGGGCGGTGGCTGCCGAGCACACCCCAGCCGATCCGCTCCTCACCCGGCGCGTCGGACCGCACCAGCAGCAGGCCGCTGTCCGGATCGGCCAGCAGCAGCCGGTCGTTGCTGTCCTCCGCGATGCGCAGCAGCTCCGTCACCTCGCCGCCGCTCCCCACGTCCACGGTGACCGCGCGGGTGCGGCCCGCCGCGTCCGTGCGGTCCAGCGCCAGCAGCCGCCCCTCGCGGTCCAGCCATGCACCGCCCGAGCAGCGGCCCGGTATCACGGTCACCAGCTCGGGGCCGAAGGACCCGCCGCAGACCAGCCACAGCTCGGTCGTCACCTCCGCCGCCGGCTCCTGCGGGCTGCCGTCCTGGCCGCCGCGGGCCACCAGCGCGAACGCCCGCGCGCCGTCCGGCGACGGTGGCAGCAGCGTCACATCCGTGCCCTCTACGGCACCCAGCGGCAGCTGGCCGGTGTCGGGCGAGGAGGGATACAGCAGCTCGAAGTGGTAACGGCCCATCGCCGGGCGGCCGATGAGCACCCGGCCATCGGCCAGCGCGAGCACGGGACTCGTGGGATCCTCAGGCTGCCCGGCGGGCAGCCGCACCGCATACGGCTCCGGCCCGTCCAGCGTCCACCGCTCCGGACACCAGCCCTCACCACCCTCGTCGTTGCGCACGGTGACCAGCCGGGCCGCGTAGGAACCATCGGCGGCGATCGCCAATGGCGCGGGTGCCGGGGCCGTCATGTCGCCTTCACCTCCAGGCAGGACGCTAGGTTCGTCGGATGCGTCGAACAACTCGGCTTGATTCGCTTCACGCTTAAGGGTGAACGCCGCGGGAAACGGCGGCCTGTCGCCCCGTGTGACCGGGGTCCGGCACGCGCGCTGCGCGGGCCCCGCCGCCGGTGCCACCGGCGCGGTTCGCCCCGGCGCGGGGGCGGGTAGCCTGGGCCCGTGCCCGTACTCTCCGAAGTGATCATCGCGCTCGACACCCTATGGCCTCCCGAGCACGCCGAAGGCTGGGACGCCGTGGGCACGGTCTGCGGCGACCCGGACGCCGAGGTCAGCACGGTGCTGTTCGCCGTCGATCCCGTACGCGAGACCGCCGAGGAAGCCATCGCGCTCGGCGCCGATCTGCTGATCACCCATCACCCACTGTATCTGCGGGGTACGACAACGGTTTCCGCCGGCACCCCCAAGGGCGGCGTCGTCCACAGCCTCATCAAGCACGACATCGCGCTGCACGTGGCACACACCAACGCCGACCGCGCCGACCCCGGCGTCTCCGACGCCCTCGCCGCGGCGCTCGGCCTGCGCGTGACCGCCCCGCTGGTGCCCGACCCCTCCGACCCCGCCGGCCGGCGTGGCCTCGGCCGTGTCTGCGCGCTCGACCAGCCCCTCAGCCTCGAGGAGTTCGGCGCCCTCGCTGCCGCCCGGCTGCCCGCCACCGCCCAGGGCATCCGCGTCGCCGGCGACCCCGCCCGGCCCGTCCGCACGGTCGCCGTCTGCGGCGGCGCGGGCGACAGCCTCTTCGACCAGGTGCGCGCCGCCGGCGTCGACGCCTACCTGACCGCCGACCTGCGCCACCACCCGGCCTCCGAGGCCACCCAGCGGCCCGCCGACCCGGCCCTGGTCGACGCCGCCCACTGGGCCACCGAATGGCCGTGGTGCGAGCAGGCCGCCACCCAGGTCGAGGCCCTCGCCATGCGCAACGGCTGGGACCTGCGCACGCACGTCTCGCGCCGCGTCACCGACCCCTGGACCGCCCACCACGCATCCCAAGGAGCCCCCAACTGAAAGCCGCGCCCGCCGATCAGATCCGGCTGCTGGAAGTCCAGGACCTGGACGTCAGGCTCACCCAGCTCGCCCACCGCCGGGAGAACCTGCCCGAGCACGCCGAGATCCGTTCGCTCGAGACCGAGATCGCACAGCAGCGAGACCTGCTGGTGGCCGCGCGGACCGAGGAGAGCGACACGGCCCGCGAGCAGACGAAGGCCGAGGCCGACGTCGACCAGGTCCGCCAGCGCGCCGCCCGCGACCAGCAGCGCCTGGACTCCGGCATGGTCACCAACCCCAAGGACCTCGAAAGCCTCCAGAGCGAGATCGCCTCGCTCGCCAAGCGCCAGGACGACCTGGAGACCATCGTCCTGGAGATCATGGAGCGTCACGAGGCCGCCCGCGAGCGGGTCTCCCAGCTCACCACGCGCCTGGAAGAGCTGGAGGCCAAGGCCGCCGAGACCGCCACCCGCCGCGACGCCGCCCTCGCCGACATCGACGCCGAGGTCCGCCGCGTCCGCACCGAACGCGAGAGCCGGGCCAGCGCCGTCCCCGGCGACCTGCTCAAGCTCTACGACAAGCTGCGCGAGCAGCACGGCGGCATCGGCGCCGCCCGCCTCTACCAGCGCCGCTGCGAGGGCTGCCGCCTCGAGCTGAACATCACCGAGCTGAACGAGGTCCGCGCCGCCCCCGAGGACGCCGTCGTGCGCTGCGAGAGCTGCCGCCGCATCCTCGTGCGCACCCCGGAGTCCGGTCTGTGAGCCCCGCGGGACGCCGGCTCCTCGTCGAGGCGGACGGCGGCTCGCGCGGCAACCCCGGGCCCGCCGGGTACGGGGCCGTGGTGCGGGACGCCGTCACCGGCGAGGTGCTGGCCGAGGCCGCCGAGTACCTCGGCACGGTGACCAATAACGTCGCCGAGTACCGCGGCCTGATCGCCGGCCTGCGCGCCGCCCACGACATCGACCCCGACGCCACCGTGCTCGTCCGCATGGACTCCCGGCTCGTCGTGGAGCAGATGTCGGGCCGCTGGAAGATCAAGCACCCTGCCATGCGTCCGCTGGCGCTTCAGGCCAAGGCCATCTTCCCGCCGGGCGCCGTCCGCTTCGAGTGGGTCCCGCGCGAGCGCAACAGCCACGCCGACCGCCTCGCCAACGAGGCCATGGACGCCGGGCCCAACGGCACCCCCCGGCGCCCGGCCCCGGCACCCGCCAGCGGCGACCCGGAGGCGGCGGCGTTCGCCGGACAGGCCTCCCGTCCCGCCGCCGGCTGGGGCGACCCCGCCCGCACCGCTACCACGTTCCTGCTGCTGCGGCACGGCGAGACCGCCCTCACGCCGCACAAGCGGTTCTCCGGCAGCGGCGGCGACGACCCCCCGCTCACCGAGACCGGCCGCCGCCAGGCCCGCGCCGCCGCCCAGGCCCTGGCCGGTGCCGGCGTCGAGGCCATCGTCACCTCGCCCCTCGCCCGCTGCCGCCAGACCGCCGATGAGGTCGCCGCCGCCCTCGGCTCCCCGCCCGTGCGGGTGGACGACGGCTGGCGCGAGACGGACTTCGGCGCCTGGGAGGGCCTGACGTTCGCCGAGGTCAAGGAGCGCTACCCCAGCGACCTCGACGCCTGGCTCGCCTCTGCCGACGCCCGCCCGACCGGCGGCGGTGAAAGCTTCACCGCCGTGGCGCGGCGCACCGCGCTGGCCCGCGACAAGGCCCTCGCCCGCTACGCCGGGCGCACCGTCCTCATCGTCAGCCACGTCACGCCCATCAAGACGCTGCTGCGGCTCGCCCTCGGCGCGCCGCCGGAGGCCGTGTTCCGGATGGAACTGGCGCCCGCCTCACTGAGCGAGATCGCCTACTACCAGGACGGCAACGCCTCGGTCCGCCGCTTCAACGCCACGCCGCCGCCCGCGTCGTGAGGGACTAGCCGCCGCTGATCACGTCCAGCACGCCCGGTGCCGCCGTGCCCTCGTCCCGGCGCACCGTGAACCCCAGGTCCGCCAGTGCCTCGGCGAGCGCCTGGGGTGTGCGCGGGGCGGCGCCCGACTCCAGCAGCGCGCGGACCAGGCGGCCCTTGACGGACTTGTTGGCGTGGCTGACGACCTTGCCGGCCTCGGTCACCACCCGCACCGTCACCGTGCGGCGCGCGACCTCACCGGCGGGACGCCACATCGCCGCGTACGGCGAGGACCGCAGGTCCAGCACCAGGCCGGAGCCCGCCGCCTCGGGCAGCACGCCCGCCATCGGCTCGCGCCAGAACCGGCCCACCTGGCCGATGCCCGGCAGGCGCACCCCGGCCGCGCAGCGGTAGGACGGGATGCGGTCGGTGATCCGCAGCGCGCCCCACAGCCCGGAGAACACCAGCAGCCAGTCGCGCGCCCGCCGCCGCGCCGCCTCATCCAGGGTGGCCAGGCCCAGCGCCTCGTACAGCACGCCGGTGTACACCTCGCCGGCGGGACGCGCGGGCGCGGTGCGCAGCGCGGCGTTCTTGGCCACCTCCCCCGCCTGCCGCGGGCCCAGGCCCAGCACCTCCCGCGCCTTGTCCGGGCCGGGACCGTTCTCGCCGCACAGCGTCACCAGGACGTCGAGCACCGTCTGACGGGCGGCGTTCAGGCCGGGCAGCGACAGCGCGCCCAGGTCGACGGGCGCGTGGCGGCCCTTCCCGTCCGGCGACGCGTCCGACTTGCCTTCCGACGGCGGCAGCAGCACAAGCATGGCCGCAGCGTAACCTCCGCCGGGCAGCGGGCCGTCCCGCCCGGCCGGGACGCCCTGGCCGGCGGGTATCATGGCTGGTCCGGCGGACGAGTCGGCCGGGCGGCCGCGTCAGGACCCTCCCGGTCCTGCCGAGGAACGTCCGGGCTCCGCAGGGCAGGGTGGTAGGTAACACCTACCTGGGGTGACCCACGGGACAGTGCCACAGAAAACAGACCGCCGGCCGCGAGCCGGTAAGGGTGAAACGGTGGTGTAAGAGACCACCAGCGCCCAGGGTGACCTGGGCGGCTCGGTAAACCCCACCCGGAGCAAGGTCAAGAGGGGCTGCTGCGCAAGCGGCGGCCCTGCGCGGACGATTGAGGGCGGCCCGTCCGAGTCCGCGGGTAGACCGCTAGAGGCCGGTGGCGACACCGGTCCTAGATGGATGGCCGCCACCCCGACGGCCGCAAGGCCCAGGGGTACAGAACCCGGCGTACAGGCCGGCTCGTCCGTCTTCCCCGCCCACGTCGCATAGAGGCGGCCAATTGGCAGGGAGGCTGCCGCGCGGCCCCGGGCAGGGACGGGAGGCATCCGTCGGAGCCGACGGCCAACCTGGCTGCACCGTCCGCATCGACTCCGTCCCGGCGGCTGCCCCACGTCCCGGCTAGGACTCCAGACCTACCGGCGGGCTAGTCTTGCTGCCGCCACTCAACTAAAGCAAAACGGCGGCTCCCGTGAGAAAACCGCAGGCCAATAAGTGTGCTCCCCGCACGCGCGGGGATGGTCCCGCAATGAACGCCATGCACAGGGCAATGATGACGTGCTCCCCGCACGCGCGGGGATGGTCCGGGCTGGCCCACCACAGGCAAAGTCCTCTCCGAGTGCTCCCCGCACGCGCGGGGATGGTCCCGCCAGCTTGGCGTCGATGAGCTCCTGGTGCTCGTGCTCCCCGCACGCGCGGGGATGGTCCGCGCTCTCCGAGTGGCTGTTGCTGCTGGCCGGGGTGCTCCCCGCACGCGCGGGGATGGTCCCGACCAGGCCGTAGCCGTGTACTTGCCCAGGCCGTGCTCCCCGCACGCGCGGGGATGGTCCGGACCGGGAGGGCCGCGGCCGGTACGCCATCGGGTGCTCCCCGCACGCGCGGGGATGGTCCCTCTCACACTGCGCGCGCTCGCCACGGCGACCTGTGCTCCCCGCACGCGCGGGGATGGTCCTCGCCACCGGTGCGGGCGGCGTGGCTCCTCGCCGTGCTCCCCGCACGCGCGGGGATGGTCCTGTGAGGATCGGCCGCACCGATGCGGTGGTGTTGTGCTCCCCGCACGCGCGGGGATGGTCCCGCGAGCGGCTCCAGGAGCTGGCACAGGCCCGGGTGCTCCCCGCACGCGCGGGGATGGTCCCGCCCGTATGAGCGTCCAGCAAGCGGGACAGGGGTGCTCCCCGCACGCGCGGGGATGGTCCCGGCGATCCGCTGATCACGGGCGTCGCCTACACGTGCTCCCCGCACGCGCGGGGATGGTCCCTGCGGTTGACCAGCCGAGCCGACATCAGTCAAGTGCTCCCCGCACGCGCGGGGATGGTCCGCTGCGCGGCGAGTACCGCCGGGGACAGACCCTGTGCTCCCCGCACGCGCGGGGATGGTCCCCGGCCAGAATCCAGCACGGACGCGCCGGATGGGTGCTCCCCGCACGCGCGGGGATGGTCCTGCCGCCCGTTCGCCTGACGCGAGGATGAGGGGTGCTCCCCGCACGCGCGGGGATGGTCCCTCGACATCGCCTGGGAGCTGGTGACGACGCGGCTGGTCGAGGCCACCGAGAGTGACGCGACCGCGCCGGTCTCCCTGTACGTCAACGCGGCGCTGCCGGACGCCTACGACCTGGGGGCCAAGCTCAAGTACGTCGTGGCCCGTTCGCAGTCGGTCGCTCCGGTGCTGCAACAGCGCGCCGAAGAGGGCGACTCCCACTTCCATCCGGCCCTGCGCATCACCGGACGCCTGAAGGGCCCGCTGGACCAGCGGGAAATCGAGCGCGCCCGCGGCATGGCCCGGGTCCGCGGCGTGTCGCTGGACAACGAGCAGACGCCGGGCGAGGCGGTCGCGCTGATCGTGCACCTGGCGCATAACCCGACGATGGTCGACGAGGCACTCGACGCGGCTCAGCGCGGCTGCGTCGATGCCACCGGCACGTCCGCGGTCTGCCGCGCGGCTCTCGTCATCGACGGCGGCCAGGCCAACCTCCCCGAGACGGAAGAGGACTTCGAGCTGATCGTCCGGCACGTGTACTCGGCCTGGACGCAGTGGCTGAGCGCCAACCCGGAGTTCGCCGCGCTGCGCAAGCGGCTGTTCATCGCCGCGCCCGTGTCCATCGGGGTCGCCCTCGGCTGGCTGATGGGGCACACCGTCACCGCCGTTCCCCACCCCTACCTGTACGACCGCCCCGGCGAAGGGACACCGTGACATGCGGGCGCATCTGGTCCAGCTCAGTACCGCCGGCAAGCAGCGGTTCATCTTCTCCTCGATCAAACGCAAGGAGGTCGTCGGCGCCTCCGACGTCATCGCCCGCGTGGACAGGCAGTGGGTGCACGATGCGCTGGCGGAGGTGTTCCCCGGCTTCTCCCGCGACTGGCGGATCGAGGACCGCGACGCCGAACTGCTCGTCGCCGGTGCGGGCGGCGCCACCGTCGTCGTGCGCGACGCGGACCGGGGGCGCGCTCTGGTCACGGAAGTCACGCGCCGCGCGCTCGCGGAGGCTCCCGGCCTCCAGGTATGCGGCGTGGTCGTGCCGCTGCGGTGGAGCGGCGCCGGGGACCTGGCCGAGGCGATGAGCCGGGCCGGCGAGGAGGAGACGGCCGTCCGGTCGGTGCTGCCCGCGCCCGACAGCCGCTTCGCCCGCCTGCCGCTCGCCGAGCAGTGCGCCACGAGCGGCATGCCCGCGGCCGTGCTGCACCGCTCCACCTTCCAGTCCCGCCTCCGGCCGCGCTCCGCGACGACCATGGCGAAGCGGAAGGCCTATCCCGGGGCGCTCACCCGGCTCACCGACGTCCTGGCGACCGGCGACGCCGAGGTACGCAGCGAAACGGTCGAGCGCATCGTGGACTTCCTGGGGCTGTCGGCGGAGTGGGTCGCCGTCGTCCACGCCGACGGCAACGCTTTGGGCGCCGTGTTCCGGGACTTCAGGAAGCTGGTCGGGGACGCGGACGCCCGCACCTATGCCGACAGGCTGCGGGAGCTGTCGCAGGGCGTCGACGCCTGCGCCCACGCGGCGTTCCGCGAGGCCGTCGCCCACGCTGGGGAGGTCGCCGCACGAGCCGGGACGCCGGTGTTCGAAGGGCTCCCCGCGGTGCTGCCGCTCGTCCTCGGCGGCGACGACGTGACCCTCATCTGCGACAGCGCCATCGCCCTGCCGCTCACCCGGGTCTACCTGGAGCGCTTCACCGCTCACACGCAGCGGCGGCTGGGCCCGCTCCTGGCGGGGAGCGGCCGCACCGCGCTGGGCGCCGCCGCCGGGGTGGCGGTCGTGAAGCGGAACTATCCGTTCCACTTCGCTTACGGCCTGGCGGAGGAACTCGTCACCAAGGAAGCCAAACAGGTCAAGGACCGGCTCGGCCCCGACGGCAGCGCCCTGGCGTTCCACGTGCTGTACGACAGCGAGGCAGCCGACCTGGACCGGCTGCGCGCCGCCGCCACCGCCCCCGACGGCACCCGGCTCGTCGCCCAGCCCTACGTGGTGGGGCCGCCCGTGCCGCCCGACGCGCCAGGCGGCGACTGGGCGCAAGGACGCCACTGGGAAGACCTGAGGCGGCGCGTCACCACGCTCCGGCGGCGGGACGAGGCCACCGGCGAGCAGATGCTGCCGGTCGGCGCCGTCCATGACCTGCGGCAGGGACAGTTCCTGGGCCGGGAGGCCGCTGCCGCACGGCTGAGCCTGCTGCGGCGGCGTTTCGCAGCACTGCCCCGGCTCGCCGACGACCTCGGCCACCTCGCCGGCTTCTGGGACCCCGGGGACGGGCCGGTGAGCGGACTGGTGGACGCGTGGAACGCCGCGGCACTGCTGGCGGGGGAGCTGCCGGCGGGGGAGGGGAACGAGGCGTGACAGACGTGATCGGGCTGCGGCTGCGCATGCTGAGCGACTGGCACATCGGGACCGGCGGCGGCGTCCATGGCCACCTCGACCGGCGTGTCCAGCGCGACCAGGACGGCCTGCCGTACGTGCCGGCCAAGACCCTGGCCGGGGTGTGGCGCGATGCCTGCGAAGTCGCCGCTCACGCCCTGGACTCGGGCCCGGCCGGGGTGTGGCACGACTGGGTGGACGACCTGTTCGGCACCCAGCACCACACGACGGGCCCCGGCCGGGGCACCAGCCGCCCGGCCCGCCTGGCCGTCGGCGGGGCCCTGCGGATGCCCGGCCGCATGGGCGAGGCGCTGCGCGGCCGCCCCCAGCTGCGGCAGGCCGCGGCGTTCCTGAAGGTCGGCGTCGCCATCGACCCCGCCACGGGCACGGCCGCCGACGAGGAGCTGCGCGTGGAGGAGATGGCCCGCGCCGGGGTGTGCCTGACCGGCTCCGCCGAGCTGGGGACATCGCCGCCGCTCGGCGCGGAGCAGCGGCGGGCCGCGGCCGCGCTGCTGTGGGCAGGCGCCCGTCTCGTGGAACGCATCGGCGCCAACCGCCGGCGCGGTGCGGGCCGGTGCCGGCTGGAGCTGGACGGCGCCCTGTTTCCCGCAGACCTGGACATCCTGGCCTCGGCGTCGCCGCCCGCGCCGCCGCCGCACCGCTACGGCGACGTGGCGGCCGACCCCGTCCCGGCGTCCGGTCCGGGCTGGGAGCGGGCCACGCTGCTGCTGCGCACCCGCACGCCCGTCCTGGTGCCCGCCCAGACCCAGGGCAACCTGGTCAGCGGCCGGGACCACCTCCCCGGCGGCGCCCTGTTCCCCGCCGTCCTGCGCTGCCTCGGCGGCCGGGCCGCGGCGCTGGCCCGCCGGGGCGACCTGGTGGTGACGGCGGCGGCCCCGGGCCCGCCGGTGCCGCGCGTCTACCTGGCGAAGAAGGGCGACCCGTCCGTGCTCCTGGCCAACGCGCTCGCCGACGAGCCGGACGGCTCCGGGAAGCCCGCCGGCCGCGGCTTCCTCGACGCCGGCGCCAAGGGGGACGGCGACGGTGACGCGCCCCCGCGCGTGGTGCTGCCGGAGACGGTGGTGCGGATGCACAACACCATCCGTGACGACGTGCAGCGCCCCACGCAGGACATCGGCGGCGTCTACATCTACGAGGCGCTCGCCCCCGGGCAGGAGTTCCGCGCCGAGGTCCGGGTCCGCGCGGGTGTGCTCACGTCCGGCTGGGCCGGGAAGCTCGCGGGGACATGGCGGGTGGGGGCGCGCGCTGGAGCGTGCCCTGGCCGCGGCCGGCGCGCGAGGCGTGCGGCTTGCGCCGCTCCGCGACGGGCGGACCTCGCTCGCCCTGAGCCGGGTCGACAGCTGGCACCGCACATGGCAGCTGCCCCGGCCCACCCTGCTGGGCGTGGCGGGCGGCAGCTGCCTGCTGTTCCGCGTCACCCAGGGCTCCGTGCCGCCCCGGGCGCTGGCCGAAGTGGAGTGCGGAGGCATCGGCGAGCGCACGGCCGAGGGCTTCGGTCAGGTGCTCCTCAACGACCCGCGGCTGCGCCGCCGCCTGGCCACCTCCGCCGTACCCCGCCAGGAGCCGCCCGGCCAGGCCCCGGCGGCGGAACAGGCGGCCGGGGAGACGGCGCCGCTCGCCCCCGGCGAGACCGGCTACGAGGAGGCCCGCGTCATCGAGCGGGCGGCCTGGCGCGAGGCCATGCGCCGCGCCGCCGAGGAACTCGCCGCTGACCGCCGGCGCCGGGAGCGGATCGTGCCGACGCAGCCGACGCTGACGCAGCTCAACGCCGTCCGGCGGCTGTTCCCCGCGCTGGACGACGAGGCCGTGACGACATGGCTCGACAGCCTGGCATGGCCCGAGGAGGCCATTGCACGCCTGCGGCGGCTGCTGACCGAGCGGCACACCGTCTGGGACCACCTGAAGCTGCCCGAGGCGGAGCTGACGGCGACGCGTGACGGCCGGGAGACGCTCCGCGCCGAACTCGCCACCGAGGCGATCCGCGTGCTGCTGGAGACCTGCCTGCGGGAGCACGCCCGCGAGTCGGGGGACGGCGACGGGCTGGCCAACGGGAAGGAGAAGCGCGGATGACCGCACGCACCGGCCGCCCGATGACCTCACGCCTCCGCGTCAGAGGCTGGCTGCGCACCGAAAGCCCGCTGCACGTCGGCGGCCTGGGCATGGGCCGGACGGACACGCTGCCGCTGGCCGTGGACGGCCTGGGCAGGCTGTACGTGCCGGGCACGTCCCTGGCCGGCGTGCTGCGGTCCTGGATGAACGGCGCGCCGCCCGACCGCTGCGAGCCGTCGCTGTGGGGCTACACCGAGCCCGGCAGCGAGAAGGGCCAGGCCAGCCGGGTAGTCGTCCATGACGGCCTGATTACCCGCGGCCTGGGCCTGGACTCCCACGGCCAGCCCGCCGATCCCCTGCCGCACCACGCCCTGGAGCTGCGCACCTCCGTGGGCATCGACCGCGTGACCGGCACCGCCGCCCCGGAGATCCTCTACTCCCGCTCGGTCGTGCCCGCCGGGTACCACATCCGGCTCGAACTCGACGTCGAGAGCGACGAGCAGGAGGAGGACCGCGACCGGGCCGTCGTGGGACAGCTGCTGGCGGCGCTCATGGACGGCGAGATCCGGCTGGGCGCCGCCACCGGGCGCGGGCTGGGACGGGTCCGGCTGCTGGACAGCCCGCTGGCCCTCACGGCCGACCGCTTCGACACTCCCGAAGGACTGCTCGCCGCGCTGCGCGACGACCCGGCACGTGCCGTCCGGCTCGACACGCTGAAGGGCGCCGCGGCGGACCTGCCGCTCCGCCGCGAACTGGTGCGGGTCCGTGTCGCCTGGCGGCCCCTCAGCCCGGTGATGTCCGCCGCCAGGGAGGAAGGCCGGGCCCTGCTCACCATGCCGCTGGTGACCCGGGCCGGCGGCGAGCACGTGCGGCTCGTGCTGCCGGGAAGCGCGATCAAAGGCGTCCTGCGTGCCCGGGCCGAGTTCATCGAACGCACGGTGCGCGGTAAGACGGCGGTTCCCGCGTCGCCCGGGAGCCCGGCCCACGAACACAGCGCCGTGTTCCGCGACCATCTCGACCAACTCGACGTGACGACGAGCCTGTTCGGGGCGGCCAGAAAGCAGAGTGCGAAGCAGCGGAAGCCGGCCAAGGCGGGCGCGCTGCGGGCCGAGGAGTGCCTGTCCGACGTCACCATCCCGCCAACCTGTGGCGCGCCGCCGCCGGACTCGACAACCGCACGGCTCCGGCCAGCAAGGACGACCGCCCCACCGACCTCCCCTCCGAGGTGCGCGACCGGCTCGCCGAACTCGGGCTCGAACCCGCCGACCATGTCGCCATCGACCGCTGGACCGGCGGCGCGGCCGACGGACTGCTGTTCCGGGTGCTCGAACCCCACGGCGTCACCTGGGAACCGCTGCGCCTCACCGTGGACCTGACCCGCCTCGGCGACGACCGGAACAGGGCGCTGGCCCTGCTTCTGCTCGTGCTGCGCGACGTCGCCGCCGGGCGGGTCCAGCTCGGGGCCTACGCCAACCGGGGATTCGGCGACATCGAGGTCGAGGACGTCACGCTCGAAGGCGGCCCCTGGCCGCACCCGACCTCGCTGTCCGACGCCCTCGCCACGCCGGACCTCGCGGACGCCTGGCAGCACTACGTGAGTGGAGAGCCCGCCGATGACGACCCTGCACGCGGCGGCCCACCCCGGGCTGCCGCTCGCCGAGGCGCTCGCCACCTGCGTGCGGGCCAGCAAGCTCGCCGAAGCCACGGCACTGCTCACCGCGCCCTCCCGCTACGACATCGCGCTCGTCGGCGCCGACGGCGGCTGCCGCACCCCCCAGGGCCCGGCCCAACTGTCCGAGGTCTACGAGGCGCGTGTCTTCACCGCCGACGCCGAACTCCGCTGGCGCGAGGAGCCCGGCGGGCCGGGGCGAGCGGTGCTTCTCACCGAAGAACCCGCCCTGCTGCCCCCGGAGTTCCCTGAGACCGACGGGCTCGCACTAGAGGCGGTCGGCACGCTGACCACCCACCAGCTGCTGTGGGGGCAGGCGACCGAGGGAGCAGGGAAGTGGACGACGCTGACCGGCGCCAGCGTCACCTTGCGCGTCCCGGTCCAGACGACCGCGCGTGCCCGGCTCGCCGCCCGCCAGTACATCGCCGTCGAGCCGGAGCACGGCAACGCCTACGTCGCGGAGGAACGGCTGCTGCGCATCGAGCCCTACTACCCCCTGTCGGAGCTGCGGGACGGAGACGGCCAGTGACGGACGAGTTCCTCAACCCCTACGGATTCATCCCGGCCTTGCCACGCACGGACCTCCCCGAACCGCTGCGCGACGGGCGTCCCCCGGGCCACGACCGGCTCGCCACCGATGACGGGCAGCCAAGGTGGGCCGGTCAGATCGGCGTCACCATGACCGTTGTGACCCCGGTGGTCGTGCTCGACACCACCCGCGCGACGCGTCCGGAGCAAGGCGACCCCGAGCACCGCGTCTACCCCGTGCTGACGCGGAACGGCCGACCGCATCTGCCGCCGACCAGCATCAAGGGCATGCTGCGTGCGGCCTACGAGGCGATCACCAACTCCCGCATGGGCGTCTTCCGCGGCCACGACGAACCCCTCGGCTACCGGCGCCCCACCTCCGACGGGCTAAAGGTCGAACCGGTCGTCGTCACCGGGGACAGGCGGGTCCGCGTGCTGAAGCAGGCCAAGCTGGCCCGGTACCCAGAGTCGCCAGAAAAGGACTCCATCCTTTTCAAGGGCACCATGCCCAAGCACCGGCAAGGGGTGGCAGCACTTATTAAGGGCGACCGAGTTGAGCGTCTTTCCCTGTGGCAAGACAAGGACCGCCTTGCCAAGGAAGCGCAGGAAGGGCAGAAACCCGTCACGGGCTTCGCCTACATCACGGGGCGGAACATCCCGGGAAAAAAAGACGAGCGGCTGTTCTATCGTCCACCGGACGCCGATCCGGAAGAGATTCCTCTCGACCAGGAGGAGTGGGACGCCCTCGTATCCGGGTGGGAGGCGCTGATTCGCAACTACCGTGGTGCGCACAGCGACGACGAGATCCGACGGCGCGTGAAAGACGGCGGCGCCATCGCCGAGCCCTGGGAATGGCTGGGGCACGAGCCGGGGCAGCCGGCCTGGAGCCCGCACCTCTACGAGCACCTGACGGACTCACCGGATGTGTCCTACCCGTACCAGTCACCGCTGTTGTGCTGGGCACGGTTCAAGAAGGTCAACGGCCAGCGGAAGATCGCCGCCCTGTACCCCGTCATGATCTCCCGCGACCTGCACCCTGCGGCGCCCGCGGAGCTGCTGCACCCGTCGCTTCACCCGGCCGACTCGTTCGACAAGCTGTCGCCCGCCGACCGGGTCTTCGGGTGGGTGGCCCCGGAGGGCTCAGGCCGCAGGCCCGCCGCTTACCGGGGGCGGCTGCGCATCGGGCCGGTCGTGTGTGACCAGGACGCCGAGCAGGCCGTGCGCACGTTCGACGGCGATGGTCTGCCGCTGGCCATCCTGGGACAGCCGCGCCCGGAACAGGTCGGCTTCTACGCCGAAGTGCGGCGGAAACGACACAAGGACGAGGTCGGCCCGCTGTACCAGGAGGGTGTTTCCCTGCGCGGACGCAAGGCGTACGTTCACCACGCGGGTCTGCCGGAGGACTACTGGGACGAGCCGCAAGGTGCCGCCGACCCCACCCAGACTCCGGTTGAGGGCCGGTTCCGGGAGTTCCGTCGCCCCCGTACCCCTGCCACGGCCGAGACACCGGGGCAGGAGCAGCGCGACAGCCAGAACCGGTCCATCAAGGGATGGATCAAGCCGGGCACCGTCTTCCGGTTCACCATCGACGTCCGCAATCTCGACCAGATCGAACTCGGCGCTCTCGTCTGGCTGCTTCGGCTGCCTCAGGGGCACTTCCACCGACTTGGACTGGGAAAGCCTCTCGGCTTCGGCAGCGTCCGGCTGGACATCGACCTGGAACGGACCGAACTCGCCTCCGGAGACCAGTGGCGCGATTACTACCGCTCCCTGACAGCCCCGCTGGCCAGCGCGGAAGAGTCGCGCCTGCTTGATGAGGCGAGGGCGGCCTACGAAGCGTTGCTTGAGCGGACTCCGCCTCTCCGCGCGGTGAAGAAAGCGTTTCTGGCCGCCGCGAAGGGCGACAGCGAACTGCCCGTCCACTATCCGCGCACGCGCCCGGCCGACCTCCCGGAGGGGACGCCGGTGCCGCCGAACCCGGAGGGCAACAGCTACGCCTGGTTCACCGAGAACGCCAGGGCCGAGCGTCTTCCTCTCCCCCGTCTGGGAACGAGCGACGCGCCGCTGAGAATTCTCCCTGAGAAGGACGAGAAGAAGGAGCAGAAGGACAAGAGCCGGAAGGGGCGGAAACCCCGACCCAGAAAACGGAACGGGTGAGCACTCGCCCTCCTGACCGAGGACATGCAGGCCAGGAGGGCGCTGCCGTTAGCGACTCAGCTCACCGCGCGTCAGGGCGGTGAGGAAGCCGGACCAGGCGGGGGCGGAGAACACGAAGGCCGGGCCCGTGGCCATCTTGGAGTCCCGGACCGCCATGGAGGCGCCGTCCAGGCGGGCTCCCTGGACGCATGCGCCTCCCTGGTCATTGCTGTAGCTGGAGGTGAACCACTCGGCGTTGGCGAGGACGCTGGGCTGTGTCTTGTTCACTGGTGCTCCTTGATGGCCTTCTTGATCATGGTTAGTGACTCACGGGGCCCCGGGGCGACTGCTTGCAGTTCGGTGAACGCCTCCTCGTAGCGCTCTACGTCCCCCTCTCTGCGGCTTACCCAGGCATCGGCGAGATGCTCCAGGTAGACGATCGACTTGATGGCGGCGCCGTCCGGGAAGCGCAAGACATGGAACGCCCCGTTCATCCCGGCGTGTGCGCCGACCCGGTAGGGCACGACCTGGACTCTTATGGTGGGAAGCTCCTCTGCGGTCTCGACGATGTGGGTGAGCTGGCGCCGCATGAGGTCTGCCCCGCCTACCGGACGGTGCAACACGGCCTGGTTGATGATGGCCGTGTACTTCAGGGGGTTGTCCTGCCGCCGCAGGACCTCCTGCCGCATCATGCGCACCTCGACGAGGCGGTTCACCTCTTCCGCGCTCAACCCGTGATGAGCCCGCTCATGGATGACCCGCACGTAGGCTTCCGTCTGGAGCAGGCCAGGGACGAACTCCGCCTCGTAGTTGTGCAGCGTGCTGGCCGTCGCCTCCAGCCCCAGGAACGCCTTGAAGACGGGGCGGATCACCGGGCGGTACTCGGGGGACTGCCACCAGTCCTTGCGGGTCTTGGTGACCGCCGCGTATCCCATGAGCTGGGCCTGGGTCTCGGAGTCGGCACCGTACATCTCGCAGAGAGCCATGACGTCGGTCTGTTCCACGACGGAGTTCTCGCCGGTCTCCAGGCGTGTCAGCTTTGACGGACTCCACAGCAGCCTTCTCGCTACCTGGCTTCCTGCCAGCCCGGCGTGCAGGCGCAAGCGGCGCAGCTCGCTGCCGAGTTGCAGCCGACACAGGGCAGGTGTCGCCGACTCGATGTCTGTGATCACGACGTCCCCTCTCTCTTGCCACTCTGGCGGCGAGCGTTCTGCTGCGGCACGAAACGTTCTGGACCGCTGCGGTGGCTACCGCTAGCGTGAGACGGCAATCTCGCCAGAAAAGAACTTCCCGCAGGATTTTGTCAGGGAATTCCTGTCGCTACGGTCCCACGGATGGGCTTCTGCTGTCATCCTGAATAGGGCTGGTTTTGCCGTTGTGTTGGAGCGATCGAGGGGCTCGAACCGGCAGCCAGCGTCTTGCTCGCTCAGCTTCGGTGGGAGAACAGATGCTCGTCACGCGGACGTCATTGGTGAATAGGTACGCGCGTCACTGGGTTCTCACCGCCAGAGCGGAAGACATCGCACGCTGGCGCTGTGTCGTCGCCAGAAGTCTCCAGAGACAGCAAATCGCCACGGAAGGCGTGGAGTTGGCTTGCCTCGGAGTGTCCGAGCTGTTGACCAACGTCGCCAGGCACGTGGCCGACCGTCGCTGCCGGCTTGCAATCTCGTGCACCGCTGCCTCGGTGCTTCTTTCGGTGTTCGACCGCTCGGCCGAACTGCCGAAGGTCGCATGCCCGGACTGGGACGCAGAGCAAGGACGTGGCCTGTGGCTTCTGCGAGAGATGGCGGGGCGGGAGCACCTTGGCGCCCGGCCGGCGGCTGCGCCCTGGCGGAAAGAGGTCTGGCTACGCTGTGTGCTGCGCAGCGACGGCTCGACAAAAAATGTGGCCGAGTCGCGATAAGCCGCTAACACCGAGTCTGTGCTGCCGTGCGGAATCGTACTTCCTGCACAACCACGAGTGCAGGACCACCAGAGATGGTGCCACCCCCGTAGGGGCGATGAGGACCCCATGGCAAAGCCGCTGGTGGCGGGTGGAGAGGGAGGGCGTCTGCGGGCGGATTGCGCAGCGAACCTCCGGTAGCGCGGTTGGGTCCGGCGTGTCGCTGAAAAGAAGGGGCATGGGCTGATGAGGCTACCTCGCAGCGTGCCGACTGCGATGACTTAGGGAAAGATCGCCAGGGCGGACCGCCAGTCGGGGACCGTCCGCTCGACCAGCGCGCAGGATGAAAGCGTCGATGATCTCTTCGCTCACCGGTTCCCCGGCCTGCACCGCTCGGCGCATGTCAGCCTGTGCCTCGTCGAGGGCGGGCCAGCGGGGCCGGTCGCCGCTGGCGGGAAGTTCGATGGTGGCTGTGGCGAAGCCCTCTGCTGGGCGTGCCCGGCGCGGGCAACCAGCCGGGGTACATCGTGCGCGTAGCCCGAGAGCCGGGTGGCCGAGCAGGATCAGCGGTGCCGGTGCAGACGCGGACGCCCGAAGCCGGAGTCCACAGATAGCCGGGGATCTTACCGAGGACGCACTTACGTTCGCGGAAGCCGCCGTCGAGGAGCTGTTCCGCAGTGACGTGGATGGTCGGGCCTTTCGCAAGCGTGCAGGAAGGCGCTCCTGGACGACCTGCTTATTGCCCGACCGCTCCAAGGAGGGAGCACCCATGACGAAAAGTTCACAGGTGCCACCTCCTTGGTCCTTGGCACGGCCTCGCCGGAACGATAACAGCGTGCTGGTCCTGGTCACGAACCGGTTTACGGGCCAAGCGGGTTGGGACTGGACAGCCGCTACAGGGCGGTCTTGCCAGCTGGCTCAGCAGACTGCTCGCCGGACGGGATCTCCGGCGGCGTCACACGGAAGGGGAACGTATCGGCGGCGATGAACGCCTCGATGATCGGCGAAAGCAGCGTGATGAGGCGGCGGATGTCAGCCTCGTCCACGGACGTCCACAGCGCGGCGCAGTGCCGGTCGGTCTCCGCTTCGATCCGCTTGCGTGCCTCGACGCCCTCGGCGGTCACAGTGCCGTCGGCGTGGAGCCAGCCGCGTGCGACAAGGCGGGCGGTTGCCGCAGCTACCTCCTCGTCGTTCCACCGGCGGGTGTCACGTGCCAGCCTCTCTGGCATGCGCCCAACCGCTACCTCCAGCACATTGCAGTCGCACGGCCCGATGCCGTTGGCGGCAAGGACCGTGAAGTGCGCGTCGCCGCGCCACTCGCGCAGCACCGTGATCTGCTGCCACAGCGCGACGAGCGGGTCGTCGGGAAGCGGGACCGAGGCGTTGGCGGCTGCCATCGACTTCCACGCGTAGTCGGCGCGCGCGACAACCGGGTCGAGCAGCGCGCGTGCTTCCGCGATCTGGTCGTCGGTGAGGCTGACGCCGACGCGCCGCATCGCGCGGCCGGCGGCTGTGAATCGGGCTGCCTGCCACTGCTCCGGCGTGGCGATGTTCCACACGCCGTCCATGACCCGCACCGACCGCGGGCTGAAGCCGTAGAAGGCGGCGAGTACGACCTGCCACGGCACCGCGCCGAGCGCGGCCCCGCGGAGGGCGAAGTACGCCGGTCCGCTCTCGGTCACGCCAAGCCGGGCGGCCTCTTCGGAGACCTCAGGCACGAAGTAGATGAACAGGTGGGCTTTGTTGATGGTGAGGCTGACCTCGCGGAGGAGCCGCGGATCGATGGTTTCCGTTACAGCTTCGGGCGCCGCGTCGTTCAACGTCACGCAATCAAAGGTGCGTTGAGGATGCCAGTACCGTCTAGTCACTGGTTTTCCAGGACGCCGACACGCGGTACGGCACCTCAGTAACGGACGGCTGGTGACCAGCGATCTTTCCCGAACCTGTGGGAGCGCTTGTCCTGCGCATGTGCTGCGAGTCACAGCGCTTGCCGAACATCTGCGCATCGATCCCGCTGTCGAGGTGCTGCGTATCCCAGCAGCCGGATGGGCGTCGCCACCGACGCCATTTCAGCGACACGCCGGGCCCAGCGACACTACCGGAGGTTCACTGCAAAATCCGCCCGCAGACGCCCACGCTCTCCACCCGCCACCAGCAGCTTTACCATGGGGTCCTCATCGCCCCTACGAGGGGTAACAACGAGGCGACGGTTCCGATGTGGGTCAGCGACCGCTTGTGTCCTCATCGCCCCTACGAGGGGTAACAACCCGTATCCGAGGTGGACGGCGAGGGACTGGGCGCCGAGTCCTCATCGCCCTTACGAGGGGGTAACAACTACGGGCTCACCTCGCCGTTGCCGTCGTCATCCCGCGTCCTCATCGGCCCCCTAGAGGGTTAACAACACGACAGCCCGGAGCCAGCTGCCAGATCCGCCACGGGTCCTCATCGCCCCTACGAGCGGCCCAGGCGGTGGTTTGTGCCCGGCCACCGCCTGGGCCAGTAGGCAGCATCCGCCGGGCCAGCCGACGCCCGTCACGCCCGCTGCGTGGCCTCGTTGACCGCCGCGTCGGAGGTGGCCGGAGCCGACGGGCCGCTGGCGTGCAGGAGCTTCTGGCGCTTGGCGGCGCCACGCGGCAGCTGGTGCAGGCGGAAGGAGCCCGGCTTGCGGGCCTCCGCCGACAGGGAGCCGGGGATGCTCCGGCAGATGGTCTCCTTGAGCCGGGCGATGAGGCGCCCGCCGACGTGGGCGCGCACCGCGACGTCGGACCGGTTGGCGAACTGCAGGACGGCGTCTGCCCGGCCGAGGCTGAGGCACTGGGCGTAGAACATCTGGTGCACCGTGCCCGGCTCTTCGCCGTCGATCCGGCTGAGCACGGTGTCGGCCGCCCGCGCGCCCAGCGGCGTGGCGTTCAGGCAGCACATCCGCAGCGCCTGCCCCGACGGCGCCGCCGCGTCCCCGGCCGCCAGCACGCGCGGGTCGTCCACGCTCGTCAGCGTCTCATCGGTGAGCAGCCGCCCCGCGGCGTCCGTGCTCAGCCTGCTGCGCGCGGCCAGTCCCGGCACGCCGAAGCCCGCGGTCCGGACGGTGACGTCGCTGGGCAGTTCACGGCCGTCGGCGAGCCGCACGGCGTCGCGGTCGACGGCCGTGACCGTCGAGCCCGGCCCGTCGGTGACCGTCACGCCGAGCGCGGCCAGCCGCCTGGCGACCGAGCGGCGGGCGCGCGCGTGCAGGTTCGGCCCGAGGACGCCGCCGCAGACGAGTGTCACCGTGCGTCCCTGCTCGGCCAGTTCGGCGGCGGTCTCAATGCCGGTGGCACCGGCGCCGACCACCGTCACGGGTGCGGCGGCCGGGGTGGCGTCGAGGGCGGCGCGCAGCCGCCGTGCCTCCTCCAGGGTGGCCAGCGGGTAGGCGCACTCGGCCGCGCCCGGCACGTCGGGTTTGGCGCTGTGGCTGCCGACGGCGTAGATGAGGTCGTCGTAGCCGCGCGTGTCCCCGGACGCGAGCGTCACCCCGCGCCCGGCCGTGTCGATGCGGGTCACGCTGTCAGTCACCAGCCGCACGCGCGCGGCGAGGACGTCGCGGTAGGCGAGGACCGCCTCGTCGGAGCCGCCGACGGGCTGGTGCAGCCGGACGCGGTGCACGAACTCGGGGCGCGGGTTGACCAGCGTCACGGTCACGTCGCCGCGCCCCGTCAGCCGGTTCGCGGCCATCACGCCCGCGTAGCCGCCGCCGATCACGACCACGTGCGTGTTCCCTGTCATGGTGCCTCCTCCGGTGCCGGGCCTGCGCCCCTACGTCACCGGAGCACCGGCCGCTGTGACAGGGGGTGCGGCGGGTCACACCGGGCGCGGCCGGTCAGCCCGTCGTCAGGGAGGCGCGGATCCGGTCCACCGCGCGCAGGATCTCGTCGCGGTGGTGCGCCCGTTTGATCCATGCGGGGAGCCGGGCGATCAGGGACTTGCGGCTGCCGTCGTCGTACCGGTTCGCGCGTTCCCGCAGCGGCGCCTGGACGTAGCGGCGGATCAGGTCGAGGTGTTCGGGGTTGTACGCCCACAGCCAGCCGTGCCGCGTCTCGGTCTGGAGCCACAGCGGCAGGCCGAGGTACGGGTCCGTCGCGGGCTCGGTGGTGCTCCGGGACAGCGTGATGCTGTGGCCCTTCCAAATCCGGGACAGGCCGCAGCCGCGGCAGACGAGCCGCCGGGGGCGGAACATGGTCAGCGTCTGGTGCTTCTCGTCCCCCGGCGGCCGGATGATGCGGGCGGCCTGCGCGCAGCGGGGGCAGCGCACGAGGACGACGTCGAGGAATTCCCACACGCCGCGGGGCGTGTCCTGGAACCGGTGGGCGGGCTGGGACATGAGCCGAGTATGCCGTCCGCCGCCGACGGCAGCGCAGCCGGTTTTCCGGCCGTGAGACCAGCGTCCGTCGCCGCGCAGGTGTCCGGCGAGCGTGCACGTCACCGGCAGAAGCGGCTGAACGGCCATGCGGAAGGCGGGAGTTGGCGGGTTGTACGGTGTGGCCGGTCGACGTCTGGGGGTCGTGTGAGGTACCGGGCCGTTCTCGTGGCGTTCTTCCTCGTGCCGGGGCTGTGGGGCGTGGTGAGCGTCACGGACGCGGTGACGGCCTCGGACGAGGTCGTGTGCCCGGGGGAGAACCTGGGGGAGGACGGCGAGGAGCACCCCGGCCCGATGCGGCCGGGGGACAGGCACTGCGTGGTGCTGGACGGCGCCGGTGCGGTGGGCACCCGGACCTACGAGCAGCAGCAGCGGGTGCAGTCCCTGGAGCGGCGGCGCGACGCGCGCAACGGCGCGCTGCTGCTGGCGTACGCCGCCGCCGGGTCGTTCGCGGCGTGGCGGGCCACGCGGCCCCGCCGGGACGGGGGCTGAGGCCCGGCGGGGCAGGCGTCAGGCGGCGCGGCGGATGAGCAGTACGTGGTCGGTGACCTCGGCGGTGCGTCCGCCGGGGCCCTCCGCGATGCGGCGGGGCGCGTCGGCGCGTTCGATGGTCCAGCCGGTCCCGTCCAGGCCGAGGCCCGCCGCGACTTCGTGCGGGGTGGGGAACCGGGCTGCGGGGTCCTGGTCCCACGACCACGGTGCGGTCGAGCCGTGGTCGACGACCAGCAGTCGGCCGCCGGGGCGCAGCCGGTGCGCGGCCGTGCGCAGGGCGGCCGGCCGGTCCAGGGGGTACGGGGTGTGCAGGTAGTGCGCGGAGACCAGGTTGAACTGCCCGTCGGGGAAGGAATGGTGCAGGTCGTGCCGGGCGGCGGTGATCCGGTCGCCGAGGCCCAGCTCGCGGGCGCGCGCGGCGAGGCGTTTGACCGCCACGGCGGAGATGTCGACGGCGGTGACCCGCCAGCCCTGGCGGGCCAGCCACAGCGCGTCGCCGCCGCTGCCGCAGCCGAGGTCGAGGGCGTCGCCGGGCGGCAGGCTGGAGGCGATCTCGGTGAGGCGGACGTTGGGGCGGGGCTCGGCGGTGGCGGGGCGGTCCGCGTACAGGCCGTCCCAGAACGCCGCCGCGTCGGTCGTGGTCATCGCCGCTCCTTCGTGGTGGGCCGGGTAGGAGCGGCCAGTGTGGGCCGGGGGCGCCCGGGGCGGCGAGGAATGTTGCCGCCCCGGCAAACGGGAGGGGTCCCGGGCCCGGCGGATACCGTAACGCGCAAGGCAGGCAGCGGCGTTGGGGGATCGCATGGCGGCGGAGAACATCGACGACGTCGTGGCCGGGCTGGCGGGCATCGTGCGGGACGCCGCCGCGGCGGCCGACCGGGCCGGGTACTTCGCGGCGCTGTACCGGCAGGTGACGGTCGAGGTCCGCGAGGGTATCCGCAGCGGGCTGTTCGACGACGGGCCGCGCATGGACCGGTTCGACACGCTGTTCGGCAACCGCTACTTCGAGGCGTACGACGCGTGGCGGCGGGACCGGTCCGGGCCACGCTGCTGGCGCGAGGCGTTCGGGCTGCTGGACGATCCGGGCACGGTCATCATCCAGCACGTCGTCCTCGGCGTGAGCGCGCACATCAACCTCGACCTGGCGATCGCCGCCGCCCGCACCAGCCCCGGGGACGGTATCTACGCGCTGCGGCGCGACTTCCTGCTGATCAACGACATCCTGGGGCGGGTGGCGCTGGCGGTGCAGGACGCGGTGGGCGACGTCTCACCGCTGCTGTCGCTGCTGGACCAGGCCGGGGCGCGGACGGACGAGCGGATCCTGGACTTCAGCATCCGGCAGGCGCGGGAGGAGGCGTGGCGCAACGCCGTTCTGCTGGCGCACCAGGACGAGGCGGAGCGCGAGGCGACCCTGGAGCGGCTCGACGTGCGGGCCGCCGTGCTGGCGCGGCTGATCGCGCGGCCCGGGCCGCTGGTGCGGCCGGCTCTGGAGCTGATCCGCAGCACGGAGAGCGACGACGTGCCCGCCGTCATCCGGCACCTGGACCGTGCCCTGGCGGACCACGGGCGCGGCACGGGCCGGTAGCCGCCGCGGGCGGCGCGCGGCCGGCCGTCAGACCGGGAGCGGGCGGGGCTCGTGCTGGATGCTGATCCAGTGTTCGGTGGTGAACTCGTCGATGACCCAGTGGCCGTTGAAGCGGCCGAGGCCGGAGTCCTTCTCGCCGCCGAAGGCGGCGTTGACGTCGTCGTGGACCGTGGTGTCGTTGATGTGCGTCATGCCGGCCTCGACGCGCTGGGCGAACCGCAGCCCGCGGTCGAGGTCGCGGGTGAACACCGCGCTGGACAGGCCGTATTCGGTGTCGTTGGCCAGGCGCAGCGCGTGCTCCTCGTTCTCGGCGCGGATCACCGTGGCGACCGGGCCGAAGACCTCCTCGGAGGCGGTGGCCAGGTGCTGGCCGCCGGCGAGCAGGTGGGGCGGCAGCACCTGCCCGGTGGGCCCGGACGGCTCGCCGGAGTGCAGCAGCCGGGCGCCCTGGTCTACGGCCCGGCCGATCTTCTCCCGCACCGACGCCAGCTGCCTGGCGTTGATGACCGGCCCGATCTGGGTGCTCTCCTCGCGCGGGTCGCCGGCGCGCAGGCCGCGTACCCGCGCCAGCAGGCGGTCGAGGAACTCGTCGTGCACGGCCGCGTCGACGATGACGCGGTTGGTGGCCATGCACACCTGGCCCTGGTGGAAGTAGCTGCCGAAGGAGGCGGCGGCCACGGCGGCGTCCAGGTCGGCGTCGTCCAGCACCACCAGGGGGCCGTTGCCGCCCAGCTCCAGTGACAGCTTCTTGATGCCGGCCGTGGCGGCGATGCCGGAGCCGACGGCCGTGGAGCCGGTGAAGGAGATGATGCGGGGGACCTCGTGCCGCGTCAGGGCGCCGCCGACGCTGCTGCCGGGGCCGATGAGCACGCTCAGCACGCCGGGCGGCAGCCCTGCCTCCTCGTAGATCTTCGCCAGCAGCAGCCCGCCGGTGACGGGGGTGTCGCCGGCGGGCTTGAGCACCACGGCGTCGCCGACGGCCAGCGCGGGCGCGACCGAGCGGTTGGAGAGGAACAGCGGGAAGTTCCACGGGCTGATCACGCCGACCACCCCGGCGGGCTGCCGGTAGACGCGGTTCTCCTTGCCGGGGGTGTCGGAGGGCACGGTGCGCATCGGCAGGAAAGCGTGGGAGGCGGCGAGCGAGGTGACGGCCCGGCAGATCGTCAGCTCCATCTCGATGCGGGCCCGCACGCAGCCGGCCTCGCGCAGCAGCCAGTCGCCGATCTCGCCGGCGCGTGCGGCCATGATCTCCGCCGCGCGGCGCAGCACCGCGGCGCGCTCGGCGGCCGGGGCGGCGCCCCACTCCCGCTGGGCGTCCCGGGCCGCCCGGCAGGCCAGGTCCACGTCCGACTCGTCGGCCTGGGCGATCTGGGTGAGGGTCTCTCCGGTGTAGGGGTCGGTGTCCGTGAGGGCAGAGTCGGAGTTTCCGTCACGCCACTGACCGGCGATGAGCATGCGGTCGAAGCCGGTGTAGGGGGCGGGGGTCGCGGCCATGGGCACCTTCCGTCGCGTGGTTCGTCACAGATGTCCGCCGGGAATGGCGGCAATGCCAGGTTGCTCCCGCGGCGCGGGTGCGGCCGGGGCGCCACGCCGGGGAGGCGGCGCGGACCGGCCCGGTGCCGGCTACTGGCTCCCCGTCAGCAACGGCCCCGCGGGTCCCAGTAGGGTGCGCGGCGTGAACACGGCTTTCGACAACTCGCGCGCTTTCCGGCTGATCGTCACCGGCGGTGGCACGGGCGGGCACACGTATCCCGCCCTCACCGCGATCCGTACCCTGCAATCCCGGCTGGCCGCGTCCGGCGGCACGCTTGACGTCCTGTGGATCGGGACGGCCCAGGGCCTGGAGGCCAAGGTCGCCCCGGCCGAGGGCATCGCGTTCACCACCGTGGCCACGGGCAAGATCCGCCGGTCGTCCAACCCGCTGAAGATGCTCGGCCCCGCCAACATCAAGGACATGGCGCGGGTGCCGCTGGGGGTGGCCCAGGCCAGGAAGGCCATCAGCGGGTTCGGGCCCGACGTCGTGCTCGCCACCGGCGGGTACGTCGCCGTCCCGGCCGGGCTCGCCGCCCGGATGTGCAAGCGGCCGCTGGTGCTGCACGAGCAGACCGTGCGGCTGGGGCTGGCCAACCGCAGGCTGGCGGGCTCGGCGACCCGCATCGCGGTGTCGTCGGAGTCGACGCTGCCGCTGCTGCCCGAGGCCGTGCGCTCGGCCGCCGTGGTCACCGGCAACCCGGTGCGGCCCGAGGTGCTGACGGGCAGCGCGGAGAAGGCCGTCGCCGCGCTGGGGCTGACCGGTTTCGACCGGCGGCTGCCGACGCTGTACGTCACCGGCGGCGCGCAGGGCGCCCGGCAGATCAACGACCTGGTCGCCCAGTCGCTGCCGTGGCTGCTGGAGCGGGCCAACGTGGTGCACCAGTGCGGCCCGGCCAACGTCGAGGAGCTGCGCGGCCAGGCGGCCTCGCTGCCGCCGCAGCTCGCGCAGCGCTACCACCTCACCGGCTTCGTCGGCCCGGAGCTGCCCGACGTGCTGGCGCTGGCCGACGTCGTGCTCTCGCGCAGCGGCGCCGGGACGCTGGCGGAGCTGACCGCCCTGGGCAAGCCCGCGGTGTTCGTGCCGCTGGCGACCTCGGCCGGGAACGAGCAGGCGCACAACGCCCGGCACCTGGAGGAGAGCGGCGCCGCGGTCGCGCTCATCGGCGACGTGACGGCCGCTCAGCTGTGCGAGGCGGTGGAGCCGCTGCTGACGGACCCGGCGCGGCGCGCCGCCATGGCCGAGCGGGCCCGCGCGCACGGCCGCCCCGACGCCGCCGACCGGCTCGTCGACGTGCTGCTGGAGGCAGCTGAGGCCGGCTGACGCCGGCCCGGCCCCGGCCCGGCTCAGCCGCGGCGGCCGGGCGGCCCGGCCTCGACGCGGGCGAGCAGCCGCCCGAACGGCGCCCGCTGCTCGCTGAGGTGCTCCAGCCACCAGGTGACGCCCGCCGCCGCGTACCGCGCGCACGTGCCGTCCCCGGGGCCGGCCGTGACGCCCGTCAGGGCGACGTCGAACGGCGCGTCACGGCCGGGGCGGCCCCCGGCGCGGCTGCGGCGTATGCCGTGGATGCGGGCGATGCCGGCGGCCAGGGCGTCCGGGTCCCGCGTCATCCGGCCGCGCGCGTCGTCGCCGTTGATGACCCAGCCGTCCCAGCGCGCCGCCCGGCGCTGGGCGGCGCGGCTGCCGCCGCCGACCCAGACCGGCACGCGCGGGCGCTGGAGCGGCACCGGCGCCAGCGTGACGCCGTCGGCGGTGTAGTGCGGCCCGGCGTGCGCGACCTGCTCGCCGCGCCACAGCGCGGCGAGCAGGTCCAGCGCCTCGTCGAGCATCTCCGCCCGCATCCGCGCCGGGTGCGGCTCGCCGAACGCCGCGAACTCCGCCGGCACGCCGCCCGCGCCCACGCCCAGCGTCACCCGGCCGCCGCTGAGCCGGTCGAGCGCGGCGACCGCGCTGGCCACGACCGCCGGGCGGCGGCGCGGCAGCGGCGTGACGGCGGGGCCGAGCCGCACCCGGGCCGTCGCCTGCGCCACCGCCCCGAGCAGCACCCACGGATCGGCCGAGGGCACGCCCCAGGCGAAGGCGAGGTGGTCCCACAGGAACACCGCCTCCCAGCCGGCGGCCTCGGCCGCCCGCGCCAGCTCCACGACCCGGGCGGGCTCGGCCAGCGAGCCGAACGTGCGGATGTCCACCCCGTACCTCATGTCCTCATCGTCGCAGCGGGGCCGGACAACGGCCTCCCGGAGACGCGGGCTGCCACTCCTGGGAAAGACCCGTGCACGAGGGGTGGTGCCGTTGGTATGCCGCAGTTAAAATCCAGGTGAAATATGGGAGCGCTCCCAATCTGGAAAGCGTCGCAAGACCCCCCACCACTTCCGGAAGACGGAGATCGCACAGCATGTACGCACACGCCCCTGCCCGCCGCTGGACGCTGCGGGTCATCGCACCGGTGGTGGCCGGCGTCGTCGGCCTCATCACCCTGTTCCTGAGCCCCTGGACCGACTCCGCCCGCGCCCACGGCTCCATCGTGGACCCGGCTTCGCGCGCCTACGGCTGCTGGGAGCGCTGGGGTAACGACCACATGAACCCGGCCATGGAGCAGGAAGACCCCATGTGCTGGCAGGCCTACCAGGAAAACCCGAACACCATGTGGAACTGGATGAGCCTGTTCCGCGAGAACCTGGCGGGCGACTTCCGGGGCAACATCCCCGACGGCCAGCTGTGCAGCGCCGGTAACGCGCAGGGCGGCCTGGCCAGCTCGCTCGACAACCCCGGTCCCTGGACCACCACGGACGTCTCCACCGACTTCAGCGTCCACCTGTACGACACCGCCAGCCACGGCGCCGACTACTTCCAGGTCTACGTGACCAAGCAGGGCTTCGACCCGACCACGGACTCGCTGGGCTGGGACGACCTTGAGCTGGTCGCCGAGACCGGCAGCTACGCCCCGGCGCAGGACATCACCTTCGACGTCAGCGCCCCGGGCCGCAGCGGCCACCACATCGTCTACACGATCTGGCAGGCCTCGCACCTGGACCAGACCTACTTCATCTGCAGCGACGTCAACTTCGTCTGACGTCCGCCACAGCGGCGCTTGACGGACGTGTGCAAGCCCCGGTGCCCTCGGGCGCCGGGGCTTCGCGCATGCCGCCGTTGACCCGCCCCGGCGGCGGTGCTACAACCCCCACGACCCCGCGCGGACAGGGGCGGATCCCGGCGGGCGCGAGACGGGAGGCGGCGGCATGGGCGACCTTCTCCTCCGCGGCGCCACCGTCGTGGACGGCACCGGCGCCCCCCGGCCGGAGGGCCGACGTCACCGTCACCGGCGGCCTGATCGAGGCCATCGGCGGCCCGCTGCCCACCGCCCGCCGCACCATCGACGCGACCGGGCTCGTGCTCAGCCCCGGCTTCATCGACATGCACGCCCACTCCGACCTCGCCCTGCTCGCCGACCCGGCGCACGAAGCGAAGGTCTGCCAGGGCGTGACCTGCGAGGTGCTGGGCCAGGACGGCCTGTCCTACGCCCCCGCCGACGAGGTGACGCTGCCGCAGCTGCGCCGCGCCCTCGCCGGCTGGAACGGCGACCCGCCCGGCCTGGACTACGGCTGGCGCGACGTCGCCGGCTACCTGGCCCGGCTGGACCAGGGCATCGCCGTCCACGCCTGCTACCTGGTGCCGCAGGGCACGGTGCGGGCGCTGGCCATGGGCTGGGAGAACCGGCCGCCCACCCCGGCCGAGCTGGACCGGCAGCGGGAGCTGGTCGCCGCCGGGCTGCGCGAGGGCGCGGCCGGCATGTCCAGCGGGCTCACCTACGCCCCCGGCGGCTACGCCAGCACGGACGAGCTGACCGAACTGTGCCGCGTCGTCGCCGCGTTCGGCGGCCTGTACGTGCCGCACCACCGGTCGTACGGCGCGGGGGCGCTGGCGGCCTACGCGGAGATGACCGAGGTCGCCCGCCGCGCCGGCTGCCGCCTGCACCTGGCGCACGCCACCCTCAACTACCCGGTGAACGCGGGGCGCGCGCCCGAGCTGCTGGCGCTGCTCGCCGACGCCGCCGCCGCGGGCACCGACCTGTCCCTGGACAGCTACCCCTACCTGCCCGGCTCGACCACGCTCGCCGCGCTGCTGCCCGGCTGGGCCGCCGAGGGCGGCCCGGAGCGCACCCTGGCGCGGCTGCGGGACCCGGCCGCGCTGGCGCGCATCCGCCACGCCCTGGAGACTGAGGGCTCCGACGGCTGCCACGGCGTGCCCGTGGACTGGGCCACCATCCGCGTCGCCGGCTCCCGCGACCCGGCCGCCGTGGGCCGGACCATCGCCGAGCTGGCCGCCGCCTCCGGCCGGCCGCCGTTCGAGGTCTGCCGCGGCCTGCTGCTGGGCGACGAGCTGTCCACGGCGGTCCTCCAGCTCGTCGGCAACGAGGAGAACGTCCGCGCCCTCATGCGCCACCCGGCGCACACCGGCGGCAGCGACGGGCTGCTCGGCCCGGCCCGGCCGCACCCGCGGGCGTGGGGGACGTTCCCGCGCTACCTCGGCCACTACGTCCGGGAGGAGGGCGTGCTCGGCCTGGAGGAGTGCGTCGCCCACCTCACCGGCCGCCCGGCGCGGCGGCTGCGGCTGCGCCGCCGGGGCCTGGTGGCCGAGGGCTACCACGCCGACCTGGTGCTGTTCGACCCCGCCACGGTGCGGGACACCGCGACGTTCGACGAGCCGCGGCGGCTGCCCGAGGGCATCCCGCACGTCTTCGTCGGCGGCGTGCCCGTGGTGCGCGACGGCCGCCGCACCGGCGCGCTGCCGGGCCGGGCGCTGCGGCGCGGCCCGGACGGCACCGTCGGGTAGGCCCCGCCTCAGCCCTTGACGGAGCCGGCGGCCAGGCCGGCCACGTAGAACCGCTGGAGCGCCACGTACAGCACGACGCACGGCACCATCGCGATCACCGCCCCGGCCGCCAGCAGCCCGAAGTCGACCGTGCCGTAGGTGCCCTGCTGGAGGTTGGCCAGGGTCACCGGCAGCGTGTACAGGTCCTGGTCGGTCAGGAAGGTGAGGGCGCCGAGAAACTCCGTCCACGAGGCGAGGAACGCGTACAGCGCGACCGTCGCGATGCCGGGCGTGATCAGCGGCCGCAGCACCGACAGCAGCATCCGCGGCGTGCCGGCGCCGTCGACGTGCCCGGAGTCCTCCAGCTCGCTGGGGACGGCGGCGAAGGAGTTCCGCATCACGAACACGCCGAAGGGCAGGTTGAGCGTGGTGTAGAACATCACCAGGCCCAGCAGGGAGTCGGTCAGCCCCATGCTGTTCATTTGGAGGTACAGGGGCGTGAGGATGGCCTGGAACGGCACCATCATCGTCAGCACCAGCACGCTGAACAGCGCCCCCCGGCCGCGGAAGCTGAAGCGGGCGAAGCCGTAGCCGGCCAGCGTCGCCAGCAGGGCGGTGAAGGCGGCGGTGGCCAGCGAGACGATCAGGCTGTTGACGATGGAGCGGGCCAGTTCGCCGTCGGTGAGCAGCGTGCGGAAGTTGGTGCCCGTCCAGTCGAAGAACGTGGACCAGCTCGGCTCGCCGACGACCACGTCGTTGGGCTGGAGCGAGCGCATCAGCGCGAAGACGAGCGGCACCGCGAAGACGAGCGCCGCCCCGCCGCCGCCGAGCACGTAGAGCAGGATCTTGACGCGGGACTCGTGGTCCCTGCCCCGCGCCGGACGGTCGCGCCGCGCCGCTCGGGCGGGCCGGTGGGTGACGGTGGTGGTCATGGCGCAGTGGGTCCTTCTCAGTCCTTCTCGCGGAGCAGCCAGAACTGCACGGCGGCGATGACGGCGATGAGCAGCACGAGGATCAGGGACATCGCGGTGGCCGCGCCCAGCTGGAGGTCGACGAACGCCCGCCGGTAGATCGACATCACGACGGTGGTGGTCTCCGAGCCGGGCCCGCCCTGGGTGAGGATGTAGAACTGGGTGAAGGCGAGGAACGAGCCGATCACGGAGATGACCGTGCTCAGCGCGATCGCCCGGCGGATCATCGGGATGGTGATCTCCCGCTCGATACGCCACCAGCTGGCGCCGTCCATCTCCGCCGACTCGTAGACCTCGCGGGGGATGCCCTGCATGGCCGACATCAGCAGCACCATCGTCAGCCCCGAGGCGCCCCAGATCACCATCACGCAGATCAGGCCGGTGGCGAGCTTGCCGTCGATCAGCCAGGCCGTCGTGCCGTCGGTGATGCCCAGGGCGCGCAGCAGCACGTTGACGCCGCCGCTGGTGGGCTGGGCCTCCAGCAGCGTGATGAAACTGATGGTGGTCAGGCCGATGATGAACGGCAGGAAGAAGATGGTGCGCAGCAGGGTGGCGCCGCGCCGGTTGGAGCGGACCAGGACGGCCAGCCCGTAGCCGAGCGCCAGGATGGGCAGGGTCACGATCGCGGTGTAGACGACCGTGTAGATCACCGACTGCTTGAACACCGGGTCGGACAGGGCCAGTTCGTAGTTGCGCAGGCCGATGAACTCGTACGGCCCGATCAGCGGGAAGTCGGTGAGCGAGATGTAGACCGCGACGAGAAGCGGCGTGAAGACGAAGATGACGGTCATCAGCACGGCCGGGGTCACCAGCGCCAGCCCGGTGCGCGCGGGATGGGTGAGCGAACCCCGGCGGCGCCGGGCGGGTCGGGTGGTCGTGGCGCTCATGCGTCCCCCTGACGCAGGATGTCGTCGAAGCCCCGCTGCGCCTCGGCGAGCGCGCCGTCGACGTCTCCGCCGAAGACGGCGCGCCGGAACATGGCCAGCCAGGGACCGTCGCTCTGGTTAAAGATGCGGTTGTAGGCCAGGGTCAGCGGGGCGTAGCCCGCGTCGATCTGGAGCAGTGAGGGCAGCGCGAGCGGATACCGCTCGCGGAAGGCGGGCGTCGCGGCGTCGGACCTGATGGGGATGTAGCCGGACTCCGGCAGCCGCGTCTGCTGCTCCAGCTCCAGGCAGAACCGGACGAACTCCCAGGCGGCCGACGGGTTCTGCGCGCCGTTGGGGAGGCAGAAGTTGTTGCCGCCGTCGAAGAAGGACTGGCCTCCGTCCGGGCCGGACAGCAGCCTCACCTCGGTGTGGTCCAGCAGGGCCGGCGGCGCGTCGGGGACGACGACGCCGTAGCCGATGGGCATCAGCGCCACCTTGCCCTGGTGGTACGGGGCGGGCCAGCGGGCGCCGTCCTCCGCCTCGGCGTGGGGCGGGACCAGCTCCTCCTCCCACAGGGTGCGCAGCAGCTGAAGGGTGCGGCGCAGCGCGTCGTTGCCCTCGATGCTGCCGCGCTGGCGGCCGATCGGGCCGTCGATGAGATCGGCCCCGGCGGCCCAGATGTGCGGCTGGGTGACGAAGGCCAGGGCGCCGCTGCCGTTGCCGGGGAACATCCAGCCGTAGGTGTCCGGGCCGAGCGCGGAGACGGCCCGGGCGGCCTCCAGGTAGCCCTCGAAGGAGCCGGTGGCGTCGTCGACGGTGAAGCCGGCGCGGTCCAGCAGCTCGGCGTTGCACCACATCGCCGAGTTGTCGGCGAGGGACGGCACGCCGTAGTAGCGGCCGTCCTGTTCGGCCAGCGCCAGGTGCCCGGGGCTGAGCTGGTCGCGGAACGGCAGCTCCTCGATCAGCGGGGTGAGGTCGGCGAAGACCCCGCGGTGGATGAACAGGGCGGAGTTGATGTCGTCGATGTCGACCAGGTCGGGCATGCGGCCGCCGCGGATGGCGGTGGCGAGCTTGGTGACGTACTGCCCGTCCTGGACCGGGGTGAGATCGACGCGGATGCGGTCCTGCGCGGCGTGGAACAGGTCGATGAGCAGCTGCGCCGACCGCTGGATGCCGCCGCGGCACCACATCGAGACCGTGCCGCTGGCGTCGCGGCCGAACCCCGGTTCCGTGACGTCGATCGGCGGGGGCGACTTGGCGCAGCCGCCCAGGAACGCGCCCGCCGCGCCGGCCCCCAGCAGGGAGAGGAAACGGGCCCGAGTCAGCTCCATCGCGCTTGCCCCATTCGTCCGTCCACGGCCTGTGCTTCCACCCGTCAAGGAAACGCCAGGAAAACGATGTCCGCAGACCATAGAAGCGCGGCATGGGTGCGTCAATCCCTCGTAACCGCCTTATTTTCAGGGCCCTCCCACCCCTTGCCCGACCTGGAGGAAACGCTGAGACTGTTCAGAAGGAAAGGCAAGGAAAACTCGGAGGCGCCCATGAAGCTGGAGGGCCGCGCGGTGCGCCTGGCCGACGTCGCCCGCGCCGCCGGCGTCTCGCCCGGCACCGCCTCCAAGGCGCTGCACGGCTCCGGCTCGCTGCGCCCCGCCACGCGCGAGCGGGTCCGCGCCGCCGCCGAGGTCCTCGGCTTCGTCCCGGGCGCCGCGCCGGGACCGCCGCGCCCGGGGCGGCGCCCGCTGCTGGTGGGCCTGATGAGCAGCGACGACATCGGCCGCTTCAGCCTGCCGGTGATGCTCGGCGCGGAGAACGCGCTCACGCGCGGCGAGATCTCCGCGCTGCTGGCCACGGCCCGGCGCGACTCCGTCCGCGAACGCCACCACCTCACCTCGCTGCTGGCGCGCGGCGTCGACGGGATCATCGTCACCGGCAAGTCCACCGAGCCGCGCGAGCCGCTGGCGGTGCCGGTGCCGGTGGTCTACGCGCTGTCGCCGTCGGCCGCGGCCGGGGACATGTCGGTCGTCCCCGATGACGCCGCCGGGATGCGGCTGGTCGTGGACCACCTGCGCACACTCGGGCACCGCCGGGTGGCCCACATCGGCGGGCGCGCCGACCGCCGCGTCTCGCGCGTGCGGGCCGCCGCGCTGCGCGAGGCACTGGCGGCGGCCGGGATGGAGCTCGCCGGCGCGCCGCTGTTCGGCGAGTGGAGCGAGTCCTGGGGCCGGCAGGCCACCGACCTGGTGCTGCGCGGCGACGCCGGCGGACCGGACGGCGGGGACGGCCGGGGCGGGCCGCCGGTCACCGCGCTGGTGTGCGCCTCCGACCAGCTCGCCCGCGCCGCCGGCGACCGGCTGCGGGAGCGCGGCTTCCGCGTGCCCGGCGACATCGCCGTCACCGGCTACGACAACTGGGACGTCATGGGCGAGGCCGCCCGGCCGCCGCTGACCACCGTCGACATGGAACTGGAACAGCTGGGCCGCCGCGCCGCCGAACGCCTGCTGGCGGCGATCGCGGCCGGACCCGGCGCCGCCGCGGCCGACGGCGGCACCGAACTCGTCCCGCCGCGGCTGGTCGTCCGCGGCTCCACCATCGGCGGCGACTAGCCCGCCCGTCCACCGGCACGCGAGCACGAGAACAAGGAGCACCCCCATGGGCACGCGCCACGAACCCCTGCGGCTGGGCGAGATCCGCCCCGCCGGCTGGCTGCGCCGCCAGCTCGGCCTCCAGGCCCGGGGACTGACCGGCCAGGTCGAGGACGTCTGGCCCGACCTCGGCCCCGACTCCGCCTGGCGCGGCGGCACCGGCGAGGACTGGGAACGCGGCCCCTACTACCTCGACGGCCTGGTGCCGCTGGCCCACGTCCTCGGCGACGAGACGCTGCTGCGCCGGGCCGAGCCGTGGCTGGAGTGGATCCTCGGCAGCCAGCGGCCCAGCGGCCAGTTCGGCCCGCGGACCAACGACGACTGGTGGCCGCGTATGGTCGCGCTGAAGGCGCTCATCCAGCACGCCGACGCCACCGGCGACGACCGCGTACCGCCCTTCCTGGCACGCTACTTCGCCTACCAGCTTGAGCGGCTGCCCGACCGCCCCCTCACCGAGTGGGGCGCCTGCCGCGCCACTGAGAACGTCCTGGCCGTGCTGTGGCTGCACCGCCGCGACCCCGACCCGCGCTGGCCGCGCCTGGCGCGGCTGCTGCTCGGCCAGAACGCCGACTGGACCGGCTTCCTCACCCGCGAACTCCCCACCGGGCGCGCCACGTTCTTCGACCACCTCACCCACTGTGTGAACGTCGCCATGGGCCTGAAGCTGCCCGCCGTCCGCGCCCTGCTCGACGACGACGGCGGTGACGGCAGCGGCGGCAGCGGCGGTGCGGGCCGGCACTACGCCGACCTGCGGGCCTGCCTGGCGAACCTGGACCGCTGGCACGGCCAGGTCCACGGCATGTTCTCCGGCGACGAGTGGCTGGCCGGCCGCGAGGCGTCGGCGGGCATCGAGACCTGCGAGGTCGTCGAGTACCTGTACACGCTCGAACAGTCCGCGCTGGCCTTCGGCGAGGGCGCGCTGGGCGACCTCGCCGAACTCGTGGCGTACAACCAGCTCCCCGCCAGCTGCGACCCGCTCATGCGGGCCCACCAGTACCACCAGCAGGCCAACCAGGTCGCCGCGAACATCGCCGAGCGCCGCTGGACGTTCAGCTCCGACGACGCCAACATCTTCGGCCTGGAGCCCCACTTCGGCTGCTGCCTGGCCAATCTGCACCAGGGCTGGCCGAAGTTCGCCGCCTCGCTGTGGATGCGGCCCGCCGCCGAGGACGGGCTCACCGCGTTCGCCTACGCCCCCTGCACCGTGCGCACCACCGTCGCGGGCGCCCAGGTCACCCTGGCGGAGACCACCGGCTACCCCTTCGAGGAGACCGTGCGCCTGGCGCTGACCGTCTCCGCCCCCACGCGCTTCGCGCTGCGGCTGCGCGTCCCCCAGTGGTGCCAGGACCCGGTGCTGCGCGTCAACGGCGAGGAGACCGCGGCCGCGCCCGGCGGCGACGGCTACGTGCGGCTGGAACGCACCTGGCGCACCGGCGACAGCGTGGACCTCACCCTGCCGATGCGGGTGCGGCGGATCCGGCGGGAGCGCAATGCGGTGGGCGTGCGGCTCGGCCCGCTGGTGATGGTGCTGCCCGTCAAGGAGTCGTGGCGGCCGCTTCCGGACGCGCGCGGCCTGGGGGAGTGGGAGGTGCTGCCGCTGTCCTCCTGGAACTACGGGCTGCACGTGCGCGGCGCCGGCGGCCTGGAGAACTGGCCCGTCGAGCGCGGGCCCGTCCCCGAGGTGCCGTTCGGCGCCGACGGCGTGCCGGTCACCATCCGAGGCGAGGGCGCCCGCGTCTACAGCTGGCGGCTCGACGGCAACTCGGCCGGGACGCCGCCGGACAGCCCCGTCGCCGTCAGCTCGCCCGTGCAGGACCTGACGCTCGTGCCCTACGGCTGCGCCCGGCTGCGGCTGGCCGAGCTGCCCACCGTGCTGCCGCTGCCGGGCGCCTGACGGCACCGGCCCGCCGCCCGCCCGCGCTTTTGCCAGACTGGCACAAAGCTTTGCTGCCGCGCGGGCGGCGGGTCCAGGGTGCCGGCATGAGTGAGCGAGACATCAACCACGGATTCCGCCCCGGCCGCAGCGACCAGGACGCGCACGCCAGCCTCCGGGGCCCGGGGCCGGACGGCACCTGGGACGTCGTCGTGATCGGCGGCGGCGCCGCGGGCCTGTCCGGCGCCATGAACCTGGCCCGGGTGCGCCGCTCGGTGCTGGTGATCGACGCGGGCGAGCCCCGCAACGCCCCCGCTGCCGCCGCGCACGGCCTGCTCGGGCGCGACGGCATCCCTCCGCTTCAGCTGCTGCGCCAGGGCCGGGAGGAGGTCGCCTCCTACGGCGGGCGCGTGGTGACCGGCCGCGTCGAGGCGGTGCGCCGCGAGGGCGGGCGGCTGGCGGTGCGGACGGCCGACGGACGCCGCGCCGTGGCCCGGCGGCTGCTGGTGACCAGCGGGCTGACCGACGAGCTGCCCGCCGTGCCCGGCCTGGCGGCGCTGTGGGGACGGGACGTGCTGCACTGCGTGTTCTGCCACGGCTGGGAGGCCCGCGACACCGCCGTCGGCGTCCTGGGCTCCTACCACCACGCGCTGATGTTCCGTCAGGTAACCGGCGACGTCACGCTGTTCCCGCACGACGGGCCCGCGCCGGCCGGCGAGCAGCGGCAGCGGCTCGACGCCCTCGGCATCGGCGTCGCCGGCGGCCGGGTCAGCGGCGTCGAGACGGACGGCCAGGGGCGGCTGGCGGGCGTGCGCCTGGACAGCGGGAACACGGTGCCGGTGCGCACGCTCGTGGTCGCACCCCGCTTCCGCGCCCGCGCCGCGTTCCTGCGCGACCTGGGCCTGGCGGCGCGGGAGCACCCCAGCGGCACGGGCGAGCATCTCCCGGTCGACGCCACCGGCTTCACCGGCGTCGAGGGCGTGTGGGCGGCGGGCAACGTCACCGACCCGATGGCCAACGTCACCGTGGCCTCGGCCGCCGGAGTGACCGCGTCGGGCGCGATCGTCATGAGCCTGCTTGCGGAGGATGCCGACGCCGCCGAGGCCGCGTCCGGCGGCGGAGGCGCTCGGTAACGTCCTGATCACAGAAAGCCGGAATCCCGGGCGGGTATACCGGGCGGGCGGCATGATCAGCGGACCCCCCACGCGTACAGCACAACGTGTCCGTTATCGGACTACGGGGGACTTATGAGCACGTCCCAGCAACCCGGGAACAGTGCCCGGCCGGCCAGCACGCAGGACGGGCCGCCGGAACAGCCGCAGTCCGCCCAGGCGGCGGCACCCGAGCCTCCGGCCTCCTGGCTGCGCCGCCGCAAGAACCTCCTCACCCACGCCGCTGCCGGCATCGTGTGCCTCCTCGTGGGCGTCGCTATCGGCGGCGGCGAGACCGACGACGCCGCTGCCAGCTACGAGCCGCCCGCGGCCGAACGTGACGCGGCCGGGGGTGACGCGGCCGGGGGTGAGGAGCCGGCGGACCACCAGGAGCCAGCCGAGGGGGACGCCCCGGACACACCCCCGGCCGGTGCGGCCGAGGAGGAGGACTCCAGGCAGGAAGCGTCCGGGGAGGAATCCGCCGCCGGCGAAGGGCCACGCACCACCGCCGGCGACGGCGTCCACCTTGCCGGCGAGGACATCGAGGCGGGGGAGTACAGCACCGAAGGGCCGGACCCGGACGGCATCGTCCCCTTGTGCTACTGGGCGCGTCTGAGCGATTCCAGCGGCGACTTCGAAGCCATCATCGCCAACGGCACCATCGAGGGCCCCGGCCGTATCACGGTCAACGAGGGCGAGTACCTGGAGCTCACCGGCGGCTGTGAGTGGCATCTGACGTAGCCGTCGCCCCGGTGCGGACGAACGCCGGCAGGGGAAGGCCAGCGGCGGGCGGAGAGGGGTCCCAGCGCGGCGGAGGCATAGTGACGGCTTCCCGCACACGAGACCGGAAGGACCCGCGCCATGAACCCCGTGCTCGTCGACTGGCTGACCCTGCTGCTGGCGCCTGTCATCATCGGCAGCGGCCTGGTCTCCTACCGTGGTACGCGCCGGGCGCTGACGTCCGGTCAGCCCCGGCCGGCTTCGAGCAACGTGGCGCAGGTCATCATGCTCGTGGCCGTGCTGCTGATGGCTGTCATCCACATCGCGTGAGGCGGGGCGCACGGCGGCGCGCGCCTGGGGCATCCCATTGACCGGACCAGGGCCAGCAGGGGTCCCGCCGGTCAGCGGGAATGCGGGGAATTCCCGGGGCACTGCCTTTCCATGGCCCGCGACCTGGCCGGTACCGCCAGCCAGCGGTCACGGGGCGTCAGCGGCGGCCGGGAGGGGTGCCGGTGCGGCGGAGAGACAGTGGCGGCCTACCGCACACCAGACCCCGGAAGGAGCCCTGCTATGAACCCTGTGCTCGTCGACTGGCTGAGTGTGCTGCTGGGCCCCGTCCTGCTCGTCAGCGCGGTGGTCGCCAGGCGTGGCGTGAGCCGGGAGTACACCACCGGTCAGCCCAGGTCGGAAGCGACGAGCAAAGCGCTGGCCGTCATGGTCGGGTGCGCGCTGCTGATGGTGGTCATCCACGTGGTGTGAGGCGGGGTAGACGGCGGCGCCGCGTCTGTTGATGTCCCGTTTATCGGGCCAGGCCACGATGGGGTCACCGGTTCGCATGGAACGAGGGGATTCCTGTGGCACTGCGTATCCATTTCACGGCCCGCGACCTCGCTCACACTCGGGTGACCACCGGGCCGGACGTCATGTGGGAGCTGGCCAGCAGCCTCCACCGCCTCCAGGCGCCCCGCGTTGCCGAGCGCTACCGGCCCTGGCTGCGGCACGTGCGCGGCCGCCTGGACAGGACCCATCTGCGGGGCGTGGTCCGGCTGCTGACGACGCTCGTGCCACGGCGCGGCGACTTCCCCGACTTCCTCACCCCGCCCGGCAGCTCCGGTTTCGGGGAATCCCTCGAATGCGTCGCCGCCACCCCGGCTGTCCGCATGAGGCGCGAGCTGGCGGCGGCGTTCGCGGCGGGCCGCCGCCCCGTCCCCGCCTGGGTGCGGCTGCTGGCCGACGGCGACCGGGAGGCCCGCCGGGACCTGCTGACCGCCCTGGCGGTGTACCACCGTGAACTGCTGCGGCCCTGCCTGGACGAGGCCAGGGAGGCCGTGCGCGGACAGCGGGATGTGCTGGGCAAGCACGTGCTCGATGGCGGCCTCGACCAGCTGCTGAGCAGCCTCTCGCCCAGCATCCGCTGGACCGCTCCGGTGCTGCGCGCCGACTACCCGTGCGAGAAGGAGCTGCGGCTGGGCGGGCGCGGCCTCACGCTCGTGCCGTCGTTCTTCTGCTGCGACTCCCCGGTGACGTTCATCAATCCCGAACTCCCGCCCGTGCTGGTCTACCCGGCGGCGGGCCAGTCCTCGCGCCCGCAGGCCCCGCAGTCCCTGGCCGCCGTGCTCGGACGCACCCGCGCCCTGGCCATGCGCGAGCTGCTGCGGCCGTGCTCGACCACGGAACTCGCCCGCCGTGTCGGTGTCTCCGCCGGAACCGCGAGCCGTCACGCGGCCGCGCTGCGCAAGGCCGGGCTCATCACCAGCACCCGGCAGGGGCCCGCGGTCATGCACGTCGCGACCCCGCTCGGCCGTGAACTGGCCGCCTCCGGCTGACCCCGGCACGGGGGTTGACGGCGCACCGGTAGCGGTTTCCAGTAGGACCAGCAGACCTGAGCCGCTGCCGGACCGCCGGGCGGCACCCGGGAGACAAGGAGCAACGCCGTTGCACCAGAACAGAGATGAGACAGGCGCGCCCGCGGCGCACGACGGGCGATGGAGCCGGCGGGGAGTGCTCCGCGGCGCGATGGCCGCCGGTGTCGCCGCGAGCGGCGGCCTGGCCGCCGCCGGAGCCGCCAGTGCCGCGCCCCGCCACCGCGCCGCCGCGCCGGTGTACGTGAACCCGCTCATCGAGCAGCGGGCCGACCCCCACATCACCCGGCACACGGACGGCCGTTACTACTTCACCGGCACGGTGCCCGAGTACGACCGCATCGTGCTGCGGCGAGCTGAAACGATTCAAGGGCTGGCGGCGGCCGACGAGGCCGTCATCTGGACCCGGCACACCACCGGCGAGATGGGCGCCCACATCTGGGCCCCCGAGCTGCACCACATCGACGGTGCCTGGCACATCTACTTCGCGGCCGGGGCCGCCGAGGACGTGTGGGCCATCCGGATGTACGTGCTGCGCAACACGGCCGCCGACCCCTTCACCGGCCAGTGGGAGGAACTGGGGCGGATCGTCACCCCGTGGGACACCTTCTCGCTCGACGCCACCACCTTCGAGCACCGCGGCACCCGCTACCTGTGCTGGGCGCAGCAGAACCCGGAACTCGGCAACAACAGCAGTCTGTTCCTGGCCGCCATGGACACCCCGTCGTCCATCACCGGCACCCCCGTCGAGATCTCCGTGCCCGAACTCCCCTGGGAGACCGTCGGCTACCGCGTCAACGAGGGCCCCTACGCCCTGCACCGCAACGGCCGGATCTTCCTCACCTACTCCGCCAGCGCCACCGACGCCAACTACTGCGTCGGGCTGCTGACCGCCGACGAGGACAGTGACCTGCTCGACCCCGCATCCTGGGCCAAGAGCCCCGAGCCGGTCTTCGCCACCAGTGAGGCGAACCGCCAGTACGGGCCGGGGCACAACTGCTTCACCGTCGCCGAGGACGGCGTGACGGACCTGATCGTCTACCACGCCCGCCAGTACCGCGACATCGACGGCGACCCGCTCCAGGACCCCAACCGCCACACCCGGGTCCAGCCCTTGCGCTGGAACGCCGACGGCACCCCGGACTTCGGCGCCCCGGCGCCGGACGGCCCGACGCCCTGACCGTGCTGGGCAGCTCGGCCGCCCCCGGTCCGCAACGGGGCGGTGTGCGCGTCGCGCACACCGCGGGCGAGTGAGGCTCTTCAGCTCGCCACCCGGAACCCGGCATGGCCGTCCACGGCCGGCGACATGCGCGTGCACGGTCAGGGTCCGGCGCCGCCGGACCCTGACCGTTCTTACTTCGTGTCCTCCCTTCGGCTCGCTCGCCGAAGGGCGACGAGACGCGCTCCTTCATGCCCGCAGCGGAGGAAGCAGAAAAGGGACCTGTGCCCACGTCTCAGCATCGTCGGACAGTGTTCGACCTCCGAGAGCCGGCGCTCCCCGTAAGGGAGCACGCAGCACTCATCGCAGCCGCTGAACCGCGATCCGCCCGGGGCCAGCGGGCGGGGAGCGCTGAGGTAACCCCTTCGGGTACAGCAACGCAGGAATGCCTTTCCCGGTCGGGGAGTCGTGCCCGACGTGATGGGAGAGGTGGGGCGCCGGGTTCCGGGACCGGGACGCCGGCGGGCTGGACCTGCGGGTGCTGCCGCGTCCCGGCGTGGTCGTCGTGATCGGGCTGGGTGACGAGACGTTCACCATCGAGGACACCACGGGCCGCCGGTCCTCGCGCGGCCTCGTCGCGGCGCTTACCCCCGGCCCGGGTGCGGGGCGAGCGCGTCGAGTGCGTCGAGGCACGCCTGACGCCTCAGGCCGCGCGGAGCTGGACGGATCGGGCGCCGCCCTGGAGGACGTGTGGGGACCGGACGGGCGGCGGCTGCGGGAACGGCTGGCCGGGGCCGGTTCCTGGGCCGAACGCCTCGCGCTGACCGACGCGTTCCGCCGCGAACGGGCCGCGCGGGGCCCACGGATGGCGCCAAAGGCCGCCGCCTGGGAGCGGATCGTGGCGCGCCGCGGACGCGTCCGCGTGGGCGACCTCGCCGCGTCCTGCGGCTGGAGCCGCAAGCGGCTGTGGTCACGGTTCCGGGAGCAGGTCGGCCTGACGCCGAAGCGCGCCGCCATGCTGGTCCGGTTCGACCGCGCGGCCCGCTCGCTGCGCGCGGGGCAGGACGCCGCCAGCGTTGCCCAGGCGTGCGGCTACGCCGGCCAGTTGCATCTCCACCGTGACGTCCTCGCCTTCGCTGGGTGCACACCGGACGCCGCCGCGCCGGGCGCGGGTTGAGGGGAGCGCCGGTGACGGCGGCCCGCTTGCCGTGCGGAGGGGCGGCGTGTGCTCCGCGTCCCGCTGCTTACGCTGAAGCCTGACATTGAGCGTCCAGGTCAAGCGGGTGCGGGGAGTCACATGCTCATCGGAGAACTGTCGCGGCGGACCGGTGTGAGCACCAGGGTGCTGCGCTACTACGAGCAGCAGGGCCTGCTGCACCCGAGGCGGCGGCCCAGCGGCTACCGGGAGTTCGACGAGTCCGACGTGGACACCGTGCGCCGGGTCCGGATGCTGCTGGCGGCGGGCCTGGGCACCGAGCTGATCCGCAGGGTGCTGCCGTGCATGGCCGATGACGGCGTCATTCTGGCACCGACCTGCGAGGACATGGCCCGGGATCTGCGGCGGGAGCGGGCGCGGATGGGCCGTGCCGTCGAGGAGATGACGGCCGCACACGCCATGCTCGACGCGATCATCCGCGCGGGGGAGCGGCGGACCCTGGCCGGGGCGGATCACTGACGCCGTCAACGCCGCGGCCCCGGGCTCGTGGTGGCCCGGGGCCGCGGCGCGCGGACGGCGGTCAGTGCCGTGGTTAGGCGGTGGCCTTCAGCTCCTCGCGGCGCGGCGCGGACGGCTCCGCGCTGGTGGCGTCGGTGAGGTCGAAGCTGGTGGCGCTGTCGTAGGCGTCCCGGTCGAGGATCTTCTCCCGGGCAGCCACGATGAGCGGCACGGCCGCCTGCCCGGCGACGTTGGTCGCGGTGCGCATCATGTCCAGGATCGGGTCGATGGCCAGCAGCAGGCCCACGCCCTCCAGCGGCAGGCCCAGCGTCGAGAGCGTCAGCGTGGTCATCACCGTGGCGCCGGTGAGCCCGGCCGTGGCGGCGGAGCCGATCACCGAGACGAAGACGATGAGCAGGTAGTCCTGGACGCCCAGGTTCACGTCGAAGATCTCCGCCACGAAGATCGCCGACAGCGCCGGGTAGATGGCGGCGCAGCCGTCCATCTTCGTCGTCGCGGCGAACGGCACGGCGAACGAGGAGTACTCGCGCGGCACGCCCAGGCGCTCGGTGACCTGCTGGGTGACCGGCAGCGTGCCGACCGAGGAGCGGGAGACGAACGCCAGCTGGAGCGCGGGCCAGGCGGCACGGAAGAACTGGAGCGGGTTGACCCCGGCGGCCAGGCGCAGCAGCAGCGGGTAGACGCCGAAGAGGACCAGCGCGCAGCCGATGTAGACGTCGGCGGTGAAGGTGGCGTAGTCGCCGAGCAGGTCCCAGCCGTACTCGTTGATGGCGCGGCCGATGAGGCCGGTGGTGCCGATGGGGGCCAGCCGGATGACCCACCACAGGGCCTTCTGGAGCAGTTCGAGCGCGGCCTCGCCGAGCGTCACCAGCGGCGCGGCCTTCTCGCCGAGCTGGAGCGCGGCGATGCCGGTCGCGGCGGCGAGGAAGACGATCTGCAGGACGGCGAGCTCGGTGAAGGGCGTTACGACGTTGGTCGGGATGATGCCGGTGAGGAAGTCGAGCCAGGAGCCCTGGTTGTCCGGCAGCGCGCCGTCGGCCGGGGTCAGGCCGGTGCCGCGGCCCGGGTTGGTGAGCAGGCCGATGGCCAGGCCGATGGCGACCGCGATCAGGGAGGTCGCGAGGAACCACAGCAGGGTGCGGACGGCCAGCCGGGCGGCGTTGGAGACGTTCCGCAGCCGGGTCACCGAGACGGCGATGGCGAAGAAGACGAGCGGCCCGACGGCCAGGCGCAGCAGCTGGACGAAGATTCCGCCGATCTCGTCGAGGGTCCGGCCGAGCCAGTCGACGTCCCAGGTGCGGGCGGCCCAGCCCAGCAGCACGCCGGCGACGAGGCCGATCAGCACCTGGACCCAGAACGGGGGCAGGGATATGCGCGGCTTCCGGTCGCGCGGCGGGGCGTCCTTGGAATCCGGGGACGAATGCGTGGACACGGTCACACTCCGGTCAGGGGTTTGGGTGAGCGGATGACGGCGGGCGCGGGCATGGCCGCGGGCGCGCGTGAGCGCTGAGAGGCGTCGGGCTGGGTGGTGCGACGGTCAGCGACAGGCCGCGGTGAGACAGCGGCAGAGATCGATGTACAGGCGCGCCACAAGCAGCTCCCCTGGGGGCGGCGAGACGGGCGCGGCTGCGGTAAGCACAACGAGAACCGTAACACCGGTGCGGGAACTCCGTCACGGGCCGGGGCGCCGCGTGGCCGCGCGGCCGCACGCGGTTATGGCGCGGGGGGCGGCGGACCGGCCTTGACGCGACGACTCCGTACATGCATAAGATCTCTTATGCGAGAAAGAGTTCTTAGCGAGAGTGCTGAGTCCGCCGTCAGCACACCCGACTCCTCGCGCGAGCCCTGGCGGGTGGCGGCCCTGGTCTGCCTCGCCGCCTCGTTGCTGCCGATCTCGCTGACGGGCGGAGCGCTGGCGGCGCCGCACGTCGGCTCCGAGTTCGGCAGCGGCGTCGCGGCCACCCAGTGGGTGGCGAACGCCTACATGCTCACCTTCGCCGCCTTCATGGCCGTGACCGGTTCGCTGGCCGACCGGATCGGCCGGCGGCGGGTGTTCCTCGGGGGCCTGGTGACCTTCGCCGCCGCGCTGTACCTCGCGGCCGCCGGGCCGTCGATCGTCGTGGTCGACATCGCCAGGGCCGTCGCGGGCGCCGGCGCGGCCAGCGTGGTGACGTCGGGCAGCGCGCTCCTCGCCGCCACCTACACCGGCGCGCGCAAGAGCCGGGCGTTCGCCATGCTCGGCACCTCCTTCGGCCTCGGGCTCGCGTGCGGCCCGCTGATCGGGGGCGCGCTGATCTCCCTGGGCGACTGGCGCCTGCTGTTCGGGCTCATCGCGGGCGCCGCCACCGTGCTGTTGGCCATCAGCCCGTTCGTCATCCAGGAGTCCACCGGACCCGAGGGCGAGATCGACGCCGTGGGCGGGGTGACGTTCACCGCCGGGCTCGCCGCCCTGATCACGGCGCTGGTCGAGGCGCAGCAGCGCGGCCTGACCCACCCGGTCGTGGTCACCGCGGCCGTGGCCGCCGCCGCCCTGTTCGTGACGTTCACCGTGACCGAACGCCGCCGCGCCGAGCCGCTGTTCGACGTCTCGCTGTTCGCCCTGCCGAAGTTCCTCGCGGTCTGCGTCGTGCCGACCGTGCTGGCCTTCGGCTTCGTCGCCCTCGTCGTCGTGCTGCCGCCCTACCTGGAGTCGGTCGAGGGCGCCGACTCCGGCGAGGTCGGGCTGTGGCTGGCCGCGATGACCATGCCCGCGCTCGTGGTGCCGATGTTCGCCGGGCTGGTGGCCAACCGGCTGGCGCCGCGCACCATCCTCGCCGTCTCTCTCGCGCTCCAGGCGGCGGGCGCGGTCTGGCTCGCCACCAGCTTCAACCCGGCCGGACTCGCCCTGGTCGGCGGGGGCTTCGGCCTGTCGCTGTCCGTCCTCGACGGCACCGCCGTGTCCGTGGTCGACCCCGGGCGCAGCGGCATGGCGGCCGGGCTGTTCAACACCGTCCGGCTGACCGGCGAGGCCGTCGGCATCGCCGCCGTGGGCGCCGCGCTGTCCACCCTGCTGCACGGGCGGATCGGCGACGACGCCGCCGAACTGCTGCGCGGCGAGCCCGCGGGACAGCTCGCCGCCGACTACACCGGCGCGCTCGACGTCGTCCTGTGGACCGTCGCCGGGCTCTCCCTCGCCGGTGCCGCCGTGGTGTGGCGGCTGCTGTCCCAGCCAGAACCCGCGCCGGCGACTCCCGAGCCGGCCGTCCTCACGTCGTAAGAGTCGTAAGAAAGGCACCCAGCATGTGCGGTCCAGCCCTGATGCGGCAGGTGGCGATGTCCGGCGCCGGGCGCGCCGTCGCCAGCGAACTGATCAAGCGCTACGCCCGCGGCGGCTACGGCGGCCAGGCCGCCCCCGCGCACGACGGCGGCCACCCCGACGGCGCTGCGGCGCCCGCGCCCCAGGCGCATGACGGCCACGTCCACGGCGGCCAGGCCCACCACAGCCACCACGGCCAGGCCCACGACGGCCAGGCCGCCCGTCACAGCGACGCACCCGAGAGCGCGGCGTTCGACGGCGACCGGCACCAGGAGACCGCCGACGGCGGGCCCCGCCGCCGCGGCCGGCTCGGCCGGCGGTCGCTGTTCCGCTTCTCCGCGCTGACCACCGCGGGCGTCGCCGCCACCGCGGCCATGGGCGGCGTCGCCGCCGCCGACTCGCCGGCCCGCTCCTGGGCGCACGGCGGCGCGCGCATCGCCGACCTCACCCACGAACTGCACGAGGACTTCCCCGTCTTCTACCCCCTCGTGCCGCAGCCCCGGCTCAACCAGGTCCGGTACCTGGAGACCGACGGCTTCAACGCCAACGAGATCATCTTCAACGAGCACGCGGGCACCCACATCGACCCGCCCGGCCACTTCGACGAGGACGGCGTCACCCTCGAGTCGCTGCCCGTCGAGTGGCTCGTCGCGCCGCTGGCGGTCATCCGCATCGCCGACCGCGCCGCCCGTGACCCCGAGACCACCCTGACCGTGCGGGACATCCTGGCGCACGAGCGCCGCCACGGCCGCCTGCCGGAGCGGGGCTTCGTGGCCGTCGACGCCGGGTGGACCTCCCGCGTGCACCGCCGCGCCGACTACCTCGGCGAGAGCGACGACGGCGTCTTCCGCTTCCCCGGCATCAGCCCGGAGGCCGCCGCGTTCCTCGTCACCGAGCGGAACATCGTCGGCGCGGGCGTGGACACCAGCAGCCTCGACGGCGGCGTCGCCGAGGTGCCGGAGACGCACCAGATCCTGCTGCCCTCCGGCAAGTACGGCATCGAGAACCTCGCCGCGCTCGACACCGTCCCGGACCGGGGCGCGCTGCTGGTCGTCGGCGCGCCCAAGCACCGCGGCGGCTACGGCGGCCAGGTCCGGGCGCTCGCGCTGTACTGACCGCCCGCTACCGCCGCCGGCAGCCGGCCGGCCGCCACCTGACCGGTCCCTGGCCCGGACCCGCCCCGGGCCAGGGACCGCCGCGTCCGGCGGCCGTCCTCACGCCGCGGTGACCAGCTCCGTCCAGGCGCCCGCCAGCACCTCGTGCCCCTCGCCGGTGGGATGCACCCCGTCATCGGCGACCTTCCCCGGCCCGCCCAGCAGCCGCGCCGCCCGCGCCAGCAGCCCGCCGGCGGGCAGCAGCACGGCGCCGGACTCCGCCGCCAGCCGCCGCACCACCTGTATCCGGGCGTCCAGGTCCGGCCGCCAGTCCCACTGCTCCTGGCGGACCGGCAGCAGGAAGGGCTCGATCAGCACCAGCCGGGCGTCCGTCGCCTCGCGCAGCCGCGTCAGCAGGTACCGGTAGTCGGCCTCGCAGGTGTCCCCGCGCGCCGCCGCTCCGGGGCACGCCATGCGCCGCCAGGTGTCGTTGATGCCGACCAGCACAAACACCGCGCAGTCGCATCAGCCCCCGTCTCGTGTCGTACCTGCCGGCGGAGTGTCAGGGGCCACCCTGCGCGCGGCCACTGACACTCCGCCTCCGGACCGTTACTCTCCGGCGTCCGCCGGTGCGAAGCCGACGCGGTGCAGGCCGCCCGGCAGGTCGTTGACGTAGTACAGCTCGCCCTCGGCCGTCTCGCCGAACGCGGTGACCTGCGTCTCGAACGTGCCGATCGCCGCCTGCTCGTAGCCGCCGCCCTCCGCCGGGCGCAGCGCGAACGCCGTCGACGAGCAGTAGTCCGACGCCACGTACGTGCCCTCGGCCAGGTCCGCGAACTCCTCGCCCCGGTAGACGTAGCCGCCGATCACGGCGCAGCCTTCCGCGGACGTCTGGTAGGTGAACACCGGCTCGGTGAACTCTGCGCCGTCCGGGCAGTGCTCCGGATCGAACTCCACCGAGCCCTCCCGGCACGACCAGCCGAAGTTGGCCCCGCCCGCATTCGGCGACAGGTGGTCGATCTCCTCCTCGGTGCCCTGCCCGACGTCGCCGATCCACAGCGAGCCGTCGGCCGCGTCGAACGAGAACCGCCACGGGTTGCGCAGCCCGTAGGACCAGATCTCCGGGCGTGCCCCCTCGGTGTCCACGAACGGGTTGTCCTCCGGCACGCAGTACGCCAGGTCGCCGCAGGCGGCGCTGACGTCGATCCGCAGGATCTTGCCCAGCAGGGTGTCCAGGCTCTGCCCGTTGTTGTTCTGGTCGCCGGCGCCGCCGCCGTCCCCGATGCCCAGGTACAGGTAGCCGTCGGGGCCGAAGGCGAGCTGGCCGCCGTTGTGGTTGCTGTTCTCGGCGTGCTCCTGCGACAGCAGCGGCTCCAGGCCGCCGTCGTCCAGCGTGTACCGCGCCAGCGTCACCGCGCCGTCCGGCAGCGCGGTGTACGCCAGGTACAGCTCCTGGCTCTCGGCGAAGTCCGGCGGCAGCGCGATGCCCAGCAGGCCGCGCTCGTTCCCGGAGCTGTCGACCGCGTCGGTGATGTCCAGCAGCGGCTCGTCCGCCAGGCCGGAGTCCGGGTCGTAGACCCGGACCCTGCCCGGCTTCTCCGTGATGAACAGCCGGCCGGTGCCGTCGTCCGGCGCCGCGATCGCCGTGGGCCGCTCCAGGCCGGAGGCGACCTGCTCGGTGGTGACGGTCAGTTCGTCCAGCGGCACCGCGGCCGTGCCCGGCGGGGCGGCCGCCGCCTCCTCCTGCGGGGTCAGGCCGTGCGCGGTCAGGGGAACGAGCCCGGCGACCGCGGTGGCCAGCAGCAGGCCGGTCAGTCGGCGTGGTGACATGGCGACTCCAGCGGATTGTGGGGGAATGTGGGGGTTTCGGGATGCCCCGCGGCGCCGCCGCCCGTGGCGGCGCCGGTGGCGGACCGGACGGTACCGGCACTCCCCGCACACCCGCCAGAGGGCGTAACTCCCTTCAGCCACTCACCACTTGTAGTCCAGGAACTTCCCGTCGAAGGTGACGACGACGCGGTCGCCGTCCGGATCGGGCCGCCGGGCCAGGTCGACGCGGAAGTTGATGGCGCTCATGATGCCGTCGCCGAACTCCTCGTGGATCAGCTCCTTCAGCGCGGGCCCGTACACCGCCAGCGCCTCGGCGAAGCGGTAGACCACCGGATCGCGCATCAGCTCCTCGCCCGCGCCGCGCACCGGCGGCAGCCGCAGGCTCTCGGCGACCGCCTCGTCCAGATCCAGCAGCTCGCACACCTGCTTGGCCTGGTCCGCCGTCAGCGGGTGCTGGCCCAGCAGCGCCGCCGTCGTCCACACCAGCGGCGTGCCCAGGTGGGAGGCGATCTCGGCCCAGGACAGCCCGTTGCGGATACGGGCGGCGGTGATCAGCTGGGCGGCTTCCGGCTTGGGCATGACCGGGGTCATCGTGTGCTCCTCACATCCGGGGGCGGGGGCGTCCAGCCTGGCCCTTTCCCGCGCCCCGGGCCATGGCCCGCCGGCAGCCGACACCAGCCTTTTACGGCCGGGACACGCACCGGGCCGCCGGCGGGGCCCGGGGCAACCGCCCGGAAACCGCGGGGAAACCCGGCGGGCCGGCGGCCGGCGCGCGCCGCCCGGTGAGGCCGCCGTGACGTGATGCTTTCCGCGCCGACACGGCCAGGAAATCTCCGCTGCCGAGGCTTCACCGGACAGTCCAGCGAAAGAGCGAACCATGTCCTACCTGAATCCCTCGGAGTTCGTACGCAAGATGATCGACGCCGGCGAGGCGAAGGTCTTCATGTCGACCCGGGACACGCTGATCCGGGCGTTCATGGCCGGTGCCATCCTCGCCCTGGCCGCCGCGTTCGCCGTCACCGTCACCGTCGAGACCGGCCAGCCGCTGCTCGGGGCACTGCTGTTCCCCGTCGGCTTCTGCCTGCTGTACCTGCTGGGCTTCGACCTGCTGACCGGCGTGTTCACGCTCGTGCCGCTCGCGCTGCTGGACCGGCGGCGCGGGGTGACGCCGCGGGGGGTGCTGCGCAACTGGGGCCTTGTCTTCGCCGGCAATTTCGCCGGCGCCCTCATCGTGGCGCTGATGATGGCGGTCATCCTCACCTACGCCTTCACTGTGGACCCCAACGAAGTCGGCGAGCGGCTCGGCTCCATCGGCGAGGGCCGCACGGTCGGCTACGCGGACCACGGCGCCGCCGGGATGCTGACCCTGTTCCTGCGCGGCGTGCTGTGCAACTGGATGGTCTCCACCGGCGTCGTCGCCGCGATGATGTCCACGTCCGTGTCCGGCAAGGTCATCGCCATGTGGATGCCCATCCTGCTCTTCTTCTACATGGGCTTCGAGCACTCGGTCGTCAACATGTTCCTCTTCCCGTCCGGCCTGATGCTCGGCGGCGACTTCTCGCTCGCGGACTACCTGCTGTGGAACGAGATCCCCACGGTCCTCGGCAACCTCGTCGGCGGCCTGACGTTCGTCGGGCTCACGCTGTACGCCACGCACGCCCGCACCAGGCCCGCGCGCACCCGCCCGGGGGAGGAGGGCGGCGGCAGCGAGCCGGTGCCCGCCCCGGGACGCGAGCCCGCCCCGGCCGCGGCCGAGTGAACTGCCGTCCCCGGCGCGGGGGCGCTGCCGTCAGCCGCCGGCGTCCCCCCGCGGCCGGGGGTCGAGGATGCCGGAGGTCAGCAGGATCACCAGGCCGGCGAGCGGAACAATGGCCAGCCCGAGCCGGATCGAGGAGGCGTCCGCGACGAGGCCGACCAGCGGCGGGGAGAGCAGGAAACCGACCCGCGTGAGGAACGCCGTGATGGTGATGCCCGCGCCCGGCCACAGCCCCGGGATCTCATCGGCCGCGTGGAAGGCCGCCGGGATGAGCGTGGCGATGCCAAGTCCCGCCAGGCCGAAGCCGGCCACGGTGGCCGGCACCGACGGCCACAGCAGGGCCGTGCCCATGCCGGCCAGGGCGAGGGTGCCGCCGATGCGCGCGGTAAGCCGGTCGCCGAGCCGCTGGACGACCCGGTCGCCCAGCAGCCGGCCCACGGTCTGGGCGCCCTGGAGCGAGGCGAACGCCAGGCCGCCGACAAAGGCGTTGGCCGCCAGCTCGTTCCGCAGGTACACCGAGCCCCAGGAGGCGCCGGAGTCCTCCACTACGGCGGCGGCCGCCGCCAGCAGCCCCAGCACGGCCAGCAGCCGCACCACCGCCCAGCGCGCCCCGGGGGGTACCGCGCGCTGGCCGTCGCCGCTGGATTCGCGCTCAGTGTCCTCGGCGCCCGGCAGCAGGTAGCGCAGCGAGACGAGCGCCGCCGCCGCCGACACGCAGCCGGTGACGGCCAGATGGACGGACAGCGGGACCTGGGCCTGTGCCGCGCCGGCGCCCGCGAAGCCGCCGAGGACGGCGCCGACGCTCCACACGCCGTGGAACGAGTTGAGGATCGACCGCTGGTACAGCCGCTGCACCCGCATGCCGTGCGCGTTCATCGCCACGTCGGTCACCGCGTCGAAGCTGCCCGCCAGGAACAGCCCGGCGCACAGCAGCGCGTAGTTCGGGGCCGTGCCGACGAAGATGATGTTGGCGCCCGCCAGCGCCTGGGTGCAGACCGCGGTTCTGGCGGAGCCGAAGCGCTTGATGAGCGGGCTGGCGGCCAGGCCCAGGATCAGGGCGCCCAGCGGCATCGCCGCGATCGCCGTGCCGAGGGCGGCGTTGCTCAGGCTGAGGCCGTCCTTGATCTCGGGGTACCGGGGAACGATGTTGGCGAACGAGAAGCCGTTGACGAAGAACAGGGTGGCGACGGCGACGCGTGCCTGCACGGCAGTGCCGACGGCGGTAGTCATAGGGCGTGGGTGATTCCTGCTCGCAATCGGACACTTCCGGGGCACAAATACGCACACGATCCTACAAGCGGGACGCGGGGTGCTCCAGAGGCGCGGTGGACTCCCTGACGATCAGCGCGGTGCCGAGCGTCGTCTCCGCCGCACCGCCCGCGGCGGCGCCCGCCGTGCCGCCGCCCTCGCCGTCCGGCGGCTCGATCGCCTGGATCAGCAGGTCCACCGCGGCGTGCCCGGCGGCGGTGGTCGGCATGGCGATCGTGGTCAGCCGGGGGCGGCTGAGGCGGCCCGTGGCGCTGTCGTCCACGCCGACCACGCTGACGTCGCCCGGCACGCCGGCGCCGCGCGCGGCCAGGCCCTCGATCAGGCCGACCGCCACCAGGTCGTTGTAGGCGATCACCCCCGTCGCGCCGGTGCGCAGCAGGTCGCCGGCCGCCGCCGTGCCGCCGTCCTCGGTGGGCGGGACGGGGCCGAGCACCGACAGCGCCAGGCCCCGGGCCGCCGCGGCCCGTTCGGCGGCCCGGCGGAGCTGCGAGCCGGTCCACGAGCCCTTCGGGCCGGTGGCGACGGCCAGGCGCCGGTGGCCGAGCGCGGCGAGGTGCTCGACGGCGAGCGTGGCGCCGTGCGCCACGTCCATCAGCACCGTGGCGTGCGCCCGGCTCCTGCGGTTGACCAGCACCACCGGCAGGTCGCCGCCGGTGCGGGAGAGCACGGCGTTGGACAGGCGCGGGCTGACCAGGACGAGGCCGTCGACCTGCTGGCCGAGGGTGCGGATCAGCTCCTCCTCGGCGCGCGGGTTCTCGTCGGTGTCGGCCAGGAACACCTGGTAGCCGTGGAGGCGGGCGCGCGACTGCGCGGCCTTGATCAGCGGCGGGAAGAACGGGTTGGCGATGTCGGCGACGATCAGGCCCAGGTTGCGGGTACGGCCGGTGGTCAGCGCGCGGGCCGTGTGGTTGGGGCGGTAGCCGAGTTCGGCGGCGACGGCCAGGACCCGCTCGCGGGTCTCCGCACGGACCAGGTGCGGCGTGGACAGGGCGCGGGAGACCGTCGAGACGTGCACGCCGGAGGCGCGGGCGACGTCCCGCAGCGTCACGGCCATGGCGCGGCCTCGCCGGGGCGGCGGACGCGGCGGTCCGGTGGTGGTCTCCTCACGGCCCACACAGTAGCCGCTGGGCATCCACCGCGTCCCTGGGGTGCAACCGGTTGCGCCGCGGCAACTCCGGTGCCAGCCGGACCGGCTGGGGCGCACCGGGAGGGCCGGGGCCGCACCGCTCAGGGCCGGAGTTGACTTCAAGTCGACTTGAGATTCGAGGGTGGTGGCGTCACCGCCCGCCGGAGCGACCGTCCGGCGGGCCCGGAGGAGAGGTATGCCCTGATGACCACGCACACCACCGGCCTGCGCGCCGCACTGATCACCGCCAGCGTCCGGCAGGGCCGCTTCGGCCCCGTCGTCTCCGACTGGTTCGCCGGCCGCGTCCGCGCCCACGGCGCGTTCGAGCCCGACGTCATCGACCTGGCCGGGACCGGGCTGCCGCTGGAGCTGCCCGGGGCGGGCGCCACGCCCCCCGCCGGGGTGGCCGCCGCCCTGGGCAGCCTGTCCGAGCGGCTCTCCCGGGCCGACGCTTTCGTCGTCATCACCCCCGAGTACAACCGCAGTTACCCCGCCTCGCTGAAGAACGCCATCGACTGGACGCACACCGAGTGGCAGGCCAAGCCGGTCGCCTTCGTCAGCTACGGCGGGCTCTCCGGCGGCCTGCGCGCCGTGGAGCATCTGCGCCCGGTCTTCGCCGAGATGCACGCCGTCACCATCCGGGAGACCGTCAGCTTCCACACCGCGTGGGAGGCGTTCGACGCGGCCGGGCAGCCGGCCGCCGCCGAGCGGTCCGAGGCCGCCGCCACCGCGCTGCTGGACCAGCTCGCCTGGTGGGCGCGGGCCCTGGCCGACGCCCGTGCCGCGCGGCCCTACGCCGCCTGATCCCGGTCACACCCGCCGTTGACGTCCCCTGGCACCGGAAGGACCAGCATCATGATCCCCACCACCGCGACCAGCCGCACCGGTTCCGCCCCCGTCCCGGCCCTCCCGGCCGCCGGGGCCGCCCGCGCCCCGTTCGTCGCCAGCGCCCGCTGGCGGGTGACCGGCGGCCGCGCCCGGCAGCAGGCCGCCGCCGACGCCGCCCTCGCCGCCTGGCGGCGCGAGCCCTGGCCGAGCGGGCTGCTGGCGCTCGACTGCTTCCTGAGCACCGACGGCACGCTGGTGTGGTTCCTGGCGGGCTGGGAGTCCGCCGAGGCGCACCAGCGCGGCCGGCGGGCGCCCCGGTGGCGCGGCGTCACCGAGGCCGCCGCCCGGCCCGAAGCGGACGTCGCCCTCGCACACGCCGTCACCGCCCGCGCGCACGGCCCGTTCGGCTCCGTCACCGGCGAACCGGCCTGGCCGGGCTGCACGGTGCTCGTCACCATCGACACCGACCAGGCCGCGCTCCAGCCCGTCGTCGCCGGCACCATCGCGGCGCACGTGGCGTCACCGCCGCCCGGCAGCCTCGGCGGACGGCTGTTCTTCGCCACCGACGGCCGCCACGTCCTCAACTACGCCGAGTGGACGAGCGAGGAGGTGCACCGGGAGGCCGTCGGCTCGCCCGTCCTCGGCGGCCGCGACGGCATCTTCGCGGGCATGGCCGGCATCCGCGGCAGCAGCATGAACCGCTACCAGCCCTACCGCCGTTTCACCGCGCCGGCCTGAGCCCGGCGCCCGCCGCGCGGCCCGCCCCCCCGCGCGGCCCGCCCCGCCGGTCAGACGGCCTGGCCGGTCGGGCGGACGACGAGGGTGTTGATGTCGGTGCCCGGCGGCTGGGACAGCGCCCAGACGATGGTCTCGGCGATCCGGTCCGAGGACAGCGCCGGGCCGGGCGGGCGCTCGCCCCGGCTGTCCCAGAACGGCGAGTCCACCCGCCCCGGCGCGATGAGCGTCACGCCGATGCCGTCGCCCGTCACCAGCTGCCGGGTGTTCTCCGCCAGCCCTGTCACCGCCCACTTGGTGACGGAGTAGACGTTGCCGGGGGTGTTCTTCACCCCGGCAACGCTGCCGACGAGCACGATCCGGCCGCGCGTCTCCCGCAGCGCCGGGAGCGCCGCCTGGATCAGCAGGATGGGGCCGAGCACGTTGGTGAGGACCATCTCCCGCCACGCCGCCGGGTCGCCGTCGGCCAGCGTGTCGTGCGTGGAGAACCCGGCGTTGGCGACGATGTGGTCCAGGCGCCCGAACGTCTTCACCGTCCGCGTCACGGCCTCGGCCACATCCGCCGCGTCGCCGGCGTCCCCGGGTACCGTCAGCAGCCGCTCGCCCGCGTCCGCCTCGGCGGCGAGCCGCTGGAGGTTGGCCTCGCGGCGGGCCGTGGCGGTCACGCGGTGGCCGCGCGCCAGCAGGCGGTGCACGGCGGCCGCGCCGATGCCGGTCGAGCCGCCGGTGACCAGCGTCACGGGGGCGGCGCCGCCGCCCGGTGCGGTGTCACTCATCAGTCGTTCTCCTTACCCTGCTCGGCCGCTTCTCCGGCGGCTGCTTCCGCGTCCTCGTCGACGACGGACATCGCGGCGCCCTCCGGATGCCAGGTGGCGAGGAAGGACGGCTGCCGGGCCAGGTCGACCAGTTCGACGAACCCGCCGACGCTGTCCAGCCGGTGGTAGACGAACGGGCGGCCGTAGGGGCAGCCCGAGAAGTGCTCGGGATAGCCGCGCCGCGTCAGCCGCCGCGCGCCCGCCGCCACGGAGGTGGACCAGAACCCCAGGTGGTGGAACCGGGCGCCGTCCGAGGAGTCCCACGGGCTGCCCGGCGGGCCCTGGATCAGCTCGATGAACGGCGGCCCGCCGCGCGTGAAGACGATGCTGTACTCCCAGTCCGCCAGCCGGTCCTGGCGCGGCTCGTGCCAGGCGACGCCGCCCGAGCGCGTCAGATCCCGCATCGCCCGCCGCAGGTCGGGGACGGCGAAACACACGTGGTAAAAGGACGTCACGACGGCGTCACCGCCCTCTCCTCCGCCTCGCCGGCCGCCGCGGGAGACTGCTCCTGCCCGCCGTCGGCCGGCGGCGCGGACGCGCCGGGCGGCGGGAAGGCGTGGCGGCGCGCCGTGACCGCCAGCGCCAGCGCCCCGGCGAAGACAGCGAAGCTCAGCCACGGCAGCGACGCCGTGCCCGCGGCGTCGAGCGCGATGCCGCCGGTCATCGCCCCGGCGGACATGCCCGCGTTGAGCACGGTCACCACCATCGACTGCGCCACCTCCGCGGACGCGCCCGCGGCCCGTGCCGAGGCCGCCTGGAACATGGTCGGCGCGATGCCGAGGGTGAAGCCCCAGAACGCCATGGTCCCGACGACCACGACCGGCAGTGTGCCGCCGGTGCCGAAGACCAGCATGCACCCGGTGAACAGGCCCAGGGAACCAAGCACGACGGCGCGCAGGTTGCGGTCGATCAGCGCCCCGGCCGTGAACAGCCCGCCCATCGACGCCACCCCGAACACCAGCAGCACCGGCCCGACGTGGTCCTCCAGCCCGGACCGCTCCAGGAACGAGGCCACGTACGTGTACAGGTTCATGTGGCCGACCTCGAAGGCGAACGCCGCCAGCAGGATCGCCGCGATGCCCGGCAGCGCGAACACCTTGCGCACCGGCGTGCGGGAGGCGGCCGGCTCCCCGGGGAACGGCGGGATCGACCACAGGATCCAGACGGTGACCGCCACCGCGAGCAGCCCCATCGTGGCGAAGGTGTAGCGCCAGCCGAGGAGGCTGCCTGCGAACGTGCCGACGGGAACGCCGAACGCCAGCGCGAGCGGCACGCCGGCCATCGACACCGCCAGCGCCCGGCCCTTGAGGTGCGCGGGCACCAGCCGCATCGCGTACCCGGCGAGCATGGCCCACTGCACGCCCGCCGCCATGCCGGAGACCACGCGGCCCACCAGGGTGAGGGCGTACACGGACGAGACGGCGGTGAGCAGGTTGACCGCCGCGACCACGGCGATCGTGGCGAGCAGCACGGCCCGTCTGGGCAGGCCGCGGGTCAGGGCGGTCAGCGGGATGGCCGCCACCACCGACCCGGCCGCGTAGACCGTCAGCAGCTGCCCGGCCTGGGACTCCGACACGTCGAGGCTGTCGCTCAGCTGCGGCAGCAGCCCGGCGGGCACGGCCTCGGTGAGCATCGTTAAGAACCCGGCCGTGGCGAGCGCGAGCAGCCCGGCGAGCGGGAGCCGGTCCCGCTCGGCGGGCGGTGAGGACGTCGGCGATGCCTTGGACACGATCAGTTGTCCGCCTTCGGGGTAGTGGGGTTGCGCAGGGACGTGGGGTACCGCCGCCCCGGCACCGGGGGAAACGGCCGGGGCGGCGGCTGCCGTGCGTGACGGCGGCTCGGATCAGCCGGCGGACGCGGACCGGGCCGGAGCCGCGGGCCCCGCCTGGGTGTTGATGAAGCGAGGCCCGTAGTAGACGGGTTCGCTCAGGTCGGTGTGACGGGACAGGAGGGTGAACTCCTCCGGGTAGATCTCCGCGAGGCGTGCGACGACGCTGTCGGGTACCCGCAGCCGCATGATGTTGAAGCAGGAGCGGACCCGCATCTGGTCCATCTGCGTCACGGCGGCGCCCAGGCTGGGCCACCAGGTCTCGGCCGGCCCGTTCCAGGAGCGGTCCAGCGCCGCCATCATCTCGGTGTAGGCGTTGTCGAAGCCCTCGAGTTCCTTGCGGACATCGGGGCCGTCCGGGTCGAGTTCGAGGATGGCCTCGTAGCCGTCCGACGGCACGGCGAGAGTGTTGATGATCACCGGCCAGGCGATCTCCTCGCCGCGGAAGAACTCCGCCTCGTTCTCGCGCGACACCTCGCGCACGCCCTCGGGCGCCAGGTAGCGGCGGCCGTAGCGGAGTTCGGCGAAGCGGGCGTAGTGCGAGCCCTCCTTCTGGAAGGCGGCGCTCGCCTCGATGGTGTCCTCGCCCTCGCCCTCGCCCTGCTCGGTGATGATGTCCAGGCCGTGCAGGAACTTCTCGACCGGGTCGGTGCCCTCCTCCGGCTCGAAGGTGAGGTAGCCGAGGTTGCCGCCGACCTGGTTGGCCGGGCCGCCCTTTTCCACCGCCGCGCGCACCAGGTCGGCGTTGTCCGTGATCGCCTCACGGATGGCGTCGTAGAACGAACCGACCGTCGGGTAGGGCGCCTTGCGCTGCTCCTCGGTGAGCATGAAGGCGGGCGCCTCCAGCCGCATGAAGTTCTCCAGGCTGCGCGGGGAGAGCTTCGCCAGCGGCACGCGCAGGTCGGGGGCGACACCGCCGGGCAGCCCCGTGGCGGGGTAAGCCGGGGCCAGACCCTTGATGTTGGGTGACCCGCCCAGCGCGGCGACCATGTTCCCCACGATGGCCATGTGGACCATCTCTTCCATCAGCACGCTGCGGATGATGTTGTACGAGGGGTAGTTCTGGACCTCCAGCGAGTACATCGCCGCGCAGTACAGGGGCATGGTCGAGTGCTCCAGCGCCACGGCCGTCTGGAGGGCTCCCCTGATCCAGCTGAGGTCACGCAGTTCCGCCGGTGTCGTGCGGATGCGTCGTCGTGCCCGCGTCATGACGGGCCGCCTCCCTTCCACTCATGTCTCGGTGGGACGGGGCCCCGTCACTCGGCCGGTTCGGGCTTGGGGAGGAGCATCTCCTGGAAGTAGTCCTGGAAGGTCTCCTCCAGTTCGGCGTTCCGGTAGAACTGCGGGCCGGTCTCCTCGAAGACGACGTCGCCGATGCCGCCGAGGGTGTCGAACATCATCGAGACGATCGTGCCGACCTCGCGGCCGAAGTAGTGGGCGACCAGGGCGACCGTGGCGCCGTTGATGCCGTAGGAACCGGTCGCCGTCCAGATGCGGGTCTCCGGGTTGCCGATCCACATCCGGCGGTTCTCCGGCACCGTGTGGCCCTCGTCGCGCAGGCCGCGGGCGACGGCGGCCACGCACGTCACCGGCTCGTCGTTGAGGATGCCGGCCCGGGCGATGATGCCGACGCCGGAGCAGTTGGCGGCGATGATCTTCCCCGCCTCGTGGTGGCGGCGGATGATCTTCTGGATGCGGTCGTTGGTGGTCAGGGCGCCCGAACCGACGCCGCCGGGAACGTAGAAGATGTCGAAGAGCTCGTCATCGTCGAGCACCGAGTCGGCGATGACCTGGGTGCCCATCTGCATCTTGACGACGCCGGGCTCCATGCTGACGAGCCGGACGTCCAGGTCGCGCGGCTGGACCTCGCGCTGCCAGGGGGCGATCTGGCCGGAGACCACCATGGCCGTGCCCTTGAAAATCTCCAGCGGAATGATGGTGTCCTGCTCGCTGCACGCCTCGTACCCGAGAACACCGATCGAATTGATCGTCGTATTGATGCTCGGCAGAGACTTCTCGGCCCTTTCGGAACGCTGGCCGTTCTGAATCGCCATGTGCGCCGACTCCCCTCGGGAAAGTGCGGGTGAGCGCCGGAAGCCGAACGTGCTCCGGCATCACGGAACTAAACCAGCGCCATGGGGAGCCATCAAATAAGCAGGCTGCCAGGAGGGCATTAAAAAAGTTCGGGCTCCGGCCGTGCGCCGCTCGCCAGGCGGCCGGGCGCCGTCGGGGACGGGCCCCGGGCTGGCGTCAGGCGGGCGTCAGGCAGGCAGGCGGCGCAGCCACCCGGCCGGCAGCGGCTCGCCGGCGGCGGTGCGCAGGCCGGTGCTCGCGGCCTGCTGCGCGGAGGCCGGGTTCTGCCCGGTGACGAGCGTGCCGTCGGCGACGACGTGCGGACGGAACGGCTCCGCCGCCGTGTAGCGGGCGCCGCGGCGCTCCAGCTCGTCGGCCAGCAGGAACGGCACCACGTCGGCGAGGCCGACCGCGTACTCCTCGGCGTTGGAGAAGCCGGTGACGTCGCGGTCCGCCACCAGGTGCGCGCCGCCGGGGGCGCGGACGCCCAGCAGCGCCGCCACGCCGTGGCAGAACGCCGTGATCACGCCGCCGGCCGCGTGGAAGGCGCTGAGGAAGTCCGCGAGCCCCTCGTCCTGGGGCAGGTCGAACATGGCGCCGTGCCCGCCGGCGATGAACACGGCCCCGAAGTCGCCGGGGTCGAGTTCGCTGACGGGAACGGTGGCCGCGAGCGCGGCCCGGACCGCGGGGTCGTCCAGGAACGCGCGCTGCGGCGGGTCGGAGCGGTCGATTCCGCTGATGGGAGGGGAGCCGGGGCGCGTGGAGGCGAACGCGAAGTCCCAGCCGAGCGCGCGCAGCGCCCGCCAGGGATAGGCGGCTTCAGGAAGCCAGAAACCGGTGGGGTGGCCGTTCGGGAGCCGGTCGACTCCCGTCACCACGATGAGTCCGTGCGGAGACGTAGGGGGCACCGTGTCACACCTTGCAACTAAGCGGACCAAGGGAAAGTTACTGGCAAGAAACTATGGCACGGCAGGTACTGCCGCGCCCAGACCGTCAGCCTTTCCGCCGAGCAAACTCCCCAAGATTCCTTATGGGGGGGTGCGGCAAAAGATATTTGGCACGGGCCTGAGCGATACATAGCTTCATGTCAGTCACGCCCGGCGACCGGAGAAGGGGATTTGGGCTCCGCCGCCGGGATCGTCACTCCGGAAGGGGGAAAATGTCCGAGGTCACCAACGACTATAGAGCCCCGGCGATCCAGGACGAGCGTGTGGTCCGGATCGATCCGGGCCCCCGTGACTTCTCCGCCCTCAACGAAGTCGTGCGCAAGGGCAGCAGGGTGGGCAACGAGCGCCTTGACGACGACACCCACCTGAACGAAGTGATCCCCAAGCCCTGGGGGAACGAGTACCGCGTCTTCGTCGACGACTTCCTCGACGTGTGGCATCTGTCCATTGACCAGGGACACGCCACGTCGATGCACGTCCACCCGCGGAAGCTGACCTACCTGCTCTGCCTGGGTGGTGAGGGCGTCACCCAGACCCTGACGGGCGAGATCCCCGTCACCACCGGGACGCTGCTGCGCATCGGCGGCGGCGCCTTCCACTCCACGCGCGGCACCGGCGAGGGAACCCTGTCGCTGGTCGAAGTCGAGGCGCCGCGCAACAAGTTCGACCTCATCCGGCTCCGCGACGGCTACCACCGCGAGAACACCGCCTACGAGTCGGAGCACAAGGAGCTGCCGGAGCTTCCGGCACGCCCCGTGTCCTACCTGCCGGAGGCCCGGCTGCGCGACCACTCGCTGTGCGGCAGTTACCGCTTCGACATCCGCGCCGGGATGGACGTCTTCTACCGCAGGCAGCCCGGTGACCTGTTCCACATCCCGCTCGGCCTGACCGGGATCGTCACCGGGGAGCTGGACATCCTCGTCCCGGTCCGGGGTGACAACCGGCGCCCCGCCCTCGACCAGTACTACCTCAGCCTGTCCCACGCCTGACTGCCCGTCACCGTCTTCGCGAGAGAGGGAAATCCGTGACCAGCCCTGCGACCACCCCGCGCAACGCCGTCATCATCACCGGTCCCGGCTTCCAGGACCACGACGTGGTCTACACGTACTACCGGCTCCTGGAGGAGGGCTGGAACGTGGACGTGGCCACCAAGGACGGCGGCGACGTGACGGGCAAGTACGGCATACCGCTGCCGATGGACAAGACGGCCAAGCCGCTGATCTCCTTCGACCAGCTGGACAGCGCCGCCTACGACGCCGTGATCCTGACCGGCGGCCACGAGGCGCCCGACCGCGTCCGGCAGGACGCCCGGGTGCTGGACTTCGTCCGCGCCATGGACGCCGCGGGCAAGGTGGTGGCGGGCCTGTGCCACGGCCCGTGGATCATGGTCAGCGCCGGCGTGCTCAAGGGGCGCCGGGCCTGTGCCTACATCGGGCTGCGCGATGACGTGATCAACGCGGGCGCCGATGTCGTCGACAGCGACGTCATCGTCGACGGGCACATCATCACGTGCTCGTACTACGCCTACGTCGGCCGCTTCATGCGGGCGGTCTTCGACACCGTCAACGCGCTGGCCGAGGCCAAGCAGCCGGCGGCCGCCTGACCAGGCACACCCGCGGGGCGGCCGGGCTGCGAGGGGCCCGGCCGCCCCAGGCCCGCCATCCGGGAGGAAACCGATGCTGATACTCGACTTCGACGGCGTGGTGTGCGACGCCTTCGAAGAGTGCGCCGTCGTCACGTGGTACGCGACCGAGGACCCCGAGACCACGGCGGCCAAGCCCGTCGCCGAGCTGGTGTCCGACCTGCCCGCGTCCTTCCTGACGCGTTTCAGGACCGTCCGCAAGTACTCCCGGCTGCTGCACCACTTCATGGTGGCGCACGACCCGCGCAGTGAAGCGGTCAGCGGGCAGCGGGAGTTCGACGCCCTCTTCGCGGCGTTCCCGGAGTACGAACTGGCCACCTACGTCGACAACGCCAACCGTCTGCGCGCGGCGCTGCGGGAGAACCAGCGCCGCGAGTGGCTCGCGCTGCACACCCTCTACCCGGGCGTGCGGGATCTGCTGGAACGCCACGAGGGCCGCGTGTCGATCGTCACCGCCAAGGACGAGCGGTCGGTGTGGGACATCCTGGCGTTCCACCGCCTCGACCACACCGTCGTCTCGGTGATCGGCGAGTGCGGCGACAAACGCAGCGCGGTCATCGACCTGGTCGCCGAGGACGGCCTGGAACCGCGCCACGCCACCTTCATCGACGACAACCTGACCAACGCGCTCCAGGTCCGCGACACGGGAGCCCGTTCGCTGTGGGCCTACTGGGGGTACCACACCCCTGAGCACGTCCAGAAGTCCCTCGCGCGGCGCATGCGCAGGGCCTACCTGCCGGACCTGGCGGAGCTCCATGCCTGAGCGCCGCCGCCGGCACCCGTCCCACCGTCCTGACTGGACGCTTCTCATCTATCGATCAGCCTGGAGGCAGCACCATGCCCAAGAAGGTCCTCTTCGCCCTCACCAGCCACGGCCAGCTTGGTGACACCGGCCGCACCACGGGCTTCTACGTACCGGAAGTCGCCCACCCGGCCGAGGTGTTCCGCGAGGCGGGCTACGAGTGGGACTACGTCTCGGTCCGCGGCGGCGAGGTCCCGCGTGACGGCGTCAAGCCCGATGACACGGTCGTGGCTTCCTTCCTCGCCGACCCCGGCGTGCGGCGGGCGCTCGCGGCCACGCCGACGGCCGACCAGGTGAACGCGGACGACTACGACATCATCTTCTACGCCGGCGGACACGGCACCATGTGGGACTTCCCCGACGCCGAGCCGCTGGCGCGGCTGGCCGCCCGGATCTACGAGCGGGGCGGCGTCGTGGCGGCCGTGTGCCACGGCCCGGCCGGGCTGGTCAACCTGAAGCTCTCCGACGGCGCCTACCTGGTGGACGGCAAGCAGGTCTCGTCGTTCACCAACGAGGAAGAGCACGCGGTGGGGCTGGCCGACACCGTGCCGTTCCTGCTGGAGAGCAAGCTGGTCGAGCGCGGCGCGAAGTTCACCAAGGCACCGAACTTCGCCGAGCACGCCGTCTCCGACTCCCGGCTGGTCACCGGGCAGAACCCGGCCTCGGCCGCGAAGGTGGCCAGACTGGCGCTGGAGGCCCTGAGCTGACCCGGCCCACACGTGCGCGAGCGGGTGGCCCCTCCACCACAGGGGGGCCACCCGCTCGTGTCGTGTTCCCAAAACGCCCGCGGCGTCTTGACATTGTCAAGCTTTTACAATGTTCATAGACTCTGGCGATATGATGAAAGTGTGCGCACGGCAATGACCGCTGGGGGGATCGTGTTCCGGGAACATCGACCTACGGGGGCACTGAACGATGCAACTGGGATGGCTGAACACGTTCGTCACCGTCTATCGTGTCGGCTCTTTCACCAAGGCGGCACAGAAACTGGGATTATCCCAGCCCGCCGTTACTCAGCAGATTAAGAATCTGGAGAAGAACCTGGGAAAACCGCTCTTCGAGCGGCTGCCCCAGGGCGCCGCTCCCACGGCGGCGGCCGAGTCCCTGGTGCGGGAGATCCAGGGGCCGGTCGACGCGCTCGGAGCGGTCGTCGACCGCCACTTCGGCAGGCCCACGGAGAAGCGACCGGTCTTCCTGGGCGGCCCGGCGGACCTCGTCAGCACGCGGGTGCTCCCCGCCGTCAGCGACCTGATCAGGAACGGCTTCCAGCTCCGCATCAGCTTCGGGCTGGCCGACGAGCTCCTCGACGCGTTGGTCGCCGGGCATCTCGACCTCGTGCTGTCCACCATCAGGCCACGGCTGCGCGGTATCACCGCCACCGCGCTGGTGGACGAGGAGTTCGTCCTCCTCGGCTCACCTGAACTGGGAGAACAGCTCTCCCGCGAGCGGCTCGCCGAGACCGGGCCGGCCGCTCTCGAGGAATTCCCCATCGTGGCCTACGCGGAATCACTGCCCATTATCCGGCGCTACTGGATATCCGTCTTCGGCGTCCGCCCGACCGCGGTCCCGGCCGTCGTCGTCCCGGACCTGCGCGGCGCCTTGTCGGCTGTCAAGTCCTCAGCCGGTATTTCCGTTCTGCCCACCTATCTCTGCGCCGACGAACTCGCCAGCGGCGAGGTGGTGCCCTTGCTGGAACCAGAGGTTCCGCCCATCAACACCTTCTATCTCGCCGTCCGCGACGGCACCCTCGCCCAGCCTCATCTCGCGCTGCTCCACGGCCAGCTGCTGATGAAGGCCCAGGTGTGGGTGTGACCGCTCAGCCGGCGGGCCAGGCGTCGCCCCACGCGGTACGGCGGGCGGCGCGGTAGCGCTCGCTGTCCCGTCTGGTGACCGTCTCCCGCCGCACCACGCCCTCCGGCGCGCACAGCTCCAGCAGCACCTGGCCCTTGCGCAGCTGGGGATGGCGGATCACGCGGGACTCCGCCGGGGCGTCTTCGGACGGCCCGGCGGAGTCCCGCACGGCCGTGACATAGCTGAACTTCTCGTCCTCGTACGGCAGCGAGCCGCCCTTGACCCGCCGGTGGAGCGAGGAGCGGGCGACGCGCGCCGAGAAGTGGCACCAGTCGGCGTCCGGTGCCAGCGGGCACGCGGCCTGGTGCGGGCACGGTGCCAGCACCCGCAGCCCGGCGGCCAGCAGCCGCGCACGGGCCGCCAGCACGCGCCGGTAGCCCTCCGGCGTGCCGGGTTCGACGACCACGACGGCGCCGCCCGGCGCCGTGGCGGCGGCCGCCGCGTCCGCCAGGGCGTCGCGGCCGTCCGGCGGCAGCTCGCCCAGCACATAGGCGGCGGTGACGAGGTCGGCCCCGGGCAGCGGACCGGTCAGCCGCTGCCGCTGCCAGCCCGCCGCCCGCACCGCCGGGTCGGCGGCGCCGGCGGCCAGCTCGCGGCCGACGTCGAGGGCGGGGGACGACCAGTCCAGCACCCTCGTGCGCCGCGCGCCGTCGCCGGGCCAGGCGGCGGCCGCCGCCCAGACGCAGGCGCCGGTGCCGCCGCCCGCGTCGGTGTGCGTGGCCGGGGACCAGCCGGGCCGCAGCGCGGCGAGCCTGCCCAGCGCGTCGGCGGCGGCCGCGTGCGTCGCAGGCATCCGGTACGCCGCGTACGCCACGGCGTCGTCCCGGTTCCGCACCACGGGCGCGGCGGTCGGCGTGCGGCCCCGGTAGCTGGCCATCAGGCGCTCCACCGCGGCCGCCGCCCGGCGCGGCGGCAGCCCGTCGAGCAGACGGTCGAGCGCGGCGCGCAGGTCATTGCCCGCGGCCGGAACGGTGCTGGTCACCGGGACAGTGTAGGAGCCGCGGCGCGGGTCAGGCCGCGCTGCCGGCCCGCTGTCCCGCCGCCGCCGGGGCCGCGGCACGGCGGGAGGCGCGCCGCCAGGGGCGGCACAGCACCGCGAAGCTGACGGCAGCCAGCAGCACGGCGCCGATCTGCGTGACGGCCATCGGCACGGCCGTGTCCTCGCCCGCGATGCCCACCAGCGGGGAGGCGATGGCGCCGACGAAGAACTGCGAGGCGCCCAGCAGCGCGGAAGCGGAGCCCGCCGCGTGCGGCGTGCGCATCAGGCCCTGGGAGTTGGCGTTCGGCAGCACCAGCGGCATCGAGGCCATCAGCACGAACAGCCCGGCGGACACGCCCACCAGCCCCGGGTCGCCCAGCAGGCCGCTGGTCATCACCAGCAGCGCCAGGGAGGCGGCCCCGACCAGCGCCAGGCCCACCGTGATGACGGCGTTGAGCGGCACCCGGCCGACCAGGATCTTTCCGTTGACCTGGCTCATCGCGACCATGCCGATCGAGTTCACCATGAACAGCAGGCTGAACGTCTGCGCCGAGGCGCCGTAGATCTCCTGCACCACGAACGGCGAGGCCGACACGTACGCGAAGAGCGCGGCGAACGTCAGGCTGCCGCACAGCAGGTGTCCGGTGAACGGCTTGTCCCGGAACAGCCCGGCCATGGTGCGCAGCGCCGCGGGCACGCCGCCCGCGTCGCGGCGCTCGGCCGGCAGCGTCTCCGGCAGCCAGCGCGCCACCACCAGCGCCAGCACCACGCCGATGGCGGACAGCACCAGGAAGATGCCGCGCCAGTCGGTGAACCGCATCAGCTGGCCGCCGAAGACCGGCGCCAGCACCGGCGCGATGCCCGAGATGAGGATGAGGGTGGAGAAGAACCGCGCCATCGCCAGGCCGTCGAACATGTCACGCACCACGGCCCGCGCGATGACGATGCCCGCCGCGCCGGTGAGGCCCTGCACGAAGCGGCACGCGATGAGCAGTTCGATGGTGGGCGCCACGGCACAGGCGGCGGAGGCCACCACGTAGCACAGCATGCCGGCCAGCAGCGGGCGGCGCCTGCCCAGCTGGTCGCTCATCGGTCCCACAACGAGCTGCCCCAGGCCCAGCCCCATCAGACAGGCCGTGAGGGTGAGCTGCGCGGTGGCCGCGGCCGAGCCGAGCGAGTCACCGACGTCCGGCAGCGCGGGCAGGTACATGTCCATGGACAGCGGCGGCAGGGCGCTGAGGCTGCCCAGGATGAGGGTGATCAGTATCCCGGCCCGCCGCCGCCGGGTCAGGGGGGCGGCGGGCCGGGAGCCCGCAGGCGGTGAGGTCCGGTCGGTTGAGCCAGGTGAGCGGTGAGCGGATATGTGAGGGGACACGACGGCAGATTGGCCGGACTCAGACATGCACCTCTCCGTGAAGACGTTCGGGGATCGGCCCAATCATCCCATGTCCCGCCGTTCCGCTCATCCCGCTTCTCAGCTCCGCGCGGCCGCCGGCGGGGCGGTGTTCGCGCCCGCGCCGGCCGCATCCGCGCTGATCAGACCGGGGTCGCCCGCCAGCGAGACGAACGACGCGGCCGTGAGGACGTCCGCACCCGGCGTCGTGACTTCGGGCACAACGCGGTAGTCCGCGCGGACCCGCTGCTCGTCGAGCGTGACGAGGAGGTAGCCGCGCCGGCCGTCGTAGAAGCGCAGGTGCGGGTTGGCCGCCATCAGCACGTCCCAGTTGTCCGGGCGTTCGGCCCCGTCGCCGCCGCTGGTGATGGAGGTGGTCACCAGCTCCACGCCCAGGGTCCGGGACTCAGGATCGTCGAAGTCCTCCTTGAGGTCGAACGCGTAATGGACGTGCACGTCGCCGGTGAGGACCACCAGGTTCCCGGCGCCGGAGGCGGTGAACTGGTCGAACAGCCGCTGGCGGGCGGCCGGGTAGCCGTCCCAGGCGTCCATGGAGACGGGGGAGGGAGCCGCCACCTGGTTGTGGCGCCGGGAGACGACGACCTGCTGGCCCAGCAGGTGCCACAGCGCCTGGGACCGCGACCAGCCGTCGGCCAGCCAGCGTTCCTGCGTGGCGCCGAGCAGCGTGCGGCCGGGGTCCTCCGACTCCTGGCTCGGCAGCTGCCAGCCGTCGCCGTTGGCCTGGTCGTCGCGGTACTGCCGGGTGTCGAGGATGTCCAGCTGTGCCAGGCGGCCGAACTGGAACCGCCGGTAGAGCGTCAGGTCCGGGCCGTCGGGCAGCTGCGGCGCGCGCAGCGGCATGTTCTCGTAGTACGCGCGGTAGGCGGCGGCCCGGCGGACGAGGAACTCCTCGACGGGATCGTTGTCCTGGGAGATGCCGGCGGCGTAGTTGTTGTCCACCTCGTGGTCGTCCCAGGTGACGATGAACGGGTGGGCGGCGTGCGCGGCCGCCAGGTCCGGGTCGCTGTGGTACAGCGCGTAGCGCAGGCGGTAGTCCTCCAGCGTGACCGTCTCCCGGTTGAAGACGTCCGGGAGCGGGGTGTCGGTGTACCCGCGGGCCCCGCCCGCGGAGTTGACGGCGTATTCGTAGAGGTAGTCCCCGGCGTGGATGACCGCGTCGATGCCCTCCTCGGCCGCCAGGTGCCGGTAGGCGGTGTAGTAGCCCTGGTCGTAGCGCTGGCAGGAGACCACCGCGAAGCGCAGCGACTGCGGCATCTCGTCGGGCGCGGGGGCGGTGCGGGTGCGGCCGGTGGGGCTGGTCCAGCCGCCGGTGGTGAACCGGTAGTAGTACGTGCGCGACGGGGACAGGCCGGTGGCCTCGACGTGCACGGAGTGGTGGAACTCGGGGTCGGCCAGGGTCTCTCCGGCGCCGACGACCCGTTCGAAGCCGGCGTCTTCGGCGATCTCCCAGGTGACGGCGACCGGTTCGGGCGCCATGCCGCTGTCCGGCTCGTAGGGGGAGGGGGCGAGGCGGGTCCACAGGGCGACGGAGTCGGGGAGCGGGTCGCCCGAGGCCACGCCCAGGGTGAACGGGTCGCTGCTGATGGCCTCGGCGGCGGCCCTGGCGCGGGGCCGGGTCGCGGCGCTGGCCTGGCGGGGGAGTCCGGTCGCGAAGGCGATCGCCGCCGCGGCCGAGGTGACGGTCAGGAACCGGCGGCGGTCCAGAAGGCGCGCGGCCGCCCGGAGCCGGTCAGTGGGGGACGAGGTCTGCGTCATGCTGCCCAGCGCATCCGACGAGACCGTCACGGTGCTGACGCGTACTCGTCATGCCCGTGACGATCTGATGAATGGTTGCGCTCTGGACGCTATCGCTCACATCGCGCGAGCAGTGAGTCCGAAACGCGTCGCGATGCGCCGTTTTTGAGCCGACAGGCGGGCGCGGGGGGCCGGGCGCGCGCGAAGCGGCGGCCGGCTCGGCCGGCCGCCGGAAGCGGTGGTGCGGCGGTGACGGGCGGGGCGGCTGGGGTGGTCCGGGTGGCCCCGCCGGCGGCTCACACCTTCAGGCGGGTCACCCGCTGGTGGGTGTGGGACTCGATGTCCTGCACCGTCTCGTGGATCAGCTGGTGCGACAGGTCCGAGAGTGCGCGGGCCGCGGCGAGCTCGCGGCCGATGTCCGGCACGTTCTCGTCGGTCGGATTGGCGCGGGCCGATCCCTCGCCCACCAGGACCGAGTCGGGCCGGTCCTCCAGCCGTGCCTCGGCCCGGGTCGTCCGGTCGAAGACGTCGATGGCGATCCGCACGTTCCACGTCTGCGCCATGGCTGCTCTCCCTCGCTAGGCCTCGTGTCGTCCCTGGGGTCCATCGTCGCGCGCCCGCAGGTGCCCCGCATGCCGGGGCGAAACGGGCTGGGCGGGGGAGAGGGATGAGAGGGATGAGAGGGGCGAGAAGGTTGGGAGGGGCAGGAGGGGCGGGAGGGGTAGGAAGGGGGGAGTGGTGGCGGTGCGGGGTGAACAGGGCAGGGGAGGCTTTCGTTACATCTCGGTAAAGCCCGGTGACTGTCGAGGTTAGGTATGCCTTACCTTAGTCCGGTGGCTGTGAGACTCGGGAACGCGGACAACCGGCCCGGCGGCGCGGCGCTGCGAGCTGACGGCGTCAGCGCCGGATACCGGGGCACGCCCGTCGTGCACGACGCCTCGGTCCGCCTGACCGGCGGCCGGGTGACCGTGCTCATCGGGCCCAACGGCAGCGGCAAGTCGACGCTGCTGCGCACCATGGCGGCGCTCCACCCCGCGATGAAAGGCCGGATCGGTTTCCCCGACGGCGCCCGCGTGAGCGACCTGCCGCCGCGCGAACTCGCCCGCCGCGTCACGCTGCTGTCGCAGCACCGGCCCACCCCCGGCGGTGTCACCGTGCGCGAGGTCGTCGCCTACGGCCGCCACCCGCACCAGCCGCGCTGGGGCGGCCGCGACCCGGAGGGCCCCGCCATCGTCGAGCGCGCCATGGCGCTGACCGGCGTCACCGCCCTCGCCACCCGCCCCGTTGACGGCCTGTCCGGCGGGCAGCTCCAGCGCGTCTGGCTGGCCAGCTGCCTCGCCCAGGACACGCCGCTGCTGCTGCTGGACGAGCCGACGACCTTCCTCGACCTGCGCTACCAGGTCGAACTCCTCGACATCGTGCGGGACCTGGCCGACCGCGACGGCATCGCCGCCGGCCTCGTCCTGCACGACCTCGACCAGGCCGCCGCCATCGCCGACGAGGTGGTCCTGCTGGTCGGCGGCCGGGTCGCCGCCGCCGGACCCCCGGCCGAGGTCATGACCCCCGAACTCCTCAGCTCCGCCTACGGCATCCAGGTCGACGTGCACCGTGACCCGGACTCCGGCCTGCTCCACACCCGGGCCCGCGCGCGGCACCACCGCCGCCTCACCACCCGCTGACCCGGCACACCCCGAAAGGAACCCCCGTGCGATCCACTCGCGCCACCGTGCTCGCCTGCCTCACCCTCGCCGCCGCCCTCACCGCCTGCGGCACCACGGAAGACCCCGCCGGCGACGAGCGGTCCGGCGGCGCGGGCGGCTCCGGCGAGGAGATCACGCTCACCGACGCCCGCGGCAAGGAGATCACGCTCGACGGCCCCGCCGTCCGCGTCGCGGGCACCGAATGGAACGTCATCGAGTACCTGGTGTCGCTCGGCGTGCAGCCCGTCGGCGTCTCCGACATCGACGGCTTCGAGCAGTGGAACAGCGCCGTCGAACTCGACGGCTCCGCCACCGACATCGGCACCCGCGGCGAGCCGAGCATCGACACCCTCGCCACGCTCGACCTCGACGCGCTCTTCGTCACCGACCAGCTCGTCGACGGTGCCATCGAGCAGATCGAGCGGACCATCCCCGTCATCGTCGTGCCCGGCGGCGACACCGAGGACCCCATCGGCACCATGTTCGACAACGTGGACCTGGTCGCCCGCGCCACCGGCACCGAGGACCGCGCCCGCGAGCTGCGGCAGGAGTTCGACGACGCCCTGGCCGAGGGCCGCGAGGCCGTCGCCGACGCCGGCGCGGACGGCACGCCCGTGGCCTTCGGCGACGCCTGGGTGACCGGCGGGGCCGTCACGGTCCGCCCCCACGGCGAGGGCTCGCTCACCGGCGCCGTCCTCTCCGAACTCGGCTTCACCTGCGCCTGGAACGAGCTGCGGGACCTGGAGTACGACCCGGTCTACGGGCTGGCGCAGACCGACGTCGAGGGCCTGACCGGGCTGCCGGACGACACCGCCTTCTGGTACATCGCCGGCCGCGGCGAAGCCGACCCCTACGCCGACACCCTGGCCGGCAACGACGTGTGGAACTCCCTGCCGTTCTCCCAGGACGCCGTGCGGCTCCCGGACTCCATCTGGATGTTCGGCGGACCCGAGTCGATGACGGACTTCGCCGCCGCTGCCGTCGACGCCGCCACCGGCGGCACCCGCTGACCGGGCCGTTCACCCGGGTGAGCACGCCATGAGCACCGTCCCGCTCCGCACCCGCCCCGCCCGGACAGCCGGCCCGCCCGGCTCCGGCCGCCCGGCCGCCGGGCGGCTGGCCGCGCTGGCCGGCGCGCTGCTCGCCGCCCTGGTGCTGCTGGCGGCCGCCCACCTCGTCCAGGGCACCGCCGCCGTCGGCGCCGGCGAGCTGCTGTCCTGGGCGCTGGGCCGCGGCGGTGGCGCCGAGACCGCCGTCGTCGTGGAGTCCCGGCTGCCGCGGCTGGCGGCCGGGCTCGTCGTCGGCGTCGCGCTGGGCGCCGCCGGCTGCGTGCTGCAATCCGTCTCCCGCAACCCGGTGGCCTCGCCCGACGCCCTCGCCGTCAACGGCGGCGCCCACCTGGCGCTCGTCCTGGCGGCCATCGGCGGCCTGACCCTGCCGTTCGCCGGGAACGTCGCCCTGGCCTTCGCGGGCGGTCTGCTCGCCGCCGGCACCGTGCTCGCGCTCACTGGGCGCGCCTACCACACCGCCCGCCTCGTCCTCGGCGGCACGGCCGTGTCGATCGCGCTCGCCTCCGTCACCACCTCGCTGCTCCTGCTCTACCCGCAGGAGAGCACCGGCCTGTACGCCTGGGCGGCAGGCTCGCTCAGCCAGAACGGCCTGGGCACCGTGCGGATGCTGGCGCCGCTGGTGGCGGCGGGCCTGGCGCTGCTGCTGCTCCTGGCGCGGCGGCTGGACGTGATGATGCTCGGCGAGGACGAGGCGCACGCCCTCGGCGTGCCGGTCCGCCGCACCCAGCTGACCGTGCTGCTGACCGCCGTGCTGCTGTCCGCCGCCGCCGTCGCCGCGACCGGCCCCCTCGGTCTCGCCGGGCTCGCCGCGCCCGCCCTGATGCGGCTGCTCGTGCCGCGCGTGCCCGGCCTGCACCGCCACCGCGCCCTGGTGCCGCTCGCCGCGCTGACCGGCGCCGTGGTGGTGCTCGGCGCGGACGTCGCGCTGCGCGCCGCGATGGGGGCGCAGCAGGCGGTGCAGGTGCCGACAGGCGTGGTGACGTCGCTGCTGGGCGGGGCGTTCATGGTGGTGCTGGCGCTGCGGCTGCGTGCCGCGCCGATCGGCGGGGCGGCCGCGGCGCTGGAGGTGCCCGGCACCGGCGTGCGCCACCGGGCCGCGCTGGCGGCCGGGCTGGCCGCGCTGCTGGCGGCGCTCGCCGTCACCGCGGCGCTCGCCGGCGACCGGACGCTCCTGCTGGGCGACCTGCTGCTGTGGGCGCGCGGCGACGCCGGGCCGCTGGTGTCCACGGTGATGGGCACCCGCGTCCCCCGGCTGGTCGCCGCGCTGCTGGCCGGGATCGCGCTCGCCGTCGCCGGCGTGGCGATCCAGGCGGTCACCCGCAACCCGCTGGCCGACCCCAGCCTGGTCGGCGCGGCGGGCGGCGCCTCGGTCGCGGCCGTCGCGGTCGTCACCTGGCTGCCGGCGGCCGGGTTCTGGGCGCTGACCGGCGCCGCCGGGGCCGGGGCCGCCGCCGCGGCGGGGATCGTGTTCACGCTGGCGGCGCGCGGCGGCTTCGCCTCCGACCGGCTGGTGCTGATCGGCGTCGGCGTCTCCCACGCGGCACAGGCGCTGGTGACCGTGCTGATCGCGGTGACCGACCCGTTCAACGCGGCCAAGGCCCTGACGTGGCTGTCGGGTTCGACGTACGGCCGCTCCTACGAGCACCTGCTGCCGCTGGGCCTGGCCTGCCTGCTGGTGGTGCCGCTGGTGTGGCTGGGCCACCGCCGCCTGGACCTGCTGTCCGTCGACGAGGACACCCCGCGCGTGCTGGGCCTGCACGTGCCCCGGGCCCGGCTGGGGCTGCTCGCCTGCGCCGTGGTGCTGACCGGCACCGCCGTCGCCGCCATCGGCATGATCAGCTTCGCCGGCCTGGTCGCCCCGCACGCCGCCCGCGCCCTGCTGGGACGGCGCCACCGCTGGGTCGTGCCGGTCGCCGCCCTCCTCGGCGGCCTCACCGTGCTGGGGGCCGACCTCCTCGGCCGGACGGCCATCGCCCCCGAACAGCTGCCCGCCGGGCTGCTCACCGCCGTCATCGGCACCCCGTACTTCCTGTGGCTGCTCCACCGCACCCGCGCCTGACGGGCCGCCGCACCGGCCAGGCCTGCGCTGGAGTGCGGTCCAGCTCCCATGCTGGCCAGCGACCCGACCACATCAGCCAAGGGAGCGGCCATGGCCGCAGTCAATTTCGCGCTGGGCACGAGGTACTCCGGGACAGGGTGGACGAGGCGGACTCCTTCCGCCTGCTGGACCGCTTCACCGAAGCGGGGCACGTTGATCGACACCGCCGACTGCTACACCTTCTGGTCCGACGCCAGCGGGCACGGCGGGCAGAGCGAAACCGTCATCGGGCGGTGGCTGAAGCGGCGTCCCGGCGTGCGCGACCGGGTGGTGCTCAGCACCAAGGCAGGGCTGGAGCCGGGGACACCGGGGAGTGGCCCGGCAACCGGCTGGGCCTGTCGGCCCCCGCGGTCAGGGCCGCCGCGCGCGGCAGTCTGCGGCGGCTGGGCACCGACCGGACCGACGTGTACGGGGCGCACGGGGAGGACCGCCGCGTTCCCCTGGAGGAGACGGTGCGGGCCATCGCCGAGCTGGAGCAGGAGGGCACCGCCGTCCGGCTCGGCGTCTCCCGCCGTCCGCTGTGGCGGGTGGAGCGCGCCCGCCAGCCGTGGGTGTACACGCCGCTGCTGAGCGGCGCCTGCACCCGCGCCGGCCGAAGGCCGCCGGAGGCGTACGAGCACCGGGGGAACGAGCGGCGGCTGGCCGCGCTCGGCAAGGTCGCGGCCGAGCTGGGGCCACCCGCAACCAAATCGTGCTGGCCTGGCTGACCGGCGGCGACCCCTCCCTCACCCCGATCGTGGGGGTCAGCCGTCCCGAGCAGCTGGACGAGGCGGTGGCGGGCGTCGCGCTTGAGCTGCGCGCCGAGCACCGCGCGCTGCTGGACGGGGCCGCGTGAACCGCGCCCGCCCCGGCGGCCCGCACGGCCGCCGGGGCGGGACGGTGCCGGGCCGCTCTCAGGAGCGGCCGAGCGCGTCGCGGACGCGGTCGGCGACCGCCGCGAACGGGCCGGCCGCCAGGTTCGCCGCCCTGCTCTCCATGCCGGGGTGCGGGTGGGTCGGCGCCGCCGCTTCGGCCGCCCGGACCGCCTTGGCCATCCGGGCCAGCCGGGCCGGGTCGGTGTGCTCGTTCAGCTGGGGGAACTCGTACTGTTCCTCGGCCTCGGCGTGCGCGAGCACGGCCTGGCGCAGCGACCGCAGCTTCGGCATGAAGTCCGGGTCATCAGGGTCCATGCGGTCCAGGTCGCGCAGCAGCTCCTTCGCCTCCCGCTCCTCGCGCAGCCGGTCGCCGACGACCTGTTCGCCGCCCTCGAACGCCTTGCGCGCCGCCGGGTGGACGACCTCCTCCTCGGCGGTCTCGTGCACCGCGAGCAGCCGCACCAGGTCGCGGAAGGCGCCGCGGCGCTCGTCGCCGGTGCCGGACTCCACCCGCGCGAACAGACTCTTGATCTGCTGGTGCTGCTGCTTGAGAAGCACCACTACGTCGTCGGTGTCCATCGCTCCGCCGTGTGTCTGCGCCATCGCAGCCTCCTTACGATCGGTGGCTCCCCGGAGTACCCAGGGCCGGGAAGAACAGTGCTGCGCCGGGCCCCGCGAATGCGGTGATGACGCCGGGCGTGCCGAGGCCCGGCCCCGGACGGACCGCACGGGGTGTGGGCCAGGGCGGTGAACGGCGGGCGCGGTGCGGTCAGCGGGCGGTGCCCGGGACGGTGTCGTCGCTGCCGTCCCCGCCGGCTTCCTCATCGGCGTCCTCGTCGCCGTCTTCGCCGGGGTTTCCGGCGTGGTCGCCGCTGTCCTCGCCGTCCTGGTGCTTTCCGTCTTCTCCGTCTTCCCCGTCTTCTCCGTCGTCGCGGTCGTCGCTGTCGCCGCGGTCGCGGCCGGGCACGCCGTCCGGCGGACCGGTCCGCGCCGGGGCGCCGGATGCCGGGGGAGTCTCCCCGGCGGTGCCGCTGGTCGCGTTCCCGTTCCGGCCGGTGCTTCCGGCGTTGCCGCTGGCGGACCGGTCCGCGCCGGCGGGTGAGCCGGCTGAAGCGCCGGACGACGGCCGGCCGGTACCGGCCGGGGTGTCGTCGCTGCCGCATTCCGTGTCGCAGGATGGCTCCGCCGGGGCGGAGGGCCCGCTGGACGGCTCGCGTTCGCCGGCCCCGTTGTCGCGGTCGCCGTCGTCTGGGCCGTCGTCTTCGCTGCCGGCGCCGTCACCGGTGCCGTCCACCCGGCGGGCCTGCTGGCTGCCGCCGTCCGCGGCGCCGCTCAGGTCCGGGTTCCCCCACAGCGGCGGCAGGGCCTCCTGCCCGGCGCGCGGCTGGGGCACGTGCGCCGGCGGCGCGTCGGCGACCAGGCCGCCCGCCGCGACGGCCAGCGTGAGCGAGACGGCCACCTTGCCCAGCGCGCCCGCGGACCCGGCCACACCGGCGGACCCGGCGACGCCGGTCGCGGTCGCCGCTGCGGTGGCCGACGCGGTGGCCGACGCGGTCGCCGTCCCCGCCGCCGCGCTGAGCAGCTCGGCCGCCGCGGGCGTCCCCAGCAGCGCCGCCGGCAGCAGCCCGCGCAGCGTCGTGTCCAGCTCGGCCAGTTCGAGCGAGGCGGCGCGGCAGCGGTCGCAGCAGGCGAGGTGCTGCCGCAGCCCGCGGAACGCCCGCCGCCGTCCCTTGCGGGTGAACGTGCCCAGCTGGCTGGCGTACTGGCGGCACCCGTCCCGCCCGGCCAGCAGCGATTCGCTGACGTGCGCCTGGAGGTACGCCTCGCGCAGCCCTTCGCGCGCGCGGAAGGCCAGCACGGAGGTGGCGTTGACCGTCAGCCCGAGCACCGCGGCGACCTGGCGTATCGGCTGCGCCTCGACCGTGGCCAGCCACAGCACGGTCTGCCACCGCTCGGGCAGGCTGCGGAAGGCGCGGATGACTATCGACCGGTCGGCCTGGCGCATCGCCTGGGTCTCGGTGGCAGGTTCGTACGGCCACACCGGCACGCGGTCCGGTTCCGCGACGGGGTGTTCGCGGTGTTCCGCCGCGCCCCGCAGCGCGGCCTCGCGCCGCACCATGGTCAGCAGGTAGGCGCGGACCGACGCGCGGGGGCCGCCGCCCTGCCGGACGATCCGCAGGGTCCTGGCGAACACCTCAGCGGTCAGGTCGTCGGCCGTCGCCCGGTCGCGGCAGCACAGCTGGGCGTGCCGCCATACTGGCTCGGCGTGGCGCAGGTACAGCTCGCCGAAGGCCGATTCGTCGCCCTGGCGCGTGCGTTCCAGCAGCGCCGCGTCGGACGTCCCGTCCGCCGGCGCTGGCGCGCCTGCCGGGGCGGGGGACGGGGCCGCTCCCTCGTCCGTCAGACCGCCCACGCGCGACCAGTCCCGTGCACCGTTGCTCCCTTGCCCCCGTGGCCGCTGCGCGCCCGGTGAGCACGGTGAGCGGCGCGGCGGTGAGTTGAATACGCAGCGGTTCACGATAGTCAGTACTGGCCGGTTCGCACCCGGGCGTGCACGCGGCTTCCGGGGGGCGCGGTGCGGCCCGCCCGCCCGTGGCGTGCCGGGCGGGCGGGCCGGTGAGGCTGACAGGGCGCGAAGGTCACGTCCCGGCGGTCATCCCGGCGATTCCGGCGGTGGCGTGGAAGGCGAGGGCCGACTTCGCGGGGAGGCTGAGCGTCGCCTGGCCGCCCGTGACCGTGATCTCGCTGGCGCAGCCGCTGAGCAGGTCGCAGTAGGTGCCGTCGGGCAGGCCGGTGGAGAAGGAGGCCGTGGCGGCGGCGTCGCTGTTGTTGATCGCCAGGAAGCCCTCGCCGCGGGCGAACCCGATGACGTTGCTCTGCGGGGACTGGAAGCGGGTGACCTCGGCGTCGCCGACGGCGGCCCGCCACTGGACCATGCCGGTGATCCGCGGGTCGCGGTCCAGGCAGTACCAGCCGTTGCCGCAGTCGGTGCCGGTCACGTAGCCGCTGGCGTCCGAGGGCGGCCCGTCGTCGTTGCCGCGGTAGGTGAAGCCGGAGTAGACCGTGACGGGCGCGCCGTGGTCCCAGCCGAGCTGGAAGACGTTGGCCAGCACGGCCGTGTCGCCGTCCCGGTAGCTCAGGTGGCGGCCGTCCCGCTCGGTGTCGTGGTTGGTGACGAACGACACCGAGTCTTCGGCGGGCAGCAGCCCGTCGCCGAAGCTCTCAAGCTGGGCGATGTCGCTGCGGAAGGCCGACGTGAGCTGGTCGCCGAAGCCGAAGTCGAGCACCCTGCCGCTGCCGAAGTACTCGTCGGGCGTGGGCGTGGTGCCGGGGAAGACCTCGAAGAACACGAACGGCGCGGAGCCGTCGGCCGTGGGGTTGAGGCCGCTGACGATGGCGGCGAGGTCCTCGGCCGGGATGTGCTTGGCGGCGTCCACGCGGAAGCCGGAGACGCCCAGCGCGATCTGGTCGTTGAGGTAGGCGGTGATGCGGTTCCTGACGGTTTCGCTGCCGGTCTTCAGGTCGGGCAGGCCCAGCAGCTCGCAGTTCTGCACCTCCCATGTGTCGTCGTAGTTGCTGATCTCCCGGTCGCACACGTCCACGTTGTAGTCGGCGCGGGAGTACTCGGCGTGCTCGTACTTGTCGGTGAGCTGGGTGCCGCCGTAGCCGGTGCCGGTCTGCGCGGCGGTGTGGTTGATGACGACGTCGGTGTAGACCGCCACGCCGGCGTCGGCGCATGCCTGGGTCATGGCGGCGAAGTCCTCGCGGGTGCCGAAGCGGCTGTTCAGCTCGTAGCTGTAGGGCTGGTAGATGTCCCACCAGGCGCCGTCGGGGTGGGCGAGTGACTCGGCCGGCGGCGCGACCCAGACGGCGCCGTAGCCGGCCGGGCCGAGCACGTCGGTGCACTCGGCGGCGACCGAGTCCCAGTTCCACGACCAGAGGTTGGCGATCACGTCGCCGCCGGCCGCGCGGGCGGCGGGCGCGGCGGCGGCACCGCCGGACGGCAGCAGCGCGGCGAGGACCCCGGCGGCGGCGAGCGGGGCGAGGGCGGACCGGGCGGCCCGCCGCACGGCGCGGCGGGTGCGCGGGGTGCGGTGAGGGTGACTGTGCCTGGGACTGTGCCTGCGCACAACGGCTCCTTCGGTTGGTCCGAGCGACGGCCACACGCGCCAGCGGCCCGTTCCGTTCTGCAAGATGTTGCAGAAACTTGCGGGCATGCTACTGAGGTGTCGCGTGCATGTAAACGCTCAGGACGCACGCGGTTCCGGTGTCTTACCGGGATCCGCGGCGTCCGTCCCGGGCGGAAGATCCGCAAGAAATTGCGGCCGGGCCGGTCCGTCCTCCCGGCTCCGCCCCGCCGGTGCGCTCAACGCAGCTCGGCGGTGACGCACTTGACGCTGCCGCCGCCTTTGAGCAGCTCAGTCAGGTCCACCGGCACCGGCTCGTACCCCCGCTCCCGCAGCCGCGCCGCCAGCCCCTGCGCCGCCTGCGGCAGCACCACGTGGTGCCCGTCCGACACCGCGTTCAGGCCGAGCGCCCGCGCGTCCGCCTCGTCGGCGAGGACCGCGTCCGGGAACAGCCGCGCCAGCACCGCCTGGCTGCCCGGCGAGAACGCGTCCGGGTAGTACATCACCGCGTCGTCGCGCGCGTCGTCCAGCACGCACAGCGCCGTGTCCAGGTGGTAGAAGCGCGGATCGACCAGGTCCAGGCCGATGACCGGGCGCCCGAAGAACTCCTGCGCCTCCGGGTGCGACAGCGGGCTGCTGCGGAAGCCGCGCCCCGCCAGCAGGCAGGAGGCGGTGACCGCGAAGTCGCCCTCGCCCTCGTTGACGTGCTCCGGCTCCCGGAACTCCCGGCAGCCGTGCGCCAGGTGCCACTCCCGGTGCACCGCCGCCTCGCCGTACCGCTGCGGGTGCGCGAACCGCGCGCCGAGCACCCGCCCGCCGAGCGCCAGCGCACCGTTGGCGGCAAACACCAGATCGGGAAGCTCCGGCCGGGGCGTCAGCTCGTGCACCGTATGGCCGAGCGCGCGGTACCGCTCCGCCAGCTGCTCCCACTGCGCCAGCGCGAGGCGCACGTCCACCGGTTTGCCGGGATCCATCCACGGATTGATCGAGTACGTCACCCGGAAATACTCGGGCGGACACATCAGGTAACGGCGAGGCGCGTACAACCAGGACTCCTTCGTCGGCGTACGGGAATGAGCGGGCGATTTCCGGCAACCCGCGGGAAATCGCCGTGCGCCCAGTGTGCCCCGATTACCCATCCGCCGGGACGGCGAGGCAGTATGGCCGGAATAAACGACGGACTCCAGGCGCTGCGCCTGTGGGACGGCGGACGGAAAGTGAGGCGGTAGATGGCCCATGGCACGTGAGAGCAGACTCCCTCGCTGGCTCCGGCGGAGTGCCAGGAGCGCCGCCGCGTCAGCCGCCGCCGCGCGCGCCCGTGAGGACATGCTGCTCGCCGCCGCACAGGCGGGCTTCCCGCTCGCCCCCGCCGCGCGGCCCCGCGGCTACGGCTGCTCCTGCGAGCGGATCGGCTGTCCCACGCCCGCGCGCCACCCCGTCTCCCTGGCATGGCAGACCCAGGCCACCACCGACCCCGAGCAGATCCTGCGCTGGGCCCGGGCCGAGCCGGAGGCGAACTTCATCACCGCCACCGGCCGCACCCACGACGTGCTGGACGTGCCCGCCAGCGCCGGGTGCGCCGCCCTGGAACGCCTCGCCGCCGAGGGCGTGGCGACCGGCCCGGTCGCGATGGCCGACCCCGACCGCATCCTGTTCTTCACCACCACCCGCGGCACGCCCGAGGACGAGGACGAGTGGTGGCCGTGCGAGCTCGACTGCCATCCCGAGACGATGGACGAGCACCCCGGGCTGCGCTGGCACTGCCGCGGCAGCTACGTGCTGCTGCCGCCGTCCCGGGTCACGGCGGGCGGCACCATCAGCTGGCTGCGCGGCCCCGAACTGCCGCTGCCCGAGCCGCTGACGCTGCTGGAGGCGCTGACCGACGCCTGCGCTGAGACCGCCGCCGCGGAGGCCCGCGCCGAGGCGGAGCGGGAGGCGGCGGGCTGGCCCACGCCCTGAGCCTTTGCCCGCCGGGCCGCACCCCGCGCCGCCCGCCGCGGTGCGGCCCGGCGCTACTCGCCGCGGGCCTCGATGATGCCCGGGTGGCGCCGCAGGATCTCCACGTCGCCCTCGCCCTCGGCGGGCACCAGCGCCAGCTGCATCGACAGCCACGTCCGCGTCACCGACGTCCGGGCCTCGCCCTCCATCAGCTGCTCGACCTCTTCGCTCACGGACGGCGTGTGGCCGGGCGCCACCGTCTGCCGGTCGCTGTGGTGCGAGGTGAAGAACACCAGCGCCGAGCCGTCGGCCGTGCGCATCGCCACCGGCGCGTGCTCCGGCTCGTTGGCCGCCCAGTCGCGGTACTGCCAGTCCTCCTCCGGGGCGGGCTCGGTCTCCCGCTCCGCGAGCAGCTGGTCCGTGTAGGGGCCGCTGGCGAACGGGCCCTCACCGCTCTGGAGATACCCGTCGCCGTTGAGCGCGCCGTCCCCGTCCAGCGTGCCCGCGTATGCGGTGCTCAGCTCGGCGGGCGGCACCGCCAGGCCGGCCGCGCCGTCGTCGAGCGGGATGTCGACCAGGTAGCCGTTGTCGTCGACCTCAAGCTCGGGCACCTCGTCCGGCGGGAGAATCGCGCGGTAGGCGGCCTTCCAGCGCTCGTCGATGCTGTTGCGCGTGAAGACCAGCAGCCAGTGCGCGCCGCCGTCGTCGTCGGACAGCGTGACCTCGGCGACGAAGAACTTCGGCCACCCCGCCTGCTCCGGGATGAACACCTCCGTGCGGGTGAACTCCACGGTGGCTGCTTCGGGGTCGGGGTTGCCGTCCGGGTTGATCCCGTGCAGGGCGGTCAGCGAAGCCTCGGTGATCTCCGCCAGCGGGCCCGTCATCGTGGGGCCGACCTGCTCGGCGTCGAACGACACCGACACCTCGTTCATGGTGTCCAGGTAGCGCTGGACCGCCCGCTCCGCCCCGGACTGGGAGGCCGCCGGGACCACGGCGGTCTCCCCGTGCACGGTGATGCAGCCCGACAGGGACGCTGCCATGGCCAGGGCTCCCGCCGCCCCCGCCACGGCCTTCGCCGCCCGTGCTCGCACCCGCATCGTGGGCCCTCCCCATGGTGTCGCAGTTTGGTGTCGCAGTCTGCTTGCGCAGTTGGTGCCGCGGTCCGTCTCACGGCAGGCGGTGCCGCCTTTGGCCCAGGCATCGTATCCGTGTCACGAAACGGGCCGCGCGTGGGATGATGCCCGCCATGACCTTCGGGGCCGCGCTGGCGAGGCTGCGCGAGGCGCAGAAGACGTCCAAGGGCGTTTCGCTGTACTCACGTTACGTCAACCGGCCACTGGGCCGGGTGCTCGCGGCGGCGGCCTGCCGCGCCGGGCTCAGCGCCCACCACGTCACCGCCGCCAGCGCGCTGTGCAGCGGCGCCGGCCTGGCCGCCGTCGCCCTGGCCGAGCCGTCCTGGCCGCTGGGCCTGGCGGTCTACGCGGCGCTCGTCCTCGGCTTCGCCCTGGACTCCGCCGACGGCCAGCTGGCGCGGCTGCGGGGCACGGCCGGGCCGGCGGGGGAGTGGCTGGACCACATCGTGGACTGCGCCAAGGTGACCGCGCTCCACGCCGTCGTGCTGATCTCCGCCTACCGCTTCACCGACGCGCCGCGCGGCTGGCTGCTGGTGCCGCTGCTGTTCCAGCTCGCCGCGCTCGTCATCTTCTGCGGCGGGCTGCTGACCGACCAGCTCAAGCGCGCCGCGTCCCGGGCCGCGCCGCCCGCCGCGCCCGGCCCGCCGCCCTCCCGGCTGCGCGCCGCCGCGCTGCTGCCCGTGGACTACGGGGTGCTCTGCGCCGTCTTCCTGCTGCTGGGCAGCCCCGCGGCCTTCCGCGCCGCGTACACGGCGCTGTGCGCGGCCTACGTGCTGTTCTGCGGGGCGTTCCTGGTCAAGTGGTTCCGCGAGCTGTCCGCCGTCAGCGCCTCAAGCGCCGCCCGCAGCTGAGTACTTGAGGTGCGCGTCGTGTACGGGAAGTACACCACGCGCACGCCTACGGCGGCGAAGTCCCGCTCCAGCTTCTCGCCCTTGGGCGTGCCGCGCCAGTCGTCGCCCTTGAACAGCACGTCGAACCCGACCTGGCGCCAGGCCACCAGCTTGTCCGGCACCGTCTCGACGTGCACGTCGTCCACGTACCGCACGCTGCGGACGATCTCGACCCGCTCCAGCAGCGGGACCACCGGCGGCCTGCCCTTGGCCAGCAGCGCCATCTCATCCGAGACCACCCCGGCCACCAGCCGGTCGCAGCGGGCCCGCGCCTGGCGTAACACGTTCAGATGCCCGACGTGGAACAAGTCATACACACCCGGCGCGTACCCCACCACCTCTGGCATGCGGCCACCCCCACGATCCCGCCAGCAGTCCTGCCGAGGATATCCCCAACTCCCGCTCAAGAGAGGCAAACTCGCGCAGGGGAGGTGCGGCCAGGCGATAGGCTGCGCACGTACCGCGACCGGACGCGGGCGGACCGTGGGAGGAGTGCCACTGTGAGCGGTGAGCGGCTGCTGCTGGTCTCGACCAACTACGCGCCCGAGCACGCGGGAATCGGCCCCTACGCGACGCAGATCGCCGAGCACTGGGCGCAGGACCGCGGCGCCGAGGTGCACGTCCTGGCGGGCATGCCGCACTACCCGGCCTGGCGCACCGACCCCGCCTACCGCCGCACCTGGCGCACCGTGGACGAACGCGAGGGCGTCCTCATCCACCGCCGCCGCCACGCCGTGCCCGCCCGGCAGAGCGCCGCCCGCCGCGCCCTGTACGAGGCGACCATCCTCGGGCACGGGCTGCTGGCCCCGCCGCGCATCGCACCACCGCACGCCGTGGTGGCGCAGGTGCCCAGCCTCGCCGGCGGGGTGCTGGCGGCCCGCCTGGCCCGCCGCTACGGCGTGCCGTTCGTGCCGGTCATCCAGGACCTCATGGGCGCCGCCGCCGCGCAGAGCGGCATGCGCGGCGGCGGGCGGGCGGCCTCGGCCGCGGCCCGCATCGAGCGGCGTGTGCTGCGCGAGGCCCGCCTCGTCGGCGTCATCCACGACAGCTTCCGCCCCCGGGTGCGGGCGCTGGGCGTGCCCGATGACCGGGTCCGCCTGGTCCCCAACTGGACCCACATCCCCGCCCCGTCCGGGCACGAGCCGGACCGCGCCGCGGTCCGGGCCCGGCTGGGCTGGCGCAGCGGCCAGACCGTCGTGCTGCACGCGGGCACCATGGGCCTCAAGCAGGGCCTGGAGACGGCCATCGCCGCCGCCCGCCTCGCGCCGGAGCTGCGGGTCGTGCTCATGGGCGACGGCAGCCAGCGGCCGCACCTGGCCGCACTCGCCCGGGACGTGCCCAACGCTGAGCTGCTGCCGCCCGTGCCCAACGAGGAGTTCCCCGGCGTGCTGGCCGCCGCCGACATCCTGCTGGTCACCCAGCGCGCCTCCGTGCTGGACATGAGCGTGCCGTCCAAGCTCACCTCCTACTTCGCCGCCGGGCGGCCCGTCCTCGCCGCCGTCGCCGCGGGCGGCGGGACCGCCGAGGAGATCCGCCGCTCGGGCGCCGGGCGCCTGGTGCCGCCCGAGGACCCCGCCGCGCTGGCCGCCGCCGCCCGCGGCCTGGCCGCCGACCCGCGCGCCGCCGCCAGACTCGCCGCGCGCGGCAGGGCGTACGCCCGGGGGAACCTGACCCGCGAAGAGGGCCTCGCCCGCGTCAGCGCCCTGCTCGACGAGGCGCTCGGCGGGCCGCGCGACGGGGCGCACACCCCGGCCGGAGCGGGCGCGGGCGGTGCGCGATGACGGACACCAGCCAGGCGGGACCCACCGGCGGCTACGACGAACCCGACGCGCTGCGCGACCAGTTCCGGCAACTGCTGCGGTACCGGATGCTCATCGTCTGCGGCATCCTGCTGGGCCTGGCCGGCGGCGCCTGGCTCGGGCTGGCCACCGACGACACCTACCGCGCCACCGCCGAGCTGACCGTCCGGCAGCCCACCGCCGACCCGTTCACCGACAGCGGCGCGGTCGACGACATCGCCATGGGCTCCGAGCGCCGCACCGCCGCCAGCGACACGGTCGCCCGGCGCGCCGCCGAGATCCTCGGCGAACCCGGCGCCGCCCGCACCCTGGCCAGCGGGCTGTCCGTCACCAACCCGCCCAACACCCGCGTGCTGCGGTTCTCCTACACGGCGAACGACCCCGGCACCGCCGCCGAGCGCGCCAACGCCTTCGCGCAGGCGTACCTGGACAACCGGCAGGCCGAGGCCGACGAGATCATCGAGGCGTCCGTGGCGTCGCTGCGGGCGCAGCGCGAGCCGCTGCTGACCCGCCGCGAGGAGATCCAGGCCGAGCTGAGCGGCCTCGCCGAGGGCAGCGCCGCCTACGACAGCGCGCTCGCCGACCTGTCCACCGTCACCGGGCACATCTCCGAGATCAACGCCAGCATCGCCAGCCTGACCGCGCTCGACACCACCGGCGGCCGCGTCATCACCGAGGCGCTGCCGCCCGCCAGCCCTTCCGGACCCGGGCTGCCGCTGCTGCTGGGCCTGGGCTACGTCGTCGGCATCGCGCTCGGCCTGCTCGCCGCCTGGGTGCGTCTGGTCTTCGACCCCACGGTCCGCACCCCGGGCGACGTCACCCGCGCGCTGCGCGCGCCCGTGCTCGGCGTGCTGCCCCGCACCGGGCGCGGCCAGCCGGGGCAGCTGCTGGCGGAGGGGCGGCTGGCCGAGGAGTACCGCTCGGTGGCGTTCCGCCTCGCCTACGACGAGGGGTTCGCGCGCCGCCGCAAGCTGCTGGTCGTCGCGCCGCGCGGCTCCATCGAGACGCCGCTGGCCGCCGCTGTCAACCTCACCGCCGCGTTCGCCGAGATGGGCAAGGACGCCCTGCTGGTCGAGGCCGACCTGCGCACCCCCAGCCTCAGCGACCAGCTCCGCCACGCCGACGGCGTCCGCCCGCCGGCGTGGGCGGCCGGGGGCCCGGGCGGCCACGCCGGCGGCTGGCCCGGCACCCCGGTGCCCATCGACGCGGGGGACTCCGGCACGTTCGATCTGGTGCCGGGGCGGCGCGTGCGGAACGTGCCGCGCGCCCTGACCTCGCCGGCGGCCACGGAGCTGATCAACCACGCCGAGGCCAGGAACGCCGTCGTCGTCGTCCTCGCCCCCGCCGTGCTGTCCTACGCCGACGCCATCGCGCTGACCGACCGGGTGGACGGCGTGCTGGTGGTCTGCGACCCGAGCCAGGTGCGGCGGGAGGACCTCGCCCGTATAAGGGAACTGGTCGTGGGCGCCGGCGGTGTGCTCCTCGGTGCCGTGCTGCACTCGTGGGGCGGCGGCACCGGCCGGGACCGCTGGGACGGGCCGGACGGCACTGACGGCGGCGATGGCGCTGACGGTGCCGGCGGGGCCGGCGGCGGTCACCGGGACGGCGCCGGTGACGCCGGGCAGCGGCCGGCCGTGCCGCCCCAGGCGCGGCGCAGCCGCCCGGCGGCCCTGCCCCCGGCGGACCGTCAGGACGCCGCCGGACAGGACACGCTGGGCCTGCGCATCCTTGACCCCTCCGAGCTGGATGACCGCCGGCCGCCCCGGTAGCCGCCCGCCGCCTCACCTGTTCCCTTCTGCCGTTCCGTCTGATCTCATCTGTGCACATCCACAACTGGACCAGTCCGCTCCGCTTCCTCTGACGGTGACAAGCACCCCGTGATACGACCCCCTTCGCACGTCCTCACCTCCGCCGCCGACCAGGGCGCCGCCGCCCTCACCAACATCGCGGTCGTCGTGGTCACCGCCCGCCAGGTCCCGGCGGGCGACTTCGCCTCGTTCGCCATCGCCTACGCCGTCTTCACGCTGCTGCTCGGCGCGTTCACCGCGTTCATCGGGCAGGCGCTGGTGCTGCGCGGCGGCCCCGGCGACGAGCCGCGCCGCCACTGCCGCGCCGCCGCTGTCTTCACCCTCGCCGCGTCGGCCGCCGCCGGGGTGCTGCTGGCCGCCACCGCCCCGCTGTCCGCGGCCACCGGCGCGCTCGGCGCGGTGCTGCCGGTGCTGCTGACCCAGGACGGGCTGCGCTACGCCTTCTCGCTGCTGCGCCGCCCCGGGCTGGCCCTCGCCACCGACACGCTGCGGCTGGCCGTGACCGTGCCGGTGCTCGCCGCCCAGCCCGCGGGCGCGGGTCCGGGGCGCATGGTGCTCGCGTGGGGCCTGTCGGCGCTGCCCGCGCTGCTGCTGGGCGCCGCGCTGCTCGCGTACGCCACGCGCGGCGCGGGCGCCGGCGCGTGGCGGCCGGACACCCGCACCTACCTGGCGCGGCGCTACCTCGGGCGCCGCTTCCTCGCCGAGTTCGGCGTCGGCAACGCCGCCTCGCAGACGGCCATCATCGGTGTCGGCGTGCTGGGCAGCTCCCTGGCCGTGGGCGCGCTGCGCGGCGCCACGACGCTGTTCGGGCCGGTGGGCGTGCTGTTCAACGCCGTCACCGGCTTCGGGCCGCCGCAGCTGGCCGCCGTGCCGGGCGCTGCCCGCAAGGCGCGCGCCGCCGCCATGACGGGCCTGGCGCTCGCCGCGCTCGCCGCCTGCTGGGCGCTGCTGCTGTCCCTGCTGCCCGATGCCGCCGGGCGGGAGGTGCTCGGCGAGACCTGGGGCCACGCCGCCGAGCTGCTCCCGGCCACCGGCACCCAGTACGCGGCGATGGCGCTGGGCACCTGCGGGCTGCTGGCGCTGCGCGTGCTGTGCCCGCGCGCGACGCTGGGCGTGCAGGTGGTGTTCTCCGTGCTGTCGGTGGCCCTGCTGCTGGGCGGCTACGCGCTCGGCGGCGTCACCGGCGCGGCCTGGGGCCTGGCGCTGGGCTCGGCGGCCAAGGCCGCGGCGGCCTGGGCGCGCGTCACGTTCGAGGTGCGGGTCTCCCGCTGACGGGGCCCGTTGTCAGTGGCCCGTGGCACCCTCATGGACGTGACCAGCCAGCCCAAGGCCCAGCAGCGCTTGCGTGACCTGGCGCTGCTGCGCCGCGTCCGTGACCGGATAGACCGGGAGTACGCCCGGCCGCTGGACGTGGCGGCCCTCGCCCGCGGCGTGCACATGTCGGCCGGGCACCTCAGCCGCCAGTTCCGCCTCGCCTACGGCGAGTCACCGTACGCGTACCTCATGACGCGGCGCATCGAGCGCGCCATGGCGCTGCTGCGCCGTGGTGACATGAGCGTGACCGAGGTGTGTTTCGCCGTCGGCTGCTCCTCGCTCGGCACGTTCAGCACGCGTTTCACGGAGCTGGTCGGCGTACCGCCCAGCGTCTACCGGCAGCGGGAGGCGGGCGCGGTGGCGGGCATGCCGCCGTGCGTGGCGAAGCAGGTGACGCGGCCGGTCAGGAACCGAGCAGCGCGGTCCGGGGCCCGCGCCTAGCGTGAGGGCCATGGACATCACCATTCACTCCAGTTTCCTGCCGCAGGACGATCCTGAGGCGGCGCTGGCGTTCTACCGCGACGCCCTCGGCTTCGACGTGCGCAACGACGTCGGGTACCAGGGGATGCGCTGGATCACCGTCGGCCCTCCCGGCCAGCCCGACACCTCGGTCGTGCTGTACCCGCCCGAAGCGACCCCGGGCCTGACCGAGGCCGAGCGCCGCACCATCGCCGAGATGATGGCCAAGGGCACCTTCGGCTCCCTGGTGCTGGCCACGGCGGACCTCGACGGCACCTTCGAGCGGCTCCAGGCCCTGGCCGAGGTCGTGCAGGAGCCGGCCGACCAGCCGTACGGGGTGCGCGACTGCGCCGTCCGCGACCCCGCGGGCAACCTGATCCGCATCCAGGAGCGGCGCTGACGCCGCGCCGCCCGCCCCGGCATGCGGACGCCGCCGCCCGTTCGCGCGGGGGACTCACACGGGCGGCGGCGGGTCGCGGGGGGCTACCGGCGGGCGAGCTGCGGTGGCAGGTCGTCCTCCGGCGCCGGGACGAACCGGGCGGTGACGGCGGGCCCTTCGCCGCAGAACGCCGCCTCAAGCGTCTCGCCCGGTTCGGTGTTGACGGTGCCGTTGTGAGAGGCGTTGGCCATGGCCGACAGGCTCTGGCTGCCGTCCTCGGTGGTGAAGGCGTACGTGTAGTAGCCCTGCATCGTGCCGGTGTGGCCGTAGACCGACTCGCCGCACGACAGGTCGTACCGCCGCAGGCCGACGCCGTAGAAGCGGGTGCCGCTGTCGTCCGCCGGCCGCATGTTCAGCATGCGCCCGCCGACTGGGCCCAGGAGGCGGTCTGCTCGGTCGAGTCGACCAGCGGCTCCCCGGCCTCGTCCGGCGTCAGGTGGCCGTTGATGTGGTTGCCCGGGATCTCCCGGTCCGGGTGCACGCAGACGGTGCCGGTGAGCCCCAGCGGCTCGATGATGCGCTCCTGGTACGCCTCGGCCAGCGACTGTCCCGACAGGTGCTCGACGAGCATCCCGGCGACCACGTCGTTGGCGTTCGAGTACGCGTAGCCGGACCCGGGCTCGATGGTCAGCGGGTGGCTGGCCGACATGCCGGCCAGCTCCTGAAGCGAGTACCTCGTCCCGCGTGGCCTCGAAGCCCGGCACGGTCTGGGCGAACATGCCGTTGCTGTAGTCGTACAGCCCGCTGCGGTGGCGCAGCACCTGGCCGATGGTGAGGGAGTCGTCGGGCAGCAGGTCCGGGATGTGCGCGTTGACGGAGTCGCCCAGCCGGGCCTTGCCCTCGCCGATGAGCTGGAGCAGCACCACGGCGGTGAATGTCTTGGTGACGCTGCCGACGCGGAAGCGCGCGTCCGGGTCCATCGCCTGGCCGGTGCCCAGCTCACGCTCGCCCGCCGTCGCGGTGAACGAGCCGTCCGGTCCGTCCACCCGCGCCATGGCCCCGGGCGCCCCCGCCGCCACGGCCTCGGCCAGCGCGGCCTCGACCGCTTCCCGGTCAGGCGCGGTGGTGGCCGCGGGCAGCGCTGGCGCCGCGAACGCGGGCTGTGCCAGAAAGGCGGAGCACAGCGCGGCACTCGCCACAAAGGTGACGCGCCCCGTGGTACGGAAACCCATACTTTTCCTCGGTGTTGGGGGAAGGCCACCACCGTAGCGCCGCGCCGCGGCGATCCCGGCCTCCGCGCGCCAGGCTTCCGGGACAGGAAAACGGGCAGCACCTCGCCCCCAGGGACGCGGGGGAAACGGGTCCTAGGCGGTGCGGCGGCTCCTCCGGGCCGAGGCGTCGCGCCACCAGGCGACGCCGACCGGCACCAGGGAGGCCAGGAACAGCACCAGCATGGCGGCGTTAGCCCACCACGGCACCTCGGCGGTCCGCTCCGTGCGCAGCTGCACCCACAGCGGCGGCAGGAACCCCGCGCCCAGCAGCGCGTTCATCGTCAGCAGGGCCCGGGCCATGCGCTGGGCCGCGGCGGCGGTCGCGGGCCGGTTGGACATGGTGGCCGCGGCCCGCTGCCACGGGTTGTCCTGCGGGGGGAGCTCGTCGAGCGGTGTCACCCGCGCCATCGCGACGGCGCCGGCCACGACGAGAACCGTCACGACGGCGTAGATGCCGACGGGCAGGAACACGGCCGGCACGGACTTGGCGGTCCACGCGTCCACGCCGCCGGGGCCGATGTGCCGGGGGACCTCATCGGGCAGGCTGGGGTAGCGCACGACTGCCCAGACGGTCATTCCGCCGAGCAGCAGCAGGCTCGGCACCAGCCACGCCCACGGGAACGCCCGCCGTTCTGGTCCGCTGGCCACGCCGCCCACTCCCCTTCGTCCCGCTCGCACGTCCGTTCGCCGTCGTCCCCTCCACCTTAGGTGTCCGTGCCCCGGGCCAGACGGCGCCTGCGAAGCTGAACCGGTCTTGATAACGTGCCGCTGCTTGCAGACTGCGACGGGCTCCGGGCCAGCGCCCCGACCGCCGCCGCGTCGCTCGGGCCCTCCAGCAGGACCACCGTGTGCACGGGCAGCCGCGCCGCCAGCGCCCGCGCGGGGGCGCCGGAGCCACCGGCCGCCCAGGCGGCGACCGCCTCGCGGAACGACGCCATGTCCGTCATGCACGGCAGCCTGGACGCTGCCCGAGCGCGCGGGCACGGCTGTTTCCGCCGTGCCGGGGAGTTTCCCCCGCCCTGCCCGCCCCCGGGCTCTCGCCGAAGGCGGTTCCAGCGCCGCCATGATCCGGGGCGGGGTCCTGGTGCCCGCACGACAGGCGCGTGTGCGTGTGCGAACGCGTCAGACGGCGCGGCCCCGCCGGATCTGAGTACGTGTACTCAGGCGCCGGGACACCGGCCGTGGCAGCGTGGGGCTCATGAGACGAGGGGGAGGACGTGGCGGCGGACCGCCGTCGGTGGAGACACGCGTGCGGGCCGCCCTGGGCGCGCTGCGCGGCAGCTACCCCGAGCGCGCCCGGGCGGCGCGCCGCGTGCTGGTGGCGGCGGGCATGGCGCCCGGTGAGGCGCGGGCGGCGGTGCGGCAGCGGATCGGCCGCCCCAGCGGCGTACCGCAGACCTATCCGACACTCGGCACGCGCGGCCGCCCGCTGTCGCCGATGCTGCGCGTGCGCTACGAACTGGCGGGCGGCATCGACGACATGACGTGGCGCTTTCCCTCGCCCGCCCGCCTGGCGCGGCTGCACCGGTCGCCGTCGCTGCGCGCTGCCTACCTGGCGCAGGCCGAGAGCTGGCAGGGCTCGGCGCCGATGCGGTTCGTGCCCGGGCGGCTGTCGGTGCTCGCCGAGGCCACCGTCCACGGGCGCGACATCGCCTACCTGGTGTGGCGGGACGAGGCGGCGGAGCCGGAGGTGTGGGCCTATGTGGGCCGCCGGGAGCACCGCTACCGGGACCTCGCCGCGTTCCTCGACGGGCTGCGGACCGGCCTGAACGGAACCCCGGAACCACCGAACTGACCGCCGTCCCGCCAGCGGCGCGTGCTGGTCAGCCGCGCGCCACGGCGATGGAGCCGTCGCGGTGGTCGCGGTCACGGGCATGGGGTGGTCCTCCTGACGGGCCGTGCGGGGTGCGGCGGGCGGCGGGCCGGCGGTGTGGCCGGGGCGGAAGGCGCAGGCGACGAGCCGTTGGGCGTCCTCGCCGCCGTCGAGCAGGGTGGTCAGCAGCCGGACGGCGGCGGCGCCCAGTTCGGTGCGCGGGATGTCGAAGCCGGTGGGGCCGGGCTCGTGGGCCAGGTCGGCCGGCGGTGAGCCGAGGAGGGCGAGCGAGAGGTCGCCGGGGGCGGTGAGCCCGGCCGTCCGGACCGCCGCGCGCAGGGCGCGCCAGGCGTCGCCGGTGTCGGTCTCCTCGGCGGCGAACGCGGTGACGCCCTCGGCCAGTTGCGCCCGCACCCAGCCGGCGGTGAGGTCGGCGGCGGGCGCGGCGGTGCGCACCACGGTGCCGGCCGTGCCGGGGGAGGCGGCGAGCCCTTGTTCGAAGCCGGGCTGCCGGTCGGTGGAGGCGGGCGCGTCGTCGTCCTCCCGGACCAGCACGATGCGGCGGTGGCCGAGCCCGGCGAGGTGGCGCACGACCTCGGCGCTGGCGGCCACGTAGTCGGCGCCGACCCACGGCAGGCCCTCCGGCTCGTTGCGGCGGCCCAGGTGCACCAGCGGGAAGCCGTCGTCCACCAGGCGCCGCAGGCCGGCGGCGGGCACGTGGCGGCCCAGCAGCAGGCAGCCGTCGGCCAGCCGCACCCGGTCCAGGGCGCCGGGGGCGTCCGCCTGGGCGCCGCCGGGGCTGGAGCCGGTGAACAGCACCAGGTCGTAGCCGCGGGCGGCGGCCTCCTGCTCGACGCCGACGAGGAAGCGGCAGTAGGAGTGCTCGACGGCGGTGGGGAAGGTGGCGGTGAAGCTGAAGACGCCCAGCAGGTTGTTGCGGGCGGCGGTCAGCCGCCGGGCGGCCGGGTCGGGCACGTAGCCGAGGGTGCGGGCCTGCGCTGAGTGAACTAATGCGGATTACCGAGCACTCTGCGCCCGCCGTGCGCGCCGCGTCATGGGGTGGCGGCGGACAGATGTGCCGCGCGACGGGAACGGGCCGGGAGGCGGAGGTGCGGCTCCGTGCTCCCGGCCCGTTCGCCCCTGTTCCCCGCTGTGTCCTGTCGCGCGCGGTCCGGTGGCCCGGCGGCGGCCCGTCAGTCCCCGGGCGCGGCCGCGGTGGCGCGTCCCATGCGGGTGACCGGCCCGGCCTCCGGCGGCGTCAGGTCCGTGAAGCCCAGGCGTGTGAAGAAGGCGCGGGCCTGGGTGTTGGACGTCGCCACGGTGAGATGGACCGCGGGCGCCCCGCGCTCCCGCAGGGCCCGCAGCAGGGTGTGCACCAGCGCGCTGCCGTAGCCGCGCCCCTGCCACTGGGGGGCCAGCTTGACGTGCAGGTGCGCCGGATAGTCGCTGGCTTCGGGGATGAGCATCAGCTCGGGGTGGTGCAGCCGCTTGAGGACCGCCTCGTCCGGAGTGGCCGGCGCCCCGGGCGGTTCCGGGAAGCGGGCGGCGACCCGGGGGAGCCAGCGGGTGCGGTAGGCCGTGACGAACTCCTGGGTGTCCGCCGTCGCGAGCAGGTAGCCGACCGCGGTGCCGTGGCCGTCGTCCACCACGAAGGCCAGCTCGGGTTCCAGGTCGAGGTAGGGGGCGGCTGTGAAGATGGCGGGGTCCGCCCAGACCGGCCGGCGGTCCGGGTCGCGCTGTGCGGCTGGAACGCACAGGTCATACAGGGCGTTTCGGTCCTCGGGGCGGTAGGGGCGTATGACGGAGGGCTCGGTCACCTCAGCATGCTCGCCCGGTGGGAGCGCTCCGGCAAGGGGCGTGAGGGGCCGGGCGGCGTCCGGCCGCGCGCGGGACGGCCCTGAAAGATTTCCGGGCCCGAACCCGTACCGTCGCCGTCTGTCCGCGACGGTCCGTTGCTGGTCGGACGCCGTGCCGGCTTCTCAGATCACGCACTGGCATAAGGTGCCGTATTTTCGGTTCGCTGCTCCCGCCCGGCCGCTTGCGCGGAGTGAGGGTCGAAATCAAGCCAAAAGATCGCCCTTCGTTACCTTCCTGTTAACGGAAGGAGGCGGTCCGATTCGCCGGGACACCAGTACTCATCGCTCTGCGCCCGGATCACACCTGCTGCGGCGGAAACGGCCGTAGTCTTACTGGCGGGTCAGTTGGGTGGGGTTCACAGCGTTGACCCGAAGGGGTGTGCGACGTAGCTTCATTTGTGCGGAGTTGCGGGTCAGTGAAGTCTTGGTTTGTTCCGGATAACGCTGCCCAAAAACTTCGTGTACCGCTCAAGCAAGTCCCGTGTGTGACACCAAGGAGGAAAACAATGACCGCTGCTGTGCTCGAGCGCGAGGAAACCGTCGTCGACCCCGCCGGTGAGGGCTTCGGTGAGCTGTCCCTCGAGGAGCTGCGCCAGGACCGCAAGGTCTACAACAGCGAGGGCTGGCTGTGCACCATCACCATGGAGACCGGCACCCTGATTTGCGCCTGCTGAGTTCACCACTGAACGGGAAATGACCGTCCCGGCAGTGTGAAACAGCCGAATGAGCGTGGGTCGGATCGTCCGTCCCACGCTCATTCTTTGCCTGCATAGCAGGCCTGACCGCGGCCGTGCAGGAAAGCCGGACGAGCGAGTGCCGCTGACCAACAAAACCCCGCCCGGACAGAGGAGCGTCGAATGCCAGGTGCGAACGAGCCGACGACACTGTGTTTTTCGCGGACCGAATATGCCTCCTATCTGCACGAGCGGGTGCCGCGGCGCTCCTCGTCCGGTCTGACCGCTGAGGCAGCCGAACGCCTGGCGGCCTGGCGCGGTTCCGCGTACCTGTCCGAGGAAAAGTTCGCGCAGCGGCTGCGGCAGACCGGCTACAAGCCGGAGGAGTTCGCCGACCTTCTCGGCGACGGCGATTTCTCGGCCGCACCCGAGGCGACGCAGTGGGCGGAGGAACTGGCCCGCCTCCTCAGCCGGTCCCGGCCATCCGAACCGCTGGGCGTGACGGCCAAGCTCTACGGCGTGCGTTTCGACCGGCTGCTCTTCGCCTCGCTGCTGGAGCCGCTGCTCGACGGCTACGCGGAAGGGCTGCGCGAGCGGGCCGAGGCCGATCCCGTGATCGCCGCCTCCGGAATTCCGCTTTCCCTGCTGCGGGAAGGACTGCTGGAGGCGCTCGCCGACCGGCTGCTCGAAGTATGCGGGCGCACGCTCATTCTTGAGGTGAACGTCGCCCGCGCCGACGGCCGGCTGACCGGTGACGACCCGGAAGCCCGTTACGAATGCTACGACAAAACACTCCTGCGCGACCCGGAATACCTGGAACGGCTCTTCACCCAGTACCCGGTGCTCGGGCGCTGCCTGGTGGAATGCGGGCGCGCCTGGCAGGACTACGCCCTGGAACTGCTGCGGCGGCTGGCACAGGACGCCGGCGTGCTCCGCGACAGCGGCCTGCTGCGGTGCCCGCTCACCGGACTGACCGGCATCACCGCCAATCTCGGTGACGCCCACGCGCACGGGCGCACCGTCGCCCGGCTGCTCTTCCGGGACGGCAGCACGCTGATCTACAAGCCCCGGCCGGTGCGGGCGGAGCAGGCATACGCCGAGGTCGCGGCCCAGGCCCGGCGGCTCGGCGCGCCCTGCGCCCGCGCCGGAGCGGTCCTGGCCCGCGACGGCTACGGCTGGTGCGAGTTCATCGCCAGGCAGCCCTGCGAGTCCGCCGACGACATCGCGGACTTCTACCGCAAAGCCGGGGGAACGCTCGCCGTGATGCTGCTCCTGGGCGCCAGCGACATGCACATGGAGAACATGATTCCGGCGGGCACGGATCTCGTTCCCATCGACCTGGAAACCCTCCTCCAGCCGCACGCCCTCACCGTGGACTCGCGGACCGCCAACGAGCGGGCCATGGACATCCTCGACGTCAGCGTCCTGGCCATCGGAATGCTGCCCTCCCGGGTTTTCGGAAAGGCACACGGAAAGGGCGTCGACGTCAGCGCGCTCGGCGGCGGAACCCTCCAGGAAGCTCCGGCGAAGGTGCCGCGGGTCCTCGACCCGTTCACGGACATTATGCGCATCGCTCCGGTCACCGGAATGATGCAGCCCGCCGGAAACCGCCCCTTCACACGGGAACGCGAATACGGGCCGCAGCAGTACACATCGGCGATCATGGACGGTTTCCGGGAGGCCTACTGGACCATCGCCGCGCACCGGGAGACATTCGCCGCTGTCCTCAAGACCTTCGCGGACCACCCGGTGCGGTATCTCGCGCGCCCCACCCGCCGGTACAACCTCTTCCTGACCGAGAGCTACCACCCCAAGTACCTCCGCGACGGCCGCGACCGGGACTGCCTGCTGGAAAAGCTGTGGACGGTCATCGAAGGGCGGGAGGACATGATTCCGCTCATCGATTCCGAACGCGTGCAGCTGCTGCGCGGAGACATACCGGTGTTCCACAGCAAACCGGGCTCCACCGACCTGTTCACCGGCGATGAACTCGTGGCCACCGGATTCTTCCGGGGCACAAGCCTCGACGCCCTGCTGGGCCGCCTGGAACTCTACGGAGAACAGCACTACGAAGCGCAGCAGCGCATCGTCTCCGACACCCTCGGCGCCTACCGCGCCCAGCAGTCCGACTGGCGGGGCAGCAAACCCGCCGAAGGACAGGACATACCCGAGCTGGCCGAGGACAGGCTGCTCGCGCTCAACCGGGACTTCATGGACGGCCTCGCCAGCACGGCCATACTCGGATCCGACCACGATTGCAGCTGGATCGGAATCCGGGTCAACGCGCTCGAGGAAAACGTCTTCGACTACCGCGCCATGGGCACCACCGTCTACGACGGCCTGGGCGGAATGGCCCTGGCATTCGCCGAAGCCGCCGCGGTCCACGGCAGCGATACCTACCTTGAGATGGCCGAGCGCTGCGCGACACCCGTGATCCGCCACCTGGAGGACGTGGCACGCCACGAACTCAACCAGGCGGTCGGCGCCTACAGCGGACTTTCCGGTTCTCTTTACGTCCTGGACCGCCTCGCCGCCATTACCGGCGACTCCCGCTATCACGACCACCTGTGGGATGCGGTGCCGTCCGTCCTGCGCTCCGCCAAGGCCGAGAGCTATAACGAGCTTGTGACAGGATTGGCCGGCTGCATGGCCGTCGCCGCCGGTTTGCACCGCCGCCACCCCCACGACTCCCTGCGTGAGGTGATGGCCGTCTGCGCGGAGCGGCTCGCCGAGCGCGCCGAATGGCGCGATGACACCGCCCGGTGGCCCATTGAAGCGGGACGCACCAGCCTCACCGGCTTCTCCCACGGCGCCTCCGGCATCGCCTGGGCCTTCCTGGAGGCCGCCGACGTGCTCGGTGACGACGGGCTCCGCCGCTACGCGCGCGGCGCGTTCGCCTTCGAACGCGCCCACTTCCTGCCGGACAAGGGCACGTGGGAGGACCTGCGCGACGACGAGGCGGCGGGCAGCGCCGCCCGGCGGCTGATGGCGCGCTGGTGCCACGGCGCGGGTGGCATCGGCATCGCCCGGCTGCTGGCGATGCCCCACCTGTCCGACGACCCCCGGATCGCCGACGAGGCCCGCATCGCGCTGCGCGCCACGGAGCGGCGCGGCTTCGGCGACTCACACTCCCTGTGCCACGGCGACTTCGGCAACCTGGAGCTGTACAGCCTCGCCGCCCGCGTGCTGCCCGGCGACGAGGCCGCGCACTGGCGCCAGGTCCGCGACGAGCGGGCCCGCGCGGCGGTCGCCACGCTGACCGAACGCGGCCCCATCTGCGGCGTGGCGCCGGGCGTGGGCTCGTCCGGCCTGATGCTGGGCGTCGCGGGCATCGCCCTGGGGCTGCTGCGGCTGGCCCGCCCCGACGAGGTCCCGCCGGTGCTGTGGCCCGCGCAGCGGGCAACGTGGCGCGAATGAAGCGTCGGGATTCTCTGCCTGTGTATAGGTAGAGGCTCGGTTCACCCGCGCCACATCCACCCCCACGGCCCCTCCGATTGGCAGTCAGATGTTCCGCATCGCCCTCCGCAACATGCTGGCGCACAAGGCCCGTCTGCTCATGACCACGCTCGCCGTCGTGCTCGGCGTGGCGTTCGTCGCGGGAACGCTGATGTTCACCGCCACGATCAGCAAGGGCCTCAGAGACGCGGCGTCCCGCAGCTTTGCGGACGTCTCCGTCGCCGTGCGCCCCGCGGCAGGCGACTCGGACGCCGCCCGGTCCGGCCACGAACGCGCGGGCGTGCCGCAGGAGGTCTACGAGCGGCTCGCCGGGCTGCCGGGCGTGGCCAGCGCCCGCGGCACCGTCAGCGGCTACACCGGCGTGGCCGACGCCGACGACGAGCTGATCGGCGACGGCTTCCTCAACGAGGGCGGCAACTACGCCCCGGGCAGCGACGGCTCGGACCCCCGCGTCGACTTCACCGAGGGGCGGGGGCCCGAGTCGCCGGGCGAGGTGGCCCTCGACGCCGACACCGCCGAGGCGGGCGGCTACGAGGTCGGCGACGAGGTCCGGCTGTCGGTCAGCGGCCCCGTGCTGACACGCGAACTCACCGGTATCTTCACCACCGACGACGGCAGGGTCGCCGCGGGCGGCACCCTCGCCCTCTTCGACACCCCCACCGCGCAGCGCCTCTTCCTGGAGGAGGGCCTGTACGACCAGGTGGAACTGACGGCCGAGCCCGGCACCACGCAGCAGCAGCTGCGGGACGCCGTGCCCGAGGACCTGCTGGACGAGCACGGCCTGGAGGCCGTCACCGGCCAGCAGCTCATCGACGACCAGGCGGCCGCCATCGCCGACCAGACCAGCGAGATCAACACGGTCCTGCTGGGCTTCGCCGCCATCGCCCTCTTCGTCGGCGTGCTGCTGATCGCCAACACCTTCTCCATGCTGGTGGCCCAGCGCACCCGCGAGGTGGCCCTGCTGCGCGCCGTCGGCGCCTCGCGCCGCCAGATCACCCGCTGCGTGCTGGCCGAGGCCGGTCTCCTGGGCGCCGTCTCCGCCGTGGCCGGGATCGTCCTGGGCATCGGCGTGGCCGCCGGGCTGCGGCCGCTGCTCAACAACGCGGGCGCCGGGCTGCCGGACAACCCGCTGGTCATCAACCCGGGCTCGGTCATCGCCTCGCTGGCGGTCGGCGTCGGCATCACCCTGCTGTCCGCCTACCTGCCCTCCCGCCGCGCCGCCAGGACCTCACCCCTGGCGGCGCTGCGCAGCGTGGACGTCCCGCCGCCCCAGCGCCGCATGGCCGTCCGCAACGTCATCGGATCGCTGCTGACCGCCGTGGGTCTGCTGGTGGTCCTGGCGATGGTGGTGACGGGACAGGACCAGGGCGCCACGCTCATCGCCCTCGGTGCGGTCTGCGCGGTGTGCGGCCTGATCATGCTGACCGCCGCGCTGTCCCGGCCGCTGTTCGCCGCGCTGGCGCCGCTGGTACGCAGGTTCGGCGCCGCCGGAAAGCTGGCCCGGCAGAACGCCGCCCGCAACCCGCGCCGCACCGCCGCCACCGCGACCGCCCTGATGATCGGCCTCGCCCTCACCAGCGCGCTGACGGTCATCACCGTCTCGCTGCAGAACAGCATCCAGCAGGGCGCCGCCGACGGGCTGCGCGCCGACTACGCGGTCCGGATGTCGAACTTCGGCCCCGTCGACCCCGAGGTGGTCGAGACGGTGCGGGAGGTCCCCGGCGTGCGCACGGCGGCGGGGGAGAGCCGGGTCAGCCTGGAACTCGACGGCGACTCGACGACGGCGGTGATGTCCGACGGAGCCGCGTTCGCCGACGTGTTCCGCATGGAGATCGTGCAAGGTGACGTCAGCGCCCTCGCGCGGGGCGAGATCGCCGTCTCCGAGGGGTACGCCGAGGACCGGGGCCTGCGTCCGGGCGACACCCTCCAGGTCAGCTACCCGGACGGCGCCGAGGAGACGGTCACCCTCGGCGCGGTCTACGCCGACAGCACCGTGCTGTCGGACCTGGTGGTCGGCCAGGAACTCCTGGCGCCTCACCTGTTCCGCCTCGGCTACCAGACCGTCTACGTCGACACCGAGCGGAACAGCGGCGAGGGAGGCGACGACAGCGCCGTCATCGACCGCATCGAGGCCGCGCTCGGCAACAGCCCGGTGATCCAGGTCTCCACCCCGGACGACCTGTTCCGCGACGCCAACCGGCAGCTGAACCAGCTGCTGTACATGGTCTACGGGCTGCTGGGGATGTCCTTGGTGATCGCGGTGTTCGGCGTGGTGAACACCATGGCCCTGTCGGTCTTCGAACGGTCGCGGGAGCTGGGCATGCTCCGCGCGATCGGCCTGGACCGTGCCGGGGTGAAGCGGATGATCACGCTGGAGTCGCTGATGATCTCCATGCTCGGCGCGGTCCTCGGCCTGGCCCTGGGCACCTTCCTCGCCTGGGCGGCGGGCGAGGTGGCCCAGACCGTCTTCACCCGCTACAGCACCCAGCTGCCGTGGGACAGCTACGGCGTCTTCTTCGTCCTCACCCTGGTGATGGGCGCCCTCGCGGCGCTCTGGCCCGCCCGCCAGGCCGCCCGCCTGCACCCGCTGGAGGCCCTGCGGACCGAATAGCCTGCGGACCGAATAGGCCCGCGGCCCGGAACCGGCCCCGCGTCAGCGGCGTGGGGAGCGCAGCGGCGGGACCACGCTGAAGGGGCGGGCCGGGAGATGCGGCGGAGGCGGAGGCTCCTCGAACCAGTGCAGCGCGCGCTGGTAGAAGGCGTACCAGGCGGCGTCGGCGCGGCCGAGTACCGCGTCGAGAGCGTGTTTGGCCACGCGCCGGGCCGGAGCAGGCCGCGCCCGCGCGGCGGCGGCACCGAGCGCCGCTCCGCGAGGAGGAGCGCCACGTTGCGGCCGAGACGGTTCGGTCGTCGCGGCATGGGAGTCACCGCCTTTCCCGGGTGACGGCGGCCGTGGCCACATCGCGCCGCGCCTGGTCCTCGCGCGCCATGGCCGCCAGGCGGGCCAGGCACTCGGCGCAGCCGTAGAGCGGTGCTTCGGCGTGCGGGGTGTCCGGCCCCCACAGGGACGCCCGCCCCACCCACACCACCGGCCGCGCGCTGGCCCCGCACCCCAGCCAGCAGCGGCCCACCACCCACTGGCCCGGACGGGGTTCGGACGACACCGCGACGGTCAGGGCCGCCTCCGGCCGTCCCGGCCTGCGGTGCCTGCTCATCGCAGCCCGCCGCGCAGTCCGGCGCTGGTCGCGCTCTGTTCGTTGGCCTCCCGGACCTTTCTCGGCAGGTCCGCCGTGTCGCCGGTGGCGCCGCTGAAGCGCGGGCACACCACGAGCGTGTGCCGGGGCCCGCTGGTGTCTACCTCGACCGAGGCCTGGATGCCGAGGAGCACGAAGATGGCGCGCAGCTTGTCACGGGTAGCGTTCAGCTGGCCGTTCACAACCGGTTCTTCGCTGGGAGTGGGGGAGTCATGCGAAAACTTCCTCTGAGTGGTCGCGTGGTTACTAGCATTCGCGTCAGGTGACCGGCGCACCAGCCAGAGTCGTGGCATGGGGGCGAAGCACTACGAAGGGGTGTGCGGCATGGCGAGGCGTGGCCCATCGGCACCGGAGCTGCTGGCGGAGAATCTCAAGGCCCTGCGGGAGAAGTCAGGGCTGTCGCTCCGCGAGCTGGCGGACAAACTGGGGTGGGATCACGCCCACCTCCACAAGATGGAGAACGGCAAGAACCGTGGCAGCGAGGCCGTGATCGAGGCCCTCGACACGTTCTACGGCACGGGCCCGATGCTCAAGCACCTCTGGCTGCTGGCGGGTCAGCGGGCGTTCCGCGACAAGTACAAGCGGTACATGGAACTTGAGGCCGAGGCACGGGTGATGCAGCAGTACTGCCCGAGTGTGGTGCCGGGCCTGTTGCAGACCGAGGCGTACGCGCGTGAGCTGCTGCGTGCCTCTGATCTGGCCGGAGAGGAACTGGAGGATCAGGTCGCGGCGAGGCTGAGTCGCCAGACCATACTGACGAATGAGCCTCTTACTGACTTTCGCGCGATCCTTGATGAGGCTGTGGTGCGTCGGCCTCTGACTGCGTCCGATGAGTGGCGGGAGCAGCTAGCTCATCTGATCAAGATGTCCGAGCGCCCCAACGTGACCATCCAGGTGCTGCCGTTGCGTGCAGGGCTCCACGGACTGCACAACACAGACACGATGTTCCTGTGGCGCCAGAATGGCACTTGTGCTGCTTACACGGAGACCAGTTATTCCGGAGACCTCGTAGAGAGCCCAGAGGACGTGCAGCGCCTACGATTGACTTACGATCGCCTCCGCGATCTGGCGTTCTCGCCACGCGAAACTGTGGCGTTCCTGGTGCACCTGTTGGAGGACATCCCATGCGCGTCGCCCGAGCCGAGCTGAGCCGCGTGATGACTTGGCGCAAGAGCAGCTACTCGAACGCGGATGGCGGCAACTGTCTGGAGGTGGCCGACGGTTTCGCCGGGGTGGTGCCGGTGCGGGATTCGAAGCGGCCTGGTTCGGTTCTGGCTGTGTCTGCTGGTGCCTGGGCGGCGTTCGTGGCCCATGTGGGGGCAGCTGAGCACGGTCGGGTGTAACGCGGAGGGTGGTGTCCCTCGGTACGCGGCGACATCGTCCCGTGTCGTGCGGTTGCAGTGTTAGTTGGCCGAACGACATACCGGCGGTTGTCCGGTCGTCGTCGTACCATCGCGTGTCCGGCCTGTGTTCCGCTGGTGAGTTGGAGGACATCCGATGTGCGTCGCCCGAGGCGAGCTGAATCGCGCGATCTGGCGGAAGAGCAGCTACTCCAACGCAGACGGAGGAGCATGCTTGGAGGTGGCCGACGGTTTCGCCGGGGTGGTGCCGGTACGGGATTCGAAGCGGCCTGGTCCGGTTCTGACCGTGTCAGCTGACGCCTGGGCGGCCTTCGTGGCCCACGTGCGGCGTTGCGCCTGAGCGGCGTCTTCGCAGCCGACGTCCAGGTCATCCGCTTCTCTCCGGACGGCACCTCACCGCCCATGGCCAACGCCCCGTGCGACCTGTCCACGTGGCCCGCCTGACCGGCACCCGGGGGTGAGACGTCAGCGCTGGACGCGGTAGCGAAGGTGGAGGGCCCGGTGCCCTTGGACGACGGCCGGATCCTTGAGAAACACGTGGCCCCGGTGCAGTTTCGCGAAGTACGGGATGCCCTCCCCGAGCAGCACCGGCACGAGGCTGACCCACACCTCGTCGACCAGGCCCAAATCGAGGGCCTGCTGGGTGACGGACGCGCTCGCCAGGATGACGTCCTTGTCCCCGGCGATCTCCCGGGCCCGGGTGACCGCCGCCCCGATGTCCGTCACGAAGCTCGTCCTGGGCCAGCGGGTGGCGGCGTCCTCGGGCGGGCGGTGCGTGACCACGACGACGGGGGCGCCCACCGGGTGGGTGTCGCCCCAGCCGTCGGTGATGTCGAACAGGCGCCGACCCGCGACGAGCGCCCCGCAGCTCTCCGTCAGCTCCCGCATCACGCCCGCGCTGTCCCCGTCGACCCGCAGCGTGACGTCCCTGCTGGCGGTCGGCAGGGGCACCTCCCCCGTCTCGTACCACTCGAAGAGGTCCTCGACCCGGTCCCGCGGGTCCGCGATGAACCCGTCCAGGGACATCGTCATGTGGCTGAACACCATGCCCATCTGGTTTCCTCCGCTCGCTGGCCGTTGCCTGTGCCGACCCGGCCTGGCGGCGGAACGCACCGGTGCTGCCCGCAGTGCCACCGCAACGGCCGGGTACGGTGACCCGGTTGGCGTACCGCGCGGGGAGGAGCGCACCGTTGGCCAGTGAGGACAGCTACTACGTGCCGACCGGCGAGGGCCGTTACAAGCCGACCGCCCACACCGGCGGGGCGTGGCACCGGGACGAGCAGCACTTCAGCCCGCTCGGCGGCCTCCTCGTGCACGCCATGGACCGCTACCTCGCCACCCGGCCGCCCACGGGCATGGTGATGTCGCGGATCAGCTTCGACATCCTGGGCCGCCCGGCGCTGGACGAGTGCGAGATCACGGTGGAGACGGTCCGGCCGGGGCGCACCATCCAACTGCTCGAAGCCGTCGCGCGGATCGGCGGCCGGCCGGTGGTCCGGGCGCGGGCCTGGCTGCTGGTGTCGCTGGACACCGCCGCCGTCGCGGGCGGCGCGGCGGAGCGGCTGCCCGCGCCCGAGACGCTGGAGCGGTGGCCGATGACCGACCTGTGGCCCGGCGGCTACATCGCTTCCGTGGACGTGCGGCAGGTCGCCCCGCCGCGCCCGGGGCGCGCGGCGGCGTGGGTCGCCACGGACCTCGCGCTCGTCGCGGGCGAGACCAGCAGCGCGCTGGCGTCGTACGTGGCGCTCGTGGACACCGCCAACGGCATCGCGGTGCGGCAGCCGCCCACCGCCTGGATGTACCCCAACGTCGACCTGACGCTGCACTTCCACCGCCAGCCCGAGGGCCGGTGGACGGGCCTGGACACGTCCGTGACCTTCGGGCCGACCGGGCAGGGGCTGACCAGCACCGTGCTGCACGACCTGGCCGGGCCGGTGGGGACCGCGCAGCAGATGCTCACCGTGCGGCCGCTGCCCGGCAGCTGACGGCAGGCGCCCGGCGGGTCAGCCGGGCAGGCCGCTGTCGAACGGGGTGGTGCGCCAGTGGTCGAGGGCGGGCCGCAGCGCGTCCTTGAGCAGCGGCAGCTGCGGCACGAGGGCGAGGCAGGCCACCGCCCGGGCCATGCCGACCGCGCTGGCGAACCGCAGCACCCGCTCGTTGAGCGGCCGCAGCCCCCGTTCGCGCGCGGCCTCGTCGTAGGCGGCGGCGCAGCCGGGCGGCATGCCCGCCAGGTCCCACTCGACCGGGCCGAGGGAGACCAGTTCGAAGTCGGAGTACAGCGGGCCGTCCGCCCCGGCGATGATATTGACGGCCGGGGCGTCGCCGTGGACGGGCTGCAGCGCGACGCCGGGGAACGCCGCCTCGAAGGCCGCGCGGGAGCGCACCACCGGCTCCAGCACCTCCCACTCGTGCCGGGCGCGGTCCAGGTCGCCGGGCTCGATGAGGTCGGGGCGGGAGCCGAGGGCGTCGAGGCCGTCGGTGACGAAGCGGGGCTCGGCCGCCGCCAGGAACGGCAGCTCGCCCGGGTAGCCGCGCAGGGCGTCGTGCAGCCCGGCGACGAGGCGGGAGTGGTGCACGTAGTCCGGCTCGGCGCCCGCAGCGGCGTCCGTCTCGGCGTAGGCCCAGAACGTCATGGAGAACCCGTCGCGGCGCACCGGCTCGCGGGGCACCAGCGGGCTGGGCGGGATCACCCGGTGGCCCTGCTCCGCCAGCCAGTGCACCACGTCCAGCTCCCGCTGCTGCCGCTGAGCCTGGAAGGCGGGGTCGGCCGCGGCGTACGGCGGCAGGACGGTGGGGACGCGGACCACCACGGGGGAGGGGGCGAGGTGCACGACGACGGAGAACATGTCGTGGAGCACCCGGGCGTCGGTCACCGTCAGGCCGAGGCCGCGCCCGGCGGCGGTGGCCGCCTCGACGGCGCGTGCGGTGCGGGCGGCGAGTTCGTCGGGCGTCATCAGTGCTGCGGGCATCCGGTCATGCTCCCACACCGGCCCGCTGGGCCGCCGTGCGGCAGTCCGTCCCGTTCGGCATACGATGACGGATGGTTCGGCACGGACGTTCGAGCAGGTGGTAAGCGAGGGGCGTGGTGGGCGAGTTCAGCGGTGATCCGGAGCCCGGGCCGCCGCGTGACGACGCTGGCCGGCCCCGGCCCGTCCCGCCGCCCGTGACGCTGAGCGCGGCTCTGGCCCGGGCGCTGACCGCCGCTGCGGTCGCCGTGCTGGTGGTCGTGCTGGCCGCCGTGGTGGTCCTGGGCGAGCGGGCGGAGGAGCGGCCGGACCCGGGGACGGACGGCGCGCCGTCCGGGGCGCCCGCCGAAGCCGGGGAGCAGGAGCCCCGCGAGGCGTCACTGGCGGTGGCGCGCATGTCCGGCGGCTGGGACGAGGACTGCGGCTGCTACCTCGCCGCCGCGACCGTCCGGGTCCGCGCCCCCAAGGGCACGGGCGTGCGGGCGGCGTGGTACCGCGACGGGGAGCGCGAGGAGGTCGAGGAGGAACGCTGGGCCGGCCCCGGCGAGACGGCCGAGTTCCGCTACACCCACGAGGCCGAGGACTGCGCGACCCGCCATGAGCTGCGGGTCGAACTGGAGGCGTTCGACGGCATCTACGCCGACGGCAGCGTCAACATCCTCTGCTGAGGCGGCCCGGGCCCGGCCGTAAGCCGCCCCCGGCCGCCGTCAGTGCAGCGCGGTGCGCCGGTCGTGGCGGACGGTGGTGACCAGGGCCAGGCACAGCGCGGCGATGGCGATGCGGCCGGACGCCTGGAGCAGCGAACCGCGCAGCAGGATGAAGCTGTACCCGGCGAGCAGCGGCACCACCACGGCCATCACGTTGCCCGGCGAGCGGTCGTCCACGGTGTGCCGCACGTACCGCCGGTCGGTGCGGGCGGCCAGGTAGCCGGCCAGCACGAACCCGGCGAGCATGCCGGGCGTGCCGAAGTCCAGCCACAGCTCCGCCCACAGCGGCGAGGAGAGGTTGAAGCTGTCCGTGCCCATCCACTCGCCGACGACGAAGCCGGTGTCCTGCGGCTTGCCCTCCCACATCGAGCGGGGCACGAAGAACAGCGCCGCGCCCGCCAGCTGGCGGCCGTAGGTGTGCCCGCCGCCGTCGCCGCTGTAGGTGATGGTGTTGGCGAGCATGTTGACCTGGTCGTAGTCCTTGACGACCAGCGGTTCCAGCACCGAGCCGGTGTCCAGGGACGCGGCCGGCGGGCCGTCGTCCTGGTAGCGGAAGCGGTCGCTGAACGGGAAGACCAGCAGCGCGCCCGCCACGCCCAGCGTCAGCGCCGCCCGGTAGGCGACCGGGCTGCGCGGGAAGACGGTGAACAGCAGGGCGAACAGCACCGTCAGGAACCAGTACCGCGGGTTGGTGACGGGGTTGTTGACCACGGCGTTGACCCCGAGCAGCCCCAGCCACGGCAGCAGCACGGCGGGGCGGCGCCGCGCGTCGCGGGAGGTGACCAGCCAGCGGGTCAGGAACAGCAGCGCCAGCAGCGCGGGCACCGTGCCGAAGCCCCGCAGCAGCGCGTTGCCCGCCTCGCCCGCGCCCTCGCCGCCCGTCGCGGCGGCCAGCGTCCGGCCCAGCTCCTCGCGGCTGGTGAAGAACACCGCGGGCCCGCCGACCCGGAGCACCAGCACGGTGCTCGCCAGGTAGGCGAACGCCACCAGCAGGTACAGCCGCCGCCGGTGCACCCGGGCCACCGGCGGGCGGCGCGCCCGCAGCGACGGGCGGTGCCGCGCCAGCAGCGCGCCCACGTCGAAGGCGACCATGCCGCACAGCACCAGCACCGTGGCGAGCTGGGTGTCCTCGCGCGGGCCGAGCACGGGCGTGGGGTCGCGGGCCAGCACGGACTGCGCGAGCGGCGCCACGCCCATCGCCAGGTAGCAGAACAGCCAGAACACGCCCTGCACCAGCCGCCTGCGGCCCGACAGCACCATGGCGCACAGCCGCACCCCGGCGTACGCGGTGACCGTCAGCTGGAGCCAGAACGCGGTGTCCCGCGCGCCTTCCCCGGGCTGGGCGGCGACTGCCAGCGGCAGCCCGGCGGTGACCGCGGCGATCAGCGGTACCGACAGCGGCAGCGACAGCAGCGGGCGGTGTGCGGGCCGCGTCCCGGCCTCGGCGGCCACCGCGTCACCCCTCCCTGTTCACCTGCCGTCGCGGGCCGCCAGCTTACCGGCGCGGCGCCCCGCCGTACCGGATCTCCTCGAAGACCCGGCTGGCGCTCTCGCGGCCGAAGCCACGCGCGATCTGACGTGCCATCAGCGACTGCGCGACGCCGGGCACGTCCGTGGCGATGCCCTGCTCGCGGGAGGCCGCCACAATCAGGTCCACCGCCTTGTGGTTGAACTCCAGGGACTGCTCCCCGGCCGTGTAGTCGCCGCTGTCGATCCGGTCCGTGCCGAGCGGCAGCGCGGCCGCCATCGCCTGGAGGAACGGCACCGCCTTCGCGGTGAACTCCTTCGCCGGAACGCCCCCGGTGGCCAGCAGCGCGGCGCCGTGCCAGTAACCGGCGAACATCCCGTACCTGCCCGCCAGCAGCGCCAGATCCCACAGCGAGGCCCGGCCCGGATCGGCGCCGACGAACGACACCGTGCCGAGCGCCCGCAGCGTTCCGGCGTGTGCGCCGAAAATCTCCTGCGGGCCGCTGAAGAGGAATTCCGCCTCCGGTTTTCCGACCAGGGGCGGCGTGGCCATCATCGCCCCGGCCAGATACGGAATGCCGCGCCGCGACGCCCAGGCGGAAAGCTCCCGGGCGCCGCGCGGCATCAGCGTCGTGCACACCACCACCGGCCGCCCGGCCAGGGCGCTGACCACCGGCCCGGGAGACAGCACCCCCTCGACGGCGGCCCGGTCGAGCACGGTGACGAGGACCAGGTCGCTGGCCGCGACCGCCTCCTCCGGCCGGGCGGCGCGCATTGCCCCGCGCGCCACCTGCGCGGTGTCCCGGCCCGGCGTGCGGTTCCACACCGTCACCCGGTGCCCGGCGGCCCGCAGCGCGTCGGCGACCGCCCGTCCCATCGCTCCCATGCCGAGAACGGCAACACGCATGCGGAAAAACCCCTTCCGGCAAGAACGGAAACGCGGAAAAGAAAAGGAAAACTCCTGGACGCCCCCATCCTCAGCCGGAGCGGAAAACGCCGGCAAGTACGAACTTGGAAGTAAGCACTTACCCGAAGGTGAGGCACCCGGCCGGTTCTGCGATGATGCGGCGGGGAACCCGCACGGGGGAGACCAGGGGAGGGGAACGGCCGTGAAGGTGCTGCACGTGGTGACGCTCCACACGCCCACGCACGCGTTCGGCGGGCCCACGCGCGTCGCGCTCAGCCTCACCCGCGGCCTGCGCGAGCGCGGGCACCAGGCCGTGCTGGCCGCCCTGGGCGACGAGTTCGGGCCGGGGCCGCTGCCGCGCACCGTGGACGGGGTGCCGGTGCGGCTGTTCCCGGCCCGGCACGTGCTGCCGCGGTTCGAGGTCAGCGGCATCACCTCACCCGCGCTGCTGGCGCGGGCCCGCCGCTGGGCGCGGGCCGCCGACATCGTCCACGTGCACCTGATGCGGGACCTGATCACCCTGCCGTTCGCGCTGCTGGCGATGTCGGCCGGAACGCCCGTGGTGCTCCAGACCCACGGCATGGTCGACCCGACGGACAAGCGGGTGGCGCGGCTCGTCGACGTCCTCGGCACCCGCCGGGCGCTGCGCCGCGCCGACGCCGTGCTGTACCTGACGGAGCGGGAACGGCGGGAGACCGCCGCCGTGGCGGCGCCCGCGCCGCTGGCGCCCGCCTGGCGGCTCGTCAACGGCGTGCCGCCGCAGGACCGTTCCGGCGCCCGGACCGGGCCGCCGGTGGTGCTGTACCTGGCGCGGGTGCAGGCGGGCAAGCGGCCGGAGGACTTCGTGCGCGCCATGCCCGCGGTGCTGGCGCGCCACCCCGGGGCCCGGTTCGTGATGGCCGGGCCGGACACCGGCGCGCTCGCCGGGACGCTGGCGCTGGCCGAGTCGCTGGGCGTGCGCGGCTCGCTGGACTACCTGGGGCCGCTCGACCCGCCGCAGGCGATGGCGCAGCTGCGGCGCGCCCACGCGCTGATGGTGCCCTCCGTGCAGGACGCCTTCTCCATGGCGGTGCTGGAGGCGATGTCCGTCGGCACGCCCGTGGTCGTCGCGCGGACCACCGGGCTGGCGCCGGACGTGGCGCGGGTGGGCGCGGGCCGCACCGTCGACGTCAGCGACGCGCCGGACGCCGACAACGGCCCGGCGTTCGCCCGCGCCCTGCTCGGCCTGCTCGAACCGGCCGCGCACCAGGCCGCCGCCGAGGCGGCCTGGCGGCTGGTGCGGGACCGCTTCACGATCGACGCGGTCGTCGGCGACCTGCTGGACGTCTACCGGCGGGTGCGGGCGGACGCGCCCTCCCGCGCCTTCAGGCCGATCTGCCAGCGGTAGAAGCTCATCGCCAGGGCGTAGTCCAGGCCCGCGCGCCCGTCGAGGAAGCCGCGCCGCCACAGGTAGGCGTAGGCGAACGACACCAGCGGCTTCAGCGGCGCCCGGTGGAACAGCTGGCCCTGCCGCGTCTTGGCGGTGCGCACCTGCTCGCGGACCTCAGGGTGGTTCTCCAGCCACGCCTCCCAGTCCGAGTAGCGGTTGTGCCGCTCGAACCAGGTCCGCACCGGGTCCAGGTCCCGGTGCTCGATGGTGGCGCGCAGCCGGTAGACGGGGTCCGCCAGCGGCTGGTAGTGCCCCTCCTGCTCGCCCATGCCCGGCGCGTCGAGGTCGTCCGGCTCGGGGAAGCGGGCCCGGGTGCGGTCGACCAGCGCGCGCTTGACGATGGTGTGGCCGTGGCGCAGCCGCCGCCCGGCGAACCAGTAGCCCAGCGGGATGTCGAACGCGGCGGGCCGCACCCGCCGCCCGTCGCCGAAGATCCGGTACAGCTCGGCGAGCAGCGCCGGGCTGGGCGTCTCGTCGCCGTCGAGGAACAGCACCCAGTCGGTCTCGGTGCGCACGTGGTCCAGGCACCACTGCTTCTTCTTCGGGTACCGGCCGTCCCACGTGTAGTCCACGACCTCGGCGCCCGCCTTCTCGGCGAGCTGGCGGGTGTCGTCCGTGCTGGCCGAGTCCACCACGGTCACGCTGGCGGCGTGCCGGATGACGGAGCGGACGGCGCCGGTGATGTTGGCCGCCTCGTTCTTGGTCGGGATGATGACGGCTATCGGCAGCGGGCTCACTCGGCGCCTCCCTCGCCGAGGGCCTCCTCCAGCAGGCCGGTGTGCTCCGGGCACAGGTGCCTGATGGCGTCCTCGGCCCCGGGTATCTCGCCGTCGCGCAGCGCGGCGACGGCGGCGGGCCGGTCGTGCCGCGCCAGGTAGCCGACGCGGTCACAGGCTTCCGTGCCGAGCTGGAGCACGGCCGCCGGGTCCGTGCCCTCGGGCACCCGGCCCGTCAGGTAGTCGCGTTCCTCCTCGGTGAACGAGCCCTCGGCGGGCGTGAGTTCCTCCCGGGGCACCGTCCGGCCCGTCATGCCGTCCTCCTCTCCGGCGGGCGCCTGCGGCCCGGCCGGTGTCTGCTCTTCCCCAGGCGGCGCGGCGGCCGGGCCGCCGGCCTCCGCGCCGCCAGAGGAGCCGCAGCCCGCGAGCAGCAGCGCCAGCGCCGCGGCCGCCGCTGCCGCGGCCGTCCGTACGCGGGGCCGCCCCCCCGCCCGGGCGCTCACGGCGCCCCGTACAGCAGGTCGAGCCGCGGCCGCTGCGCGGACGACCCGCTGGCCTCACGGGCCCACAGCCACAGGCTGTCGGTGCCCTCGGCGGTCAGCGCCAGGTCCAGCGTGCCGCCGGCCGCGTCCGCGACCGCGTCCAGCGGCAGCGGCACGGCCGCGACCGAGCCCCGCTCCAGCGGCCCGCTGGCGGTGGCGAGCACGTCGTCGCCGAGCGCGGGTCTGGTGGCGTACGACGTGGCCTCCTCGGACCAGTCGCCCTCGACGGGCCGGATGAGCACGTCGTCGGCCGAGTCGGCCGCGTCCTCGCTGGACACGCCCAGCCACAGCGTGGCGCTCTTCAGCTCGGTGCCGGCCGGCGGCTGCGGCACCTCGAACCGCAGGTAGCTCTCGTACGGGCTGTCGCCGCGCACCGCCAGCTGCTGGTGCGTGCCGTACACGGCGCTGGGCGCCGCGCCGTTGACGTACGTGTCGGCGACGGGGTCCAGGCTGGTGAGGCTGTCCACCGGCTCCGACGCCGCCGCCAGGTGGGCGCTGATCCGGGCGGCGGGCAGCTGCTCGCCGTACACGGCGGTCTCGTCCAGCTGGCCGTCGAAGTAGTCGCTGGCCGGCCGGTCCGGCCAGCGCAGCAGCGCGTCGCCACCGGTGCGCCAGTAGTAGCCGCTGAGGTTCCGGGCGGAGGTGACGCGGTTGTTGCTGGCGACGAGCTCGCCGTCCACGTACAGCTCCAGGCCGCGCGGCCCGATGGACGCGGCGGCGTGGTGCCACTCGCCGTCGTTGTACGGCTCGCTGCTCGTCGCCAGCCGGTAGGTGCCGTTGTAGACGCCGAACCGCAGCCGGCCGTCGTCGAGCATGTACAGGTTGTTGTCGTGGCTGTAGCTGTCCTGGAGGATGCGGTCGCCCATCCCGATCAGCTTGCCGCCCTCATCCGTGGTCGTCCGGAACCACGTCTCCAGCGTGTACTCGGTCACGCCCGAGTAGGGCCGCTCGTTGTACGTGTAGGCGTCCGTGCCGTCGTACCCGACGGCGGCAGCCTGGGGGCCCGGCACGGCCGGGTCGGCGCCGCGCTGCGGGCCGCCGCGGTGCGCGCCCGCGCTGCCGTTGCCCGAGGCGTCGGACGCGAAGTTCCCCGCCGTCTCGTCGTACGGCCAGTACAGCAGCGGGTCGTCGGCGAGCACGGCCGCCGCGTACGGCGGCGTGCTCGCGGCCGCCATGGCGGTGACCGGCGGCGACAGGGCGCTGGTGTTGCCCGCGCCGTCGGTGGCGGTGATCCGGTAGCTGTGCGTCTCGCCGGGCTCGGCGGCGTCGGTGAACGACAGCTGCGGGCGCCGCCAGGGCACCGACTCGGCGTCCACGGTGTGCACCGGCTCCGGGGCGCCGTCGCGGTAGACGCGGTACGTCAGCAGCGAGTCGTCCAGGTCCAGCGAGGGCCGCCACGTCAGCTCGATCTCACCCGGGACCAGGCTCCTGGCGTGCGCCTCGGGGACCGAGGGCGCGCCGGTGTCGGGGCCGGTCGCGAAGCGCGTCAGGCCCCACTGCGGCTCGCCGTTGACCGTGGTGAAGCCGCCGCCGACCCACAGGTAGTCGCGGTCGTCGCCCGGCACGTCCTCGGCGACCGCCAGGGTGCGCGGGCCGAGCGCCTCGCCGAGCCCGTCGTTGGTGTTGGGGAACCAGCCGAGCAGCTTCGGGTCGTGCACCGACTGGGCGAACAGGTGGTACCGCTCCTGGTTCGGGAACTCGCCCATGCTGGCGCAGTTGTGGGCGTGGTGCCCGCTGTAGAGCACCTCGTCGTGCACGGCGACGGCCTGCGTGGCGCCCAGGCAGGTGTCGCGCCACCGCTCGTCGAAGGTGTCCAGGTCCAGCGCGATCCGGCCGTCGAACACGCCCGAGCCGGTGCCCTCGTGCCCGGTGTAGAAGCCGGTGTCGTCGGTGGTGATGTCCTGCACGGTCGAGGCGCGTTCGATGAAGCCCAGCGGGTAGGCGCGGGCCACCTCCCCGGTGTCCGCGTCCACCACGGCCAGGGCGTGCGAGTTCTCGCCGTTGACGGTGAAGAAGTCCCCGCCCAGCAGCACGTGTTCCCCGTCGGGGGTGACCTCCACGGCCTTGCCCGGCTCGTCGGCGTCGGCCACCCAGCCGTCCACCACGTCCCCGTCGCGGGTCACGGCCGCGAACCGGGACCGGCCGGTGCCGTCGATCCGCGTGAAGTTCCCGCCCAGGTAGACCCGGTCCTCGGTGACGGCCAGCGCCCGGACCATGCCGTTGGCCGAGACGGGGAACGGCTCGCGCGTGCACGAGGCGATGTCGACGGCGGCCAGGCTGGAGGCGCCCGAGCCGCCCGCCGAGCCGAACGTGCCGCCCACGTACAGCGTTTCGCCGTCCGGCGAGACCGCCAGCGCCCGCACCGACGCCGTGCCCGAGCCGACCGTGAACGGCATCTGGCAGTCGGCCGGTTCACCGGTCGCGGCGTCGAAGACCGCGAAGTTCAGCGCCTCGTGCTCGTCCTCGCCCGGCTCGGCGCCGGGCGGCCGGATCGCCGAGAACGTGCCGCCGACGAACACCAGGCCGCCGGCCTCCGCCATGGCGTAGACGATGCCGTTGGTCTGCCACGTCGGCAGCGTGTCGGCCGTCATGCTCACCGGCGGCGTCAGCGCCCCGGCCCGCTGTGCCGGGCTCCCGGGCACCCCCAGCAGCCCGGCGGCCACCGCGAGCCCGGCGGCCAGCGCCGCCGCCCGGGCCCGCCAGCCTCTGCGTCCGCGCCCTGCGCGCGACTGACTTCCCATGCCCCTGGCCGATCCCCTCACCGCTCGCTCGAAGTCCTTGGAAAAACCCTGCGGTCCCTGTCAGTTGGACCACTCAGCCCTGTCACCGGTTGTACGCGCCGCAGGACTATCTGTCGATCCGGACCCGCGCCCCGCTGCGCTCGGCCTCCAGCGCCGCCATGTCGGCGTCCACCATCAGCGCGGCCAGCTCCGGCCACAGCACGGTCGGCTTCCAGCCCAGCAGCTCCTCCGCCTTGCTGGCGTCGCCCACCAGGGCGTGCACCTCGCTGGGCCGCTCGTACTTCGGGTCGAAGCGCACGTACGCCGACCAGTCCAGCCCGGCGGCCTCGAACGCCGCCTGGAGGAAGTCCCGCACGCTGGCCGGGACCCCGGTGGCGATGACGTAGTCGTCCGGCTCGTCGCGCTGGAGCATCCGCCACATCGCCTCCACGTACTCCGGCGCGTAGCCCCAGTCCCGCACCGCGTCCAGGTTCCCCAGGTACAGCCGGTCCTGGAGGCCCGCCCGGATCCGCGCCACCGCGCGGGTGATCTTGCGCGTCACGAACGTCTCGCCGCGGCGCGGCGACTCGTGGTTGAACAGGATGCCGTTCACCGCGAACATGCCATACGCCTCGCGGTAGTTGACGGTCGACCAGTAGCTGTACACCTTGGCGCAGCCGTACGGGCTGCGCGGGTGGAACGGGGTGCGCTCGTTCTGCGGGGGCGGCGCCGAGCCGAACATCTCCGAGGACGACGCCTGGTAGATGCGGGTGTCGATGCCGCTGGCGCGTATCGCCTCCAGCAGCCGCAGCGTGCCCAGGCCCGTGACGTCCCCGGTGTACAGCGGCGCGTCGAACGACACACGCACGTGCGACTGCGCGCCCAGGTTGTACACCTCGTCAGGCTGCACATCCCGCAGCAGGTTGACCATGGCCACGCCGTCCGACAGGTCGGCGTGGTGCAGCACCAGCCGCCGCCCGGGCTCCTGCGGGTCCTGGTAGATGTGGTCGATGCGCTCGGTGTTGAACGACGACGAGCGGCGCACCAGGCCGTGCACCGTGTAGCCCTTCTCCAGCAGGAGTTCAGCCAGATACGAGCCGTCCTGGCCGGTGATGCCGGTGATCAGAGCGGTTTTGCCCATGCTGTGTACCCCCCAGCGGGATGATGCCGATATGAATGAGTCAAGCGAGCGCACGCCGCTGCTGCCGCCGGGCGCCCGGGTGTTCGTCGCCGGCCACCGCGGCCTGGCCGGGTCCGCCATCGCCCGGCTGCTGGCCGCCGAGGGGTACCAGGTGCTGACCCGGGGCCGTGAGGATCTGGACCTGCGTGACGCGGACCGCACCGCCGCGTACCTGTCTCAGGCACGCCCTGACGCCGTCGTCCTGGCGGCGGCGCGCGTGGGCGGCATCATGGCCAACGACCGTTACCCCGTGCCGTTTCTGGAGGACAACCTCCGCATCCAGCTGAGCGTCATCGCGGGGGCACACGCCGCCGGGGTGGAGCGGCTGCTGTTCCTCGGCTCCTCCTGCATCTACCCGAAGCACGCCCCGCAGCCCATCACCGAGGACGCGCTGCTGACCGGGCCGCTGGAGGCCACCAACGAGCCCTACGCGCTGGCGAAGATCGCGGGCATCGCCCAGGTGCGGGCCTACCGGCGCCAGTACGGCCGGTCCTACATCGCCGCCATGCCCACCAACCTGTACGGGCCCGGCGACAACTTCGACCCCGAGACCTCCCACGTGCTGCCCGCGCTCATCCGCCGCTTCCACGAGGCGGCCCGCGACGGCCGGCCGGAGGTGGTGCTGTGGGGCAGCGGCACGCCCCGGCGGGAGTTCCTGCACAGCGACGACCTGGCCCGCGCCTGCCTGCTGCTGCTGCGCGCCTACGACGGCGACGCGCCGGTCAACGTCGGCTGCGGCGAGGACCTGACCATCGCCGAACTCGCCGCGCTCATCGCGGACATCACCGGCTTCACCGGCCGGATCGCCTGGGACACCAGCAAGCCCGACGGCACCCCGCGCAAGCTGCTGGACGTCACGCGGCTGCGCGAGCTGGGCTTCACCCCCCGCATCGGGCTGCGGGAGGGCATCAGCGCGACGTACCAGTGGTGGCTGCACAGCGGCTCCTTAGCGGGCGGGAGGTGAGGCGGGGCGGTGGGTCAGTACGCGCCGCGGCCGTCGAGGACCGCGCGGACGGTGCGGGCCAGCACGTCGAGATCGCCCGTCACCGACCAGTTGTCGGCGTAGGACAGGTCAAGCGCAAGGCCCTCGTCCCACGACAGTTCTGACCTGCCGCTGACCTGCCACAGTCCGGTGAGCCCCGGCTTGACGGAGAGCCTGCGCAGTTCGGCCACCCCGTAGGAGGCGACCTCGCCGGGCAGCGGCGGGCGCGGGCCGACCAGCGACATCTCGCCGCGCAGGACGTTGACCAGCTGGGGGAGTTCGTCGAGGGAGGTGCGGCGCAGCAGCCGCCCGACACGGGTGACCCTGGGGTCCCGGCGGATCTTGAACAGCGGCCCGGTGACGTGCTCGTTCGACGCCTCCAGGCCGGGCCGCAGCCGCTCCGCGTCCGCCACCATCGTGCGGAACTTCCACAGCGTGAACGGCGCGCCCCGGTGGCCGATGCGGGTCTGCCGGTACAGCGCCGGGCCGGGGGAGTCCAGGCGTATCGCCAGGGCGATCAGCGCCAGCAGCGGCGCGAGCAGCAGCAGCCCGAGCGCCGCCGCGGTCCGGTCCAGCGCCGCCTTCACCAGCGACTGCGGGCCGCCGCGCAGCGGCGGTGCCACGTGCAGCAGGCTCAGCCCGGCGGCGGACTCGACGCGGATGCGGCGCGGCGCCACGTCGGTCAGCCCGGCCGCGACCACCAGGGCCAGGCCCGCGTCCTGCACGGCCCACGACAGGCGCCGCAGCCGCTCGCCCGTCAGCAGCGGGCCGGGCACGGCCAGCACCAGATCGGCGCGGGTGCGGCGCGCGGCGGCCAGCACCGTCGGGCCGTCGGGGCCGTCGGGCACCAGATCGGGCGCGGCGGGCGCGCCGTCAGACGGCTGCGGCGGGCCGGGGAGGCGGCCTGGTTCCACGACGCCGCTGGTGAGCTGGCCCTCGCCGACGGGCACGGCGCCGACGACGACGTAGGCGTGGTCGGTGCGCGCCGCCAGCCGCGCCGACACGGCGTCGGCCGCGCCGGGCTCGCCGACGACCAGGACCCGGCGCACGGCGCGGGCGTGATGGCGCTGGCGCGTCAGGTGGTGGTGGATCGCGGCCGACGCGGCGCCGGTGATGACGGCGGCGGGCGCGAGGGCGAGCAGCGCCGTGCCCAGGGGGGTGTCGTCACCGGTCGCGGCACGCAGCACGGCGAGCACGCCCACGAAGAACAGCCAGTCGTGGGCGGTGGCGAGCAGGCCGCGGCGCTCGGCGAGCGTGCGGCGGGCGTAGCGGTGGTGGAAGGCGCGGACGCCGGTCCAGCAGACGGCGGCGGCGAGCGCGGTGGCCGCGGGGTTGGGGCGGCCGTGAAGCGTGAGAACGAGCAGAACGGGGAAGAACGAGCCGGTCGCGTCGGCGGCGAGCGCGACGAGCGCGAGCGGCGGGTACCACGGCGGCGTCGCCGGGCGGGTGCCGGGCGGCCGTAAGACGGTGGCGGGTCTTCGCGAGCGGGCGGGTGGCGACGTGTCCGGTTGTCTCATGAACTCCCCAGGACGGCCCGGTCATACACCAGAAACGAGAAGAGATTAGGGCATCCAGGCCGCCTTTTGCTGTCGTACGGCGAAACTTTCCGAAACCGCCCGCTTCCGGGGCCGGAATGACCCGGTCCGCATGGGGGCGCACCGTGCGGGAAGGTGGCGCGCCGGGCGCCAACTGTGCTGCCGCGTGCGTCATGTCGTGCGCTCGTTACCGGAGTTGGCTGTGGGCTGGCTGCGAGCTGGCCGAGCGGTGAGCGGGCGTCCGCGGGCTGGCGGCCAGCTTCAGCACGTCCGGCACGAGGCCGCACAACTCACATACATCTTTGTCGACCTGTCGCCCAGTATTCCCGGCTGTCCCGCGCGTCTCGCTTTGTCGACTTAGGTGTCCACGATGGCGTGCCCGCCGGGGCGTCAGGTCACCGGGCACTGCACGCGGGCGAGCGCCTCGGCGAACGCCCGCACCGGCTCCGGCGCGGGCGGCCTGCCGTACACCGCCAGGAAGACGCTCCGGCGCTCGCCCGGCACCGCCGCCGTCCGCACTCCCGGATGCCGGTGCGCCGCCAGCGCCAGCCCCGGCAGCACGCTCACCCCCAGGCCGCCGGCGACCAGCGCCTGCACCGCCACGTAGTCGTCGGTCTGGAAGGTCACGCGCGGCGAGAAACCCGCCCGCGCACACGCGGCGACCAGGTGCGCGCGGCATCGCTCGCACCCCGCGATCCAGCTGCGGTCCGCGAACGCCGACAGCCGTGCCGCCCCGCCGCCCGCCGCAGCGCCAGCCGCGCCGCCGGGCTCCTCGCCGGCCGGAGTCACCAGGTACAGCGGTTCCCGCAGCACGGGCGTGAGCGTCGTGTTCCGCTCCTCGGCGCCGCCCGCGGCCTGCGGCGTGCCGTGCTCGAAGACCAGCGCGGCGTCCACCTCACCGTTCCGCAGCGCCGTCAGCGCCTCGGGCGGCTCGGCCTCCCGCAGTGCCAGCTCGATGCCCGGATGGTCCGCCGCCAGCCGCGCCGCCGCCGGGGGCACAAGCGTCGCCAGCGCCGAGGGGAACGCCGCCAGCCGCACCCGCCCGGCGCGCAGCCCGGCGTGCGCCGCCAGCTCCGCGCGCACCGCCTCCACCTGGCCGAGGATCTCCTCGGCGCGCTCCACCAGCAGCCGCCCCGCCTCCGTCAGCACCACCCCGCGCCCGGCCCGCCGCACCAGCACCACCCCGGCCTCCGCCTCCAGCTTCGCCAGGTGGTGGCTGACCGACGGCTGCGAGTAGTGCAGCGCCTCGGCGGCGGCCGTCACCGATCCCTCGCGCGCCACCGCGACGAGCACCCGCAACCGGTTCAGGTCCCTCATCCCGCCAACCATAGAGGAGGCCGATGAATCCATCGAAAGTCATCATTAGATCTATGTGTCCGGCCGTGGCACCGTGGCTGACATGACTGGCACGGCCACCCCCGCTCCACCGACGATCACCGACGCCCTGCGGGCCCGCCGCCTCCTGGCGGAGTACCTCCCGCCCACGCCGCAGTGGTCCTACCCCGCGCTCAACGCCACCGCCGGGGCCACCGTGTACGTCAAGCACGAGAACGCGCAGCCCACCGGCGCCTTCAAGGTGCGCGGCGGGCTGACCCTGCTCGCGGGCATGACCGAGGCGGAACGGCGGCGCGGCATCGTCGGCTACTCCACCGGCAACCACGCCCAGTCCCTCGCCTACGCCGCCGCCGCGTTCGGCGCGCCGTGCGTGATCGTCATGCCCGAGCGGCCCAACCCGGCCAAGGCGGCGGCCGTCCGCGCCCTGGGCGCCGAACTGATCGAGTCCGGCGCCGACCTCGGCGAGGCGAGCGCCGCCGCCAGCGCCGTCGCCGCCGAGCGGGGAATGCGGCTGGTCAGCGCCGCCGACGAACCCGCGCTGATCGCGGGCGTCGCCACCGCCTACCTGGAGATCTTCGACCGCACACCCGACCTGGACGCGGTCATCGTCCCCGTCGGCGGCGGCAGCGGCGCCGCCGCGGCCTGCCTGACCGCCGCCGCGCTCGCCCCGCGCTGCCGCGTCATCGCCGTGCAGTCCGCCGCCTCGCCCGCCGCCCACGACTCCTGGCGCGCCGGGCGCCTGCTCACCCGGCCCAACCGCACCCGCGTCGAGGGCCTGGCCACCGGCAGCGGCTTCGCCCTGACCCAGCGCCTGCTCGCCGCGCACCTGGACGACTTCGTCCTCGTCGACGACGACGCCATCGCCGAGGCGCAGTGGCTGCTGATGCGCGACGCCCACACCCTCGCTGAGGGCGCCGGAGCCGCCGCGCTCGCCGGGCTGCTCGCCCTGCGCCCGCGCCTGGCGGGCCGGAAGGTCGCCGTGGTGTGCACCGGCGCGAACGCCAGCGAGCGGGAGCTGGCCGCCACCTGCGCCGCCCGCGCCGCGTAGGGCCGCCGCCGGTCCCGTCAGCGTCCGCGCGCCGGCGCCGCCTCCCCGCGCGGCACAGGCGGCGCGGGCAGCTCCGCGCCGTACAGCGCGGCCGCCACGCGCACCACCGCCGCGAGCCCCGGCGAGACGCTGGCCGGCTGCCACGCCAGCACCGTGGTGACCAGCGGCGCGTCGACCACGGGCACCGCGACATGATCCGGCCACTGCCAGGCCCGGCTGGACGCGGGGATGACCAGCAGCGTCTTGCCGAGGGCGACGAGCTGGGCGAGCTGCGACTGGGTGCGCACCTCGGGGCCGGGCCCCTCCGGGTAGGTGCCGTCCAGCCGGGGCCACCGCGCCAGCGGCAGGTCCGGCACGTCGCGGACCTCCGCCATCGTCAGCCGCTCCCGCGCGGCGAGCGGATGCCCGGCGGGCAGCAGCGCGATCTGGCCCTCCGTCAGCAGATCCACGGTGTCGAACCCGGCGAGGTCGTCGAACGGCCGGTGCATGAGCGCCACGTCGGCGCGCCCGTTGCGCAGCAGCCCCGCCTGCTCACCCACCTCGCACAGCAGCACCTCGACCGGCGGCGCACCGGGCTCGCCGTCCACCGCGTCGAGCAGGCGGCGCAGCAGTTCGTGCGACGCCCCCGCCTTCGTCACCAGCACCAGCCGCTGCCGTGGGTCGCCCGCACGCTGGGTCCGGCGCGCGGCGGCGGCCACCGCGTCGAGCGCCACCCGGGCCTCCCGCAGCAGCACCCGGCCCGCGTCGGTGAGCGCTGCGCCCCGGCGGTCCCGGTCGAACAGCCGGACGCCGAGCCGCCGCTCCAGCTGGCGGATCGCGCGCGACAGCGCGGGCTGGGCGATGCCGAGCCGCTCGGCGGCGCGCCCGAAGTGCAACTCCTCGGCGACGGCCACGAAGTACCGCAGCTCGCGGGTCTCCAGATCGGCCACGGCACCGAACCTACTGCCTGATACCCGCACGGCATCACGTCGTTCCGGACCCGGTTCACCCGCCACTCCGGCTCCGTCGGCCCGCTCCGTATCCCGCCGATCGCCTGTGTCCGGACCTGTCACCCCCGTACACTTGCCAGCCATGACAGCACGCAGCGAGAGACGGCGCCAGGCAGGCAAAGAACTGGCAAAGCCTCTCTAACGCCGCAGGTCAGGAAGTGTCCTCCCCGCGCAAGCGGGGGTGAGCCGTGCCACGAGGCCATCGAGAGTTGGGCCTGGCGGTCCTCCCCGCGCAAGCGGGGGTGAGCCGGACGGCGTCTACCGCTGGGAAGCCGGCCGCTGGTCCTCCCCGCGCAAGCGGGGGTGAGCCGTGCTCGCCGCTCCGCGGCTGCGCGCTTGAGGGGTCCTCCCCGCGCAAGCGGGGGTGAGCCGCTATGGAGCTGGTGGACGATGGCTGGCCTGTCGTCCTCGCTGGAGCTCCAGATGGGCCCGATCCTGGCCGCCTACGCGCCGTCGAAGACGATGGTCAACGCCCTCACCCGGCAGTACGCGCGCCGCCTTGCGGACACCCCCGTCATCGTGAACGCGTGCTGCCCCGGCTACGTCGCCACCGACTTCACCAACTTCCAGGGCACCCGGACGCCCGGGCAGGGGGGCCGCCATCGCGATCCGGCTCGCCACCCTGCCGGACGACGGGCCGCGCGGCGGATTCTTCGACGACGAGGGCGCGGTGCCCTGGTAATTCCCGGTTCCTCCGCCGCGCGCCGGGCGCGGGCGGAGACCCGTCGTGGCCTCCGTAGTGACAACCGGCGCCCGGCGCGCTCATCATGATCGGATGGCCAGGCTCCTCGACATCGTCGTTGACTCCGCCCACCCGGCCTCGATCGCCCGTTTCTGGGCCGCCGCGCTGGAGGGCTACGCCATCGCTCCGTATGACGAGGCGGAGCTGACGCGCCTGCGGGCGCTGGGCATCGAGAACCCCGAGGACGACCCGACCGTGCTGCTGGAGCCCCTCGTACCCGGGGCCGGGCCGCGGCTGTGGTTCCAGCGCGTCTCCGAGCCCAAGACCGTCAAGAACCGGCTGCACCTCGATCTCGTCGCCCCGGACCCCGAGGCTGAGATCACCCGTCTCACCAGCCTCGGGGCCCGGGTTCTCGACCGCCATGACGGGCTGACCAACCTCGCCGACCCGGAAGGCAACGAGTTCTGCCTGACCCAGGGCTGACCCGGCCCCCCGTCCGGGTCAGCCCCGGGTGGGGCCCGGTCAGGCGTCGGTCCGGCCCAGCAGCTCGTCGATCTCGGCGAGCTGAGCCGCCGTCAGCGGGCCGTGGGCCAGCGCGCCCGCGTTCTCCTCGGCCTGCGCGACCGTGCGCACGCCGGGGATCGGCACGGTGCGCGGGCTGCGCGCCCACAGCCACGCCAGCGCGCCCTGGGCGGGGGTGCGGCCGCCGCTGGTCAGCACGTCGCGGACCGCCTCGAACCGGCGCTCCCACTCGGGCGCCAGCCGCCCGTCGCGGAAGAACCGCAGCCAGGCCGGCGGTGTCGCGCGGATGTCGCCCGCGCCCAGCGCCGTGCCGCCGCCGCGCTCGCCGCTGAACTTGCCGGTCAGCACGCCCATCGCCAGCGGACCCCGGATGATGGCCGCCAGCTCCTGCTCCTCGCACAGCGCGAGCATCGCGGGCGCGTCCTCGAACACGTTGCAGTTCAGCTGCGCGCTGGCGCAGTGCGGGCCCTTGGCGAACAGCGCGGCGCGCTCCGGGTCGTCCGTGGACCAGCCGTAGCCCCGGATCAGGCCCTCGTCGACGAACCGCTCGCACGCCTCGCGCAGCTCCTCCGCCTGCGGCAGCGGCGCGTCGCCCACGTGGAGCTGGTACAGGTCGAGGTAGTCGGTCCCCAGGCGGCGCAGCGTGTCCGTCAGGGCGCGGCGGGCGTAGGCGGGGGTGAGGTCGGGCACCAGGTCGGAGACCCGGCTGCCCGGCACGAAGGTGTTGCCCCACTTGGAGGCGATCACGACCTCCTCACGCCGCCCCTTCACCGCGCGGCCGAGCACCTCCTCGCTGTGGCCGGTGCCGTAGCAGTCGGCGGTGTCGAAGAAGGTCACCCCCAGGTCGATGCCGCGGCGCAGCGCGGCGATCGACTCGTCGTCGTCCACGGCACCCCAGCCCCAGGGCTGCCCCTGGCTGCTGGACCATTCCCCTCCGATGGCCCAGCAGCCGAAGCCCAGGGCGCTGACCTCGATGCCGCTGCGTCCCAGCGTTCTGCTGGGCGTCCGGTTGTGCGTCGTGCGGTTGTGCATGCCGGTGAGTGTGGCTGCTGGAGCGCTCTCTAGCGCAAGCGGTCTTCGTCCCGGCGTTCGCCGTCGCCGTCAGCGGGTTCCGGCTGTCCTGCGCAAGTCGTGCAAGTGGAGGGGATATTGCTCACAACGCGCAGTCGTCGGTACCGTTTCTGCTCATGACAACGCACGCGATCCTGCTGGTCGCGGACGATCTCAGCGGCGCGGCCGACTGCGCGGTTCCCTTCGCGGTGCGCGGAATGCGCAGCACGGTGGCGCTCACGGACGCCGCTGACCGCCGCGACACCGCCGCGGTGACGGGGCCGGTCACCGTCGTGGACACCGACAGCCGGTACCTCCCGCCCGGCGAGGCGCGGCGCCGCGTGGCCGGGGAGCTGCTGCGGCACGGCTCCGGCCGGCTGCTGTTCAAGAAGCTCGACTCCACGCTGCGCGGCAACCTCGTCCCCGAGATCGACGCGCTCCGCGCCCACGGCGGCGGCTCGTCCCCGGTGATCTGCACGCCCGCCGTCCCGGCCACCGGCCGGACCGTGCGCGACGGCGCGCTGTTCGTGCACGGCACCCCGCTGCCGGACAGCGGGGCCTGGGACGCCGAGCCCGGGCCCGCGCCCCGGACGGTGGCCGAGGCGCTGCGGCCGCTGCCGGTCACCGAGGTGCCGCTGCGCGCGGTGCGCGGGCCGCGCGCCCAGCTCACCGAACTGCTCGCCGCGGCCGCCCGCGAGAGCCGCGTCGCGGTCTGCGACGCCGAGACCGACGCGGACCTGCGGGCCATCGCCGAGACCGGGCTGGCCCTGCCCCGCCCGCCGCGCTGGGCCGGCGCCGCGGGCCTGGCCGCCGCGCTCGCCCGCGCGGTGGCGCCCGGCGCCGGGCCGGCCGCGCCGCCGGCGCCCCTGGCGCTGACCGGGCCGGTGCTCACCGTCGTCGGCAGCGCCAGCTCGGTCGCCGCCGCCCAGGCCGACGCGCTCGCGCGCCGCTGCCCCGGCCGCACGCTGGCCCTCACCGCCCGCCAGGCGCTGGCCGGCGACGCCGCCGCGCACGCCGCCCGCCTGGCCGCGCTGCTGCCGCCGCGCGGTGAGGCGCTGCTGCGGCTCGTCCCCGACGGCCCGCCCGACCCGGCCCTCGCCCGCCGCCTGGTCAGCCGCCTCGGCGACATCGCCGCCCCGGCGGCGCGGCGGGCTGGCCTGCTCGTGCTGACCGGGGGCGAGACCGCGCGGGCCGTGCTCACCCGCTGCGGCGCGCCCGCCCTGGAGATCCTCGCCGCGCCCGCGCCGGGCGCCGTGCTCGGCCGGGTGCCGGGACCGGCCCCGCGCTACGTGGTGACCAAGCCCGGCGGCTTCGGCACGCCGCGCACCCTCGCCGACATCCTGGACGTCCTCGGCGTCACCGGCGTCACCGGCGTCCGGACCGCCCCGGCCGCCGGAGCCGGCGCTCCCGCCGCCGAGGACGCCCCCCTGCTGGAGGAAACACCATGAGCCAGCCCCTGCCCGCTGTCGCCGTGACCATGGGCGACGGCGCCGGCGTCGGCCCGGAGATCATCGTCCGGGCGTTCGCCGAGCCGGACGTCCACGCCCGCTGCCGCCCCGTCGTCGTCGGCGACGCCGCCCGGCTGGCCGAGGCGGCGCGCCGCTGCGGCCTGGCCGACGCGGTGACGGTGCGCCGCGTGGCCGGCCCGGCCGAGGCCCGCCCCGCCCCCGGCGTGATCGACGTTATCGACCTGGGGCTGCTGCCGGCCGGGCTGCCGTTCGGCGAGCTGTCCGCCGCCGCCGGGGAGGCCGCCTACCGCTACGTGGAGCGGGCTGCCCGGCTGGCCGTCGCCGGAGAGGTCCAGGCGATCTGCACCGCCCCCCTCAACAAGGCGGCGCTGCACGCCGCCGGGCACCGCTTCCCCGGCCACACCGAGCTGCTGGCGCACCTGACCGGCACGCCCGAGGTGTCGATGATGCTGGCCACCGAGAAGGTGAAGGTCATTCACGTCACCACGCACCTCGGGCTGATCGACGCCATCGAGCGGATCGACCCCGGCCTGGTCGAGCGCACGGTGCGGCGCGGCCACCGCACGCTGGTGGACGCCGGGATCGCCCGGCCGCGCATCGCCGTGTGCGGCATCAACCCGCACGCGGGCGAGAACGGCCTGTTCGGGCGGGGCGAGGAGGAGGAGAAGATCGTCCCGGCCATCCAGCGGCTGCGCGCGGACGGCATCGACGCCCGGGGGCCGCTGCCCGCCGACACGGTATTCTTCGTGGCCGGACGCGGCGACTACGACCTGGTGGTGGCGATGTATCACGACCAGGGCCACGGGCCGGTGAAGATTCTCGGCCTGGAAGCGGGGGTCAACATCACGGTGGGGCTGCCCGTCATCCGCACGTCGGTGGACCACGGCACGGCGTTCGACATCGCGGGCACCGGCACCGCCGACCACCGCAGCATGGTCGAGGCGCTGCGCCAGGCCGCCCGCCTGGCGCCGGACCCGGCGGCCTCCTGACCGGCAGCGCCGCGGCGTGACCGGGAACCAGCAGCAGCGACAGGCGCGAGGCACATGGACGGCGTGAACCGCGGCAGCGGCGGCACCGGCGCGCACGGCGCGGCGGCCCGGCGGATGCGCGCCGCCGAGCGCCGCGACCTGATCGTGCGCACCGTCGCCTCCGACGGCACCGTCTCGGTCGAGGACCTGGCGTCCAGCCTCGGCGTAACCCCCTCCACGATCCGCCGCGACCTGGCCCTGCTGACCGAACAGGGCGCCATCGCCCGCACCTACGGCGGGGCCATCACCGCCCAGCACGTCCCCGAGCCGTCGCTGGGCCAGCGCGCGGCCCTGGCCGTCGCCGAGAAGGAGCGCATCGCCGCCTGGGCCGCCGACCGGATCGCCTCCGGCGACACGGTGATCCTCGACGCGGGCACCACCACCGGCCGGGTGGCCCGGCGGCTGCGCACCCGCACCGGCCTGACCGTCATCACCAGCGGCCTCACCGTCCTGCTGGAGCTGCGCGACGCCGCCGGGGTGGAGGTGGTGCTGCTCGGCGGCACGCTCCGCCGGGTCAGCCAGGGCTTCGCGGGCCCGCTGGCCGAGCTGGCCCTCACCCGGCTGAGCGCCGGCAAGGTGTTCCTCGGCGCCGACGGCCTCGACGCCCGCCGCGGCATCTGCGAGGCGAGCCTGGCCCAGACCGCGCTCAAGGAGCTGATGGCCGAACGCGCCAGGGAGGTCTACGTGCTGGCCGACAGCAGCAAGCTGGGGCAGGCGCCGTTCACCGCCTGGGCGCCGGGGCCGCTGCGGCGGCCGTGGACGCTGGTGACGGACACCGGTGCCGCGCCGGAGCGGCTGGCGCCGTTCCGCGAGCTGCCCGCCTGCACGGTCGTCACCGTCTGAAGGGCGGCGCGGGCACGCCGCGCCGGCACGCCGGCGCACCATCACGCCGTCACGCCGTCAGGCGGCCGTGAGCACCTCCGCGCCGGACTCGGTCACCACCAGCGTGTGCTCGAACTGGGCCGACCGCTTCCGGTCGCGGGTCACGACCGTCCAGCCGTCCTGCCACATCTCCCACTCGTGCGTGCCCAGGTTGAGCATCGGCTCGATCGTGAACGTCATGCCGGGCCGCATCACGGTCGTCGCCGTCGGGTCGTCGAAGTGCGGCACGATCAGGCCGGAGTGGAAGGCCGTGTGGATGCCGTGGCCGGTGAAGTCCCGCACGACGCCGTAGCCGAAGCGCTTGGCGTAGGACTCGATGACGCGGCCGATGACGTTCAGCTGCCGCCCCGGCTTCACGGCCTTGATGGCGCGGCGCAGCGCCTCCTCGGTCCGCTCCACCAGCAGCCGCGACTCCTCGTCGGCCGCCTCGGGGCCGCCGACGAGGAACGTGGCGTTGGTGTCGCCGTGCACGCCGCCGGTGTACGCCGTCACGTCCAGGTTGACCAGGTCGCCCTCGCGCAGCACCGTCGAGTCGGGGATGCCGTGGCAGATGACCTCGTTGACGGACGTGCACAGCGACTTGGGGAACCCCCGGTATCCCAGCGGCGAGGGGTAGGCGCCGTGGTCGCACAGGAACTCGTGCGCCACCTGGTCCAGCTGGTCGGTGGTCACACCCGGCGCGATGTGCGAGGCGGTCTCGGCCAGCGCCTGGGCCGCCAGCTTCCCGGCCACCCGCATCCGGGCGATCGTCTCCTCGTCCTGCACCTCCGGGCCGGTGTACGGCGCAGGCGCCTTCTTCCCCACGTACTCGGGGCGGGGGATGGCGGCGGGAACGGTCCGCCGCGGTGAGACCGTGCCGGGGACGAGGTAGCGCTGGCCAGACATGCGACCGAGTTTACGGGCGGGCAGGATAAGGGCATGTCCGGTCTCTTCAGCCGCTTCCGGAGCAGGCCCGCCGGCCGTCCGGGTGAGTGGTACTACTGCCTGAAGCACCGCACGGTCGAGGAGGGGCCCGAGTGCCCCGCGAAGGACCGGTTCGGCCCGTACGCCACGCGCGGCGAGGCCGAACGCGCCATGGATCTCGCGCGGGAGCGCGACGCGGCCTGGCGCAACGACCCGCGCTGGCGGGACGACGATGACGACGGCGACGGCGACGATGGCGCTGCCGGCGCCGGTGACCCTGGGCGCTGACCCGCGCCGCCGCGGTGGCAGGATGCGTGACATGACTGGTGACCAGCGCCCCAGCGCGCCCGCCCGCAGCAAGAAGGACCCCTGGGACCTGCCCGACGTCTCCCGGCTCACCGTGGGCGTGCTGGGCGGCACCGGCGACCAGGGACGCGGCCTGGCGTACCGGTTCGGCCGGGCCGGGCAGCGCGTCATCATCGGCTCGCGCGCCGCCGAACGCGCCCAGGCCGTCGCCGAGGAGCTGCGCGGCCTCGGCGTCACCGGCACCGTCACCGGCGCGGACAACGCCGCCTGCGCCCGCGACAGCGACATCGTCATCGTCGCCGTGCCCTGGGAGGGCCACGCCGACACCCTCCGGGCGCTCGCCGGCGACCTGGCCGGCAAGCTCGTCGTGGACTGCGTGAACCCGCTCGGCTTCGACAAGCGCGGCGCCTACGCGCTTCAGCCTGAGGAGGGCAGCGCCGCCGAGCAGGCCGCCGCGCTGCTGCCCGAGTCCCGCGTCACCGCCGCCTTCCACCACCTGTCGGCGGTGCTGCTGAAGGACCCGGCGGTGGAGACGATCGACACCGACGTGATGGTCCTGGGCGACTCCCGCGCCGACTGCGAGACGGTCCAGGCGCTGGCCCAGCGCATCCCCGGCATGCGGGGCGTCTTCGCCGGGCGGCTGCGCAACGCCCACCAGGTCGAGGCGCTGGTCGCCAATCTGATCTCGGTCAACCGCCGCTACTCGGCGCACGCCGGGATCCGGCTTACGGACGTCTGAGCACGACTGGGACAATGGCAGCCATGTCAGCCGTCACGCTCACCCGCCGCCAGGCCCGGCGGTACGCCCTCTACGCCCTGCTGGTCTGCGTCCTGGCCGTGGCCGCCGCCGTGGTCTCGTTCGCGCAGGGCAGCTGGCTCGGCGTGGTCTGGGTCCTCCTCGCGGGCCTGTCGTCGAACATGGCCTGGTACTACCACCGCCGCTCCGCCAGCCCGCGCCGCTGAGGGCGCCGCGCCGGGGAGCCGCCCGGTCCGGGCCGGTTCCGATCCGCTCTGGCCGGTACTGGCCGCCTGGCGGCGGGCCGGGACGGCGGCCACCACCCGCTGACATGGCCGCCGCACCCGGACCCGCGGGGAAAGGCGCCGGCGGGGGAGGGGGAGAGACCCCCGCCGGACGCCGTGGCTTTCAGTGGAAGGCGTGCTCCTCGGCCGGATACGTCCCGCCGACGACGTCATCAGCGAACGACCTGGCCGCGTCGCGCAGCGTCTCCCGCAGGCGGGCGTACTGCTTGACGAAGCGCGGCATGCGCCCGCCGGGCCACTCGGTCAGCCCGGCCATGTCCGTCCACACCAAGACCTGGGCGTCACAGTCGGCGCCCGCCCCGATGCCCACGGTCGGGATGTGCAGCGAGCGCGTCACCTCGGCCGCGAGCTGCGCCGTCACCAGCTCCAGCACCACGGCGAACGCCCCCGCGTCCTGCACCGCCTTGGCGTCCCGCAGCAGCTGCTGCGCCGCCTCCTCGCCCCGCCCCTGGACCGGGTGGCCGCCGAAGGCGTGGACGGACTGCGGCGTCAGGCCGACGTGCGCCATCACCGGGATGCCCGCCTCGACGAGCAGCCGGATCTGGTCGGCGGAGCGCTCCCCGCCCTCCAGCTTCACGGCCCCCACCCCGGCCTCCTTCACCAGGCGGGTGGCGCTGCGCAGCGCCTGCGAGGCGCCCTCCTGGTAGGAGCCGAACGGCAGGTCGCCCACGATCAGCGCCCGCCGCGTGCCACGCACGACGGCGGCGGCCAGCATCGTCATCTCGTCGAGCGTCACCGGCACCGTCGAGTCGTAGCCGAGATGGCAGTTGCCCATCGAGTCGCCGACGAGCATCACCGGGATGCCCGCCTCGTCGAAGACCGACGCGGTCATGGCGTCGTAGGCGGTGAGCATGGGCCACTTCTCGCCGCGCCGCTTGGCGGCGGCTATGTCACGTACGGTGATGCGGCGGTTCTGTTTCCCGCCGTACAGCGCGCGCTCCTGCTCGGGAGCAGGCGAATGCGGCATCGCGGTCATCGCGGACTCCTGTTCGTCGTCTCGAAGCGCCTCACGGCGTCCCCGGATCACCTCCATCGTCCCACCCGGGCGGCGTTTGAGGAATCGCCCGGTCCCCTCGCCTATCGTTCGGCCTGGCGGAGACAGTCAGGCCACCGGCGCAGACGGCAGCGAGGAACGCGGATGTCACGGTTGTTTTCCCCGGACACCGGCCAGGACCCGGCGGACCCCAGCCCGGGCGGTCCGGACCCGGACGGCCCCGCCGGCGAGGCGGCCGGGCGGCTCCGGTGGAGTGATCATCCGGGGCGGTGGCGCCGGGGCTGGGTGATCGCCGCGCTGGCGCTGGCGCTGGCCCTGGTGCTGGCGCTGCACTCCCGCATCCCCAACCAGATCGGCAGCCTCGGCAGCCTGGTCCAGACCTTCCTGCCGTGGCTGGGGCTGGGCGTGCCGGTGCTGGCGGTGTGCGGGATCGTGCGGCGCTCGGTGACGGCCCTCGCGGCGGTGCTGGTGCCCGCGCTGGTGTGGCTGGAACTCTTCGGCGGTCTGCTCGCCGACAAACGGTCCGAGGGCGGCGCGCTGGAGGTCGTCAGCCACAACGTGGACGCCAGCAACCCCGACCCGCGGGCGACCGCCCGCGCGCTGGCCGCGTCGGGCGCCGACCTCATCGCGCTCCAGGAGCTGCCGCCGGAGCGGGTGAGCCTCTACGAGGAGGCGCTGGCCGCCCGCTACCCGTACCACAGCGTGCGGGGCACGGTGGGCCTGTGGAGCCGGTACCCCATCGAGAACTCCGCCCCCGTGGACACCGGCATGGGCTGGACCCGGGCCATGCGCGCCACGGTCCGGGTGGGCGGCGAGCTGGGCGAGGTCGCCGTGTACGTCGCGCACCTGCCGTCGGTGCGGGTCGCACTCGACGCGGGCTTCACGGCGGGCCGCCGGGACGAGGCCGCCGAGATGCTGGCCCAGACGATCGCCGCCGAGCCGCTCGGGCAGGTGCTGCTGCTGGGCGACCTCAACGGCACGGTGAACGACGGGGCGCTCGCGCCGCTGACCTCCCAGCTCCGCTCCGCCCAGGGCGCGGCCGGCGCCGGCTTCGGCTTCTCCTGGCCCGCGTCGTTCCCGCTGGCGCGCATCGACCAGATCCTCGTGGGCGGCCTGGAGCCGGTCTCGGCCTGGACCCTGCCGCGCACGGGCAGCGACCACCTGCCGGTCGCGGCGACGGTGGACCCCGGGGACGGCTGACGGCCAAGGGCCGCGCGCCCGGATCTCCCGGACCTCCCGGATCTCCGGGTTCTCCCGGTTTTCCCGTCCGGTCTACCTTTGAAGAGGAACGGACGCGTAAAGACCGGACGACGCGAGGGGGAGGAAAGAGGGCAGCGCGATGGCACGGACCCGATACGCCCCGGACCGGGGGCTCACCGGCCGCATGGTGACCACCATGTTCCTCATCGGCCTGCTGTACGTGGTCTTCGTTGGCTTCCTCATCGCCGCGCTCGGCGACTCCTGGCTGCTGGTGCTCCCGTTCGTCGCCCTGCTCTTCATCGCCCAGTTCTGGTTCAGCGACAAGATCGCCGCGTTCAGCATGGGCGCCAAGGAGGTCACGCCCGCCCAGGCCCCCGAGCTGCACGGCGCCGTGGACCGGCTGTGCGCCATGGCCGACATGCCCAAGCCGCGCGTGGCCATCGCCGACACCGACGTGCCCAACGCCTTCGCCACCGGCCGCGGCCAGAAGAACTCGCTGGTCTGCGCCACCACCGGCCTGCTGCGCCGCCTGGAGCCGGAGGAGCTGGAGGGCGTGCTGGCCCACGAGCTGTCGCACGTGGCGCACCGCGACGTCGCCGTGATGACCATCGCGTCGTTCCTCGGCGTGGTCGCGGGGCTCATCACCCGCATGGCCCTGTGGTCGGGGCTCATGCGCGGCGGGCGCGGCAACCAGCAGCAGAACGCGCTGCTGCTGCTCATCCCGCTGATCAGCGCCGTGGTCTACGTGATCAGCTTCCTGCTGACCCGGCTGCTGTCCCGCTACCGCGAGCTGTCCGCCGACCGCGCCGGCGCGCTGCTGACCGGCCGCCCCTCGGCCCTGGCCTCCGCCCTCACCAAGGTCTCCGGGCAGATGGCGCGCATCCCCACCCGGGACCTGCGGCAGGCCGAGCCGTTCAACGCGTTCTTCTTCGCCCCCGCGCTGTCCGGCGAGGCGTTCAGCCGGCTGCTCTCCTCGCACCCGCCGCTGGAGCAGCGGCTTGACCAGCTCGGCCGCATCTCCGCCCAGCTCGGGCGCTGACACGGAAGGCACTGACCGCACGTGGGCCGCCTGCTCGACATCATCCTGGGCCGCAGCAAGCCGGCCCGCCCCGACCTCGACCAGCTCTTCGCCATCCCCTCGGCCGCCATCACGCTGGAGGCCGGCGCCGGGTTCACCCCGACCGGGCTCGGCTCGGTGTGCTTCGCCAGCGTGGAGGGCGGGGCGTTCCAGCGGGTCAGGGACGAGATCCAGGGCCTGCTCGACGCCGACACCCCGCGCGGCGGCATCCCGGTGGAGTTCAGCCAGGACTCCTACGGCTACACCTGGCTGCTGGTGCGCCACGACCCCACCGGGCCCGGCGGCGTCGCGGCGCTCGTCAACGACCTGCACGCGGTCAACACCGCGCTGCGGGACGCCGGCTTCGGCCCCAAGCTGCTGTGCTCGCTGACCGGCTTCCGCGACCGCCGGGACCGGCCGATGGCGCTGGTGTACCTGTACAAGCGCGGCACGTTCTACCCCTTCGCGCCCGTGCCCGGCGCCACCGAGCGGCGCGACAACGCCCTGGAGCTCCAGATCCGCGCCCTGCTGGAGCACGACCTGCGGGTGGAGCGTGACCTCAGCCGGTGGTTCCCGGTCTGGGGCGCGCCCGGCCTGTGAGGCGGCCGGCGCCGCGCCGCGGCAGCGTCAGGCGCCCTCCCGCCAGGCGTTGGTGATCGGCAGCCGCCGGTCCTTGCCGAAGACCTTGGCGGAGATCTTCGTGCCCGGCGGGTACTGGCGGCGCTTGTACTCGGCGGTGTCCACCAGCCGCAGCACCCGCTCCACCAGCTCCGGTTCGAACCCGGCGGCGATGATCTCCTCGCGGCCCGCGTCGCGGTCCACGTACAGCTCCAGCACGCGGTCCAGCACGTCGTAGTCGGGCAGCGAGTCGGTGTCCACCTGGCCGGGGCGCAGCTCGGCGCTGGGCGGCTTGGTCAGGGAGTTCTCCGGGATCGGCGGGGTCTCGCCGCGCTCGGCCGCCGCCGCGTTCCGCCACCGCGCCACCCGGTACACCAGCGTCTTGTACACGTCCTTGATCGGGCCGAACGCGCCGACGGAGTCGCCGTAGAGCGTGGAGTACCCCACGGCCAGCTCGCTCTTGTTGCCCGGCGCCAGCACGATGTGGCCCTCCTGGTTGGACACCGCCATCAGCAGCGTGCCGCGCAGCCGGGACTGGAGGTTCTCCTCGGCCAGGCCCGTCAGCCCCAGCGACCCCATGTAGGCGTCGAACATCGGGCCGATCGGCACCGTCCGGAAGTGCAGCCCGGTCCGCCGGGCCAGCTCCTCGGCGTCGGCCACCGAGTGCTCCGAGGAGTACCGCGAGGGCATGGCGATGCAGTGGACGTTGTCCGCGCCGATCGCGTCGCAGGCCAGCGTGGCGCACAGCGCCGAGTCGATGCCGCCGGACAGGCCGATCAGCACCGAGCTGAAGCCGTTCTTCCGCACGTAGGCGCGCACGCCCGTGACCAGCGCCTGGTACACCTCCGCGTCGTCCGGCAGCCGCTCGGCGAGCAGCGCGGGCGAGCCGGGCACGTACCGCGGCTCGTACGGCGCCACCGGCTCGTCCGACAGCGTCAGCCGGTCGATGACCAGGCCGTCCTCGACCCGCCCGGCCGGCGGCTGGGCGGCGGCGCGCGGCAGCTCCAGGTCGATCAGCAGGCACTCCTCGGCGAACTGCGGCGCCCGCGCCAGCACCCGCCCGTCCCGGTCCACGACGATGGAGTCGCCGTCGTAGACCAGCTCGTCCTGGCCGCCGGTCATCGCCAGGTAGGCCAGCGTGCAGCCCGCCTCCGCGGCCCGCTTGCGCACCAGCTCCAGCCGGGTGTCGTCCTTGTTGACCTCGTACGGCGAGGCGTTGAGAGTCAGCAGCAGCCCGGCGCCCGCGGCGCGCGCGGCCGGGACCCGGCCGCCGTCCTGCCACAGGTCCTCGCAGATCGCCAGCGCCACGTCGACGCCGCCGACCCGCACCACCGGCAGGGTGTCGCCGGGCACGAAGTAGCGGAACTCGTCGAAGACGCCGTAGTTCGGCAGGTGGTGCTTGGCGAACGACAGCGCCACCTCGCCCCGGTACAGCACGGCGGCGGCGTTCTGCGGCGCGCCCGCCGGCAGCCCGGTGGTGCGGCCCGCCAGCTTGGCCGGGTCGGTCCGGTCCAGGTAGCCGACCACGACCGGCACCCCGCCCAGGCCCTCCGCCGCGAGCCGGGCCGCCAGGTCGCGCAGCGCCCGCCGGCTGGCGGCGACGAACGAGGCGCGCAGCGCCAGGTCCTCGACCGGGTAGCCGGTGAGCATCAGCTCGGGGAAGGCCACGAGGTGGGCGCCGCGCTCCACGGCGTGCCGCGTCCAGCGCAGCACCGCCTCGGCATTGCCGCGCAGGTCGCCGACGCGGGAGTCGGTCTGGTTCAGGGCGAGGCGTAGCTGGGGCACGCCACGAGTCTAATCGTCCGACTGACGCTATGCCTGGCCGGCGGAGCGGCACATGCCAGCGGCACACGCCGCGCATGAACGCCGGTGGCGCAGGGCAGAGGAACGGTCACGCCCCGCAGCGCGCGGCTGTGGCTCTCTCCCCAGTTTCAGCGGCCCGGCTCCCGCCGGTCCGCGGTGACCACCAGGAGCGGAAGCATGCCTCAGCGATCCGACGCCGTCCTGCCGTTCACCACCCGCGCCAACCCCGACGTGCCCCGCGCCCGCGCCCGCCACCTCGCCTGGGTGCGTGCCCACGGGCTGCTGGCCGACGAGGCCCAGCTGCGCCGCTACGGCTCCTGGCGGCTGACTGACCTGGTCGGCTACGCCTACCCCGGCGCCCGCGGCGACGACCTCGACCTGGCCACCGACTCCGTCTGCCTCGGCTTCCCGCTCGACGACGCCTTCGACGGGCCGCTGGGGCGGCACCCGGAACGCGCCGTGCCGCTCATCGCCGAGTTATGCGCCATCCCGCGCCGCGCCCCCGGCGCGCGCCCCCGCCTCGACCTGCCGCTGACCCGCGCCTACGCCGATGTGTGGCAGCGCACCGCGGCCGGCATGTCGGCCGCCTGGCGCGAGCGCGCCGCCCGCCACCTCGGCCGCTTCTTCCGCTCCTACCTCGCGGAGGCCCGCAACCGCTCCTCCGGCGAGGCGCTCACCGAGGCCGCCTACGTGCGGCTGCGCCGCGAGAGCGTGGGCACCGGCCCGTGCTTCGACCTCATCGAGCGCACCGGCCACTTCGAGGTGCCGCCCGCGGCCCACGCCAGCGGCGAACTGCGCACGCTCACCCGCTGCGCGGGCGACGTCATCTTCCTCGGCAACGACCTGCACTCGCTGGCGCGCGAGGAGTCCCGCGGCGACCCGCACAACCTGGTCCTGATCCGCGAGCACGCCACCGGCTGCACCCGCGCCGAGGCCACCGCGTACGTCACCGCCGAGATCCGCAAGCGCGTGCGCCTGTTCACGACCGTCTCCCGGCGGCTGCCCCGGCTGTGCGCGCGCCTGGGCCTGGGCCCCGCCGACCGCGCCGCGGTCGAGGCGTACGCGGCGGGCCTGCGCGCCTGGATGGCCGCCAACGAGCTGTGGGGCACCACCTCCCCGCGCTACGGGACGCCCGGCGTCAGCCCGGACGCCGCCGCACCCGCTGCCGCACCGCGCGCAGCCGCTCGCGCCACGTGAGCCGGGTAGCGTGCCGCCCCCGGCCCGGCGTGGCGGGCGGCGCGGGCGCCGTGGCCCGGTCCCGCGCGGCCGGCCGTTCCCGGGGCGGCGCGGCCGCCGCCGGGCCGCGCGGCGCCGGCGGGCCGGCCGGGGCCACCGGCTCGCGCGGGGTGAACCGCACCGGCAGCGCCATCAGCTGGCGCGACCACGTCGAGGCGTTCCAGCGCAGCTCGTCGGGCCGCACCGCCAGCTGGAGATCGGGCAGGCGGCTCAGCAGCACCTCGATGCCGGTGTGCGCGATGGCCTTGCCGAGGTCCTGGCCGGGGCACTCGTGCGGCCCCGAGGTGAACGACAGGTGCGAGCGGTTGGTGTGCATCAGCGCCCCGGGGGCCGGCCGCACGCCCGGGTCGGTGTTCCCGGCGGCCAGTCCCAGCAGCACCGCGTCCCCCTTGAGGATCGTGCGGCCCGCCAGCTCCATGTCGTACGCCGCGAACCCGCCGGGGCACACCGCGATCGGCGGCTCGTCCCACAGCACCTGCTCCAGCGCCGACAGCAGGGTCATCCGGCCGCCGCGCAGCGTGCCGTGGAAGCTGTCGTGGGTGAGCACCATCCGCAGCGTGCTGCCGATGAGGTTGGTCGTCGACTCGTTCGCCGCCACCAGCACCAGCCGCAGGTGGTGCGTGACCTCCTCGTCCGACAGGTCGTGCGGGTGCGCGATCAGCCAGGACGTCAGGTCATGTCCGGGCCGCTCGTGCTTGCGCGCCACCAGGCGGCCCAGCACCCGCCGGATGGCGGCGTCGGCGTCGAGCGCCTTCTCGGTGCCCATCAGCAGCTGCCGGCTGGCCATCACCAGTCCCGGCCCTTCCTCCTCCGGCAGGCCGAAGAGGTTGGTCAGCACCAGCATCGGCAGCTGCTGCGCGAACTGGCCCAGCAGCTCGGCCTGCCCGCTGCGGCAGAAGCCGTCGGCCAGCTTGTGCGCGACGTAGATGACGTGGCGCCGCATGCCGCGGCGGTCGAACCGCTCCAGGCTCTCGTTGAGCGCCCGCCGCAGCCGCTGGTGCGCCGCGCCGTCCTGGTGCGTGCAGTCAGGGCCCCACGCCAGCACCGGCGCCACCGGCGAGTCCTGGCGCACCCGCCCCTCCCGCCACTCGCGCCAGGTCCGGCCGTCGCGGCGGAACCGGTGCGGGTTGCGCGCCACGTGCAGGATCTCGCGGTAGCCGAGCACCAGCCACGCGGGCACGTCCCCCTCCAGCAGCACCGGCGCCACCGCGCCGTGCTCGGCGCGCAGCCGGTCGTACACGCCCGCCGGATCGGCGGTCACGTGCGGCCCGTACAGCCGCGGCACGCCGCCGGTGCCGTGGACCGGGCAGCCCGGCGGCGGGGCCTGGGGGCCGGGCGGTGCGGCGGGTCGGGCGGGGTGTCCGGCCGCGGCCCCGGCCCGGGGTGCGTCACTCACGGTGCCTCCTTGCGGGCGGCTGCGTCCTCGCCGCCGTACGTGTCGTGCAGGTAGCGCATCAGGGTCAGCAGCACGTCCCGGCTGGAGCCGGGCTGGCGGGCGTCGCAGCGGACCACCGGCATGTGCCCCGGCAGGTCCAGCGCCGCCCGCAGCTCCCGCTCGCCGGGCAGCGGCGCGTCGGGAAAGGTGTTCAGGGCGACCACGAACGGCACGCCGCCCTCCTTCAGGCGGTCCATCGGCTGGAAGCAGTCCTGGAGGCGGCGCGCGTCCACCAGCACCACCGCGCCGAGCGCCCCCTCAAGCACGCCGTTCCACAGCGACCAGAACCGCTGCTGCCCCGGCGTGCCGAACAGGTACAGCACCAGCCGCCCGCCGAACGTCAGGCGCCCGAAGTCCATGGCGACCGTCGTTGCGGACTTCTCCTCGACCCCGCACAGGTTGTCCACGGGCGCGCTCGCCCGCGTCATGGTCTCCTCCGTGGTCAGCGGGCGGATCTCGCTCACCGAGCCGACCATCGTCGTCTTGCCGGCGCCGAAGCCGCCGGCGATCACCACCTTGACCGCCCGCTCCGCCGAGCTGGGCAGCCGGTCCTCCTCCCGGGGCCCGGGCGGCGCCGGGCCGCCGCGGTCACAGTCGTTGCAGGCCATCGATCAGCGCCTTCAGCGTCGCGATATCGGGTTCCGCTGCCTCCTGCCGCTGCTGTGCCCGGGTCTGCCGCACCCGCACCAGCCCGGCGGCCAGCAGCTCCCCCACGAGCACGCTGACCACGCTGAACGGCAGCTGGAGATAGGCCGAGATCTCGGCCACCGACAGCGGCCTGGCGCACATCCGCCGGATCGCCGCCAGCTCCGGGCGCAGGCCCGCGGCGCCGCCCGGGGCCCCGTGCCCGGGCGGCGCCGGCCGCGCCACCACCAGCGTCACCAGGTCGAGGACCTGCGCCTCATCCTCGCCGCCCTGCCCGGCTTCCCCGCCGGTGATCACGTAGAGCGGGACGGCGGGGCCGTCGGCGGACGACCGGGAGCGGCGGGTCATGGGGCGGCCCGCTCGGGCGCGCGCGGCGCGGACGACAGGTGCTCGCCGATGCGCAGCACCAGGTCGCGCATGCGGTTGCTGACCAGCCCGGGGTCCGCCTCGTGGCTGGCCGTCACCGCCAGGTACGAGCGGTCGCCCGCCGACATCAGGTAGAACAGCCCGCCGGTCAGCTCCACCACGACCACCCGGACGTCCTCGTCCGCGGTCACGCCCGGGGCCGAGGGGGCCTGCGGCAGCCGCGGCATGTCGTCGGGCAGCTCGGCCGCGAGGGACCGCGCCAGGCTGTTGATGCCCGAGGCGGCGGCCGCGATCCGCTCGCCCTCCTCCCGGGTGGCGTGGTACCGGGCCAGGCACAGGCCGTCCGCGGAGAGCACCACGATGTGCCGGATCTCCGGGACGGTCTGCGCGAGGTCCCGCAGCAGCCAGTCCATGCTCCTGAGCCGATGTGCCGTCACGTCTCATTCCCCCTTGCCTCGCGGCTCGTCGTCTGCCTGGTCGTCGGTGGCCGGCGCGCCGCCCGCCGGGGCGCTGGGCCTGCGCAGCCCGGTGAAGAAGGCGCCCACCCAGGAGCCGGCCTCGCTGGTGTCCCGGCCGCGGGGGCGCTCCCGCGCGGCCGCCTCGCCCGGGTAGAGCGGGCGCGGCTCGGGGCGGGGCGGCGGGGGCGGCGGCGCGGTGGTGCTGCGCAACGGCGCGCGGCGGCGGCGCTGCGGCAGGCCGCCGGGGCCCCGCTCGTACTCGTACAGGTCGTCCTGGGCGGGCTCACCGAACCGCTGTGCGTCGTAGCCGCCGCGCCGCGCCGGGTGCGGGTTGTCGGCCGCCGGGCCCAGCGGCGGCGGCGCCGGGGCCAGCAGCTCCTCGGGGACGAAGACCACCGCCCGCACTCCGTCGCACGTCGAGGGGCGCAGCGACACCCGCGCGTTGATCTGGCTGGCCAGGATGCCGGCCACGCGCAGCCCCAGCCGCGCGCTCTCGCCGAGGTCCTCGAAGTCGATGACGCCGTCGACGCCCTGGTGCAGCAGGAACTCCGCCCGCCGGCGCCGCTCCTCGGACAGGCCGGTGCCCCTGTCCTCCACGGAGATCTCCACGCCCGTGGCGACCTCCTCGGCGTTCATGATCACCTTGGCGGCCGGGGGCGAGTAGCGGGTGGCGTTGTCCAGCAGCTCGCCGAGGATGAGGATCAGCGGCTCGACCACGTCGCCGCGCACCCCGACATCGACGACCTTCTGCTGCTCCACCCGCCGGTACTCGTAGATCGGGCCGGTGCCCGCGCGCATCACGTCGAACAGCGAGACCGGACGCAGCCACCGCCGCGCGGGGGTGCCGCCGCCCAGCACCGCCAGCGCGGCGGCGAACCGGCCCGCCACGTTGATGCCGTGCTCCACCCGCATCAGGTCGCTGAGCATGCCGGGGCCCTGGTGGCGGAACTGCATCTCGCGGATCTCGTCCCGCATCCGGTTGATCTCGGCCTGGATGCGGCCGGCGACGTTCACGATGGCCTCCTTGCCGGAGGTGCGCTGGAGCTCCATCTCGGTGAGCGCGTCCGTCACCCGGTGCAGCACGGCGTCGAGCGCCTCGGCCATGGCCGGCTCGGTGGTCGACCCCGGCGTCAGCGCGGGCAGGCGCCGCGTCGGCTCCGCCTCGCGGCGCGCCCGGCTCATCGCCGCGGGCAGCACCTCGTGCGCGAGGTGGGAGGCGTCCGCGACATGGTCGTCCAGGCGCCGCCGCAGCTCGGCGATGGTGCGGCCCCGCCTGGCCGTCTCACCCGCCATCGCGGCGGCCACCGCCGCGGCCGCCGCCCCCGCGCACAGCACCGCCGCCCGGTGCGCCGCCGGGACGGCGAAGGCCGCGGCGGCCGCGCAGGCGGCGATGAGCAGGGGCGGAACCAGCCACCGCCGGGCCCGTGCCGGGCGGTGGTCGGGGGATAAGGCGTCGGCGCGCATCGGCTTCCTTCACTGGACTGACGGCCGGACATGGCGGTGGCGCATGCCCCTGTCACATGCGGGCGCGCGGCGGCGGACGGGTGGCGACCGGCGGTAGCCGCCGCACCTCGCAAGGTGACTGGGAGAGTACGGGTAGCGAGGCCCGGTGTGCAGAGAGTTGCCGAAACCTCCCCCAAACGTGGCTGTCATGCGCTATAGGGGCCGGGGACCCGGGCAGGCGTCTGGGCTCGTACCGGTGTTCCACAATGTGTCCCGCCGGGCGGTACCGTGGCCCCGGGGGCTGGCCTGCTCGCCCGCGCAATGCCCCGGAAACCACGTCCTGCGAGGATGGATGGCATGGAGAAGCAGCAGGAGTTCGTGCTCCGCACGCTGGAGGAGCGCGACATCCGGTTCGTGCGGCTGTGGTTCACCGACGTGCTGGGGTTCCTCAAGTCAGTCGCCGTCGCCCCGGCCGAGCTGGAGCAGGCGTTCGAGGAGGGCATCGGCTTCGACGGCTCGGCCATCGAGGGCTTCGCCCGCGTGCACGAGTCGGACATGATCGCCAAGCCGGCGCCGAGCACGTTCCAGATCCTGCCCTGGCGGGCGGAGGCGCCCGGCACGGCGCGCATGTTCTGCGACATCCTGATGCCGGACGGCTCCCCGTCGTTCGCCGACCCCCGCTACGTGCTCAAGCGCGCGCTGGCCAAGAGCTCGGACCTGGGCTTCACCTTCTACACCCACCCCGAGATCGAGTTCTTCCTGCTGAAGGACAAGCCGGTCGACGGTACCCGGCCCACCCCCGCCGACACCTCCGGCTACTTCGACCACACCCCGCAGCACGTCGGCATGGACTTCCGGCGCCAGGCCATCACCATGCTGGAGTCCATGGGCATCTCCGTGGAGTTCTCCCACCACGAGGGCGCCCCCGGGCAGCAGGAGATCGACCTGCGCTACGCCGACGCCCTGTCCACGGCGGACAACATCATGACCTTCCGCCTGGTGATGAAGCAGGTCGCGCTGGAGCAGGGCGTGCAGGCCACCTTCATGCCCAAGCCGTTCTCGGAGTACCCCGGCTCCGGTATGCACACCCACCTGTCGCTGTTCGAGGGCGACCGCAACGCCTTCCACGAGACCGGCGCCGAGTACCAGCTGTCGAAGATCGGCCGCTCCTTCATCGCCGGGCTGCTGCGCCACGCCGGGGAGATCTCGGCCGTCACCAACCAGTGGGTCAACTCCTACAAGCGCATCTGGGGCGGCACCCAGCGCACCGCGGGCGCGGGCGGCGAGGCGCCGTCCTACATCTGCTGGGGCCACAACAACCGCTCGGCCCTCATCCGGGTGCCGATGTACAAGCCGGGCAAGATGGGCTCCACCCGCATCGAGGTCCGCTCCCTGGACTCCGGCTGCAACCCGTACCTCGCCTACGCCGTGCTGCTGGCCGCCGGGCTGAAGGGCATCGAGGAGGGCTACGAGCTGCCGCCCGGCGCCGAGGACGACGTCTGGTCGCTCACCGACGCCGAGCGCCGCGCCCTGGGGATCGAGCCGCTGCCGCAGAACCTCGGCGAGGCCATCTCGCTGATGCAGCACAGCGAACTGGTCGCCGAGACGCTGGGGGAGCACGTCTTCGACTTCTTCCTGCGCAACAAGAAGCAGGAGTGGGAGGAGTACCGCTCCGAGGTCACCGCCTTCGAGCTGCGCAAGAACCTCCCGGTGCTCTGACGGGCCTCCCCGGTCCGGCGCGGGTGCGGCGGCAGCGGGGGCGCACGCCGGCGGCGGCTGGTTAGGCTGCTGGGCGGCAAGCACCAGGCCGAACGAGGGAGGCACCTGCCGTGCCGGTGGGCGGACGACGCGACAGCCGCTTCGGGCAGCTCCTGCGACGGGGCTTCACCGACCCCACCGCCGCCGAGCGGCTCCTCGACTCACCCGCCCTGCGGCCCGCCGCCGACAGCGTGCTGCTCGACGCGCTCGGCGCGACCGCCGACCCGGACCTCGCGCTGCGCGGGCTGGCCCGCCTGCTGGAGGCGCAGCCGCCGGGCGAACGGACCCTGCTGCTGGACACCGTGCTGTCCGCCAAGCCGCTGCGCGACCGGCTGCTCGCGGTCCTCGGCGCCTCCGAGGGCCTGGCCGACCACCTCGCCCGCCACCCCGCCGAGTGGCGGGCGCTCGCGGCTTTCGAGGCGGCGAGCGACCTGCACCCGGGCATCGCGGAGTTCGAAGCGGCGCTCGCCCCCGCCAGCGACCCCGACGCGCTGCGCATCCACTACCGCCGCGCCCTGCTGGGCATCGCGGCGCGCGACCTGACCGGCACCACCGGCTTCGCCGAGACCGCCGCCGAGCTGTCGGACCTGGCCACCGCCACGCTCCGCGCCGCCCTGCGCATCGCCAGCGCGGAGGCCCCCGAGGACGCCCGGCGCTGCCGCCTGGCCGTCATCGGCATGGGCAAGTGCGGCGGGCGCGAGCTGAACTACGTCTCCGACGTGGACGTCATCTTCGTCGCCGAGCCCGCCGACGGCACCGAGGAGGGCCCGGCCCTGGCGGCCGCGACCCGCCTGGCCTCCCGCCTCATCCGCGTCTGCTCGGACACCACCGCCGAGGGCACCATCTGGCCCGTCGACCCCAACCTCCGCCCCGAGGGGCGCAACGGCCCGCTGGTGCGCACCCTCAGCAGCCACCTGGCCTACTACCGCCGCTGGGCCAAGACCTGGGAGTTCCAGGCGCTGCTGAAGGCCCGCCCGGTCGCCGGCGACGAGGAGCTCGGCGCCGCCTACCTGGACGCCATCACGCCGCTGGTGTGGAGCGCCGCCGAGCGGGACAACTTCGTGCCCGACGTGCAGGCCATGCGCCGCCGCGTCGAGCGCTCCATCCCGGCCTCCCACGCCGGGCGCGAGCTGAAGCTGGGCCCTGGCGGCCTGCGGGATGTGGAGTTCGCCGTGCAGCTGCTCCAGCTCGTCCACGGCCGCTCCGACCCCGAACTGCGCGACGCCCCCACGCTGCCGGCCCTGGAGGCGCTCGCCGCCGGCGGCTACGTCGCCCGCCAGGACGCGGCCTCGCTCGCCGACTCCTACCGCTTCCTGCGCACCGCCGAGCACCGCATCCAGCTCTACCGGCTGCGCCGCACCCACCTGATGCCCACCGAGCCGTCCGAGCTGCGGCGCCTGGGCCGGTCGCTCGGCTTCACCGCCGAGCCCGCCAACGAGCTGACCCAGGAGTGGAAGCGCCACACCGCGGCCGTGCGCCGCCTCCACGAGAAGCTCTTCTACCGCCCGCTGCTCGACGCTGTCGCCCGGCTGGACGCCGGGCAGGCGCGCCTGGCACCCGAGGCCGCCCGGGAACGCCTCGTCGCGCTCGGCTTCGCCGACCCCGCCGCCGCTCTGCGCCACCTGCGGGCGCTGACGTCCGGGGTCAGCCGCAAGGCCGCCATCCAGCGCACGCTGCTGCCCGTCATGCTCGACCGGTTCGCCGACTCCGCCGACCCCGACTCCGGGCTGCTGAACTTCCGCAAGGTCTCCGACGCCCTGGGCACCACCCCGTGGTACCTGCGGCTGCTGCGCGACCAGGGCGCCGCCGCCGAGAACCTCGCCCGGGTGCTGTCCGCCGGGCGCCTCGCCCCGGACCTGCTGCTGCGCGCCCCCGAGGCCGTGGCGCTGCTCGGCGACGAGGAGGGCCTCGCCCCGCGCGGGCGCGAGGCGCTTGAGGGGGAGGTGCTCGCCGCCGTCCGCCGCGCCGACAGTCCCGGGCAGGCCGTCGCCGCCGCGCGCGGCGTGCGCCGCCGGGAGCTGTTCCGCACCGCCGCCGCCGACATCGTCGGCGCCTACACGCCCCCGACCGGCCCGGACGACGGGGAGGCCGCCCTGGCCGCCCGGGGAGCGGCGCTGGACCGCGTCGGCGAGGCGCTGACCGCGCTCAACGGCGCCACCCTCGCCGGCGCCCTGCACGCCGCCACCGCCGCCCGGCGGGCCGAGCGCGGCGAACCGCCCGCCACCCGCCTGGCCGTCATCGCCATGGGCCGCTTCGGCGGCCACGAGCTGGGCTACGGCTCCGACGCCGACGTGCTGTTCGTCCACGAGCCCGCCGAGGGCGCCGACGAGCGCCAGGCGGCCGAGGACGCGTTCGCGATCGCCAACGAAACCATCCGGCTGCTCCAGCTGCCCAGCTCCGATCCGCCGCTGGTTGTCGACACCGACCTGCGGCCCGAGGGCAGGAACGGCCCGCTGGTGCGCACGCTCGACGGCTACGCCGCCTACTACCGCCGCTGGTCCCTGGTGTGGGAGAGCCAGGCGCTGCTGCGCGCCCAGCCGGTGGCGGGCGACGCGGAGCTGGGGGAGCGGTTCACCGCGCTGGTGGACCCGCTGCGCTACCCGCCCGACGGGCTCGACGACGCCGCGGTGCGCGAGATCAGGCGGCTGAAGGCCCGGATGGAGGCCGAGCGGCTGCCGCGCGGCGCGGACCGCACCACGCACACCAAGCTGGGCCGGGGCGGGCTGTCCGACGTGGAGTGGACCGTCCAGCTCCTCCAGCTGCGCCACGCCGGGCGGCTGCCCGCGCTGCGCACCACCCGCACCCGGCGCGCGCTGGCCGCCGCCTGTGAGGCCGGGCTGCTGGCGGCCGAGGACGCCGCCGTGCTCGACGAGGCGTGGGTGCTGGCCTCGCGGGTGCGCAACGCGGTGATGCTGGTGCGCGGCCGGCCGCAGGACACCTTTCCCACGGCCCCGCGCGAGCTGGCCGCCGTGGCCCGCTACCTGGGCTACGAGCCGGGCGCGGCGCGGCAGCAGGACACCGGCGGCAGCGGCCAGATGCTGGAGGACTACCGGCGCACCACCCGGCGCGCCCGGGCCGTGGTCGAGCGGCTGTTCTACGAGGGCTGAGCGGCCGGCGGGCCGCCGCGGCCGGCGGGCGGGACGTCCCGGGGCAGCCGGTAGCACAGCCGCCGGTACCAGGCCCAGGCCACGAGGTAGCCGAAGCCCAGGCAGAGCAGCCCGCCGGCCGCGTCCAGCCAGAAGTGGTTCGCGGTCGCGACGATCACGATGAGCGTCGCCACGGGGTAGAGCACGCCCAGTGCCTTCAGCCACAGCGGGCGGGCGAGGACGGCTATCGTCACGCCGCACCACGCCGACCAGCCGATGTGCATCGACGGCATGGCCGCGTACTGGTTCGACACCGAGGCCATCGCGGTGTCCTGGGCCGACAGCGAGCCCCAGGTGTGGTGGACGAGGGCGGTGTCGATGAAGTCCATGCCCTCCATCAGCCGGGGCGGCGCCAGGGGGTAGAAGTAGTAGCCCAGCAGCGCCACCGCCGTGGTGGCGAACAGCACCAGGCGGGTTGCCCCGTACCGGCCCGGGTGGCGGCGGAAGAGCCACACCAGCACGGCGATCGTCACCACGAAGTGGAGGGTGGCGTAGTAGTAGTTCATGGTCACGATCAGCCACGTCACGCCCTCGGCGGCGTGGTTGACCGAGCGTTCGAACGCCAGTCCTATCGACTCCTGGAACTCCCAGACCCACCGCGCGTGCTCCTGGGCCAGGTCCACGCGCTCGGGCGCGGCGTTGCGGATCAGGGAGTACACGCCGTAGCTCACGGCGATGAGCACCAGCTCGACCCAGATCCGGGGGCGGCGCGGGCTCCAGGGCCAGTGCGCTCGTCTGGCCGGGGCGGTGCTTACGCCGGTCCCGGGCGCCGCGCTGTCCTGCTCGTTCACGACGCCCGTGCTGTCCCCTCGGTGCTCGCTGTCTGGCCTGACGCTGAGTGCCCCCATGCGGCACTAGTCTGCCAGAGGGATGACGGCGCTCAGATCATCCTTAGGTCGGTTGGTCTGCCCGGTGTCCCCCACGGAGGGCGTCACCCGCGCCGGGCCGGGGGCGCGGTGGCGGTCGAGCCCCTGACCACCAGCTCCGGCATGAAGACGAACTCGCTGTGCGGCGCCGGGGTGCCGCCGATCTCCTCCAGCAGCGCGCGGACAGCGGCCTGCCCCATGGCGGGCACGGGCTGCCGGATCGTTGTCAGCGGCGGGTCGGTGAACGCGATGAGCGGGGAGTCGTCGAAGCCGATCACGGAGAAGTCCCTGGGCACGGCCAGCCCCCGCTGCCGGGCGGCGCGGATGGCGCCCAGCGCCATCATGTCGCTGGCGCAGACCACGGCCGTGCACGCCCGCTCCAGCAGGGCGGTGGCCGCGGCCTGCCCGCCCTCCAGGGTGAACAGCGAGTGCTCCACGAACTCGCCCGCGGCCTCCGCGTCCAGGCCGAGCTCCTGCTCGACGGCGCCCAGGAACCCCTCGATCTTGCGCTGCACCGGCACGAACCTGGCCGGGCCGAGCGCCAGGCCGATGCGGGTGTGGCCGAGCGAGACGAGGTGGGTGACGGCCAGCCGCATCGCCGCCCGGTCGTCCGGTGAGATGAACGGCGCGCGGACCTTCGGTGAGAACCCGTTGATCAGCACGAACGGCACGCCGCTGCCGCGCAGCCGCTCGTAGCGCTCCATGTCGGCCGTGGTGTCCGCGTGCAGCCCGGAGATGAAGATGATGCCCGAGACCCCGCGCTCGACGAGCATGCCGGTCAGCTCGTCCTCCGTGGAGCCGCCGGGGGTCTGGGTGGCGAGCACGGGCGTGTAGCCCTGACGGGTGAGCGCCTGGCAGATGACCTGGGCGAACGCCGGGAAGATCGGGTTTTCCAGCTCCGGGGTGATCAGGCCGATCAGGCCGGCGCTCCGCTTCTGGAGGCGGGCCGGCCGCTCGTAGCCGAGCAGGTCGAGGGCGGTCAGGACGGATTCGCGGGTGGCCGCGGCGACTCCCGGTTTGCCGTTCAGCACCCGGCTGACGGTCGCTTCGCTGACCCCCGCCTGGGCTGCGATATCAGCAAGCCGTGCGGTCACAGGTCCGGACTGTACCCGGCGGGCCGGGTGCTGCCCACTGGCGGCGGGCGAAGTGTACCGGATTGTGGGAATTTCGGTGCTTGCCAACGGCTGCCCGGGTGGTCCGGCAAGCCGCCACGCGGTACCGAAAGAATCTTGCAGAAAGTTGCCGCAAGGACTTTCCAAAGCATGGCGCCACTGTTACGTTCCTGCCCAGCCCGGCGCCGTCGTGGCGTGAAGCATAGGGTGGAACATAGCCCCCCAAACCGGGCGTTAGCACTTGAAGGAGTTCACATGCGGCGCAGCATAGGGACGACAGCGGTGGTAGCAGCCCTGGCTCTTGCGGCAACGGCTTGCGGGGGCGACGGCGGCAGCGAGGGCGGCGGCGCCGACGGCGAACTCTCCGGAACCGTGACGTTCTGGGACACGTCCGGCGAGAATGAGGCGGGTGTCTTCGAAGAGATCGCCAAGGACTTCGAGCAGGAGCACCCGGGCGTCACCGTCGACTACGTCAACATCGGGTTCGACGACGCCCAGAACCGCTTCAAGAACGCCGCGGCCGCCAATGAGGCGCCCGACGTCATGCGCACCGAGGTGGCCTGGGTCGCCGACTTCGCCAGCCTGGGCTACCTGTACCCGCTCGACGACACCCCCCTGGGCGAGCAGGGCGACTTCCTCGACCAGGCGTGGGCCTCCACCCAGTACGACGGCCAGACCTGGGCCGTGCCGCAGGTGATCGACACCCTGGCCCTCTTCTACAACGAGGACCTGCTGAACGAGGCGGGCGTCGAGGTGCCCGGGAGCCTGGCGGACATCAGGCGCTCCGCCGACGCGTTCGAGGAGATCGGCGTCACTCCGCTGTACGTGCGCGGCGACGACCCGTACTGGTTCCTGCCCTTCCTCTACGGCGAGGGCGGCGACCTGGTCGACGCCGAGGCCCAGGAGGTCACGATCGACGACGAGGCCGGGGTCCAGGCGTTCACCCAGATGCACGACCTGGTCGAGTCCGGCGCCGCGATCACGGACGTCAACGACGGCCTGGAGAACATGCTGACGTCCTTCAGCCAGGGCGACGTCGCCATGATGATCACCGGCCCCTGGGACACCGTCACCGCACAGGAGGCCCTCGGCGACAGCCTCGGCGTAGCCCCGGTCCCCGCCGGCAGCGAGGCCCAGGGCGCCCCGCAGGGCGGCTGGAACTACGGCATCTACGCCGGCACGCCCGACGCCGACGCCTCGATGGCGTTCGTCGAGTACATGAGCAGCCCCGACACGCAGCAGCGGATCACCGAGGAGCTGAACCTGCTGCCGACCCGCGAATCCGTCTACGAGCGGCCGGCCGTCCAGGACAACGAACTCGTCAGCTTCTTCCGGCCCGCCGTCGACGTGGCGCACGAGCGCCCCTGGATTCCTGAGGCGCAGTCGCTCTTCGACCCGCTGCGGACCTCCATCGAGGCCATGCTGACCGGCTCCGCCTCCCCCGAGGAAGCGGCCCGCGACACGGCCGACGAGTACCGGGACATCCTCGAGGACTGGCAGTAGCCAGCCGGCCTGACGACACGGAGGTCACACCATGGCTGACGCCGCGAGCCCCCAGGGAGCGGTTCCCGCCGTGGGGCAGGGGCTGCCGCCGGTGCAGGGCGCGGGAGCCGCGGGAGCCCGCGGCCCGCGCCGCCCGGCGCAGAGACAGCGCGTCCCGCTGCGGTACCGGCTGGCGGGCTACTGGTACGCCTGGGCGATGATCGCCCCGGTTGTCCTGGTCGTCACCGCCATCATCGGCTGGCCGCTCGCCCGGGGCATCTACCTGTCGCTCACCAACGCCGATGAGTCCAACGTCGCCCGCCACATCGGCGTCAACGACATCCCCGCGACCTACGAGATGGTCGGCCTGGAGAACTACCGCGAGGTCCTCACCGACAGCGACTTCTGGGACCGCCTGGGCTGGACAATCGTCTGGACCGTCTCCTGCGTCTCCCTGACGTTCGTGATCGGCCTGGGCCTGGCGGTCATGCTCAACCGCCGCATGCGCGGCCGCACGCTCTACCGGATGGCGCTCATCCTGCCGTGGGGCATCCCGGCCTTCGTCTCCGTCTTCGCCTGGCGGATGATGTTCAACGAGCGCAACGGCATCCTCAACGGCCTGCTGGACGGCGGCGGCATCGCCGGCATCAGCTGGCTGAGCGACCCGACCTGGGCCAAGGTGTCGGTCGTCGCCGTGAACATCTGGCTGGGCGTGCCGTTCATGCTGGTCGCGATGCTGGGGGCGCTCCAGTCCATCCCCGCCGACCAGTACGAGGCGGCCGAGATCGACGGCGCCAACGCCTGGCAGCGGTTCACCCACGTCACGCTGCCGGGGATCCGCCCGGTGAGCATGACGGTGATCCTGCTTTCCACGATCTGGACCTTCAACATGTTCCCCGTGATCTTCCTGCTGACCCGAGGCGGGCCCGCGGGAGCCACGGACATCCTCGTGACCGAGGCGTTCAACCTGGCGTTCATCAGGAGCCCGCGTGACTTCGCCGCCTCCGCGACGTGGGGCGTGCTGATCCTGCTGCTCCTGATCCTCTTCGCGATCGCCTACCGCCGGGTCCTCCGCAGGCAGGGAGAGGTGTGGTGACCATGGCCACCCAGACGACCACGACCAGGCCGGGCGGCGGCGAACCGGAGCCGCGCCGCCCCGCCGGCGCCACCGCGGCGGCCCCGCCCGCCAGCACCGGCCGCACCGGCCGCACCGGCCGCACCGCCCGGCAGCACCGCGGCCGCGGCGAGCGCGGGCCGCTGGCCTCCGCCGGCCTGCACGCCGGGCTGCTGCTGGCCGTGCTGGTGGCGGTGTTCCCCCCGTTCTGGCTGCTGGTGACGTCCTTCAAGCCGAAGAGCGACACCTTCACCCTCAGCCTGGTCAGCGACTTCACGCTGGCCAACTACGACTACGTCCTCAACGAGTCGGCGTTCCTCACCTGGTTCGGCAACTCGGTGCTGGTCGTGGTGACGACGACGGTCCTGGGCGTGCTCATCTCCTCGACCACCGGGTACGCGCTCAGCCGCTTCCGCTTCCCCGGCATGCGGCCGCTGATGTGGATCCTGCTGGTGACGCAGATGTTCCCGATGGCCGTGCTGATCGTGCCGCTGTACAACCTGATGTCGGACTACGGCCTGCTGAACCAGCCGATAGCGCTGGTCGTCACCTATCTGACGATCGCCGTGCCGTTCTGCGCCTGGATGATGAAGGGCTTCTTCGACTCCATCCCCGTCTCCATCGACGAGTCGGGGCGCGTCGACGGCCTGACGCCATTCGGCACCTTCTGGCGCCTGATCATGCCGCTGGCCCGGCCGGGCCTGGCCGTCACGGGCTTCTACACCTTCGTGACCGCCTGGGCCGAGGTCGCCTACGCCACCGCGTTCCTGACCGGCGAGGACAACCTGACGCTGGCCGGCGGGCTCCAGACGTTCGTCAACCAGTACAACCAGAACTGGCACCTGATGACGGCGGCGGCCGTGCTCATCGCCGTGCCCGCCACGCTCGTCTTCGGCTACGCGCAGCGCCATCTCCAGTCGGGGCTGACCGCCGGAGCCACCAAGGCCTGACCGCGGCCCGTCACCGCTGCTCTTCCCGCCGATTGTTCCCGCTGACCGTTCCCGCCCGCCCCACGAGTTACCTCAGGGACACCATGACCCAGCACCTCGCTGACCACCCCCAGCCGACCGGCGGCCCGCAGGGCCCGCTGCCAGACGGCAGGCCCGGCTGGTGGCGCGACGCCGTCATCTACCAGGTCTACCCGCGCTCCTTCGCCGACGGCAACGGCGACGGCAACGGCGACCTGCCCGGCATCCGCTCCCGGCTGCCGTACCTGGCCGACCTCGGCGTGGACGCCGTGTGGCTGAGCCCTTTCTACGCCTCACCGCAGGCGGACGGCGGCTACGACGTCTCCGACTACCGCGCCATCGACCCGATGTTCGGCACGCTCCACGACGCCGACGCCCTGATCCGGGACGCCCACGAGCTGGGCCTGCGCGTCATCGTCGACCTCGTGCCCAACCACTCCTCTGACCAGCACGAGTGGTTCCAGCGCGCCCTGCGCGAGGGCCCCGGCTCGCCGCTGCGCGACCGCTACTACTTCCGGCCCGGGCGCGGCGAGAACGGCGACGAGCCGCCCAACGACTGGGAGTCCATCTTCGGCGGCCCGGCCTGGACCCGCGTGCCCAACCCCGACGGCAGCCCGGGCGAGTGGTACCTCCACCTGTTCGCGCCCGAGCAGCCCGACTTCAACTGGGAGAACCCCGCCGTGCAGGACGAGTTCCGCTCGGTGCTGCGGTTCTGGCTCGACATGGGCGTCGACGGCTTCCGCATCGACGTCGCCCACGGCATGGTCAAGGCCAAGGGCCTGCCCGACATGGGCACCAAGGACCAGCTGAAGCTGCTCGGCACCCAGGTGCTGCCGTTCTTCGACCAGGACGGTGTGCACGACATCTACCGCTCCTGGCGGCAGATCCTCGACGAGTACCCCGGCCAGCGCATCGGCGTCGCCGAGGCGTGGACGCCCAGCCAGGAGCGCACCGCCCGCTACGTCCGGCCGGACGAGCTGCACCAGGCGTTCAACTTCCACTACCTGGGCACCGACTGGGACGCCGACGCGCTGCGCCACGTCATCGACACCTCCCTGGACGCCATGCGCCCGGTGGGCGCCCCCACCACCTGGGTGCTCTCCAACCACGACGTCGTCCGCCACCTCACCCGGCTCGGCGGCAGCCTGGACCGGGCGCGCGCCGCGACGCTGCTGATGCTCGCGCTGCCCGGCTCCGCGTACATCTACCAGGGCGAGGAGCTGGGGCTGCCCGAGGTCACCGACCTGCCGGACGAGGTCCGCCAGGACCCGGCGTTCTTCCGCCGCGGCCCGGGCGACGGCTCCTCCGACGGGCAGGACGGGATGCGCGACGGCTGCCGCGTGCCGCTGCCGTGGACCTCCGACGGCCCGTCGTACGGCTTCGGCGACGGCGGCAGCTGGCTGCCGCAGCCCTCGGGCTGGGGCAAGCTGTCCGTGGCCGAGCAGACCGGGAAACCCGAATCGACGCTGGAGCTGTACCGGCGGGCGCTGGCGGTGCGGCGCGCGCAGGCCGCGCTGGGCGCGGGCGACGCCGTGGAGTGGCTGCCCGCGCCGCGCGGCGTGCTGGCCTTCCGCCGCCGCGGCGCCGACGGCAGCGCGGTGGTGTGCGTGGCCAACACCCTGCCGGACGCCGTCGAGCTGCCCGAGGAGCTGGCTGCCCCGGGCACCCTGCTGCTGGCCAGCTCCCCGTACGCGGGCGGGGCGCTGCCGGGCGACACCACCGCGTGGTGGTCCGCGTGACGGACGCCGGGCCCATGGCCCCGCCGGCCGCCCCCGGCGGGGCCCGGCTCTCCGACATCGCCGCCCAGGCACGGGTCAGCGAGGCCACGGTCAGCCGCGTGCTCAACGGCAAGGCGGGCGTGGCGGCGGCGACCCGGCAGCGGGTGCTCGCGGCGCTGGACGTGCTGGGGTACGAGCGGCCGCTGCGGCTGCGGCAGCGCAGCGCCGGGCTGGTGGGCCTGGTCATACCGGAGCTGACCAACCCGATATTCCCGGCCTTCGCGCAGGTCATCGAGCAGCTGCTGGCCAGCGAGGGCTACACGCCGGTGCTGTGCACCCAGACGCCGGGCGGCGCCACCGAGGACGAACTGGTCGACCAGCTGGTCGAACGCGGTGTCAGCGGCATCGTGTTCATGTCGGCGCTGCACGCGGACACCACCGCTGACCCCTCCCGCTACGCCCGGCTGGCGGCGCGGCAGGTGCCGTTCGTCCTCATCAACGGCTACAACGAGGCGATCAGCGCGCCGTTCGTCTCCCCGGACGACGCCGCGGCGGCGCGGATCGCGGTGCGGCACCTGCGGGCGCTGGGCCACGAGCGGATCGGGCTGGCCGTCGGGCCCCGCCGCTTCGTCCCGGTGCTGCGCAAGGTGGAGGGCTTCCTGGCGGAGACGGGGGGCCGGGGCCTGGTCCGCCACACGCTCTTCAGCGTCGAAGGCGGGCAGGCCGCCGCGGCCGCGCTGCTGGGGGAGGGCTGCACCGGCATCGTCTGCGGCAGCGACATGATGGCGCTCGGGGCGATCCGCGCGGCGCGCCAGCGCGGGCTGCGGGTGCCTCAGGACGTATCGGTGGTGGGGTACGACGACTCGGACCTGTTCGCGTTCACCGATCCGCCGCTGACCACGCTGCGGCAGCCGGTGCGGGCGATGGGCGCGGCCGCCGTGAACACGCTGCTGGAGGAGCTGAGCGGCAACCCGGTGCAGCACGCCGAGTTCGTCTTCCAGCCGGAGCTGGTGGTCCGCGGCTCCACGGCCCAGGCCCCCGGCTGAGCCCCGGCCGGCCGGGCGCGTGGGGCCCGGTCACGGACCCTCGGCCGGCCGGGGAACGCGTCGCACCGTAGCATCCTGCAAGCTCTTGCGAAAGAGCTTGCAGGCACGTCATGTCCCTTCCGGGACGGGCGTGTTGCGCAGGGTGAGGCGCCCCGGCGGGAGCCCGGGGCCGCTACTGCCCGTGCTCCAGGTAGGTGAGGACGGCGAGCACCCGGCGGTTGTCGTCGTCCGAGGGCGGCAGCCCGAGCTTGGTGAAGATGTTGGAGGTGTGCTTGGCCACCGCCCGCTCGGTCACGACCAGCCGCTCGGCGATCGCCGCGTTGGACCGGCCCTGCGCCATCAGCTCGATCACCTCCATCTCGCGCGGCGTCAGCTTCTCCAGCGGCGAGTTCCGGGTCCGCTGCGCCAGCAGCTGCTGGATTACCTGCGGGTCCATGGCGGTGCCGCCCGCCGCCACCCGGCGTACCGCGTCGACGAACTGCCCGGCGTCGAACACCCGGTCCTTCAGCAGGTAGCCGACGCCGCCGTTGCCGTCCGCCAGCAGCTCCCTGGCGTACAGCCGCTCGACGTGCTGCGAGAGCACCAGCACCGGCAGCCCCGGCCGCTCCCGGCGCGCGGCCAGCGCGCACTGGAGGCCCTCGTCGGTGAACGACGGCGGCAGCCGCACGTCCACGATGGCCACGTCCGGGCTGAGGTCCGCCAGCGCGCGGCTCAGCCCGGGCCCGTTGTCGACCGCGGCGGCGATCTCGAAACCGTGGGCCTCCAGCAGCCTGACCAGGCCGTCCCGCAGCAGAAACAGGTCTTCGGCAACGACGACTCGCATCCGCACAGCGTAGACAAGCGGCGCCCCGCGGTTCACCCGGCGCCGCCAGGCCGCATGACGGCCCGTCAGCCGCCGCGCCGCGCGCCCGGCAGGGCGGCCACGTCCATGGCGTACCGGCGCAGCAGGGCCGGCACGCGGAACCGGAACGGGCCCACCGGCTCCACGAAGTGCAGTGCCACCAGTGCGTCCAGGTCGCGGAACGCGCGCCGCCACGGCAGGCCCGCCCGGAAGGCGGCCTCGTCCACGGAGAACTCCGCGCCGCCGTCCTCACGCAGGCAGGCGCCGAGCGCGGCGAACATGGCCCGCGCGCCGGGGTCGAGCCGCTCCCAGGAGTGCAGCCACGCCTGGCGCAGCCCCGGCCCGTCCGGCCCGTCCCCCGCCAGCAGGTCCAGGCCGGCGTCGCCGTGCAGCGTGCGCGCCAGCTCCGTCAGCGGCGTGCCCGGATAACGGCTGGCGAACGCGCTGATGAGCCGGATCACCAGCGGCACGCCGCCCGCCAGGTCGGCCAGCAGCTTCCGCCCCCCGGGGTCGGCGGCGGCGCGGGCGGCGCCCAGGCCCCGGTCCAGCAGCTCCCCGGCGGCCCGCTCGTCCAGCGGACCGAGGGGGATCCGGGCCGCGCCGTGGTGCGCCACGAGGTCGCGCAGCGCGCGGCGGCTGGTGACGACGGCCAGGCAGCTCTGCGCGGGCAGCAGCGGGCACGCCTGCGCGGAGTCCACGGCGTTGTCCAGCAGCACCAGCATCCGGCTGCCGGCGGTGCGGCTGCGGAACAGCGCGGCGCGGTCGGCGGCGCCGCGCGGGATCTGCGCGTCCGGCAGGCCGAGGCCGCGCAGCAGCGAGCCGAGCGCCTCGCCCGGCTCGACCGGGCGGCCGGGCCCGAAACCCCGCAGGTCCACGTACAGCTGCCCGTCCGGGAACCGGCCGGCCGAGCGGTGCGCCCAGTGGACGGCCAGCGCCGTCTTGCCGATGCCGGCGGCGCCTTCGACCACGACCGGGGGCGCCGCCGCCAGGCCGGGGCGGCAGACCGCGTCGAGCGCCGCCAGCGCCCGGGAACGCCCGCAGAAGTGAGTGACATCAATGGGCACCTGCCGCGGCGGCCGGGCGCCGTCCCCGGACGGGGAGACCACCGCTGCCGGCCCCCCGGCGTCCGCGGCCAGCAGCCGCTCGTGGAGCCGCCGCAGCTCGGCCCCCGGGCCGACGCCCAGCTCCTCGGCGAACAGCGCCCGGGCGTGCTCGTACCGCTCCAGCGCCTCCGCCGTCCGGCCCGCCCGCTCCAGGGCCAGCAGCAGCGCGTACCACGACCGCTCGTGCAGCGGCCGGGCGGCGGTCAGCTGCCGCGCCAGGGCCACGGCCTCCTCGTGGTCGCCGCCCCGCAGCTCCAGCTCGACGAGGCGGTGCGCCGCCTGGGTGCGCTCCTCGTCCACGACGGCGGCGACGTCGCGGCGCAGCGTGTCGGAGCCGACGTCACACAGGGCCTCGCCCCGGAACAGCCCCAGCGCCTCCCGCAGCAGCGCCCGTTCCCCCGCCGCGTCCGGGGCGCGGGACGCCTCCTCGCGCAGTTGACGGAAGCGGTGCAGGTCGACGGCCTCGGGCCCGACGTCCAGCCAGTAGCCGTTCTCCGCCGAGCGCAGCACGGTGTCCGAGCCGCCCGCCAGCCGCCGCAGCACGCCGCGGAGCCGCCGGACGTTGCCCCGCAGCGTGGTGCGTGCCGAGGGCGGCGGGCGCTCGTCCCACAGCACCTCCACGAGCCGGTCGCTGCTGACCGCGGCGCCGCGGCCCACGGCCAGGGCGGCCAGCAGCGACCGCAGCTTGCCCGCCAGCACGACCGGCTCGCCCGTACGCGACGTGACCGTGAAAGGGCCCAGCACCTGGATACGCAGGACAGGCGCACACTCCGTCATGAACGAACTCCCCCGCGGCGACGCGTCCCCCGTCCCCGCCGGCTGGCCACCGTCACCCGCGGCCGCGGGCCGGACCGGGAAGCGCCCACCCGCCGCTGGCCGCGCGGCGCGGCGCCGGGCGGACACCCTTGCGGCGGGCCGCCCGCACGGGGAGCCGAAGCGGCCGGGCCGGGCGGCAGTCCACCGGGCAGCGGTGACAGGCAGGTCATCGAACCTCCGGTCGATCCAACGTGTCGGCCTGGTCACGAACAGTGAAAACGACGGTGGCGGGGAGGGGTCTCCGCGCCCGCACCGGCTCCTACCAGCGGCGTTCCCGCCGTGCCACGCCCGCACCACCGCCATGCCACGCCCGTGCCACGCCCGTGCCACGGCCGTGCCACGGCCGGCCGCGACCGTGGGATGCGACGCGGAACCGCCGACGAGCCAAGGGAGCTGCTGTGGAGTCCGGGACCAGGTGGCACTTTGTCGTCCTCCCCGACCAGGAGGAGGCGCGCGGCGTCGCCCAGCGGGCCGCCGCCGGGGCCACGCGTGTCGTGACGCACCCGTCCGGACGGCCGTGGCTCATCGCCCACCTGCCCGCCGAGCAGATCGCCGTCGGCCAGGCGCGCGACGCCCGGATCGCGGTCCTGGGCTGGTCGTCCGCCACCGACACCTGGCTGCGGCGCGAGGCCGAACGCACCACGCACGTCGGGCGGCTCGACGCCCTGGCGCACGCCCTCCCCGGCTCGTTCCACCTGGTCGCCGTCGCGGGCGGCACGGTGCGGGCCCAGGGCAGCGCCGCGGGCGTCCGCCGCGTCTTCCACGCCCGCGTCGGCGGCGTCACCGTCGCCTCCGACCGGGCCGACGTGCTCGCCGCGCTCGGCGGCCACCCGCTGGACGAGACGTCCCTGACGCTGCGGCTGTTCCGCAAGCTGCCGCATCCCCTGGCGGAGCAGCCGCTGTGGCGCGGCGTCGAGCCTGTCGCCCCCGAGGACTGCGTGCTCTTCGGCCCCGGGGCCCGGGCGGCGCGCACCACCCGCTGGTGGCAGCGCCCCGAACCCCGGCTGAGCCGCGCGCAGGGCGCCGTCCGGCTGCGGGAGGCGCTGCGGGAGGCAGTCGCCGCCCGCACCCGCCACGCCGACCGGGTGCACTGCGACCTCTCCGGCGGCTTCGACTCCACCCCGATCGCCTACTTCGCCGCCCAGGGCCCGGCCGACGTCGTCGCCACCACCGTGTACAACCGCGACCCCGGCGGCGGCGAGGACCTGATCTGGGCGCGGCGCGCTCTGCCGGTGATGCCGCGCGTGGTGGAGCACCACACCGCCTCCACCGACGACATGCCCCGCTTCTACGGCGGCCTGCGCGACGCCCAGGTCCCGCTCGACGACCCCTCCGACGCCTACCGCGCCGCGCCCCGGCTGCTGCACCTGATGCGCGCCGCGGCCGGCCACCGCACCCGGATCTACTTCAACGGCCAGGGCGGCGACGAGGCGCTGACGGGCTGGCTGAAGTGGGAGCACACCCTCTTCCGCACCCGGCCGCTGCTCGCGCTGCGGCGGCTGCGCCAGCACCAGCTGCTCGAAGGGCTCAGCACCAAAGAGGCGTTCGGCGGCCTGCGCGACCGGCGCGACTACCGGCAGTGGTTCGCCGACGTGGTGCTGCACGCGGGGGTGCGGGACGGCCTGGCCCGGCTGCCGAAGGTCACCATGGACTGGGACCACGTCGTCTACTGGCCGGCCTGGGTGACGCCCGAGGCGCGCGGCGCGGCCCGCGCCCGGCTGCGCGAGATCCTGCGGGACCTGCAACCGCTCGGCCCCGACATCGCCTCCCACGCCGAACTCGCCGCCATCCGCGAGGGCACCCGCATCGCCCGCGGCACGCAGCAGCTCGGCGCGACGCTCGGCATGAACTACGAGACGCCGCTGTCCGACGACCGCGTCGTCGAGGCCTGCCTGGCCGTGCGCCGCGAAGAGCGCGTCTCGCCACTGGAGTTCAAGCCGCTGATGCGCGAGGCCATGCGCGGCCTGCTGCCGGACGACTTCCTGATCCGGACACGGAAGACCGGGGGAGCGGCCCAGTCGGTGCGCGGACTGCAACGGCACCGGCAGGAACTGGTGGAGCTGTGCGAGGGCTCAGCCCTGCGGCAGCTCGGCGTCATCGACATGGCCGTGCTCACCGAGCACGCCTTCCCCAAGGACCGCTGGATGTACGTACGGGACCTCGACACCACGCTGAACTGCGCGATGTTCGCGCCGGTTCGGCCCACGACCACGCCCCTGGCGGGCGTGCCGGCCACAGGAAGGGAAGCCGATGAGCCTTCGGCTGCGTGACGGCGTGAGCACCGTCGACACCGAGTACGGCGCCGTCCTGCTGGACCAGCGCCGCGGCAAGTACTGGCAGCTCAACCCGGCGGGTGCCCTGCTGCTCCAGGCGTTCCAGGACGGCACCGGCGTGGACGGCGCCGTGCGGGCGCTGACCGAGCGCTACGGCATCGGCGCCGACCGGGCGCGCGAGGACGTCACCGCGCTGCTGGCGCGGCTGCGCGAGGCCGGGCTGGTGGCGTCATGACCGTCGGCGTCGTCCCCGACCGCAGGCTCCGCATCGGGCCGAGGGACCAGCTGCTGGCGCGGACGGCCGTCGGCCTGGCCCGGGTGCTGGCCAAGCGCCCGCCCGAGGAGATCTGCCGCGTCCTCACCCGGATCCGGCCGGGCAGCAGGCCCGCCACCTACCGGCAGGCCAAGTGGGCCCGCGACGCCGTCCTGACGGTCAGCGTCCGCTGCTGCGGCAAGAACGCCTGCCTGCCCCGCTCGCTGGCGGCCGTACTGCTGTGCCGGGCGCGGGGCGTGTGGCCCGACTGGTGCGCCGGCGTCGTCGCGGCGCCGCCGTTCGCCGGCCACGCCTGGATCGAGGCCGAGGGCCGGATGGTCGACGAGTACCTCGACGACACGTTCTACAAGCGGCTCTGCGGCGTCACCGCCCAGGGCTGACCGGCGGCGCGGGAGAGCCCGGCGACGCGGGCCCCGCAACGGACTTGGCCGGACCAGCCGGTCCGGTCAGGAAGGAAACAGGAAGGAAAGGGCGCCATGCGGCGCCCGGGATGAGAGGAGAACGCCATGGAGCAGTACGAGGCCCCTGCCCTGGTCGAGCTGGGCGACTTCGACAAGGAGACCGGCCGCGGCGGCGAGCCGATCTGGGAAGAGGTCGTCGTGCCGTGGGACTACTGGGTCTGAGTCCCGCGCCCGGGCTGGAAGCGGCCCGGTGACCAGCGGCTGAACGGTGCGGCGGGCGCGCGGCCAGCGTGCGCCCGCCGCACCCGCGCACCGCACCGGAGCCCCACCGGAACCGCAACCGGCCCGCACAGACACAGGCACAGACACCCGCACAGACACCGACGAGGAGGTGCACCCATGGCGGCCACTGCCGGGCCCGTCCGCGCCTCCGGCCGGTACGGCGCCGCGCTCGCGGTGGTGGGACTCGCCGACCCGGTCGCCCGGCTTGCCCTGCCCGCGGCGCTGGCCATGGCGGTCGACGCCGCCCTGGCGGGCCGGACGGACGCGGCGGTGACGCTGGGCGTGCTCGGCGTGCTGGCGCTCGCGACCGGCTGCGAGATCGGCCGGGAGGTGCTGGAGAACCGGGCGGGCGTCCACGGCGCGTTCGTGCTGCGCCGCGCCGTGCTGGGCCACGTGTTCCGGCTCGGCGTGGCCGGGCAGCGGCGGTTCGGGACCGGCGACCTGCTCAGCCGCACCCTGGAGTCGACCAGGGGCGCGGCCACCGCCGCCCCCGTCCTCGTCGGCCTCGCGGCGTCGGTGGCCACCTCCGTGGGCGGACTGGTCGCGCTGTTCGTCATCGACGTCCGCCTCGGCCTGCTGTTCCTCGCCGGGGCTCCCCTGATGTGGTGGCTGCTGCGCTGGCTCGTCCGCCGCGTCGGCCAGGCCACTACCGAGTACCAGCGGCTGCTGGCGGGCCTGACCGCCCGGTTCGTGGACGCGCTGCGCGGGGCCCGGACCATCCGCGCCAGCGGCACTGCCCGGCGCGAGACCGCACGCATCCTGGCGCCCCTGCCCCAGCTGCGGGCCAGCGGGCACGGCTTCTGGGACGCCCAGCGCCGCGCGGGCTGGCAGGTTGGCCTGGTGATGCCCGTCATGGAGGTCGCCGTGCTGGCCGTCGCCGGGCACGGCGTGATGACCGGGCGGATCACCCCCGGCGAACTCCTCGCCGCCCAGGCCTACCTGGGCCGCGCCATGGGCCTGCTGTCGCAGACCGCCGGGCTCGCCCGCTACGCCCGTGCCCGCGGCTCGGCGGCCCGGCTGCGCGAGGTGCTGCACGTTGCGCCGCCGCCGGCCGGCGACCGCCCGCTGCCCGCCGGCGGCGGCGCCCTGTCGCTGCGCGACGTCCACGTCAGCCGGGAGGGACACCCGGTGCTCACCGGCGTCAGCATGGACGTGCCGCCCGGCGCCGTCGTCGCCGTCGTCGGCGCCTCCGGGGCGGGCAAGACGACGCTGACGGAGGTGGCCGGCGGGCTGCTGCGGCCGGACCGGGGCACCGTCAGCCTCGACGGCGTGCCGCTGTCCGCACTCCGCCCCGGCGACCTGCGCCGCGCCGTCACCTACGCCTTCGAACGCCCCCGCCTGCTGGGGCGCACCCTCGGCGACGCCCTCGGCTACGCCGACATCCCGCCGCCCGCCGCCCGGATCGACGCCGCGCTGCGCGACAGCGCCGCCGCCCAGCTGGTGCGTGCCCTGCCCGACGGGCTGGCGACGCCGCCGCGCGACCTGCGCCTGTCCGGCGGCGAACTCCAGCGCCTGGGGCTGGCCAGGGCCGCCTGCCGCGACGCCCGGCTGGTCGTGCTCGACGACGCCACCTCCAGCACGGACACCGCCACCGAGGCGCAGATCACCGCCGCCCTGGACCGGGCCCTGGCCGGCACCACCCGGCTGGTGGTGGCCCACCGCGCGGCCACGGCGGCGCGCGCCGATCTCGTCGCCTGGCTCGACGGCGGCACGCTGCGCGCGCTCGCCCCGCACGCGCGGCTGCGGCGGGATCCCGCCTACCGCGCTGCGTTTCACCTGGCTGACGATCCCGGAGCCGACCCGGCAGCCGACCCGGCAGCCGACCCGGCCGGCGCCGCCGCGGGGGAGCAGCGGTGAGCGCGCCGGGCCGCGGCGGCTGGCGGCTGCTGCGGCCGGTGGCGGCCGCTCACCGTGCCGCGCTGTGGCGGCTGGCGGCCTGGTCCGCGCTCGGCGCGCTGCCCGTCCTGCTGTCCGGACGCCTGGTCGCGCTCGCCGCTGACCGCGGCTTCCTCGCCGGCGACGCCGCCTTCGGGCTGGCCATGCTCGGCTGCTACGGCGCCGCGCTGGTGCTGGGGGCGTACGCCACGCGGCAGGCGTTCGGCCCCATGGCCGACCTCGTCGAGGCCGTCCGCGACCACGTGCTGCGCGGCGCCGTCAGCGGCGGCCTGCACGCCGCGGTGCACGGAGAACGCCCGCCCGACACCGCCGTGGTCTCCCGGATCACCAGCCAGAGCGAGCGGGTGCGGCAGATCCTGTCCGTGCTGCTGCTCTCGCTGTCCACCACGGTCTTCGCCGCCGGTGCCGCCGTCGCCGGGCTGTGGCATCTCGCGCCCGTCCTGGTCCTGGTGACCCTGCCCGCCGCCGCCCTGGCCTGCGCCGCCCTGGTGCCGCTCTCGCGCCGCTGGCGGCGCCGCTACGAGGCGTCGCTGCGGGCCGAGGAGGAGCTGGCGGAGGAGTGCGGCCGCACCCTGGAGGGCATGCGGGATGTCGTCGCCTGCGCCGCCACCGCCCGCGCCGAGGCCGACCTGGACCAGGCGCTGCGCCGCCACGCCGGGGCCGCCGCCGCCGTCGCCTGGCTGAGCGGCGCCCGCGTTGCCGTGCTCGCGCTCAGCACGCGCCTGCCCCTGGCCGCCCTGCTGCTCCTCGCCCCGTCCCTGGTCTCCAGCGGCGCGCTCACCGCCGGCGAGCTGCTGGGCGCGGCCACCTACCTGGTCTCCGGGCTGGAGCCGGCCATGAAGGCGCTGGTCCACTCCGCCGGCAACCTGGGCCTGGAGCTGGCGACCCTGCTGCACCGGCTCGCCGCGCACGGCGCGCCGCCGCCCGGCACCGCCGCATCTGACGCCGGCGCTGACACCGGATCGGACACCGGACCGGACACCGGAGGGGATACCGGGTCCGTCGCCGGGGCCGATACTGCATCCGGCGAGGAGCCCGGCGGGGACCCGGCCCCGGCGTGCGGCCGCCGCACCCGCGGCTGCGCACTGACGCTCCACGACGTGACGTTCCGGTACGGCCCGCACGCCGCGCCCGTGCTCGACGGCGTCCGGCTGCGCGTGGCCCCGGGCGAGCACGTCGCCCTCGTCGGCCCCAGCGGCACCGGCAAGTCGACGCTGGCGCTGGTCCTCGCCGGGCTGGCCCGCCCCGAGCGCGGCGAGGTACGGCTCGGTTCGGCCGCGCTGCCGGGGCTCGACCAGGCGTGGCTGCGGCGCGCCGTGGCGCTGGTGCCGCAGGAGGCGTACGTGTTCGCCGGCACCGTCCGGGAGAACCTCGCCTACCTGGCGCCGGGTGCCGGCGACGCCGACCTCGACCGCGCCGTGGCCGCGCTCGGCCTCGGCCCGCTGCTGCACCGCCTGGGCGGCTACGATGCCCCGCTCGCCGGGCCCGGCGCGCTCTCGGCGGGCGAGCGGCAGCTGCTGACGCTGGCCCGTGTCTACGCCTCGCCCGCCCGCGTCGTCATCCTCGACGAGGCCACCTGCCACCTCGATCCGGCGACGGAGGAGCGCGTCGAGAACGCCTTCGCACGCCGCGAGGGCACCCTCGTCGTGATCGCCCACCGCATCAGCTCCGCGCTCCGCGCCGAGCGCGTGCTCGTGCTCGACGGCGCCCGCCTGCGCGCCGGGCGCCACGAGGAACTCCTGGCCACCAGCCCGCTCTACACCGACCTGGTCGGCTACTGGCAGGCCGTCAGCTGAGCGGTGTGCAGGGGATCTCGATCGTCACCATCGTCGGCCCGCCTTTCGGGCTGCTCACGGCGATCACGCCGTCGAACGGGCCGAGGCGGCGCTCGATGCCGCGCAGCCCGGTCCCGCCGTCCATGGTGGCGCCGCCGCGCCCGTTGTCGGTCACCGCGATCCGCAGCGTCGCGTCCTCCGCGCTGTAGTACATGTCCAGCCACGCCTGCTGGGCGCCCGAGTGCTTGGCGACGTTGGTGAGCACCTCGCTGACCGCGAAGTACGCGGCGGACTCCACGGCTTCCTCCAGCCGCCCCGGCAGCTCCGCGTCCACCTCCACCGGCAGCGGCATCCGCAGCGCCAGCGCGCGGGCGGCGTCGGCCAGGCCCCGCTCGGCCAGCACCGGCGGGTGGATGCCGCGCACCAGGTCCCGCAGCTCGGTCAGTGCCGCCTGGGAGTTCTCCCGTGCCTGTGCCAGCAGCTTCCTGGCCTGCTCCGGGTCGGACTCGATCAGCGACTCGATCGTGCCCAGGCTCATGCCCATGGCCACCAGCCGCGCCTGGGCGCCGTCGTGCAGGTCCCGCTCGATCCGCCGCAGTTCGGCGGCCGAGTTGTCCAGCGCGTCGTGCCGGGTCTCGGTCAGCCGCGCCACCCGCTGTGCCAGCAGCTCCTTCTGCGAGGCGCCGATCAGTGCCCGCGTCAGCAGGAAGTGCAGCCGCAGCAGCACCGGGTTGAACCGCAGGCCGAGCACGATCATCACCGCGCTCAGGCCGGCCGCCAGCAGCGCCGTAAACCAGCTGTTGACGGGCACGAAGCAGAAGAAGTACGTGCCGGTGGCCTCAACGATCGGCACCCACAGGCCCGTCGGCAGCAGCAGGCCGAACGCGGCGTAGCCGATCAGCACGAACGGCATCATCCCGGTGAGGAAGCCGGCGACCGCGTCCGTGAGCAGCCAGCCGAAGTCCCGCCAGGTCGCGGTGTCCCGCAGCAGCCACACCGTGCGCTCCACCTGCCCGGCGATGCCGGCGCGGTGGCGGTGCGGGAACGGCTGGTACGCGGCGGGGATCGTCACGCCGCTCCAGTCGCGGGCGAACAGCCGCCGCTGGTTGGCGTGCGCCCGCACGGCGTCGGCGATCACGGGCGTGGTGAACAGCCCGATGCCCAGCAGGATGAACGCCAGCGACAGCACGAAAAGGATGAACAGTACGAGGGAGACCCCCACGCTGAGCAGTATCAGCAGCAGCGACTGAGCGGTGGCCAGCAGCGAGGCGCGCGCCTGCCGCTCATCAATGCCCAGTACTTTCAAAGCCTTCATCATGCCTGTGCCGGTCCTCCGTCCCTCGGCCGTCGCGGCCTCGCAGGCGTTTACGGTCTCACGGACCGAGGGCGGCGGGTGAGGAGGGCGGCACCCGGACCGGGGGTGTACTCACCTACACCCCCGCCGGCCACGGGCAGGGCACTTCCGGGCACGGCGAAGGCGCCCGCCGGCGCGGGCGCCTTCGCGGCAAGCCTCCCCGGACCGCGCCCGAGCTGCTGGCCGCGGCCGGGGAGACGTCGCGGGGGACGGGCCAGGGCTCAGGCCAGTCCCGAGGCCGCGAGCTCGGTGCACACGGTGTCGGTGAGCAGGCGGGTGACCACGTACGGGTCGCAGTTGGCGTTGGGGCGGCGGTCCTCGATGTAGCCCTTCTTGTCCCGCTCGACCTGCCACGGGATGCGGACCGAGGCACCGCGGTCGGAGACGCCGTAGCTGAACGTGTCCCACGGCGCGGTCTCGTGGGCGCCGGTGAGGCGGTCCTCGACACCCACGCCGTAGTTCCGCACGTGCTCCAGCGGCTTGCCCTCCTTGCCGAGGGCGTCGCAGGCGGCGATGATCGCGTCGTAGCCCTCGCGCATCGCCTTGGTCGAGAAGTTGGTGTGCGCGCCCGCGCCGTTCCAGTCACCCTTGACCGGCTTGGGCGTCAGCGTGGCGGAGACGCCGAAGTCCTCGGCCGTGCGGTACAGCAGCCACCGCGCGACCCACAGCTGGTCGGAGACCTCCAGCGGCGGCAGCGGGCCGACCTGGAACTCCCACTGGCCGGGCATCACCTCGGCGTTGATGCCGGAGATCGACAGGCCGGCGGCCAGGCAGTTGTCCAGGTGCGCCTCGACGATCTCGCGGCCGTGGATCTCGTCGGCGCCGACGCCGCAGTAGTAGCCGCCCTGGGGCTCGGGGTAGCCGCCCTCGGGGAAGCCGAGGGGCCGGGAGCCCTTGAAGAACGTGTACTCCTGCTCGATGCCGAAGACCGGCTCCTGCGCGGCGTGCTTCTCCACGACGGGGCGCAGCACGGCGCGGGTGTTGGAGGGGTGCGGCGAGTCGTCGGTGTTGTAGACCTCGCACAGCACCAGCACGTTGTCGCCGCCCCGGATCGGGTCGGGGTAGCTGGCGACCGGCTTGAGCACGCAGTCCGAGGAGTGGCCCTCGGCCTGGTTGGTGGAGGAACCGTCGAAGCCCCAGACCGGGGGCTCGGTGCCGTCCGCGAGGATCTTGGTCTTGGACCGCAGCTTCGCTGTCGGCTCGGTGCCGTCGATCCAGATGTACTCGGCCTTGTAGCTCACGGTCGTGCCCTCCGGGATCCTCGCGGGGTGCGTCACGGGTGCGTCGCGCACTGGCTGCGCTGCCCGTACCCTCGCCACCCGCCGTGTCTGGGTCATTGCCCCGCTGTAACGCGGCTGTGAACTCGCTCTCCGGCCGCCTGCTGCCCGGCCGGGAGGCCGCCGCCCGTAAGGTAGGCGCCTGCCAGGACCTACCAGGGAAGGGAAGGCGGCGGCTATGAGATTCGGCCTGTTCGGCACCGGCCCGTGGGCGCGCATGGCGCACGGCCCGGCTCTCGTCCAGCACCCCGAGGCGGAACTGGCCGGAGTCTGGGGCCGCCGCGCCGAGGCCGCGGCGGAGCTGGCCCGGACGCTGGGCACCCGGCCCTACGACAGCCCCGAGGCCCTGTTCGAGGACTGTGACGCGGTGGCGATCGCGCTGCCGCCCGACGTGCAGGCGCCGCTGGCCGTGCGGGCCGCCGCGGCCGGCAAGCACCTGCTGCTGGACAAGCCGGTGGCCACGACGGTGCCCGCCGCGCGGGACCTCGCCGAGGCGGTGGCGGACGCGGGCGTGGCGTCGGTGGTCTTCTTCACGCTGCGGTTCACCAAGGACACCGCGGCGTGGGTGGCGGCGCAGAGCGCCACCGAGGGCTGGCTGACCGGCCGCGCCGAGTGGCTCTCGCCGGTCTTCGGGGGCGCCGACTCGCCGTACGCGGCCTCGCCGTGGCGGCGCGAGAAGGGCGCGCTGTGGGACACCGGGCCGCACGCCCTGTCCGTGCTGCTGCCGCCGCTCGGCGATGTCTCGCTGGAGCCCGGCGCGGTGCGGGCGGCACGCGGGCCGGGCGACACGGTCAGCTTCGTGCTGCGCCACGAGTCCGGCGCCCAGAGCACCATCACGGTCAGCCACACGGTCCCGCCGCAGGCCGCCGGGGTCGCCGCCGAACTGCGGGGCAGCGCGGGCGTCTCCACGCTGCCCGAGCGCGGCAGCGGCGGCCCGGTCGTGCCGTTCACGCGCGCCATCGACGCGCTGCTGGAGTCCGTGCGCACCGGCCAGCCGCACCCGTGCGACGTGCGGTTCGGGCTGCGGGTCACCCAGATCCTCGCGGCGGTCGAGGCGGCGCTGGACTGACCCGCGCCGCCCCCGCGCCGGGCGCGGCCCTCACAGCACCAGCTCCCAGTCCTGCCCGGTCTCAGGGCGGCCGAACCGCTCGTGCGGCGCGCTCGCCGTGAGGGTGAAGCCGAGGTCCTGGTAGATCCGGCGGGCGGAGGCCAGCACCTCGTTGGTCCACAGCACCACCCGCCGGTAGCCGGCCCGGCGGGCGAAGGCGACGCACTCCTCGGCGAGCGCCCGCCCGATGCCCAGGCCCCGGGCGTGCGGCTCGACGAGCAGCAGCCGCAGCCGCGCCGTGGGGCTCTCCTGGCCGTTCTCCTCCTTGCCGGCGGGCTCCTCGGCCACGCAGAAGACGCAGCCGACGGGCTCGCCGGCCAGTTCGGCGATCCACGCGGCCTCGCGCGCGGGATCGCGGTGGCGGGCGTAGCGGGCGACGACGTCGGCCACGAGCGCCTCGAATGCCTCGTTCCAGCCGTACTCGGCCGTATACAGCGCACCGTGACGCTGGATTACCCAGCCGAGGTCGCCGGGTCCCGGCGGCCGCAGCCGGAAACTGGTGGGCCGCGGCGTGAGGCCCAGCAGGCTGGAGACGGTGCGGAGGGCGGCGAGCAGGCGGGTCCGGTCGGCGTCGCTGAGGGGGTCGAGGAGCGCGCCCGTCGCCTCCTGCGACCTGCGCTCCAGCAGGGCGGCGGCCTCCCGGCCGGCCGGGGTGAGCCGGACGATCTGGCGGCGCGAGTCCCCGGGGTCGCGCCGCCGCGTGACCAGGCCGTCGGCCTCGGCCTGGCTGAGCAGCCGGCTGAGCTGCCCGGGGTCCATGCCGAGGTCGCCGCGCAGGCGGGCCAGCGGCGTCTCCTCGTACCTGGCGAGTTCGTACAGCACGCGCGCCTGCGGCAGCGAGTAGGGCGTGCCCAGGCGGTGCTCGTAGTCGAGGGCGCCGATGAGGCGGGTGTAGCCGCGGTTGAACTCCCGTACCCGCTCCACCGCGTCCGCGAGTTCCGTTGACTCGGTCATTGACTCAGTCAATGGTGTGGGTGCGCCAGGTGTCAACCCCTTTCCGGCGGGCCGCCGCACCGGACGGCTGCCCGGTGCGGCGGGGCGCGCGGTCAGGCCCGCGGCTGGCGCCCGAGCGCCCTGGCCACGTGCTGCACGTTGTCGTAGCGGACATCCGGCGGAAGCTGGCGCACCGCCTCGGTGAGATAGCCGGGGGCGTGGGTCTCGTCCAGCAGCCGCAGCAGGTCCTCACGCGCCGCCGGGAAGACCGTCCGCCGCAGATGGCGGGCGAGATCGAAGCGGAACTCCTCGTCCCGCTCCTCGCGGGCGCGAGGCGAGCCCGGTTCGGGGGGCGGGCCCAGGTCCGGCTCCGGATCGTCCTCGGCGGACGGCTCCGGGTCGCGCCATTCCTCGGCGCGCGTGGCGTGGTCGGAGCGAAGCATGCCCTCAAGCTCGTGCTTCATCTCGTCGTCACGCAGGGGGCTGAGCCGGTCACTGCCTCGTTGCTGCATGGCGTTCACCTCGCGTTCCTTCGCGTGGAACCACCCGGGTACCCGCCGCCGCGCGGCCGAACACGGCAGAACGCGGCCGGTCTGGTTTCGCCCGGGAAGGAGCGGGGAACACGCGCGGGACGGCCAGGCGAGCGGCCTCGCGTGGGCGTGGTTCCGGGACGGGAGATCAGGGGCCCGCCCCGGGTTCGGCCGCGCACGGGGCCGGGTGTGCGCCCGCCCCGTGCGCGGCGGGAACACCGGAGAAGCAGGTCTGCCGGCTGCCGTGCCAGCCGTCTCCCGGCGTCCGCCCGTTCCGCCCGCCCGCCGCCACCGCACGGCGCAGCCGGGCTCTGGAGCAGTCCGCGGAGCGCCCCGCCCCGGCCGGCGGACAGCCGGATGCCGCGCAGCCCCGCGGCACCGGCACCCGCAACGTCCTCGCCGGGCAGGCGCGACCGGGCAGGGCAGCAGCGCCGCCAGCACGGCCAGGCCCTGCTCCCGTCCGAGAACAAGCGCGCCGGCGTGACACCACGTCAGTCTGGGGGAACGCGAGGGCCGCCCTGCCTTCCGCGTCAGCTCAGCGGCCGTGATGCCGCCACAGGCGTCACCGCCGCACCCGTGACCCGCGCCGCCCGCGCCCGCCCGCGGCCCTGCGGACGGGCACGCACCGGAAGTTGAGCGGGCGTACGGGCTGCGGCATTCTTGCCCGCATGAGCCTGGCAACCCCCGCCGACGCCCTGACGAGCGGACCTGGCTACTCCTTCGAATGGGCGCTCGTCGACGTCGAGACCTCGGGACTGCGGCCGGGCCAGCACCGCGTGCTGTCCGTCGCCCTCGCCGTCGTCGGTCCGGACGGCAGGCAGACCGACTCCTTCGCCACCCTGCTCAACCCCGGCTGCGACCCCGGACCGGTCCACATCCACGGCCTGACCCGCGAACGGCTCGCCGGCGCGCCGACGTTCGACCAGGTCGCCGACCGGATCGCGGGCATGCTCGAGGGCCGGGTCATGGTCGCCCACAACGCGCAGTTCGACTACGACTTCCTTGCCAGCGAGTTCGCCCGCCTGGGACGGACCCTGCCGGTCACCCGCCGGCTGTGCACGCTCGCCCTCAACCGCCGCATCGGCCCCGCCACCGAGGACCTGCGCCTGGGCACCCTGGCAGCCCACTACGGCATCGAGCAGCTGCGCCCCCACGACGCCGAGGACGACGTCCGCGTCCTCGCCGGCGTGCTGCGCGCCTCCCTCGCCGAAGCCCAGCGGTTCGGCCTCGGCCTGCCGCTGGTCGCCTGCCCGCCCCGGAACACCCCCGCGGCCGCCGCGCCGCGTTCGGCCCGTGCGACCTGCGCCTACCGCAATCCGGGCCGCATGCGGCCCGGCGGACCGCTGGTGCAGGGCATGAAGATCGTCCTCACCGGCGAGTCCGCCACGCCGCGCACCGAACTCGTCGCCCGCGCCGTCGGCGCCGGGCTGCACGTCATGAGCGCCGTCAGCCGCCACACCAGCGTCCTGGTCACCAACGACCCGGAGTCCGGCACCGCGAAGGCCCGCCGCGCCCGGGCGGAGGGCGTGCCCGTCATCGACGAGGAGACGTTCCTGCGGCTGCTCGACGACGTCCGCCCCGGCATTCCGCGGCCCCGCCAGCCCGCCGGAACCCGCGCCCCCGCCGCGCCCCCGGCCGGCGAGGACCCGCGCCGCCGCATCGCCGTGGCCCGCGACGGCGACGGCCCGCTGGGCGGCCGCCGCGTGCTCGTGCTCGGCGGCACCCACGAGGCGGCGGCCTCGGCGCGGCGGCGGATCGCCGGGCTCGGCGGCGCCGCGGCCGTGAACCTCTCCGCCAGCGTCACTGACGTCCTGCTGCTCCCCGGGGGCGAGAACGACCGCCGCCTGGCCCGCGTCACCGCCCTCGCGCTGCCGGTGCACGACGCCGCCTGGCTCGCCGGGCTGGACACCACGCCGTCCGGGCCGGCCGCGCCGTCCGGGCCGGCCGGGCCGCCTCCCGGGCCCGCGCCCGTCGTGCTGCCGCGCGGCGGGGTGACCGACCTGCCCGGCGGCCGCTGGACGCTGGCCGTCTCCTGGGCGCAGCACACCTCGTGCGAGGTGGACGTCGTCGCGTTCCTGCTGGACGCCGACGAACAGGTCACCCGCGACGAGGACTTCGTCTTCTACGGCGCGCCCGAGACCCCGGACGGCGCGGTGCAGCTCACCACGGACGGCCCGACCGAGCAGGCCGTCACCGCCGACCTGAGCGCCCTCCCGCCGGCCACCTCGCGCCTGGTCGTGGCCGCCGCGATCGACGGCACCGCCGCCTTCGGCGAGGTCGGCGCCATCGAACTCGCCCTCGTCGGCGGTGCCCAGCGCCAGCAGGCGCAGGCCACGCTGGACGCCGCCACCACCGAACGCACGCTGCTGCTGGCGGAGTTCTACCGCAGGAACGCCGGCTGGCGCCTGCGGATTCTCGGCCTCGGCTACGACCACGGCCTGGCCACCCTCGCCCGCGACTACGGCGTGGACGTCGAGGACGACTGACGGCCGGGCCCCGCCGCGGCCGGGGCGGGGGAGCGGGTCACGGCACGGCGGGCCCGGAGAGGTACTCGCCGTTCTCGTCGTAGGGCCAGGCATTGGCCACGCAGCCGTCCAGCCCCTTGATCTGCTGCATCATCGCCGGAGCCGGGGCGCCGGGGCCGGGGCAGCCCTCGTGGCCGTGGCCGAGGAAGTGGCCGACCTCGTGGTTGATGATGAGCGCGCGGTACTCCTCGACCGGTCCGGAGAACTCCGGCGAACCGGTCATCCAGCGCTTGAGGTTGACCATGACAGACTCGCCGACCCGGCAGTTGACCTCGCCGCCGGTGTCCAGCCCGTACTGGCCGCAGATGTCGTCCACGGTGCCGGGCGTCGCGATGCGCACCATGAAGTCGGCCGGCTCATCCGGCCCGACGAGCCGGAAGCCGGTGGACCCGTCGGCCGTCCAGCCCCGCTCGTGGCCGAGGATCGCGTGCACCTCGGCCGCCGTCTCCGCCAGGTCCAGGCCGAGGCCGTCCTCGATCTGGAGCTGGTAGCGCCACACCTCATCGCCGCCGACGGGGTCCAGGCCGCCGGGGGCCGTCTGGAACGTGCCGGGACCGGACTCCGGGAGCCCGGACTCCTCGTCCCTTCCGGAGCCGTCGCCCTCGCCGTCGTCGCTGCCGTCGTCCGCGTCTTCGTCGTCTCCGGTGTCCTCGCCGACGGGTTCCTCGATCGCCGCCTCGAACTCGTCGGCCACCGGATCCTGGTCGGGCGTGGTGGTGGCGGACGCCGACGGCGGGCTGTCCTCCGGGTAATCGTCCGGCATCAGGTGCCGCGCCGCGAAGAACGCGACCGCCAGCAGGCCGAGGGCCGCGGCGAGTATCCCCGGGACCCGTATCCGGGACTTCCGGGAGTGCCTGCCCCGGGAGCGGCCACGGGGGTGGTGTGTCGTCATGGGGGGTTCGTCCTTCCGGTGCGCACGCGGATGTCCGTGCGGGAGCCGCGTGGGGCGGGTGCGGATGGGGTGCCGCCACGGGCGTTCCAGCGGCGGCGGGGATCGGGGCGCGCCTTCCCGGGGAGGTCAGCGGGCACGGGCCGCCGTCCCCGGCCAGCGGCGAGCGCCGCCGTGCCGCACTGGTCTCCGGGCGTGGCCGGCCGGGAGCCCGCGTCTGGACAGTTCCGGCCACGGCTGCCGGCCCGGCATGCCAGCGGGCGGGGCGCTCACCCGGCCCGCCCCGCGAGCAGCCGGGCGTTCTGGAGCCGGTCGCGGCAGCTGGACGAGCGCCCGCGAGCAGGCGCGGGCCACCTCGCCCTCGCCGCACCGCAGCAGCTCCGCCACCTCCGCCACGCTCAGCTCCTCCCGGTAGCGGAGCACGACCATCGCCCGGACCCGGGGCGCGAGTTCGGCCAGGGCGGCGAACAGCACCACCCGCGGCTGAGGATCGCCGGGCGCCGGGAAGGGCGCCTCGAAGGGCGCCTCGAAGGGCGCGGCCGGGCGGCGGTACCGCCCCCAGCGCTGCTCCGCGAGATAACGGCGCGTCAGCACGGCGCGGGCGTAGGCATTCACGCTGTCCGCCCGCGTGACGCGGCGCCAGCGCCGCAGCAGCCGGGTCAGCGTACTGCGCACCAGGTCGTGGGCGCGGTGCGGGTCGCCGCACAGCAGCACGGCGGTCTGATAGAGCCAGCGCTGACGGGCGCGCGCGTACTCGAAGAACTCCCCGTCGCCGCGCACGTGCTCTCCCGCCGTTGTCCGCCATGCCCATCACTCCTGTTGGAGTCGCGGAGCGCCGGAAAAGTTCAGTCACGATCCGATCACGGGAGTGAGGGGTCTGCCGCGGGGCTGCACCGGGGTGGCGGTCCCCGGAAGCCAAGCCGCCCTGCCAGGGCCGGGAGCGGAGTTTCCTCACGTCACGACACCAATGCCGTCCAGCATGCCGGACGGCACCGAGGGAAAATCCAGGCCCCCCGGGACAGGACTTCGGGCCACCTCAGCCGCTGTCCGGCCCGGTCCCGCGGGGCACACGGCGGGCGGGACCGGCCCCGCGGTCCGTGGTGCGCGTGCGCGACGGAAACGGCCCCGGTACCGGGCGGGCCGGAACCGGGGCCGTGTCACGCGCGGGCCGCTGCCGCGGGCGCGGGGCGGCTCACACGTCGAAGTACAGCTCGAACTCGTGCGGGTGCGGACGCTGGGCCATCGGCGCGATCTCCTTCTCGCGCTTGAAGTCGATCCAGGTCTCGATCAGGTCCTCGGTGAAGACGCCGCCCGCCTGGAGGTACTCGTTGTCGGCCTCCAGGGCGTCGAGCACGGCCGGCAGGGACGCCGGGATCTGCGCGACCTCGGCGTGCTCCTCGGGGGCCAGCTCGTAGAGGTCCTTGTCGATCGGCTCGGCGGGCTCGATCTTGTTCTTGATGCCGTCGAGGCCCGCGAGCAGCATCGCGGAGAACGCCAGGTACGGGTTGGCCGAGGGGTCGGGCGCGCGGAACTCGATGCGCTTGGCCTTGGCGTTGGAACCGGTGATCGGGATGCGCAGCGCGGCGGAGCGGTTGCGCTGCGAGTAGACCAGGTTGACCGGGGCCTCGAAGCCGGGCACCAGGCGGTGGTAGGAGTTCACCGTCGGGTTGGTGAACGCGCACAGCGAGGGCGCGTGCTTGAGGATGCCGCCGATGTAGTACCGCGCGATGTCGGACAGGCCCGCGTAGCCCTGCTCGTCGTAGAAGAGCGGGTTGCCGCCCTGCCACAGCGACTGGTGGCAGTGCATGCCGCTGCCGTTGTCGCCGAAGATCGGCTTCGGCATGAAGGTGGCGGTCTTGCCGTTGCGCCAGGCGACGTTCTTGACGATGTACTTGAACAGCATCAGGTCGTCGGCGGCGGCCAGCAGCGTGTTGTACTGGTAGTTGATCTCGGCCTGGCCGGCGGTGCCCACCTCGTGGTGCTGGCGCTCCACCTTCAGACCGGCCTTGATCAGTTCGAGCGTGATCTCGGCACGCAGGTCGGCGAAGTGGTCGACCGGGGGAGCCGGGAAGTAGCCGCCCTTGTACCGGACCTTGTAGCCCCGGTTGCCGCCCTCCTCGATAGCACCGGTGTTCCAGGCGCCCGCCTCGGAGTCGATGTAGTAGTACCCCGCGTTGGAGCGGGTCTCGAAACGGACGTCGTCGAAGACGTAGAACTCCGCCTCCGGGCCGAAGTACGCGGTGTCGGCGATCCCCGAGGAGGCCAGGTAGGCCTCGGCCTTCTTCGCGACGTTCCGCGGGTCACGGCTGTACTCCTCGCCGGTGACCGGGTCGTGGATGAAGAAGTTGATGTTGAGCGTCTTGTCCTTGCGGAACGGGTCGAGCCGCGCGGTGGACAGGTCGGGAACCAGCGCCATGTCGGACTCGTGGATGGCCTGGAAGCCGCGGATCGACGATCCGTCGAACATCAGGCTCCCCGCCGGGTCGAAGGCCTCGACCGGCACCGTGAGGTGCTGCATGATGCCCGGCAGATCGCAGAAGCGAACGTCAATGAATTTGACGTCGTTGTCCGCGATGTACTTGTTGATCTCGTCGGCGTTCTGGAACATCCGATGTCCTCCTAGGCCCGCCGGAGGCGGCGGGAAATGTGCAGCTCGGGGAGAGGCCCAGCACGTGGGTCTGCCGGGGCCGACCCTAGAGACGCGCCATTTCTCCGGCATGACCCGATTGTTTCGCTGACGTTAACCGGGAGCGGGGGGATGTTCCCGGCACGACCGGGCCGCCGGCCGGGGGAACGGCTCCGTTACCGTGGAGGGCGTGGACAAGAGGCAGGCGATCGGCTCGTGGCTCTCCGGGCCCCGCGCGGCGGCCCAGGACATGGGCGTGGACTTCGGTTACCGGGGGGAGCGGCTCGGCCTCCCCGAGGAGGGAACGGGGGCAATCGCGCCGCTCGGACGGCGGGTGGCCGCCCTGTTCATCGACTGGGGCCTGTGCATGCTGATCGCATACGGTCTGCTCGCCAACCAGGACGACCCGGCTTCGATCAGCAACTGGACGCTGCTGGTCTTCGTGATCATGGCGATCCTGACCGTCGGCACGATCGGGATGACGCCCGGCAAGCGGCTGCTCGGGCTGCGGGTGGTGGCGCTCGGCGGCGGGCGGCTGCCGTTCCTGCGGGCCGCGATGCGGTCGGTGCTGCTGGCGCTGGCCATTCCGCCGCTCATCTGGGACCGCGACTCGCGGGGGCTGCACGACCGCCTCACACACGCCGTGCAGGTCCGCGCCTGAGCCCCCGGCGCCGCCCGCGTGACCCGCGGAGGACCCGCGGGCGAGAAAGCGGGAAGAAGCGCGGAGAAACGCCGGGAAAGGCCCAGAGCAGCCGGGAGCAGCCGAGAAGCAGCCGGGAGAGAGAAAGCCCCTCGCGCGGCGCGCGAGGGGCGGTGGCTTGGTGGTGCGGGCTTTTTCAGCGGCCCCGGCGCTGCACGTTCCCCTTCGGCAGGCGCATGCCCTTCGGCATCGGGCCCTTCGGCAGCGGAAGGTTGTTCATCAGGTCGCCCATGGCGCGCAGCCGGTCGTTCACCTCGGTCACGCGCGGCCCCGACAGCACCTTGGGGTACTTCAGGATCTTCGTGCGCAGCTTCTTCAGCTCGACCTGGCCCTCGCCCGTGCCGACGATGATGTCGTGCACCGGCACATCCGAGACGACACGGTTCATGCGGCGCTTCTCATCGGCGATCATGCCCTTGAGGCGGTTGGGGTTGCCCTCGCCGACCAGCACGATGCCGTACTTGCCGACCGCGCGGTGGACCACGTCCTGGTTGCGGTTGACCTTCACGGCGGGGGTGAAGACCACGCCGCGCCGCATGTTCTCCAGCACGGCCGCGGCTGCGCCCGGCTTGCCCTCCATCTGGCTGAAGGCAGCCCGCTCGGCGCGGCGGCCGAAGACGATCGCCGTCGTCAGCAGCGCCACCAGCACACCCAGGATGCCGAGGTAGATGGGGTGCCCGATCAGGAAGCCGAGGCCGAGGATCACGCCGAAGGTGCCCAGGCCCACGATGGCGAGAACCAGGCCGATCCAGCGGTCGGCCCGCTTCGTCATCTGGTAGGTCAGGCCGATCTGCTTCAGCCGGCCTGGGTTCTCGGAAACCTGTTCCTTTTCCTTCCGCGCCATGCGGTCAAGTCTACGCAGGTCACCCGCACGGGCGCCCGGCCGGGGCGCGCGGCCCCGCACCGGCGCCCGCTCCCGGGCCCGGTGCGGTCTGAAGGCCGCTGCCGCCCTTACGCCGCCTGCCCGGCCTCGCGGCGGGCGATGGCCTGCTGGTACAGCCGCCCGGCGCGGTAGGACGAGCGCACCAGCGGGCCGGACATGACGCCCGCGAAGCCGATCTCCTCGGCCTCCTCGCGCAGCTCAACGAACTCCTGCGGCTTCACCCAGCGCTCCACCGGGTGGTGGCGCACGCTGGGCCGCAGGTACTGCGTGATCGTGATCAGCTCGCAGCCGGCGCCGTGCAGGTCACGCAGGGCCTGGCTGATCTCCTCGCGGGTCTCGCCCATGCCGAGGATCAGGTTCGACTTGGTGACCAGGCCGGCCTCGCGGGCCCGGGTCAGCACCTCAAGCGACCGCTCGTAGCGGAACGCCGGGCGGATGCGCTTGAAGATCCGCGGCACCGTCTCGACGTTGTGCGCCAGCACCTCCGGGCGCGCGTCGAAGACCTCGCCCAGCAGCGCCGGGTCGCCGTTGAAGTCCGGGATCAGCAGCTCCACGCCGGTGCCCGGCATCAGGCCGTGGATCTGCCGCACGGTCTCCGCGTACAGCCACGCACCGCCGTCCGGGAGGTCGTCGCGCGCGACGCCGGTGACCGTCGCGTACCGCAGGCCCATCTGCCGCACGGACTCCGCGACGCGGCGCGGCTCGTCGCGGTCCAGCTCGGCGGGCTTGCCGGTGTCGATCAGGCAGAAGTCGCAGCGCCGCGTGCACTGCTCACCGCCGACGAGGAACGTCGCCTCGCGGTCCTCCCAGCACTCGAAGATGTTGGGACAGCCCGCCTCCTGGCAGACCGTGTGCAGCCCCTCACGCTTCACCAGCCCCTGGAGGTCGCGGTACTCGGGGCCCATCACCGCCCGGGTCTTGATCCACTCGGGCTTCCGCTCGATCGGGGTCTGGCTGTTGCGGACCTCCAGCCGCAGCAGCTTCCGGCCTTCGGGTGCGACAGCGGACACGTCCGGCTCCCTACACTTTCGATTCTTCGGCGAACCCCAGCGTACGCCTTTGCTTATGCCGGTCAGACGGCGCGGGGCAGGAGCGTCGCCGACTCCATCACCGCCGTCAGGTGCTTCTCGATGACGGGGACGACCTCCTCGACGGTGACCTTCCTGCCCAGCTCCTCGGAGAGCGACGTCACCCCGGCGTCCCGGATCCCGCAGGGCACGATCCGGTCAAACCAGGTCGTGTCCGGACAGCAGTTGAGCGCGAAACCGTGCATGGTCACGCCCTTGGCGACCCGGATGCCGATCGAGCACAGCTTGCGGTCCTCGCCGCGCTGCCCGGCGTTCGACGGCGCGTACTCGGGCCCGGACAGGCGCGGGTCGTACTCCTCGTCGTTCAGCCGGGGGTCGAAGTCCAGCTTCAGGCCGCCCGTGGGCGCGTTCCCGCCGCTGGCGTCGCCCAGCACCCACACGCCGCTGCGGCCCTCCACCCGCGTGGTCTCCAGGCCGAACTCGGCGCAGGTGCGGATCACCGCCTCCTCCAGGCGCCGCACGTGGGCGACCACGTCGACCGGGCGCGGCAGCTTCATGATCGGGTAGCCGACGAGCTGGCCCGGGCCGTGCCAGGTGATCTTGCCGCCGCGGTCCACGTCCACCACCGGGGTGCCGTCCAGCGGCCGCTCGCTGTCCTCGGTCCGGCGGCCCGCCGTGTAGACCGGGGGATGCTCCAGCAGCAGGCAGGTGTCCGGGATCTCGTCTGCGAAACGCGCGGTGTGGACCCGGCGCTGCTCCTGCCACGCCGCGTGGTACTCGACGGCCTCGTCTCCGAAGCCCAGGTGGACAAAGCGCAGCTCGCTCACGGCGGCATCCTCTCGAAGACCCTGCGAACCACTGTACGACTGCCTCGCAGGGGCGTTCCGCCTACCCCTTCCACGCTCCTGACCTGCTCAGGCGTGCACTCACACATACGGATGAATCCTCGCCGGAGGCGGCGAATAACTGGAGCTGGACCGTTACATTCGCGCCGTTCCAGCCACAAGCCGCAAGGCAGGAGACCGCACCGCCGATGTCCACGGAACGTCCCCGAGGCTCGTCCTCTCCGCAGTCCGCCTCGTCCCCCCACCGCACTCCCAACCGCCAGCTCGCCGCGCTGATCGCCGAGGCGGGATTTTCACACGCCGGGCTGGCCCGGCGTGTCGACCAGCTCGGCCTCGAACACGGTCTCGATCTGCGCTACGACAAGACCTCGGTCACCCGCTGGCTGCGCGGCCAGCGCCCGCGCGGCACTACACCGGCCCTCATCGCCGAGGTCTTCACCCGCCGCCTGGGCCGCCGCCTGTCCGCCCAGGACCTCGGTCTGGAGGCGTGCGCACCCGTGTACGCGGGGCTTGAGTTCGCCGCCAGCCCCGCCGAGGCGGTGGACATCGTCTCCGGGCTCTGGCGCAAGGACTCCGGCAGCCTGGCCGAGCTCCGCAAGATCGCCTTCACTCCCGCTGGTCTCGTCGTCCCCAGCCGCGACTGGCTCATCGGACGCCCCGACGAGCGGGTCGCCCGCGGTGAGCCGCCCGGTCCCGCCCCCCGGGTGCCCGAGCAGACGCGCGGCACGGCCGCCCGCCCAGGGCAGCCGTCCGCCACCGTCAGGCAGCTGCGCCCGGGGCAGCGCGGCCAGCCCGGCGCCGCCCCGGCGCCGGGAGCACCAGGCGCACCGGGGGGCCAGGGGAGCCCGCAGTCCGGACGGCCGGGCACCCGCCCCGCCGAGCGTGCCGACCGGATCGAACGCGGGCCCGGGCAGCGGGTTACCGCGGGCGATATCGCGGCGCTGCGCTCCGTTGCCGATCTGTTCCGGACGCTGGACCAGAGGTACGGCGGCGGCCACGCGCGCCAGGCGCTCGTGCGCTACCTCGAGCACGAGCTGGAGCCCATGCTGCGCGGCACCTACGGCGAGCAGACCGGGCGGCGGCTGTTCTCCGCGGCCGCCGAGCTGACCCGCCTCGCCGGCTGGACCGCCTACGACATCGCCGCCCACGGCCTGGCCCAGCGGTACTTCGTGCAGGCGCTGCGGCTGGCCCAGGCGGCCGGCGACCGGCCCTACGGCAGCTACGTGCTGGTGTCGATGAGCCGCCAGGCGGTCTACCTGGGCCACGGCCGGGAGGCGGTGCAGCTCGCCCGGGTCGCCCAGCAGGGCACGGCCAGCTCCGCCGCGCCCCCGGTGCAGGCGCTGCTCCACGCCGTCGAGGCGCGCGGGCACGCGCTGCTCGGCGAGGTCCGCTCCTGCACCGCCGCGCTCGCCAGGGCCGAGCGCGCGCTGGAGGCCGAGCGCCCGGCCGAGGAGGTGCCGCACTGGGCGCGGTTCTTCGACGAGGCGCAGCTCGCCGACGAGCTGGGGCACTGCCACCGCGACCTCAAGCAGTACCGCGCCGCCGCCCGGCACGCCGAGCGCTCGCTCCAGCTGCGCAGCCCGGAGTACGCCCGCAGCCGGCTGTTCTGCCGCATGGTGCTGGCGTGCGCGCGGCTGGGCCTGGGCGATCTGGAGCAGGCGTGCGAGCTGGCGGCCGAGGCGGCGCAGCAGGCCAGCGAGATGCGTTCGGCACGCGCCCACGAGTACATCCAGGACTTCGAGCGCCGCCTGGAGCCGTACCGGGACACCGCGGCCGTGCGCGGCTACCGCGACCGGGTCGCGGCGCTCGCCTGAGCCCTGCCCCGGGGCCGCGGCGCGTCAGCCGGCCGCCGCCCCCGCCGGGAGCCGGGGCCGCAGCCCGGCGTCGGCCAGCAGGTCGGCGGCCGCCCGGCGCGCCGAGGCCAGGTCGCCGACCAGGCCCGGCACGTCGCGGTGGTCGCCGCACACGTACAGGCCGTCGAGCAGCCGGGTGCGCCGCACCCCGGGGAACGGCCGCGGCGTCACCGGGACGGCGCGCGGGTCGTGGTACGCGGCCAGCAGCTCCCAGTCGTCGGCCGGGACGTCGTACAGCTCGGTGAGCTGGGTGCGCGCCGCCTTGTCCAGCACGTCGACGGGCTCGCAGGCGTGCGGGCCGAGCGCAACGGAGGTGACCAGGGCCCGCCCCGAGGGCGCGCGCTCGGGATCGGCCGCCGAGGCGACCAGCGTGTACGCCAGCGGCCCGCGCGCCGCGCCGTCCACGAGCACGGCCGGGGCCGCGCCTGGCGGCACGGCCGCGGCGTGGTGCAGCACGGTCGCGGGCCGGTGCTCGGGCACCCGCACGCCGGGCAGCAGCCGCGCCGCCTCGCGCGCCCCCGTGGCGAGCACGACGGCGCGGCAGCGGAACGTGCCGTGCTCCCGCGTGACGACGGCGGTGGTGGCGACCGACTCGGCGCGCACGCCGGTGCGTATCCGGACGCGCCCGCGCTCGCCGTGCAGCAGCACGCTGGTGAGCGCCGCCGCGCCCCCGGCGGGCAGGCTGACGCCGCCGCCCGGGCCGGCGGTCTCCTCCGGTTCGCCCCGCAGCAGCGCCAGCAGCGGGCGGAGCGCCCCCGGCGTGCCGCTGCGGCCGCGTCCGGGCAGGCCGGTCAGCAGCACCCCGCCGCTCAGCGGCCGCAGCGGCAGCGGTGAGGGGAGCCGGGCGAGTTCGGGATGGCCGGGGGGCAGGATCGGACTGGAACGGTCCAGCCGGAAGCCGTCCTGGTGCGCGGTGGCCAGGCGGCCCCCGATCGTTCCGGCTGCTTCGAGAACGGTCACCGTAAGCCCGGCGGCACCCAGGTGATGGGCGGCGGCGAGTCCGGCCGGGCCGGCCCCGATGACGATGACGTCGCTGTCGTTGTCGCTGTCCCTGCGGGGCGTTCGGGTGCGTGGCACGTGCCCTCCTGGTGAGGCGGTCGGTGCGTCCGAGCGGCGGAAGCCAGGGCCGGTAGGCCCTTCGAACTGATGCCCGCTCGGGTCGCGGGAAACGCGGCCAGCAAGGACCTTCTCAGCGCCACGGCCGCCCCGTCGACGGCGCACACACCGGGGAGAGAGGCACGCCAGAGCACGACGCACGCGCGGCCCGCCGGCCGCCAGGAGCGGCCGGCGGGCACCTAGCGGGGCTCGGCCAGCGCCGCCCGCAGGGCCTCCTCGATGCCCGGATGGGCGAAGGAGAAGCCTGCCGCCAGCAGCCGACCCGGCAGCACCCGCTGGCTGCCGAGCACGTCCCCGGCGAACTCGCCCAGCACCAGGCGCAGCACCGGCGCCGGTACCGCGAAGACGGCCGGGCGTCGCAGCACCCGCCCCATCGCCCGCGTCACCTCGCGGTTGGTCACCGGCTCGGGACCGGTGAGGTTCACCGGCCCGGACAGCGGGCAGTCCTCGCGCAGCAGGAACCGCAGCGCCGCGACGTGGTCCCGCAGCGAGATGAAGCTCCAGTACTGCCGCCCGCTGCCCAGCCGCCCGCCGAGCCCGGCGCGGAAGACGGGGAACAGCGGCCCCCACGCCCCGCCCGACCGCGCCACCACCAGGCCGGTGCGCGCGAGGACCGTGCGCACCCCCGCCTCGCGGGCGGGACCGGCCGCCGCCTCCCAGTCCTGGCACACCTCGGCCAGAAAGCCCGTGCCCGCCGGAGCGTCCTCGTCCACGGGCCGGTCGCCGGTATCGCCGTAGTAGCCGATGGCGCTGCCGCACACGAACGTCCGCGGCGGCGCGTCCAGCGAGGCGATCGCGGCGGCCACGGCGGCCGTCCCCAGCACCCGGCTGTCGCGCAGCGTCCGCTTGTAGGCAGCGGTCCAGCGCCGCTCGGCGACGCCCGCGCCCGCCAGGTGCACCACGGCGTCGCAGCCGGCGAGCGCGGCGGCGTTGACCTCCTGCTCCCGGCCGCTGGGATCCCAGCGCGCCTCGTCCTCGGCCGCGGGCGCGCGCCGCACCAGCCGCACCACCTGGTGGCCGTCGGCGCGCAGCGCCCGGACCAGGGCGGAGCCGACGAGCCCGGACGAGCCGGTGACGGCGACGCGCTGGCGAGCGGCAGGGGCATCGTTTCCGGGGGCGTTCACGGCGGAGTCGTTCACGGGCGTCATCCTGCCAGCGTCCGGCCCGGAAACGTGCCCGGCAGCCGCGCGCGGGCGCCGGCCAGCGCCGCCGGTCCGCCGCCCGCAGCCCCCGTACCCGTCACCCAGGGCCGTGAACCCGCCGCGCACGTGTCCCCGACACGAAAAAAAGGCGACAGAAGGTGTCGGGTTTGGCTGCCAAGGTCGTGGCGAACCGAGACACGAACGGAAGGGAACACGCGTGGACAAGCGCAGCACCTCACCGACGGCACTCGCCGGGAAGACCGCCCTGGTCGCCGGGGCGACGCGCGGCGCGGGACGCGCCATGGCCGTCGAGCTCGGGTACGCCGGGGCGACGGTCTACGTCACCGGGCGCACCACCCGGACCAGCGTCAGCGAGGTCGGGCGCGCCACGGAGACCATCGAGGAGACGGCCGAGCTGGTGACGGCGGCGGGCGGCGAAGGCATCGCCGTGCCCACCGACCATCTGGAGCCCGAGCAGGTGAAGGCGCTCGTGGCGCGCATCGATGCCGAGCGCGGGCGCCTGGACATCCTCGTCAACGATCTGTGGGGCGCCGACCACCTGCTCGACGTCGGGTTCACCACCGCGATGTGGGACATCCCGCTGGAGCAGGGGCTGCGGATGCTGCGGCTGGGCGTGGAGAGCCACATCATCACCAGCCACTTCGCCCTGCCGCTGCTTATCCGGCGGCCGGGCGGCCTGCTGGTGGAGATCACGGACGGCACCGCCGAGTCCAACGCGCGCTACCGCGAGCACTTCTACTACGACCTCGCCAAGTACGCGCCGATCCGGATGGCGTTCGCGCTGGGGCAGGAGCTGAAGCCCAAGGGGTGCACGGCCGTGTGCGTCACGCCCGGCTGGCTGCGGTCCGAGGCGATGCTCGACACGCACTTCAAGGTCACCGAGGAGAACTGGCGCGAGGGGGTGAAGAAGGACCCGCACTTCGCCATCTCCGAGTCCCCGGCCTACGTGGCGCGGGGCGTGGCGGCGCTGGCGGCCGACCCGGACGTGGCCCGCTGGAACGGGAAGTCGCTCAGCAGCGCGCAGCTGGCGCGCGAGTACGGCTTCACCGACACGGACGGGTCGCAGCCGGACTGCTGGGGGTACCTGTCGGCGGCCGTGTACGAGGGCCGGGACGTGGACCCCGCCGACTACCGCTGACCGCCCGCTGCCCGGGCAGGGGGTGCCCGCCCGGGCAGCGTCTCACCCCACCCCGTAGAGGGCGGCGGACCGGCGGGCGGCCTCGGCGAACCGCTGCCGCAGCGAGTCCGGCGCCAGCACCTCGCCCTCCGGGCCGAGCATGAGCAGCTGCGAGTAGGCGACCTCGAGCGACTCGACCGCCACCGTCACCGTGACCCACCCCGCCTCGTCCGGCTCCCCGGCCCGCGCCAGCGCCTCCTCGGCCGCGGCACGGTCGGTCGCGACACGCAGCAGCCGGGCGCCCAGCGGCGACACCCGCACCGTCACCCGGTCCCGCAGCAGCGAGCGGGCGAACTCCGCGGCGCGCTGCTCCCAGAAGGCGGCCAGCTCGAACGTTTCGTCGCGTGCGAACCGCTCGCCCGTGGCCTCAGCGGCCGTGAAGCGTTCCACCCGGTAGACCCGGAAGCCGCCGCCCTCGGCCCGCGCCGTCAGGTACCAGACGCCGGCCTTGAGCACCAGCCCGTACGGGTCGAGCGTCCGCGTCACCTCCTGGCCGTCGCGGCGCGTGTACCGCACACGCAGCCGCAGGTCGTCCCAGACGGCCTCGGCGACCGCGGGCAGCAGCGGGGGCGTCTGGGGCGGCTGCCACCAGCCGGGGGCGTCCAGGTGGAAGCGCTGGGCCGCGCTCTGCGGCGCGTCCCGCAGCTCGGGCATCAGCGCTGCCGAGACCTTCAGCCGGGCGGCGGAGGCGGCGTCCGCCAGCCCCATGTCGCGCAGCGCCGTGGGCACGCCGGAGAGGAACAGCGCCTCGGCCTCGCTGCGGCCCAGCCCCGTCAGCCGGGTGCGGTAGCCGCCGGTCAGCCGGTAGCCGCCCCCGCGCCCGCGGTCGGCGTAGACGGGCACGCCCGCCTCGGAGAGGGCCAGCACGTCACGGGAGACGGTGCGCTCGGAGACCTCGAGCTCCTCGGCGAGTTCGGCGGCGGTCATCTCGCGACGCGCCTGGAGGAGCAGCACCATCTTGATCAGCCGTGCCGCGCGCATGGGCTTTATCTTGCCCCGCTCCGCACGGCCGCTGAGCCGTCACCGGAGGGCCGGGCCCCGTGCTCTGGCGCGACGTACGGGACCCGGGCCTCGGGCTTTGCACCGCACCGCAGGGCAGGACAGGAAGCGGTACGGCTGCGAGCACTGTAGGCACTGATCGATGATCGATCAAAGGGTTCGGGCAAAATTGGCATTCCGTGCCAGCGCAAGCCCCCTCATTCCGGGACGGACCCCAAACTGTCAGGCACGGGGTGCACAGTTGAGCACGTGCACCTTCACCAGCTCGCCGATGCGCGGATCGCGCCGCACGAACGCGTCCACCAGCTCCTGGTGCTCCTCGGCGAAGGACTGCTGCCGCGTGCCGAGCCACCGTATGGACAGCGCCGTGACGATCTCGATGCCCAGGGACTCCCAGGTGTGCAGCAGCACGCTGTTGCCCGAGGCCGCCACCAGCGCGCGGTGGAAGGCGACCGTGTGTCCGACCTGCGCCTCGGCGTCGCCGTGCCGGTCGGCCTCGTACAGCGCCGTGACCTCCGGCTCCAGCGCGGAGACGTCCGTGGCGAGCCGCTCGGCCGCCAGCTCGGCGGCGATCTGCTCCAGCCCGGCCCGCACCGGGTAGATCTCCTCCAGGTCGGCGGCGGTCAGCGCCCGCACCCGCACCCCCTTGTTGGGGGCCGACTCGATCAGCCGCAGCGCCTCCAGCTCGCGCAGCGCCTCCCGGACGGGGGTCTGGCTGACCTGGAGCTCGACCGCGATCCGCCGCTCCACGATCCGCTGGCCCGGCTGCCAGCGCCCGCTGACGATGCCCTCCACGATGTGCTCGCGGATCTGCTTGCGCAGCGAGTGGACGACGGGCGGACTCATCTTCGCTCCTGTGGGGTGTGCACACGGGTTGCGCCCCGCCCGGATACCCCGGACGGGGCGCGCCGCACCGGTGGGCCCCTGCGCAGGGGCCCACCGGTCTGACAGGCCGGTCACGACCGGCAGGTCACGACAGGCCGAGCTCGCCCTCGAACTCGCCGGCCTCCAGCCGGGCCTTGACGTCGTTCAGGTACCGGGCCGCGTCGGCGCCGTCCACCAGCTGGTGGTCGTAGGAGAGCGTCAGGTAGACCATGTCGCGGATGGCGATGGTCTCGCCGAGCTCCGGGTGGTTGACCACGACCGGGCGGCGCACGGTGGCGCCGATGCCCAGCTCCGCCACCTGCGGGTAGTTCACGATGATCGTGTCGAACAGCGCACCGCGCGAACCGGTGTTGCTGATCGTGAACGTGCCCCCGGACATGTCGTCCGGTGCCAGGCCGCCGTTGCGGACCTTGTCGGCCAGCTCCGCCGTCTTCTTGGCGATACCCGCCAGGCTCAGGTCGCCGGCGCCCTTGATGACCGGGACCATCAGGCCCTTCTCGGAGTCCACGGCGATGCCGATGTTCTCCACGTCGTGGTACGTGATGGTGCCGTCGTCGTTGATCCTGGCGTTGATGGCCGGGTGGTACTTGAGGGCCTCCGCCGCCGCCTTCACGAAGAAGGGCATCGGCGACAGCTTCACGCCTTCGCGGGCCAGGAACGCATCCTTGGCCCGGGCCCGCAGCCGCATGATCCGCGTGACGTCGACCTCGACCACGGTGGAGAGCTGCGCCTGGTTGTGCAGCGCCCTCATCATGTTCTCGGCGATGACCTTGCGGATCCGCGACATCTTGACCGTCTGGCCGCGCAGCGGCGACGGCTGCGCCGCCGGACGGCTCGGCGCCGCGGCCGGGGCGGCGGCCGCCGGAGCCGCCTGCGCCGCCTTGGCGGCCTCGGCCGCCGCGAGCACGTCCTGCTTGCGGATGCGGCCGCCGACGCCGGAGCCCTTGACCTGGGTCAGGTCGACGTTGTGCTCGGCGGCGAGCTTGCGCACCAGCGGCGTGACGTAGACGCCGTCGGCAGCGGGCGCGGCCGCCGGCGCGGGCTGCGCGGCCGGTGCGGGCTGGGGAGCCGGGGCCGGAGCCGGCTCAGGCGCCGGGGCCGGGGCCGGAGCGGGGGCGGGGGCGGGGGCGGGAGCCTGCGCGGCCGGTGCGGGCTGGGGAGCCGGAGCCGGAGCGGGCTCAGGCGCCGGGGCCGGAGCGGGCTCAGGCGCCGGCGCCGCGGGCTCGGCGGGAGCGGCCGGGGCGGCGCCCGCCGCACCGATCACGCCAAGCTTCGCGCCCACCTCGGCCGTCTCGTCCTCGCCCACCGTGATCTCCAGCAGCGTGCCGGAGACCGGGGCGGGGATCTCGGTGTCCACCTTGTCGGTGGAGACCTCCAGCAGCGGTTCGTCGGCCTCCACCTCCTCGCCGACCGACTTCAGCCAGCGGGTGACGGTGCCCTCGGTCACGCTCTCGCCCAGCGCGGGGAGCACCACGTCGGTGCCCTCCGCGCCGCCGCCCTGCGGCGCGGGCGCGGGCGCCTGCGCGGCGGGCTCCGGCTGCGCCGGGGCGGGCGCGGGCGCGGGCTCAGGCTCGGGGGCCGGGGCGGACTCGGCAGCGGGTGCCGGGGCGGCGGCCGGGGCGCCGGAGCCGTCGTCGATGACGGCCAGCTCGGCGCCGACCTCCACGGTCTCGTCCTCGGCGACCCTGATGGAGGTCAGCACGCCCGCGGCGGGGGCGGGGATCTCGGTGTCCACCTTGTCGGTGGAGACCTCCAGCAGCGGCTCGTCGGCCTCGACGCGCTCGCCCTCGGCCTTGAGCCAGCGGGTGACGGTGCCCTCGGTCACGCTCTCGCCGAGCGCCGGCAGGGTTACGGAAACCGCCATGGTCTCTGGTGCTCCTTACGAAAAATGCGGTTGATGTCGCGCTGACGGGGAAGTTCGCGGCCAGGTCGTCAGTCGTGGGAGTGCAGCGGCTTGCCGGCCAGGGCCAGGTGGGCCTCGCCCAGGGCCTCGTTCTGCGTCGGATGCGCGTGGATGAGCTGTGCCACCTCGGAGGGCAGCGCCTCCCAGTTGTAGATCAGCTGTGCCTCGCCGACCTGCTCACCCATCCGGTCCCCGACCATGTGGACGCCGACCACGGCGCCGTCGCGGACCCGCACGAGCTTGATCTCGCCCGCCGTCTTGAGGATCTTGCTCCTGCCGTTGCCGGCGAGGTTGTACTTCAGGGTGACGACCTGGTCGGCACCGTACACCTCCTTGGCCTTGGCCTCCGTGAGGCCGACGGAGGCGACCTCCGGGTGGCAGTACGTCACCCGGGGCACGCCGTCGTAGTCGATCGGCACGGGGGACAGACCCGCCGCCCGCTCCGCCACCAGGATGCCCTCGGCGAAGCCGACGTGCGCGAGCTGCGGCGTCGGGATGAGGTCACCGACCGCCGAGACCGTCGGCACGTTGGTCTGGCAGTACTCGTCGACCAGCACGTAGCCGCGGTCCATCGCGATCCCGGCTTCCTCATACCCCAGCCCCTGCGAGACCGGGCCGCGGCCGATGGCGACGAGCAGCACCTCGGCCTCGAAGCTCTTGCCGTCCTCCAGGGTGACCCGGACGCCGCTGTCGGTGTACTCAGCCGCCTTGAAGAAGGAGCCGAGCGAGAAGGAGATGCCGCGCCTGCGGAACGCCCGCTCCAGCAGCTTCGAGGTGTTCTCGTCCTCGGCGGGCACCAGGTGCGGCAGGCCCTCGACGATGGTGACGTCGGTGCCGAAGGACTTCCACAGCGAGGCGAACTCCACGCCGATGACGCCGCCGCCGAGCACGATGGCCGACTTCGGCACCCGGTCAAGAGTGAGGGCGTGGTCGGAGGAGATGATCCGGTCGCCGTCGATGGTCAGGCCGGGCAGGGACCGGGGCACCGAACCGGTGGCCAGGACGACGCGGCGCCCGGTGTAGCGCTGGCCGCCCACGTCCACGGAAGTGGGGGAGGACAGCCGCCCCTCACCCTCGACGTACGTGATCTTCCGCGAGGCCACCAGGCCCTGGAGGCCCTTGTACAGGCCGGAGATCACGCTGTCCTTGTAGGCGTGCACCGCGGCCATGTCGATGCCGTCGAAGGACGTCTTCACGCCGAACTCCCCGCCCGACCGGGCGGCGTCGGCGACCTCGCCCGCGTGCAGCAGGGCCTTCGTGGGGATGCAGCCGTTGTGCAGGCAGGTGCCACCGAGCTTGTTCTTCTCGATGAGGGCGACGTCCAGGCCAAGCTGTGAGGCGCGCAGGGCCGCTGCGTAACCACCGCTGCCGCCACCGAGGATCACTAGGTCGAACACGGTGCTGGCGTCGTTCGCCACGTCACGTTCCTCCAAGGATGGGGTTGTGGGCCGCTGGTCGCGGCCTGCGTGCGGCTCGCCGTCGTGGTGGAGCCTGGCCCTGTCCTGCCGGGTCACCATCTTCGCACCCCGCACCGCGCGCCGGGCAGCGGCCCCGGCCGCCGCAGGCGGACCGGGGCCGCGGAACGGTGTGGGGTTTCTCACCCCGCGAGGTCGCCGGCGGCTGCCCGTTCCGCCAGGCGGACCAGGGTGCGCACCGCCGAACCGGTGCCGCCCTTGGGGGTGTAGCCGAACGCGGACCCCTCGTTGAACGCCGGTCCCGCGATGTCCAGGTGCGCCCAGCGGGTGCCGTCGGGCACGAACCCCTTCAGGAAGATGCCGGCCGCCAGGCCGCCGCCCCGGCGCGGGCCGACGTTCGCCACGTCCGCGACCGGCGAGCGCAGGCCCTCGGCGAGATCGGCGGGCATCGGCAGCGGCCAGGACTGCTCCCCGGCCTGCTCGGCCGTCTCGTGCACCAGGTCGCGGAAGGCGTCGTCGTTGCCCAGCACGCCGAACGTGCGGTCGCCCAGCGCCACGGTCATCGCGCCGGTCAGCGTCGCCACGTCGACCAGCGCGTCCGGCGACTCCTCGCTGGCCCGCACGAGCGCGTCGGCCAGCACCAGGCGGCCCTCGGCGTCGGTGTTGCGCACCTCCACCGTCCGGCCGCCGTACATCGTCAGCACGTCACCGGGGCGGCTCGCCGACCCGGACGGCATGTTCTCCGCGAGCGCCAGCCAGCCGGTGAGGTTCACCTTCAGGCCCAGCCGCTTCGCGGCCACCACGGCCGCGAAGACCGCGGCCGCGCCGCTCATGTCGCACTTCATCGTCTCGTTGGCGCCGACCGGCTTCAGCGACAGGCCGCCCGAGTCGTACGTGATGCCCTTGCCGACCAGCGCCAGCGAGGACGTGGCCGCCTCGTGCGTGTACGCCAGCCGCACCAGCCGCGGCGGCGTCGCCGAGCCCTTGCCGACACCGAGGATGCCGCCGTAGCCGCCCTCGGTGAGCGCCTGCTCGTCGAGCACCTCAACGGCCAGCCCGAACTCCTCGGCGGCCGCCCGCGCGGCGGCGGCGAAGTCCTCGGGGGACAGGGCGTTCGCGGGCGTGTTGACCAGGTCACGAGCGCGTGCCACCTCGGCGGCGAGCACCGTGGCCCGCTCGGCGGCGGCGCGGTGGTCCGCCGCGTCCGCCGCGGGCGTCAGCACGGTCACCTCGGCCAGCGGCGCCTGGCTGTCGTCCTCCCGCTCACCGCGGAAGGCTGTGAACGCGTAGGCGCCCAGCAGCGCGCCCTCGGCGACGGCGGCCACCGCCGCGGCGTCGCCCGCCGGCAGCCCGAACGCGGCGCGCCGGGTCCCGGCCAGCGCCCGGGCGGCGGAGCCCGCCGCGCGGCGCAGTGTCTCGGCCGGCCAGGCACCCTCCTGGCCGTCGCTCCCGGCGCCTTCCGGGGCCGCGCCGAGGCCGACGGCGACGACAAGCGGAGCGGCGAGGCCCTCGGGCGCGGGCAGCTTGGTGATCTCCTCCTCGGCACCCTTGGCGCCCACCGTCGCCAGCAGGGCGGCCAGTCTGCCGCCGAACGCCACGTCCACCTCGGACGCGGCCGAGCCGGGGGCCAGAGCCGGGCCCTCCTCACCCTTGACGAGACCGATCACGACGGCGTCGGAGTCGGCCTGCGCGGCGGAGGAGGAACTGAGGGTCAGTGAAGTCACAGCGTGGGTCCGTTCCGTCGTGGGGCAGGGGACGGTCCTCGGCACCTCCCAGGAGACCGGGGGCGGGACGTCTGGCAGTGAAGCCTACGCCCGGGGGCCGGGTTGTCACGCGGTGAGGGTGAGTACGACGAGCGTTACGGTGGCGGCCGTCTCCGCCAGCGCCCCCAGCACGTCGCCGGTGACCCCGCCCAGCCGCCGCACGCAGCGGCGCAGCAGCAGCTCGGCGGCCCCCAGCCCCAGCACCACGGCGGCCGCGCCGCCCACCACGCCCGCCGGGGCATCCGCGGCGGTCAGCCCGCCCAGGACGGCGCCCAGCGCGACGGCGCCGGCCGCCACCGCCAGCGCCCGCGGCGCGGCCACCGTGCCCGCCACCGCCGCGCCGAGCCCGTCGGGGGCGGCTGCCGGGACGCCGCTGCGGCACGCCGACGTCAGGGCGGTGCGCGCGGCGAGCTGGGCCAGCAGGGCGGCGGCGGGTGCCGCCCAGTAGCCCCGGTGGCACAGCTCGTACAGGGCAGCCGTCTGCGCCAGCAGCACCAGCACCAGCGTGACGACCGCGAACGGCCCGGTGTCGGACCGCTTCATCACCCGCCGCGCCTCCTCGGCGGGCCGGCCGCTGCCCAGCCCGTCGGCGACGTCGGCCAGGCCGTCCAGGTGCAGCCCACGCGAGAGGTACGCGGGGACGGCGACGGCGGCGACGGACGCCAGCAGCCAGCCCATCTCCAGCTCGCGCACCACGGCCGCGGCCGCCGCGGCGGCGAGCCCCACCGTCAGGCCCACCACCGGGGCGCAGAGCATGCCCTGCCCGGCCGTCCGCCGGTCCCATGCCACCGGGCCGCCGACGGGCAGCACCGTGAGCGTTCCGAACGCGAACCGCAGGCCCGCGCGCGGCAGGGCCGCCATCGTCAGGTCGCTTCGGCGATGGCCGCGGCGTCCTCCGCCTCACCGCCGTCCGGCCCGCCGGCGGACGCGGGGTCCGCCGCGTCCGGTTCCCCGGTGCCGGGCTCCTCGCCCGCGGGCAGTTCGGCGGCCAGCTGGGCGGCGGCGCGGACCAGCGGCAGCGCCAGCAGCGCCCCCGTGCCCTCGCCGGCCGTCACCCCGTGGTCCAGCAGCGGCCGCATCGACAGCCGGTCGAGGGCCTTGGCCTGCCCCGGCTCGCCGCTGGCGTGGCCCGCGATCCACCAGTCGGGGGAGCGGAACGCGATCCGCTGCGCCACCAGCGCGCAGGCCGCCGAGACCACGCCGTCGAGGATGACGGGCGTGCGGCGCACCGCGCACTGGAGCAGGAAGCCGGTCATCGCTGTCAGGTCGGCCCCGGCGGCGGTCGCCAGCAGCCGCAGCTGGTCGCCGATCACCGGGCGGGCCCGGCGCAGCCCGTCCCGGATGGCGGCGCACTTGCGCATCCACATCAGGTCGTCGATCCGCTGCCCGCCCCGGCCGGTGACGACGGAGGCGTCCGTGCCGCACATGGCGGCGATCAGCACTCCGGCCGCGGTCGTGCCGCCGACGGAGATGTCGCCGAGCGCGATCAGGTCCGTGCCGGAGTCGGCCTCCTCGTCGGCCAGGTCGACGCCGGCCTGGAACGCCTCCTCCGCTTCCGCCAGGGTCAGCGAGTCCTCGACGTCCAGCCGCCCGGAGCCCCGGCGCACCCGGCGCGAGGTGACCTCGGCGGGCAGGTCGCCGGCGGGGCAGTCCAGCGAGGTGTCCACGACGCGCACCGGCACCCCGGAGCCGCGCGCCAGCACGGCCACCGGGCTGGTGCCGTCCAGCACGCCGCGCACCAGGTCGACCGCGCCGCCCTGCGGCCGCGCCGAGACGCCGAGCGCGGCGACGCCGTGGTCGCCGGCGAAGAGCACGGCCTTGGGCCGCTCGATCGGCCCGGCAGGGACCCGGCCCTGGACCGCCGACAGCCAGGCGCCGGTCTCGTCCAGCCGTCCCAGCGCCCTCGGCGGCACCGGGCCATGCGCCCGGCGCTCCGCAGCGTCCCGCCGCAGCTGGGCACTTGGGCGCTCGATGAGTTTGCCGAAGGCATCGAGATTCACACCGCCGTCGCTCATGGCCCTGAGCGTACCGTCCGGCCCCGCGCCCGTCGCCCGTGCACGCGGTCAGGTCCGCAGCGGGCAGACCACCCCCGCGGTGACGAGCAGCACCTGCTCGCACTCGGCGGCAACGGCCGCGTTGAGCCTGCCCAGTTCGTCGCGGAAGCGGCGGCCGGAGGCGGTGGCGGGCACGACGCCGGAGCCGGCCTCGTTGCTGACGAGCACCATGGTGCGGCGGCTGTCGCGGACGGCGGCGGCGAGGGCGGCGGTGCGCGCGGCCAGGCGGGCGGCGGCGCCGTGCTCCCACCGCTCGTCGTCCCAGGCGCCGGCGGCGTCCATCACCCGGGTCAGCCACAGCGTCAGGCAGTCCACCAGCAGCGGCGGCCCGTCCGCGTCGGCGAGCAGCGGCTCCAGGTCGGTGGTCTCGACCGTGGACCAGCCCGCCGGGCGGCGGGCGCGGTGCGCCTCAATCCGGGCGGCCCACTCCGGGTCCCCGTCGCCGCGGCCCGCCGTGGCGACGTAGACGACGCCCGGATAGGCCGCCAGCCGCCGCTCCGCTTCGGCCGACTTGCCGGACCGCGCCCCGCCGAGCACCAGCGTGCGGCGCGGCGGCTCCGGCGGCGGCCGGTAGTCGGCGGCGCGCAGCGTCGTGCCGTCCGGCTCGGCCCGCGCGCCCGCGGCCGCCAGGCGGCGCCGGGTCTCGGCGCCCGGCGGCACGTCGTGGTCCAGATGCACCGCCAGCACGTCGGTCATGGGCGTGACCGCCCCCCAGGCGCGGAGCGCTGCCAGCCCGTCGGGCCGCCCGGTCACGTCCAGCAGGCACACGTCGAACGGCGGCCCGTACCCGTCGCGCGCGGCGGGCGCCGCGCCGGGCGGCAGGTACAGCAGCCGGTCGCCGTCGGGGCCCGTCACGGCGTAGCCCGTGCCCTCGCCGTCCACGGCCAGCGCCCGCACCCGGTGGCCGCTGAGCAGGGCCAGGTCGCCGCCGGGCGGCACCCGGACGGGCGCGGGCAGCCCGGGCGGCACGTGCGCCGCCGCGCCGCCGGCGTGGGGGTGGCTCAGGAGCAGCTGCCGCACGCCGTGCAGCGACCGGCCCGCCCGCGCGGCCGACAGCACCGCGCCGGGAGCCAGATCGAGCAGCAGCACGTCGTCGACGAGCACGCAGGCCGGCGTCCTGGCGTGCTCGCCGAGCGCGCGGGCACACGGGGCGCAGGGGCACCCGGGGCGGGGCAGTCCGCCGGGGGCGCCGGTGCCGAGCAGGGTGATGTCCACACCGCGATCCTCTCCCGGAACCGGCTGGTACCGCGCGGTCAGGCTGGGGGGAAAAGCTGACGTGATCTAGGCTGGCGCATCGCGGGCGTCACGAAGGCCAGCAGCGGATCGGCACACGGCGGGAGGCGTACATGGCGTGGGAGTGGCGCTTCGAGAAGGCGGACGGCACGGTGACCGAACCGTCGTCGTCGCCCGGCGACTTCGGCACCCAGGGCGACGCCGAGTCATGGATCGGCGAGACCTGGCGGCAGCTGCTGGAGGAGGGCGTCGACCAGGTCACGCTCCTGGAAGACGGCGTGAAGGTCTACGGCCCGATGAGCCTGCACGCGGCCACCGAGGACTGACGGCCGGCCCCGGGCTGCGGGCCGCGCGGCCCGCAGCCGGGCTTCAGGCCTCGCCGAGGGTGACGCGGGAGGTGTGCTCGGTGCCGTCGCGCTCGTAGCGGATCTCCGTCTCGCGGCCGGGGCGCAGGCTGGCCAGGGCCTCCGACAGCGAGACGACGTCCGTCACCGGCTCCTGGCCCAGGGCGGTGATCACGTCGCCCGGCCGCAGCCCCGCCCGCTCGGCGGGGCCGTCCTCGGTGACCTCCACGACGGCGGCGCCCGCCGGCTCGAAGCCATCGCCGAGCACGGTACGCACCGTGACACCCAGTTCGGCGCGGCCGGAGTCGATCACGCGGCCGTGTTCGATCATCTGCTCGGCCAGCGAGGTGACCGTGGAGGCCGGGATGGCGAAGCCGATGCCCGGGGCCTGGCCGCCGCCGAGTTCGGGGTCGCGGGCGGCCAGTGTGGGGATGCCGATGACCTGGCCGGAGAGATTGACCAGCGCGCCGCCGCTGTTGCCGGGGTTGATGTCGGCCGACGTCTGCACCATGTTGCCGAGGGCGGCGCGGCCCTCGCCCTCGCTGACGGAACGTCCGACCGCCGAGACGATGCCCTGGGTGACGCTGGAGGACAGGCCAAGCGGGTTGCCCATCGCCATCACGATCTGGCCGACCTCCACCTCGGCGGAGTCACCGAAGACGGCCGGCCGCAGCCGGTCCGGCAGGTCGGTCAGGCGGATGACGGCCAGGTCCTGCTCCGGATAGGACGCCACCAGCCGGGCCGGGAGCGCGTCGCCCCCGGTCGCCATCGCCACTTCGAACCGCTTGGCGTCGCCCACCACGTGCGCGTTGGTGACGATGTGGCCCTCCTCGTCGTAGACGACGCCGGAGCCGAGCCGGTCACCCGCCGTGATCTGCACCACCGACGGCAGCACGTCGGTGACCACCCGCTGGTACGCCTCCTGGAGTTCCGTGGTCACCGTCGGCGCGGGTGCGGTCGCCGCGCTGGCCTCGGCGGCGCCCGGGGAGGACGGCGCGCCGCCCGTGCAGCCCGCCAGCGGCAGCGCGCACAGCGCGCACGCGGCCAGCATCACGGAAGAACGGGCGGGTGGCGACGGCACGCGAACGGGCGGCATGCCCGACATTGTCGGCACGCCCCGGGTGCCGCTGAAGGAAGCGGCGCTGCCCGGCGGCGACGGCCGCTCGAACGGGCGCGGGGATCCCCGCGGTCCCGTCCCGCCGTTACGCCGTTACCTCGGTGCCTGTCCCCGCTCGACCTGCGGCTTGGGCAGCCGCATCCGCCGCATCTGGAGCGTGCGCATCAGGGCGTAGGCCGTCGCGCCCCGGAGGTTCTCGTTGGGGAAGCGCTCGCGCAGCTGCCGCTTCAGGCGGCGCGCGGTCACCACCGAGTCGAAGACGATCATCAGGATCACGCCCAGCCACAGCAGCAGGGCGAGGTTCCTCGCCGCGAGTGAGGGCAGCATGCTCAGCACCAGGATCACCACGGCGAGCGGCAGGAAGTACTCCGCCACATGCCACTTCGCGTCCACGTAGTCACGCGCGAAACGCCGCACCGGGCCCCGGTCGCGCAGCGGCAGGTGCCGCTCGTCGCCGGAAAGCAGCGCCTCACGCTGCTTCGCCAGCGCGGCCCTCCTGGCCTCCCGGGCACGCCTGGCCGCCTCCTTGCGGGTGGCCGGAGGCTTGACGACCGCGCGGCGCAGCGCCTCGGCCTCGGCGCGCTTGGGCGTCGGGCGGCCCTTGGGCGCCTGGGGGTCGCGGGCCTTCGGCGGCTCGGCTGCCTGCTGGGGGGTCTTGTTCTCTTTCGAACGGCTTCGGAACACGCCTTTAGCCTACGTTCTGGCCGTGCAGCCCCGGCCAGACCTGGGCGGGAACGATCGTGCAACGGCCCCGCACCGTGCCACGGCCGGTACTCTCCTCGTTCTCTTCCGTGTGTTCTCCGGTGTTCTCACGGGCGTTCTGACGCATACCGTTCGTCGTCTGCGGGGTTTCCGCCCGGTCTTCTCGGCGGGCGTCCCCGCGCTTTCCCGGCATCTCCCCGGCCTTCTCCGCCTCGTGTGCTATCCGGGCCGGGCGGAAACATTCCGAGGATCATTCCCGAGGAGGAGGGCATCGGGTGCTGGGCGGTGCCCTAATAGATACAGGCCGTTTAGGCTAGTGGTGCGGCCCTGCGTGCAGCCGCCGAGATCGAGACCGTCACATGAGAGGGGCGCGGAGGCCCATGAGCGGTGTCATGAAGCGGATGGGAATGATCTTCCGCGCGAAGGCCAACAAGGCTCTTGACCGGGCCGAGGACCCGCGCGAGACGCTCGACTACTCGTACCAGAAGCAGCTGGAGCTGCTCCAGAAGGTGCGGCGCGGCGTCGCCGACGTCGCCACGTCCCGCAAGCGGCTGGAGCTTCAGCTCAACCAGCTGAACAAGGAGTCCGACAAGCTGGAGGAACAGGGCAGGAAGGCGCTGTCCCTCGGCCGCGAGGACCTCGCCCGCGAGGCGCTCACCCGCCGCGCCGCCCTCCAGCAGCAGGTGTCCGACCTCCAGCAGCAGCACGAGACGCTCCAGACGGAGGAGAACAAGCTCACCCTCGCGGCCCAGCGGCTCCAGGCGAAGGTGGACGCCTTCCGCACCCGCAAGGAGACCATCAAGGCCACCTACACCGCCGCGCAGGCCCAGACGCGCATCGGCGAGGCGTTCTCCGGCATCTCCGAGGAGATGGGCGACGTCGGCATGGCCATCCAGCGCGCCGAGGACAAGACCGCCCAGCTCCAGGCGCGCTCCGGCGCCATCGACGAGCTGCTGGCTTCCGGCGCGCTCGACGACCCGACCGGCACCTCCAAGGACGACCTCACCGCCGAGCTTGACCGCATCTCGGGCAACGCGGACGTCGAGCTGGAGCTGGAGCGCATGAAAGCCGAGCTGGCCGGCGGCAGCTCCAGCCAGCGGCAGGCGCTGGAGAGCGGCAGCGGCCAGAGCGAGACGCAGGTCACGGAGCAGCGGCAGGAGTCCCCCCGCTTCGACAAGCCGTGACCGCCGGGCGGCCGGCGGCCGCCGGTGGTAGAAGAAGAGGAAAGCGGTGGTGCCGCCGCCCGCCGCCCCGGTCGGTCGTGAGGAGCAAGCCGTGATCGTGCGGATCATGGGCGAGGGCCAGGTCGAACTGGACGACAGCCATCTCGTCACGCTGAACGAGCTGGACGACGAGCTGATGGCGGAGGTCGAGTCGGGCGACACCGACGGCTTCCGCCGTACCCTCGACGCCCTCCTGGAGGCCGTCAGGAAGGCCGGCAGGCCGCTGCCGGAGGACTCGCTCGAGCCCTCCGAGCTGATCCTGCCGTCGCCGGAGGCCACGCTTGAGGAGGTCCGTGCCATGCTCACCGACGACGGCCTCATCCCGGGCGTCCCGGAGAGCTGAGCACGTGCGCCAGCCCGTTTCTCTCCCGCCCGTCCGGCCCGCTCCCGCGGCGTGATAGCCAGGCACGGCGCCCGCGCCCGGCAGTGGCTGAAGGCTCACCCGCGGGCGCTGGACGCGCTGCTGGCCGCCGGCGCTTACGCCGTCCTCCTCATCGCCTCCGTCACCCCGACGCAGTCGCCCGACTCCGGCCCCGGTTTCGGGGAGCGCCCGCTGCCGGCCCACACGGCGCTGCTCGGTGCCCTCGCCAGCGCCCTGCTCATGGCGCGCCGCCGTCACCCGCTCGCGGTGCTCGCGGCCACCTGCGCGATCACCGTGACCGATCTGGCCCTGAGCACCTCCTCTCACCCGCCGTCCGAACGGCACGCCTCTCTCGCCGTGACCGTGGCGGTCGCGCTGTTCTCGCTGGCCAGCCGCTCCGGTCCCGTCACCACGCGGCGCGCGGGCCTGGCCACGCTGGCCGTCGTCACCCCCGCCGCGATGCTGCTCGGCCAGCAGCCCTGGTACTCCTCCGAGAACCTCGGCGTCTTCGCCTGGATCGCGCTGGCGGCGGCGCTCGGCGAGGCGCTCCGCAACGGCCGCGCCGTCATGGCGGCCATCCGGGAGCGCGCCGAGCGGGCTGAGCAGACCCGGGAGGAGGAGGCGCGGCGCCGCGTTACCGAGGAGCGCATGCGCATCGCCCGCGAGCTGCACGACGTCGTCGCCCACCACATCTCGCTGGTCAACGTCCAGGCCGGGGTCGCCTCGCATGTCATGGACTCGCGGCCCGACCAGGCCAAGGAGGCCCTGGCTCACATCCGGCAGGCCAGCCGCCGCGCCCTCAGCGAACTCCAGACCACCGTCGGCCTGCTGCGCCAGCGTGACGAGCCCGTCGCCCCGACCGCGCCGGCGGGCGGCCTGGCCGTGCTCGGCGAGCTGGTCGAGGGCTTCACCCGCACCGGGATGTCGGTGACCGTGGACGTCCGCACCGGCGGGCCGCTGCCCTCGGCCGTGGACCTGGCCGCCTACCGCATCGTCCAGGAGGCGCTGACCAACGTGCACAAGCACGCCGGGCCGCGGGCCACTGCCCTGGTGCGGGTCGTCCGCGCCGGGGAGGCGGGGGAGCGGCTGGACATCACGGTGCTCGACAACGGCCGCGCGCCCGGCACCGGCGGCCCGGGCAGTGAACCAGACAGTGACCCGGCCAGCGATCCGGACACGAGCGGCCACGCCGAGGGCGGGCACGGCCTGGTGGGGATGCGGGAGCGGGCCGCCGCCCTCGGCGGCACCTGTGAGGCCGGCCGGACCGACGGCGGCGGCTTCCGGGTCCGGGCCGTCCTGCCGCTGGACCCGCCCCGGACGGCCGCCGCCCCGCGCCAGCGGAACGGGAGGTGCTGTGATACGCGTGGTTCTGGCTGATGACCAGGCACTGCTGCGCAGTGCGTTCCGGGTGCTGGTGGAGTCCGAGCCGGACATGACGGTCACCGGCGAGGCGGCCGACGGTGCCGAGGCGGTCCGGGCGGTGCGGGAGTCCGGCGCGGACGTGGTGCTGATGGACATCCGGATGCCCGGCACCGACGGCCTGGCCGCCACCCGCGCCCTTGCCGCCGATCCGCGGCTGCGCGGCGTCAAGGTGCTCATCCTGACCACGTTCGAGTCCGACGACTACGTGGTGGAAGCGCTGCGCGCCGGGGCCTCGGGCTTCCTCGGCAAAGGCGCGGAGCCCGCCGAGCTGCTCAACGCCATCCGCCTCGTCGCGGCGGGGGAGTCCCTGCTCTCTCCCGCCGCCACCCGCGGCCTGATCGCCCGGTTCCTCGCGCAGGCGGACCGCCGGGAGACGCCGCTGGACGACTCGCGGCTGCGGGTGCTCACCACCCGGGAGCGCGAGGTGCTCGCCGAGGTCGCGGCCGGGCTGTCCAACGACGAGATCGCCAGCCGGCTCGACGTGAGCCCGCTGACGGTGAAGACGCACATCAACCGGCTGCTGTCCAAGCTCGCCGCCCGCGACCGTGCCCAGCTCGTCGTTCTGGCCTACGAGACCGGCCTGGTCCGCCCCCGGGCGGCGTGAGGACGGCTCACAGGAACTGCGGCGACGGCAGGTAGGGTGCCGGCGGCCGCATGCCGCGCAGCGCCAGGTAGCCGTCGTGCGCCAGCCGCAGCCCGGCGTCCAGGCCGACGCCCACCGCCCAGTCCTGCTCCGCCGTCAGGTGCCGCACCACGGCGGCGGCGCCCGCCGGCAGGCTCAGCAGCGCGGAGGACAGCAGCCGCACGGCGATGCGCCGGGACGTGGCCGCGAGCAGGCCCACGACGCCCTCGTCGCTGACGTAGCAGTAGCCGCTGCCCGCCAGGTCGTCCGCGACGATCACCCGGTGGTGCTTCAGCAGCTCGTCGTGGTCCGGGCCGTGGGCGCTGCCGCGCACCCGCCGGTCCACGGAGTCCATCAGGGCGCGCTGGCCGGGGCCGCCCTCGACGGCGGGCCCGTCCGGCACCTCCACGTCCGCAGCATCCACCGTGCCCGTCAGCCGCATCGTCGGATGCAGCGTGAACCCGGCCCGGTGGTAGACGCGGGCGGCCGCCTGGTGCGGGGTGCAGCAGATCATGCCGCGCAGCGTGCCCCTGCTGTACTCCAGGGCGCGGTCCAGCAGCTGCGTGCCCAGGCCCTTGCCGCGCGCGCCCGGCGCGACCGCCAGCAGCGACAGCCCCCACAGGCCCTCGCGCCGGCTGGCCAGGACCGCACCGACGGGTCTGCCGCCGTCCTCTTCGGCGAGCCAGCAGCCGGGCGGGTCGGTGACGGCGAGGTGGCGCACCCGGCGCCGGAACCGGGCCGTGCGCCGGTCATCCCACGCGCCGCCTTCGAAGGCGCTGGCGGCGACCTCGCGCACGGCTTCGGCGTCCGCCGCGGTATCCCGTATCGGGCGAAGGATCATCACAGCATCGTGACGTGGCCCCGGGCGCCAGCCAACACGGTGCCCGGGGCGGGGAAGCGTAAGGGGGAGAGGGGAAGCGGGGTCAGGGCAGCGCCAGCATGCGCTCCAGGGCGAGCTTGGCGTCGTGCTCGGTGCGCGGGTCCACCTCGATGCGGTTGACGACCCGGCCGTCGGCCAGCGACTCCAGCGCCCACACCAGGTGGGGCAGGTCGATGCGGTTCATCGTGGAGCAGAAGCAGACGGTGCGGTCGAGGAAGACGATCTGCTTGTCCTCGGCGGCGTGGCGCTCAGCCAGGCGGCGCACGAGGTTCAGCTCGGTGCCCACGGCCCACTTCGAGCCCGCCGGGGCCTCGCGGAGCGTCTTGATGATGTACTCCGTGGAGCCCACCTGGTCGGCGGCGGCGACCACCTCGTGGCGGCACTCGGGGTGCACCAGGACGTTGACGCCGGGGATGCGGTCACGGACCTCGTTGACGGAGTCGAGCGTGAACCGGCCGTGGACCGAGCAGTGGCCGCGCCACAGGATCATCCGTGCGTCGCGGAGCTGCTGCGGCGTCAGGCCGCCGTTCGGCTTGTGCGGGTTATAGACCACGCAGTCGTCCAGCGACATCCCCAGGTCGCGGACGGCCGTGTTGCGGCCCAGGTGCTGGTCGGGCAGGAAGAGCACCTTGCCGGCGCCCGGCTCGTGCTGCGCGAAGGCCCAGGTCAGGGCGCGCTTGGCGTTGGACGAGGTGCAGATGGTGCCGCCGTGCCGGCCGGTGAACGCCTTGATGTCCGCCGAGGAGTTCATGTACGTCACGGGCACGGTGACGTCCGCGACGCCCGCCTCCGCCAGCACCTCCCACGCCTCCTCGACCTGCTCGGCGGCGGCCATGTCGGCCATCGAGCAGCCGGCGGCGAGGTCGGGGAGGATGACCTGCTGGTGGGCGGAGGTGAGGATGTCGGCGGACTCGGCCATGAAGTGCACGCCGCAGAAGACGATGTACTCGGCTCCGGGCCGCGCGGCGGCGTCGCGGGCCAGCTTGAACGAGTCGCCGGTGACGTCCGCGAACTGGATGACCTCGTCACGCTGGTAGTGGTGGCCCAGCACGAAGACGCGGTCGCCCAGCCGTTCCTTGGCGGCGCGGGCGCGGGCGACCAGGTCCGGGTCCGAGGGCGCGGGCAGGTCACCGGGACAGTCCACGCCGCGCTCGGAGGCGGGGTCGGAGCCGCGGCCGAGCAGGTGGAGCGCGAGCGAGGTGGGCTGGACGTCCAGGGGCTGGGCGGTGGTCACGACACGCACCCTTTCTGTTGCTGGTCCACGTCTTTTCGTCGGAATGACGTAATGGGTGCAAGGATGATAACCGCCTTAGCGTCAATCTGACGATGACGATCGCGTCACTCTGACGCGTGCGGTGCCGCGACCGGGGCCCGTGTGCGAGCATGAAAGGACGCGACGGACCGCCCCGTGAAGGAATGAATCCGCCGGGCGGCCTGTTGGAGCACACGGCAGAGCATCCGTACTACCCGGGAGTCAGCAGATGTCCGTATCGGAACAGACCGCTGTGAGTGACGGCATCATCCTTTCCGACGCGGCCGTGGCCAAGGTCAAGAGCCTCCTTGAGCAGGAAGGGCGCGACGACCTCGCGCTCCGCGTGGCGGTCCAGCCCGGCGGGTGTTCCGGCCTGCGCTACCAGCTCTTCTTCGACGAGCGCTCGCTCGACGGCGACGTCGTCAAGGACTACGACGGCGTCAAGGTCGTGACCGACCGGATGAGCGCCCCCTATCTCGGCGGTGCCTCCATCGACTTCGTCGACACCATCGAGAAGCAGGGCTTCACGATCGACAACCCCAACGCCACGAACTCCTGCGCCTGCGGCGACTCCTTCAGCTGACCGGCTGAGGGACGGGGCGGCCGCGGCCGCCCCGCCGCCCACGCCGCCGCTGCGAGGCCAGAACCTCCCGTGCCCGGGGGAGGCCGCCGGTCACCTGCCGGCCGCCTCCCCCGGGCACGCGCGCGTTACGTCTCCGCCCGGGTCACCATCCCGTCACCATCCGGCTCACCACGCGGGCAGCGGCTCCCCGGTGGCGTCCACCACGTCCCGGCTGCCCAGCGGCTCCTCCAGCCGGATCTCGGCCTCATGCTGCTCGGCCATCATCACGCAGACCTGGTCGCTGTCCGTGTCCTGCCGCGCCACCGTGACGGCGACCTCCTCGCCGGTCTCCTCGGCCGTCACCTCGTACTCGCCGCAGGCGCTGCCCCAGAAGGTCACGGTCAGCGTGCGGCCGTCCGCCGTGTACCCCACCGCGCCGCCGCCCTCCGGCCGCGCCGCGTCGTCGTCCCGGGCCGGCCGCTCGCCCGCCACCCCGTCTCCGGAGCCGTCCGCGGTGTCCCCGCTGTCCCCGTTGTCCCCGTTGTCTGCGGTGTCCGCGCTGTCTGCCGGGGCGGCGCCGGCCGCCGCCTGGCCACCGCCGTCCGCCCGCGCTGCCGCCGTCTCCTCACCCGGCTGACCGCCGTCCTGCAGCGCCTGGGCCCCGTACGCGCCGCTTGCCAGCAGTGCCACCGCGGTCGCCGCGGCGGCGACGGCAGCCCAGCGGCGGCGGCGAGGCGCGGGGGCATCCGGCTCGCTGCCGGCGGCGTGCGCCGGCCGCGCGGGGACGAGGTCGTTGGTCTCTTCGCTCTCGTCGTTGGTCACGCTGGTTTGACGGGCAGGTCCGCGCCGTGGTTCCCGTTGGATAACCTAAGAAGCCCGTCCCCTTCCAAGGAAGCAGCACCGCGTTGCGCATCGCCGTCTCCGGGTCCATCGCCCACGACCACCTGATGACCTTCCCCGGCCGCTTCGCGGAGCAGCTCGTCGGGGAGCAGCTGCACACGGTCTCCCTGTCCTTCCTCGTCGACTCGCTTGAGGTCAGGCGCGGCGGTGTCGGCGCCAACATCTGCTTCGGCATGGGCCAGCTCGGCGCGGCGCCGATCCTGGTGGGCGCCGCCGGAGCCGACTTCGAGGAGTACCGCGCCTGGCTGGACCGGCACGGCGTGGACACCCAGTCGGTGCGCATCTCCGACGTCCTGCACACGGCCCGCTTCGTGTGCACCACCGACGCCGACCACAACCAGATCGGCTCCTTCTACACCGGCGCCATGAGCGAGGCCCGGCTCATCGAGCTCCAGACCGTCGCCGACCGCGTCGGCGGCCTCGACCTCGTCCACATCGGCGCCGACGACCCGGAGGCGATGCTGCGGCACACCGAGGAGTGCCGCACCCGCGGCATCCCGTTCGCCGCCGACTTCTCCCAGCAGCTCGCCCGCATGAGCGGCGAGGAGATCAGGGACCTGATCGACGGCGCCGCCTACCTGTTCTGCAACGAGTACGAGCGCAGCCTCATCACGGCGAAGACGGGCTGGTCGCCCGAGGAGATCCTCACCAGGGCCGGCACCTGGGTGACGACCCTCGGCGCCCGCGGCGCCCGCATCTCGCGCGCCGGCGAGCCCGACATCGAGGTCCACTGCCCCGAAGAGGAGGAGAAGGTCGACCCCACCGGCGTGGGCGACGCCTTCCGCGCCGGTTTCCTCTCCGGCCTCGCCTGGGGCGCCTCCCTGGAACGCAGCGCCCAGGTCGGCTGCATGCTCGCGACGCTCGTGATCGAGACCGTCGGCACGCAGGAGTACACCCTGCGGCGGGGCCCGTTCATGGAGCGCTTCACCAAGGCGTACGGGCAGCAGGCCGCCGACGAGGTCCGGGCCCACCTGCTGTGACGGCCGCGGCGCCTCAGCGCTCCCGGCGCACGCGGTAGGCCGTGCCGCCGTCCGGCGCGGGGGACTCACCCAGGTAGGTGTGGCCGCGCATCGTGCACCACGCGGGAATGTCCAGGCGCGCGGCCTCGTCGTCGGCGAGCACCGTCACCACGCCGCCGGGCGGCACGTTCCCGATGGTCTTCGCCAGCTCGATCACGGGAAGGGGGCACCGCCGCCCCAGCGCGTCGACCGTGATCCCGTCCGGCGTCCGGCCGGGTGCCTGGCCGGTCCGCGGCGCGGTCGCGTCCCCGGCGTCCGGTTCCCCGGGAAGCTGCCCGCGGACCCGGGACACCACGCCGGGCAGCACCTGAAGGAACCGCTCGACGTCCCCCTCCGCCGTGCCCGGCGGCAGCGACACCCGCACGTTCCCCTCGGACAGCACGCCCATCGCCCGCAGCACGTGGCTGGGCGTGAGGGTGCTGGAGGTGCACGAGGAGCCGGACGACACGGAGAACCCCTCCCGGTCCAGCTCCCCCAGCAGCGCCTCGCCGTCGGCGTACAGCACGGAGAACGTCACGATGTGCGGCAGCCGGTCCGCCGGATCCCCCATCACCTCGGCGTCCGGCACCAGCCGCGGCACCTGAGCCCGCACCCGGTCCACCAGCACCCGCAGCCGGGCCGCCTCCCGCTCCGCCTCCTCACGCACGGCGCGCAGCGCCGCCGCGGCGGCCACGATCTGCGGGATCCCCGGGAAACCGGGCGCCCGGCCCGCCTCCCGCTCGTCCGAGGGCGCCGGGGGCGCGAACCGCGTGCCCTTGCGCACCACGAGCAGCCCGACGCCCCCCGGGCCGCCCCACTTGTGCGCGCTGGCCGCCAGCAGCGACCACGGCCCGTCCGTCCGTTCCCAGGGCAGCGACTGCGCGGCGTCCACCAGCAGCGGCACCCCCGCCTCCTGGCACAGCTGGGCGATCCGCGCCACCGGCTGCCGCGTCCCCACCTCGTGGTTGGCCGCCTGCACGCACACCAGCGCCGTCCCGCCGGGTGCCTCCCGCAGCGCCGCCGCCACCGCCTGCGGGGCCACCCGGCCGGTCCGCTCCACCGGAACCAGCGCCGAGGTGCCGCCCGCCGCGCGGTGCGCCTCCGCCGCGTGCAGCACCGCCGAATGCTCCACGGCAGACACCAGCAGGTGCCGCCCGGCCCGGGCCCGCCCGGCCAGCGCCCCCGCGATCCCGGTGTGCAGGGCGCGCGTCCCGGATGCGGTGAACGACAGCTCGTCCGGGCGGCAGCCGACGGCCTCCGCCGCGCTCTCCCGGGCGGCGTCCAGCAGCAGCCGGGCCCGCCGGCCCTCCCGGTGCGGGCGCGCCGGGTCGGCCCAGCCCTCGTCGAGCGCGGCCAGCAGCGCCTGCCGGGCGACCGGGTGCAGCGGGAGCGAGGATGCAGCGTCAAAGTACGGCACGGTCAGAACGCTACGCGGCGCCGTCACGCGGGACAGCGCGGGGCGGCGTCCCCCGGAGGGCGGGGGGCGGCACGCCGTACCGTCCCCAGGCACGCCGCGATTGGCCCCCTCCCCGCGAGCGCTCCGGGGGCGTCGAGTAGGGTTCTGTCCCGCATAAAGCAACCAAACCCTGCCCGTGGCAGGTCACGCCCCCGCCACCGAGCGAAGGCAGCGGCCGCACGGGCGAGATTCTCGGGAAGGCGCTACGTGAGTCCCAACGGCTCCGACCGCTCGTCGCGGCGCCCGGTGCGGCGGATCCTGCCGCAGGCGCTGATCGCGGGCCTGGTCCTGGCAACCGCCACGGGTTGCACCTCCGAGGACTTCCCCCGCCTCGGCATGCCCACCCCGGTCACCGAGGAGGCCCCCCGGATTCTGTCTCTGTGGCAGGGCTCATGGGCCGCCGCGCTGGTGACGGGCGTGCTGGTCTGGGGTCTGATCCTGTGGAGCGTGTTCTTCCACCGCCGCTCCAGGACCAAGGTGGAGGTTCCACCGCAGAACAGGTACAACCTGCCCATCGAGGCGCTGTACACGCTGGTTCCGCTCATCGTGGTCTCGGTGCTGTTCTATTTCACGGCCCGGGACCAGAGTGAGCTGCTGGAGACCTCGGATGAGCCCGACCACGTCATCAACGTGGTCGGCTATCAGTGGAGCTGGGGCTTCAACTACCTGGAGCCCGTCGGCGCCTCGGACAACGACGCGCACACCGCTCCGGAACTGGACGCCATCCCCGACCGGATGATGGAGCGCGTCCCCGAGGGTGCCGACGGCGTCTACGAGACGGGCACCCCGGCCGACCGCGACCCCGTAACGGGCAACCCGGGCCCGACCCTGGTGCTGCCCGAGGGGGAGACGGTGCAGTTCATCCTCACCTCGCGGGACGTCATCCACTCGTTCTGGCCGGTGCCCTTCCTGATGAAGCAGGACGTGATCCCCGGACACGCGAACACGTTCGAGGTCACGCCGACCGAGCAGGGCACGTTCGTGGGCAAGTGCGCCGAGATGTGCGGCGTCGACCACTCGCGCATGCTCTTCAACGTCCGTGTCGTCTCCCCTGAGGAGTACCAGCAGTACCTTCAGGACCTTGCGGACCGAGGCCAGACGGGCTACATCCCGGCGGGCATTCCGCAGACGGACGCCGCCGTCAACGCGGAGACCAATGAGGGGAAGCCGTGAGTATCACCGAGAAGAGCCAGACGGCTGACACCGGGACCGTGACTCAGGGCCCGCCCGCCCGCCGCAAGCGGCCGGGCTCGGTCATCGTCAGCTGGCTGACGACGACCGATCACAAGACGATCGGGTCGCTGTACCTGATCAGCTCGTTCGCCTTCTTCATCATCGGCGGCGTGATGGCGCTGATCATGCGCGCCGAGCTGGCCCGGCCTGGCAATCAGGTGGTGACGAACGAGCAGTTCAACCAGCTGTTCACCATGCACGGCACGGTGATGCTGCTGATGTTCGCGACTCCGCTGTTCGCCGGGTTCGCGAACTGGATCATGCCGCTGCAGATCGGTGCGCCGGACGTGGCGTTCCCGCGGCTGAACATGCTGGCGTACTGGCTGTACACCTTCGGCAGCCTGCTGGCCGTGGCCGGTTTCTTTACCCCGCAGGGCGCCGCGAGCTTCGGCTGGTTCGCCTACTCGCCGCTGTCCGACGCGGTGCACTCGCCGGGCGTCGGCGCCGACATGTGGATCATGGGCCTGGCCTTCTCCGGCTTCGGCACGATCCTCGGCGCGGTCAACTTCATCACGACCATCATCTGCATGCGCGCGCCCGGCATGACGATGTTCCGCATGCCGATCTTCACCTGGAACGTGCTGCTGACCGGTGTGCTGATCCTGCTGGCCTTCCCGGTGCTCGCCGCCGCGCTCTTCGCGCTCCAGGCGGACCGCACCTTCGGGTCGCACATCTTCGACTCCGCCAACGGCGGCGCCATCCTCTGGCAGCACCTGTTCTGGTTCTTCGGCCACCCCGAGGTGTACATCATCGCGCTGCCGTTCTTCGGCATCGTCTCCGAGATCGTCCCGGTGTTCAGCCGCAAGCCGATCTTCGGCTACATCGGCCTGGTCGCCGCGACCATCTCGATCGCCGGGCTGTCGGTGACGGTGTGGGCGCACCACATGTACGTCACGGGCGCGGTGCTGCTGCCGTTCTTCTCCTTCATGACCTTCCTGATCGCGGTGCCGACCGGTGTGAAGTTCTTCAACTGGATCGGCACCATGTGGAAGGGCTCGCTGTCGTTCGAGACGCCGATGCTGTGGTCGATCGGATTCCTGATCACCTTCCTCTTCGGCGGTCTCACCGGCGTCATCCTGGCGTCGCCGCCGCTGGACTTCCACATCTCCGACAGCTACTTCGTCGTGGCCCACTTCCACTACGTGGTCTTCGGCACCGTGGTCTTCGCGATGTTCGCCGGATTCCACTTCTGGTGGCCGAAGTGGACGGGCAAGATGCTCGACGAGCGGCTCGGGAAGATCACCTTCTGGACGCTGTTCGTCGGCTTCCACGGCACGTTCCTGGTGCAGCACTGGCTGGGCGCCGAGGGCATGCCGCGCCGCTACGCCGACTACCTCGCGGCGGACGGCTTCACCACGCTGAACACCATCTCCACGATCAGCTCGTTCCTGCTCGGCCTGTCGATCCTGCCGTTCTTCTACAACATCTGGAAGACGTGGAAGTACGGCGAGAAGGTCACCGAGGACGACCCCTGGGGCTACGGCCGCTCCCTGGAGTGGGCCACCTCGTGCCCGCCGCCGCGGCACAACTTCACCTCGCTCCCCAGGATCCGTTCCGAATCGCCCGCCTTCGACCTGCACCACCCCGAGCTGGCCGAGCTTGACCAGCTGGGCGGCGGCGAGCGCGTGGCCGTCGGCGCCGGCGCCGGCGAGGACAAGGGGGCCGCCAAGTGAGGATTCAGGGACACATCTTCAGCTGGGTCAGCATCTTCATGCTGGGCGCCGCCATCGTGTACGGCGTCTGGTCGAAGGAGCCCGTCGGCACCACGGCCCTCTTCCTGGCCTTCGGCCTGTCGGCCATGATCGGCTTCTACCTGGTGTTCACCGCCCGGCGCGTGGACACCGGCGCGCAGGACCGCAAGGACGCCGAGGTCGCCGACGACGCGGGCGAGCTCGGGTTCTTCAGCCCGCACAGCTGGGCTCCGCTGCTGCTGGCGGCGGGCGCCCTGACCGCCTTCATGGGGCCGGTCTTCGGCTGGTGGTTCCTGTACTTCACCGCCCCGCTGACCGCTCTCGGCCTGTGGCTGTGGGTCTTCGAGTACTACCGGGGCGAGAACCAGAACCAGTGACCCGGAACGGGTGACGCTCCGCCCGTGGGCCCCCTCGGCACGGCTGCCGAGGGGGCCCACGCGCGTCCTGCGGGCGGCCCGGCGCCCGTCACCCGATCGCGGGCGGACGGCGCGCCGAAGGGTGACAGCCTGCGTACGTTGTGGCTATGAGTCACCGAACCCGCATAGTGCTCTGCATCGGCCTGGTGTTCGCCCCGCTGGTGGCCGGGCTCACCGCCTGCGTGGGCGGCGCCTCCTCCCTCACGGCGACCCCGTACGACGCCACCGGGCACCTCTCCTTCGGCCACGCGGACGGCCCCGGGGCCACCGCCGCCGACCCCGACCAGCCGCTGACCATCACCCTCACCGACACCGGCGGCCGGATCACCGACGTGACGGCCCGGGACAGCGAGGGACGCCCGCTGACCGGCGAACTCACCGCCGACGGGCGGGGCTGGCGCAGCAGCGAGCCGCTTGCGGCCCGTGCCAGCTACACGGTGCGGGTGAGCACCGAGAACGGCAACGGTGAACCGGGCCGGGGCGTGTACGAGTTCCGCACCGGCACCTCCGACAGCGCGGAGCGCCTGGAGATAAGCTTCGGGCCCGAGCCCGGCACCTACGGCGTGGGACAGCCGCTGACCGCCGAACTGAGCCACCCCGTCTCCGCCCTGACCGAACGCGCCCGCGTCGAGTCGGCGCTGACCGTCCGCTCGGACCCCGAGGTCACCGGCGCCTGGCACTGGGTGGACGACCAGACGCTGCACTACCGGCCGCGCGAGTACTGGCCCGCGCACGCCACCGTCACGGTCAGCTCCGCCCTGGACGGCGTCCACATCCGCGACGGCCTGCGCGGCGCGGCAGCCGAGCCGCTAGAAGTGTCGTTCGGTGACCGCATCGAGGCCGTCGCCGACATCAGCGCCCTGACCATGACGGTCTCACGCAACGGCGAAGAGCTGCGGACCGTGCCGATCACCACCGGCAAGGAAGGCTTCCGCACCCGCAACGGCAAGAAGGTGATCCTGGGCCGCGAATCGTACGTGCGCATGACCGGCACCAGCATCGGCATCCCCGCCGGCAGCGCGGAGTCCTACGACCTGCCGGTGTACTGGGCCACGCGGCTGACGTGGAGCGGCGAGTACGTCCACGGCGCCCCGTGGTCGGCCGCCTCCCACGGCGTCGCCAACGTCAGCCACGGCTGCACCGGCCTGAGCACGGAGAACGCCCGCTGGTTCTTCGAGCTGGTCAAGCCGGGCGACATCGTCGAGCACGTCAACGGCTACGGCGAGGACATGGACCCGTTCGGCAACGGCTTCGGTGACTGGAACCTCAGCTGGGAGGAATGGCAGGAGGGCAGCGCCCTGCACGCCATGGCCGAGCGCCGGGACGAGCAGCGCCAGGAGGCCGCCTCCGGCCCGCTCCGCCCCGGGGTGTGACGTCCCGGGACGCGATCCGGGGCGGGAGCCGGGAACCGCGTGCGCGGCCGCTCAGGCGGCAGCGGGCAGGCGGCGGCGCAGCAGCGAGGCCAGCGCGCCGGCCAGCTCGGCCGGGTCCACCGGGTGCGCGACTGTCTCCTCCGCCCGGCTCCACGTCGCCAGCCAGGCGTCCTGCGGGCGGCCGATCAGCAGCAGCACGGGCGGGCAGTCGAAGATCTCGTCCTTGATCTGCCGGCACACCCCCATGCCGCCGGCGGGCACCGCCTCACCGTCCAGCACGCACGCGTCGATGCCGCCGGCCTCCAACGCGCTGAGCACGGCGGGCAGCGTGGCGCACTCGACGTACTCGACGGCCGGAACGTCGGCGGCGGGCCGCTTTCCCGCCGCCAGCCGCACCTGCTCGCGGGTGTTCGCGTCGTCGCTGTAGACCAGCACCGTGGCGGTGGACTGCATCGTTCCTCCGTGGGCGAGGCGGTACTCGGGCCGGGCGGCGGGCGCCGCCCGCTGGCGCGGATGCTACTCCGTCGGCCCGCGGTCCGGGCAGTGGCCTGCATCCTCCGGCCGGCCCGGCGGGGGCCCGAAAGCGCCTGCCACATGCCCTTGACACACCGAACGGCACCCCCCCGGACGGACGCCGGAACCGCGAAGGACATAATGACGGCGTGGCGACAGCAACAGCAGTAGAAACCGGGCACGCACATCCCTCGGCCCCCCGGGTGAACCGGCCGAACGTCACGAGCGTCGGAACCGTCATCTGGCTGAGTTCCGAGCTGATGTTCTTCGCGGCCCTTTTCGCGATGTACTTCACCCTGCGGTCGGTGATGGGCGCCGACTACTGGCAGGAGAACGCGGATGCCCTGAACCTGCCGTTCTCGACCGGGAACACCACGATTCTGGTGCTCTCCTCGCTCACCTGCCAGCTTGGTGTCTTCGCGGCCGAGCGCGGCGACGTGAAGAAGCTCCGCGGCTGGTTCGTGGTCACCTTCATCATGGGCGCCATCTTCATCGGCGGCCAGGTCGCCGAGTACGTGGAGCTGGTGGAGCACGAGGGCATCACGATCTCCTCCGGCCCGTACGGCTCGGCCTTCTACCTGACGACCGGCTTCCACGGGCTGCACGTCCTCGGAGGACTGATCGCCTTCCTGCTCGTGCTGGCGCGGACCTACGCGGCGCGGCGCTTCACCCACGAGCAGGCGACCACGGCCATCGTCGTGTCCTACTACTGGCACTTCGTCGACGTCGTCTGGATCGGCCTCTTCGCCACGATCTACCTGATCCAGTAACACCGACGCCCAGACCACAGCACCGACGCAGAAGATCCTGACACCGGGGTAATCCGTGAAAAAGCTCTCCGCACGACGGCGCCATCCGCTGGCGGCGCTGGTCGTCCTTCTCTTCGCGCTGGCGGCCACGGGGGGGCTGTACGCCGTGCTGGCCCCCGCGGACGAGGCCGAGGCGGACACGTCGGCTCAGTCTCTCGCCATCGAGGAGGGCGAACGGCTCTACGAGGTCGGCTGCTCCAGTTGCCACGGAACCGACGGCCAGGGCAGCAGCGACGGTCCTTCCCTGGTCGGCGTGGGAGCCGCCGCGGTCGACTTCCAGGTCGGCACCGGCCGCATGCCGATGCAGCAGCCCGGCCCGCAGGCGCCGCGCAAGCCCAAGGTCTACACCCAGGCGGAGATCGACCAGCTCGCCGCCTACATCGCCTCGCTGGGCCCGGGCCCGAGCGTGCCGGAGGAGTCGAGCTACGACCCGGCGCAGGGTGACGCCGCCCGCGGCGGGGAGCTGTTCCGGACCAACTGCTCGCAGTGCCACAACTTCACCGGCAGCGGCGGTGCCCTCACCAACGGCAAGGAGGCCCCGGACCTCGAAGACGTCGACCCCAGGTACATCTACGAGGCGATGCTGACCGGCCCCCAGAACATGCCGTCCTTCCCCGAGGGCACGCTCGGCGAGCAGGACAAGCGGGACATCATCGCCTGGCTCGACGCCGTCAACACCTCCGAGTCGCCCAACCCCGGCGGCTTCACGCTGGGCGGCTACGGCCCGGTCGGCGAGGGCCTGTTCGCGTGGACGTTCGGCATTGGAATCCTCGTCGCCGCGGCCGTGTGGATCGGCGCCCGGACCGCAAAGGCCAAGAAGTCATGAGCAGCCAGACAGAACAGCCAGAAGAGCAGACAGCAGAGTCCTCGCAGGGACATCTGCCCAGTGAGCGGGAGCACGGCGAGGCCGCCGCGCACGACGACCCGTTCACCGACCCGGGGCTGCCGCCCCACGAAAAGCGCCGGCAGGACATCGACGAGCGGGCCGCCAAGCGCTCCGAGCGCACCGTCGCCCTGCTGTTCGCCACGTCCATGCTGGCCACGATCGGGTTCATCGTCGCGTACGTGACGATCCCGATCGACAAGATCGTTTACATCTGGCCGTTCGGCCACGTCAGCGGGCTGAACTTCGCCCTCGGCCTGACCCTGGGCACCGCGCTCGCCTGCATCGGTGCCGGTGCCGTCCACTGGGCCAGGACGCTGATGTCCGACGAGGAGGTCCCCGAGGAGCGCCACGCCATCGAGGCGTCCCCCGAGGTGAAGGCGCACGTCCTGGAGGAGTTCCGCAAGGGCGTCGCCGAGTCCCAGTTCGGCCGCCGCACGCTGGTGCGCCGCACCCTCTACGGTGCGCTCGCCCTGGTGCCGCTGTCCGGCGTCGTGCTGCTGCGGGACCTGGGTCCGCTGCCGGAGGACAAGCTCCGCCACACGGCCTGGCGCCGCGGCTCGCTCATCATCAACGAGTCCACGATGCAGCCGCTGCGGCCCGAGGACATCACCGTCGGCTCGCTGACCCAGGCGATGCCGGAGGGCCTCGACCCGCACGACCACGACTTCCACGAGCAGATCGCCAAGGCCGCGGTCATGCTGGTGCGGCTGGAGCCCGAGGACATCAAGGACCAGCGGTCGGCCGAGTGGGGCTACGACGGCATCCTGTGTTTCTCGAAGATCTGCACGCACATCGGCTGCCCCGCCACGCTCTACGAGCAGCAGACGCACCACGCCCTGTGCCCGTGCCACCAGTCCACGTTCGACCTGTCTGATGGTGCGAGGGTGCTCTTCGGCCCGGCGGGCCACCCGCTGCCGCAGCTGCGGATCAGTGTGAACGAAGACGGCTACCTCCAAGCGCTCGGCGACTTTGAGGAGCCCCCCGGCCCGAGCTTCTGGGAGCGCGGATGAGTACGGCAACAGACGCCCCGAAGGCCCGGGGCAAGGCTCCCGCCGGCGAGCGGATCGCTGACTGGGCCGACGGCAGGCTGGGCATCTACAGCCTCGCCAAGGCCAACATGCGCAAGATCTTCCCGGACCACTGGTCATTCCTGCTGGGCGAGATCTGCCTGTACAGCTTCATCATCCTGATCCTGACCGGCACGTACCTGACGCTGTTCTTCGTGCCGAGCATGGCCGAGGTGGAGTACCACGGCCCGTACGAGCCGATGCAGGGCGTCCTGATGTCCGAGGCGTACGCCTCGACGCTGGACATCAGCTTCGACGTCCGCGGCGGCCTGCTGGTCCGGCAGATCCACCACTGGGCGGCGCTGATCTTCGTGGTCGGCCTGTTCTTCCACATGATGCGCGTCTTCTTCACGGGCGCGTTCCGGAAGCCCCGCGAGATCAACTGGCTGTTCGGCTTCACGCTGCTGGTGCTGGCGGTCTTCACCGGCCTCACCGGCTACTCGCTGCCGGATGACCTGCTGTCGGGTATCGGCATCAGGTTCGCCGAGGGCGCCATCCTGTCGATGCCGGTCATCGGCTCGTACCTGCAGATGTTCGTCTTCGGCGGCGAGTTCCCCGGGGACGACATCATCCCGCGGTTCTTCATCGTCCACGTGCTGGTCCTGCCGGGCATCATGCTCGGCCTGGTGGTGGCGCACCTGATCCTGGTCGTCTACCACAAGCACACGCAGTTCGCGGGGCCGGGCCGGACGAACAACAACGTCGTGGGCATGCCGCTGCTGCCGGTGTACATGGCCAAGGCGGGCGGGTTCTTCTTCCTGGTCTTCGGCGTGATCGCGCTGATCGCCGCGACGGTGACGATCAACCCGATCTGGGTGCTGGGCCCCTACCGCCCGGACCAGATCTCGACCAACGCCCAGCCCGACTGGTATCTCGGCTTCTCCGAGGGCCTGGTGCGCATGATGCCGGGCCTGGAGTGGGTGCTGCCCGGCGGGTACACGCTGAACTTCGGCCTGCTGGTGCCGCTGATCCTGTTCCCGTCGCTGCTGATCGTGATGGGGGTCTACCCGTTCTTCGAGGCCTGGGTGACCAAGGACAACCGGGAGCACCACATCGCGCAGCGGCCGCGGAACGTGCCCACCAGGACGGCGTTCGGCATGGCCTGGCTGACGGCGTTCGGCGTCTGCATGATCGCGGGCGGCAACGACCTGTGGGCCACCCACTTCAACCTGTCGATCAACGCCATCACCTGGTTCTGCCGGATCGCGTTCTTCGTCCTGCCGGTGATCGTCTTCATCGTCACCCGGCGGATCTGCCTCGGCCTCATGCGCCGCGACCGCGAGAAGGTGCTCCACGGCCGGGAGACCGGCATCATCAAGCGCCTGCCGCACGGCGAGTTCATCGAGGTGCACGAGCCGCTGCCGCGGGAGCGGCTGTACACGATCCTCTCGCACGACCAGCCGGAGCCGTACGAGATCGGTCCGGAGACGGACGAGAACGGCGTGCGCCGCAAGGCCGGTCCGCTGGAGAAGCTGCGGGCGCGCATCAGCCGCGGCTACTACGGCGAGCACGCGCAGATCCCGCTGCCGACCCGCGAGGAGTACCGCGAGATCACCAGCGGCGAGGGCCACCACTGACGCCCGAGCCGGTCTGGTACTCACCTTCCGTTCCGGGGCCGCGACCCTTCTCCGTCACGGGGAAGCGTCGCGGCCCCGGACGCCGTTAGGCTTCACCGCGACAGTCCACCCGACCCGCCAGGAGTGATCCCATGAGCGCTGCGACCCCCGCCACAGGCACGTCCGGGGCGGCGCACACGTGGCCCGACGTGCTCACCGCGCTGCTCGTCGGCGAGGATCTGACGCCGGATGCCGCGGCCTGGGCGATGGACCGGATCATGTCGGGCGAGGCCACCGACGCGCAGATCGCCGGCTTCGCCGTGGCGCTGCGTGCGAAGGGCGTCACGGTGGACGAGATGACCGGGATCGTGCAGACCATGTACGAGCACGCCAACGTGATCGACGTGCCCGGGCCCACGGTCGACATCGTCGGCACCGGCGGTGACCGGGCGCGGACGGTCAACATCTCCACGATGTCGGCGATCGTGGTGGCGGGCACCGGCGCGACTGTCGTCAAGCACGGCAACCGCGCGGCGTCCAGCGCCTCCGGCGCCTCCGACGTGCTCGAGCAGCTCGGCGTCAACCTGGAGCTGACGCCCGAGCGGGTCGCCGAGGTGGCGGCCGAGGCGGGCATCAGCTTCTGCTTCGCGGTGAAGTTCCACCCGGCGCTGCGGCACGTGGCCCGCGCGCGCCGCGAGCTGGGGGTCGCCACGCCGTTCAACTTCCTCGGCCCGCTGACCAACCCGGCGCGGGTGCGGGCCCAGGCCACCGGGGTCGCCGACGCCCGCATGGCTCCCATCATGGCGGGGGTGCTGGCGCGGCGCGGCTCGTCCGCCCTGGTCTTCCGGGGCGACGACGGCCTGGACGAGCTGACGATCACGGCGCCGTCGCGGGTGTGGGTGGTGCGGGACGGCACGGTCCGCGAGGAGCACTTCGACCCGCGCAGCGTCGGCCTCGAGCTGGCCCCGGTCGAGGCGCTGCGCGGCGCGGACGCCGCGTACAACGCCGAGGTGGCGCGCCGCGTGCTGGACGGCGAGGCGGGGCCGGTGCGGGACGCCGTGCTGCTGAACTCGGCCGCCGCGCTGGTCGCGCTCGAGCCCGGGGACGCGCCCCTGCCGGAGCAGCTGGCGGCGGGAATGGCGAAGGCGGCCGAGTCCATCGACTCCGGCGCCGCCAAGGCGACGCTCGAGCGCTGGGTCACCGCCAGCCACGCGTAGTCCGGCGCTGGTCCGGTGTCGATCCGGTATCGATCCGGCGTTGGTCGTGCGCCGCCCCCGCCCGGCCCCTCCCCGCGCGGAACGGGAAGAGGCCGGGCGGGGGCGGCGCCGGTTTCCCCCGGGTGCCGCCCCGGCGGCTAGGAGTCGAGACCGATGGCGAACGCGGCCTCGAGGTCATGCTGCGAGTAGGCGCGGAAGGCGATGTGCGTCTCCGTCGACTCCACCCCCGGCACCTTGCTGATGCGGCCCGGGATAACCTCGGCGAGCTCCTCATGGCGCCGGACCCGGACCAGAGCGATAAGGTCGTGGGGCCCGGTCACGGAGTACACCTCGCTGACACCCTCAAGCGACGCGATCTGCTCCGCGACCTCCGGCACGCGATCCACGCTGGTCTTGATGAGCACGATCGAAGTGATCACGGTGGGCCTCTCCTGGTCGGTTGCCCTCACCTTAGCCCCCTGCCGCGGCGCACCGGCGGGTGCGGCGGCGGACGGCACGGCTACCAGGTCGTAGGGTGACTGTGGAGACACCCCACGCATCCCGCAGGAAACGAGGCACGGAAAGTAGGCGCGAGCGCTGGTGGGCCCCACGCAGGACGAGGAGCCGGACGAGACTCTGGACCGCCCGCTCCCCGAGCGGGTCCGGCACCGGGTCATCGCCCTGGCCAGCGACGCCTTCGCGGGGATGACCGTAGCGGAGCTGCCCCCGCCGCTGCGCCAGTACGCGCGGTTCACGCCCTCCCGCCGGATGCGGTTCGGCGGCGCCGCGATGGCGGCGGCGCTGGAGCGGTACCCCGCGTTCCGGGCGCGGGTCGCCGAGCGCCTGCGGGAGGCCGAGCCGGAGTTCGCCCGGGCGGTCGCCGAGGGCGTGCCCCCCGCCGCCGCCGATCCCGTCGAGGTGGCTGCGGCGGCGTTCCTGCTGCGGCCCGCTGGCTGGCCCAAGGTGGTGGCGGCCGCGGGGGAGGAGGCGCTGCGGGCGCAGGCCCAGCGCGAGGGGGAGGAGCGGGAGCGGGAGGTGGCGCGGCTGCGCGCCGAGCTGGCCGAGGCCCGGTCCGCGCTGCGGGGCGAGACCGACCGGCTGCGCGCCGAACTGGAGGCAGCCCGCAGGGAGACGGAGGCGGTCCACCGCAAGCTGCGCGCCGCGCAGAGCGACGTCAAGCGCGGCGAGGCGGCGCTGCGCCGGATCCGTGCCGAGACGGAGGCGGAGCTCGCCGAGGCCACCTCGGCGCGGTCCGCCGCCGATGCCGAGGCCCGCCGGCTGCGTGCCCGGCTCGCCGACGCGGAGGCCGCGCTGGAGGCCAGCCGCCGGGCCTCGCGCGAGGGACGGGCGCTGGAGGACATGCGGCTGCGGCTGCTGCTGGACACGGTGCTCGACGCCGCCCAGGGCCTGCGCCGTGAACTGGCCCTGCCGCCGACGCCGCTGCGGCCCGCGCAGACCGTCGACGCCATCGAGCCGGGGGAGATGAACCCGCAGGAGGTCGCGCAGCGGGCGCTGGCCTCGGACGACCCGGCGCTGCTCGACCAGCTGCTGTCGCTGCCGCAGGCACATCTCGTCGTCGACGGCTACAACGTCACCAAGTCGGGCTATCCCTCGCTGCCGCTGGAGAAGCAGCGGCTGCGGCTGCTGGGCGGGCTTGCGGTGCTGGCGGCCCAGAGCGGAGCGGAAATGACGTGCGTGTTCGACGGCGCCGAGCTGGACGGCCCGGTGCCGCTGGCCGCGCCGCGCGGTGTGCGGGTGCTGTTCAGCAGACCCGGGCAGACGGCCGACGACCTCATCCGCCGCCTGGTACGGGCCGAACCACCCGGCAGACCCGTGGTGGTGGTCTCCTCCGACCGCGAGGTCGCCGACGGCGTCGCGCGGGCCGGGGCCAGACCCGTGTCCTCCGCCCTGCTGCTCAACCGCCTTTCCCGCGGCTGAGTTCCCCGGTGTCACACTCCGCCCTCACGGCCCTCACCCCTGCTTCCCGTTCGTGTACGAACGGTGTCGGACAGGCCCGCGATGTCACCTCACCTCCGCTTCCGCGCGCTTCGCACCGGCTGGTCAGCGTGCGCGCCGGTATCCACCAGCACGGCGGCTGACGCTCTGTGGAGCGGGCGTCGCAACCAGTGTGAGGTAAGTAAAAAATGCTTGCCGGGATTTGAATGTACGAAACCCCGCTCGCTAGGGTCGCCTCGAACCTTCACGCGGTCGATCACCCGCAGGGGGTGGCCGTGAAGGACCGCCGATCCGCGTGAGCGGCCAGGCGGCTTCTGGAAGAAGGAGATCGCCTCCGTGGCGTCCCACCGTCGTCCCAAGCAGCCAAGTCGCGCGCGCGTGACCATCTTCGGCGCGACGGCCGCCGCCACCGTTGCCGTCACGGCGCAGAGCGCGAACGCCGACCCCAGCCCGACCAAAGAAGAGGTCCAGGAAGAGGTCGACCGGCTGTACGAGGAGGCCGAGCAGGCCACCGAGGAATACAACGAGGCCAAGGAAGAAGAGGAACGGCTCCAGCAGGAGATCGAGGATCTCCAGGAGGCCACCGCCCGCGGCCAGGAGCGGCTCAACGAACTCCAGGCCGGCATCGGGTCGGTCGCCACCGCCCAGTACCGCCACGGCGGCCTGGACCCGTCGGTGCAGCTCTTCCTCTCTTCCGACCCTGACTCCTACCTCGACCAGGCATCGACCCTGGACCAGGTCAGCGGCAAGCAGGCCGAGACTCTCCAGCTGATCGAGGAACAGCAGCGCACCCTGGAGCAGCAGCGTCAGGAGGCCAGCGAGGCGCTGCAGGAGCTGGAACAGCTCCGCGAGAGCCTCGGTGAGCAGAAGGACACCATCCAGGGCAAGCTCAGCGAAGCGCAGGCGCTGCTCAACCAGCTCACCGAGGAGGAGCGGGCCGCGCTGGAGGCCGAGCGGCAGCAGCAGTCGGCCGACGCCGCCGCGGCGGCGCAGGACTCCACGGAAGCGCCGGCCTCCAACTACGGTTCCAGCGTGCTGGCCGCCGCCCAGTCCGCGCTCGGCTCCCCGTACGTGTGGGGCGCGACCGGGCCCGACTCCTTCGACTGTTCCGGCCTGACGTCCTGGGCCTACGCCCAGGCGGGCATCTCGATCCCGCGCACCTCCCAGGCCCAGGCCAGCGCGGGCACGCAGATCGGCCGCGACCAACTGGCCCCGGGCGACCTGGTGCTCTACTACGACGACCTGCACCACGTCGGCCTCTACGCCGGCAACGGCCAGATCATCCACGCGCCCAGGCCCGGCGGCGTCGTCGAGTACCTCCCGCTGGACGCCATGCCGTTCATGTTCGGCGTGCGCGTCGGATGACCTGACAGGACCTCACCCACGCAGGTGATTCCGGGGTTTCGCCCCGTCCTGCGCCCCGCTGGTGACCTGCGGCGGCGTGCGTTCGGGCGGGGCGCGGCCGCCGCTGAGAACGGCCCGCGCCGCCCCCGCGCCGCTACATTCGGCTCCCCTCAGCCACCCATCTGAAGGGAGCGCGGCCACACGTGGTCAGATACCGACGTTCTCGCCGCACACCGCGGGCCGGCCTGGCGGGCCGTGTCACCGTGCTCTCCGCCGCCGCGACGGCCGCCGTCGCGCTGGCGGCCGCACCGGTCGTCGCGAATCCCCAGGACCCGTCGTCCCCGAAGACAACGGCCGGCGCCCAGAAGGACGTTGACGAGCTGCTCGCCGAGGCGGAGCGCGCCATCGAGGCCTACAACGGCATCGCCGAGCGGGTCGAGGAGCTTGAGGCGGAGACCGAACGGCGCCAGCAGCGCGTGGCGCAGAGCCAGCAGGCGGTCAACGACAAGCGCACGGTGCTCGGTCACACCGCCGCCGCCCACTACCGGGCGGGAAGCATCGCTCCTTCGCTCGCCCTGCTGCTCACCACCGAGCCCGAGGGCTATCTCGACCGCGCCGCCACGCTGGACCGCCTCAGCGAGCGGCAGGCCGGCGACCTGCGCGAACTGATCAGCGCGCAGCGCGTGCTGGAGCAGCGGCGGGACGAAGCCCGCGACGCCCTGGCGGAGCTGGAGGAGGAGCGCAACCGGCTCTCGCGCCAGAAACAGGCCGTGCTGCGGCAGCTCGCGCTGGCCGAGCGCCGCCTGGAAGAGCTCACGGAACAGGACCGCAAGGAGCGCGCCGAGCGGCACCCCGCCCCGGACGAGCCGGCCGGGCCGGCCGGCCCGGCCGAGGCCGGCTCACCGCTCGCCCCCGCGCCGGCCGCCACGGCGGGCCAGGCATCCAGCCGTGCCGCCGCTGCCGTGGCCGCCGCCACCAGCGTCGTCGGCGCCCCCTACGCCTGGGGAGCGGCGGGCCCGTCGTCGTTCGACTGCTCGGGCCTCATCCAGTGGGCCTACGCGCAGGCCGGCGTCTCGCTCCCGCGCACCTCGCAGGAGCAGGCGCGGGCCGGACGGACCGTTCCGCTCACCGAGGCCCTCCCCGGCGACATCGTCGTCTACCGCGACGACGCCAGCCACGTCGGCATGTTCGTCGGCAACGGCCAGGTGGTGCACGCCCCCTACACCGGCGCCAGCGTCCGCTACGAGTCCGTCACGATGATGCCGCTGCACTCCGTCGTCCGTCCCTGACCGGTACCGCCACGGACAGGGCCCCGGAACGGGATAGGGTCTGACGCGATGCGGAAGACCCTGATCGTCACCAACGACTTCCCGCCGCGCCCCGGGGGGATCCAGGCGTTCCTGCACAGCATGGCGCTGCGCCTCGATCCCCAGCGCGTGGTGGTCTACGCCTCGACGTGGAAGCGCGACGAGGAGGGAAGAGCCGCCACCGAGCGGTTCGACGCCGAACAGCCCTTCCCCGTCGTGCGGGACCGCTCGACCATGCTGCTGCCCACCCCCCGGGTGACCCGGCGCGCCGCCGCGCTGCTGCGCGAACACGGCTGCACCGCCGTGTGGTTCGGCGCCGCCGCGCCGCTCGGCCTGATGGCGCCCGCGCTGCGGACGGCCGGCGCCGAGCGGCTGGTGGCGACGACGCACGGGCACGAGGCGGGATGGGCGCAGCTCCCCGGGCCGCGCCGGCTGCTGCGTCGCATCGGTGACGACACCGACACCATGACCTACCTCGGCGAGTACACGCGCTCGCGCATCGCCCGGGCGCTCAGCACGTCCGCCGCCTCCCGGATGGCGCACCTGCCGCCGGGCGTCGACGAGAAGACGTTCCACCCCGACTCGGGCGGCGCCGCGCTGCGTGCCGCGCTGGGGCTGGCCGACCGGCCCGTCGTGGTCTGCGTCTCGCGGCTGGTACCGCGCAAGGGGCAGGACACCCTGATCCGCGCCATGCCCGCCATCCTCGCCGCCGAGCCGGACACCGTGCTGCTCATCGTGGGCGGCGGGCCGTACCGGCAGGCCCTGCAGAAGCTGGCGGTGGAGGCGGGGGTCGCCCGCTCGGTGCGGTTCACCGGGGAGGTGCCCTGGGAGGACCTGCCCGCGCACTTCGGCGCCGGTGACGTCTTCGCGATGCCCTGCCGCACCCGGCGCGGCGGGCTCGACGTCGAAGGGCTGGGCATTGTGTACCTGGAGGCGTCGGCCACCGGACTGCCGGTCGTCGCGGGCGACTCGGGCGGCGCGCCCGATGCCGTGCTCGACGGCGAGACCGGCTGGGTGGTGCGCGGCGGCTCTCCGGCCGCGCCCGCCGAGACCGCCGAGCGCATCGTGGCGCTGCTGGGCGACGCCGAGCTGCGGCGGCGGATGGGAGAACGCGGCCGGGCCTGGGTGGAGGAGCGGTGGCGCTGGGACCTGCTGGCCGAGCGCCTTGAGAGCCTGCTGTGACGGACGGGCGGGCCGCGTCCCCCTCTGGCCGCGCGCGGTAGCCTTCCTGGGCGACGGCAGCACGGAACGAGGAGCCAACCGCGATGGCGGAACACACCAGGTCCAGCATCACCATCGAGGCCACCCCGGCGGAAGTCATGTCCGTGATCGCGGACTTCGCCCGCTACCCGGAGTGGACGGGCGAGGTGAAGGAGGCCGAGGTCCTCGCCGTGGACAACGAGGGCCGCGCCGAGCAGGTGCGGCTGCTGCTCGACGCCGGGGCGATCCGCGACGAACACACCCTCGCCTACGACTGGTCCGGCGGCGAGAACGCCGGGAACGGCGGTGAGCAGGCGGTCAGCTGGTCGCTGGTGAAGTCCCGAATGCTGCGTTCCCTCGACGGCTCGTACCGCCTTGTCCCGGTCGATGGCGGCAAGCACACCGAGGTCACCTACCAGCTGACCGTGGACGTCAAGATCCCGATGCTGGGCACGATCAAGCGCAAGGCGGAGAAGGTCATCATCGAGCGCGCGCTCGACGGGCTCAAGAAGCGCGTCGAGTCCACCGTGGGGCGCTGAGCGCGCCATGGCAGGTGCCGCTGAGGGGACCGGGGCGGCCGGACCGCGCCTGCTGTTCGTCACCGGCCCTGGCGGCGACGGCACCACCACCATCGCCGCCGCCACCGCCGCGGCGGCCGCCCGTGCCGGCCGCGTGACGCTGCTGCTGAGCGGCGCGCCGCCGGGCCAGCTGGCGCGCGTGCTGGGCGCGGCGCCGCCCGCCTGGCCGGACGAACCGGTGGCCACCCCCGCCGGGTTCCGTGCCGTGCGGGCCGACTCGGGCCGCTGGTTCGCCGACGGGCTGCTCGCGCTCCAGCGCCACGCCGCCCCGGCGCTCGACGCCGTCGGCGGGCGGCCGTTCGACGGCGAGGAACTGACGGAGCTGCCGGGCGCGCCCGCGTGCGCGCTGCTCCAGGCCGTGCACCAGGCGCGGGCGCGAGGCGGCCACGACCTGCTCGTCGTCGATCTCGGCGAGACCACCGAGGCGATACGGCTGCTCGCCCTGCCGGGCCAGCTGCGGCGGTACCTCAGCCGGCTGCTGCCGCGCGAGCGGCTCGTGGCCCGCGCGCTGCGGCCCCTGCTGACGCAGCTGGCGGGTGTGCCGATGCCCGCCGCCGGGCTGTTCGCCGCCGCCGACCGCTGGCACCGGGCGCTCACCGCCGCCGAGGACCTCAGCGGCGCGGCGGTGCGGCTGGTACTCGACCCGGCGGGCCGCTCGGCGGAGGCGCTGCGGCTGGCCCGCGCCGGGCTGGGGCTGCACGGGGTGCCGCTGGAGTCCGTCGTCGCCAACCGGATGCTGCCCGCCACACCCGCGGGCGGCGGCCCGCTGGCCGCCCTCGCCGCGCGGCAGCGGGAGGCACTCGAGCGCCTCGCCGCCGTTCCCGGCCTGGCGCGGCCCCGCGAGGTGGCGCACCTCGGGCACGAGCCGGGCCCCGGCGACCTGGCAGCGCTCGCCGTGCCGCCGCCCTCGGCCGCGGCCGTCCGGGACGAGCCGGAGCTGACGGACCGGCTCGGCACGGACGGCCTGCTGTACTGGCGGCTGCCCGTGCCCGGCGCCCGCCGCGAGGACCTGGACCTGGTGCGGCGCGGCGACGAACTCCTGGTGACGGCCGGCCCGTTCCGCCGCGCGCTGCCGCTGCCCGCGGTGCTGCGGCGCTGCACCGTGACGGGCGCGGCGCTGGAGGACGACGGCCGCCTCGCGGTGCGGTTCGCGCCCGATCCCGGGCTGTGGCCGCGCACGGCTCCCGGCGGCTGAGGCACCGGCGGTACCGTCGATGACAGGGGCGGGCGCGCCCGCGCCACGGCCCGCAGACACCGCGCCGACAACCAAGGCCACTGGCCACAGGGAGCCCGCGATGACCGACGCCACACCGCCCCACGACACCGGCCCCGACCCGGACTCCTGGGCCGCCGCCTGCGAGGAGGACCTGGCGGCCGAGCGCGCCCGGCGCCGCGAGCGCTACGGGCCCCCGCCGCTGGACCCGGTGACCGAACTGCGGCGCCTGGCCGACGCGGTGACCGAGCGGCTGGGCAAGGCGGGCGCGGGCCTCGGTCTCGACGTCGCCCTGCTCGCCGGGCAGGCCCGCTCCGCGCTGGAGCCCGTGCTGGAGCGCAACGCCGACGTCCTGCGCCATCTGGCGGGCGCCGGGCGGGAGCTGGCCGCCGCCTACCGCGCCGCCGTGCTGGCCCACGAGGGCCGCTGGACGCGCGGCCAGCAGCCTCCCGGCGGCGAACGGCAGCCCGCTGACCCACCGGAAGCGGCGGACGGGCCGGGCGGGCCGGAGCCGGGGGGGAAGCCGCGCGACGACGGCGGCGGCGCGGGCGGTTCCGGCGGGCCGCAGCGCATCGACCTGGACTGAGCGGCCCAGGTGAGGGGTGCTCGGGGGCAGTGCCTCGCGCCGCGCTCGGGTACCGTGGTCCCTCGGCGGGGATCCACCGACTTCACGAGGGACACATGGGACTGACCATCGGCGTCGATATTGGCGGCACGAAGATCGCGGCCGGTGTGGTCGATGAGGACGGCGAGATCCTCGACACCCGCCAGGTGCCGACTCCCCAGACCCCCGAGGGCGTGGTCGAGGCCATCTCCGAGGCCATCAAGGCGGTGGGCAGCGGCACCGGCGCGGAGGCCGTCGGCGTCGGCGCCGCCGGGTACGTGGACGACAAGCGCGCCACCGTTCTCTTCGCGCCCAACATCCGCTGGCGCCACGAGACGCTCAAGGACAAGCTCGAACAGCGCGTCGGCATGTCCGTCGTGATCGAGAACGACGCCAACGCCGCCGCCTGGGGCGAGTACCGCTTCGGCGCGGGCGTGGGCCACGACGACGTCGTCTGCATCACGCTGGGCACGGGCCTGGGCGGCGGCATCATCATCGGCGGCAGACTGCACCGGGGACGCTTCGGCGTGGCCGGGGAGTTCGGCCACATCCGGGTGGTGCCCGACGGTCTGCTGTGCGGCTGCGGCAGCCAGGGCTGCTGGGAGCAGTACGCCTCCGGCCGCGCCCTGGTCCGCTACGCGAAGCAGCGCGCGACCGCCACCCCCGAGGCCGCGAAGGTGCTGCTGGGCTTCGGCGACGGCACGCCCGAGGGCATCGAGGGCCGGCACGTGAGCATGGCGGCCCGGCAGGGCGATCCCGTCGCCGTCGACTCCTTCCGCGAGCTGGCCCGCTGGGCGGGCGCGGGCCTGGCCGACCTGGCCTCCCTGTTCGATCCCTCGGCGTTCATCGTCGGCGGCGGCGTCTCCGACGAGGGCGACCTGGTGCTGGAGCCGATCCGCAAGTCGTTCCGCCGCTGGCTCGTCGGCAGCCGCTACCGGCCGCACGCGCAGGTGCTGGCCGCGCGGCTGGGCGGCAGGGCCGGGCTGGTGGGGGCGGCCGACCTGGCCCGGCAGGGCTGACGGACCGCGCCACCGCCGTGGCCACGGCCGTCCGCCTGCTGAGCTACAACGTCCGGTCGCTGCGCGACGACACGGCGGCGCTGGCCCGGGTGATCCGGGCCTGCGCCCCGGACGTGCTGTGCGTGCAGGAGGCGCCGCGGTTCTTCCGCTGGCGCGCGCAGGCCGCGCGGCTGGCACGGGCCACCGGGCTGCTGCACGTGACGGGCGGCGCGCCCTCGTGCGGCACGATGATCCTGGCCAGCCCGCGGGCCCGGGTGGAGCGGGCCTGGGACACCACGTTCCCGCGCACGCCCGGGCGGCACCGGCGCGGACTGGCTACGGCCGTGCTCCGGTTCCCGCACGGCGAGCGGCTCGCGGTGGTGAGCTGCCACCTGTCGCTGGCGGCGGGGGAGCGGCTGGCGCAGGGCCGGCTGACGCTGCGGCACCTGCGGGCCGTGGGCGTGCCCGCGGCCGTGCTCGCCGGGGACCTGAACGAGCGCCCGCGCGGCCGGACGTTCCGGCTGCTCACCGGGGCGCTCACCGACGCCTGGGCCGCCGCGCCCGAGGGCGGCGAGCACACCTTCCCGTCGCGGGCGCCGGACCGGCGCATCGACGCCGTGCTGTGCACGGGCGTGCGGATCACCTCCTGCGGCGTGCCGCCGCCGGCCGCGCTCCCGGGCACGCGCCCCGGTGACCTCGCCCGGGCCACCGACCACCTGCCGGTGCTGGCGCGGCTGGAGCTCTCCCCGCCGGGCTGACGGGCGTCACACGACCGCGCCGCCGCCGGGATCGGGCCACTCGTCGTCGCCGTCCCGCATCCGCGAAACGAGGGTGGCGAAGCCGCCGAGGAAGCCCCCGATGCCCAGGGTGGCGATCCACCACGTCATCTCGCGCTGGAGCAGCACCGTGCCGAACAGCAGCAGCGGCCCGCCCAGCACCGCGATCCACGCCAGCTTGGTCGTCAGGTCCGTGCTCGGCAGCGGCGGCGGTTCCGGCGGGACGAAGTGATCGTCCTCGTCGTCCTCGGCGGCCTCCCAGTCGCGCGGCCCCCGTGCCCCGGACCCGTCCGCGGCCCGGCCGGGTCCGGCCAGGCCGGCGCTGGTACGGTCACCCGGCCCGGCCGCGAAACCCGGCTGGTCCTCCGGCGCCGGGGAGGTGCCGGCCGGCTCCATGCCGGGCGGGTCCTCGGGCTCCTCGCCGTAGGCCGCGACGATCTCGGCCCACGCGGCCTCCTCGTCGATCGGGTCGCGGCCCTCGCCGCGCTCCGGGTCACGTTCCGTCACGGGGCAGCCTTCCTTGTCGCGAGCCGGGTGATGAAGGCGTCGGTCTCCTGAAAGATACGTTCCGCGTCGTGATCCAGCGTGGCCACGTGGTAGCTCTTCTCCAGCACGTGCTCGGTGACGTCCGCGGCGGACACCGCATCGCGGATCACCGCGGAGTCGGCGGGCGGCACCACGTGGTCGGTGCGGCTGTGCAGCAGCAGCACCGGGCACGTCACGCGGGGCAGCTCCGCGCGGACCGTCCGCAGCAGGTCGCGCAGCTGGCAGGCGCCGTGCAGCGGCACCCGCTGGTAGCCCAGCTCGCGCACGCCGGGGCGCGCGATGTCCGAGACCAGGCCGGGCACGCTCGGCACCACATGGCGCAGCAGCGGCAGCGCCCATCCCGCGCCGCGCGGGAAGCTGATCGCCGGGTTGACCAGCACCGCGCCGCGCACGGCCGGCCCGTGGCGGGCCGCCAGCCGCAGCGCGAGCGTGCCGCCCATGGACAGGCCGCACACGAAGACGTCGTCGCAGCCGCGCCTCAGCTCATGCAGCTCGCGGTCGACGGTGGCGTACCAGTCTTCCCAGCGGGTCAGCCGCATGTCCTGCCACCGCGTGCCGTGGCCCGGCAGCAGCGGCAGCGAGACGGTCAGCCCCTGCCCGGCCAGGTGCTCGGCCCACGGGCGCAGCGACTGGGGGCAGCCGGTGAAACCGTGGCACAGCAGCACGCCGGTGGCGGATCCGGCGTGGCGGAACGGCTCGGCTCCGGGGAACGGCCGCATCGGCACGGCTCCTTCGGCGGGGCTCGGGGGGCGGGCGGTGGCGGGCGGTGGCGGGACGGACGGGAACCGGCGGCGGGCGCCGGGCGTCTGCCAGCCTACGTTGGCCGCCGAGCGAGCCGGTAGCCCGAAGCCGCGGGGGAGGGCGGAGCGGCGCCGGGAAGACGGTTTGCCGTTAGGGTCACACAGGGCAGAGCACAGGAGGTTTCCGGTTGCTGTACGGCGCGCTGAAGGTGTCGGTGGGGGCGGGGCTGAAGCTTGTCTTCCGGCCCTGGGTAGAGGGCAAGGAGCACGTGCCCGCGACCGGGCCGGCGATCCTGGCGAGCAACCACCTGTCGTTCTCCGACTCGTTCTTCCTGCCCGCGGTGCTCGACCGGCGCGTGACGTTCATCGCGAAGGCGGAGTACTTCACCTCCCCGGGGATCAAGGGCAGGCTGACGGCGGCGTTCTTCCGGGGCGTCGGGCAGCTTCCCGTGGACCGCTCCGGGGCGCGGGGCGCGGGCGAGGCCGCGGTCCGCAGCGGCATAGCGGTGCTGGAGCGGGGTGAGCTGTTCGGCATCTACCCAGAGGGCACGCGGTCGCCGGACGGGCGGCTGTACCGGGGCCGGCCGGGCGGCCTGGGCCGCATCGCGCTGGCGACGGGGGCGCCGGTGCTGCCCGTCGCCATGATCGGCACGGAGAAGATCCAGCCGCCCGGCAAGATCGTCCCGAAGCTGATGCGGCCGGGCATCCGGATCGGGGCGCCGCTGGACTTCAGCCGCTACCAGGGCATGGAGACGGACCGTTACATCCTGCGGTCGATCACCGACGAGGTGATGTACGCGATCATGAAACTGTCCGGGCAGGAGTACGTGGACATGTACGCCACCGCCGCCAAGCGCGCGCTCGCCGAGGAGGCGAAGCAGCGGCAGGGGCGGGCCGGCGGCACGGACGGCGGCGAGACGGCCTAGGGGGGGCGAGCGCGATGGCCGGGAAACCGGCGGGGGCGGGCGTCACCGCGTCCGTGGAGGCCCCGCTGTGGCAGGCGCTGACGGGTTACCGGGTCCTCACCGGCGCCTACGCGCTGGCTCTGTTCGCCCTCGCCTACGACGACTACGGCCGGCCGCTCGTCGGCGCCGCCTACCTGGGCGTCCTGGCCGCGTGGACGGCGGCGACGCTGCGCAGCGTGTCCGAGGCGCGGCGGTGCACGCCCGCGTTCCTCGCCGGCGACCTCGCCGTCGCGGTGGCGGGCATCCTCATCAGCCCGCTGGCCGACCCCGGCGACCAGGTCGGTCCCACCCTGCCGTCGGTCTGGGTGGCGGGCCCGGTGCTGGCGGTGGCGCTGAAGTCCGGCTGGCGCTGGGCGGCCGGGGCCTCGGCCGTGGTCGGCGCCGCGAACGTCGCTGAGGCCGGCCGCCCCTCCGGCAGCACGCTCCACAACGCGCTGCTGGTGTGCGTGGCGGCCATCGCCATCGGCTACGTGGTGGAGCTGGCGCGCGCCAGCGAACGGGCGCTGGCCCGGGCGCTGCGTATCGAGGCCGCCACCCGGGAGCGGGAGCGGCTGGCCCGGGACATCCATGACAGCGTGCTCCAGGTGCTCGCCATGGTGCAGCGGCGCGGCACGGTGCTGGGCGGGGAGGCCGCCGAACTGGGGCGGCTGGCAGGAGAGCAGGAGCGGGCGCTGCGCGCGCTGGTCGCCCAGGGGCCCGAGCGGGAGCCGGCGGAGCGGACCGGTGCGGACGGCGCGGCGGAGCCCGGCGAACTCGACTTGGGCGAGCTGCTGTCGCGGCTCGCCGCCGGCACCGGCGGCCAGGGCGCCGCGGGCGCCGGGGACGCCGGGGACGCCGGGGACGCGCCGCAGGTCAGCTACGCCGGGCCCGCCGGGCCGGTGGTGCTGCCCGCCCGCGCCGCCCGCCAGGTCACGGCCGCCGTCGCCGCCGCCCTGGACAACGTGCGCCGCCACGCCGCCGGGCCCGACGGGCCGGCGCGGGCCTGGATCCTGCTGGAGGAGGAGCCGGACGAGGTGCTGGTGACTGTGCGCGACGACGGCCCCGGCATCCCCGAGGGCCGCCTCGCCGAGGCCGAGGCGGAGGGGCGGCTCGGCGCCGCCCTGTCCATCCGGGGCCGCATGACGGAGCTGGGCGGGGAGGCGGAGTGGGTGTCCGTGCCGGGCCAGGGCACCGAGGTGGAGCTGCGGCTGCCCCTGCCCGTCAAGGCGGGCACGACGGGCGCCACGGACGGCTGAGGAGAGGACGAGGGGGATGACGGGTGTGACGGGTATGACCGGTATGACGAACGACGCACCGGTGACCGTCATGATCGTGGACGACCACCCGATGTGGCGCGACGCCGTGGCCCGCGACCTCGCGGAAGCGGGCTACGAGGTGGTCGCCACCGCCGGGGACGGGCCGGAGGCCGTCCGCCGCGCCCGCGCGGCGCGGCCCGACGTGCTCGTTCTGGACCTCAACCTGCCCGGGCTGCCCGGCGCCGAGGTGTGCCGCAGGCTGGCGGGCGACCCCGAGACGGCGCCGCGGGTGCTGGTGCTGTCCGCCAGCGGGGAGCAGGAGGACGTGCTGGAAGCGGTGAAGGCGGGGGCGACCGGCTACCTGGTGAAGTCTGCCAGCGCGGCGGAGCTGATCGAGGCCGTCGGCCGCACCGCGGCCGGGGACCCGGTGTTCACCCCGGGCCTGGCCGGGCTGGTGCTGGGGGAGTACCGCAGGCTGGCCACCGCGCCGGGCCCGGGGCCGGCGGCGCCCGGCGCGGCGGACGTGCCGCATCTGACGGCACGGGAACGGGAGGTGCTCCGGCTGGTGGCCAAGGGCCTCACCTACCGGCAGATCGCTGAGCGCCTGGTCATCTCGCACCGGACCGTGCAGAACCACGTGCAGAACACCCTCGGCAAGCTGCACCTGCACAACCGTGCCGAGCTGGTGCGCTACGCGATCGAGCGCGGGCTGGACGACGGCTGACCGCGCCGCGCCCCGGAGCGGGCCGCCGCGTCCCCGGACCCGGCGGTGTCCGGACCGCCGAGCAGCAGCGCCATGACGCCCGGCCCGTCCAGGGTGAGGACGGACTCGGGGTGGAACTGCACCCCCGCGAAGCCGGGCCCGCGCAGCGCGTGGACCTCGCCGCTGGCCGGATCGCGGCTGATCTCGACACCGCGTGCGGCCAGGCCGCGCGCCGCGCGGTCGTCGCAGCGCGCCGTGTAGGAGTTGTAGAAGCCGACGGTCGCGGCGCGCCCGAAGAGGGCGATCCGCTCCTGGGCCCCCTGGTGCGGCACGGCCTTGCGGACGAGGGGCAGCCCCAGCTCCGCAGCGATCAGCTCGTGCCCCAGGCACACGCCCAGCAGGCGGCGGCCCGCCGCCGCCCGCTCCCCTGACCGGTCCGCCAGCAGCTCGGCGGCCAGGCCGCGCAGGAACCGCATCTTGGGGTCGGCCGCGTCGCGGGGATCACCCGGGCCCGGCCCCAGCACCACGTGCCCCTCGTGCGCCCGCGCCCGCTCCCGCACGCCTGGCGCGTCGTAGCGCACCACCGTCACGGCCGCGCCGCTGGCGCGCAGCAGGTGGGCCAGCATCGACGTGAAGGTGTCCTCGCCGTCGACCACGAGCACCTCGCCGTGTGCCGGTGCCGGTGCCGGGGCCGGGGCCGGCGTCTGGAGCCGCAGCCAGAACCGCGCCAGGCCGGACCGCCGCGCCGCCAGCGCCGCGCGCACCCGGGGGTCGTCGGCCAGCCGGGGCCCGGTCCGCTCCCGTTCCCGGCGGCCGGGGCGCACGCCCAGCGCGGCCAGCACGGCCGCCGCTTTGGCGTGGGTCTCGGCAACCTCGCTGGCGGGATCCGAGCCGCGCACCAGCGTCGCGCCCACCGGCACCCGCAGCGCGCCGGTGGCCGCGTCGATGTCGGCGGTGCGGATCAGGATCGGCGAGTCCAGCGTCTGCGCGCTACCGGCGTCGCGGCCGAGCAGCGCCAGGGCCCCGGCGTAGTAGCCGCGCCCGCCGCGCTCGTGGCGCCGGATGACGCGGCAGGCGTTCTCCACCGGGCTGCCGGTGACGGTCGCCGCGAACATCGTCTCGCGCAGCACGTCGCGCGCGTCCCGGGTGGTGCGGCCCCGCAGCTCGTACTCGGTGTGCGCCAGGTGCGCCATCTCCCGCAGCCGGGGGCCGACGACCACGCCGCCCTGGTCCCCGACCGCGCACATCATCTTCAGCTCCTCGTCCACCACCATGGACAGCTCCTCGGTCTCCTTCCGGTCGGCGAGGAAGGCGAGGAGGCTCTCGGCGTCCGGCCCCGCGGCGGGGTAGCGGTAGGTGCCGCTGATGGGATTCATCACGACCGTGCCGCCGCTCATGCGGACGTGGACCTCGGGGCTGGCGCCGACCAGGCAGCGCTCGCCGGTGTGGACGGCGAAGGTCCAGTAGGCGCCGCGCTCGGCTGCCAGCAGGCGCCGGAAGAGGGCGAGCGCGTCGCGCCGGGTGAAGTTCTCGATCCGGCCGGTGAAGGTGCGGCGGATGACGAAGTTGGCGCCCTGCCCTTGCGCGATCTCCCCCTCGGTGACGGCGCGCACCGTCGCCTCGTACGCGGCGTCGTCCACGTCGAACGCGCCGCCGCTGACGGTGACGGCGTGGCCGGGCAGGGCCTGGAGCATCGCGTCCAGCGGCACCTCGTGGCGCTCGGCGGGCCGCAGCGCGGTCAGCGGCGTGCCGTCGTCGGTGACGTCGAAGCCCCGCTCGGCGAGCTGGCGGAACGGCACCAGCGCCAGGGCGGGCTCGGGCAGGTCCGCCAGGCGCGGCAGGTGCGTGACGGGGCCGGTGAGCACCTCGACGACGGAGCCGTCGCGGCCGGGGGTGCGGCGGCGCAGCAGCGCGAACGGGGTGGTGCCCGCGGCGAGGCGGGCGACCAGGGCCCGCGCGCTTGCGGCTGCGGTGGGGGTTCCGGGCATCGGTACACGTCCTTCCATGCGCCGGGGCGGCCCGGCACGCGGCGCACGGCACGCGGAAAAGCCGCCCCGTGGGGCGGCTTTCCGGTGGTCTGCGGTGGCGCAGGCTACGCGCAGTCGGTGGGCCGCCCTGGGACGGGCCACCACCAGCTGCGAGTGTGCTGTGCCACCATGCCGCGCAGCATATGTCACGGCGCGTGGCGCGTCCATGCCCGGGGCGTGAGGTGCCAGTCGCCACAGGGCCGAGGGGTAACAGGACGGGCGGAACCCCGTAACCTTGAGGCGTGACCGTGAAGCACGCTGACACCAGCCGCCTGAGCCCGTCCGCTCCCGCCGCGTCCTGGCGGGACCTGCCCGCAGCGCAGCAGCCGGAGTATCCGGACCTCGAGGCGCTGCGTGCGGTGACGACGGAGATCGCCGGCTATCCGCCGCTCGTCTTCGCCGGTGAGTGCGACCAGCTCAAGGCCCGGATGGGCGCGGTGGCGCGGGGCGAGGCGTTCCTGCTCCAGGGCGGCGACTGCGCCGAGGCGTTCGACCAGGTCGGCGCCGACCAGATCCGGGCAAAGCTGAAGACGCTGCTGCAGATGAGCGCGGTGCTCACCTACGCGGCGGCGGTGCCCGTGGTGAAGGTCGGGCGGATCGCGGGGCAGTACTCCAAGCCCCGGTCCAAGCCCACGGAGACGCGGGACGGCGTCACGCTGCCCTCGTACCGCGGCGACTCGGTCAACGGGCCGGAGTTCACCGCCGAGGCGCGCACCCCGGACCCGGAGCGGCTGCGGCGGATGTACCATGCCTCGGCCGCCACGCTGAACCTGGTCCGCGGCTTCACCACCGGCGGCTACGCCGACCTGCGGCAGGTGCACGCCTGGAACCAGGACTTCGTGCGCACCTCGGCCTCGGGGCAGCGGTACGAGGCGCTGGCCCGGGAGATCGACAACGCGCTGAACTTCATGAAGGCGTGCGGCGCCGATCCGGCGGAGTTCCACTCGGTGGAGTTCTACGCCTCGCACGAGGCGCTGCTGCTCGACTACGAGGCGGCGCTGACCCGCACCGACTCCCGCACCGGCCGCCTGTACGACGTCTCCGGGCACATGGTCTGGATCGGCGAGCGGACCCGGCAGCTGGACGGGGCGCACGTGGCGTTCGCGTCCACGATCGCCAACCCGGTCGGCGTGAAGCTCGGCCCGACGACCACGGCCGAAGAGGCGCTGGCCCTCATCGACCGGCTCGACCCGGAGCGGGAGCCCGGCCGCCTGACGTTCATCACGCGGATGGGCGCGGACCGGATCCGCGACCGGCTTCCCGAGCTGGTCGAGAAGGTCACGGCCTCCGGCGCCCAGGTGGCCTGGGTCTGCGACCCGATGCACGGCAACACCTTCGAGGCGCCGTCCGGGCACAAGACCCGCCGCTTCGACGACGTGCTGGACGAGGTCAAGGGCTTCTTCGAGGTCCACAAGGCCCTGGGCACCCACCCGGGCGGCATCCACGTGGAGCTGACCGGCGACGACGTCACCGAGTGCGTCGGCGGCGGCGACGAGATCTTCGTGGACGACCTGCACCAGCGGTACGAGACGGCGTGCGACCCGCGGCTCAACCGGAGCCAGTCGCTCGACCTGGCGTTCCTGGTCGCGGAGATGTACCGCGGCTGAGTGCGTCCCGGCGGATCCCGCCGGTTGTGTGGCGCCCGCGGCGGGCACCGGCCCCGCCGCGGGCGCCGTCGCGTGACGCGCGGCCCGGTTGCGGGGCCAGTGCGGGGCCACTGCGGGGGCCATTGCGGGGGTCATTGCGGGGGTCATTGCGGGGGTCGTGGTGCGGACCACGGACCGCCGTCTGCCACCATGGAGGGCATGGGTCAGCCGGACAGCCGTACGGGGGAGGTACCGGAAGGGCTCGCGGGGCGGCTGCCTCCCGGCCAGCGGGTGCAGCGCGGATGGCCGGTGACGCACTACGGCCCGGTGCCGAGGTTCCGGCCCGAGCGGTGGGAGTTCCGGGTCTTCGGCGCCACGGCGGACGGGGACAAGCACTGCTGGACCCACGAGGAGTTCACGGCGCTGCCGTACGAGACGGTCGTCGCCGACCTGCACTGCGTCACCAAGTTCAGCATCTTCGGCGCCGAGTGGGGCGGCGTGCGGGCCAGCCGGCTGCTGGAGCTGGCGCCGCCCGCGCCCGGCGTGACGCACGTGATGGTCTGGGCCGAGTACGGCTACAGCGCCAACCTGCGGATGGCGGACTTCGCCTCCGAGCAGACGATCTTCGCCACCCACCGCGACGGTGAGCTGCTGACGGCCGAGCACGGCTTCCCGCTGCGGCTCGTCGTGCCGCATCTGTACGCCTGGAAGGGCCCCAAGTGGGTCCGTGGCGTCGAGTACATGACGGAGGACCGCCGCGGCTTCTGGGAGGAGCGCGGCTACCACAACATCGGTGACCCCTGGCGCGAGCAGCGGTACTCGTATCAGGAGGAGCCGGGCGACGGGCCCTGAGCCGCGGCGGGGGCCGGCCGCCGGCCGCGCAGCGCGCGCAGCCGTGCCGCGTCGCGCGCGTGGCCCGCGGCGCCGCCGGGCGTCTCGAGGATCAGTGGCACGCCCTCGGTGGCCGGGTGGCGGAACAGCCCGCCGAACGGCTCCTCGCCGATGCTGCCTTCCCCGATGTTCGCGTGCCGGTCCAGGTGGGCGCCGGCGACGTCCTTGGAGTCGTTGGCGTGGACCAGCCGCAGGCGGCCGGGGCCCGCGGCCGTCACCAGCGCGTCCAGCAGCGCGGCGGTGCCGCCCGGCGCGGTCACGTCGTGGCCGGCGGCGAAGGCGTGGCAGGTGTCCAGGCACACGCCGAGCCGGGGGTGCCGGTCGAGGACGTCCAGGTACGGGCCGAGATCGGACATCCGTGAGCAGAGCGAGAAGCCCTGCCCGGCGGTGGGTTCCAGCAGCAGCGCCGGGTCGTCCTCGTGCGTCAGCTCGTCGAGCAGCGGCAGCAGCAGCCGCCGCACCTGCGCCAGCGCCTGCTCGCGCGTGCGGCCGCCGGTCGCCGAGCCGGTGTGCACGACGACCCCGCGCGCCCCGATCTCGCGGCCCCGGCGCAGCGAATGCCGCAGCGAGGCCACGGACAGCTCCGCCGTGGCCTCGCTGTGGGAGCCGAGGTTGATCAGGTAGGGGGCGTGGACGTAGGCGGCCAGGCCCGCCTCGGCGCAGCCGGCGCGGAACCGCTCGTCCTGGCGCGGGTCGCCCGGGGGCGTGGCCCAGCCGCGGGGGTTGGCGACGAACACCTGGACCGCCTCGGCGGCCACGTCGCGGGCGTAGGCCAGGCCCCGGGTAGCCAGGCCCCCGGCGACGGGCACGTGGGCACCGACCGGATTGCGGCGGGCTGCGCCGCTGCGGTGAGGGCGCAGAGGGTCAGGGACGGGTGACATGCTCACCGTCCCAGGGTGCCAGGCCGCGGCCGGGGCACGTCCGGTCCGTTGCCGGTTCTCCCGGCAGCAGGCCTGTCAGTAGGCGCCGTAGACGTTGTCGATCGAACCGTAGCGGTGAGCCGCGTAGTTGGCGGCGGCGCAGATGTTCGCGACCGGGTCGTAAATGTCGTACGGGGTGCCCGGCACGTGATAGGCGTCGAACGTCGGCTGAATGACCTGGAGCAGGCCAATCGACGGCGTTCCGTTCAGCGCGTTGATGTCCCAGAGATTGATGGCGTTGGGGTTGCCGCTGGACTCGCGCATGATGTTCCGGTACAGCCCCTCATAAGTGCCGGGAATTCCATTCGCGGCCATGATGTCGAGAGACTCGCGGATCCATCCGTCGAGATTGTCGGCGTAGGACTCGGTCGCCGCGGCCTGCGGTGCGGCGGCCGGGCGGGCCGGCCCGGCGCCGGTCTCCGAAGGCGCCGCGCGGGTCTCGGCCGGGGGCTCCTCCGGTGCCGGGGTGCCCTCGTCGGCGGGCTCGGGCGCCGGCGCGCCGGCCTCGCCCTGAGCGGGAACCTGCTGCTCGCCGGCCGGGGAGCGCAGGCCCTCGTCCTCGCCGGCCCCGGCGTCGGGTGCCAGGGACAGCACGACCTCGTCGGAGCCGTCGGTGCCCTCGGCGTCCTGCGAGCCCTGCCGCTTCTGGTCAGCGTCGCGGTCGCCGTGGGCGGGCGGGGCGGCCTTCAGCTGCCACGCGGGGGTGACGGGCGTGGCCTCGGCGACGTCCTTGGCGGCGCCGGGGTGCCCGGCCGGGGTGGTCCCCACGTCACCGCGGGCCCGGGCCGCGGTGCCCTGCTGGGCGTCGGCGGGAACGGAGACGAGGGTGAACGCGAGCGCGGCGGCGCCTGCCGTGGCGAGCGCCGCGGTCGTGCTTTTTCGCGATCGCGCCGTCCGGAGCCTGGCGAGACTGTGGTGAGCGGGCATACGGGGTCCTTTGCGCTGGGCGGTGCAACGCGTCGGTGCGTTCATTGCGTCGCATTGGTAACAGGCCGGATTTTCGCGGCGCAATAACCCCAATTACTATTCTTCTTAGTGGAGAACGAAGAAATACCCGGGCACGGAAGGGGGCGACGCCCTGTCAGCAGGCCGGTCGCGACGAGGCGGCGCTAAAACGAACGATCGTCGTAGATGACGAAAGTCCTATGAGCCGACTCACACCCGACCGGCCTCTGTTCACACCGCCGTTCAGCGGACCCAGATTGTGATCGTCGACCCGCGCGGCGCCCGGTCACCGCCGTCGACGGACTGGCTGAAGACCGTGCCGGTCAGGAAGATGCGGTTGACGTTCACCTCGAAACCCGCGTCTTCCAGGATCTCCACCGCCCGGTCCTGGTCCTCGCCGACCACGTCGGGCACCCGGACCATCTCCGGGCCCCGCGAGATCGTCAGCGTGACCGTGTCGCCCTCTCCGGCCGACCGGCCGGCGCCGGGGGACTGGCGTGCCACCGTGCCCGCGTCCTCCTCGGAGTAGACGCGCTCCGCGGCGACCTCCACCGCAAGGCCCGCCTCCCGCAGCTGCTGCATGGCCTCGCCCTCCGGCAGGCCTACCACGTCCGGCACCCTGATCTGCCGCCCGCGGCTGACCACCAGGTCCACCGCCGAGTTCGGGCGCCGCTGCTCACCCGCCGCGGGGTCGGTCCGCACCACCGCGCCGCGCGGCACCTGGGCGGAGAACTCCCGGATCTCCTCACCCGGCGTCAGCCCCGCCTCCCGCAGCCGCTCCTGCGCCTCCGCCAGCGGCAGGCCCTCCACATCGGGCACCTCGGCCATTTCGGGGCCCAGCGAGACGGTCACGGTGACGGTGGTGTTCCGCCGCACCCGTTCGCCGCGCTCCGGATCGGTGGTGATCACGTGGCCCGGCTCCACGGTCTCGGAGAACGCCTCCTCAAAGCGGACCCGCAGCCCGGCGTCCCGCAGCGTCTCCTCGGCCTCGGCCGACGGCAGCCCGTACACGCCCGGCGTCCGCTGGAACTGCCCGGCGTTGATGTACCACACACCCGCGCCCCCCAGCAGGAGCAGCAGGGCGCCCACGATCAGCGAGACCTTCCCGCGCCGCGACAGCCGGCGGCGCGGCGGCACGTACCCGGACTCGTCGTCGAAGGCCGAGCCGTCGTCGCGCCCCATACCCACCAGCAGCTGGCCGGACCCGGGCGCGGCCACGGGCTCCGGCGGCGCACCGGCCGTCAGGCGCGTGGTGGGCTCCGGGGCCGCCGCGGCCAGCGGCGGAACGACGCGCGTGGGCTCCTCCGAGCCGCCGGGCCCGCCGGCCGTCCCGGCCGCGGCGCTGGCAGCTTCCGCCGCCGGCGGCCCGGCGTCGAACTGCTCGTCCGTGAGCGCCCCCCGCACCGCCCGCACCGACGACAGCAGGGCGGCCGCCGACGCCGGCCGCCGCTCCGGCTCGCGCGCGGTGGCCCGCGCCACCAGACCGTCCAGCTCGGGCGCGAGGTGCTCGGCGACGAGCGAGGGCAGCGGCACGTCCTCGTTGACCCGGGCGTACATCACCTGCGCGGGCGTGTCACCCGCCTGCGGCCGGGCACCCGTCAGCATCTCGTACAGCAGCACGCCGCAGGCGAAGACGTCGGTCCTGGCGTCGACCTCCCCGCCGTCGATCTGCTCGGGCGCCAGATAGGACACCGTCCCCAGCAGCGAGCCCGTCGTCGCGGACGTCTGCGTGCCCACGCCGTGCACCAGCCCGAAGTCCGCTACCTTGACGCGGCCGTCGTCGCCGATCAGCACGTTCTCCGGCTTGATGTCCCGGTGGACCAGGCCGGCCCGGTGGGCGGCGGCCAGCCCCGCCAGCAGCGGCTCCAGCACGCCCAGCGCCGCGCGCGGCGTCAGCGCCCCCCGGTCCCGCAGCACGTCCCGCAGCGTGCAGCCGGGCACGTACTCCATGGCCAGGTACACGCAGTCGCCGTCCGTGCCCTGGTCGAGCACGCCCACGACGTTCGGATGCGTCAGCCTGGCGACCGACTTGGCCTCCCGGATGAACCGTTCGACGAAGGCCGGGTCCTCGGCCAGCGAGGGATGCATCACCTTCAGCGCCAGCTCACGGTCCAGGCGGGTGTCCGTCGCCTGGTAGACCGTCGCCATGCCGCCGACGGCGATGCGCTGATCGACGCGGTAACGTCCGTCGATCAGGCGGCCGATCAGCGGGTCACTGAGGGTGGTGTCCACAGCTTCCGAGTCTACGTTCGACCACGCGGCCCGGCCCTCGCGGTGACGCCAGGCGGACGGTTTTGCAGCGGAACGGTGACCGACGGCCGCCTCACTCGCCGGTGGCCAGCCCCAGCACCTGCCGGACCGCGACCTCTTCCGCCAGGCCCAGCGTCTCCCAGCCCTCGGCGTAGTGGCTGTTGAACTCGGTGAGGTTCCGCGCCCCGGCCGCCGCCTCCCACGGCTCCAGGCTCCGCTCCCGCGCCGCCACCAGATCGGAGACCAGGCCGGAGACCGACGCCGACCACTCATGCGCGCGCAGCGCGTCGGCCTCGGCGGCGATGGTCTGCGTCATCTCCTCCGCCCACTGCCGCTGCCGCCTGAGCGGCTCGTCCGGCTGCGGCTCGTTCCAGATCACGACCTCCAGGGGGGTGGTGATCTCCAGGTAGGCCAGCTGCTCGTCGTTCAGCGCGCTGGCGTCGCCGCGCAGCGAGGAGGTGAGCGCGCTGCCCTCGGTCCGCGCCAGGGCGCACAGGATCTCCCGGTCGCCCAGGCGCCAGCTCGTCTCCTGCGGGAAGAAGGAGAAGGTCTGGATGTCCGTGCCCAGCGTCCAGACGTCCACGACGTACGGCTGGAGCAGCTCCCCGCACTCCCGGTAGGCGAGGTCGGACAGCTCGTCGCTGCCAGGGAAGGAGTCGTGGCCGGTGACCTCCACCGTGCCGTACGCCTCGGCCTCGTGCGGCACGTCGCACGGCAGCCGGGTCACCGTCTGCACCGCCCCCGTCCCGTCGCCGTTCCCGTTCCCGGCCCCGTTCCCGGCCAGGCTCTGGCCGCTGTCGAAGCAGTCGCCGACGCGCAGGTTGTAGACGCTGATCTCCTCGCCGGCCCGGTCCGTGTCCTGGCCGGGGTCCGTGCTGGGCGGCTCCCCGTCGTCAGGGCGCTCCCGGCGCGCGACGTCCTCCCGGGCGCGGTCGCCGTCCGTCTCGTGCGCGAAGACGGCGACCGGCACGATGACGGACAGCGCCGCGATCTCGGCGCCCGCCACCGCCAGCGCCGCGATGGCCAGTCCCCTGCCCCGCTCGGTGTTCCCGGCGCGCGACAGCCGCGCGAGCGCGACGATGCCCAGCACCAGCGCGAGCGGGAAGAGCAGCACCGAGGCGAACGCACCGACGGCCAGCCGGTTGTACGGCCGCGCCGGCGGCGCCGGCTGCGGCCAGGACTGCTGCGGAGGCGGGGGCCAGGTGCCGGGCGCGCCGGGCGGCTGGGGTGCGTCCATCGGTCTCCTCGCGCGAAGAACGGCTGCGGGCGGCGAGCCTAACCCAGTGCCCGGCCTAGAAGTCCGCCCGCCCCTCGGCGGGGGAGGAGGCCTGCGCGAACCTCCGGCGCGGGATGCGGCCCGCCCGGTACGCCAGGCGCCCGGCGGCCACCGCGTGCCGCATCGCCGCCGCCATCTCCACCGGCCGCTGGGCGCGCGTGACCGCCGTGGCCAGCAGCACGCCGTCACAGCCCAGCTCCATGGCCAGCGCCGCGTCCGAGGCCGTGCCCACGCCCGCGTCGAGGATGACGGGCACCCGGGCTGACTGCGTGATCAGCTCGATGTTGTGCGGGTTGCGGATGCCGAGCCCGGAGCCGATGGGGGAGCCCAGCGGCATCACGGCGGCACAGCCCGCGTCCTCCAGGCGCCGCGCCAGCACCGGGTCGTCGCTGGTGTACGGCAGCACCGTGAAGCCGTCATCGACCAGCGTCTCCGCCGCCTCCAGCGTCGCCACCGGGTCGGGCAGCAGCGTCCGCTCGTCGGCGATGACCTCCAGCTTCACCAGGTCGGTGCCGAGCGCCTCACGCGCCAGCCGGGCCGTGAGCACCGCTTCCCCGGCGGTGAAGCAGCCCGCGGTGTTCGGCAGCGGCCGGATGCCGAGCTCCGCCAGCACGGACAGCACCGACTTCGGCGCGCCCGGCTCCAGGCGGCGCATCGCGACGGTCGTCAGCTCCGTGCCGGAGGCGGCGAGCGCGCGGCCGAGCACCTCGTGGCTCGGCGCGCCGCCCGTGCCCATGATCAGGCGGGAGCCCAGCCGCAGGCCGCCGATGAGCAGCGGATCGTCCTGCGGGGCGCCCGCCGCGGTGTCTGACACGGCGTCTGCGGGTGCGTCCGCGGGTGCGTCTGCGGGTGCGTCCGCCCCGCGGCGGGTGACGTCCGTCGCCTCACCGGCCGCCTCGCCGGTCGTCGTGGCCTGGGTCATCGCGGTTGTCAGCCTCCCTGGACGGCGGTCAGCACCTCGACGCGGTCGCCCTCGGCCAGGGCGGTCCCCGGCCACTGCCCGCGCGGGATCACGGTCTCGTTGACGGCGGCGGCAATCCCCGGCGGCGCCTCGGTCGCGCCCGCCAGCGCCGCGACCAGGGCGGCGAGCGAGGTGCCCGGCTCGACCTCGCGCCGCTCGCCGTTGACCCAGACGCTCAGCGCGCTCACGCCGGCACCTCCTCCGCGCGCCGGACCGCGAAACGGCCCGGGCGGAACGGCGCGGCGACGGCCGGCGGTCCGCCGCCCGTCACGCACTCGGCCAGCACCTCGCCGGTCAGCGGCGCCAGCAGCACCCCGTTGCGGTAGTGGCCGGTCGCCAGATACAGCCCGTCCAGGCCGCTCGGGCCGAGCAGCGGCGCGTTGTCGGGCGAGCCGGGCCGCAGGCCGGCGCGGCACTCCGTCAGCGGCAGCTCCGTCAGCCCCGGCACCAGCTCGTGCGCGTCCCGCAGCAGCTGGTAGACGCCGCCGGCGGTGACGGTCGTGTCCCAGCCGCGCTCCTCGGTGGTGGCGCCGATCACGAGCTCACCGTCCTCTCTCGGTACCAGGTACACCTGGCTGCCGCGCACCACAGCGCGCACCGTCCGCGCCAGGAACGGCGCATGCGCCGGCGGCACGCGCAGCCGCAGGATCTGTCCCTTGACCGGGTGGACCGGCGGCACCACCTCCGCCGGCACCCCCGCCAGTTCGCCGCTGCGGCACCCGGCGGCCAGCACCACGGCGCCCGCCGCGACGGCCGTGCCGTCCGCCAGCACCGCGCCGGCGGCGCGGCCGTGTGCCACCGTCAGCTGACGCGCGAGCGCGCGGTGGAACACCACGCCCGCCCGCTCACAGGCCGTCAGCAGCGCCGCCACCAGCCGCCGCGGGTCCACCTGGTGGTCGCCGTCCACGCGCAGCCCGCCCCGCACGCCGGGCGCGAGCATCGGCTCCAGCCGGCGGCACTCACGGCCCGTCAGCCACTGGGTACGCAGGCCGCAGCGCTCCTGGAGCGCGTGCAGCTCACGCAGCAGCGCGCGGTCGTCGGCGTCGAGCGCGACCGCGAGCGTGCCGCACGCCCGGTAGCCGACGCCCGTCCCCGCGGCGTCCTCCAGCGCCGCCACGAAGTCCGGATAGCGGGCGGCGGAGGCCAGATTGAGGTCGAGCAGCGCCTCTTCGCCGTGGTGCAGCTCGGTGACGGCGGCCAGCATCCCCGCAGCGACCTCCGCGGCGCCGCCGCCCGGCCCGGGGTCGGCGACGGCGCAGCGCAGCCCGCGCCGCGCCGCGTACCAGGCCGTGACCAGGCCGATGACACCACCGCCGATGACCAGGACGTCGAGCGCGGCATGGCCGCCGCTGTGCGTGCGCGTGCTCACGCGGCTTCTCCCTTCGCCGGCATGACCCGGATCAGGTTCCTACGGTCGGAGGCCGCGCAGCCTCCCTCTCAGCCCGGTGCGCCGGGCTCCCGTGCATGTCTTACGCGGCCAGCCTAGTACGGGTGCCGCCGGGCCGGGCGACGAGCCGGGCGGCGACGGGCCGGCGGGGCGCCCGTACGCTGGGCGCCGTGACCGAAGAACGCGTCGTCATCGCCGGCGCCGGCCTGGCCGGGGTCCAGACCGCCGCCGAGCTGAGGCAGCAGGGCTGGCAGGGCCGGGTGATCCTGGTCGGCGCCGAGCCGCACCCGCCCTACGACCGGCCGCCGCTGTCGAAGGAGGTCCTGCTCGGCACGGCCAGCGCGGACGCGGGGCCGGAACTCGGCGTGGACCTCGCTGCGCTCGGCGTCGAGACGCGCCTGGGGACCACCGCCACCGGCGTGCGCACCGCGGCGCGCGTGCTCGATACCGACGCCGGGCCCGAGCCCTACGACCACCTGGTGCTGGCCACCGGGGCCGAGGCCGTCACGCTGCCCGGCACGGCCGGCGTGCCTGGCGTGCACGTGCTGCGCACCCTGGACGATGCCCGGCGGCTGCGGGGCGCGCTCGACGAGCGGCTCGCCCTGGTGATCGCGGGCGCCGGCTGGATCGGCGCCGAGGCGGCCACGGCGGCCCGCGCCGCCGGCTGCCAGGTCACCGTCGTCGAGGCCGCCAGCCACCCGCTGCACGGCGCGCTCCCGGCCGAGGTGACCGCGCCGATGCACCGCTGGTACGAGGAGGCGGGCGTCCGGCTGCTCACCGGCTCGCGGGTTCGGGCGGTCAGGGCCGGGAACGGCGCCAGGGGCGGCGAGGTGGAGCTCGCCGACGGCACCGTGATCGCCGCCGGTGCCGTTCTCGTCGGCGTCGGCTCGCGGCCGGCGACCGGCTGGCTCGCCGGCTCGGGCATCCCGCTGGCTGACGACGGATCGGTCCTGGCGGACGAGCGGCTGCGCGCGGGAGCGCCCGGCGTCTGGGCGGCCGGCGACTGCGCCTCCTACCCGTCGGCCCGCTACCGGCGGCGGCTGCTGGTCCAGCACTGGGACAACGCCCTGACCGGGCCGCGCACCGTCGCGGCCGGGGTGCTCGGCCGCGACGGTGCGCGCCACGATCCCGTCCCCTACTTCTGGTCGGAGCAGTTCGGCCGCCACGTCCAGTACGCCGGGCTGCACGAGCCCGGCGACGAGCTGCTGTGGCGCGGCTCGCCCGAGGAGGCGGCGTGGACGGCGTGCTGGCTGCGTGAGGGCAGGCTCACCGCCGTCCTCGCGGTCGGCAGGCCGCGCGACCTCACGCAGGGCAGGAAGCTGATGGCCGCGGGCGCGGCGCTCGATCCGGCGCGCGCCGCCGACCCGTCGGTCCCCCTGAAGGCCGCTGTCCGCTGACGGCTGCCGGTGGCGGATGGCAGGCTGGACACGTGACCGAGATCGATCCGAAGACCGATGCCCTCGTCCCCTCCTGGCTCACCCTGCCCGACGTCGCCGAGCGGCTCGGCGTCCCGGTGACCCGCGTCCGCCAGCTCGTCAAGGAAGGCCAGCTGATCGCGGTGCGCCGCGGGGAGAACGGCGTCCTGATGGTCCCCGCCGACTTCCTCGACGGGGACAAGATCGTCAAGGGCCTCGTCGGTACGCTCACGCTGCTGAGAGACGACGGGTTCACGGACGAGGAGATGCTGGAGTGGCTGTTCACCCCGGACGACAGCCTGCCGGGCACGCCCACGCAGGCGCTGCGGGAGAACCGCGGGACGGAGGTGAAGCGCAGGGCGCAGGCGCTGGCCGTGTGACGGACGTCCGCGCCCGCCTCGCCGGCGCGCGGCTGTACCTGTGCACCGACGCGCGCCGGCGGCAGGGCGACCTGCCGGAGTTCCTCGACGCGGTGCTCGCCGGCGGCGTCGACATCGTGCAGCTGCGCGACAAGGGGCCCGGCGGGCCGCTGGAGGCGGGCGAGGAGCTGGAGCACCTCGCGGTCGTCGCCGAGGCGTGCGCCCGTCACGGCGCGCTCCTCGCGGTCAACGACCGCGCCGACGTGGCGCACGCGGCGGGCGCGGACGTGCTGCACCTGGGCCAGGGCGACCTGCCGGTCGCGGCGGCCCGTGCCCTGCTGGGCCCGGACATCGTGATCGGCAGGTCGACGCACGCCGAGGCGGAGGTCGACGCGGCGCTCGGCGACCCCGCCGTGGACTACTTCTGCACGGGCCCGTGCTGGCCGACGCCGACCAAGCCCGGGCGGCCCGCGCCGGGGCTGTCCCTGGTGCGGTACGCGGCGGAGCGGCGGCCGCGCGTGCCGTGGTTCGCCATTGGCGGCATCGACGCGTCCACGCTGGAGCCGGTGCTGGACGCGGGCGCCCGCCGTGTCGTGGTCGTCCGGGCGCTGACCGAGGCGGACGACCCCGGCGCCGCCGCGGCCGAGCTGGCCGCGCGGCTGCGGGAGCGCCCGCTGTGAGCGCCCCCCGGTGCGCACGGGTGCCTCCGGGCGCCGGGATGTGGCCTGGCGGGTGGGGGTAACCTGCGGATTATGGCCCTAGGGATGCCCAGCACGATGGCGCGTCGTGCCCGGACCGTGCGAGAGCTGCTCGCCGCGGGTGAGCGCTCGTACTCCTTCGAGTTCACGCCTCCCCGGACGGAGAAGGGGGAGCGGACGCTGTGGAATGCGATCCGCCGCGTCGAGGCGTTCGGGCCGACGTTCGTCTCCGTGACCTACGGGGCGGGCGGTTCCTCCCGTGAGCGCACGGTGCGGGCGACCGAGCGTATCGCCACGGAGACGACGCTCACTCCCGTCGCCCACCTGACGGCGGTCAACCACTCCGTGGCCGAGCTGCGGAACATCATCGGCCAGTACGCCGCGGCCGGCATCAGGAACATGCTGGCGCTGCGCGGCGACCCGCCGGGCGATCCGATGGGGGAGTGGACCCCGCATCCGCAGGGCGTGACATACGCCGCGGAACTGGTCCGGCTCATCAAGGAATCAGGAGATTTCTGCGTCGGCGTCGCGGCGTTTCCCGAGATGCCCCCGCGGTCGACCGACTGGGACACCGATATCCGGCATTTCGTCAACAAGTGCCGGGCGGGGGCCGACTTCGCCATCACGCAGATGTTCTTCTACCCCGAGGACTACCTGCGGCTGCGCGACCGGGTGGCCGCCGCGGGCTGCGAGACGCCGATCATTCCCGAGATCATGCCGATCACGCAGATCCGGCAGATCGAGCGTTTCAAGCAGCTGAGCAACGCCACGTTCCCGCCCGAGCTGGAAAACCGCATCCTCGCGGTCAAGGACGACCCGTTGGCGGTACGCTCGGTCGGGATCGAATTCGCCACGGAGCTGTGTGCGCGGCTGATGGAGGAAGACATCCCCGGGCTGCACTTCATCACGCTGAACACATCGAGTCACTCCACGGCCACGCTGGACGTCTACAAGAACCTCGGTCTGCACCAGCGGACATGAGCAGAGAGGGGCGTACATGGGCTGGACGGTCCTCTACGTCGCGTTCGGAATCGTCGCCCTGTGGCTCCTCGGGGAAGTGCTGCTGCAGTACAAGGCGAGGCTGCGCTGGCGGCTGGTCGCCTTCTTCGGCTTCCTCCTCGTCGTTCTCGGCGTGGTGCTGCCCTCGGTTCCTGTGATCGCCGTGGGCGCCGCGGGGTTCGCGGTCGGCCAGACCTTCGTCACGCTCTCCTTCCGCCGCGGCTTCTCCACCGGCTGGGCGCTGGGCGGCAAGCCCGGCACGAGCCGCCGCAGGCGCGACGGCAAGCGGCAGGACCCGCCCGCCCCCAGCCCGCCCAAGGAGATGCGGCCGCTGGAGCCGCTCGCTGACGACCCGCTGTCCGACGCCGCCGGGTACGACGGCTACGGCCCGGCCGGCACCCCTGCGGATACTCCCGCAGACGGCTACGCGGACACCCCGGCGGAGGGCTACGCGGACACCCCGGCGGGGCCCGCGCCCGGCGACCCGGCGGCTTCCCCGGCGGACACCCCCGCGGACGGCGTGGATCTCACGGCGGCGCAGGGCCCGGCCGGCGCGCCGCCCCAGGACCCGCCGCCTTACCCGCCGGGCGAGCCGTACGGGGCCGGGCCCGGCTACGGCGGCCAGGAGCCGGATCACCAGCCGGAGCAGCCGTACGCCGAGCCGTATGCCGCCGCGTACGCCGGCAGCGACGGCGGCGGTATCTACGCGGCGTACTCGGACCCCTACATCGGCGGCGCGGGCACCCCGGCGGAGCCCGCGGCAGGCACGTACCCGGACTACGCGACCGAGACGTTCCCCGCCCAGTCCGGCTACGCCGGGGACCCGCTGGGGGAGCAGGCGCCGTACGGCGGGCCCGAACCAGGGTGGGGCCCCGGCCCCGGTGAGCCCGGTGAGTACGCGCAGGCGGCCCCGCAGCCGTACCCGGAGACCTACACCGAGACGCCGCCCGGCGGCGTGTGGATGCCGCAGCAGCGTGATGCCGCGCCGGCGGACGACGCCGCGTCGTACGGTTATCCGCCGCAGCAGCCGGACCCGTACGCCGGCGACGAGGGGTACGGCTCCCCGGGGCACTCCCCGGGGCACGGCCATCCGTACGGCGGCGGCCCGGCGTACTGACCGGCGGGCCAGCGGCTTGGGGCCCGGGGCTTTTCGCACGCACGCGAAGCCCCGGGCCTCCGCCGTGCGGACGGCGGGCCGGCGAGGGTACTCAGGCACCCGCCGCCACGCCTGAGTACTCAGATGAGTAGGCGTGCGGATGAGACGGCGCTCCGCCTTCCGGCAGGCTCACCCGTGACGGACGAGGTCCGGTGCGGACCGCCGGCACGGGGCGGCGGACTGCACCGGCCCGCGCCGCCGAGGGGGGAGGGGGAGACGGCGGGCAGCCGGGAAGCCGGGAGGGCTTCCGGTTGCCCGCCCCGTCGTGTGGCGGCGCCGTGTGCGGCCTTTCCGGTTCCGCGGGCCGCGCCCAGGGCTGCGCGCGGGGCCAAGCGGGGGACCGCGAGCGCAAAGAGCAGGGACGCGGATGTGGCGGTGCGCGCGCTCGGCGGCCGGATTGTCAGTGCCATGGTTCACCATGTGCTCAGATGCGAAGACCGCCAGCGGCGCACCGCTGGTTGACGACTGGAGGCTCGTCATGACCGGACTTCCGACTGATGTGCACCCGGTGCCCCGCAGGGCGCCCGCTCCCCCTGCGGCGCTCGACCTGCTCGCCCAGGCCGAGCGGGGAGTTGAGGAGGCGTCGGCGCTGTCCGACCCGCAGGAGGCGTATGTCGCGGCCCACCTCGCCGCGCTGCGCACGGCGGCGGCCGTGCTGGCGGTGCGCGGCCGCCCGGAGACGACGCCGCGCGGCCGCCGGCGGATCCGCAGCGTGTGGGAGGTGCTGCCCGAGATCGCTCCGGAACTGTCCGAGTGGAGCAGGCTGTTCTCCGCCAGCGCCGAGCGCCGCGCCAGGATCGAGGCGGGCATACGCGGCGTGGCCGGGCAGCGTGACGCGGCGGAACTGACCAGGGCCGCCGCCTACTTCCTGCGGCTGGTCGAGGGCATGCTGCTGCGCCAGCCGGTGCTGCGCGGTGAGGACGGGCCGCTGGGGCCGGCGGCGTCGTAGGCTTAGCGCAGGCCACCGAAGGCCTGCCGCCCAGGCGACGACCCCTGAAGGAGCCGCCCGCCATGCCCCCAGAAACGAGCACGCGCCGCCCCGCGGGCGCGTCGCCGGTGTCCGTGCCGGGATCGCCGCCGGGACGACACGCGGCGCTGCGGTCCGGAGTCGTCTGGGAGGCGCTGCGCCGCGCCCTCGAAGCGCGCGCCCGCGCCCGGGCCCGGCAGTCGCTGGACGTTCTGGACACGGGCGGCGGCAGCGGCAGTTTCGCCGTTCCCATCGCGCGGCTCGGCCACCGCGTCACCGTCGTCGACCCCAGCCCCAACGCGCTGTTCGCCCTCGAGCGCCGGGCGGCGGAGGCCGGCGTGGCCGAGGGGAGCGTGCGCGGCGTGCAGGGGGACACCCGTGACCTGCCCGAGGTGGCGGCGCGCGCCGGGTATGACCTGGTGCTGTGCCACGGGGTGCTGGAGCACGTGGAGGCTCCCGCGGCGGCCATGCGCGCCGTGACGGGCGCGCTGCGCCCCGGCGGGACGCTGAGCCTGCTCGCGGCCGGCGCGGGCGGCACGGTCCTGGCCCGTGCGCTGGCGGGCCGCTTCGACGACGCGGTCCACGCGCTGCGTGACCCGTCGGGCCGCTGGGGGGAGGCCGACCCGGTGCCGCACCGGTTCACCGCCGAGGAGCTGACGTCGCTGGTCCGCGACGCTGGCCTGGTGCCCGGCGAGATCCACGGAGTCCGTATCTTCGCCGACCTGGTGCCGGGCTCGCTGGTGGACGCCCAGCCGGAGGCACTGCGCTCGCTGACCCGGCTGGAGGCGGAGGCCGCCACCGAGCCGGCATTCCGCGCCATCGCCGCCGAGCTGCACGTGCTGGCCGAGCTGCCGGAACGGCCGTAGCTCCTCGTATCATCGGGAATGACCCTCGGTTGGCGCGGGAAGGACAACATGACCAGCCCGCACTGCTCCGGCGGGCCACCGTCTGGTGGGCGAAATTGGCGTACAGGGGTGGGTTTCACAGGGAGGTTTCCCTGCCTATCCTGAAAGAGTCGGATCCGGTCGCCACCGCGACCGACGAGTAGGAGGACTCCGTGCCGCTCTCGGATCACGAGCAGCGCATGCTCGAACAGATGGAGCGAGCGCTCTACGCCGAAGATCCCAAATTCGCGACGGCGCTTGAGGGCAATGAGCTGCGCACGTACTCCCGCAAGCGGGTCTACCAGGCGGTTGCCGGATTCCTGCTGGGTATCGCACTCCTGATGGGCGGCATGGTCGCCCAGCAGGTGTGGCTGAGTGTGGTGGGCTTCCTGATCATGCTTGGCTGCGCCGCCGTCGGCGTGACGGCCTGGCGCAAGTCGCCGCCGCCCGGCGTGCAGGGCCCCAGCGGCCGCGTGGGCGGCCGGAGCAAGCCGCAGCGGCAGCGCCGCTCGATGATGGACCGCATTGAGCAGCGCTGGCAGCGGCGCCGCGACGAGCAGGGCGACTGAACGCTCTCCATCTGAACGCTCCGCGTCCGCGCGGCCACGTTCTGAGTCTTCTCAGTGGTGGGAGGGCCCCTGAGCCGAAGGGGCCCTCCCACAACCGTCTTCTGCCCCTGCCCGCGCGCTGGCGCGGGCAGGGGACAGCACCTTCCAGCGACCCCCCTGGGCGGTGCCAGGGGGCGTCAGGCCGCGTGCCCCCGCCGGCCCGGCAGGGCCCGCCGGAGCGTGGCGCCGAGCCGCTCGGTGAGCGCGATCCGCCGCGCCGCCGCGGCGTGCATCACCCGCATGGCGGAACGCGGCAGCAGCAATGCCCGCAGCCGCTCCCACCGCCCCGAAGCGGCCCGCATGCCGTCGCTTGCCGCCCGCACGTCGGCGGCCAGCTGGCCGCTGGCGCCCGCGCCGCCCGGCGCGTACAGCTCGTACTCCACGGCGTCCGCCACGCGGTGGACGGCCGCCGCACTCTCCCCCTCAAGCCCCCGGACCCGCACGATCCGCTGGGCCGCCTGCCGCGGCGTCTCGGAGACCACGGGCGTCACACCGAAGTCCCACGCCGTGTCGGTCAGCTCCCGCCAGGCGGGCAGCGCCCCCGTCTCCGCGCCCAGCCGCCGCGCCCGGCCCCGGCGCCGCCACAGCAGCGGGCTCATCGCCAGCGCCACGGCCAGCAGCCCTCCGCCGCCGCCCAGTACCAGGGGCCACGACACGGCCAGCCCGGCGCCGTCGTCGTCGCTCTCCGGGGTCCGCGGCTGCGCGTCGTCCGCGCACTCGCCCGTCACCGGGTCGCACCCCTCGGGCTGCTCCGGGCTGGGGGTCGGCGACGGCTCAGGCGCGGTCTCCTCGTCCTCCGGGCGCTCGGTCTCCTCCGGCCGCTGGCTCGGGTCCGGGGAGACGGGGTCCTCCTCGGGGCGCGTGTAGTCCGGTGTGGTGCCCTGGCCGGGCGTCGGCTCGAAGCGGACCCAGCCGACGCCCTCGAAGTACAGCTCCGGCCAGGCGTGCGCGTTGTGGATGCCGACCTCATAGGAGCCGTCCGGCTGCCGCTGGCCGGGAGTGAAGCCGACCGCGACCTGGGCCGGGATGTCCAGGGTGCGGGCCATGGCCGCCATGGTGAAGGCGAAGTGGACGCAGAACCCCTCACGGTCGTTGAGGAAGTTCACGATCGCCTCGCTGCCGGAGCCCGAGGCCACGGAGGTGTCGTAGCGGAAGCCGCCGTCGCGCGTGAACCACTCCTGGAGTGCCACGGCCCGCTCGTAGTCGCTGGCCGCGCCCTCGGTCACCGACAGGGCGGTCTCCCGCACCTCGGGAGGCAGGCTGTCCGGCACCCGCGTGTAGTAGTCGAGCACCTCGTCGGGGGGACGCGGCGCGTTCGCCAGCGTCTCGGGCGAGGTGTCCGGCACGCGGTGGGTCACCTCCCACGAGCGGCCCGCCACGGTGGCCTCCGGGTCGGGGGAGACGAGGGTCTGCGAGCCCCGGTCGTACAGCCAGCCGGACAGCCACGTGCCGTTGCCGATGACGCTGACCGCCGGGTAGGGCACGGGCAGCGAGGTCTGCGCGTAGCCCTGGCGCGCCTGGATCCTCGTGGTGACCGTGTCCGGGCCGGGCTGGGTGAGCCCCGGTACCGGCCAGGGCGGCGCGGGCTGGCCGGACTCGTGCCACTCAGAGGAGTGCCACGCTTCCCCGTCGAACTCGTCCAGCGCGATCAGCCGCAGGTACAGGTCTCCCGGGTCGGGCGCGTCGGTCCGGTAGTCCAGGACCGGCCGGTCCTCCGGCTGGTTGAGGTGGTCTTGCAGCGCCACGACGGGGTTGACGGCCGTGATGTCCTGCTGCCGCTCCCGGCCGGCGCCGTCCCGCTCGTTCAGGCCGAGCAGCCCGTCACCGAGCCCCGGCAGCAGCAGCGGCGTGACGGCGGCGACGCCGAGGGTGAGCGCGCCGATGCGCCGGCCGGTGCGTACCCGGGGGCCGGACGCGGCGCCCAGCGCCGGCGGGCCCGGGGCGGGGAAGTACCGCCCCCACCGGGCCAGCCGGTCCCTGCCCTCGGCCAGCACCAGCAGCAGGTAGCCCGCGGCGGCGCACAGGAAGTACGGCCAGGCGTCTTCCCCGGGGCTGACGCCCGCCGCCACCGAGTACATCGCCAGCAGCGGCAGCCCCGACGCCGCCGCCGCGCGCAGCGTGACGGCCAGGATGTCCACGAGCAGCCCGACGAGCAGCACGCCGCCCAGCAGCATCAGCCGTATCCCGTCGGTCACCGGGGCGGGCGCCACGTACCGGCCGATGTCGTCGGCCCCGGCGTCCAGCAGGACGCCCAGCTCCCCGAACGCCTCCGGGCCCGGGACCAGCCCGGCCAGCGCCTCGTCCGGCACGGTCATGGCCGTCAGCAGCACCAGGGACACCAGCGCCTGGCCGGCCGCGACCACCGCCCGGGGCAGCTCGCGCCACCGCAGCCCGAGCCCGGTGGCGGTCTGCGCGGCGAGCAGCGCTCCCGCCTCCACCAGCCAGCCGCGCGTCGTGACCAGCGGCAGCAGCGCGCTCGCCGCCGCCATCGTGGCCAGCCACGCGGCGCCCGCGAGCCGGAGCCCGCTCCGCAGTGCCCCGCCCGTCCGGGCGCCCGTCGTTCCGTAGCTCATGACCGTCCCCCGCCGCGTACCGCGAGTTCCTGCGCCGCCTGCTGCCACAGCTGGCCCAGCGGCACGCCGGGCTGGAGCGGCAGCGCCGTCCAGCCCGATGCGCGCAGCCGCTCCAGCCGCGTCGCCTCCAGGCCCGGGTCGACCTGCCCGGCGGCCACGAAGGCCACCGAGCCCGTGGCCCGCTGCCGCAGCCGCCCGAGCACCTCGTTCTGGGTGCGGTCCACGGCGCCGAGGAACGCCACGATCAGCCCGCTGTCCGCGCCGCGCAGCGCCGTCCCGGCGCCGTCCAGGCCGGTCTCGGCCGAGTGGTCGATGAGCGCGAGCGCGTCCATGATCAGGTCGAGGACCTCGCCGCCGGAGGCGTGTGTCTCCGGCCCCGGCAGCTGGAGCCCGGTCTCGGTGACGAGCCGGACCACGTAGTCCCGTTCCACCAGGTGCCGCACCGCCGAGGCCGCGCCCGACACCGCCCGCTCGAACGGCGAGCCCGGCCCGGCGCCGGCGTACGCCACGCGCCGGGTGTCCAGCAGGATGGTGCAGTGCGCCCGCACCGGCTGTTCCTCGCGCCGCACCATCAGCGTTCCGCGGTGCGCCGTGGAGCGCCAGTGCACGCGCCGCAGGTCGTCGCCGTGCCGGTACTCGCGCGGGATGATGTCGTCGGCGCCGCTGACCGCGACGGTGCGGCCCGCGCCGTCGTCCCCGCCGGCCGCGTCGCCGCCGAGCCGCACCGGCGGCAGCGGTTCGACCCGGGGCAGCACCGTCATCATGTCGTAGGAGTGGAACGACCGCGTCAGCTCGACCATGCCGAAGGGGTCGGCCAGCCGCAGCTGGAGCGGACCGATCGGGTACCGGCCGCGCTGGTCGGACCGCACCCGGTAGGTGACCTCCCGCCGCTCCCCTGGCTCGATCCGGTCGAGCACGAACCGCGGCCGCGGCCCCAGCGCGTACGGCAGGCGGTCCTGGAGCAGCAGCATCCCGCTGGGGACGCGGGCGACGTTCTCCACGCGCAGGTGCACCCGTGCGTCCGTGCCGGCGTCCACGCGCGCGGGCGTCAGCCGCCGCGCCGCCGCGACCCGGCTGCGCGTCTGGTGGACGATCACCACGCACAGCAGCGGCAGTGCCACCAGCAGCGCGCCGACGCGCAGCAGGTCCGACTGCCCCAGCAGGTACGCGCAGGCCGCTGCCGCGCCGCCGGCCGCGAGGAACGACCTGCCGCGGGTCGTCAGCCCGCTGAACGCTGCCCGCAGCGGGCCACGGTCATCCGCGCCGGCGCCGGCCGGGCCGGGCAGGGCCATCACATCCCCCGCAGCCGCTGCGCCGCGTACGGGTCCGGTACCGAGGTCCGGCGGACGATGTCAGCGACCAGGTGCTCCGTGGTGTGCCGGTTCATCTGTGCCTGCGCCGTCGGCAGCAGCCGGTGCGCCAGCACGGGCACGGCCACGCTCTGCACGTCGTCGGGAAGCACGAAGCCCCGCCCCGCCAGCGCGGCCGCCGCCTTGGCGGCGCGCAGCAGGTGCAGGGTGGCGCGGGGGGAGGCGCCCAGGCGCAGCTCGGGATGCGTGCGCGTGCCGGTGATGAGGTCCACGACGTACCGGCGCACCGAGTCGGACACGTGCACGTCGCGCACCGACTGGATCAGCTTGGCGATCTCCTGGGCGTGCGTGGCGGGACGCATCGCGTCCAGCGGCGAGTACCCGCCGTGCGACTCCAGCATCCGCATCTCCGCCTCGGCGCTGGGGTAGCCGACGGAGATCCGGGCCATGAAGCGGTCCCGCTGTGCCTCGGGCAGCGGGTAGGTCCCCTCCATCTCCACCGGGTTCTGGGTGGCGATCACCATGAAGGGGCTGGGCAGCTCGTAGGTGCGGCCGTCCGCCGTGACCTGCCGCTCCTCCATCGACTCCAGCAGCGCCGACTGCGTCTTGGGCGAGGCGCGGTTGATCTCGTCGCCGATGACGATCTGCGCGAACACCGCCCCCGGCTTGAACTCGAACTCCTGGCGCTCCTGGTCGTAGACGCTGACGCCGGTGATGTCCGACGGCAGCAGGTCAGGCGTGAACTGGATGCGCTGCACCGAGCAGTCGATCGACCGCGCCAGCGCCTTGGCCAGCATCGTCTTGCCGACACCCGGCACGTCCTCCAGCAGCAGGTGCCCCCCGGCAAACAGTACCGTCAGCGACAGCCGCACGACCTCGGGCTTGCCCTCGATCACGCTCTCCACCGCCCGGCGCACCTGGTTAGCGGTGGTGCTCAGCCCCGTGAACGCGGACTGCTGCTCATAGGTCGTCACCCGGCCCTCCTCGGCCCGTCTCCCTCGCCCGGCGCCGTCTGGACGCGGCCCGGTGCCCGTCAGTCACCGACACCGGTTTCACGCCGGCCGGTTGCCTCCCGCAAGCAATTCTTCACACAACCGTGTCCGCACGTCACCGGGCGGGCGGACCGGCGGGGTCGACCTCCGTCAGCAGCCCGGTCGCGACGTCGAAGACGAACCCGCGCACGTCCTCCGTGTGAAGAAGGAACGGGGAGGTCCGCACCCTGGCCATGGACTGCCGGACGTCCTGCTCCGTGTCGGTGAAGGACTCGACGGCCCAGTTGGGCTTCTGCCCCACCTCGCGCTCCAGTTCGTGCCGGAAGTCCTCGGTGAGGTCGAGCAGACCGCAGCCCGTGTGGTGGATCAGCACCACCGCGCGGGTGCCCAGGGCACGCTGACTGATCGTGAGCGAACGAATGACGTCGTCCGTCACCACGCCGCCAGCATTTCTGATGGTATGACAGTCGCCCAGTGAGAGTCCGAGGGCGGCGTGGAGATCGAGCCGGGCGTCCATGCACGCCACCACGGCGACGCGCCGCGCGGGACGCGCGTCTATGCCCGGGGGCTCGAACTCCGCCGCGTACCGCCGGTTGGCGCTGACCAGCTCATCGATAACCGTTCGCATGCGATGACGGTAGTACGCGCCCGGCGCGTTCCGCCGCGTCCGCACCGCCCCGGCGCCCCGCGGACCTGAGTACACGCACGCACGAGGTGATGCACCTCACCCGCCCCTGACCCGCCCGGCGCCTGCCGCCGGGCGGAACGCCTCAAAAGGACCACGGTGATTGACCGGCGAAACAGGTGGGCTAGGGTGACGCGCAGTGGAAGGCCCCGGGCCCGCCGTCTTCGCGTCTCACGACCTCACCTCCCGGAAGGCCCATGACGACCAGCAACGACCGGCCGCCGGACGTCCGGCATCACCCCGTCATGCTCCAGCGCTGCCTGGAGCTGCTGGGGCCGGCGCTGCACGGCCCGGACGCCACGGCCGTCGACTGCACGCTCGGCCTGGGCGGTCACGCCGAGGCGCTCCTCGACGCCTTCCCCGGGCTGCGGCTCATCGGGCTCGACCGCGACCCCGAGGCGCTGCGCCTGGCCCGTGCGCGCCTGGCGCGCCACGGCGACCGGGTAACGCTCCAGCACGCCGTCTACGACGAGCTGCCCGCCGTGCTGTCCCGCCTGGGCACCCCCCGGGTGAACGCCGTCCTCTTCGACCTGGGCGTGTCGTCCATGCAGCTGGACGAGGCCGGACGCGGCTTCGCCTACGCCCAGGACGCGCCGCTGGACATGCGCATGGACCCGACCACGGGTCTCAGCGCGGCCGACGTTCTCAACACCTACCCGGCGAGCGAACTCACCCGCGTGCTGCGCGAGTACGGCGAGGAGCGCCACGCCCGCCGCATCGCGGACGCCATCGTCGCCGAGCGCGCGCGGCAGCCGCTGACCAGCAGCGCCCGCCTCGTCGCCCTCATCCGCGAGGCGCTGCCGCAGGCCGCGATGCGCACCGGCGGCAACCCCGCCAAGCGGACGTTCCAGGCGCTGCGCATCGAGGTCAACGGCGAACTCGCCGCGCTCGAGCGGGCCCTTCCCGCCGCGCTCGCCGCCCTCGTGGTCGGGGGCCGGATCGCCGTCCTCTCCTACCACTCGCTCGAGGACCGCATGGTCAAGCGGGCCCTGGCCGCGCAGGCCACCAGCACCGCGCCGCCGGGCCTGCCGGTCGTGCCCGAGCGGTACCAGCCGCGGCTGCGCCTGCTGACCCGCGGCGCCGAGCGGCCCGCACCCGAGGAGACCGCCGCCAACCGGCGCGCCGCGCCCGCCCGCCTGCGCGCCGCCGAACGCGTCAGGGAGGCCGTCGATGCCTGAACGCTCCCCGTTCCCGGCGCGCCTGCGCCTGGCCCGCCTGGCCGGCTCCGGAGCCGGCCAGGCGGGCTCCGGAGCGGCGCGCACCCCGTTCGTCCTGCTCATCGTCGTGCTCCTGGGCCTGGGCATGCTGACCCTGCTGTTCCTGAACGCCTCGCTCAACCAGGGCTCGTTCGAGCTCAGCGAGCTGCGCCGCCAGACCCAGGAACTCGCCGACGAACGGCAGGAACTCCGCACCGAGGTCGACGCCTACTCCGCGCCCGAGGCGCTCGCCGAACGCGCCCGCGAGCTGGGCCTGGTCCCCGCCGGGCCGCCCGCCTTCCTCCAGCCGGACGGCTCGGTCCTCGGCGAGCCCGAGCCCGCCACCGAGGAGCCCGCACCGTGACCGCCCGCACCCCGCAGGGCCCTCCGCGCCCCCGCAGACCCCGGCCGTCCGGCAGCCGCCCCGGTGGCGGCGCGCTGCGCCTGGGCAACCCCCGCCCCCGGCTCCGGCTCATCGGCGTCGGCCTGACGCTCGTCATGCTGGTCTTCTCCGTCCGGCTGCTCCAGGTCCAGGCCGTGGACGCCGCCTCGTATGCCGAGCAGGCCCAGCTGAACCGGTACGTCGAGGTGCCGCTGACCGCCGAGCGCGGCGACATCACCGACCGCAACGGCGTCGCCCTGGCCACGACCGTCGACGCCTACGACATCACCGCCGACCCGTACCTGTTCACCGAGGAGCAGACGGGCATCCCCGACGCACCCGCCCAGGCCTCCGCGCTGCTGGCCCCCATCCTCGGCCGCGACGAGGCCGACCTCACCCGGCTGCTCAGCGACACCAGCACCCGGCACGTCGTGCTCGCCCGCGAGCAGACCCCGCAGACCTGGCGCCAGATCCAGGACCTGCGGGCCAACCTCGCCCAGCAGGAGTCCAAGGGCACCGGCACCCAGGTGCTCGCCGGCGTCTTCTCCGAGGAGAACGCCAAGCGCGTCTATCCCAACGGCGACCTCGCCGCCGCCGTGCTCGGCTTCGTCAACGCCGAGGACCACGGCGCGGGCGGCCTGGAGGCCAGCCTCGACGACCAGCTCTCCGGCGAGGACGGCACCATCACCTACGCCCAGTCCGGCGGCCGGCGGGTGCCGACCGCGGGCGAGTCCGAGCAGCCGCCGGTGCCCGGCACCGACGTCGCCCTCACTCTCGACCGCGACATCCAGTGGGCCGCGCAGCACGCCATCACCGAGCAGGTCGAGGAGTCCGGCGCCGACAGCGGCTACGTCGTCGTCCAGGACACCGTCACCGGTGAGATCCTGGCCCTGGCCTCCGCACCCGGCTACGACCCCAACGACATCTCCGCCGCCGACCCCGGTCGGCTGGGCAACCCCGCGCTCCAGGACGCCTTCGAACCCGGCTCCACCAGCAAGGTCGCCACCATGGCCGCCGTGCTGGAGGAGCGCGCCGCCACGCCCGACACCCACGTCACCGTGCCCAACCGCCTGCCGCGCGCGGACCGCAACTTCGCCGACGACCACAACCACGAGACGTACTACCTCACGCTCGCCGGCGTGCTGGCCCGGTCGAGCAACATCGGCACCATCCTGGCCGCCGAGGAACTCGGCGACACCCAGCAGGAGGCCAACGAGGTCCTGTACTCCTACCTGACCCGCTTCGGCTTCGGCCAGCCCACCGGCCTGGGCTTCCCCGGCGAGACGCCCGGCATCCTCGCCCCGCCGGAGGAGTGGAACGCCTCGCAGCAGTACACGATCCCGTTCGGCCAGGGCCTGTCGGTCAACGCCGTCCAGGCCGCCTCGGTGTACTCGACCATCGCCAACGGCGGCGTCCGCGTCGAACCCTCGCTGGTGCGCGGCACGACCGGCCCCGACGGCGAGTTCCGGCCCGCCCCCGAGCCGGAGCGGGAGCGCGTCGTCAGCGAGCGGACGGCCACCCAGCTGACCCGCATGCTGGAGACCGTCGTCACCGATCCGCAGGGCACCGGCGGCGCCGCCGCCATCCCCGGCTACCGCGTCGCGGGCAAGACCGGCACGTCCAACCGGGTGGATCCGCAGACCGGCACCTACAACGGCTACACCTCCTCGTTCGCCGGGTTCGCGCCCGCCGACGACCCCCGCATCACCGTCTACTGCGCCGTGCAGAACCCGACCGAGGGCAGCTACTACGGCAGCGAGGTATGCGGCCCGGTCTTCAACGAGGTCATGAGATTCACCCTCGCCGCGCTCCAGATCCCGCCGTCCGGCGAGGAGTTCGAGGGACTGACCACCACCTTCGACCCCGCGGAGTAGCACCTCCCGGGGTCCCCGCAGAACCCGCGCAGCACTGACGCATCACACGCACCAATAGCACCAGAAGCATCGAGCGGAGCTCCAGGCACGTGAGAACCATCGTCAACGGGGAACAGGACCGCCCGGCCACCGGCACGGTCCGTGGCACCTCGTTTCGCCCCAGCACCACCCCGCCGGGTACGCTCACCGCCGTGTCCCGAGCAGACCACTCCTCTTCCACGGCTCCCGCGCCCCCGGCGGCGGCCATCCCGGCACCGCCCCGGCCGCGGCACGTGCGGCCCGTCCCGCTCGCGGACGTCGCGGCCCTGCTCGGCACCGAGGCGCCCGCCGCGGGACGGCCGGTCACCGGCATCACGCACGACTCACGCACCGTGCTCCCCGGCGACATCTACGTGGCGCTGCCCGGCGCCCGCTTCCACGGCGCGGACTTCGCGGCCCAGGCCGCCAGCCTCGGCGCCGCCGCCGTGCTGACCGACCCCTCGGGCAGCGAGCGCGCCGCCGCCACCGGCCTGCCCGTCCTGACCGTGGACGACCCGCGCTCCCGCATGGGCGGCCTCGCCGCCGCCCTGTACGGCGAGCCCGGCAGGGACCTGCTGACCATCGGCGTCACCGGCACCTCGGGCAAGACCACGACCACCTACCTCATCGAGGGCGGGCTGCGCCAGGCGGCGAAGGGCGACGAACCGACCGGCCTGATCGGCACCGTCGAGACCCGCATCGGCGACGAGCGCGTCAAGTCCGAGCGCACCACGCCCGAAGCCACCGAGGTGCAGGCGCTGTTCGCCGTCATGCGCGAGCGCGGCGTGCGCGCCCTGACCATGGAGGTCTCCAGCCACGCCCTGGTGCTCGGCCGCGTCGACGGCTGCGTCTTCGACGTCGCCGTCTTCACCAACCTCAGCCCCGAGCACCTGGACTTCCACCCCGACATGGAGGACTACTTCCAGGCCAAGGCCCGGCTGTTCACCCCCGAGCGCGCCCGCGCGGGCGTGGTCAACGCCGACGACGAGTACGGCCGCCGCCTCGCCGCCGAGGCGCGGATCCCCGTCACGACTTTCTCAGCCGAGGGCCACCCGGACGCCGACTGGCGCGCCGAGGACGTCGAACTCGGCCCGCTCGGCTCCACGTTCACCGCCGTCGGCCCCGGCGGCGTGCGCGTGCCCGCCGCCGCCCCGCTGCCCGGGCCGTTCAACGTCGCCAACGCGCTCGCCGCCATCGCCGCCCTGGCCGCGGCCGGGACCGACCCGCGCACCGCCGCCGAGGGCATCGCCGCCGTCCCCGGCGTGCCCGGCCGCCTGGAGCGCGTCGACGCCGGCCAGCCCTACCTCGCCGTCGTCGACTACGCGCACAAGCCCGACGCCGTGGAATCCGTGCTCCACGCCCTGCGCAAGGTCACCACCGGCCGGCTCCACGCCGTGCTCGGCTGCGGCGGCGACCGGGACCCGCACAAGCGCCCCGCCATGGGCGCCGCGCTGGCCCGGCTGTCCGACACCGCCGTGCTGACCTCAGACAACCCGCGCTCGGAGGACCCGCTGGCCATCCTGGCGGCCATGCTCGCCGGAGCCGCCGAGGTCCCCACCCACGAGCGCGGCACCGTACTGGTCGAAGAGGACCGCGCCGCGGCCATCGCCGCCGCCGTCGCCCGGGCCGAACCAGGAGACACCGTCCTGGTCGCCGGCAAGGGCCACGAACGCGGCCAGGACATCGCCGGCGTGATCCGGCCCTTCGACGACCGTGAGGAGCTGCGCGCCGCCATCGAGCGCGCCTCCACCGCCCACCCGTCACCTACTCACAACGCCAGGCGAGGCCCGCAGCAGTGATCCCCCTTTCCCTTGCTGAGCTCACCACGGTCGTGCGGGGAGTGCCGCACGACATACCGGAGCGGCCACCCCGCATCACCGGGCCCGTGGTCATCGACTCCCGCCTGGCCGAGCCCGGCTCGCTCTTCGCCGCGCTCCCGGGCAGCCGCGCCGACGGCCACGACTTCGCCGCCAGCGCCGTGTCCCAGGGAGCGGCAGCCGTGCTGGCCACGCGCCCGACCGGTGTGCCCTCCGTCGTCGTCGACGACGTCACGCGGGCGCTGAGCGACCTCGCGCGCCACGTGGTGCGCACGCTCGGCCCCACGGTCGTCGGACTTACCGGCTCGGCCGGCAAGACCAGCACCAAGGACCTCATCGCCCAGCTGCTGCGCCGCGCCGCGCCGACCGAGTGGACCCCCGGCTCGTACAACAACGAACTGGGGCTGCCGCTGACGGCGCTGCGCGCCGACGAGACCACGCGCTACCTCGTGCTGGAGATGGGGGCCCGCGGCATCGGCCACATCCGCCACCTCACCGGCCTGACCCCGCCCACGATCGGCGTCGTCCTCAACGTCGGCTCCGCCCACATCGGCGAGTTCGGCGGCCGCGAGGCCATCGCCGCCGCCAAGGGCGAGCTCGTCGAGGCGCTGCCGCCCGCGGCCGAGGGCGGCGTCGCCGTCCTCAACGCGGACGACGGCCTGGTGCGCGCCATGGCCGGCCGGACCCGGGCGCGCGTCACGCTCTTCGGCGAGTCCGAGGACGCGGACGTGCGCGCCACCGGCGTCCGGCTCACCGGCGGCCGCCCCGCGTTCCGGCTGACGACCCCGACCGGCTCCGCCGAGGTGACGCTGCGCCTGTACGGCGAGCACCAGGTCGGCAACGCCCTCGCCGCCGCGGCCGTCGCGCACGAGGCCGGCATGACGGCTGAGGAGATCGCCCAGGCCCTGGCCGAGGCCGGGACGCTGTCCCGCTGGCGGATGGAGGTCACCGAGCGGCCGGACGGCGTGATCATCGTCAACGACGCCTACAACGCCAATCCCGAGTCCACGCGGGCGGCGCTGCGGGCGCTGGCCGCCATGGGCGAAGAGGCCGCCAGCAAGGGCGGCCGTACCTGGGCCGTGCTCGGCGAGATGGCCGAGCTGGGCGACACGGCGTTCGCCGAGCACGACGCGATCGGACGGCTGGCCGTCCGGCTCAACGTCAGCAGGCTCGTCGCGGTCGGCGGCCGGGAGGCCGGCTGGCTCGACGCGGGAGCGAAGAACGAGGGTTCGTGGGGTGAGGAGTCCGTGCACGTGTCCGACGCACAGGCGGCGGTGACGCTGCTGCGCGAGGAACTGCGTCCAGGAGACGTCGTGCTGGTCAAGGCGTCGCGGGCCGCGGGGCTCGAACGCGTCGCTCTCCAGCTCGCCGCGGACGGTGCCGAGCGCGCCGATGGTGAGGTCGCCGCCCGATGAGGCAGATCCTCTTCTCCGGTGCCATCGGACTCTTCCTGACCCTCATCGGCACCCCGCTGCTGATCAAGCTCCTCGCCCGCCGCGGCTACGGCCAGTACATCCGCGATGACGGCCCGCGCGACCACCACAGCAAGCGCGGCACGCCGACGATGGGCGGCATCGCGTTCATCCTCGCCACGCTCATCGCGTACGCCATAACGAAGGTCGTCACCAGCGAACAGCCCTCGATCTCCGGGGTGCTGGTGCTGTTCCTGATGGCGGGGATGGGCCTGGTCGGCTTCCTGGACGACTACATCAAGATCGTCAGGCGGCGCAGCCTGGGCCTGCGGGCCGGCGCGAAGATGCTCGGCCAGTTCATCGTGGGCGTCGCCTTCGCGATCCTCTCGCTCAACTTCGCCGATGCCCGCGGCCTGACGCCCGCCTCGACGCACCTGTCCTTCACCCAGGACTTCGCCTGGAGCATCGGGCCGGTGCTGTTCGTGCTCTGGGCGCTGTTCATGATCCTGGCGATGTCGAACGGCGTGAACCTCACCGACGGCCTCGACGGCCTGGCCACCGGTGCCTCGGTGATGGTCTTCGGTGCCTACGTCTTCATCGGCGTCTGGCAGTACGGCCAGACCTGCGCCGAGTTCGCCACCGCGGGCGCGACCTGCTACGAGGTGCGCAACCCGCTCGACACCGCCGTCGTCGCCTCCGCCCTGATGGGTGCCCTCTTCGGCTTCCTGTGGTGGAACACCTCCCCGGCCAAGATCTTCATGGGCGACACCGGGTCGCTGGCCCTCGGCGGCGCCCTGGCCGGCCTGGCGATCGTCTCCCGCACCGAGCTGCTGCTGGCCGTGCTCGGCGGGCTGTTCGTCCTGATCACCATGTCCGTGGTCATCCAGGTCGGCTCGTTCCGCCTCACCGGCCGGCGGGTCTTCAAGATGGCGCCGCTCCAGCACCACTTCGAGCTGAAGGGCTGGAGCGAGGTCCTCGTCGTCGTCCGGTTCTGGATCATCCAGGGCATGTGCGTGATCGTCGGTATCGGCATCTTCTACGGAACGTGGGTGGCAGACTGGTGACCGTGTCCTCTTCGCCGTCCCGGCCGCCTCAGCCGTTCCAGCCCGCCGGCATGCGCGTCACCGTGGCCGGCCTGGGCCTGAGCGGCGCCAGCGCCGCCCGGGCGCTGGCCCGGCTCGGCGCCCTGGTCACCGTCGTCGACGGCGGCACCGGCGAGCGGCAGCAGGCCGGCGCGGCCGACCTGGTCCGCGAGGGGATCGAGGTCAGGCTCGGCGACGGTGAGACGCTGCCGAAGGCCACGGACCTGGTCGTCACCTCGCCTGGCTGGAGCCCTGACAGCCCGCTGTTCGCGGCCGCGGCCGAGACGGGGGTGGAGGTCGTCGGCGATGTCGAGATCGCCTGGCGGCTGCGCGGCACGCGCGGCGGGGAGCCCGCCCCCTGGCTGGCCGTCACCGGCACCAACGGCAAGACCACGACCGTGCGCATGCTCGCCGCCATCCTCCAGGCGGCGGGCCTGCGCACGGCGGCGGCCGGGAACATCGGCACCCCGCTGACCGACGTGGTGCTCGCCGACGAGCCGTACGACGTGCTGGCGGTGGAGTTGTCCAGCTACCAGCTGCACTGGGCCCCCTCGGTCCGCCCCCACTCGGGGGCGGTGCTCAACCTGGCGCCCGACCACCTCGACTGGCACGGCTCGATGGCCGCGTACGCGGCCGCCAAGGGCCGCGTCTACGAGGGCAACACGGTCGCCTGCGTCTACAACACGGCCGACCCGGCCACCGAGGAGCTCGTCCGCGCCGCCGACGTCACCGAGGGCTGCCGCGCCATCGGCTTCACCCTCGGCGTACCCGGCCCCTCCGAGCTCGGCGTCGTCGATGACCTGCTGGTCGACCGGGCCTTCGTGCCCGGGCGCCACCGGCAGGCCCAGGAGCTGGCGGCCGTCTCCGATGTGAACCCGCCCGCCCCGCACAACGTCGCCAACGCCCTGGCCGCCGCCGCCCTGGCCCGCGCCTACGGCGTCGGGCCCGCCGCGGTCCGTGACGGCCTGCGCTCCTTCCGCCCCGACTCCCACCGCATCGCGCACGTCGCGGACGTCGCGGGCGTGGCCTACGTCAACGACTCCAAGGCGACGAACACCCACGCCGCCCAGGCCTCGCTGACGGCCTATCCCCACGTGGTGTGGATCGCCGGCGGGCTGGCCAAGGGCGCGGAGTTCGACGACCTGGTGCGCGCGACCGCCGGACGGCTGCGCGGCGCCGTGCTGCTGGGGGCCGACCGGGGGCGCATCGCGGGTGCCCTCGCGCGACACGCCCCGGATGTGCCCGTCGCCGACCTGGACCGGACGGACACTGGGGCGATGGCGGCCGCGGTGCGCGAGGCCGCGCGGCTGGCCCGGCCGGGAGACACCGTACTGCTGGCCCCTGCCTGCGCCTCGTGGGATATGTTCGCCAACTACAGCCAGCGAGGCGACGCCTTCGCCGCAGCCGTCCGCGACCTGGCCGCCGGTCAGGACCGAGGAAGCGCTCAGTAGACCCCGGCGGCCCGCGGACCGCAGGCGCGGGGCGAGGAGGGGCCGACCATGACACGCGAGCAGACGTCGGCGCGCAGGCCGCGCGCCGCCCGCCGGTCCGTCCCGGCGCGGCGCCCCGCCCGGGCCCCGTCGCGCCCGAGACGCCCGGCCCCTCCGCCGCCGCGCCCGCCGCGGCTGGCCCGGCTCACCGGCCTGGTGACCCGGGCGCGGCGCGCCTGGGACCGGCCGCTGACGGCCTACTACGTCCTGGCGGGGACGGGGCTGCTGCTGACGTCCCTCGGGCTGGTCATGGTTTTCTCCGCCTCGCAGATCCAGGCGCTGCGCTACGACCTGCCCGCCACGTTCTACTTCCGCAAGCAGCTGCTGGCCGCCGTGCTCGGGGCCGGGCTGCTGCTGCTCGCCGCGCGCATGCCGGTGAAGCTGCTGCGCGCCCTGACCTACCCGGTGCTGGCCGTCTCGGTGGTCCTGCTGGCGCTGGTGCAGGTGCCAGGGGTCGGCGTGGAGGTCAACGGCAGCACCAACTGGCTGAACGTGGGCGGCCCCTTCCAGTTGCAGCCCAGCGAGTTCGGCAAGCTCGCCCTCGTGCTGTGGGGCGCCGACCTGCTGGCGCGCAAGGGCGAGCGCGGGCTGCTGGCGCAGTGGCGCCACCTGCTGGTGCCGCTGGTGCCGGTCGCGCTGCTGGTCTTCGGACTCGTCATGGTGGGCGGCGACATGGGCACCGTGATGATCATGACGGCGGTCCTCTTCGGCCTGCTCTGGCTGGCGGGCGCCCCGACCAGGCTGTTCGCGGGTGCGCTGGCCACGGGCGCGGCACTCGTGGTGTTCTTCATCGTCACCGCCCCGCACCGGCTGGACCGCCTGGCCTGCATCGGCGCCACCGACCCCGGCCCGGACGACCGCTGCTGGCAGGCGGTGCACGGCCTCTACGCCCTCGCCTCCGGCGGCTGGCTCGGCTCCGGGCTGGGCGCCAGCGTGGAGAAATGGGGCGAACTTCCCGAACCGCACACGGACTTCATCTTCGCCATCACCGGGGAGGAGCTCGGCCTGGCAGGGACGCTGTCCGTGCTCGGTCTGTTCGCCGCTCTAGGCTATGCGGGTATCCGCGTGGCCGGGCGCACGGAGGACCTCTTCGTCCGTTACGCGGCGGGCGGGGCGACGGCGTGGCTCATGACCCAGACCGTGATCAATATCGGCGGGGTGCTGGGCCTGCTGCCCATTGCCGGGGTGCCCCTGCCGCTGTTCTCGTACGGAGGGTCGGCCCTGCTGCCCACGATGTTCGCCGTGGGGCTGCTGATCTCGTTCGCCCGGAGCGATCCGGCGGCCAAGGCGGCCCTGGCCATGCGGCGGCCGGCGACGCGCACGCTCGCGGGCCTGGGACGGAAGACGAAGCGACGGCGCGGGTGACCCGCCGTCCCGGAGAGCGGTGACATTCGGTGCATGTAGTTCTCGCCGGCGGAGGGACCGCCGGTCATATCGAGCCCGCGCTGGCACTCGCGGACGCCCTGCGCAGGCAGGACCCGACCGTGGGGATCACGGCGCTCGGCACCGAGCGCGGGCTGGAGACGCGACTGGTGCCACAGCGCGGGTACGACCTGGAGCTCATCCCCGCGGTGCCCCTGCCGCGGAAGCCCACACCCGAACTCCTCACCGTTCCCGGCCGGCTGCGCGGCACCATCAAGGCCGCCGAGGAGATCATCGAGCGCACCAAGGCCGACTGCGTCGTGGGCTTCGGCGGCTACGTCGCCCTCCCCGGCTATCTCGCCGCCAGGCGGCTGCGGGTGCCGATCGTCGTGCACGAGGCCAACGCCCGGCCGGGCCTGGCCAACCGCATCGGCGCCCGCTACACCAGATTCGTCGCCGTGGCCACGCCCGACAGCAAGCTGCGCCACGCCCGGTACGTGGGCATCCCGCTGCGCCGCAGCATCGCCACGCTTAACCGCCCGGCCATGCGTTCCGAGGCGCGGGCGTTCTTCGGGCTCGACGCGACGCTGCCGACCCTGCTGGTCTCCGGCGGCTCCCAGGGCGCGCGGCGGCTGAACGAGGTCGTGGCGGCCGCCGCACCCTTCCTCCAGCGGTCCGGCGTGCAGGTGCTGCACATCGTCGGCCCCAAGAACGACCTGCCGGAGCTGGACACGATGCCCGGTATGCCGCCTTACATACCGGTATCGTATGTGGACCGCATGGACCTCGCGTACGCCGCGGCCGACATGATGCTCTGCCGGGCGGGAGCGATGACCGTCGCCGAACTGTCCGCCGTCGGGCTGCCCGCCGCCTACGTCCCGCTGCCCATCGGCAACGGCGAGCAGCGGCTGAACGCCCAGCCGGTGGTCAAGGCGGGCGGCGGTCTCCTCGTCGACGACGCCGAACTGACGCCGGAGTGGGTCAGGGGCAACGTCCTGCCCGTGCTGACCGATCCGGCCCGGCTGACCGCCATGTCGCGCGCCGCCGCCGAGTTCGGCCGCCGGGACGCCGACGAGCTGCTCCTTGGCATCCTCCACGAGGCGGTCGCGGCGGGCAGAGGATGACGGGCGCCAGCCCTGGTTGCTGAGGAGTTGAGGGAGCGTGGCCGGACCGACGACCGCGGAGCGGGGCGGTGACCGCCGTCAGCGTCCGGCCGGCCCGCGCCAGCCCGCCGGGAGACCGGCGCGCCTGCTCGGGCTGCGCCGGCGCACCGCCGTGCTGCTGCTGGCGGTTCTGGCGGTGCTGCTCGGGGGCTTCGGCGCCTGGGCGCTGTACGGCTCAAACTGGCTGCGGATCGAGCGGGTCTCGGTGCACTGGCAGCAGGGTCCGCGCGAGCTGACGGAGGAGCAGATCATCGAGGCGGCCAGCGTGCCGGTCGGCTCTCCGATGGCCTCGCTGGACAAGGGCGCCGTGCGCGACCGGCTGCTGGAACGGCTGCCGCGCCTGGAGTCGGTCGAGGTCGTCCGCGGCTGGCCGCACGGGGTCACCCTGAAGGTGACGGAGCGTGAGCCCGAGCTCCTGGTGCCCCGCTCCGGCGGCTACACGCAGGTGGACGACGACGGCGTCGCGTTCGCCGAGACCCGCAGCCGGCTGCCGGGCGTGCCGGTGCTGGAGATGGCACTGGAGGACAGCCCCAGCCGTCACCGGTTCGATGAGGAGCGGGTGCTGCGTCATGTGGCCGCGATGGCCGCCGAGCTCCCCGCAGAGCTGCGCGACCAGGTCCGCCTCATCCGCGTTACCTCATACGATGCGCTGACGCTTCAGCTGACGGGCGATCGCACGGTGCGCTGGGGGAGCCCGGAGGACGCCAGAGCCAAGGCGGAGGCGCTCGCGCGCGTGATGGACGCGGCCGGGGAGGCAGCGTACTTCGACGTGAGCGTGCCCAGCGCCCCGGCAGTGTCCGGCGGCTGACGGCAAGCCACTTCCTGACGGGGGCGCACCCTGGTTGACGGCCCCCGAGCGCGATCACATAGGGTGAAAAGAAAAACGGGAGGTTCGGCGTGTTCATTGAACGCGTACCGCTCGCGACTTAGTGTCCGTTGCGAGGAATACGACGAACGGCAAGCACAGGTAACCCTAAACTGAAGCGTTAGGGTTCGGGACGGCTTATCCATCCGTCCCATCGGCATCAGTCGGCGCACTGCGGCCCCCGCGGGGCGACGACACGTAAATCGAGGCGAGAGGCCTTCGACGTGGCAGCACCGCAGAACTACCTCGCAGTCATCAAGGTCGTCGGTATCGGCGGAGGTGGCGTCAACGCCATCAACCGGATGATCGAGGTCGGTCTCAAGGGCGTCGAGTTCATCGCGATCAACACCGATGCGCAGGCGCTGCTGATGAGCGACGCCGACGTCAAGCTGGACGTCGGCAGGGAACTGACCCGGGGACTGGGCGCAGGCGCCAACCCCGAGGTGGGACGCAAGGCTGCCGAGGACCATCGCGAGGAGATCGAGGAGGTCCTCAAGGGGGCCGACATGGTCTTCGTCACCGCGGGCGAGGGCGGCGGCACGGGCACCGGCGGTGCCCCCGTCGTGGCGAACATCGCCCGTTCCCTCGGCGCGCTGACCATCGGCGTCGTCACCCGGCCCTTCACCTTCGAGGGCCGCCGCCGGGCCAACCAGGCGGAGGACGGCATCGCCGCCCTGCGCGACGAGGTGGACACCCTGATCGTCATCCCGAACGACCGGCTGCTGTCGATCTCCGACCGCCAGGTCAGCGTGCTCGACGCCTTCAAGTCCGCCGACCAGGTCCTGCTCTCCGGTGTCCAGGGCATCACCGACCTCATCACCACCCCGGGTCTGATCAACCTCGACTTCGCCGACGTGAAGTCGGTCATGTCGGAGGCCGGTTCGGCCCTGATGGGCATCGGCTCGGCGCGAGGCGATGACCGCGCGGTGGCCGCCGCCGAGATGGCGATCTCCTCGCCGCTGCTGGAGGCCTCTATCGACGGCGCGCGCGGCGTGCTGCTGTCGATCTCCGGTGGTTCGGACCTCGGCCTCTTCGAGATCAACGAAGCGGCTCAGCTGGTCAGCGAGGCGGCGCACCCTGAGGCGAACATCATCTTCGGCGCCGTCATCGACGACGCGCTCGGCGACGAGGTCCGGGTGACCGTGATCGCCGCCGGGTTCGACGGCGGTCAGCCGCCCGCCCGCACCCGGGAGAAGGTGCTCGGCTCCTACGGCGCCAAGGACGAGTCGGTTCCTCCGCCGCCCGAGCGCGAGCCCGAGCCCGAGCGTCCCGCCTTCGGCGGCATCGGCTCGCTGACCCCGCGCGAGCCGCTGGGGAGCGAGCGGGACCCGATGGGTGAGACGGCCGACCCGCCGGCCGAGCCCAAGCCGCCGACGCCGCAGGTGCCTTCCGCTCGTCCCTATGACTCGGGCCAGGTCGAGGAGCTCGACGTCCCCGACTTCCTGAAGTGACGCGAGGCACGTGATAGACCGGCAGCACACACCCAGCGGCGCCCACTTCGCCTTCACCGACCGGTGGGGCGGAGTGAGCGCCGCTCCGTATGACACGCTCAACCTGGGCGGCGCGGTCGGCGATGACCCCGCCGCCGTGCGCGCCAACCGCGAGCTGGCCGCGAAGACCCTGGGCCTTGCGCCGGACGCGGTCCGGTGGATGAACCAGGTACACGGCCGTGAGGTCGTCGTCGCCGACGGGCCGTGGCCCGGGGGCGAACCGCCGGAAGCCGACGGCGTGGTGACCGTGGCGGGCGGGCTGGCACTCGCGGTACTGACCGCCGACTGCGTGCCGGTGCTGCTGGCCGACCCGGTCGCGGGTGTGGCCGGAGCGGCGCACGCCGGGCGGCCTGGTCTGCTGGCGGGTGTGGTGCCCGCGACGGTGGAGGCGATGCGCGGGCTGGGCGCCGACCCGGCGCGGATCGTCGCCCGGACCGGTCCCGCGGTCTGCGGCCTGTGTTATGAGGTCCCGGCCGGGATGCGGGACGAGGCGGAGCGGACGGTGCCCGGCAGCGGTGCCGTCACCCGCGAGGGGACCCCGGCCATCGACATCCCCAGGGGCGTGCGGGCGCAGCTGGCGGCGTGCGGCGTCACGGACGTCGCCAGCTCGCCGGTGTGCACCCGCGAGTCGCGCGATCACTTCTCCTACCGGCGTGAGGGCACGACCGGGCGGCAGGCGAGCTATGTGTGGGTAGCGCCATGACCGCCACTCGCCGTGCCGAACTGGCCGCCCGGCTCGCCCGGGTGGAGGAGCGCATTGCCCGCGCTTGTGACGCGGCGGGGCGCGCACGAGAAGACGTGACCCTGATCGTCGTCACCAAGACGTATCCCGCCGACGATGTGAGAATCCTCGCGGAACTCGGGGTGCGGCACGTCGCGGAGAACCGTGACCAGGAGGCGTCCCGGAAGGCAGCTGCCTGCGCAGATCTTTCACTCACGTGGCATTTTGTGGGGCAGCTGCAAACAAACAAGGCGCGTTCGGTGACGAGTTACGCGGATTTTGTGCATTCCGTTGATCGCGAACGGCTGGTGAAGGCGCTCTCCGAGAGCGTCATGCGCCGGGAGCGCGCTCCGTTGCGCTGTCTCGTCCAGGTGGCGCTGGAGAAGGAGGACGGCGAAGGCGCTGCCGGGCGGGGCGGCGTAGCTCCCGAGGGGGTGCCCGAACTGGCGCGCGCCGTGGCGCGAGCGCCTGGGCTCACGCTCGCCGGACTCATGATGGTGGCACCGCTGTCCGGGTCGTATGCGGGCCGCCCAGGCGTAGCCTTTGCACGGCTGAGGGAAATCTCAAGAAGCCTGCGCGGGATCGATCCGGCTGCGACGATGGTCTCGGCGGGTATGAGCGCGGACCTGGAGGAGGCGATCGCGGCGGGAGCGACACACGTGCGCGTCGGAAGCGCGGTGCTCGGAGTCCGCTCCGGCCTCCGGTAACGTCGCCACGCAAGGGGATCACAACCGAAAATATGGTCAATCCCGGCGTGCCGGGAGGGGCCACGCCGAAAACGCAGGTGACGTGGATTCATGGCCCCGCAGGCGGAGCCGATCCACCACAGAGCGGAGGACGCAGTCGATGGCTGGCGCGATGCGCAAGATGGCGGTCTACCTCGGCCTCGTGGAGGACGACGGCTACGACCGCCCGGGTTACGGACCCGACGACGAGTTCGAGCCCGAACCGGAGCCGGAGCCCGAGACGGAGCGGGGGCGACGTCAGCAGACGCATGAACCCGCGCCTCGTGAGCGTGCGGAGGAGCCGGTGCGGGTAGTTCACCCGCCGGCGCAGCGGGAGACGGAGCCCGCACCCGCCTCGCTGCTGACCGAAAACAGACGGCCCGGGAGGATCGCTCCCGTGTCTTCCATCACATCAGAACGGCAGAACGTGGAGAAGAGCGCGCCGGTGATCATGCCCAAGGTCGTGTCGGAGCGGGAGCCCTACCGGATCACCACGCTCCACCCCAGGACGTACAACGAGGCCCGTACTATCGGGGAACACTTCCGCGAGGGCACGCCGGTGATCATGAACCTGACCGAGATGGACGACACCGACGCGAAGCGACTTGTCGACTTTGCGGCTGGTCTGGTCTTCGGTCTTCATGGCAGCATCGAGCGCGTGACGCAGAAGGTGTTCCTTCTGTCGCCTGCTAACGTCGACGTAACGGCGGAGGACAAGGCCCGCATCGCAGAGGGCGGGTTCTTCAACCAGAGCTGACAGACAGCACCGGAAGGACAGCGCCCGGCCGCCCGGCCGGGCCGGGAGACAGGGGAGAGGGACAGGCAGGATGGGCATCGTTCAGCAGGTGATCCAGATCGCCCTGTACTGCCTGGTCGGACTGCTCCTCTTCCGGCTGGTGATGAGCTACGTCTTCATGTTCGCGCGCTCATGGCAGCCCGGTAAGGCGATGATTGTCGCCCTGGAGGCCACCTACACTGTCACCGATCCGCCACTGAAGGCGCTGCGTAAGGTCATCCCTCCGCTGCGCTTCGGGGGTGTGGCGCTTGATCTGTCCTTCTTCGTACTCATGATCATCGTCTACATCCTGATCATGGTCGTGGCCGGGCTGTGAGTGAGTACGGGCTTGGTCGTATGCCGACGATTTACGTTGAGGTGAAGAGATGCCGCTGACTCCCGAGGACGTGCGGAACAAGCAGTTCACGACCGTCCGCCTCCGAGAGGGCTACGACGAGGATGAGGTCGATGCCTTCCTCGACGAGGTCGAGGCAGAACTGACCCGGCTGCTCCGGGAGAACGAGGATCTGCGCGCCAAGCTGGCCGCGGCTACGCGAGCCGCCGCGCAGAACCAGCAGAACATGCGCAAACCGGAGCCGCAGGAGCGTCCCGGCGGCCCCATGCCCACTGCCATATCCGGACAGCAGCCGGGCCCGCAGCAACAGCAGCAGATGGGCGGACCGCCCCAACTGCCCGCGGGTCCCGGTGGTCCTGGCGGTCCCGGCGGCCCGCAGTCGCACCCCGGTGGCGGTCCGATGGGTGGTCCCGGTGGTCCCGGTGGTCCCGGGCACATGGGTCCGGGCGGCCCGCAGGGTCACCCCGGCGCCCCGGCGCCGATGGGCGGCCCCGGTGGCGGCCCCGGTCCGCACCTGCCCGGTGGCGGCAACGACAGCGCCGCGCGCGTGCTCTCCCTCGCGCAGCAGACCGCTGACCAGGCGATCGCGGAGGCCCGTTCCGAGGCCAACAAGATCGTCGGTGAGGCGCGCAGCCGCGCCGAGGGCCTGGAGCGCGACGCCCGTGCCAAGGCCGACGCGCTGGAGCGTGACGCGCAGGAGAAGCACCGTGTGGCCATGGGCTCCCTGGAGTCCGCCCGCGCCACGCTGGAGCGCAAGGTCGAGGACCTGCGCGGCTTCGAGCGCGAGTACCGGACGAGGCTGAAGTCCTACCTGGAGAGCCAGCTGCGGCAGCTCGAGAGCCAGTCGGACGACTCGCTCGCCCCGCCGCGCACGCCGGCCACCGCGTCGCTGCCGGCCTCCCCGTCGCCGTCGCTGGCCTCCGCCGGCGCGCCGTCGAGCGGTGGCGGCACCATGGGCGGCGGCGGACACCAGTCCATGGGCACCATGGGCGGCAACCAGTCCATGGGCGGCGGCAACCAGTCGGTGGGCGGCGGCCAGTCCGGCAGCAGCGGTGCCGGCAGCCAGCCCTCCTACGGCAGCGGCCAGCAGCAGATGTCCCCCGCCATGACCCAGCCGATGGCGCCGGTCCGCCCGCAGGGCCCGCAGCCGGTGCAGCACCAGGCTCCGTCTCCGATGCGCGGCTTCCTGATCGACGAAGACGACAGCTGAGGGCGTCGGCCGCACGCCCCGTGACGCGGCATCTGACATAGGGGCGGGGCCCGGATCACCTGATCCGGGCCCCGCCCCTTTTCTCCCCTTTTCTCCCTTTTTCCGGTTCTTTCCGCGTGCGTGCCGCGGTTACGCCTTGCGCAGCCGGAAGGTGAGGCCGAGCGCCTCGTCGCGGAAGGGCTCGCCGTAGGAGTCGTCGCCGTCGCCCTCGGCGAAGTCCGTGGCCAGCACCTCCGAGCTGATGAGCGCCTGGTGCTCCGCCACCGCGCGGCTCAGCTCGTCGTCACTAGCCCGCCACCGCACGGTGATGCGGTCGGTGACCTCCAGGCCGCTGTTCTTGCGGGCCTCCTGGATCAGCCGGATGACGTCGCGCGCCAGGCCCGCCCGCCGCAGCTCCGGCGTGATCTCCAGGTCCAGCGCGACGGTCGCTCCCGCGTCCGAGGCCACCGACCAGCCCTCGCGGGGCGTCTCGGTGATGATGACCTCCTCTGGGGTCAGCGGCACCCGCTCGCCCTCGACCTCGACCGCTGCCGTGCCCTGGCGGAGCGCGGCCGACAGCGCCGCGGCGTCCGACTCGGCGATGGCACGGGCCACTTCCTGGGTGCGCTTGCCGAACCGGCGTCCCAGCGCCCGGAAGTTCGCCTTCGCCGTGGTGTCCACCAGGGAGCCGCCGACGTCGGACAGCGAGGCCAGCGTGGCGACGTTCAGCTCTTCCGCGATCTGCTGGCGCAGCGCGTCGTCCAGCAGCTCGAAGCCCTGCGCCGCGATCAGCGCGCGGGACAGCGGCTGCCGCGTCTTCACACCGGACTCCGCGCGAGTGGCGCGGCCCAGCTCCACCAGGCGGCGCACCAGCAGCATGTCGCGCGACAGGTCCGGGTCGATCAGCGACCGGTCGGCCTCGGGCCAGGCGGCGAGGTGCACGGAGTCGGGGCCGTCCGGCGCCACCGGGACGATCAGGTCCTGCCAGACCCGCTCGGTGATGAACGGGACGATCGGCGCCATCAGCCGCGTCACCGTCTCCAGCGCCTCGTGCAGCGTGCGCAGTGCGGCCGGGTCGCCCTGCCAGAAGCGGCGGCGGCTGCGGCGCACGTACCAGTTCGACAGGTCGTCGATGAAGGTCGAGATCAGCTTGCCGGTGCGCTGGGTGTCGAAGTTCTCCATCGCCGACGTCGCCATGTCGACAAGGGAGTTCAGCTCGCTCAGCAGCCAGCGGTCCAGCAGCGGCCGGTCAGCGGGTGCCGGGTCCGACTCGCTGGGCGACCAGCCGGAGGTGCGGGCGTACAGCGCCTGGAAGGCGACCGTGTTCCAGTACGTGAGCAGCGTCTTGCGCACGACCTCCTGGATCGCGCCGTGGCCCACGCGCCGTGCCGACCAGGGGGAGCCGCCCGCGGCCATGAACCAGCGCACGGCGTCGGCGCCGTGCCGCTCCATGAGCGGGATGGGCTCCAGGATGTTGCCCAGGTGCTTGGACATCTTCCGCCCGTCCTCGGCCAGGATGTGGCCCAGGCAGACGACGTTCTGGTAGGAGGAGGCGTCGAAGACCAGCGTCCCGACGGCCATCAGCGTGTAGAACCAGCCCCGGGTCTGGTCGATGGCCTCGCAGATGTACTGCGCCGGGTACTGCCGCTCGAACATCTCCTTGTTGCGGTAGGGGTATCCCCACTGCGCGAACGGCATCGACCCGGAGTCGTACCAGCCGTCGATGACCTCGGGCACCCGCTCGGCCGTCAGCGAGCAGCCCACCGCGGTGCACGTGAATGTGATCTCGTCGATGTAGGGGCGGTGCGGGTCGAGGCCGGACTGGTCGGTGCCGGTCAGCTCAGTCAGCTCGGCGAGGGAACCGACACAGGTCAGGTGGTCCTCCGGGCAGCGCCAGATCGGCAGCGGGGTGCCCCAGTAGCGGTTGCGGGACAGCGCCCAGTCCACGTTGTTGTTGAGCCAGTCGCCGTAGCGGCCGTGCTTGACCGACTCGGGGTACCAGGTGGTCCGCTCGTTCTCCCGCAGCATCGCGTCCTTGACGCGGGTGGTGCGGATGTACCAGGACGGCTGGGCGTAGTACATCAGCGGCGTGTGGCAGCGCCAGCAGTGCGGGTAGCTGTGCTCGTACGAGACGTGGCGCAGCAGCAGGCCGCGCTTGGCGAGGTCGGCGACGAGTGCCTCGTCGGCCTTCTTGAAGAACTGGCCGCCCACCAGCGGCAGGTCCTCCTCGAAGGTGCCGTCGGGCCGCACCGGCGTCACCACCGGCAGGCCGTAGGCGCGGCAGGTGCGCAGGTCGTCCTCGCCGAAGGCGGGGGACTGGTGCACCAGGCCGGTGCCGTCCTCGGTGGTGACGTAGTCCGCCAGCACCACGAAGTGGGCGCGCGTGTCGAACTCCACCAGGTCGAACGGCCGCTGGTACGTCCAGTGCTCCAGCTCCGAGCCGCGGAACGTCTGCCCCGTCGGCTCCCAGCCCTCACCCAGCGCCTTGGCCAGCAGCGGCTCGGCCACCACCAGCTTCTCCTGGCCGTCCGTGGCGACCACGTACGTCACTTCGGGGTGGGCCGCCACCGCCGTGTTGGACAGCAGGGTCCACGGTGTCGTCGTCCACACCACCAGGGACGCCTCCCCGGCCAGCGGGCCGGAGGTCAGCGGGAAGCGGACGTAGACCGAGGGGTCGACGACCGTCTCGTAGCCCTGCGCCAGCTCGTGGTCGGACAGGCCGGTGCCGCACCGGGGGCACCACGGCGCGACCCGGTGGTCCTGGACGAGCAGGCCCTTGTCGAAGATCTGCTTCAGCGACCACCAGACCGACTCGATGTAGGACGGGTCCATCGTCCAGTAGGCGTCGTCCAGGTCGGTCCAGTAGCCCATGCGGGTCGTCAGCTCGGCGAAGGCGTCGGTGTGGCGCGTCACCGACTCGCGGCACTTCGCGTTGAACTCCGCGATGCCGTACTCCTCGATGTCCTTCTTGCCGCTGAAGCCGAGCTCCTTCTCCACGGCCAGCTCGACGGGCAGGCCGTGGCAGTCCCAGCCCGCCCGGCGCACCACGTGATGCCCGCGCATCGTCTTGTAGCGCGGGAAGATGTCCTTGAAGACCCGGGCCTCGATGTGGTGGGCCCCCGGCATCCCGTTGGCGGTCGGCGGGCCCTCGTAGAACACCCACTCCGGCCGGCCCTTGGACTGCTCCAGGCTCCGGGCGAAGGTCTTCGACTCGCGCCACAGAGCGAGCACCTCGTGCTCGAGCGCGGGCAGGTCGACCTGGGCGGGCACGGGCCGGTACTTGCTCATGGGATCGTCCTCCGGCGGACACGGCTGTGATCTCCGTCAGAGGGACGAGAGCCGCCGCACGGGCTCCCGCGGTACCACCCTCCTTGGCCGGTGCGTACACGCCTTGCCCCGGCCCCCTCATTGGGCTGCGAATGCCGGTTCTACTCACGCTCGGCACGGGCCGAGGCTTTCTTCCGGCGGCTCCGGGGTGATCTTCACGTCGCGCTCGCCCCCGGGCTCGCACCGTCCCCGGGTCGCTCACGGCTGCTGGACGACGCTACTCGTCCCCATCCACGCCTTTTCGCTGGCCACCAGTGTACGGGCACGCGCACCGCGTCAGCGACCGGTTATGCATCAGCCCGGCCGGGGCACAACGCAGGGAGACCGGCGCGCCCTCGTTGCCCAGGACGTGTGGTCGATTTATCGTTCCCGGCACGATTCGCGAGCAAGATCACACTATGTGAAGGGGTCGCCGCCATGGTGGCGAGCAACACCGCGCCGGACGCGCCGGACGCTCCGGTACCGGAGAACGCCACGGGGCAGGCGGCGGAACGGCTCTCTCCGGCGTCCGGGGATGCCGCTCCCGCGAAGCAGACGACCGGGAAACGGACGGGAAAGCGGGCCGCCGCAGCGGCGGACGGGAAGACAGCGGACCGGAAGACGGGAGCCAGGAAAGTGGCGGCGAAGAAGAGCTCGACAGACAGTTCCCCGACCGCGGTGCCCCTCGCCCGCGCCTCAGCCCCGGTCGACCCCGCAGACCTGGCGGTCCGGGCGGGGGAGGAGCCGTGGAGCGCCGAGGAGGTCGACGAGGCCCGCGCCAAGCTGACGGCCGAGGCCGACAAGCTCCAGGAAGAGATCGTCTCCGCCGAGAAGGCGCTCACCGGGCTGATGCGCGACTCCGGCGACGGCGCGGGGGACGACCAGGCCGACACCGGCAGCAAGAACGCCACGCGCGAGCACGAGCTGGCGCTGGCGGGCAACTCGCGCGAGGTGCTCTACCAGACCCAGCGGGCGCTGGCCCGGCTCGAGGCGGGCACCTACGGGCTGTGCGAGAGCTGCGGCAACCCCATCGGCAAGGCGCGGATGCAGGCCTTCCCCCGCGCCACGCTCTGCGTCGACTGCAAGCAGCGGCAGGAGCGCCGCTTCTGACGGGTTCCGGCACGGGAACCGCCGTGTCGTACCCTCGTCACGTGAGCAGCGAGGCGGAGCCGACCATCGAATCACCCCAGGATCCCGGCGGCGGGAGCGAAGCGGCCGGTGAGACCGGCGGGGAGCGGGGCGGCGCCGCCGCGCCGGCGGCCCGCCGGCGGGTGGGCGTGCTGGCCGCGGTCGCGGCCGTCGCCTACGTGCTCGACCTCGCCACCAAGACCTGGGTCGTCGAGTGGCTGGAGGGGCGGGAGCCGGTCGAGGTCCTCGGGGAGTGGCTGCGCTTCGAGGCGGTGCGCAACCCGGGCGCCGCGTTCGGCGTCGGCGAGGCGCTGACCGTGGTGTTCACGTGCATCGCCGCCGCCGTGATCGTCGTCATCGTCCGGCTGGCCCGCAAGCTGTACAGCGCGCCCTGGGCGGTCGCGCTCGGCCTGCTGCTCGGCGGCGCGCTCGGGAATCTCACGGACCGGCTGTTCCGTGCGCCGGGCGTGCTGGAGGGGCACGTCGTGGACTTCATCGCCCCGAAGTACTTCGCCGTCTTCAACGTGGCGGACTCGGCGATCGTGTGCGGCGGCATCCTGATCGTGCTGCTGTCCTTCCGTGGTCTCGACCCCGACGGAACGGTTCACCGGGACTGACATACTCGGACGGGTGAGTACGCTTCCCGAGACCCGTACCCTGCCGGTTCCCGAAGGCCTGGAAGGCGAGCGCGTGGACGCCGCACTCGCCCGGATGCTGGGCTTCTCCCGTACCAAGGCGGCCGAGCTCGCCGCCGCGGGCAAGGTCAGGCTCGACGGTGCGGCGGTCGGCAAGTCCGAGCGCGTGACCGGGGGCTCCTGGCTGGAGGTGGAGATGCCGCCGCCGCCCGGCCCGGTGCGCGTGGTGGCCGAGCCCGTGCCCGGGATGACCGTGGTCCACGAGGACGGCGATCTCATCGTGGTCGACAAGCCGGTCGGCGTCGCCGCCCACCCCAGCCCCGGCTGGAACGGGCCCACCGTCGTCGGCGGCCTGGCCGCCGCCGGGTACCGCATCGCCACCTCGGGCGCGGCCGAGCGGCAGGGCATCGTGCACCGGCTGGACGTCGGCACCTCGGGCCTGATGGTCGTGGCGAAGTCCGAGCACGCCTACTCACACCTCAAGCAGCAGTTCCGCGACCGGACCGTCGAGAAGCGGTACCACGCCGTGGTCCAGGGGCACCCCGATCCGCTCAGCGGCACCATCGACGCGCCGATCGGGCGCCACCCGCAGCACGACTACAAGTGGGCGGTGACCGCCTCGGGCAAGCCCTCCGTCACGCACTACGACCTCATCGAGGCGTTCCGTGCCGCCAGCCTGCTCGACATCAAGCTGGAGACCGGCCGCACCCACCAGATCCGCGTGCACATGGCGGCCCACCGCCATCCGTGCGCCGGGGACCTGACCTACGGCGCCGACCCGGTGCTGGCCCGCCGGCTCGGCCTGACCCGGCAGTGGCTGCACGCGGTGTCGCTGGGCTTCACGCACCCCGCCGACGGGCGCTGGAGCGAGTTCACCAGCGACTATCCCCAGGACCTGGCCAGGGCGCTCAGGACGCTGCGTGAGGAGAGCGCCTGACCACGCCGTTGCCGGTCCCCTCCGGTGCCCCGGACCCGTCGCCCGCCCGCTCGGCCTGCTCGGCGGGGCGGGGCGGACGGACGGCCGCCTCGGACGTCGGGACGCGGGGCAGCGCGTACGGGTGGTGATCGCGCAGCCAGGTGATCAGCTCCTCGCGCACCGCGCAGCGCAGCGTCCACACGTCGCTGGCGTCACGGGCGGACATCGCGGCGCGCACCTCGATCGTCGTGGGCGTGGTGTCGGTGACGACCAGGCTCCAGGAGCGGCCGTCCCAGTCCTTGCGGCCCAGCAGGAACTCCCGCAGGTGCTCCCGCAGCTCGGCGATGGGCGCCGCGTGGTCCAGGTAGAGGTAGACGGTGCCGGTGATCTGCGTGCCGCCGCGCGACCAGTTCTCGACGGGCTTGCTGTTGAAGTACGACACGGGCATCGTCAGCCGCCGGTCGTCCCAGATCCGCACGGTGAGGAAGGCAAGGGATATCTCCTCCACGGTGCCCCACTCGCCGTCCACGACCACCGTGTCGCCGATCTTGACCGAGTCGCCGAAGGCGACCTGGAGCCCGGCGAAGAGGTTGCCCAGTATGGACTGGGCCGCGACACCGGCGATGATGCCGATGATGCCGGCCGAGGCCAGCATGGACGTGCCCAGCGCCCGCAGCTCGGGGAAGACCAGCAGTATCGCCACGGCCGCGGCGACGACGCCCAGCACGGTGGTGACCACCCGCCGGATCATGCCGAGCTGGGTGCGGAACTGCCGCACCCGCGCGGTGTCGTCCGTGCGGGCCTCGTAGCGGGAGATGTAGTTCTCGGCGACCGCGCCCGCCGCGCGTATCACCAGCCACGCGGAGGCGGCGATGGTGATCGTGGCGAGGATGTCGCGGAAGACGTCGCCGCGCCGGACGTTCAGCTCGAAGGCGTCGTAGGCGACGTACACGGCGGAGGAGGCCAGCAGCAGCTGGAGCGGCGTCTGGCAGCGGCGCAGCAGGCCGAAGAGCCGGGTGTCGTGCCGCCGCTCGTCCGCGGCGCGCAGCAGCCGGTCGATGAGCCAGCCGATGAGCACGGTCAGCGTGAGGGTGCCGCCGATCACGAGTACCGGCCGCAGCACGTCCTGCATGGCGTCCTCTCAGCTCCTTGTGTCTGTGGTCACCGGCGGCGCGGAGCCGCGCAGTCCGTCTGCCAGGCTAACTGGCACGATGGTGGCTCCTGGATGGGTGACCATGCCTAGCACCGGAAGGCGGCCGAGACCATGACGGATGTCATGCTGTTCCACTCTGCGTACGGGCACCGCTCCGCCGTGGTGGAGGCGGCGGCCAGGCTGCGTGACGCCGGCCACCGGGTCTTCACCCCGGACCTGTACAACGGGCGTACGGCCCGGACCATGGCGGAGGGGGCGGAGGTCTCGGAGGAGATCGGCCGGGACGAGCTGCTGCGCCGGGCCATCGCCGCCAGCGCGCCGCACGCGGACGGGGGCCTGGTGTATGCCGGGTTCTCGCTGGGCGCCGCGATCGCGCAGCGGCTGGCGCTGGGCGACGAGAAGGCGCGGGGGCTGCTGCTCCTGCACGGCACCGCGGACATCGAGGACGGGACGACGGTGGACGACCTGCCGGTGCAGCTGCATGTCGCCGATCCCGATCCGTTCGAGACGCACGACTGGCTCAGCGCCTGGTACCTGCGGATGCGGGCGGCGGGGGCGGACGTGGAGGTCTACCGCTACCCGGGCGCCGGGCACCTGTTCACCGACGCCGGGCTGCCGGACTACGACGAGGAGGCGGCCGAGGCGGCGTGGCGCACGGCGCTGGGCTTCCTCGACAGCCTCGGCTGACGCGGGCGGCGCGCCCGCCGCCCGCGTCACAGCCGGGATAACCACCGGCTACGGGGTCACTGCGTGTTCTGCTCGACCATCGCCTCGAACTCCTCGGCGGTCTGCGGAGTCTGGATGATCTCGTCGTTCCACGCCAGCGTCGGCGTGCCCTCGACGCCCTCGGCGTTGTTGAACTTCTCGGACATCTGCAGGGCCCAGGCGGCGAAGGTGCTGTTGCGCACGTCCCGCTCGAACTGCCGGTTGTTCTCCAGCTCGGGGACAGACTGGGCCAGCTCGATCAGGTGCTCGTCGTCGCCGAAGGCGTCCTCGGACTCCGGCGGGTGGTTCTCCGCCGTGTACAGCGCGTCGTGCAGGTCGAGGAACGCCTCCTCGCTGACGTTGAGCGCGGCGCCCAGCGCGGACAGGGCGTTCTTGGAGCCGGTGCCGCCGGCCACGCCGTCGAGGAACGTGCCGAAGACGTACTGCACGCGGTAGGTGCCGTCCTCCATGCCCTGGCGGACGTTCTCGCCCATGAGCTGCTCGAAGGAGGCGCAGGCGGGGCAGCGCGGGTCCTCGTAGAGGGTGAGGGTGTGCTCGGCGTCCTCGTCACCGATCTCGATGGTCAGGCCGTCCTCGCCGGAGGCATGGGCCGGGGCCTCGATGGGATACGACGGCGTGCCCTCGGCGTTCTCGCCGCTGTCGGCGTTATCGGCGTTGTCAGAATTGTCGGAGTTGTCTGAGTTATCGCCGTCGCCCTCACTGGCCGCGTCGAGCTGTTCCTGGACGGCCTCCCAGTCCGTGGCGTCGCCGCTGCCGTCGTCGCCCATGTTGGCGACGGCCAGGCCGATGCCGCCCGCGATGGCCAGGACGACAACCACCGCTCCGGCGACGGTCAGCTGGCGGCGGATCCTCTCCCGCTTGGCCTGCTTCTCCCGCTCGGCGCGCAGGCGTTCGCGGGCGGCTCGCTTGGCTTCGGCTGAGTTGCGCTTGCTCATGGCTGTTCCGGTTCTCTCCGTGTGTGCGTCGGACGTGGTCTACAGGCCGGGGTGAAGGCGCGGCGGTGGACCACGGCGGAGCACCGTGTGGGAGAGCAGCGGCAGGGCCGGGGCCGGCAGGCTCAGGCGGGCCCGCGGCGCGGGGCGGGGCTCGGCGTGCGGGGCCGGGCTCAGGGCGGCGACGGCCACGAGCAGCGGGCGGAACGTGGCCGCGGCGGCGGCGCGCAGCAGGCGGACCAGCGCGGCCTCGCCGCCGCGCAGCCAGGCGGCCGCGGTGAGGCCGACGGCCACGTGCGCCGCGAGCAGCAGCCACGGGCCGGCGGGGTGCGCGGTCGCCAGCGGGTCGTCGGCGCCGGAGGCGAGCCGGGCCAGCGGGGTGCCGACCTCCCCGCCCGCGCATACCAGGTCGATGCCCATCACCCGCAGCGGGCCCGTCACGGGACCGCCGCCGGGGCCGTAGCAGGCCGCCTGGCCGGTGGTGAAGACGGTGTCGGCGGCCAGCTGGAGCGGCAGCAGCAGCGCCGCGATCTGCCAGAACCGGCGCTCCCGCCCGCCCGCCAGCGCGAACGCGATCAGGAACACTCCGGCCGCCACGGCGGCGACCACGGGCACCGGCAGCGGCTGTCCCGACAGCAGCACGTGGGCCCCGGCGGACAGCGTGACGCACAGTGCGGCGAACACCGCCGCGCGCGCCACGCGCATGCCCGGGGTGCGAGGGGCACCAGATGCTGATACGACCATCGGGCCGAGTGTGCCATGGCTGGCGTCAAGGAGGTATAAGCGGTAGCCGTTCAGTTCCGGTCAGCTGTCCCGGACCGGCGCGTCAGTGCTCGTTTTTCGCGCTTTCATGACCAGGTGTGCTGAAACAGGCGGACACCAGCGAGACGTGCAGTCGTGGGTCGTCACTGTCCGGGCCGATGAGTGAGACGTGAGCCGCGTACTCCAGGGTGCGGTTTTCGAAGAGTACGACGGGCTGGCGGTCAGGGCTGTCGGCCCTTCGGTCCTCGATGATCTCCCAGCCCTGTCGGGGCAGTTCCCTCCGGAGGTTGTCGAGCCCTTCCTCCAGCTTCGCCGTCGGCAGCCCGTAGATGGACCAGGGATGCCGCATGAGGAACAGCCGGTCGTTACCGGTGGCCCGGTCGTTCCCCGGGCAGTCACTCACTCCCGGGCCGGGCTCGGTGACCTCGCCGCGGATGCCCGCCGCGTCCAGGATCGCGCTGGAGATCTCTGCCGCCTCCTGTCGCCCCTCGTCTGCTGACTTGATCGCTGGAGGATCCTCTTCCCGGGCTTCCGTGCTGTCCATAAAACCACAACCTGACATAAGAAAGAGAAGTAAGAGGGCGATCCTGCCCTTATGAGGTCTCACTGCGTCATCCGTTCGTGGCATCGTCGTAGTTCCCGACGATCACGCGCGCCTGGTTGAGCAGGCTCTTGCTTCCTGGTTTCCAGTAATCGGTGGTCGCGATACGGCCTGGTTCCAGAGCTGCGGCTCCGATGACCGTGCTGCCGTAGCTGTGGCCGACCAGCGTGGTATGGCTGGCGTCGGGGCCGCCTTGTGCCACGGAGAGTCCGTCGAGGAAACTGTTCAGGGCTGGGGCGGCGTCCCGGGCATAGTGCTCGAAGGGGGCGTCACGGATTGCACTATCGGGAGCGTCGTAGCCTAGCCAGGTGATGGGGGAAACCGTGCCGCTTGTAAGGACGCTGTGGGTCCTTGCCAGCTCGCCGTTCCTCGGAGCGGAAGTCCCGCACTAAGCCGTCGACACCCTCAGCCTGGCCGTCAGCGAAGTCAGCAACGCGCCGTAGCTCCCCCGGTGCTGATGCCAAGATCCGCCGCAGCACCGCTGTCCGTTCCGTTAACGCGCATCGTTCAACTCCTCCCCAGCCGTGCCACGGGGTGCGCTCCCTCGCACTCCCGTGCCGGCACGGGAGAGATTGTGGCACGGCCGGGGAGGGGAAGAGGGTCAGGCGGCGATGCCGGCCCAGGCGGACTGGCCGAAACTGCCCTTGATCTCGGAAGCGATGTGCTCCGGGTTGACCAGGAAGCCCAGCTCGTAGACGACCGTCTTCTCGCGGCCCTCGACCTTCAGGCGGACGGGGGAGTCGCCCGGGTGGGCGCTCAGGGTCCGCTTGAGCTCGCCGACGACCTCCGGGTTGATGCGGTGCTCCGGCAGCACGAGGACGACGGGAGGCATGCCGCCGTGCTCGGCGGCCGAGATGTCCAGCGCCGTGATCTCCTGGCCGAAGACGCTGATGCTGCTGTCCCGCTCGTTCAGTCGCCCGCGCACGGAGATGACGTTGTCGTCGACCAGCTCGTGCTGCACCAGGGCGTAGGTCTTGGGGAAGAACAGCACGTCCACGCTGGCGTCACGGTCGGCGAGCGTGACGATCGCCCACGGGTCGCCCTGCTTGTTGATCCGCCGGTCGATGGCGCTGATCAGGCCGGAGAGCCTGACCTCGCCCTCGGTGCGGCCGGAGGCCAGCAGCTCCGCGATGGAGGTGTCGCGGTTGCGGGCCAGGATGTGCTCGGCCCCGTCCAGCGGGTGGGAGGAGACGTACAGGCCGAGCATCTCGCGCTCCAGCGCGAGCTTCGTCTTGCGGTTCCACTCCTGGTCGCTGATGGGGAAGTCCAGGCCCATGGCCGGGCTGTCGTCCTCGCCCGTGTCCATCGAGCCGAACAGGTCGTCCTGGCCAATGGCCTGCTGCTTCTTGATCGGGATGACGGCGTCGATCGCCGTCTCGTGGATGTCGCACAGCCCCTTGCGGGTGTGGCCGAGGGAGTCGAACGCGCCGGCCTTGATGAGGGAGTCGATGGTGCGCTTGTTGCACACCGTGAGCTCCGACTTCTCGAGGAAGTCCGCGAACGACGTGTACTTGCCCTTGCGCTTGCGGGTCTCGACCAGGGACTCGATCACGTTGGCGCCGACGTTGCGCACGGACTGGAGGCCGAAGCGGACGTCGTCGCCGACGGCCGAGAAGTCGGCCACCGACTCGTTGATGTCGGGGGAGAGCACCCGCACGCCCATCTTCCGCGCCTCGGCGAGGTACAGGGCGGCCTTGTCCTTGTCGTTGTCCGTGGACGTCAGCAGCGCGGCCATGAACTCGGCCGGGTAGTTGGCCTTCAGGTACGCGGTCCAGTAGGACACCATGCCGTAGCAGACGGTGTGCGACTTGTTGAACGCGTAGCCGGAGAAGGGGACCAGCACGTCCCACACCGCCTGGATCGCCTCGTCCGAGTAGCCGTTCTTCCGGCAGCCCTCCCGGAACGGGACGAACTCCTTGGCCAGCACCTCGGGCTTCTTCTTGCCCATGGCGCGGCGGAGCAGGTCGGCCTGGCCGAGGCTGTAACCGGCCAGGATCTGCGCGGCCTTCTGCACCTGCTCCTGGTAGACGATCAGGCCGTAAGTCGGCTCGAGCACCTCGCGCAGCGGCTCCTCCACCTCCGGGTGGATCGGCTCGATCTCCTGCTGCCCGTTCTTGCGCAGGGCGTAGTTGGTGTGCGAGCCGACGCCCATGGGGCCGGGCCGGTACAGCGCGAGCACGGCGGAGATGTCGTCGAAGCAGTCCGGCTTCATCAGCCGCAGCAGGGAGCGCATCGGGCCGCCATCGAGCTGGAACACGCCGAGCGTGTCGCCCCGGGCCAGCAGGTCGAACGTCTTCTTGTCGTCCAGCGGGATGTCGGCCGTGTTGATCTCGATGCCGCGGTTTTCCTTGATCAGCTGGATGGCGTGATCGATGACGCCCAGGTTCCGCAGGCCCAGGAAGTCCATCTTGATCAGGCCCATCTCCTCGCACTGCGGGTACGAGAAGCCGGTGATGATCACGCCGTCCCGGTCCCGCTTGTGCATCGGGATCAGGTCGAGCAGCGGGGTGCGCGAGAGGATCACGGCGGCGGCGTGGACGCCCGTGCCGCGGATGAGGCCCTCGATGCCGCGGGCGGTGTCGAGGACCTTCTTGACGTCCGGCTCGTTCTCGTACATCTGCCGGACCTCGGCCGCCTCGTTGTAGCGGGGGTGCTCGGGGTCGAAGATGCCGGAGAGCGGGATGCTCTTGCCCATCACGTCCGGCGGCATCGCCTTGGTGATGCGGTCGGACATGGAGAACGGGTAGCCGAGGATGCGCGCGGCGTCCTTCACGGCGGCCTTGGCCTTGATGGTGCCGAAGGTGTTGACCTGCGCGGTGTACTCGGTGCCGTAACGCTCGCTCAGGTAGCGGACCATGACATCGCGCTGGCGGTCGTCGAAGTCGATGTCGACGTCCGGCGGGTTGATGCGCTCGGGGTTGAGGAAGCGCTCGAAGAGCAGGCCGTGGCGGAGCGGGTCGACCTCGGTGATGCCCGTCAGGTAGGCGACCAGGGAACCGGCCGCCGAGCCGCGGCCGGGGCCGACCGGGACGCCGTTCTCGCGCGCGTAGCGGCAGATGTCGGCGACCACGAGGAAGTAGGAGTCGAAGCCCATCGGCGTGATGACGCCCAGCTCCGTCTCCAGGCGCTCGCGGACCTCCGGCGGCGGGTTGTCGCCGTAGCGCTTCTTCAGGCCGCGCTCGCACTCCTTGCGCAGCCAGCTCGCCTGGGTCTCGCCCTCGGGCACGTCGAACTGCGGCATCTGGTCGACGTAGGCGAAGACCTCCTCGTACGACTCGACCATCTCCGCGACGCGCAGGGTGTTGTCGCAGGCCTCGGGGAGATCGCGGAAGAGCGCGCGCATCTCCTCGGGGGTCTTGATGTAGTAGCCGGAGCCGTTGAACTTGAACCGGTTCGGGTCGGCCTTCGTCTTGCCAACGCCGACGCACAGCAGGCTGTCGTGGGCGTCAGCCTGGTCCTCGGTGACGTAGTGCGAGTCGTTGGTCGCCAGCAGCGGGATGTCCAGCTCCTTGGCGATCTTCAGCAGATCCTGGCGGACCTCGCGCTCGATGTCGATGCCGTGGTCCATCAGCTCCAGGAAGTAGTTCTCCTTGCCGAAGATGTCCTGGTATGTCGCGGCCGCCTTCAGCGCCTCGTCGTACTGGCCCAGGCGCAGCCGGGTCTGGACCTCACCGGAGGGGCAGCCGGTGGTGGCGATGATGCCCTCGGAGTACTGCGAGATCAGCTCGCGGTCCATGCGGGGCTTGCCGTAGTAGCCCTCGAACGAGGCGAGCGAGGAGAGCCGGAACAGGTTCCGCAGCCCACGCGCGTTCTTCGCCCACATCGTCATGTGGGTGAACCGGCCGCCGCCGGAGACGTCCTTGCTCCCCTCGCCGTCCTCGGAGACGGCCCGCTTGCCGCCCGGGCCCCAGAAGACTGGCTTCTTCACGAAGCGCGACTCGGGCGCGACGTACGCCTCGATGCCGATGATCGGCTTCACGCCCGTCTTCTTGGAGATGTCGAAGAACTCATACGCGCCGAACATGTTCCCGTGGTCGCTCATCGCGATGGCGGGCATGCCCTGGCGCTCCGCTTCGGCGAACAGCTTGCTGTTCTTGGCAGCTCCGTCGAGCATCGAGTACTCGGTGTGAACATGCAGGTGAACGAAGCTGTCAGCCATGTGGCGAGGGCTCCTCGTGAATGGTTCACAGGGGATACGCGGAAATGAGGAGACCCACCCTAACGCGCGGGACACGGGCTGACGGGGGCGGCTGGCGGGGCGTCAGGGGCCGCTGCGGCAACGGCTGCCGGGAGCCCTTGGCGGCAGCCGGGGCGGAGCCAGAGATGTGACGTGCGTCATGTCGAGTCGGGGGTGCGCCAGGCAGCGCGCACGCCAGCGGGCGCGCTCCGTGCCACGAGCGCGCCCGCTGGCGGCGGTAACGGACGCCGCCGGTCAGTTGTGGCCGAACCGCCGCTGTCGCTTGCGCGGCATGTCGGCCGGCGTCGCGGTGGTGCGCGGCGGGCTGGGCGCGGGAGCGGGCTGCTCACGCGGGGGCGCGGGAGCGGGTGACTGCCGGCGGTCGCGGTTCTTGTTCTTTGCCATCTTCGCCTCCTTGCGGCCTCCTTGGGACGAGGATCGCATCTGCTCGCATAGTTCGCATGTCGGATAATGAGGGCAGCCGACTCGCCACGCCGAAGATCGAGTTGGGGCAGATAAGAACCGGCTGGTCGGGCAGACTCATGAAAATGCCCGAGGGGCGAGGCCTGGCGAAAGAAGGTGCATCGTGGACCGCTGCGTCGTCCTGGTGGACGCCGGTTACCTGCTGGGCGCCGCCGCCAGCCTGCTGGCCGGCGAGCCGTCCCGGCCGCGCATCACCGTTGACCACGCCGCGCTGATCCAGGGGCTGCGCGAGCGGGCCGAAGAGGAGACCGGGCGGGGCCTGCTGCGCATCTACTGGTTCGACGGCGCCCCCGACCGCGTCCCCCAGCCCGAGCACCGGCGGCTGCGTGTCATGCCACGCGTCACCGTGCGGCTCGGCGCCCTCACCCGCAGCGACGGGCGCTGGGCGCAGAAGGGCGTGGACGCCGCCATGCACGCCGAACTCACCGAGCTCGCACGCAACCGCGCCTGCGCCGACATCGTCCTCGTCACCGGCGACGGCGACCTGCTGCCCGGCCTGATGTCCGCCAAGGAACACGGCGTCGCCGTGCACCTGTGGGCGGTGCAGGCGGCCGACGGCGACTACAACCAGTCCGAGGACCTCGTCGCCGAGGCCGATGAGCGGCGCGTGCTCGACCGGGCCTGGATCACCCGCGCCGTCCGCCTCAGCGAGCCGCCCGCCGCGTCCCCCCACCCGGAACCCCGTTCCGAGATCGCCGCCATCCTGGCCGCGCCGCCGCCCGAGCCCGCCCCGGCCCGGCCCGCCGTCCACCCGGCCCCGAGCCGGAACGGCACCACCCCGCCCCGGCCGCCCGCCGCGTGCGCGGCGCCCGCCGGCCGCGACAGCGCCCCCGGCGGCCACAAGACCGTGCCCACCCCCAAGGACCTCGCCACGCTGGGATCCCGCCCGCCGCAGCCGGAGCCCGAGCCCACCGCCACGCTGCGCTGGTCATCCGACCGCGGCTGGGTCGACCGGGGCGTGCCGGAGGAGTCACCCGAGGCGGCGGCGCTGCCGATGCTCTCCGAACTCACCTCACCCGAACAGCGCTGGGCCGACCGCGAGGAGGACATCACGGCCGTCAGCGGCGATCCGTTCGAGGTCGGGCAGGTCTTCGCCCGCCGCTGGGCCGAGCGCCTCACCACCCCCGCCCACCTGGCCCAGCTGGCCGGCCAGTACCCCCGCATCCCGCACCGCATCGACGGCGAGCTGCTGCGCTACGCGGCCCGCTTCGGCCTGCTGTCACACAAGGACGACCAGCTCGACGAGCGCGACCGGTACGCCATCCGGGCCGGCTTCTGGCGGGAGGTTGACGCCAGGACCGGCACCGAACGCGCCTCCTGACGGTGGTCCGGCCCGCCCCGCGGGCCCGGCGGAGCCAACCCCCGCTGCCCGCGCGCGGCGGCCGGCCACGTAGGCTCGGCTGCCGTGCCCACTTCCACCGCGCGGGCCGGGCAGCAGGCCAACGACCGCACCGCGCCGCCCGGCACGGCCGCCGAGGCGGCCTTCACCGTGCGCGGACTCGTCAAGACCTACCGCGGCAAGCGGGGCACCGAGCCGGTGACGGCCAGCGACGGCGTGCACCTCGACGTCGCCCGGGGCGAGATCTTCGGCCTGCTCGGCCCGAACGGTGCCGGCAAGACCACGCTCGTCAAGCAGCTCACCGGGCTGCTGCGCCCCGACGCGGGCAGCATCACGCTGCTCGGTCACGACCTGGTGCGCCACCCCCGCCGGGCCGCCCGCCTGCTGGCCTACCTCGGGCAGGAGTCCACGGCGCTGGATGAGCTGACCGTCGCCCTCGCCGCCGAGACCACCGCGCGGCTGCGCGGCCTGGCCGCGCCCGCCGCCCGCCGCGAGCGGGACGAGGTCCTCGACGAGCTGGGCCTGGCGCCGCTGGCCTCCCGCCCGCTCAAGCGCCTCTCCGGCGGCCAGCGGCGGCTGGCCTGCGTCGCCGCCGCGCTGACCGGCGGGCGGCCCGTGCTCGTGCTCGACGAGCCCACCGCCAACATGGACCCCGTCGCCCGCCGCGCCGTGTGGGCCGCCATCGACCGGCGCCGCGCCGAGCACGGCACCACCGTCCTGCTCGTCACCCACAACGTCCTGGAGGCCGAGACCGTGCTCGACCGGGTCGCCGTGCTCGACGCCGGACGGGTCATCGCCTGCGACACCCCCGGCGGCCTGAAGGCCCTCGTCGGCACCGACGTGCGCCTCGACCTCGTCTGGCGCGCCGATCCGCCCGGCGACGAGCCCGCGCTGGCCGCCCTGCGCGCCGCCGCCGACGTCAGCGGCCGCCGCTGGACGCTGCGGCTGCCGCCCGAGGAGGCCCGGGCCGCCGTCACCACCGTCACCCAGGGACCGGCGTTCGCCGCGCTGGACGACTTCACGCTCGCCACCCCGAGCCTGGAGGACGTCTACCTGGCGCTCGGCGGCCGCGGCACCGGGCTGGTGCGCTCATGACCGCCCCGCTCGCGCCGCCCGCCCGGCTGTGGCCCGCGCTCGCCGCGGTCTACCGCGCCCAGCTCTCCCGCGCCCGCGTCGCCCGCATCCCGCTGCTGTTCGTCGCGACGTTCCAGTCCCTGGGAATCATGGTCCTGATGCGCGGCGTCGTGGACGGAGGCGGCGGCGCCGACGCGGACGAGGCCCGTGCCGTCGTGGCCGGGTCGGCCGTGCTCGTCGTCGCCTTCGTCGCCCTCAACCTCCTCGCCCAGTACTTCGGGCAGCTGCGCGCCACCGGCGGGCTCGACCACTACGCCACGCTGCCCGTGCCCGCCGCTGCCGTGGCGCTGGGGACGGCCGCCGCCTACGCCTCGTTCACCGTGCCCGGCGTGCTCGTCACCGCCCTGGCCGGCGGCCTGCTGTACCAGCTGCCGCTGGGCGGGATCTGGGTGGCGCTCGCCGTCGTCCCCCTGGCCGGCGCGGCGCTCGCCGGGCTCGGCGCCGCGCTCGGTCTGCTCGCGCCGCGTGCGGAGCTCGCCACACTGTGCGGGCAGATCGGCATGTCGGCCGCCCTGCTCCTGGGCGTGCTGCCCGCCGCCAGCCTGCCCGGGCCGGTGCGCTGGCTGCGCGACCTGCTGCCGTCCACCTACGGCGTGGAAGCGCTCGCCGGGGCGCTGCGGCCCCGCCCGGACTGGGGCTCCATCGCCGCCAATCTCGGCGTCTGCGCGGCCGTCGGCGCCGCCGCCCTCGCGCTCGCGACCTGGGCCTACCGCCGCGCCGCGCGGCGCTAGGGCCGCGCGCACGGCCACGCTCAGCCGAACGGCCGTCCCAGGCACCGAACACACGCCCGCACCTGGCAGGATGACCGGGTGACCCCACCTCAGCCATCACCCGACCACGACACTGATCGCGACACGGACCACACCGCCGGCGCCGGCGGTGCCCACGGCCCCGCCCCCGCCTCGCGGCATGACCCCTGGGCCGCGCCCCCGCCCGCCGGGGATGACGCCGGGCCCGCGGCGGCGGGCCGGTGGCGCGGCGAGATAGCCGAGGGGCTGGCGGTGGCGGCGGCGGTCGCCGCCGTGACCGGCGTGGCGCTGGGACTGCTGTGGCTGTGGCTGGCGCCGCGCGTGCCGCTCGTCTACGACGGCGAGGCCGTGCTGCTCAGCAACGCCGAGGGCGAGGAGGCCATCGGCGCCGACGGCACGTTCCTGCTGCTGGGCCTCGGGCTCGGCGCCGTGGCGGGCGGCGTGGTGTTCCTGCTGCGCCGCCACGGCGGCGTCGGGGTGGCCGCAGGTCTCGCCGCGGGCGCGCTGGGCGGCTCCCTGCTGGCCTTCCGCCTCGGGGTCTGGCTGGGCCCCGGCGAGGACATCGCCGCCCGCGCCCACCAAGCGGGCCGCGGTGTCGTCTTCGACGCGCCGCTCGACCTCGGCGCCCACGGTGTGCTGTTCGGCCTGCCGTTCGCCGCGCTCGCTGTGCACCTGCTGTGCGTCGCCGCCTGGGGGCCGCGCGACCCCGAGCCGCGGCCCGCCGAACGGCCCCACTGGGGCGGCTGACTCCCCTTTGCCTGCTCAGTCCCGCGCGATCGGCGCGGTCACCGCGCCGGTCAGCGCCACCAGGCGGGGGCCAGCTCGATCTCCAGGCCGCGCCGCCCGGCCGAGACGAACACCGACGGGTGCCCCAGCGCCGAGCCGTCCACGACGGTCGGCAGCCGCTCGCGCTGGCCCAGCGGCGAGATCCCGCCCCGCACGTACCCGGTCGTCCGCTCGGCCACCGCCGGGTCGGCCATCGCCGCCCGCTTCCCGCCCACCGCCGCCGCCAGCGCCTTCAGGGCGAGCGAGCCCGCCACCGGCACCACGGCGACCACCAGCGCCCCGTCCACCTCGGCGACCAGCGTCTTCAGCACCCGCGCCGGGTCAGTCCCCAGCGCCCGCGCCGCCTCCTCGCCGTACGAGGCGGTGCCCGGGTCATGTGCGTAGGAGTGCACGGTGAACGGCACGCCCGCCCGCGCCGCCGCCACCGTCGCCGGGGTGCTGCCCGCGCCCGCCTGGCCGTCCCGCCGCTTCCTGCCCACGCTCCGCCTCCCCTCGCCGCCCGGCGGCCCCGGGCCTTGTCAGTCAGGTCAGTCAGGTCAGACAGGTCAGTCAGTTCAGGCTGGTCGGCCGCGCCGTCAGGTCGGCGGCGGGCACCGACGGCACCCTGCTGATCAGGGCGGTCTCCCGGCGCAGGACCGACAGCTCCTCGGCCAGCCGCGCGGCGGTGTCGGGCATCTCCAGCAGCCGCTGCTTGTCGGCCGTGTACAGCCTGGCCGCCGCCGCCACCAGGTAGGAGACCACCCCCGGTTCCCGGGGCAGCTCCTGCCCCGGCGCCAGCGTGCGCTCGCTCGCACCCGCCAGCGCGCGCTGGTAGGCGCGGAACGCCCGCAGCACGCCCTCCGCAAGTGCCCCGGCGCCTTCGCCCGGCTCCTCCGGCACCCGCTCCACCTCGGCCGTCAGGTACGGCCCCGAGGCGTCGACCGACAGCAGCCGGCACCGGGTCGTGCCGGTCGCCAGCACCTCATAACCGGCAGCATCCCCGGCAGCACTCCCGGCCGGGCCCGCCTCCGGCCGGGGCCGGATCGTCGAGGCGTCCGCGACGCAGCCGACGCGGTAGAACGAGTCCATCGGATCGGGCGCGAACCCCGCGCCCGGCCCCGCGTCCGGCGGCTGGGCGCCCTCCTCCGGCAGGCCGGTCGCGGCCGGGACCACCTCGTGCCCGTCTTTGATCGCCACGACCACGAACGGTCTGGGGCCGTCCTCCGGCAGGTCAAGCAGGTCCCGCATCAGTGCCCGGTAGCGCGCCTCGAAGACGTTCAGCGGCAGCACCAGACCGGGAAACAGCACCGTGCTGAGCGGGAACAGCGGCAGACGGGTGGTGGTCACAGGGGGCGAGCCTATCGGCTGGCCCGGCACGCGGGACCGCTGCCGAGCCCGCATCGTGAAACCGGCTGAGGGGTCACCCGCGCGGTCTGCGAGACTGGAGCCGTGCTGAACCGAATCGATCTGCGGGACTCCGGCTCCCCCGGGGTCGACCGCGAGCTGCTGCCGCGCGCCGAACTCGACGTCGAGGCCGCCGTTGAGGCGGTCCGTCCCATCTGCGAGGACGTGCGCCATCGCGGCACCGCGGCACTGATCGACTACGCGGAGCGATTCGACGGCGTCCGCCTCGAGACCGTGCGCGTCCCCGCCGAGGCGCTCGAGCGGGCCCTGGCCCAGCTGGACCCGGCGGTGCGCGCGGCCCTGGAGGAGTCCATCCGGCGCGCCCGGGCCGTCCACCGCGACCAGCGGCGCACCGACTCCACGGTCCAGGTCGTGCCCGGCGGCACCGTCACCGAGCGGTGGGTGCCCGTGGACCGCGTGGGCCTGTACGTGCCGGGCGGCCGGGCCGTCTACCCGTCCTCCGTGGTGATGAACGTGGTGCCCGCCCAGGAGGCGGGCGTCGGCTCGCTCGCCGTGGCCTCGCCCCCGCAGCGCGAGCACGGCGGCCTGCCGCACCCCGCCATCCTCGCCGCCTGCGCCCTGCTCGGCGTGGAGGAGGTCTACGCGGCGGGCGGCGCCCAGGCCGTCGCGATGTTCGCGTACGGCACCGAGGACTGCGCGCCGGTCAGCCTCGTCACCGGCCCGGGCAACGTCTACGTCGCCGCCGCCAAGCGGCTGCTGCGCGGCCTCGTCGGCATCGACGCCGAGGCGGGGCCCACCGAGATCGCCGTCCTGGCCGACGGCAGCGCCGACCCGCGCATCGTGGCCGCCGACCTGATCAGCCAGGCCGAGCACGACGTGCTGGCCGCCGCCGTCCTGGTCACCCCGGACGAGACGCTGGCCGACGCCGTGGACGCCGAGCTCGCCACGCAGGTCGCCGCCACCAAGCACCAGCAGCGCATCACCCAGGCGCTCGGCGGGCGCCAGTCCGGCACGGTCCTGGTCCGCGACCTCGGCCACGGCCTGGCCGTGGTGAACGCCTACGCGCCCGAGCACCTGGAGATCATCACCGAGGACCCCGCGGGGCTGGCCGCGGGCGTGCGCAACGCCGGGGCGGTCTTCCTCGGCCCCTACGCCCCGGTCTCGCTGGGCGACTACTGCGCGGGCTCCAACCACGTCCTGCCCACGGGCGGCTGCGCCTGCCACTCCTCGGGGCTGTCCGTGCAGTCGTTCCTGCGCGGCATCCACGTCGTGGACTACGGCCGCGAGGCCCTGGCGGAGGTAGCGCGGCACGTGGTCACCCTCGCCGACGCCGAGGACCTGCCCGCCCACGGCGCGGCCGTCCGCGCGCGGTTCGACTGGAAGACCCCGCCAAGCCCGTGAGCACCACCCCCCGACGACAGGCACCATGACCAGCATCGACGATCTGCCCATCCGGGACGAGCTGCGCGGCAAGTCGCCCTACGGCGCCCCGCAGCTGGAGGTCCCGGTGCGGCTGAACACCAACGAGAACCCCTACCCGGTCCCGGACGCCCTGGTGCGCCGCATCGCCGAGCGCGTCTCCGAGGCCGCCCGCACCCTCAACCGCTACCCCGACCGCGACGCCGTCGCGCTGCGCACGCAGCTGGCGTCCTACCTCACCCGCACCACCGGCTACGAGCTGGGGCCCGCCCGGGTATGGGCCGCCAACGGCTCCAACGAGATCATCCAGCAGCTGCTCCAGGCGTTCGGCGGTCCCGGGCGCACCGCCATCGGCTTCGACCCCACCTACTCGATGCATGCCCTGATCGCCCGGGGCACCGGCACCGGCTGGATCTCCGGGCCGCGGCGCGAGGACTTCACGGTGGACACCGAAGCGGCCACCGCCGCCATCCGCGAGCACCGGCCGCACGTGGTGTTCGTCTGCTCGCCCAACAACCCCACCGGCACCGCCGCCGATCCCGAGGACGTCATCGCCCTGTACGACGCGGCGCAGCGGGCCGCCGGGGGGCACGGCGCGCTGCTGGTCATCGACGAGGCGTACGCCGAGTTCAGCCACCGCCCCTCGCTGCTGCCGCTGCTGGAGGGGCGCCCCAACCTCGTCGTGACGCGGACGATGTCGAAGGCGTTCGGCGCGGCCGGGCTGCGGCTGGGCTACCTGGCGGCCGACGCGGCCGTGGTCGACGCGGTCCAGCTGGTGCGGCTGCCGTACCACCTCTCCGCCGTGACGCAGGCCACGGCGCACGCGGCCCTGGAGTTCGCCGATACGCTGCTCGGGTACGTCGAGGAGCTCAAGGCCGAGCGCGACCGGGTGGTCAAGGAGCTGCGCGCGATGGGCTGCGAGGTGACCGACTCCGACGCCAACTTCGTGCAGTTCGGGCGCTTCGACGACCCCAGGGCCGTCTGGCAGCGGCTGCTGGACCGGGGCGTGCTGATCCGCGACTACGGCATTCCCGGCTGGCTGCGCGTGACGACGGGTACCCGGCCGGAGAACGACGCGTTCCTCGACGCGATGCGCGCGGTGATGGACACGCCGTCGGGCGGCGGGGGGAACAGCAAGAGCAGGGAGAGCGAGGGCAACACATGAGCCAGGTGGGACGCGTGGGGCGCGTGGAGCGCACCACCAAGGAGACCTCCGTGACCGTCGAGATCAACCTCGACGGCACCGGCCAGGTCGAGGTGGCCACCGGCGTCGGTTTCTTCGACCACATGCTCGACCAGCTCGGGCGGCACGGCCTGTTCGACCTGACGGTCAAGACCGAGGGCGACCTGCACATCGACAGCCACCACACCATCGAGGACACAGCCCTGGCGCTCGGCGCCGCGTTCCGCCAGGCGCTCGGCGACAAGCGCGGCATCGTCCGGTTCGCCCACGCCTCCGTGCCGCTGGACGAGTCGCTCGCCCACGTCACCGTGGACCTGTCCGGCCGCCCCTACCTGGTGCACTCCGAGCCGGAGGGCATGGCCCCGATGATCGGCTCCTACGACACCACGATGACGCGGCACATCCTGGAGTCGTTCGTCGCCCAGGCCCAGGTCGCGCTGCACGTCCAGGTGCCCTACGGGCGCAACGCCCACCACATCGTGGAGTGCCAGTTCAAGGCGCTGGCCCGCGCCCTGCGGTACGCCAGCGAGCTCGACCCGCGCCAGACCGGCATCCCCTCGACGAAGGGCGCGCTGTGAACGGCGTCTCGACCCTGCTGATCGTCGTCGGGCTGTTCCTGGCGGGCGGCGTGTACTCCTTCCACAAGCAGCAGATGCCCAGGGGAGTCGTCGTGCTGCTGGCCATCGGCAGCGCGATGTGCCTGCTGGCCGGCGTGCTGAGACTGGAGGTGTGAGATGGCGGCCTCGGCCGCGGCGGCGAAGGACGTCGTCGTCTTCGACTACGGCTTCGGGAACGTCCGGTCCGCCGAGCGCGCGCTCGCCCGGGCGGGCGCCCGTGTCGAGATCACCCGGGACTTCGACCGCGCGATGAACGCCGACGGGCTGGTCGTGCCCGGCGTCGGGGCGTTCGCCGCCTGCATCGCCGGGCTGCGCGAGGCCCGGGGGGACTGGGTCATCCAGCGGCGGCTCGCGGGCGGCCGGCCGGTCCTCGGCATCTGCGTAGGCATGCAGATCCTCTTCGAGCGGGGCATCGAGCACGGCACCGAGAGCGAAGGGCTGAGCGAGTGGCCCGGCACCGTCGGGCCGCTGAAGGCGGACGTCGTCCCCCACATGGGGTGGAACACCGTGCGCGCCCCCCAGGACTCCGCGCTGTTCGCCGGGACCGGCCCCGAGGAACGCTTCTACTTCGTTCACTCCTACGCCGTCCACGACTGGGAGCTGCCCGCCCCGGCCTCGGCGGCGGTGACCGCGCCGAAGGTCACCTGGTCCACCCACGGCGAGCCGTTCGTCGCCGCCGTGGAGAACGGCCCGCTGTGGGCCACCCAGTTCCACCCCGAGAAGTCCGGCGACGCCGGCGCCACGCTCCTCACCAACTGGATCGAGACCCTGTGATGACCCCCGCACTCGAACTCCTTCCCGCCGTCGACGTCCGCGACGGCCAGGCCGTGCGCCTCGTGCACGGCGAGTCCGGCACCGAGACCGGCTACGGCGACCCGCTGACCGCCGCGCTCACCTGGCAGCGCCAGGGCGCGACCTGGCTCCACCTGGTGGACCTCGACGCCGCGTTCGGCACCGGGAACAACCGGGAGGTCATCGCCGAGGTCGTCCGCGCCATGGACATCCGCGTGGAGCTGTCCGGCGGCATCCGCGACGACGACACGCTCGCCGCCGCCCTGGCCACCGGCTGCACCCGGGTGAACCTGGGCACGGCAGCGCTGGAGTCCCCCGAGTGGGTCGCCAAGGTCATCGCCGAGCACGGAGACCGCATCGCCGTGGGCCTCGACGTGCGGGGCACCACCCTGCGCGGCCGGGGCTGGACCCGCGACGGCGGTGACCTGTACGAGACGCTGGAACGGCTCAACCGCGAGGGCTGCGCCCGGTACGTCGTCACCGACATCAACAAGGACGGCACCCTCAAGGGCCCCAACCTCGACCTGCTCCGCTCGGTCTGCGCGGCCACCGACCGGCCCGTCGTGGCCTCCGGCGGGGTGTCCTCCCTTGACGACCTGCGCGCCCTGGCCACCCTGGTACCGCAGGGCGTCGAGGGAGCCATCGTGGGCAAGGCGCTCTACGCCAAGGCGTTCACCCTGGAAGAGGCGTTGGAGGCAGTGTCGGTATGACGATCGAGCGCGTGCGGACCGGAGCGAGCCCGTGGCAGGAGAGCATCGGATCCGCGCGCGCCGTGGCGGCCGGCGACCTGGTGCTGGTGGCGGGGACGATGCCCCCGGCGGCCGGCGCCGCCGCCACGGGCGACCCGTACGAGCAGGCGCGCGCCGCGTTCGCCGACGCGGTGGCCGCGCTGGGGCCGTTCGGCCTCGGCGTCGAGTCGGTCATCCGCACGCGCGTCTACCTCAGTCACGGCAGGGACGCCGAGGAGGTCGTGCGGGCGCACAAGGACGTGTTCGGAGAGACCGGCCCGGTCGCCACGCTGGTCGTGGTGGCGGGCTTCGCCGACTCCCGGGTGCTGGTCCAGGTCGAGCTGGAGGCCTACCGGGGGACGGCTGCACAGCGAGGAGAGCCGTAGCGTGAGTCTGGCCGTACGAGTCATTCCCTGCCTGGACGTGGACGGCGGCCGGGTCGTCAAGGGCATCAACTTCCAGAACCTCCGGGACGCGGGCGACCCCGTGGAGATGGCCCGCGTGTACGACGCGGAGGGCGCGGACGAGCTGACGTTCCTCGACATCACGGCCTCCTCGGGCAACCGGGAGACCACCTACGACGTGGTGCGGCGCACGGCCGAGCAGGTGTTCATCCCGCTGACGGTCGGCGGGGGAGTGCGCTCGGCCGAGGACGTGGACCGGCTGCTGCGCGCCGGCGCGGACAAGGTGGGCGTCAACACGGCGGCCGTCGCCCGGCCCGAGCTGGTGCGGGAGATCTCCGAGCGGTTCGGCAGCCAGGTGCTGGTGCTGTCGGTGGACGCCCGGCGCTGCCGCGAGGGCACCACCACGCCGTCCGGCTTCGAGGTGACCACCCACGGCGGGCGGCGCGGGACCGGCATCGACGCCGTCGAGTGGGCGCACCGCGCCGCCGAGCTGGGCGCCGGCGAGATACTGCTGAACTCCATGGACGCCGACGGCACCAAGGACGGCTACGACACCGAGATGATCAAGGCGGTGCGTGCCCACGTGCGCATCCCGGTCATCGCCTCGGGCGGCGCGGGCGCGCCCGGTCACTTCGCACCGGCGATCGAAGCCGGCGCCGACGCGGTTCTCGCCGCCTCCGTCTTCCACTTCGGCGACCTGCGGATCGGCCAGGTCAAGGACGCGCTGCGGCAGGCCGGCCAGCCAGTGCGCTGACGGTGCCCGCAGGGCCTGCAGGCCGCACGCCCCGGTCGGGAGGCGCGCCACCGTAACGGCGGCGCCCCCGCCCGTCCGGAGCCGTGCGGCCCGGACAGGCGGGGGCGCGGGGTGCGGGGGCATGCCCAGGGGAGCCGCTCATCCCCCCTTGCGCGCCGCCCGCAGGTACTCGCGGTTCATCGTGGAGATCGCCGTCAGCGGGATGCCCTTGGGGCAGACCGTGGCGCAGGCGCCGGTGTTGGTGCAGCCGCCGAAGCCCTCGCTGTCCATGGTGTCGACCATGTCGAGCACCCGCGACTCCCGCTCGGGCGCGCCCTGCGGCAGCGAGTTGAGGTGCACCACCTTCGCCGAGGTGAACAGCATCGCCGAGCCGTTCGGGCAGGCCGCCACGCAGGCACCGCAGCCGATGCACTCGGCGTGCTCGAAGGCCGTGTCCGCCGCGTCCTTGGGCACGGGCGTGGCGTGGGCCTCCGGCGCCGAGCCCGTCGGAGCGGTGATGTAGCCGCCGGAGCCGATGATCCGGTCGAACGCCGACCGGTCCACCACGAGGTCCTTGACCACGGGGAACGCCGCCGCGCGCCACGGCTCGATGTCGATGGTGTCGCCGTCCGAGAAGTGCCGCATGTGCAGCTGGCAGGTCGTGGTCCGCTCGGGGCCGTGCGGCTGGCCGTTGATGACCATGCCGCAGGCACCGCAGATCCCTTCGCGGCAGTCGTGGTCGAACGCCACGGGCTCCTCGCCCCGCTGGATCAGCTCCTCGTTGAGGGTGTCGAGCATCTCGAGGAAGGACATGTCGGGGGAGATGTCCGTGACCTCGTAGGTGGTCATGGCGCCCTCGGCGTCGGGACCGGACTGGCGCCAGATGCGCAGGGTGAGGTTCACGCGTAGCTCCGCTGGGTCGGGTGGACGTACTCGAAGGTCAGGGCCTCCTTGTGCAGGACGGGAGCCTGGCCGGTGCCGGTGAACTCCCAGGCCGCCGCGTAGCAGAACTCGTCGTCCCGGCGGGCGGCCTCGCCCTCGGGCGTCTGGCTCTCCTCGCGGAAGTGGCCGCCGCAGGACTCCTCGCGGTGGAGCGCGTCCAGGCACATCAGCTCCGCCAGCTCCATGAAGTCCGAGACGCGGTTGGCCTTCTCCAGCGACTGGTTCAGCTCGCTGCCGCTGCCCGGCACCCGGATCCGCTCCCAGAACTCCTCGCGCAGCGCGGGGATCCGCTCCAGCGCCTTGCGGAGCCCGGCCTCCGAGCGGGACATGCCGCACTCGTCCCACAGCAGCTGGCCCAGCTCGCGGTGGAAGGAGTCGGGGGAGCGGTCGCCGTTGTTCGACAGCAGCCGGTAGAGCCGGTCGGTGACGTTGCTGACGGCCTCGGTGACGGCCGGGTGGTCCTCGCCGATCTCCTTGTCGCGCGGGTTGCGGGCCAGGTAGTCGGCGAGCGTGGCCGGGAGGATGAAGTAGCCGTCGGCCAGGCCCTGCATCAGCGCCGAGGCGCCGAGCCGGTTCGCGCCGTGGTCGGAGAAGTTGGCCTCACCGATGGCGAACAGCCCCGGAATGGTGGTCTGGAGGTCGTAGTCCACCCACAGGCCGCCCATCGTGTAGTGGATGGCCGGGTAGATCCGCATCGGCACCTGGTAGGGGTCCTCGGCCGTGATGCGCTCGTACATCTCGAAGAGGTTGCCGTACTTCTCGGCGACCTTCTCGCGGCCCATGCGGGCGATGGCGTCGGCGAAGTCCAGGTAGACGCCCTGCCCGCCGGGGCCCACGCCGCGGCCCTCGTCGCAGACGTTCTTGGCGGCCCGGGAGGCGATGTCGCGCGGCACCAGGTTGCCGAAGGACGGGTAGATCCGCTCCAGGTAGTAGTCGCGCTCGTCCTCGGGGATCTCGGCGGGCGGGCGGGTGTCGCCTTTGCGCTTGGGCACCCAGATGCGGCCGTCGTTGCGCAGCGACTCGCTCATCAGCGTCAGCTTCGACTGGTGGTCGCCCGAGCGCGGGATGCAGGTGGGGTGGATCTGCGTGAAGCAGGGGTTGCCGAAGTAGGCGCCGCGGCGGTGGGCCCGCCAGATGGCTGTCGCGTTGGAGTTCTTGGCGTTGGTGGACAGGTAGAAGACGTTGCCGTAGCCACCGGTGGCCAGGACGACGGCGTCCGCGAGGTAGGTGTCCACCCGGCCGGTGATCAGGTCCCGGGCGACGATGCCGCGCGCCCGGCCGTCGACCACGATCAGGTCGAGCATCTCGGTGCGCGGGTGCATCTCGACGTTGCCCGCCGCGATCTGGCGGGAGAGCGCCTGGTAGGCGCCCAGCAGCAGCTGCTGGCCGGTCTGGCCGCGGGCGTAGAAGGTGCGGGAGACCTGCACGCCGCCGAAGGAGCGGGTGTCGAGCAGGCCGCCGTACTCGCGGGCGAACGGCACGCCCTGGGCCACGCACTGGTCGATGATCTCGACCGAGACCTGGGCCAGCCGGTAGACGTTCGACTCGCGGGCGCGGAAGTCGCCGCCCTTGACGGTGTCGTAGAACAGGCGCTGGATGGAGTCGCCGTCGTTGCGGTAGTTCTTCGCGGCGTTGATGCCGCCCTGGGCGGCGATGGAGTGGGCGCGCCGCGGCGAGTCCTGGTAGCAGAACTGCACGACGTGGTAGCCCTGCTCCGCCAGCGTGGCGCCGGCGGCGCCGCCCGCCAGGCCGGTGCCGACGACGATCACGGTGTGCTTGCGGCGGTTGGCGGGGTTGACCAGTTTCGCCTCGAAGCGGCGCCGGTCCCAGCGCTCCTCGATCGGGCCGCCCGGCGCCTTGGTGTCGGCGATGGGCTCGCCGGTGGTGTAGTCCGCGTAGGAGGGCATGTCAGTCCACCAATCCCGTCATCACGCCGATGGGTACGGAGAGGAAGCCGGCGATCAGCACCAGGGCGAAGCCGTTGGCGGTCGCGCGCAGCACGCGGTTGCGGGCCGGGCTGCCGGCGCCCAGGGTCTGGGCGGCGCTGAAGAGGCCGTGCCGCACGTGCAGCCCGACGGCGAGCATGGCCACGATGTAGATCGTGTTGCCGTACCAGGTGCTGAACGTCTCGGTGATGTTGTGGTAGGGCTCGCCGGACCGGAAGTCGGGGTTGACCGTGCCGGTCGTCAGGTCGAGCACGTGCCAGAGCACGAACAGCGCGATGATCACGCCGCCCCAGCGCATCGTGCGGGTCGCGTAGGTCTGCGGCTGGCGCCGGTGCACGTAGCCCACGGGGCGGGCGGCCAGGTCCCGGCGGCTGAGCTGGACGGCGGCGACGATGTGCCCCACGACGGCGGCGAGCAGCACCGGGCGCATGAGCCACAGGAACCACTCGTGGTGCAGCACGGGCTCGCCGATGGTGCGCAGCCAGTGGGCGTAGCCGTTCATCTCGTCCGGGCCGAAGAACACCTTGAGGTTCCCCAGCATGTGCGCCACCAGGTAGAGCAGCATGATGACGCCGGTGACGGCCATCACCGTCTTCTTGCCCACCGTCGAGCGCCAGACCCTGACCACCATGGGGGCCGGCGCACGGGGGCCGCTTCGCTGATCACTCGCCACAGCCATGACATCAGACGGTAGGAAAGACCAGCGTCATCAGTCCAAGACATAGCTTCGCTGATTCCCATAGGCATCGCCTATCGAGGTCGGGTCCCTGCGAGTAGGCTCGGTGCCATGCAGCTCCAGCAGCTCCGCTACTTCACCGCCGTCGCCGAGATGCGGCACTTCACGCGGGCGGCGCAGCGCGAGCACGTGGCACAGCCGTCGCTGTCCCAGCAGATCCGCGCGCTCGAACGCGAGCTGGGAGCCGAGCTGTTCCACCGGGCGCGCGGCCACATCACGCTGACCGACGCGGGCACCGCCCTGCTGCCCCTGGCCCGCCGCATCCTCGCCGACGCCGAGACCGCACGCCGCGAGGTGCAGGAGGTCGCCCAGCTGCGACGGGGGCGCGTGCGCCTGGGCGCGCCTCCCAGCCTCTGCGCCAGCCTGGTGCCCGACGTGCTGCGCAGGTTCAAGGACAGCTACCCGGGGGTGGACCTCTTCGTCCACGAGGACGGCTCCCAGGACCTGGTGCGCATCCTCGCCGCCGGCGAGCTGGACCTGGCCCTGATCATCACGCCCGTGCCCGGCCAGGCGCCCGCGCTGACCACCCGCGAGCTGCTGCGGGAGGAACTCGTCGTGATCTCCGCTCCCGAGGACCCGCCGCCGGTGCCCGAGGGATCACGCATCCGCATCCGCGACCTGCGCGACCGGCCGCTGGTGATGTTCCGGCGCGGCTACGACCTGCGGGAGCTGACCCTCGCGGCGTGCGGCCGCGAGGGCTTCGAGCCGGCCTTCAGCGTCGAGGGCGGCGAGATGGACGCGGTGCTCAACTTCGTGCGGGCCGGGCTGGGGCTCGCGGTGGTGCCGAGCATGGTGGCCGCGCGCTCCGGGCTGCGCGCCACGCCGTTCGCGCCCCCCGGGCTGCACCGCACCATCTCAGTCGCGCACCGCAGCGACGTCTCGCCGCCGCGCGCGGCCCGCGAACTCCAGCGCATCGTCATCGGTTCGGTCCGTCCGGCCCGTGACGGCGGCCACGTCCCGCAGACGGGTCAGGCCGCCCCCGGCTCCTCGGCCGGCTCGCCGTCCCCGGCCTGACGGGTCTGCCTGCGGTGCTCCACGGCCACGGTCGCCAGGGCCAGCAGCCCGCCGGTCACGAGCAGCAGCGGCAGCAGCATCCACACGAACACGCCGCACATCACGCAGGCGAAGGCCAGCAGCACGGACCCGGAGACGTCCCCCGCCGCCCGCTGGGCCGCGGCACGCACCAGCGCGCCCGCCGCCGCGGCGCCTGCCGCCTCGCGCGGCCCCTCCTCCCAGGCGGCCGCCGTGCGCAGCAGCAGCACCGCCAGCGCCGCGAGCAGCACCAGCGAGGCCACGCGCACGCCGCCGGACCCGGGAACGACGCCGGCCTGCCCCAGCGACAGGTTCCACAGCAGCAGCAGCGCAACCAGGGTGAAGCCGGCCGCGGCGGCCCACAGCGCGCGCCAGGCCGCCGCGAAGTCCCGCAGCAGGTCGGCCATGCGCACGCTCCGCCCGGTTACGTGGCGCCTGAGATGCGCGACGCCGGCCGCCACCGCCGGGAGGGCGGTGACGACCGGCAGGGACAGCACGGCGACCACGACGCCCGTGATCAGGATCTCGCCGAACAGACTGAACCCGGTGGTCCAGCGCCTGGCGCCCGGCTCGGCCATCTGGTCCGTCCCTTCTGTCGCTGCTCAGGGCCCGTCCGGCCTGCCTGGCCGGCCCGGCCGCGTCAGCTCTTCATGCCCGAGGTGGCCATGCCCTCGACGATATAGCGCTGGAAGAGGGCGAAGAACAGCAGCACGGGGACGAGCGCGAGGACCGCCGCCGCCATCTGGCCGCCGTAGTCCGAGACGCTCGTCTGGTCCACGTACTGGCGCAGCATGAGCGGCAGGGTGTAGTTGTCCGGCGACCGCAGGTAGATCAGCGGCGCCAGGAAGTCGTTCCAGCTCCAGATGAACGCGAAGATCGACGCGGTCGCCAGCACGGGCCGCATCAGCGGCAGCATGATCCACAGGAAGATCCGGCCGTGGCCGCAGCCGTCGATGCGCGCCGACTCGTCCAGCTCCCGCGGCACCGTGCGCATGAACTGCACCATCAGGAAGACGAAGAACGCCTCCGAGGCCAGGAACTTGCCGATGAGCAGCGGCGTGAACGTGTCCACCCAGCCCAGCTCGTTGAACATGATGAACTGCGGGATGATCACCACGTGGTACGGCAGCAGCAGCGTGCCGATCATCAGCGCGAAGTACAGGTTCCGCCCCGGGAAGGAGATCCGGGCGAAGGCGTAGGCCGTCAGCGAGCACGACAGGCAGACGCCGATCACGGACCCGACCGCGAGGATCATCGAGTTCGTGAAGTACGTCCAGAACGAGATGCCGCCGATGCCCTCCAGAGCGGTTCTGAAGTTGTCCAGCGTGCTCTCGTCCGGTATCAGCCCGGTCTCGCCGATGATGTTGCTGCTCGGCCGGAACGCCGAGATCACCATCCAGGCGCCGGGGTAGAGGATGATCACCGCCAGCGCGATCGACACGGCGTGGAACACGACGGTCCTGGCGGCGCGGCGGCCCCGGCGGCGCTGCGGCCGTGCGGCGTGACGCGGCGGTGTGGCGGCCGTCTTCCGGGTCATGATGGTGGTCATCGCCCCTCCCCCGCGTAGAACACCCAGTAGCGGGAGGTCCGAAAGAAGATCAGTGTGATGATGCCGACGGCGATGACCAGCAGCCACGCCATCGCGGCGGCATAGCCCAGCTGGCCACGGGGACCGAAGCCGCTCTCGTACAGGTAGAGGGTGTAGTAGAGCAGCGAGTTGTCCGGGCCGTGCCCGCCCTGGGCGATGATGTACGCCGAGCCGAAGACCTGGAACGAGTGGATCGTCTCCAGCACCAGGTTGAAGAACAGCACGGGCGACAGCATCGGCAGCGTGATGTGCCAGAAGCGGCGCACCCTGCCGGCGCCGTCCATGGCCGCCGCCTCGTACAGCTCGTTCGGGATCTGCTTCAGACCGGCCAGGAAGATGACCATGGGCGCGCCGAACTGCCAGGTCGTCAGCAGGATCATCATCGCGAGCGTCAGGTCGGGATCACCGATCCAGCCGCCCTCGGACAGGCCGAAGAACTGGCCGGTCTCGTCGACGATGCCGTTGTCGTTGAACATCGCCCGCCAGACGATGGCGATCGAGACGCTGGCGCCGATCAGCGACGGCGCGTAGAAGAGCGAGCGGTACGTGCCCTGCCCGCGGCGCCGGTTGTTCAGCAGCATGGCGATGGCCAGCGCTGCCGCCAGCTTGACGGGCGTGCCGATGACCGCGTACTTCACCGTCAGCTCGACGGAGTCGAGGAAGAGCGGGTCATCGAAGAGCCGCTCGAAGTTCTCCAGTCCGATCCACTCGCCGCCTCGGATCGGGTGGTAGTCAGTGAACGCCAGGTAGGCGGACGCGACCATGGGGCCCGCCGTCAGCGCGATGAACCCCAGCAGCCAGGGGGCGAGGAAGACATAACCGGCCCGGGTCTCGGCCCCCCGGCGCGCCGGCCGCCGCGAGGACGGCCGGCGCGCGGGCTTGCCGGTCTCCGGAGCCCGGGGCGCCTCTTTGGTGATAGTCACGAGGAGCTTCCGTTCGGTGGTGCGGTGCGGTCGGACGTCCGGACACCGGCACGATCAGTAGGTGACGATGTTTGTTTCGAGGGAGTCGAAGACACGTGAGACGTACTCGTCGACGCCGATCGTGCCGAAGCCGAACTCCTTGCCGATGATTTCGACGTACTCGTTCTCCACGGCGCCGAAGCCCTGCGCGTGGATGGGTGTGGTCTCGGTGGCGTAGCCCTCTTCGCGGACGCGCTGCTCGTACTCGATGACCTTCTCGTCGTAGCTGCCCGGCTCGACCTCGAGGGCCTCCAGGCGCTGCTGCGAGGCGGGCACGCCAACCTCGGTGCCGATGATCTGCCCGGCCTCGACGTCGTTGACCAGGAAGTTGATCAGCTCGGCGGCCTCTTCGGGGTGGTCCGTGTTGGCCCCCATCGACATCTGCATGCTCGGCTTGAAGAACATGTGCTTCTGGCCGTCAGGGCCGGAGGGCGGAGGCATCAGCTCCAGGTTCTCGGTGTCCAGCTGGGAGCCGTAGTTGGCCAGGAAGTTGTCCCAGGTGAACTCGGCCACGGACTCGCCCGAGTCGAACGCGCCCAGCGGCTCCAGCTGCTCGTTGCGCTCCGCGGGGAAGGTGTAGGGGCGCACCTCGTCGCCGGACTCCAGGAACTCCTGCAGGTCGTCCTCGGTGAAGTTCCAGTCGCCGTCGGGGTCGAACGGCTGGATGCCCTGCTGGAGCAGGTGGTGCATGAACAGCCACCAGATGGTGGTGTGGTCCGTGGCGCCGTAGATCCGCGGGTCGTGGTCCTCTCCGGCCTCGGTCACCTCGGCGACGAAGTCGTAGTACTCGTCCCAGGTGTAGTCCCAGTCGGGCGCCTCGACGTCGAGCTCGTCCAGCAGGTCCGGGTTGATGATCAGGGACCAGGTGTTGGTGCTCAGCGGGATCCCGACCCGCTGCTCATTCACCACTCCGGCTTCCAGGACATTCTCGTCAATAGTCGATATGTCGAGCTGCTCTCCTTCGAATTCGCTCATGTCGTACAGCAGGCCGTTGTTGGCGTATTCCTGGATGTACGACGTGTCCATCTGAAGGACGTCCGGGAGGTTGCCGCCCGTGGCATCCGTGCTGCGCTGCGTCCAGTAGTTAGGGAAATCGGCGAAGCTGGTCTGCACCCTGATGTTCGGATGCTGCTCCTCGAAGAGCTCGATGGCTCGCTCGTACCGGTTGGCCCGCTCATCGGCGCCCCACCATGTGAAGTTGAGGGTCACCCGGCCGCCATCGTCGCCTCCGTCGCCGGAGCCGCAGGCGGTGAGCGCCAGCGAGCCGACGGCGGCTGCGGCCAGACCGCGCATCGCGGTCCTCTTGATTGACATGAGAGCCTCCCTGCTCTGTCAATGCGTAACGGCACTTCGCAAGCCGTGTGTCTGCTGTGCATAAAGCGTTCTGTGACACGCGCGAAGTGAATCGTTACAATACCGCCACGAAGTGTGAAGGCAACGCGGCAGCGGATAACTATTCGGACACGCCATATCCGTCAGCTGGGCCGTCGCCAATTCCCCTGCGGTGGCAGGGGTTTCGGCAGCCGGTTCAGTCTGGGCGGAAGCGGGAATGCCCGGCTCGCGGTGCCCGGTGGCGGCCTGGGGCGGGCGCCGTCGCGGCCGCGTGGGCTTCGCGGCTCCCTTACCCATGGCGGTGACCCTTTCCTCGGTCCACTCGTGAATCGATTCATTCCACGCTCGGCCGGTGCCCCGGTCAGAAAAAAGGGGGAGAGGGGCGCCTGCCGGACGCAGCGCTAGAAGGTAAGCGCTTTCGGAGCGTGCAGGGAGTCTGGCAACGCCTGATCCGCCGCGTCAAGGGCCGCAGGTGATTTGTCGCTTCCCATCGCGCCCCGTAGTCGCCTGGCTCCGCCTGGCGAGGATGAGTGGTGATGTGTGGTTGTGATTAACTTCGGCTGTCTCTGTGCGGAACGGCGGCGCGCGGACCCGCCCGTGTTCCGCGCGGGGGCTCACGCGACGCCACCGCCTCCCCGGCGCCGCCTCGCGGACCGCCAGGGGCGCACGGCGGCGGTGGCACGCCCAGCCTGAACGTCCCGCTTCCGCCAGGCGCGCCGGCCGCAACCGCGGCCGGCGGCCGGCACCGCGGCAGGCCGCGGCAGCGGCCGCCGTCCGGCACGCGCGGAACGGATACCGGGCAGGCCGTCAGGACCTGCCGGGGGCGGTGCGGCCGGAACGGGCCAGCCAGCGGCCCTCGTGGCGGGTGACCGCGATGGGGCGGCCGAAGCATGCCGACAGCAGCTCGCCGGTGAGCGTGCGCGCGGCCGGGCCGCTCGCCAGCGGCCGGCCCTCCTTGAGCAGCAGTACCCACCCGGTGCTGGGGGGCAGCTCCTCCAGGTGGTGGGTGACCGTCACGGTCGCCAGCCCGGGGCGCGTCACCGCCAGCCGGTGCATGGCGTCAATCAGGTCCTCGCGGGACGGCAGGTCGAGGGCGTTGAACGGCTCGTCGAGCAGCAGGAGCGCCGGGTCGGCCATCAGGGCGCGCGCCAGGAGCACCCGGGCGCGCTGCCCGCCCGAGCAGACGCCGAACGGGCGGTCGGCCAGCTCCTTGCAGTCGAGCTCCGCCAGCAGCGCGTGCGCCCGCTCCCGGGTGGCGTCGTCGTACTTCCGCCACAGCGGCTGGACCGTCCCCGTCGCCCCGGTCAGCACGACGGTGTGGGCGGTGGCGCTCTGCGGGACCTTCTGCGCGGCGGACACCAGGCCGATACGGGTGCGCAGCTCCCGCAGATCCACCCGGCCCAGCTGGTGCCCGAGCACCTCCACCGTCCCCGTGGTCGGGTGCGTCACCGCGCCGAGCAGGCGCAGCAGCGTCGTCTTGCCCGCGCCGTTCGCCCCCAGCAGCGCCCAGTGCTCGCCCGCCCGCACGGTCCAGTCGATGCCGTCGAGGATCACCTGGCCCGTGGTGAGCCGGCGGACGCCGACTCCCGACAGCGCGGCGACGACAGGGGGTGCAGGGGCGGAGGTGAGGGGCTGGGCTGTCACGGGCGGCAGCCTACGTGCGCCCGCCCGGCGCGCGCTGGGCGTTCCACTACGCGAACGGGCCGGGGCCGGTGAGAGGGCCGGGCGCGGCGGAGCCGCTCAGCCCAGGCCGAGCGCGGCGTCGCGCGCGCGGGCCACGGCGGCCTCCTCGCCGGCCAGCTCCACCTTCGCCGCCGCCTGCCGGCCGGAAACGAAGAGCAGCAGCTCGCCCGGCTCCCCGGTCACGGTCACCACCGGGGTCCCCTTGTGCGCCACCACCGTCTGCCCGTTGGGCCGCCGCAGCACCAGCCCCACGGGGCTGCGCCTGCCCATCATCCGTGCAGCCCGCTCCAGCCGGCGCCACAGCACCTCGGCCAGCGGCGGATCCACCTCGCGCGGCGTGCCCAGCGGCCGGGCCCGGCGGACGTCCTCGCCGTGGATGAAGAACTCCACGGTGTTCGCCGCCTCGTCCACCTGCTTCCAGGCGAACGGCGACATCTTCGGCGGCCCCGTCCTGATGAGCTGGAGCAGCTCGTCGTAGGGCCTGGCCGCGTACTCAGCGCGCGTCCGCTCCAGCCGGGACGCCAGCGGCTTGATCACCAGCCCCGCGGCGTCGGCGCTGCGCTCGCGCACCACGACGTGCGCGGCGAGGTCCCGGGTCGTCCAGCCCTGGCACAGGGTGGGGGCGTCCGGGCCCGCCTCCTCAAGGACATCGGCGAGCAGTTGCCGCTCCCGCTTGGCGTGTGTCGACATGCCTCCCAGCCTAGGCGCTCGCCCCCCGTGGCCGTCCGTCCTCGCGCGCGCCGGGGGCAGAATGGGGGCATGCCCGCCAACGTCCCCGTTCTCGACCCGGCCATCGCCGCCCGCCTGAAGCGGAACGCCGACGGCCTCATCGCCGCCATCGCCCAGCAGTACGACACCGGCGAGGTGCTGATGCTCGGCTGGATGGACGACGAGGCGCTGCGCCGCACCCTGACCACCGGCCGCTGCACCTACTGGAGCCGCAGCCGCCGCGAGTACTGGACCAAGGGGGACACCTCCGGGCACGTGCAGCACGTGAAGTCCGTGGCACTCGACTGCGACGGCGACACCGTGCTCGTCAAGGTCGACCAGGTCGGCGGCGCCTGCCACACCGGAGACCGGACCTGCTTCGACGCTGGCGCGCTGCCGCTGGCGCAGTAGGCTCGGCCGCCATGACGACCCTGGACCTCGACCGCTTCCGGGTGCTGGCGAAGGACCGCCGGGTGATTCCGGTGACCCGGCGCCTGCTCGCCGACGGCGACACCCCGATCGCCCTGTACCGCAAGCTTGCCGCGGGACGTCCGGGGACGTTCCTGCTGGAGTCCGCGGAGAACGGCCGGACCTGGTCCCGTTACTCCTTCATCGGCGTCCGCTCCGCCGCGACCCTCACGGTCCGCGACGGGCAGGCGCACTGGCTCGGCACGCCCCCGGTCGGCGTGCCGGCCGGCGGGGACCCGCTGCGGGCGCTGCGCGAGACCCTGCGCGTGCTGCACACCCCGAGGGACCCGGACCTGCCGCCGTTCACGGGCGGCATGGTCGGCTACCTCGGCTACGACGTGGTGCGGCGGCTGGAGCGGATCGGGGAGCACACCCAGGACGACCTCGGGCTGCCCGAGCTGACCATGCTGCTGGCCTCCGACGTCGCGGTGCTCGACCACCGCGACGGCACGGTGACGCTCATCGCGAACGCCATCAACCACAACGACCTCGACACCGGCGTGGACGAGGCCTACGCGGACGCGGTGGCCCGGCTGGACGCCATGGCGGCCGACCTGGACCGCCCGGTGCCGGCCGGCGCCACGGCGCTCCCGCCGTCCGTGCTGCCGCCGTTCACCGCCCGCTGGGGCAGCACGGGCTACCAGCACGCCGTCGAGACCGTCAAGGAGTACATCAGGGCAGGAGACGCCTTTCAGGTGGTTCCGTCGCAGCGGTTCGAGACCCGCTGCGAGGCCAGCGCCCTGGACGTGTACCGGGTGCTGCGCGCGACCAACCCCAGCCCGTACATGTACCTGTTCCGCTTCGGGGGCGACGGCCGGGCCGGCGAGGGCTTCGACGTCGTCGGCTCCAGCCCGGAGGCGCTGGTGAAGGTCGAGAACGGCCGCGCCATGCTGCACCCCATCGCGGGCACCCGGCCGCGCGGCGCGACGCCCGGCGAGGACGCCGCGCTGGCCGAGGAGCTGCTGGCGGACCCCAAGGAGCGGGCCGAGCACCTGATGCTGGTGGACCTGGGCCGCAACGACCTGGGGCGGGTCTGCGAACCCGGCAGCGTTGAAGTGGTCGACTTCATGTCCGTCGAGCGGTACAGCCACGTGATGCACATCGTCTCGACCGTCACCGGCCGGCTGGCCCGTGACCGCACCGCCTTCGACGCGCTCACCGCCTGCTTCCCGGCCGGCACGCTGTCGGGGGCGCCGAAGCCGCGGGCCATGCAGATCATCGAGGAGCTGGAGCCCACCCGGCGCGGCCTGTACGGCGGCTGCGTCGGCTATCTGGACTTCGCCGGCGACGCCGACACCGCCATCGCGATCCGGACCGCGCTGCTGCGCGGCGGGACGGCCTACGTGCAGGCGGGCGCGGGCGTCGTCGCGGACTCCGACCCTGCGGCCGAGGACACCGAGTGCCGCAACAAGGCGTCCGCCGTCCTCAGGGCGGTGGCGGCGGCAGCGAGCCTGCGCGGTAGCGTGGAGGGGTGACCCGGAACCCCAGCGGCAGCGGCAGCGGAACCAGCGCGACCCGTCGCGCGCTGGCCGCGGCGTTGCTGTGCGGTGCCGCCGGAGCCGCCGTGGTGCTGATCTCAGCCGGGCAGACCTGGGGGGAGGCGGAGGCGACCATCGCCGACGCCGACTTCCCGGTCACCGCCAGCGGCTCGGACGTCTCCGGGCTGCCCAGTGCCCTGGCGCTGGTCGGCCTGGCCTCGCTGGTCGCGGTCTTCGCCGTGCGCCGCACGGGCCGGACGATCGTCGCCTCCGTGCTCTCCCTCAGCGGCGCGGGCGCCATCGCCGCCGCGCTGCTGGGCTCGGGCGACACCGAGGCGCTGGAGGCGAGCGCCGCCGAGGCCACCGGGCTGACGCACGCGGCTGTCGCCGGCGTGAGTCACACTGGATGGCCGTGGGTCTCCTCCCTGGGGGGCCTGCTGCTGCTGTTCGCCGGACTGCTCGCGCTCAGCTACGGACGGCAGTGGCCCGCCATGTCGGGCCGGTACGAGCGCGCGGCGCGGCGCGCGCCCCGGGCGGTCGACCCCGACCGTCCCGAGGACCTGTGGCGCGCACTGGACCGGGGCGAGGACCCCACCACCCCCTGATCCGTCCGGGACCATCCCGGAGCCACCGACGAGACACCGACGAGATACCGGAGCAAGGAGCACGCATGGCGGGCCACAGCGACCACGGAAACACCCCGGCCGCATGGACCGGTGTGATCATCATGATCATCGGGGCTGGTGTGGGGGGATACCTCACGATCCAGCAGCAGTGGCTCGGGATCGCGGCCGGCCTGGGCATCATGCTGCTGGGGCTGGTCGTCGGCCTGGTCATGCGCGCCATGGGCCTGGGCAAGCAGCCCGAGGCAGCCTCCCCGGCCGCCGGCCGGGTCAGCGTTCCGGCGCAGGCCAAGGCCGCGCCGTCCGGTGCCGCCGCGGAGCGGAAGCGGGCGGTCGCCGGCAAGTAGCCCGCCGCGCCACGGGCCCGCGCGGCCCGGACCGGCGCGGCAGCACACGTGAGCCAGGCCCCGGGCACCCCGCCCGGGGCCTGGCGGTGTGGTGGCGGCGTCACCGTCCCGGGCCCCCGCCGACGGCGCCGGGTTGCCGCGGCGGGCGGCGCGGCCGACGGTGGGAACGTGCGCCGTACCGAGATGACGCCGCTGGCCGGGCCGCTCGCGGCGCTCGGCTGCGCGGCCGCCGCGTCCGGCTATGTCGCGGCCGTCGACCCCCGGGAACCCGGGCACTATCCGGCCTGCCCCGTGCCCGCGCTCACCGGGCTGCACTGCCCCGGCTGCGGTGGCCTGCGCGCCGCCCACGCCCTGGCCCACGGTGACCTGGCCGCCGCGCTCGGCGCCAACGCGCTCGCCGTCGCCCTGATCGCCGCCGGGGCCGTGGCGCTGGCGGGCTGGCTGCTGGTCTCGCTCACCGGCGTCCGCGCGCCCCGCGTGCGCGCCGGCGCGTGGCCGCGCGTTCTCGGCTGGGCCGCGCTCGCCGCCACCGCCGCGTTCACCGTGCTGCGCAACGTGCCGCCCGGCGCCGCCCTCGCGCCCTGACCGGTGCGGGGTGGCTGCCAGCCGCCGCCCAGCGCCCGATACCATCGGAGTGTCTGATCCCTCGGTTACCGCCCCTCGGCCGCCAGCCAGGGACAGGGGCGGGGCCGACCCCGACGAGAAAGGGGCCGCTCGCGTGAGTGTGCTCGACGAGATCATCGAAGGAGTCCGCGCCGACCTCGCCGAGCGGCAAGCGCGCGTCAGCCTCGACGACCTCAAGGAGTCCGCCGCGAAGGCCCCGCAGGCGCGGGACGGAGTCGCCGCGCTCAAGGGCGATGGCGTCACCGTGATCTGCGAGGTCAAGCGCTCCAGCCCGTCCAAGGGGGCGCTCGCCGCCATCGCCGACCCGGCCGCGCTCGCCGCCGACTACGAGGCGGGCGGCGCCGCCGCGATCTCGGTGCTGACCGAGCGCCGCCGCTTCGGCGGCTCGCTGGAGGACATGGCCGCCGTCCGCGCCCGGGTCGAGGTGCCCGTGCTTCGCAAGGACTTCATCGTCACGTCCTACCAGCTGTGGGAGGCCCGGGCGCACGGCGCCGACCTGGTGCTGCTGATCGTGGCCGCGCTGGAGCAGCCCGCGCTGGTCTCGCTGGTGGAGCGCGCCGAGTCGCTGGGACTGACGCCGCTGGTCGAGGCGCACGACGAGGAGGAGGCGCGCCGCGCGGTGGACGCCGGCGCGAGGCTCATCGGCATCAACGCGCGGGACCTGAAGACCCTGGAGGTCGACCGGTCGACGTTCGAGCGGGTCGCCCCCGTGATCCCCGACGGCATCGTCCGGGTCGCCGAGTCGGGCGTCCGCGGCCCGCACGACCTGATCGCCTACGCGAACGCGGGCGCCGACGCCGTGCTCGTCGGCGAGTCCCTGGTGACCGGCCGCGACCCGCGCACGGCCGTCGCCGACCTGGTCGCCGCCGGCGCTCACCCGGCCCTGCGGCAGGGGCGCTGAGGCCCGTGCCGGCTGCCGCGCCCGCCGCCATCACGGCGGCCACCGCTCCGCCCGCCTTCGCCCGGCTCGCACCGGGCGCGCGCCCGCGCGGCTGCCGTGCGCCGGCGCGGCGGGCCCGCGGGCGGCGGGTGCGCTACCACATCGGCTGTGAGCCCGGCCAGATCAACGGGCGGCGATGGCGCTGAGCCGGCGGCCCGCATCCTTCTGACGCCCGCGGCCGTTACCCGACGTGGCCACCGCCAGCCAGCTGGCACCGACTTTCACCGCCTGATGCCCCGGAGGGCTCACGCATGTCCGAACCGCAGTTCTTCTTTCCCGACCCCGCCGGGTCGCTGCCCAGCGCCGAGGGATACTTCGGCGGCTTCGGCGGCACCTTCATCCCGGAGGCCCTGCGCGCCGCCGTGGAGGAGGTCGCGGCCGAGTACGACAAGGCGAAGAACGACCCGTCCTTCGGCGCCGAGCTGTCCGCCCTGCTCGCGGACTACGCCGGGCGCCCCAGCCCGCTGACCGAGGTCAGCCGCTTCGCTGAGCACGCCGGCGGCGCCCGTGTCTTCCTCAAGCGCGAGGACCTCAACCACACCGGTTCCCACAAGATCAACAACGTGCTCGGCCAGGCGCTGCTGACCCGGCGCATGGGCAAGACCCGCGTCATCGCCGAGACCGGCGCGGGCCAGCACGGCGTCGCCACGGCGACCGCCTGCGCCCTGTTCGGCCTGGAGTGCACGATCTACATGGGCGAGATCGACACCCAGCGGCAGGCGCTGAACGTCGCCCGCATGCGGATGCTCGGCGCCGAGGTGATCCCCGTCTCCTCGGGCAGCCGCACCCTGAAGGACGCCATCAACGAAGCGTTCCGCGACTGGGTCGCCAACGTGGGCCACACCCACTACCTGTTCGGCACCGCCGCCGGGCCGCACCCGTTCCCCGCGCTGGTGCGCGACTTCCACCGCGTCATCGGCGTCGAGGCCCGCGAGCAGGTGCTGCGGGCTGCCGGGCGGCTGCCCGACGCCGCCGTGGCCTGCGTCGGCGGCGGCTCCAACGCCATCGGCCTGTTCCACGCCTTTCTGCCCGACGAGGGCGTGCGGCTGGTCGGCTGCGAGGCGGCCGGCCACGGCGTGTCCAGCGGCGAGCACGCCGCGACCCTTGCCGCGGGCGAGCCCGGCATCCTGCACGGGTCCCGCAGCTACGTCCTGCAGGACGAGGAGGGGCAGATCACCGAGCCGTACTCGATCTCCGCCGGGCTCGACTACCCCGGCGTCGGCCCCGAGCACGCCTACCTCAAGGACAGCGGGCGCGGCGAGTACCTGCCCGTCACCGACGAGGAGGCGATGCAGGCGCTGCGGCTGCTCTCCCGCACCGAGGGCATCATCCCGGCCATCGAGAGCGCGCACGCCCTCGCGGGCGCCCTGACGGTGGGCCGCGAACTCGGCCCCGGCGGGCTGATCGTCGTCAACCTGTCGGGCCGGGGCGACAAGGACATGGACACCGCCGCCCGCTACTTCGGGCTGTACGACGGCGAGGACGGCACGAGCGGCGAGGGAGCGGCCGAATGAGCGGCACCAACGGCACCACCAGCACCACAGACAACGGCGGGCTCGCCTCCCTCAGCGGCGTGCTGGCCACGGCCAGGCAGGAGAACCGGGCGGCCCTCATCGGCTACTTCCCGGCCGGCTTCCCGACCCTGGAAGGCGGCATCCGCGCGGCCACCACCATGGCCGAGTCGGGCTGCGACATCATCGAGATCGGCCTGCCGCACAGCGACCCCGTCCTCGACGGCCCCGTCATCCAGACCGCCGACGACATCGCGCTGCGCGGCGGCATCCGCATCGCCGGGGTGCTGCGCACCATCCGCGAGGTCCACGCCGCCACCGGCGTGCCCGTGCTGTGCATGACGTACTGGAACCCCGTGGACCGCTACGGCCCCGAGCGCTTCGCCGCCGAGCTGGCCGAGGCGGGCGGTGCCGGCTGCATCCTGCCCGACCTGCCCGTCGAGGAGTCCGAGGCCTGGCGCAAGGCCGCCGAGGCCCACGGGCTGGCCACGGTGTTCGTCGTCGCCCCCAGCAGCCGCGACGAGCGGATCGCCGCGGTCGCCGCCGCGGGCAGCGGCTTCGTCTACGCCGCGTCGCTGATGGGCGTCACCGGCACCCGCGAGTCGGTCAGCCAGGACGCCGAAGACCTGGTGCGCCGCACCCGCGGTGCGACCTCGCTGCCGGTCTGCGTGGGCCTGGGCGTCTCAAACGGCGAGCAGGCGGCGAGCGTCGCGGCCTTCGCCGACGGCGTCATCGTCGGCTCGGCGTTCGTGCGCCGCGTCCTGGACCACCAGGACGACGAGGCGGCCGCGGCCAGCGCGATCCGGCAGCTGGCCGGGGAGCTGGCAGCGGGCTGCCGCCGGTAGCGGTCCGGCACCGGGCTGGCGGGGGCGGCGGGCAGCCGTCAGGTAGAGTCATCGCCCATGGCTGGTTACCTTCCCCAAGTGCGGCCGCAGCGCGCCGGGTTCGCCGGAAGGGGCCGGCGGTGAGCGGCCCGGCAGCCGCCGGGGAGCCGCCGTGGCAGCCGCCCTCCGCGGTGGAGCAGGCGCTGTACGAGGCCGGCTCGGCCGGCGACTGGGACGCCTACTTCGCCGCCCTTGCCGGCACGGACCTGTACCTGCCGCAGTCCAGGGAGTTCTCCGACGCCGTGCCCGACCGGTTCCGGCCGGAGCCGTTCCGCGATCCCCGGTTCGACGGGCTGTGCGTGGCGGCGTTCACCCGCGGCATGGTGCCGCCGCCCGCCGGCGGCCGGATCTTCGAGCGCGCCACGCTCAGAACGCTCGCGAAGATCTGGCCGCAGCCGGTCCGCTGGCTCGCCGTCAACCCCGGCACGCCCGTGGAGACCTACCTGCCCGCCGACCCCAAGCGGTGGAAGCGGCATGCCAAGCGGGCGCCCGAGGAGCCGCGCCTGAAGACGCTGTGGACCGGCCACGTGCGCGACGCCATGGCCCACGGCCTGGCCTGCGGCGCCCTGCTGATGGTCAACAACGGCGCGCTGTGGAACCACCTCGGCTGGCAGCACGGCGGCTACACCGAGGAGAAGACGCTGCTGAAGACGTGGTGGGACGTCACCCGCCGCGACGACTGGCTGCACCTGACCAGTCTGCTGCTGCGCGGCGAACTCTCCCCGCCGGTCTGGGAGTTCGTGCTGCGGGTGCGGCAGGCGATGCGCGCGGACTCCGGTGTCCTGCCCGCCGCCGCGCAGTGGCGTGACACCGCCGAGCGGGTGATGGTCTCCCGGGCGGCCCAGGTCGTCGACGCCACCGGCCAGCCGCCCGGCTTCGACCTGCACGCCGACATCGCGCTGGTGCAGGAGCTCATCGGCCGCGTGCTGCGCTACGAGGCGCGGTTCCGCGCCGACGGCCTGCTGGCGGAAGGGGAGTGCGTGCGGTCCGTGCTGGCCTGGGACATCGGGCGCGGCTCCTGCATGGCCCGCTGGGGGCTGGGCGCGCAGCTGTGTGACCTGGACGAGACGCGGCAGGCCGTGCTGAGCGCGGGCGCGGCGGCCCGGCAGGTCTACAGCTCCTGGGGCGACTTCGCCGCCGGGTACGTCCTCGGCCGCTGCCTGCACTTCGACAGCGAGGAGTTCGGCAGCTGGTACACGGAGATGGTCGACGTGCACCGCCTGCTGACCACCGACCCGGAGAGCCCGTGGCTCAGCGTGCCGTGGTACGTCGACGAGCAGCCGCCGGCCGGCCCCGCCAGGGCCTGAGGACCGCCGCGCCCCGGGCAGCCGGGGGAACTCAGGCCGCGCGCCGGCGGATCTTACGGAACGCTGACGCTCCGCGTTTGGCCCGCCGCCAGGGCGCCGCCCGCGCCTAGCGTGGGCGCATGCGCGTGCTCGTCACCGGAGGGGCCGGGTTCATCGGCTCCCACATCGTGGAGGAACTGCATTCCCGCGGGCACCAGCCGGTGGGCTTCGACACCCGCCCGTGGCCGGGGGCGCCGCCCGGCGTGCCGTGGATCACCGGCGACGTCCGTGACGCCGTGGCCCTGGCGGACGCCCTGCGCGGCGTCGACGCCGTCTGCCACCAGGCCGCGCGGGTGGGCCTGGGCCGCGACTTCGCCGACGCGCCCGGCTACGTGGACGTCACCTGCCTGGGAACGGCGCGGCTGCTGACGGCCATGGCGCGGGCAGGCGTGGACAAGCTGGTGCTCGCGGGGTCGATGGTGGTCTACGGCGAGGGCCGGTACGACTGCTCCGAACACGGCACCGTGCGCCCCGGGCCACGCCGCGAGGAGGACCTGGCGGCCGGGCGGTTCGAGCCGCGCTGCCCCCGCTGCGGTGCGGCGCTGCGCCCCGGCCTGGTCACCGAGGACGCCCCGGCCGACCCCCGCAACGTCTACGCCACCACCAAGCTGGCGCAGGAACACCTGGCGGCCTCGTGGGCACGCGAGACCGGCGGCCGCGTGATCAGCCTGCGGTACCACAACGTCTACGGCGACCGCATGCCGCGGGACACGCCCTACGCCGGGGTCGCTTCGTTCTTCCGCTCCGCGCTGGCGCGCGGTGAGGCGCCCCGCGTCTTCGAGGACGGCGCGCAGCGGCGTGACTTCGTGCACGTCACGGACGTGGCCGCCGCCAACGCCGTGGCGCTCACCGCCCTGCCCGGCCGCCCGGCGGGCACGCTGCGCGCCTACAACACCGGCAGCGGCGAGGTCAGGACGGTCGGGGAGCTGGCCCGCGCGCTCACCGCGGCCTGCGGCGGCCCCGAGCCGGTCGTCACCGGCGAGTACCGGCTGGGCGACGTGCGGCACATCACCGCCTCCTCGGAGCGGCTGCGGCGTGAGCTCGGCTGGCGCCCCGGCGTCGGCTTCGCCGAGGGCATGGCGCGCTTCGCGGCGCACGAGCCCGCCGCGGACACCGCCGGGCAGGCGGACCCGTCGCCGGCCTCCTGAACGCCCCGCGCACCGCGCCGCACGGCCCCAGCGCGGCCGTGCGGCGCGGCCCTGCGGCGGCGGCGTCACACGCCCTGCGGCGCGGCCGGCAGGATCACCTCGAAGCGGCAGCCGCCCGGCACGTTCCGCACGCCGGTGCGCCCCTCGTGCGCCTCGACGATGCCGCGCACGATCGCCAGGCCGAGCCCCGCGCCCGACGGGGGAGTACGGGCGTCGGTGCCGCGCCAGCCGGTGTCGAAGACCCGCGGCAGATCGCCCTCGGGGATGCCGCCGCAGCCGTCGGTCACCGACAGCACCACCGAGTCCTCCCGGCGCGTGGCCGCCACCGCGACCGTGCCGTCGGCCGGCGTGTGGCGTATCGCGTTGACCAGCAGGTTCGCCAGCACCCGGCTCATCTCCTTGCCGTCCACCTCGACCGGCACGGACTCCACGCCCGCGTCCGCCAGCCGCACCCCGCGCTGCCGCGCCAGCGGGTCCGCGCCGGCGATGGCGTCGCTGATCAGGTCGTACACCGACATGCGGCTGGGGGTGAGCGCCAGCGCCCCGGCCTGGATCCGGGACAGCTCGAACAGGTCGCCGACCATCGTGCTCAGCCGCTCCACCTCGCTGCGGATCTGCTGGTGGTAGCGGGCCGGATCCTCCGCGATGCCGTCCTCCAGCGCCTCGGCCATGGCCCGCAGCCCCGCCAGCGGGGACCGCAGGTCGTGCGAGATCCAGGCCACCAGCTCCCGGCGTGAGGACTCCAGCGCGCGCTCCCGTTCCCGGGCCGCGGCCAGCCGGCGGCTCGCGCCGTCCAGCTCCCGCGCCAGCGCGGCGAGTTCGGCGGGCATCGGGCCGCCCGGCGGGGTGAAGCCGCCGCCCTCGCCCAACACGCGCGCCGCCCCGGCCAGGCCCCGGTGCGCGCCGATCACCCAGCGCCCCAGCAGCAGCGCGGTCACCGTCGCGGCCACCGCCGCCACCAGGCCGACCGTCACGACTACGGCCAGGTCGTGCGCCGAGAGGAACATCGCCCAGGCCACCGACAGCGTGCCCGCCAGCATCGCGGCCACGGTCACCGCCGTCAGCACCGCCAGCGACACCGCGACTGAGCGGCGCCGGACCGCCGCCAGCGCCGCCGCCCCCGCCGCGCCCGCCACCGCGGCACCCACCGCCGCGTACAGGGCGATCAGCGGCAGCTCCCTGAGCAGATCCGCCGGACCCACGCCGTCAGCCCTCCTCCCCGTTGCCGGTTCCGGCCCCGGCCCCGGCGCCGACGCCGGCCGCGCCGTCGAAGCGGTAGCCGACCCCCCACACCGTCGTGATCAGCCGGGGCCGCGCCGGGTCCGCCTCCACCTTGTGCCGCAGCCGCCGCACGTGCACCGTCACCGTCGACAGGTCGCCGAAGTCCCAGCCCCATACCCGCGACATCAGCTCCTCCCGGCTGAACGCCACCCCGGGGTGGCGCAGGAAGTGCGCGAGCAGGTCGAACTCCCGCAGCGTCAGCCGCAGCGGCCCCCTGCCGTCGGCGGCCGTCCGCGCGGCCGGGTCCACCGTGATGCCCCCGCCGTGCAGCACCGGACCGCCCGGGGCGGCCCCAAGGCCGCCGGCCGTCCGCCGCAGCACCGACGACACCCGCAGCACCAGCTCCCGCGGGCTGAACGGCTTGGTCACGTAGTCGTCGGCGCCGACCTCCAGCCCCAGCACGCGGTCCTCCTCGTCGCCGCGTGCCGTCAGCATCACCACCGGCACCGGCCCCAGCTTCTCCCGCAGCCGGGTGCAGACCCGCAGCCCGTCCAGGCCGGGCAGCATCAGGTCCAGCACCACCAGGTCCGGCGGCGCGGCGGCCGCGCGGGCCAGCGCGGACGGGCCGTCGGCCGCACGGTCCACGGTGTAGCCGGCTCTCAGCAGGTAGCCGGCCACCACCTCGGTGACGGTCGGATCGTCGTCCACGACGAGCACGCGGCGGGATGGCTGGTTCATGCCAGCGAGTCTCACACCCGCGGCCGCCCGGCGTGGCGCGGGGCAGGGGCACGCGGCACCGACGTCAGGGTTTCGTAAGACGCCAGCGCCCGGTATGTCCGGTTCGTGCTCGTAGGGTGGGGGCCGTGATCCAATCCCAACACCCCGTTGGCGACCTCGTGTTGCCCTGTCTCAACGAAGCTGAGGCCCTGCCCTGGGTGCTCGGCCGCGTCCCGGCCAGATGGCGCCCGGTCGTCGTGGACAACGGCTCCACCGACGGCTCCGCCGCACTCGCCGAGCGCCTCGGCGCCCGCGTCGTCCACCAGCCCGTGCGCGGTTTCGGCGCCGCCTGCCACGCCGGGCTGGCCGCCGCGACCGCGCCGCTGGTCGCCTTCTGCGACTGCGACGCCAGCCTCGACCCCGCGGACCTGCCGCGCCTGGCCGAACCCGTGCTGACCGGGCAGGCCGACCTCGTCCTCGGCCGGCGCCGGCCCACCGCACGCGGCGCCTGGCCCGCCCACGCCCGCCTCGGCAACCGGGCGCTGGCCCGCATGACGCGCCGCCGCACCGGAGCACCGCTGCACGACCTCGGCCCGCTGCGCGTGACCCGCACCGAACCGCTGCGCGCCCTCGGCCTGACCGACCGGCGCAGCGGCTACCCGCTGGAAATGGTGGTCCGCGCCGCCGACGCCGGCTGGCGCATCGAGGAGACCGACGTCGCCTACCGCCCGCGCGCCGGCCGCTCCAAGGTCACCGGCACCTGGCGCGGCACCTGGCACGCCGTCCGCGACATGCGGTCCGTCCTCGCCGCGCCCGCCGCGGCGCCCGGGAAGGCGGTGACGCCGTGACCCGGCCCGCCCGCACCGCTCCGGACGCCCCGGCCGGCCCGGCCGCGCTGCTCGTCATCGCCAAGGAACCCGTGCCCGGCCGCGTCAAAACCCGGCTCACCCCGCCGTTCACACCGGTCCAGGCCGCCCGGCTGGCCGAGGCCGCCCTCGCCGACACCCTGCGCACGCTGCTGCGCGTGCCCGCGCGGCGCCGCGTCCTCATCCTCGACGGCCGCCCCGGCCGCTGGCTGCCCCGCGGCTGGCACGTCGCGCCGCAGCGCGGCGACGGCCTCGACGACCGCATCGCCCGCGCCTTCACCGCCTACGGCGGGCCCGGGCCCGCGCTGCTCGTCGGCATGGACACCCCCCAGCTCACCCCCGGGCTCCTCGCACCCGCCACCGCGCCCGACGGCTGGCCCCCAGGCCGCGCCTGGATCGGCCCGGCCGCCGACGGCGGCTTCTGGGCGCTCGGGCTCCGCGAGCCGGGCGACGCCCGCCACGTGCGCGGCGTGCCGATGTCCGAGCCCTACACCGGCGCCGAGCAGCGCCGCCGCCTCGAAGCGGCCGGCCTGGACGTCCGGGACCTGCCCGAGCTGCGCGACGTGGACACCGCCGCCGACGCCACCGAGGCCGCCAGCCAGGCCCCCGGCAGCGCCTTCGCCGCCGTCCACCGCAAGCTGCTCGCCGCCGGATCCCTACCCGAGGAAGCCGTCCGCCGATGACCACCGCTACCGCAACCCCTGCCCACGGGCCGGCCTCAGAGCCCTGGTCCGCCGACCCCTACGCCCGCGCGCTGGCGCGCGGCCGCGGCCCGCTGTACCTGCGGTGCTCCGACGGCCGCCGCCTGCCGCTCGACGTGGCACGCTGGTGCGCCGGCCCGAACCCGGCCGACCGCACCGTCCTGGCCCGCTGCGCCGGCGCCGTCCTCGACGTCGGCTGCGGCCCCGGCCGCATGGTCGCCGCGCTCGCCCGGCAGGGCCGCCCCGCCCTCGGCATCGACACCGCACCCGCCGCCGTCGCCCGCACCCGCGGCGCGGGCGGCGCCGCCCTCCTCCGCTCCGTCTTCCAGGACCTCCCGCGCGAAGGCTGGTGGGGCAGTGTCCTGCTCCTGGACGGCAACGCCGGCATAGGCGGCGACCCCGCCGCCCTGCTGCGGCGCCTGTACCAGCTGACCGCCCCCGGCGGCCTGCTGCTCGCCGAGGCGGCCGCGGGGCCGCCCGACGCCGACGAACGACTGACCGCCCGCCTCGACGACGGCGACGGCCCGGCAGGCCCGCCGTTCCCCTGGGCCAGAACCGGCCACCAGGCGCTGCGGGCCCACGCCGAACGCGCCGGCTGGCACACCGCCGGGCAGTGGACCGTTCAGGACCGGCCGTTCCTCGCACTGCGCCGGCCCGCCTGAGCCGCCCGCCGCCGCCCCACCGCGACCGCCCGCAGCCACAGCAGGCACGTCACGGCCGCCGTCACCCCCAGCACCAGCAGCAGCCCGCGCGGATAGTCCAGCGGCAGCACACTCGGATTGGCCGGCTCCCCGGGCCGCAGCAGCGCCGGCAGCGCCACCAGCACCGCGCACCCGGCGACCACCAGCCCGCCCCGCACCACCCCCGCCGCCGGCAGCCGCCGCACCAGCCAGCCCACCGCCAGCACCAGCGGCGCCAGCAGCGCGTCGTGCACCACCGCCGCCCCCGCCAGCCACACCGCCACCCGGCGCGGCGTCTCCGGCCCCGTCAGCGCAACCAGCTGCCACACCCCCACCGCGCCCAGCGCCACCCCGCACACCCCCAGGGCAGCCCGCACCACCGTCAGCGTCCGCACCGCCGTACCCGTCCCCCTCACCGGTCCGCCTCCCCGCCCGCCGGCCCGGCCGGCTCCAGCCGCCCCACCCACTTCGTCTGGCACACCCCCGGGCGGTTCGGCGCGATCACCCGCGCCGGAAAGCCGTGGTCCAGCGACAGCACCTCGCCGTTCAGCCGCAGCGCCAGCAGCGTCAGCGGATCCCACGCGTACGGGCCCGGCATCTCCGTCACCCCGAACGAACCCCGCTGCTGAAGCGACACCACCCGCACCGGCGAGCCCTCCGCCGCCCCCGCCCGCCGCAGCAGCTCCGCCAGCCGCACGCCCGTCCACTCCGCGTCCGCGCTCCACCCCTCCACGCACGCGATCGGCAGCCGCGCCGTGTGCTGCGGCATCGCCCGCAGCTCCGCCAGCGACACCGTGAAGCCGCGCGGCCCGGTCACCGTCAGCCGCCACACCGACGGTGACAGCTCCGCTTCGCTCAGCCCGGCCTGCGCCGCCGTCCGGTTCACCGGCAGCCCCTGCGGGCCGTGGTCCGGATGGCGGGGCGCCAGCAGCGTCAGGTCCCGCAGCGGCGGGAACGTCTGCCCCGCCGTCACCGCCGTCACCGTCGCCGCCGCCGCGCCCACCCCGCGCAGCAGCGACCGCCGCTCACCCGCGAACTCCCCGGCGTCACCGGCGTCCCCGGCCCGGGCGCGCCGCCAGTGCGCCACCACCACGGGCGCCACCACCGCCAGATGCACCAGCAGCGCCCCCGCCAGCACCCACGCCAGCGCCCAGTGCACCCGGCGGAAGGAGAACGGCCACGGGTACCACCCCACGATGTTCACCGCCCCGAGCACCACCTCCAGCAGCGCCGCCGCCACCAGCACCGCCACCGACGCCCGCGCCAGCCCGTGCCGCACCGACCGCACCGGCGGCCAGGCGAACAGCCGCGGATACACCGACCACAGCTTCGCCAGCAGCACCGGCACCAGCGCAAGCCCCGTGGCCACGTGCAGCCCCTGCGAGACCCGGTACCCCCACACCGGCCGCGTCGGCAGCTGCGGCGCCAGCCAGCCCGGCGGCGTCTGCAGCAGGTGGCTGATCAGGCCCGTCACCAGGCACACCGCCATCCCCGCGCCCAGCCACCGGCCGAGCACCACCACCGTCCGCGCGTCCCGCGGCCCGCCCCTGAACCGGGGCCACCACGCCGGCGGCGTCTCCCGCTCCAGCCTCAGCACCCTCGCACCCCTTCGCATCCCCAGCCTTGAGTCCCTTGCGCCCTCGGCCCTCTCACCACCGCGTCAGCCACAGGTGGTTGACGGCCAGCGCCAGCACCGCCTGCGCCGCCAGCCACCACCGCACCCGCTCCCGCGGCAGCAGCGCGGCGGCCGGCAGCAGCCACAGCAGGAACGGCAGCCAGATCCGCTCCGTCTCGGCCTTGCTCATCCCCGACAGGTCCGCGACCGCCATCGCCAGCGCCCCGGAGGCCACCAGCAGCACCAGCGCGGCCCGCCCCCGCACGACCTCACCCGCACGCCACGCCGCCGCGTACGCGCGGCCCGCCCCCGGCAGCGCCACCCCCCAGCGCCGCAGCGCCGCCGCCGACGCCAGCCCGGCGGTCAGCACCTGCGCCGCCAGGTTCGCCCACACGAAATACGCGTATGGGCGCGTCGACGCCGCCCCCTGGTAGTAGCGCTCCACCAGCGTCAGATAGCCGTCCAGCCACCAGAACCCGCCCGCCGTGAACGCCACCACCCACGGCACGATCCCGGCCAGCACCCACGGCAGCGGCCGGGCGTTCCGCGCCAGCAGCAGCACCCCCGCCCCGATGATCCCGATCAGCACCAGCCCGTACGACAGGTACAGCAGCAGCCCGAACAGCACGCCCGAACCGGCCGCCGCCGCGCGCGGCGCCCGCGCCGCCCCCGTCGCCGCCAGCGTCAGCAGCGCCACCGCCCAGGCCGCCACGGCCGCGAAGTAGCCGTCCGCCGACACCCCCAGCCACACCGCGCCCGGCGCCAGCACCACGAACGGCGCCGCGCGCCGCGCCAGATCCTCCCCGGCCAGCTGCCGCACGGTCACCAGCACCGCCGCCGCGGCGCTGCCCGCCGTCGTCACGCAGAACACCGCCGCCCAGCCGCCGCCGCCCAGCCCGATCCGGTCCAGCGCCTCGAACGTCAGCAGCGCCCCCGGCGGATGGCCCGCCACGTGCGCGGGCCAGTTGAACTCCGGCGAGCCGAACAGGATGTGGTCGGTGAAGGTCCGCAGGAAGTGACCGACGTCCCCGACCTCGCCCACCGACGCCAGGTACTCGTTGTGGTACAGCAGCCGTCCGGCGGCGCCGCGCTCCCAGCCGTCCACGAGCGCCAGCGCCCACACCCACGCCATCGAGCCGCCCCAGGCGCCCCACAGCAGCCGCCGCCAGGGCAGCCGCCGCGCCAGCACCGGCCCGTACGCCACCGCCAGCCCCGCCAGGGCCAGCGCGGCCGGCGTGCCGGGCCCCACGTGCGGATTCCACCGCGCGTGGATCGGCGGCCACGGCAGTACCAGATCGTTCTCGTCATTGATCGCCGCCCCCGTGACGGCCGCGGCGGCGAACAACGCCACCGCCGCGCCCGCGGCGGCCACATCGGCCCGTTGTGTCACCCGGCTCACGCTAAGCGCGCCGCACCGCCCCAGGGCCCGTCACCCAGGGAAGCGTCACCGCTTCGTCAGATCCCGGTCCGCCGGATCCCGGCGCCGCCGCCGGCACCCGCCCGTGTCCTGCCCCGCGGCGGGGTCGTTGGCCTGGCGTGAGCCAGAACAACCACAGCAACCGGAAGCCCAAGCGCACCGCCCGCGAGCGGCTGCGGCAGGAACGGAAGAAGGAGAGGGCGGCCGAGCGCCGCAAGCGGACGCTCAAGGTCGCGGCGGCCGCCGTCGCCGTCCTCGCCATCGCCGCCGGAGCCGGCATCATCGCCACCGGGCGGGACAGCGACGACTCCGGCAACGGCCCCGAGGCCCGCCCGGTCTCCGTCGGCCAGAACGACGCCCCCGCCACCCTCACCGTCTACGAGGACTTCCGCTGCCCGGCCTGCGCCGCCTTCGAGACCGGGTTCCGCGACACCATCCACGAACTGACCGGCGCCGGGAAGCTGCGGGTGGAGTACCACCTGGTCACGATCATCGACGGCAACCTGGGCGGCTCCGGCTCCCGGCAGGCCGCCAACGCCGCCGCCTGCGCCCGCGACGAGGGAAAGTTCACCGAATACCACGACGTCCTCTTCGCCCGGCAGCCCGCCGAGACCGAGGACGCCTACGCCGACACCAGCCACCTGCTGGAGCTGGCGGACGAGGTCAGCGGCCTGGACAGCCCGGCGTTCCGCGACTGCGTCACCGGCGGCAAGCACGACGACTGGGTGCGCCGCTCCAACGCGGCGTTCCTCGACTCCGGCTACAACGCCACCCCCACCGTGCTGCTCAACGGTGAGGACGTCTACGGCGACAGCTCCGACCCCCTCACCCCCGAACGCCTCGAAGAGCGGGTGAACGACCTCGCCAGCTGACCGCCCGGATGACAGCACGCCCGTTACCGCCCCGTGGTTTACCCCCCGGAGCCGGGGCACGGTAGCGTCTGGGACACCATGGAGATCCTTGCCTCTATCCCCAGCCCGAGCGAGAGCGAGGTCCACCTCGGACCGTTCCCGCTGCGCGGCTATGCGCTGTGCATCATCATCGGCGTCTTCGTCGCGATCTGGCTCGGCGGCCGCCGCTGGGTCGACCGGGGCGGACGGCCGGGGACCGTCGCCGACATCGCGGTGTGGGCGGTGCCGCTCGGGCTGGTCGGAGCCCGGATCTACCACGTCGTGACCGACTACCAGCTGTACTTCGGCGAGGGCCGCGACTGGGTCGACTCGGTCAAGATCTGGGACGGCGGCATCGGCATCTGGGGCGCCATCGCCGGCGGCGCGCTCGGCGCGTGGATCGCCTGCCGTACCCGCGGCATCGCGCTGCCGCCGATGGCCGACGCCATCGCGCCCGGCATCGCCTTCGCGCAGGCCATCGGCCGCTGGGGCAACTGGTTCAACCAGGAGCTGTACGGCCGCGAGACGGACCTGCCCTGGGCGCTGGAGATCGACAACGGCCTCGACCAGGGCACCTTCCACCCGACCTTCCTGTACGAGTCGCTGTGGTGCCTGGGCGTCGGCCTCCTGGTGATCTGGGCCGACCGCCGGTTCCGCTTCGGCCACGGCCGCGCCTTCGCCCTGTACGTCGCGGCGTACACGGCCGGCCGCTTCTGGATCGAGTCACTGCGCATCGACGAGGCGCACGAGGTGCTCGGCATGCGGCTGAACAACTGGACGTCGCTGCTGGTCTTCACCCTCGCCGTGCTGTACCTCGTGCTCTCCGCCCGCCTCAGGCCGGGCCGCGAGGAGACCGTCGAGCCCGCCGACGAGGACACCGCCGGGGACGGGGACGACGGCCACCAGGACAGGCAGAACGGCCCGGACGGGCAGCACAGCCAGGACGGCCAGGGCAGCCAAGGCAGCCAGGACGGCCAGAACGACGGGGACACCGGCGGGAACGGCACCGGGCCGGCCACCGCGGCGGACACCGGGAAGACCAGCGGCAACGCCCAGGACCCCTCCCGCGCCTAAGGCCGCCCGCACACCGCGGGCGGGGCCTGGTCAGTATGGCCTGCCTTGCTAGCGGACCGCCGCGGCCCGTGCCACCCTTGCACCCGGTGAACACCCGAGTCAGGGGGAGGTCAGCGCCATGTCCGCAACCGCGTCCGTCTCCGCTGAAGCGCACCACAGCCACCGCGACGTCAGCGGTGGCTGGCTGCGTCCCGCTGTCTTCGGCGCCATGGACGGCCTGGTGTCCAACCTGGGCCTGGTCTCCGGCGTCGCGGGCAGCTCCGCTTCCTCCTCCGCCGTCGCGATCGCCGGAATGGCGGGCCTGGCCGCGGGCGCGTTCTCCATGGCGGTGGGGGAGTACACCTCGGTCGCCTCGCAGCGCGAGCTCGTCCTCGCCGAACTGGAGGTCGAACGCCGTGAGCTGCGCCGCCACCCGGCCGCCGAGCTCGACGAGCTCACCCAGGTCTACGTGCGGCGCGGCGTCGCACCCGAGCTGGCCCGGGAGGTGGCGCGGCAGATGTCGGCCGACCCGGAACAGGCGCTGGAGATACACGCCCGCGAGGAGCTGGGCGTCGCACCCGGCGACCTGCCCTCGCCCACCGTGGCCGCCCTCTCCTCGTTCTTCTCCTTCGGCGTGGGCGCGCTGCTGCCCGTGCTGCCGTATCTGCTCGGCGCCACGGCGCTGTGGCCCGCCGCCGTGCTGGCGCTGCTCGGCCTGTTCCTGTGCGGCGCCGTCGTCAGCCGCGTGACCAGCCGCAGCTGGTGGTACAGCGGCCTGCGGCAGCTCCTCCTCGGCGCCGCCGCCGCGGCCGTCACCTACGGCGTCGGAGCCCTCTTCGGCACCGCGCTCACCTAGGCCACCCGGCGCGCCCCCCGGCGCCGCCAGACCGCGCGGGAGGCGCGGGGAACACCCACGCGGTACTGTGTGTTTCCCCAGGGTTTCAATTGTTTGACAGCGGGCATGAGCCCACCGGCCCATGGGCATAGGCGCCCGCACAGGCCACTCCTCCCGGCGGCCATGCCCGCCCTCTCCGGATCACTCGGGCAGCGCGAAAGTCCACATCGCGGACGTTCCTATCCGCTTCCCGGGAACCGGGCCATCGTGTAACCTGCACGAAAATTTCCCTCTCCATGCCAGGGCCAGCGTCGTCCCTCGGAGCCACGCACCAAGACGACGACGGGAGAGCCGATGCGTTCTGCGTCCCACCCGGCACGACAGGGGATGTACGACCCGCGCTACGAGCACGACGCCTGCGGCGTCGGCTTCGTCGCCACGCTCACGGGTGAGGCCAGCCACGACCTCGTCGACAAGGCCCTCACCGTCCTGCGCAACCTGGAGCACCGCGGCGCCACCGGCTCCGACCCCGACACCGGTGACGGGGCAGGCATCCTCCTCCAGGTCCCCGACGCGTTCCTCCGCGACGTCGTGCCGTTCCCGCTCCCGGCCGCCGGCTCCTACGCCGTCGGCACCGCTTTCCTTCCCACCGACGGCCCCGACGCCGCCGCCAGCCAGGTGGCCCGCATCGCCGAGAGCGAAGGGCTCACCGTCCTCGGCTGGCGGGACGTCCCCGTCGCGCCCGAGCTGCTCGGCGAGGCGTCCCGCGCCGTGATGCCCGTCTTCCGGCAGCTGTTCGTGGCCGACGCCAAGGGCGCGCTGGAGGGCATCGCCCTCGACCGGCGCGCCTTCGTTCTCCGCAAGCGCGCCGAGCACGAGGCCGGGGTCTACTTCCCCTCGCTGTCCGCGCGCACTCTCGTCTACAAGGGCATGCTCACGACCGGGCAGCTGGAGCCGTTCTACCCCGACCTGTCTGACCGGCGGCTCGCCAGCGCCATCGCCCTGGTCCACTCGCGGTTCTCCACCAACACCTTCCCGAGCTGGCCGCTCGCCCACCCCTACCGGTTCGTCGCCCACAACGGCGAGATCAACACCGTCCAGGGCAACCGCAACTGGATGCGCGCCCGCGAGTCCCAGCTCGCCAGCGACCTGTTCGGCGAGACCATCGACGGCAAGACCCCGCTGGAGCGGGTCTACCCCATCTGCACCCCGGGTGCCTCCGACTCCGCGACCTTCGACGAGGTCCTCGAACTCCTCCACCTCGGCGGCCGCTCCCTGCCGCACGCCGTGCTGATGATGGTCCCCGAGGCGTGGGAGAACCACGAGTCCATGGACCCGGCCCGCCGCGCCTTCTACCAGTACCACTCCACGCTGATGGAGCCCTGGGACGGCCCGGCCTGCGTGACGTTCACCGACGGCACCCAGGTCGGCGCCGTGCTCGACCGCAACGGCCTGCGCCCCGGCCGCTACTGGGTCACCGACGACGGGCTCGTCGTGCTCTCCTCCGAGGTCGGCGTCCTGGACATCCCGCCCGCCAAGGTCGTCCGCAAGGGCCGCCTCCAGCCGGGCCGGATGTTCCTGGTGGACACCGCCGAGCACCGCATCATCGAGGACGACGAGATCAAGGCCGCCCTGGCCGCCGAGCACCCCTACGAAGAGTGGCTTGAGGCCGGCCTCATCGACCTCGGCGACCTGCCCGAACGCGAGCACGTCGTCCACACCCACGCCTCGGTCACCCGCCGCCAGCAGACGTTCGGCTACACCGAGGAGGAGCTGCGGGTCCTGCTGGCCCCCATGGCGAAGACCGGCGCCGAGCCGATCGGCTCCATGGGCACCGACACCCCGATCGCCGCCCTGTCGGACCGGCCGCGGCTGATCTTCGACTACTTCACCCAGCTGTTCGCGCAGGTCACCAACCCGCCGCTGGACGCCATCCGCGAGGAGCTCGTCACCTCCCTGCACTCCTCGCTCGGGCCGCAGAGCAACCTGCTCGAGCCCACCCCCGCGTCCTGCCGCAGCGTGACCCTGCCGTTCCCCGTCATCGACAACGACGAGCTGGCCAAGCTCATCCACATCAACGCCGACGGCGACATGCCCGGCTTCGCCTCCGCCACCCTCTCCGGCCTGTACCGGGTCGCGGGCGGCGGCCAGGCGCTCGCCGACCGCCTCGCCGAGATCTGCGCCGAGGCCGACGCCGCCATCGCCAGCGGCGCCCGCCTGCTGGTCCTCTCCGACCGGCACTCCGACGCCGAGCACGCCCCCATCCCGTCGCTGCTGCTCACCTCCGCGGTCCACCACCACCTCATCCGCACCAAGCAGCGCACCCAGGTCGGGCTGCTCGTCGAGGCCGGCGACGTCCGCGAGGTCCACCACGTGGCGCTGCTCATCGGCTACGGCGCCGCCGCCGTCAACCCCTACCTGGCCATGGAGACGGTCGAGGACCTCGTCGCCCGCGGCACCTACCTGCCCGGCATCGACGCCCAGACCGCCATCCGCAACCTCATCAAGGCGCTCGGCAAGGGCGTGCTGAAGGTGATGTCCAAGATGGGCATCTCCACCGTCGCCTCCTACCGCGGCGCTCAGGTCTTCGAGGCCGTCGGCCTGGACCAGTCGTTCGTCGACACCTACTTCCACGGCACCACCTCCAAGATCGGCGGCGCCGGGATCGACGTCATCGCCCGCGAGACCGCCGAGCGTCACGCCAAGGCCTACCCCGCCTCCGGCGTCGCCCCGGCCCACCGCAACCTGGAGATCGGCGGCGAGTACCAGTGGCGCCGCGAGGGCGAACCGCACCTGTTCGACCCCGAGACGGTCTTCCGTCTCCAGCACTCCACCCGCGAGCGGCGCTACGACATCTTCCGCCAGTACACGCAGCGGGTGAACGAGCAGTCCGAGCGGCTGATGACGCTGCGCGGCCTGTTCCGCCTGAAGACCGGCGAGCGCCCGCCCGTGCCGCTGGAGGAGGTCGAGCCCGCCAGCGAGATCGTCAAGCGGTTCTCCACCGGCGCGATGAGCTACGGCTCCATCTCCAAGGAGGCCCACGAGACCCTCGCCATCGCCATGAACCGGCTGGGCGCCAAGTCCAACACCGGCGAAGGCGGCGAGGACCCCGAGCGGCTGCGCGACCCCGCCCGCCGCAGCGCCATCAAGCAGGTCGCCTCCGGCCGCTTCGGCGTCACCAGCGAGTACCTCGTCCACGCCGACGACATCCAGATCAAGATGGCGCAGGGCGCCAAGCCCGGCGAGGGCGGCCAGCTGCCCGGCCACAAGGTGTACCCGTGGGTCGCCAGGACCCGGCACTCCACGCCCGGCGTCGGCCTCATCTCGCCGCCGCCGCACCACGACATCTACTCCATCGAGGACCTGGCGCAGCTCATCCACGACCTGAAGAACGCCAACCCCAGCGCCCGCATCCACGTGAAGCTGGTCTCCGAGGTCGGTGTGGGCACCGTCGCCGCGGGCGTCTCCAAGGCGCACGCCGACGTCGTCCTCATCTCCGGCCACGACGGCGGCACCGGCGCCTCGCCGCTGACCTCGCTCAAGCACGCCGGCGGCCCCTGGGAGCTGGGCCTCGCCGAGACCCAGCAGACGCTGCTGCTCAACGGGCTGCGCGACCGGATCGTCGTGCAGACCGACGGCCAGCTCAAGACCGGCCGCGACGTGCTGATCGCCGCGCTGCTCGGCGCCGAGGAGTACGGTTTCGCCACCGCCCCGCTGGTGGTCTCCGGCTGCGTCCTGATGCGCGTGTGCCACCTGGACACCTGCCCGGTCGGCATCGCCACCCAGAACCCGGTGCTGCGCGAGCGGTTCACCGGCAAGCCGGAGTTCGTCGAGACGTTCTTCGAGTTCGTCGCCGAAGAGGTCCGCGAGCTGCTCGCCGAACTCGGCTTCCGCAGCCTCGACGAGGCCATCGGCCACGCCGAACTCCTCGACGTCTCCCGGGCCGTCAACCACTGGAAGGCCCAGGGCCTGGACCTGGCGCCGCTGCTGTACGTGCCCGAGCTGCCCGACGGCGCGGCCCGGCGCCGCACCACCAGCCAGGACCACGGCCTGGCCAAGGCCCTGGACAACGAGCTGATCCGGCTGGCGGCCGACGCGCTGTCCGCCCCCACCGCCGAGGAGGCGCAGCCGGTCCGCGCCCAGCTCCCCATCCGCAACATCAACCGCACCGTCGGCACCATGCTCGGCCACGAGGTGACCAAGCGGTTCGGCGGAGCCGGGCTGCCCCGGGACACCATCGACATCACCTTCACCGGCTCCGCCGGGCAGTCCTTCGGCGCGTTCGTGCCGCACGGCATCACGCTGCGCCTGGAGGGCGACGCCAACGACTACGTCGGCAAGGGCCTGTCGGGCGGCCGCATCATCGTCCGCCCCGACCGCGACGCGGAACACCTCCCCGACCACTCCGTCATCGCGGGCAACACCCTCGCCTACGGCGCCACCGGCGGCGAGATCTACCTGCGGGGCCGGGTCGGCGAGCGGTTCTGCGTGCGCAACTCCGGCGCCACGGTCGTCGCCGAGGGCGTCGGCGACCACGGCTGCGAGTACATGACCGGCGGCCGGGCCGTCGTGCTCGGCGAGACCGGCCGGAACTTCGCGGCCGGCATGTCCGGCGGCATCGCCTACGTCCTCGACCTCGACGAGCGCCACGTCAACCCCGGCTTCGTCCAGATCGAGGGGCTGGAGGAGGATGACCGGCAGTGGCTGCACGAGACGGTGCGCCGCCACGCCGAGGAGACCGGCTCCGCCGTCGCCGCCAGGCTGCTGGCCAACTGGGAGGCCGCACTGGCGCGTTTCAGCAAGATCATGCCCACCACCTACAAGGCCGTGCTCGCCGCCAAGGACGCCGCCGAGCGGGCGGGGCTGAGCGAATCGGAGACCCACGAGAAGATGATGGAGGCGGCGACCCATGGCTGACCCGAAGGGCTTCCTCACCACCGGGCGCGAGGTCGCCCAGACCCGCCCGGTCAGTGAGCGCGTCAAGGACTGGAACGAGGTATACGTCCCCGGCTCGCTGCTGCCCATCATCAGCAAGCAGGCCGGGCGGTGCATGGACTGCGGCATCCCGTTCTGCCACAACGGCTGCCCGCTGGGGAACCTCATCCCCGAGTGGAACGACTACGCCTACCGCGGCGACTGGGCCGCCGCCAGCGAGCGGCTGCACGCCACCAACAACTTCCCGGAGTTCACCGGCCGGCTGTGCCCCGCGCCCTGCGAGTCCGCCTGCGTCCTGGGCATCAACCAGCCCCCCGTGACCATCAAGAACGTCGAGGTCACCATCATCGACAAGGCGTGGGAGGCCGGGCGCGTCACCCCGCAGCCGCCGCAGCGGCTGTCCGGCAAGACCGTCGCCGTCATCGGCTCGGGCCCTGCCGGCCTCGCCGCCGCCCAGCAGCTCACCCGCGCCGGCCACACCGTCGCCGTCTACGAGCGCGCCGACCGCATCGGCGGCCTGCTGCGGTACGGCATCCCCGAGTTCAAGATGGAGAAGCGGCACCTCAACCGCCGCATCGAGCAGATGCGGGCCGAGGGCACCAAGTTCCGCACCGGCATCGAGGTCGGCCGCGACATCGACGCCGCCGCGCTGCGCAAGCGGTACGACGCCGTCGTCATCGCCGCGGGCGCCACCACCCCCCGCGACCTGCCCGTGCCGGGCCGCGAGCTGAAGGGCGTGCACCAGGCCATGGAGTACCTGCCGCTGGCCAACAAGGTGCAGGAGGGCGACCTGGTGGAGTCGCCCATCTCCGCCAAGGGCAAGCACGTCGTGGTCATCGGCGGCGGCGACACCGGTGCCGACTGCGTCGGCACCGCCCACCGCCAGGGCGCCGCGTCCGTCACCCAGCTGGAGATCATGCCCAGGCCGGGGGAGGAGCGGCCCCCGCACCAGCCGTGGCCCACCTACCCGATGACGTTCAAGGTCACCTCCGCGCACGAGGAGGGCGGCGAACGCCTCTACGAGGTGTCCACCACCCGCTTCGAAGGCGACGAGAACGGCAACGTGCAGTGGCTGCACCTGGTCGAGGTCGACTTCCGGGACGGCAGGTTCCACCCCCGGCCGGGCACCGAACGCCGCATCCCCGCCCAGCTCGTCACCCTCGCCATGGGCTTCACCGGCACCGACCAGGAGAACGGCCTGGTCAGCCAGTTCGGCCTGGAGCTCGACGAGCGCGGCAACATCGCCCGTGACGCCGACTACGCCACCAACGTCGACGGCGTGTTCGTCGCGGGCGACGCCGGGCGCGGCCAGTCCCTCATCGTCTGGGCCATCGCCGAGGGCCGCGCCGCCGCCAGGGGTGTGGACCGGTACCTCACCGGGGAGAGCAGCCTGCCCTACCCGATCCGGCCCACCGACCGGGCGCTCGCCGTCTGACCCCTCCCACCTCACCGTCCCCTCCAGTGGTGTAGACCACTAACGGTGCCGTTCCGTGATACCGGCATCTAGTAAGCCCGCGGGCGCGCTGCCACAATCGACGCTCACCAGCGCGATGGTCTACGCAACTGGAGGGGACCGCCATGACGCACTCTCCCCGGGGCAGAACCCCCCGCGGCAGGGCCCGCCGGCTGACCGCCGCAGCGGCCGTACTCTCCCTCGCCGCCCTCACCGCGTGCGGCGACGAGGGCAGCGGCTCCTCCTCCGGCGGCGGCACGCTCGACGTATGGATCATGGAGGGCACCAACCCCGACGCCCGCCCCTACTTCGACGACCTCGCCGCCGCCTTCGAAGAGCGCACCGGCGCCACCCTCAACGTCCAGTTCATCCAGTGGGCCGACGCCCACGACCGCTTCATCACCGCCATGGCCGGCAACGAGCTGCCCGACGTCGCCGAGTTCGGCACCACCTGGGCCGCCGAATTCGCCGCCGCCGGCGCCCTGACCGACCTCACCGACACCATCGAGGAAGCCGGCCTGACCGACGACCTCGTCCCCGCACTCGCCGAGGCCGCCACCGTCGACGGCCGCATGTACGGCATGCCCTGGTACGCCGGCGTCCGCTCCCTGATGTACCGCGCCGACATCTTCGACGAACACGACCTCGAACCCCCCACCACCTGGCAGGAACTGCGCGACGTCGCCCTCCAGCTGCGGGACCTCGAACCCGACATGATCCCCTTCCCGGTCAGCGGCGACAGCGAGTACGGCCTCTACCCGTTCATCTGGGGCGCCGGCGGCGACCTCGCCCGCCAGAACGACGACGGCCAGTGGGAAGCCACCATCAACGAACCCGAAGCCGTCGAAGGCATCGAGTTCTACACCTCCCTCGCCACCGAAGACGGCCTGTCCGTCGCCGCCGCCAACACCTGGCTGGAGACCGACCAGCTCGAAAGCTTCCAGAACGGCGAAGCCGCCATGGTCCTCAACGGCAACTGGACCGTCGCCACCCTCCTCGAAGACGACCCCGCCTGGGAAGACCGCCTCGGCGTCGTCCCCATACCCGGCCAGGACGGCGGCTTCAGCCCCTCCTTCGTCGGCGGCTCCCTCCTCGGCGAGTTCAACAGCGACCAGCCCGACCTCGCCTGGGAACTCATCGAGATGATGTCCACCGGCGAGTACGGCGCCCAGTGGGCCGAGGAATCCGGCTACTTCCCCGGCCAGCAGTCACAGCTCGAACAGGTACAGCAGCAGGCCGACCCGCTCGTCGCCCCCTTCGCCCAGCAGATGAACGAAGCCGGCGCCACCGTCCCCGTCGCCGAACCCTGGGGCGCCATCCAGGGCGAAAAGATCATCAGCCAGATGCTCCAGGCCATACTCGGCGGCGAATCCGTGCAGGCAGCGGCCGACCGGGCCGCCGAAGCGATGGACGAGAACTTTGCCGGCTGACACCCAGACCACCGGCGGCCCCAACGGCGCCAGCGACGGGGGCGGTGCCGCCGGCGGCACCGCCCCCGCCCCCGTCAAGGCCCCCGGCACCCCCGGCAGCAGCGGCACCCCGCCCCGGCCCCAGCGCCCCCGCAGAACCGGCCCGGCCCGCGCCGCCCTGCGGCCCTGGCTGCTCCTGGCCCCCGCCCTCGCCGTCCTCGCCGTCCTGCTGCTGTGGCCGATCGCCCGCGTCGTCATGCTGTCCTTCCAGGACTACGGCCTGCGGGAGATCAACACCGGCGAGACCAACTACACCGGCCTCGACAACTACCGGGACATCCTCAGCGACGGCTTCCTGTGGGACACCGTCCTGCCCAACACCGTGGTCTTCGCCGCCCTGTGCGTCGGACTCACCGTCCTCCTCGGCACCCTCGTCGCCCTGCTGCTCCAGCGCCTCGGCCGCACCTGGCGCACCATCTGCTCCACCGTCATCCTCGCCGCCTGGGCCATGCCCGCCGTCACCGGCACCTACGTGTGGATCTGGATCTTCGACCCGCTCAACGGCATCGTCAGCGGCGGCCTCGACAGCATCGGCGCCATCGAACCCCGCGAAACCAACTGGTTCACCGACCGCTGGGCGTTCTACGGCATCGCCACCCTCAACGTCGTCCACCACAGCTTCCCGTTCGTCGCCCTCACGGTCTACGCCGGACTGCTCACCATCCCCCGCGAACTCCCCGAAGCGGCCCTCATGGACGGCGCCAACGCCTGGCAGCGGTTCCGGCACATCACCGTCCCCACCCTCCGCCCCGTCTTCCTCGTCGTCACCATCCTGTCCACCATCTGGGACTTCAAGGTCTTCGCGCAGATCTACCTCATGCCAGGCGGCAGCGGCAGCAACCCCGACGTCCTCAACCTCGGCGTCTGGTCCTACATCGAGTCCTTCAACCGCAACGCCTACGGCACCGGCTCCGCCATCGCCGTCCTCCTCACCCTCCTGCTCCTGGCCATCACCGTCCTGTACGTCAGGGCCCTGTTCAAGGAGAGGGACGAACTGTGACCCGCGCCCGCCGCTCCACCGCAAGCCGCCTGGGACTCGGAGCCGCCGTCGCCGCCCTGCTGGCCTTCACCCTCTTCCCCGTCTACTGGATGGTCAGCTCCGCCCTCGACCCCGGCGCCGGCCACCGCGGCGCCGCCGTCCTCCCCGAAGGCCTCACCCTCGACCACTTCCGGTACGTCCTCGACACCGGCGACTTCAGCCGCTACCTCGCCAACTCCGCCCTGGTCGGCCTGGGAACCGTCCTGCTCTCCGGCCTGCTCGCCCTCTTCGCCGCCGTCGCCGTCGCCCGCTTCCAGTTCCGCATGCGCACCACCGTGCTCGTCCTCATCCTCGTCGTGCAGATGGTGCCGCTCGAAGCCCTCGTCATCCCGCTCTTCCTCCAGATGCGCGACCTGGACATGCTCAACAGCCTCCTCGGCCTCACCCTCGTCTACCTGGCCTTCTCCCTGCCGTTCGCGGTCTGGACCCTCCGCGGCTTCGTCGCCGCCGTCCCCAGGGAAGTCGAGGAAGCCGCCTACCTCGACGGCTGCGGCTGGTGGCGCATGTTCACCTCCGTGCTGCTGCCCCTCGTCGCCCCCGGACTCGTCGCCACCAGCATCTTCGCCTTCATCGTCGCCTGGAACGAGTTCGTCCTCGCCTTCACCTTCCTCCAGGACGACACCAAGTACACCGCCGCCGTCGGCCTCCACCGCTTCTTCGGCCAGTACGACACCGAATGGGGCGCCGTCATGGCCGGCTCCACCCTCATCACCCTCCCGGTGCTCGTCTTCTTCGTCCTCGTCCAGCGCCGCCTCGCCGGCGGACTCGCCGCCGGCGCCATCCGCTGACCCCCACGCACCCGGCCGCCGCCTGACCGCCGCGGATGGTATGCCTGCTGCCATGACCGCTGACCCCCAGCCCCTGCCTGGCGCGGACGAGGCGCCGCCCGAACAGCCGCCCGAGGTGCTGTGCGCGCTGTGCGGGCGGCCGCTGCACGACCGCCTGGCCCGGCAGTGGCGCCTGGGCCCCGAATGCCGCGAGAAGCTGAAGCTGCGGCTCGCCCCCTCACCGCCGCCGCACGAACCGGCGCAAGAGACGCTGCCGGGCATCTGACCGGACGCCAGCACCCAAGCGGCGCGCAGCCCGAACACGGCCTCACATCCGGGACCACGTCGACCTCACAGCCCGGCGCGAAGGGAGCAAACCCTGCGCCAGCAACGGGCGTATGACCACCAGGCACCGCAACGACGACCACACGCGCACCACATCGAGGCCGGCCCCGCCGCCGTATCCGGCGAGCAGGTCGCCAAGGCGGTCCGGAGCCCGCGGCCGCAGGGCCGCCCCGGCCATCTCGCGGCTGCGGGCGACCAGGCCGGCAGGCAGAACGCCGGTGGCCACCAGCCGCTCGCACTCCTCGTCAAGCTCCGCCGCCAGCGCGGCGGCGCCTCGCGCACCCTCCGCAGGGCGGCACCCGCCGCGGCCCACGCCCGCCGCCGACGCACCCGACAGCCCCCCGAGACGCCCCAGCACGGTGCCCGGCACGCGGCGGTCGCCAGCACCGGCGGCTGCCGCCACAGCACACGCGGAACCGGAACCAGCGCCCGCGACATCGCCCCCCGGCGTCGACGCGCGCCTGGCCGGTATCCACTTCCAGCAACACCTCACCCACGCGCAGGGGCGCCCCCTCAGCATGGCCGACGACGACCTCGCCCCCGGCCATGAGCGGCAAGCGTCCCCGGAGAAGCACGCCCGCGCCACGGAAGTCCCGGGCGCCGCCGCTGCCCGCGCTCCGCCGCACCCGGCGCCCCGCCCGGCCAGCGTCCGGATCGTGGCCTCACCCCGCTCACCCCCCGCCGCGGCCGCATAGGCTTAGCCACCATGAAGAGCCTCGATGACCTCGACGACAGCGTGCGCGAGGAGCTGCTCCAGCTCCGCGAAAGCATCGACAACATCGACGCCGCCGTCGTCCACATGCTCGCCGAGCGCTTCAAGTGCACCCAGCGCGTCGGCAAGCTCAAGGCGGAACACGACCTCCCGGCCGCCGACCCCGAACGCGAGGCCCGCCAGATCGCCCGGCTGCGGCGCCTCGCCGAAAGCGCCCGCCTCGACCCGGGGTTCGCCGAGAAGCTGCTCAACTTCATCATCGCCGAGGTCATCCGCCACCACGAAACCCTCGCCAGCGCCTCCGACACCGCCAGGCCGGACGGCGGCGCCCGCCGCCCCTGAAACCCCCTGGCCCCGGCGGCCGCGACCGCCTACGGTGCCCGCATGCACAGAAGCCGCGTCTACGCCGTACTCATCGACACACCAGAAGAAGAAGCGGAGCAGGCGGCGGCCTTCTGGTCAGCGGCGCTCGGCGCCACCGCCCGGCCCGACCCGGACCACAGCCAGTTCACCGTGCTCCACGGGGCGCTCCCCGGCATCGTCGCCGCCATCCAGTCCGTGAACGACGCGCCGCGCTACCACGTCGACATCGAGTCCGACGACCCCGAAGCCGAGACCCAGCGGCTGATTGCCCTCGGCGCCACGGAGATCACGCGCTGGCTCGACTGCCGCGTCCTGCGCGCCCCCGGCGGCCACCTGCTGTGCGTGCTGCCCGTGCACAGCCCGCCCGAAGTCTTCCAGGCCGAGGCCCGCACCTGGCCCTGACACCGCCGCGCCCGGCCAGCCGGCCGGGCGGGCCGCTCAGACGCCGGGCTGGAACAGCCCCGTCAGCACCCGCCCCAGCAGGCGGTCGAAGAGCCGCTCCGCGGGCTCACCACCCTCACCACCGGCAGCCGGCTCCGCCAGCGCAGCGGCCACGTGCGGATGCCCGCCCGCCTCAGTCAGCCGCGCCAGGTACTCCTCGTGCGCCCGCTGCCACTGCGGCATGGTCCGGCCCGCGCGGCGCTGAGCCAGCTCGGTGCGGCTGAGCGACGCGACCACCGTGTTCATCACGCCGACCGCCTCCAGCTTGTCCCGCGCGGACACGGGCACCTCAGCGACCGCCGCCAGGGCATGCTCCAGGAAGACAGCGGCGCGCGGACCCGCCGGCATACCCGAGGCCGTGGCATCCAGCAGCCACGGGTGACGGTGGTAGACGCCGCGGACGCCCCGGCACAGGACCAGCAGGTCATCGAGCCACCGCCCCGTCCCGAGCCCGTCATAGGAGATCTCCCCGTACACGCGGTCGGTCATCAGCTCGATCAGCTCGTCCCGCGTGGCCACATACCGGTACAGCGAGGCGGGGGCGGAACCAAGCTCCTGGGCGACGGCCCGCATGGTCACGGCGGCCAGGCCCCGTTCGTCGGCCACCGCCACCCCGGCGCTGGCCAGGCGGTCCCGGTCGAACGCCGGGGCCGGGCCCCGCCCGGAGCGCTCGGGGCGCAGCCAGATACTGGCCGGAGATCGGTCGGGCACCATCTCCTCCTTCTGCGAACGACGTACGCGGTATCTTAGCCGGGCGCGCACCGCCCCCACCGCCACGCCCCCAGGGCCGCCGGCACCCCACCCGCCGCAAAACCCACTGCCCAACCCCGCCCGCCCAGACCGGGTTGCGCGGTGCCGGAGACAAGACACCACCCACTCCCGCCGGGCAGCCACACCCCTCACCCCCAGCGAAGGAACCTCCCGTGCCGCCCGCCCCACCTGACCGAACCCCCCGTCACCGACAGCGGCGCCGGCCCCCTACGCCCTCACCCCCGGCCCTGACCGCGCCATCTGGGCCGCTCACGAAAACAGCGCCGCCGCCCGCCTCACCCGCCCCCGCACCTGACCCCACGACACACCGCGATCGCCCACCCCCACCAGCGGGGGAGCGGGACACCAACCCCCCGCCACCGTGCGGCAGCATGGCCCCATGGCAGCACTCACACGCGACGAAGCCGAGGCCCGCGCCCGACTCCTCACCGTCCACCGCTACACCATCGACCTCGACCTCACCCGCGGCCCCGACACGTTCGTCTCCACCACCACCATCGACTTCACCACCCGCCACCCCGGCGACACCTTCGCCGAACTCCGCCCCGCCACCCTCCACCACGCCACCCTCGACGGCCAGCCCCTCGACCCCGCCACCCTCACCGACGGCCGCCTCCCCCTCACCGGCCTCACCCCCGGCGACCACCGGCTCACCGTCACCGCCGACATGTCCTACTCCCGCACCGGCGAAGGCATGCACCGCTTCACCGACCCCGCCGACGGGCTCACCTACCTCTACAGCATGTGCTGCCTCACCGACGCCCCCGCCATCTTCGCCGCCTTCGACCAGCCCGACCTCAAAGCCGTCTTCGACGTCACCGTCACCGCCCCCGACGACTGGACCGTCCTCGGCAACGGCACCGCCACCCCCGTCCCCGGCCAGCCCGGCCGCTGGCGCTGCGCCACCACCCCGCCCCTGAGCACCTACGTCATCGCCATCGCCGCCGGCCCCTACCACAGCATCCGCACCGAACACGCCGGCATCCCCTTCGGCCTCCACGTCCGCCGCTCCCTCGCCGAACACCTCGACAAGGACGCCGGCGAAATCCTCGCCCTCACCCGCGCCTGCTTCGACCGCTACCACCAGATCTTCGACGAGCCCTACCCGTTCGACTCCTACGACCAGGCATTCGTCCCCGAATTCAACGCCGGCGCCATGGAAAACCCCGGCCTGGTCACCCTCCGCGACGACTACATCTACCGCTCCGCCGTCACCGACAGCCAGCGCGAACAACGCGGCGTCGTCATCGCCCACGAAATGGCCCACATGTGGTTCGGCGACCTCGTCACCCTCCGCTGGTGGGACGACATCTGGCTCAACGAGTCCTTCGCCGAATACATGGGCTACCAGGTCCTCGCCGACGCCACCGACTACCAGCCTTGGACCGAATTCGCCGCCACCCGCAAACCCTGGGGCTACGACGCCGACCAGCGCCCCTCCACCCACCCCGTCGCCCCCGCCCCCGGCGCCGTCACCGACACCGCCGCCGCCTGGACCAACTTCGACGGCATCTCCTACGCCAAAGGTGCCTCCGCCCTCCGCCAGCTCGTCACCTGGCTCGGCAACGACACCTTCCTCAAGGGCGTCAACGACCACTTCGCCCGCCACCGCTTCAGCAACGCCACCCTCGACGACTTCATCGACGCCATGGCCCGCGCCTCCGGCCGCGACGTCCACGCCTGGGCCCACGCCTGGCTCCGCACCCCCGGACCCGACACCCTCACCCCCGCCATCGAACAAAGCCCCGCCAACGACACCTGGACCCTCCACCTCACCCACACCAGCCACCCCCACACCCCCCGCCCCCACCGCCTGCGCCTCGGCTGCTACGACACCCCAGAGACCCCAGAGACCCCAGAAACCCCCGGCACCCACACACCCCAGCCCACCCCCCGCACCCCCCACCACCTCGACCTCCCCGCCGACACCACCACCACCCACCACACCTTCAACGGCCCCCGCCCCAGCCTCCTCGTCCTCAACGACGGCGACCTCACCTACGCCAAAATCCGCCTCGACCCCCACTCCCTCACCACCGCCACCCACACCCTCTCCACCCTCCCCGACCCCCTCACCCGCGCCGTCGTCTGGAACGCCCTCCGCGACATGGTCCGCGACGGCGAACTCCACCCCACCGCCTACCTGGACACCGCCCGCCGCCACCTCCCCACCGAACCCGTCACCTCCCTCACCGAAGCCGTCCTCACCTTCGCCCGCACCGCCATCGCCGACACCTACCTCGGCCCCACCCAGCGCATCACCGCCCTGGCCACCCTCACCGCCCTCGCCCACGACCTGCTCACCAGCCCCGACCCCGCCCGCCGCCTCGTCGCCACCCGCACCCTCATCGACACCGCCACCACCCCCGACGAAATCCGCTCCTGGTGGCACCACGGCACCGTCCCCGGCGGCCCCGCCCTCGACCCCGAACTCCGCTGGCGCCTCCTGCACCGCCTCGCCGTACTCGGCGCCACCACCCCCGACGAAATCGACGCCGAAACCGCCCGCGACCCCAGCGCCACCGGCGCCCAAGGCGCCGCCCGCTGCCGCGCCGCCCTCCCCGACCCCGCCGCCAAACAAGCCGCCTGGGACGCCATGTTCGGCCCCGACGACCGCCTCTCCAACTACCTGTTCACCGCCACCGCCCAAGGCTTCTGGCACCCCGAACACCACCACCTCACCGCCCCCTACCGCACCCGCTACTTCACCGACGCCCCCGCCCTCGCCGCCCGCCGCGGCCACGCCCTCGCCCAAGCCGCCACCCGCACCGCCTTCCCCCGCACCCACACCGACCACGACACCCTCCGCCACGGCGAACACTGCCTGACCACCACCCTCACCCCCGCCTTCCGCCGCGGCCTCACCGACCAGCTCGACGACCTCCGCCGCGCCCTCCGCGTCCGCGAACGCCACCACACCGACCACTGACACCCACCACACCCAAAAAAAAAAAGGGGCGGCGCGCCACCACCACGCGCCGCCCCCAACCACACCCGACCCCCGCCCCGCCACCCCGCTTCCCTCAATCGAGCGAAGACCCCCCACAACCCACCCAACACCCCACTACTCCGCGTACGTTGGGGCCAACACACCGCAACCGGCCGCCGCCCACACACGGAGGACGCCCATGCCCGCGCCCCACCCCCTCGCCGGTGGCACCGCGGGGCCCCGCGCCCTGCGGCCACTCCTCGACACCACCCTCACCGCCCTTGCCGACGGCGCCGCCGACCGCGGCGGCCCCCTCCCCCCAGGCGGCCCCGACGCCGTCACCCGCCGCCTCACCACCGTCCTCCACCCCGCACTGCCCGAACACGGCACCGACCCCCACACCGCACTCCGCGACCTCATCCACGCCCTCACCCACGGCGCCGCCGACCCCGCCGACCCCCACTGCACCGCCCACCTCCACTGCCCCCCACTCGCCATCGCCACCGCCGCCGACCTGGCCGCCAGCGCCCTCAACCCCTCACTCGACTCCTGGGACCAGGCCCCCGCCGCCTCCGCCCTCGAACAACACCTCACCCGCGAACTCGCCACCCTCGTCCACCCCGACGGCCCCCACCCCGACGCCCTCGTCACCACCGGCGGCACCGAATCCAACCTCCTCGCCGCCCTCCTCGCCCGCGAACACCACGGCACCCACCTCGCCCTCATCTGCGGCGCCAACGCCCACCACAGCATCCAGCGCGCCGCCTGGCTCCTCGGCCTCCCCGCCCCCCTCGTCCTGCCCACCCCCCGCGGCGTCCTCGACCCCCACCACGTCCACACCACCCTCACCTGCCTCACCCCCCACACCCCCGCCCTCGTCATCGCCACCGCCGGCACCACCGACGCCGGCGCCATCGACCCCCTCACCACCCTCGCCGACACCGTCGCCCACCACCGCACCACCCGCCCCACCACCCTCCACGTCGACGCCGCCTACGGCGGACCACTCCTCCTCAGCCACACCCACCGCCACAAACTCGCCGGCCTCCACCGCGCCGACACCGTCACCCTCGACCTCCACAAACTCGGCTGGCAGCCCGCCCCCGCCGGCCTCCTCACCACCCCCGACACCACCGCCTTCCGCCCCCTCGCCCACCACGCCGACTACCTCAACGCCCCCGACGACACCGACGCCGGCCTCCCCGACCTCCTCGGCCGCTCCCTGCGCACCACCCGCCGCGCCGACATCCTCAAAACCGCCGTCACCCTCCGCGCCCTCGGCCGCACCGGCCTCGCCGCCCTCATCGACGCCACCTGCTCCACCGCCCAGCGCCTCGCCGACCTCATCGCCGCCGAACCCCGCCTCACCCTCCACGCACCCCCCACCATCAGCACCGTCCTCTTCCGCCCCACCGGCGCCACCGACGACCAGGTCGCCCGCCTCCGCCGCGACCTCCTCACCAGCGGCCGCGCCGTCCTCGGCCGCGCCCGCGCCCACCACCCCCGCCACCCCCACCAGCCACCCCCGCTCTGGCTCAAAGCCACCCTCCTCAACCCCCACACCCAGCCAAGCGACCTCACCGCACTGCTCAAACTCGTCCTCGACCACACCCCCGACACCCCCCGCACCCCCCACACCACCCAGGAACCACCGCCCCGATGACCACCCCCGCCACCTCCACCAAGCCCACCGACCCCCGCCACCCCCTCGACCTCGCCGGCATCGGCATCGGCCCCGCCAACCTCTCCCTCGCCGCCCTCGCCCACCCCCTCCCCGCCCTCACCACCGCCTTCTACGACGAACGCCCCGCCTTCCACTGGCACCCCGGACTCCTCATCGACGGCACCACCCTCCAAGTCCCCTTCCTCGCCGACCTCGTCACCCTCGCCGACCCCACCAGCCCCTACACCTTCCTCAACTACCTCCGCCACGAACAGCGCCTCTACCCCTTCTACTTCGCCGAACGCTTCCACGCCCCCCGCGCCGAATACGACGCCTACTGCCGCTGGGTCAGCCAGCGCCTGCCCACCTGCCACTTCCGCCACCGCGCCACCGCCATCCGCTGGCTCCCCGACCACGCCGTCTACGCCCTCGACCTCACCCGCCTCACCCCCGACGGCAGCCCTCACAGCACCCACCGCATCCACGCCCGCAACCTCGCCCTCGGCATCGGCACCGCCCCCCACGTCCCCACCCCGCTCCAGCCCCTCCTCGGCACCGACGACGGCGCCCCCGTCCTCCACAGCGCCGACTACCTCACCCACCGCCCCCGCCTCCTCGCCGCCGACCACATCACCGTCATCGGCTCCGGCCAGTCCGGCGCCGAAGTCTTCCTCGACCTCCTCCGCCACCGCCCTCACGGCCGCGAACGCCTCCACTGGCTCACCCGCAGCCCCGCGTTCGCGCCCATGGAATACAGCAAGCTCGGCCTCGAACACTTCACCCCCGACTACACCCGCTACTTCCACGCCCTCCCCGAACCCACCCGCGACCGCCTCCTCACCCGCCAGTGGCAGCTGTACAAGGCCATCGACCACGACACCCTCGCCGCCATCCACGACGAGCTCTACCAGCGCACCCTCAGCGGCACCTGGCCCGACGCCCGCCTCACCCCCGGCGTCACCCTCCGCGCCGCCAGCCGCACCGGCCCCACCGGACTCGAACTCCACCTCAGCCACGACGAACAGGGCCACCGCACCCGCCTCACCACCAGCGCCCTCGTCCTCGCCACCGGCTACCGCGAACGCCCCCTCGACGACCTCCTCGGCCCCCTCGGCACCGCCCTCCACCGCGACACCGCCGGACGCCCCGTCATCGAAGCCGACTACCGCCTCCGCCTCGACCCCGCCCTCACCGGCGCCATCTACGCCCTCAACGCCGAACGCCACACCCACGGCGTCGGCGCCCCCGACCTCGGCCTCGTCGCCCACCGGAGCGCCGTCATCCTCAACTCCCTCACCCAGCGCACCGCCTACCCGCTCCCGGAACGCACCGCCTTCACCACCTTCGGGCTGCGCGCCGACGGCACCCGCGAACCGGCCACCGTGCCCCGGCAGCTCAAAAGAGCGGGAAACCGCTCATTCTGAGAATTGTGGGTGTCTTTTTAAAACATGGACGTCGCGTGGTCACTTCCCGATAGAAGCGTACCCATCGGTAACTCCTAGGGTTGACTTATGCGCCGAGCCAAAATCGTCTGCACACTTGGGCCTGCCACGGACTCATATGAGCGCATCGCGGCGCTCGTTGAAGCCGGAATGGACGTCGCCCGACTCAACCTGAGCCACGGCGACCACCGCGAACACGAACTCCGCCTCCAGCGCGTCCGCCGCGCCGCCACCGAAAAAGGCCGCAGCGTCGGAATTCTCGCGGACCTCCAGGGACCCAAGATCCGGCTCGGCACCTTCCTCGAAGGCCCCGTACTCCTCGAACCCGGCGACGAATTCACCATCACCACCGAAGACGTCCCCGGCAACCAGCACATCTGCGGCACCACCTACAGCGGCCTCGCCGCCGACGTCACCCCCGGCGAACGCGTCCTCATCGACGACGGCCGCGTCGCCCTCCAGGTCACCGCCGTCGACGGCCCCCGCGTCCACACCCGCGTCACCGAAGGCGGCCTCGTTTCCGACCACAAAGGCATCAACCTCCCCGGCGCCGCCGTCTCCGTCCCCGCCCTCTCCGCCAAAGACGTCCAGGACCTCCGCTGGGCCCTCCGCGCAGGCGCCGACATCATCGCCCTCTCCTTCGTCCGCAACGGCGACGACATCAAGGACGTCCACCGCGTCATGGCCGAAGAAGGACGATTCCTCCCCGTCATCGCCAAAATCGAAAAACCCCAAGCAGAACAGAACCTCCAGGACATCATCGACGCCTTCGACGGCATCATGGTCGCCCGCGGCGACCTCGGCGTCGAAATCCCCCTCGAACGCGTCCCCCTCCTCCAGAAGCGCGCCATCGCCCTCGCCAAACGCAACGCCAAACCCGTCATCGTCGCCACCCAGATGCTCGACTCGATGATCGAGTCCTCCCGCCCCACCCGCGCCGAAGCCTCCGACGTCGCCAACGCCATCATGGACGGCACCGACGCCGTCATGCTCTCCGGCGAAACCAGCGTCGGCCGCTACCCCATCGACACGGTGCGCACCATGAGCCGCATCGTCGCCGCCGCCGAAGACGACCTCCTCTCCCACGGCCTCACCCCCCTCGCCGACAGCCACAAGCCCCGCACCCAGGGCGGCGCCGTCGCCCGAGCCGCCGCCGAGATCGGCGACTTCCTCCAGGCCACCCTCCTCGTCGCCTTCACCCAGAGCGGCGACACCGCCCGCCGCCTCGCCCGCTACCGCTCACCCATCCCCGTCATCGCCTTCACCCCCGACCCCGCCACCCACGCCCAGCTCACCCTCACCTGGGGCGTCGAAACCCACCTCGTCCCCACCGTGCAGACCACCGACGACATGGTCGCGCAGATGGATGAGCAGCTCCTCCGCCTCGGCCGCTGCCGCCGCGGCGACACCGTCGTCATGACGGCCGGATCGCCGCCCGCCACCCCTGGCACCACCAACCTCGTCCGCGTCCACCACGTCGGCGAGGACGACGCCCCCCGCTGAGCCCACACAGGTGCCACGTCTGAAGGGTCCCGCCGCCGCCACCGGCGCCGGGACCCCTTGTCACGTCCACCACCACCGTGATTGGCTCGTCTCACCCGCAGCGAAAGCGCTTACCGAAGACAGCGCGGCGCCCCGGCAACGTCCCACCGGGCACCCGAGGAGACCGCCACGTGACCGCCGGCCAGCTCCTCACCTGGTAAGGAACAGAAGGACAGCAGCCCATGACCCTGGAAAACCCCCTCCCCGGCGCCATCGGCCTGAGCCACATCACCCCCTACGACTGGACCGCCACCGACGGCGTCCGGGGCGGCAGCCCTCACATGCACACCGCCTGCACCGAGGCCTACGTCGTCACCGCCGGAAAGGGAGCCGTCCAGACCCTCAGCCCGCAGGGCTACCACCACACCCCCCTCGAACCCGGCACCATCGCCTGGTTCAGCCCCGGCACCGTCCACCGCATGATCAACGAGGACGGGCTCAAGGTCACCGTCCTCATGCAGAACAGCGGCCTCCCCGAAGCAGGCGACGCCGTCTTCACCTTCCCCGCCGAGATCCTCGCCGACCCCGAGCGCTACGCCGAAGCCGCCGCCCTCCCCGCCAAGGAAGGCCCCGAAGCCGAGAAGGCCGCCCGCGCCCGCCGGGACCTCGCCATCGAGGGCTACCTGCCCATCCGTGACGCCCTCCGCGACGGCGACCCCGAACCGCTGCGCGCCTTCCACGCCGCCGCCGCCCGTCTCGTCTCCGGCCGCGTCGCCGCCTGGCGCGCCCGCTGGCGCGACGGGGCGCTCGCCGCCGCCGAACGGACCGGCGCACACCTCGACGCTCTGGAGAAGGGCGACCCCACCCACCTGTGGCAGGCCGCTATGAACACCACCGGCCCGACCCGCGCCGCTGGCTGCGGCATGTGCGGCCACCGCCAGGAGTACGAGGTCCCCGGCGTCACGCTCCCGGCCTGACGCGGGTCAGTACTTGGGCCCCACGTGCGCGTCCATCAGCGCCACGGACGCCTTGCGGGCGATCGAGACGTTGAACGGAGCGCCGTTGCGTTCCAGGATTCTCCACTCGGCCCCTACCAGGTCGAGAGCATAGGTAAAGAGCCCTCGGATGTCGTCAGAGCGGTTACTGAAGAAGTACCGAGCGTATTCGTACCGTTTCCTCTCGCCCGCGACTGACTTGGTCGTCCAGTTGGTGACGCGGCAGCCGTCGGAGTGGATGCAGCCCCGGATGAATGCCCAGGCGTATCGATCCACGAGCGCGTGCTGCCAGGGCTCCAGCGCGATATGGCGGTCGTGCTTCCTCCCTGCACCGTGCTGAGGGAAGAGGCATGTCCAGTGGTGTGTGAACGACTTCACTTCCGTGCAGCCCTTCAGCTGACGGTGCCGGATCCGCGGCGTGACCATCACGGCCCTCATGGCGTCTTCGGCTGCCGTGATCAGACCGGGCCAGAGGTCGTCACAGAAGATCGAGAGATGATGCTGACCAGGACGGGAAACGATGTGGCCGTCCCCTAGATACAACCCGAGGAGGTAGACGTAGGCGCGCTCGTCGAAATCACGGGGTGTGCAGCGTGGGCAGTCGTGCGGTCGCTGGAAGGGCACACCGAGGGACCGGCGTTCTTCAGAGCGCCACCAGGAGATCGTGCCAGGCGGGACCCGGAGTCGCTCGGCGACCGAGGCTACCGTGGCACCGCCTCTCAGCAGTGTGAGCGCTTCCGTACGGATGGCGGGGGGATAGGACTTCACACGCGCACAGTCGCAGACGGGCCAGTGCCGAGGGGAAGAGAAGGAAGAACATCACTCGGCTGAGTGACCCTTGTGCCGGGTGCGGGATTCGAACCCGCATGCCCTATCGGGCGGAGGTGTTTGAGACCTCTGTGTATCCCGGTTCCACCAACCCGGCATGTTCATCGCCACAGAAGTCTATCCGTTCCTGGCAGCCGCAAGCCACTAGGTACCCTCGTCAGTGGCCACCTTGTACGAACCGAGGAGCAGCGTGAGCACCCCCGACGTTCCGGATGAGAACCCCACTCCCGCCGAAGCCGCCTCTGCTGCGGAGGGGAGCGACGCGCACGTGCCGCCGCAGACGACGCGTGTCGTGATCGCCGAGGACGAGGCCCTGATCCGGATGGATCTCAAAGAGATGCTGGAGGAGGAGGGCTACTCCGTCGTCGGTGAGGCGTCGGATGGCGAGCGTGCCGTGGAGCTGGCCCGGGAGCTGCGGCCGGACCTGGTGATCCTGGACGTGAAGATGCCGGTGATGGACGGGATCTCGGCGGCGGAGAAGATCGCTGCCGAGGCGATCGCGCCGGTGCTGATGCTGACGGCGTTCTCGCAGCGGGAGCTGGTGGAGCGGGCCAGGGACGCGGGTGCGATGGCGTACCTGGTGAAGCCGTTCAGCAAGAGTGACGTGGTTCCGGCCATCGAGATCGCGGTGTCGCGGTTCCATGAGCTGAAGGCGTTGAGCGGCGAGGTGGCGGACCTGACGCAGCGGCTGGAGACGCGGAAGCTGGTGGACCGGGCGAAGAGCGTGCTGCAGACGCAGTACGGGCTGACGGAGCCGGCGGCGTTCCGGTGGATCCAGAAGACGTCGATGGACCGCCGGCTGTCGATGCGGCAGGTGGCGGAGGCCGTGCTCCAGGACGCGGCTGAAAAGGCGCAGAAACAGCAGAAGTCCCAGAAGTAACTTAGGTTTCGTCTCTGTGGGCGAGTGCAGGTAAAACTGCCCATAACTTGATACGTAGTGGTATGGCGCGTCCCTTTTCTGGGGCGCGCTTCTGTTTTGCCTGGCATAAGGCCGATCTTGGCTGGATCATCCGCTTACCGGCGGGTCGTGTTGTGTTTCGGGCATGTGGCGCAGGTCACGAGGAGATCACAACTGTCGCCGTGGAGTGTCTGTGAAGCTTCCGGGGCAATAGATTCCGCTGCACGCCGCACCGGTGTTCGTTGGTGCGTGTCATCGGTGCGGCTTGTTCGTTGTTGCTAGGTCCGCTTCCAGGGGGTTTTGTCGTGCTCGGAAGAACCGTCGTGAGGTGCGCGATACCCGTCGCGGCCGGTGCGTTGCTGCTGACCGGATGCGGCGGTGGCGGAAGCGATGCGGTCAAGATCGCCTTTCAGGGGCCGCTTTCAGGGGACAACGTCGCGCTGGGGGAGAACATGGAGCGCGGCATTCAGCTGGCGATCGATGAGGCGAACGCTTCGGGGGACTATGACTTCGAGATTGAGTACTTCCCGACGGACGACGCGGGGCAGGAGGGGCAGGCCAACACGGCGGCGCAGCGGGCGATCGATGACCCGGCGGTGGCGGCTGTGATCGGTCCCGCTTTCTCCGGCCCGGCGAATGTCGCCGGGCCGTTGTTCGGTGAGGCGGGGCTGGCGGCGGTGTCGACGTCGGCGACGGATCCGTCGTTGACGGAGCAGGGTTTTCCGACGTTCCTGCAGGCGGTTCCGGCGGACAGTCTGCAAGGGGCGGCGATGGCTGAGTTCCTGGCGGCGCAGGACGGCGTGGAGACCGTGATGGTCGTGGACAACGTGACGCCGTACGGGGAGGGTCTGGCGGATGTCGCGGCGGCGGACCTTGCGGATGCGGGGATCGAGGTGCTGCGGGAGAGCGTGCCGGAGGACACGGTGGATTACGGCAGCGCCGCGCGGACGGTGGTGAACTCCGGTGCTGATGCCCTGATTTACGCGGGTTACTATGCGGCGCTTGGTCCGTTCGCGACGCGTTTGCAGGAGGCGGGCTTCGACGGGATCGGGGTGTCGGGGGACGGTTCGAACGACCCGGAGCTGCTGAATCTGGCGGGGGGCGCGGTGGAGGGCTGGTATCTGACCTGCCCGTGTACGGATGCGTCGGAGAACCAGGCGACGCAGGCGTTCGCGGAGCGGTACGAGGAGGAGTTCGGGGTGGCGCCGGGGACGTACTCGGCGGAGTCGTACGACGCGACGAACATGATCATTGAGACGATTGCGGAGCTGGGTGGGGATCCGTCGCGTGAGGAGCTGTACGAGGCGCTGGCGAATGCTGAGTACGAGGGGCTGACGAAGACGTTCTCGTTTACGGAGAGCGGGGCGCTGGCGAACGAGACGATCTACTTCTACCAGGTTGAGGGTGGGGAGATCGGTTATCTGGGGGAGACGAGCGAGCTGGTGGGCGGCTAAAAGCGGTCGCTGGTGGGCCTGGCCGGTGCGGGTCGTGTGGCTCGTGCCGGCCGGGTGCGGCCGTGGTGTCTGGTCCGGTTCTCTTGTTGAGGAAGTCCGTGCATGTCTCCTTCGGATTTTTGGGACGTTCTTGTCCTGGGCGTGGTGCTGGGTTCGCTGTATGCGGTGATTGCGATTGGTTACACGCTGGTGTATGGCGTGCTGCAGCTGCTGAACTTCGCGCATAGCGAGGTGTTTATGTCGGGGGGGTTTGGTGGGCTGATTGCGCTGACGATTGTGGAGCCGGTGGCTGAGCCGTCGGTGGTGCAGTCGGCGTGGTATGTGGTGCTGGGGATGTGTGCGGGGGCGGCGCTGGGGGGTGTGGTTGCGTTCGGTCTGGAGCGGGTGGCGTACCGTCCGTTGCGGCGGCGGCATGCGCCGCGGCTGGTTTTTTTGATTACGGCGGTGGGGGCGTCGTTCTTCCTGTACAACCTGGCGGGGAAGCTGTTCGGGCGTCAGCCGATTCCGATGCCGGATATGTATGAGAATCGCCGGTTGTTTTCGGTGTTTGGTGCGTCGGTGAATGTGACGCAGGCGATCATCGTGGTGGCGGCGGTGCTGATGCTGGTGGGCGTCGATTTTGTGGTGAACCGGACGAAGCTGGGGTCGGGTATCCGGGCGGTGGCGCAGGATCCGGAGGTGGCGTCGCTGATGGGGGTGGATATTGACAAGGTGGTGTCGCGGACGTTTGTGCTCGGGGGGCTGATGGGTGGGGTCGCCGGGTTCTTGTTCGGGACGAATCTTCAGGTGGAGTACACGATGGGTTTTCTCCCCGGGATTACGGCGTTTGCGGCGGCGGTGCTGGGGGGCATCGGGAATGTTCGCGGGGCGATGCTGGGTGGTTTGACGCTGGGGATCGTGGAGGCGTTCACGGTGGAGCTGACGAGTGATTCGTGGCGGTATGTGGGCGCGTTTGCGGTGCTGGTGCTGGTGCTGATGTTCCGGCCGACGGGGATCCTGGGTGAGCGTGTGGGGAGGGCGGCGTGAGCGCGGGTGTGTCCGTGGCGGGGCTGCGGAAGAGGGCGTGGTATCAGCGGCCGCGGTGGCGTCGGCTGGGGGCGCTGCTGGTGACGGCGGTGGTGCTGGCGCAGGTGACGGGGGAGCAGGGGGTCAGGGGGGATCTGTTCGCGGCGCTGGAGGCGAATGCTACAGGGCCGGGGATGTGGCTGTGGCTGGGGGTGGCGCTGCTGGTCTGGGTGGTGCGGGAGTTTCTGCACGACTGGGTGCGGGGTGTGGTGTCGGGGGTGCGTGAGGGGGCGGCGCGGCCGGTGGCGGGGCCGCGTGAGGCGCTGGGGCTGCAGGGGGCGCCGTGGTGGGCGGTGCATGTGTGGCTGCCGGTGATGGTGGTGCGGGGGGTGCGGTATGTCGCGGAGTTGGTGCGGCGTGACCGGCGGCTGCGGTGGGGCGGGATGGCGGCGTTGCTGCTGTTTCTGGTGTTTCTGCCGTTGATGGTGGCGACGTACTGGCAGCAGGTGCTGGTGGACCAGATCGGTGTGTATGTGCTGCTGGCGATCGGGCTGAATGTCGTGATCGGCTGGGCGGGGATGCTGGATCTGGGGTTTATCGCGTTCTTTGCGATCGGGGCGTACAGCGCGGCGTACTGGACGGGTGCGCTGCCGGTGAGGCCGCCGGTGGAGCTGAATAACTTTCTGGTGATTCCGGTGGCGGTGGTGACGTGCTTGATCGCGGGGGTGTTGCTGGGGGCGCCGACGCTGCGGCTTCGGGGTGACTATCTAGCGATTGTGACGCTGGGTTTTCACGAGATTGTGTATCTGATGGCGCGGAACTGGACGGATGTGACGGGGGGTACCCGGGGGACGTCGCCGGAGCGGGTGGACAACTTTTCGCTGGATCTGGGTTTCCTGTCGTATGAGTGGGGGCTGGATCCGGTGCCGTATTACTGGTTGCAGCTCGGGTTCGCGGTGCTGATTGTGTTTTTGTTTATGCGGCTTGAGCATTCGCGGGTGGGGCGGTCGTGGACGGCGATCCGTGAGGATGAGATCGCGGCGGCGGCGTCGGGGGTGGACACGGTGCGGTTCAAGCTGCTGGCGTTTGCGATCGGGGCGTCGACGTCGGGTGTGGCGGGTGTGATCTACGCGAGCAAGCAGGGGTTCATCAACTCGGAGATGTTCGTTGTTCTGATGTCGGTGCTGGTGCTGTCGTATGTGATTTTCGGCGGCATGGGGTCGATTCCGGGTGTGATGGCGGGGGCGGCGTTGCTGGTGTGGCTGCCGGAGGCGCTGCGGGATTCGGTGGATCCGGCGGACCGTTACATGTATCTGGGGGCGGTGCTCGTGGTGATGATGATTTACCGGCCGCAGGGGCTGATTCCGTCGCGGCGGCGGCAGCGGGAGCTGCGGCTGGCGGAGGGCGTTCCGGCGTCGGCGTCGGTGTCGGCGTCGGTGTCGGGGGGTGAGAAGGCGTGAGCGGTGTGGATGAGATTCTGCGTGCGAGCGGTGTGACGCTGCGGTTCGGGGGGCTGACGTCGCTGGACGGGGTGGACCTGCGGGTGCGCCGGGGTGAGATTCTGGCGGTGATCGGTCCGAACGGTGCGGGGAAGACGTCGCTGTTCAATTCGCTGACGGGGGCGTATGTGCCGCAGGAGGGCAGCATTGTGTTCTGTCCTCGGGGCGGAGGGCGGCATGAGCTGCGGGGGCGTAAGCCGTTCCGGGTGAACCGGCTGGGGGTGGCGCGGACGTTTCAGAACATCCGGTTGTTCGGGGCGTTGACGGCGCTGGAGAACGTGAAGATCGCGGTGGAGGCGCGGCAGCGGACGGACGCGTTGTCGATCATGCTGGGGCTGCCGAACGCGCGGCGTGATGAGGCGGTCAGTGACCGGCGGGCGCATGAGGTGCTGTCGTTTGTGGGGCTGGAGGGCCGGCTGAATGAGGTGGCCTCGCAGTTGAGTTACGGGGAGCAGCGGCGGCTGGAGATTGCGCGGGCGCTGGGGTCGCAGCCGGAGCTGCTGCTGCTGGATGAGCCGGCGGCGGGGACGAATCCGACGGAGAAGCGGGAGCTGGAGGAGCTGATCCGGCGGATTAATCGTGAGCTGGATGTGAGTGTGCTGTTGATCGAGCATGACATGCGGTTGGTGATGTCGGTGGCTGACCGGGTGGTGGTGCTCAATTTCGGGCGGAAGATCGCGGAGGGTGCGCCGGATGAGGTGCAGCGGGACAGTGCGGTGATTGAGGCGTATCTGGGTGCGCCGGCGGAGGGGGGTGCGTCGCGGTGACGCTGCTGGAGCTGCGTGATCTGCGGGTGGCGTACGGGGCGATTGAGGCGCTGCGGGGGGTGTCGCTGTCGGTGGGGGCCGGTGAGGTGGTGGCGCTGCTGGGGGCGAATGGGGCGGGGAAGTCGACGACGCTGCGGACGGCTTCGGGGATGCTGCGGCCGGTGTCGGGTGAGGTGGTGCTGCGGGGGGAGCGGGTGGACGGTATTCCGTCGCATCAGCTGGTGCGGCTGGGGGTGGGGCATGTGCCGGAGGGGCGGCGGGTGTTTCCGCGGATGACGGTGCTGGAGAATCTGCGGATGGGGGCGTACCGGTTGCGGCGGCCGGATCCGGGGGATCTGGAGCGGGTGTTTGCGTTGTTTCCGGTGCTGGCGGAGCGGCGGCGGCAGGTGGCGGGCACGCTGTCGGGGGGTGAGCAGCAGATGCTGGCGATCGGGCGGGCTTTGATGGGGAAGCCTGAGGTGCTGCTGCTGGATGAGCCGTCGATGGGGCTGGCGCCGCTGATCGTGCAGCAGATTTTCGGGATTCTGCGGGAGATCAGTGCCCAGGGCACGACGCTGCTGCTGGTGGAGCAGAACGCGGCGCAGGCCCTGGAGCTGGCTGACCGTGGGTATGTGCTGGAGACGGGGCGGGTGGTGATGTCGGGTCCGGCGGGGGAGTTGCTGGCGGATCCGCGGGTGCGTGAGGCCTATCTGGGGGAGTCGCCGGAGGAGTCGGGGGTGGGCTGAACGGCGGGGCGCAGGGCGCAGGTGAGGCGGGCGGTGCTGACGCGTTTGCCGTTGTCGTCGGTGATGATGATGTCGTAGGTGGCGGTGGTGCGGCCGGTGTGGGCGGGGGTGGCGGTGCCGGTGATGGTGCCGGTGCGGACGCTGCGGTGGTGGGTGCAGTTGAGGTCGACGCCGACGGCGATTTTGCTGGGGCCGGCGTGGAGCATGGCGCCGATGGAGCCGAGGGTTTCGGCGAGGACGGCGGAGGCGCCGCCGTGGAGGAGGCCGTAGGGCTGGGTGTTGCCGTCGACGGGGAGGGTGCCGGTCACGCGTTCGGGGGCGGCGGTCAGGACGCGGAGGCCCATGCGTTCGCCGAGCTGGCCGGCGGAGAAGAGTGCGGGGAGGTCGATGCCGAGGCCGGCCCACTGTTCGATGATGTGCGGCGGGAATTCGGTGGTGGTGTCGCCCATGGGGGGTGTTTTTACCAGGCCGGGTCAGGGGCGGGGCGCGGGGGTGAGGCGGATCACGAGGGATTTGCTGGCGGGGGTGTTGCTGGTGTCGGCGGTGTGGTCGAGGGGGACGAGGACGTTGGTTTCGGGGTAGTAGGCGGCGGCGCAGCCGCGGGCGGTGGGGTAGTGGACGACGCGGAAGCCGGGGGCGGTGCGTTCGGTGCCGTCGTCGGCTTCGCTGGTGAGGTCGGCGTAGTCGCCGTCGTTGAGGCCGAGGGCGCGGGCGTCGTCGGGGTGGACGAGGATGACGCGGCGGCCGTTGCTGATGCCGCGGTAGCGGTCGTCGAGGCCGTAGATGGTGGTGTTGTACTGGTCGTGGGAGCGGAGGGTCTGGAGCAGGAGCCGGCCGGGGGGTGTGCGGGGCCAGGTGACGGGGGCGGCGGTGAAGTGGGCTTTGCCGCTGGGGGTGGGGAAGCGGCGGTGGTCGCGGGGGGCGTGGGGGAGGGCGAAGCCGCCGGGCTGGGCGACGCGGGTCTCGAAGTCGTGGAAGCCGGGGATGGTGCGGGCGATGCTGGCGCGGATGGTGCGGTAGTCGCGGGCGAACTGTTCCCAGGGGGTGGTGGAGCCGGGGCCGAGGACGCGGCGGGCGAGGCGGGCGATGAGGGCGGGTTCGGACAGCAGGTGAGGGCTGGCGGGGGCGAGGCGGCCGCGTGAGGCGTGGACGATGCCCATGGAGTCTTCGACGGTGACGAACTGGTCGCCGTCGCGCTCGGTGCGTCCGAGGACGGGGAGGATGAGGGCGCGGGCGCCGGTGACGCAGTGGGAGCGGTTGAGCTTGGTGGAGACGTGGACGGTGAGGCGGGCGCGGCGCAGGGCGTCTTCGGTGGTGGTGGTGTCGGGGGCGGCGGCGGCGAAGTTGCCGCCGAGGGCGAAGAAGACGCGGGCGCGGCCGTCGCGGAGGGCGCGGATGGCGCTGACGGTGTCGAGGCCGTGGTGGCGGGGCGGGGTGAAGGCGAACTCGCGGGTGAGGGCGTCGAGGAAGGCGGGGTCGGGTCGTTCGGTGATGCCCATGGTGCGGTCGCCCTGGACGTTGCTGTGGCCGCGGACGGGGCACAGGCCGGCGCCGGGGCGGCCGATGTCGCCGCGCAGGAGGAGGAAGTTGACGATTTCCTTGATGGTGGGGACGGCGTGGCGGTGCTGGGTGAGGCCCATGGCCCAGCAGACGATGGTGGAGCGGGCGCCGAGGATGGTGTCGAAGGCGCGTTCGATCTCGGTGCGGGTGAGGCTGGTGGCGGCGAGGGTGGTGTCCCAGTCGGCGGTGCGGGCGGCGGCGGCGAGGTCGTCGAAGCCCAGGGTGTGGTCGCGGATGAATGCGGCGTCGTAGGCGCCGCGTTCGATGAGGAGCTTGTTGAACAGGCGGAAGAGGGCCTGGTCGCCGCCGATGCGGATCTGGAGGTACTGGTCGGTGAGCTGGGTGCCGGGTCCGGCGAGGCCGCGGGGGGTCTGCGGGTTGCGGAAGCGCATCATGCCGGCTTCGGGCAGCGGGTTGATGGTGAGGATGGTGGCGCCGGCGGCCTTGGCGCGTTCCAGCGCGGTGAGCATGCGGGGGTGGTTGGTGCCGGGGTTCTGGCCGGCGACGATGATGAGGTCGGCCTGGTAGAGGTCGTCCAGCAGGACGCTGCCCTTGCCGACACCGATGGTTTCGGTGAGGGCGGAGCCGGACGACTCGTGGCACATGTTGGAGCAGTCGGGCAGGTTGTTGGTGCCGAATTCGCGGGCGAAGAGCTGGTAGAGGTAGGCGGCTTCGTTGCTGGTGCGGCCGGAGGTGTAGAAGACGGCCTGGTCGGGGTGGTCGAGGGCGTGGAGTTCCCCGGCGATGAGGGCGAAGGCGTCGTCCCAGTCGATGGGCTGGTAGTGGGTGGCGCCTTCGGGCAGGTACATGGGGTGGGTGAGGCGGCCCTGCTGGCCGAGCCAGTAGCCGGATCGGGTGGCGAGTTCGCTGACGGGGTGGGCGGCGAAGAACTCGGGGGTGACGCGGCGGCGGGTGGCTTCCTCGGCGATGGCTTTGGCGCCGTTCTCGCAGAATTCGGCGGTGTGGGGGGTGCCGGGTTCGGGCCAGGCGCAGCCGGGGCAGTCGAAGCCGTCGTGCTGGTTGACGCGCAGCAGGGTGAGGGCGGTGCGGCGGGTGCCCATCTGGCGGTGGGCGGCGCGCAGGGCGTGGGTGATGGCCGGGAGGCCGGCGGCGCTGCGGCGCGGGGGGCGGGTGCCGGGGGCGTCCTGGACCGGGTCGGAGGCGGGCGGCTGGGCGGTCATGGGGCGGCTCTCCCTTGGCTGGGGGTCGGGGCGGGCCACGCGCGTCCGTGGTGGGCCCAGGGTAGCTGGGGTGGCCGGGCTGTCAGTGGTCCGTGGCAGGATCGGCTGCGTGGCTGAGAACGTGGCTGAGAACGCATCGCTGTCGTCGTCCGCTCCCCGCCTGCTGCTGCTGGACGGGCATTCGCTGGCGTACCGGGCCTTCTTCGCGTTGCCCGCGGAGAATTTCACGACGGCGGTGGGCCAGCCGACGAACGCGATCTACGGGTTCACCTCCATGCTGGCGAACACGCTGCGTGACGAGCAGCCGACGCATGTGGCGGTGGCGTTCGACGTGTCGCGGAGGACGTGGCGTTCGGAGCGGTACGCGGAGTACAAGGCCACGAGGTCGCAGACGCCTGATGAGTTCAAGGGGCAGGTGGAGCTGATCGGCGAGCTGCTGGACGCGATGCGGGTGCGGCGGTTCGCGGTGGCGGGGTTTGAGGCGGACGACGTGATCGCGACGCTGGCGGACCGGGCGGCGGCCGAGGGGTTCGAGGTGTCGATCGTCACGGGCGACCGGGACACCTTCCAGCTGGTGAACGAGCGGGTGACGGTGCTGTATCCGACGAAGGGCGTGTCGGAGCTGACGCGGTTCACGCCGCAGAAGGTGGAGGAGAAGTACGGGCTGCCGCCCGCGCTGTACCCGGATTTCGCGGCGCTGCGCGGTGACCCGTCGGACAACCTGCCGGGGATTCCGGGGGTGGGGGAGAAGACGGCGGCGAAGTGGCTGGCCCAGTTCGGGTCGCTGGAGGCGCTGCTGGAGCGGGCCGGTGAGGTGAAGGGGAAGGCGGGGCAGAACCTGCGGGAGCGCCTGGAGTCGGTGCGGCTGAACCGCGCGCTGACCGAGCTGGTGCGGGATGTGGAGCTGGGGTGTGACCCGGCGGATCTGGTGCGGCAGCCGTATGACGTGCCGGCGCTGGAGGGGCTGCTGGACGCGCTGGAGTTCCGGAACCCCAATCTGCGGGAGCGGCTGTTCGCGGTGGACCCGGGGGCGGCGGAGCAGGAGGAGCCGGCCGGGGAGGGCGTCGAGGTCGACGGGGTGGTGCTGTCGTCGGGCGGCCTGGCGCCGTGGCTGGCGGAACACGGCGGCGGGCGGCTGGGCCTGGTGACGGTGCAGGACTGGAAACTGGGCGCGGGCAGTGTGCACGCGGTGGCGCTGGCGGCGGCGGAGGGCCCGGCGGCGTGGTTCGATCCGGCGGGTCTGGATGAGGCGGATGAGCGGGCGTTCGCGGCGTGGGCCTCGGACGCGTCCCGCCCGAAGGCGGTGCACCAGTCGAAGGAGGTGCGGCGGGCGTTCGCGGAGCACGGCTGGGAGCTGGCGGGTGTCGTCGTCGACACGGCGCTGGCGGCGTACCTGGTGCAGCCGGGGCGGCGCCGGCTCAGTCTTGACGCGCTGAGCGAGGAGTTCCTGGGCCGGGAGCTGGTGCCCGCGGGGGAGGGCGCGGGGCAGCTGGCGCTGGACGGTGCCCTTGCGGACGCGGAGGAGGCGGAGGCCGAGGCGCTGATGCGGCAGGCCAGGGCGGTGCTGGACCTGGGGGAGGTGCTGGGGGCGCGGCTGGCGGACGTGGGGGCGGCGGAGCTGCTGACGGATCTGGAGCTGCCGGTGTCGGAGCTGCTGGCGCGGATGGAGCGCGCGGGCATCGCGGCTGACCGGGCGTGGCTGGAGCGGCTGGAGCAGCAGTTCGCGGCGGCGGCGCAGGAGGCGGTGGCGCAGGCGCACGCGTCGGTGGGGCATGAGTTCAATCTGGGCTCGCCGAAGCAGCTGCAGGAGGTGCTGTTCGGGGAGCTGGCGCTGCCGAAGACGAAGCGGACCAAGACGGGCTACACCACGGACGCGGACGCGCTGACGTGGCTGGCGACGCAGACGGAGCACGAGCTGCCGGTGATCATGCTGCGTCACCGTGAGCAGGCGCGGCTGCGGGCGACGGTGGAGGGGCTGATCAAGACGATCGCCTCGGACGGCCGCATTCACACCACGTTCCAGCAGACGGTGGCGGCCACGGGCCGGCTGTCGTCGACGGACCCGAACCTGCAGAACATCCCGGTGCGTACGGATGAGGGGAGGGCGATCCGGCGGGGCTTCACCGTGGGCGAGGGATACGAGTGCCTGCTGACGGCGGACTACAGCCAGATCGAGCTGCGGGTGATGGCGCATCTGTCAGAGGACGCGGACCTGATTGAGGCGTTCACGTCGGGTGAGGACCTGCACACGACGGTGGCGTCGCAGGTGTTCTCGGTGCCGAAGGACCGCGTGGACGCGGAGATGCGCCGCAAGATCAAGGCGATGAGCTACGGGCTGGCGTATGGCCTGTCGGCGTTCGGCCTGTCGCAGCAGCTGGGGATCACCTCGGAGGAGGCGCGGGCGCTGATGGACACGTACTTCGAGCGGTTCGGCGGGGTGCGTGACTATCTGCGGCGGGTCGTGGACGAGGCGCGCGCCACCGGGTACACCGAAACGATGTTCGGGCGGCGCCGGTATCTGCCGGACCTGACGAGTTCGAACCGGCAGCGCCGGGAGATGGCGGAGCGGATGGCGCTGAACGCGCCGATCCAGGGCACGGCGGCGGACATCGTGAAGATCGCGATGCTGCGGGTGGACGAGGCGCTGGCGCAGGCGGGCCTGTCGTCGCGGCTGCTGCTCCAGGTGCACGACGAGATCGTGCTGGAGGTGGCGCCAGGTGAGCGGGAGCGGGTCACCGAGCTGGTGGTGGACCGGATGGCGGGGGCGGTGCGGCTGCGGGCGCCGCTGGACGTGTCGGTGGGCGCGGGCGCCACGTGGGAGGCGGCTGCGCACTGACGGGCGCACCGCGGGCCGCCGGGCGGCGCCGGGCGATTCTGGTATGGGAACCGCACCTGTCGTACTGTCGTCCCGGTCATCGGAGACACGTATGGGAGGGGTGCGCGTGGCGTTGCGCAGTGGGGGTCGCAAGGGCAGGGTCCGTAAAGGCCTGTCGGGCTCGGCGGTGGCGGCGGCCGCGATGGCGGCGCTGACGGCGTCTCAGTCACCGGAGGTCATCGCGGGCCAGCCCGACGACGCGCGGGAGCCCGGTGCCGCCGCTGCCGAGCAGCCGGATGACGCGCTGCGCGGGGGCACGGGCGACGGGCTGCCCTACCACACCGATCTGCCGCCGCTGGACGGTGTCGAGCCTGACACCGGCGAGGACGGCGGAGGCGGCGGCAGACCTGGTCCGTCCGGCCCGCTGCCGGAGGAGGCGGGTATCCCGGCCACTGTGCTGGACGCGTACCGGCGAGCGGAGGCGGCGCTGGCCGGCACCCGGCCGGGCTGTGGTCTGGACTGGGAGGTGCTGGCCGCGATCGGGAAGGTGGAGTCGGGCCACGCCCGCGGCGGTGCCGTGGACGCCGACGGGACGACGACGTCCCCGATCCTGGGGCCGGTGCTGAACGGCGACGGCTTCGCCCGCATCACGGACACCGACGGCGGCGCCTGGGACGGCGACACCACGTTCGACCGGGCGGTCGGCCCGATGCAGTTCATTCCGTCCACCTGGGCGGTGTGGGGTGCCGACGGCAACAACGACGGCGTCCGTGACCCGAACAACGTGTACGACGCGGCGCTGGCCGCGGGTGAGTACCTGTGTGCCGGGGACCGGGATCTTGGCACGGAGGCGGGCCTGAACCGGGCGCTGCTCAGCTACAACCACTCGTGGGATTACGTGTGGACCGTGCGTGCCTGGCTGGACTTCTACCGGGACGGCGCCCGCGAGGTGCCTGACGGGCAGGGCCCGCTGCCGACGAGCCCTGGCCCGGGCAGCCCGGAGGGCCGGGACAGCGGCCGTGACACGGACCGCACGGACCGTGACCGCCCGCGGGGCGAGGACTCGCGCGGCGGCTCGTCCACGCCGCCGGCCAGCGCGACGGGCGGCGTGTCACGGCCCGGCGGCCAGGAGGACGAGCAGGACAGCGGCGACGAGGAACGCCCGGACCCGTCTCCTGCCGACCCCGGAGAGGAGCGTCCCGGCGACGGTGACGACGGCGGCCCGGAGGAGCCCGGGCAGCCGGAGGAGCCGGGCGAGCCGGAAGAGCCTGAGCAACCTGGCAACCCGGATGAACCGGGCGACCCGGAGGAGCCGGAGGAGCCGGGCGGCCCGGAGGAGCCTGGTGACCCGGAGGAACCGGTTGATCCTGGCGAACCCAGCGATCCCGGCGATCCGGAGGAACCGGGCCAGCCAGGTGCACCGGACTGCCCGGTCGAACCGGATGATCCGGAAGACGCGGATGATCCGGAAGGCCTGGAGGAATCAGAAGATCCCGAAGAATCTTCCCCGATTACGGGCGAGTCCGCTGGGGAGCAGGACGCTAAGACGCCTCCCAGTGCCGAGGAGCCCGGCGACGGCTGCGAGGACCCTGAGGAGCCTGAGCAGCCCGAGGAGCCTGAGGAGCCGGAGCCGTCTCCTGAGCCAGGCCTGCCTGGCGCCACGGCGCCCGGCACGCCCGCAGTCACCCGTCCGGGTGGTTGATCGTGCCGGATGCCCCCCGGGTGCGCCTGCGGGCGTGCTCGGGGGGAGCCGCCTTTCCTGACCTGCGGCGGTGGCCGTAGAATCCAGGTCCTAACGCGCCGTGCGCCCGTCAGCGCTTGCCGTGCCGCAGCACGAGGCACCACCGTTTCGTGGCGGTTTCGGCCGGAAAGTGGCCTTGATGGGGGGAACCGCGCATTGACCCTGCTCCAAAGCGCCCGTATGCTATAAGACGCGCTGCGGGCCTGCGCGCCTCGGACGGAGCAGGCCGCGCTCGCAACTGTTGTATGTCCCCTCGGTTGTCGAGGCGCTTCCGGCTACGGAGCTGAGAGCGCCTCTCAGGCTGTCCGGCTTCGGCAGTGCGATACGGGCCTTCGGCGTATGCAGTGCCTACGACTTCATGTCCGCACCGGAGCCCTTTACCACATGACGAGCAGCACCGAGCCCACCGTGACCACTCCGCAGGTTGCGGTCAACGACATCGGTTCCGAGGAAGCCTTCCTCGCCGCGATCGACGAGACGATCAAGTACTTCAACGACGGCGACATCGTCGACGGCGTCATCGTGAAGGTCGACCGGGACGAGGTCCTGCTCGACATCGGTTACAAGACCGAGGGTGTAATCCCCTCGCGAGAGCTGTCGATCAAGCACGATGTCGACCCGAACGAGGTCGTCGCCGTCGGTGACGAGATCGAGGCCCTTGTCCTGCAGAAGGAGGACAAGGAAGGCCGCCTCATCCTGTCCAAGAAGCGTGCCCAGTACGAGCGTGCGTGGGGCACGATCGAGAAGATCAAGGAAGAGGACGGCATCGTCACCGGAACGGTGATCGAGGTCGTCAAGGGCGGCCTGATCCTCGACATCGGGCTGCGTGGCTTCCTCCCGGCCTCGCTCGTGGAGATGCGCCGCGTCCGTGACCTCCAGCCCTACGTCGGCAAGGAGCTCGAAGCCAAGATCATCGAGCTCGACAAGAACCGCAACAACGTGGTCCTCTCCCGCCGTGCCTGGCTGGAGCAGACGCAGAGCGAGGTCCGCCAGACCTTCCTCACCACCCTGCAGAAGGGCCAGGTGCGCTCCGGCGTCGTTTCCTCGATCGTCAACTTCGGCGCCTTCGTGGACCTCGGCGGCGTGGACGGTCTGGTGCACGTCTCCGAGCTGTCCTGGAAGCACATCGACCACCCCTCCGAGGTCGTCGAGGTCGGCCAGGAGGTCACCGTCGAGGTTCTGGACGTGGACATGGACCGCGAGCGCGTCTCGCTGTCCCTGAAGGCCACCCAGGAAGACCCGTGGCAGCAGTTCGCCCGGACGCACCAGATCGGGCAGGTCGTGCCCGGCAAGGTCACGAAGCTGGTGCCGTTCGGTGCGTTCGTCCGGGTCGACGAGGGCATCGAGGGCCTGGTCCACATCTCGGAGCTGGCCGAGCGCCACGTCGAGATCCCGGAGCAGGTCGTCCAGGTCAACGACGAGATCTTCGTGAAGGTCATCGACATCGACCTGGAGCGCCGCCGGATCAGCCTCTCGCTGAAGCAGGCCAACGAGAACTTCGGCCCGGACCCGCTGGCGGTCGAGTTCGACCCGACCCTGTACGGCATGGCCGCCTCCTACGACGAGCAGGGGAACTACATCTACCCCGAGGGCTTCGACCCGGAGGCCAACGACTGGCTGCCGGGGTACGAGAAGCAGCGCGAGGAGTGGGAGCGCCAGTACGCCGAGGCGCAGGCCCGCTTCGAGCGGCACCAGGCCCAGGTCATCAAGTCCCGGGAGGCCGACGCCCAGGCCGAGGCGGAGGCCAGCGGTGCGGCCGGCCAGTCCGGCTCGGGCGGCTCGTACTCCTCGTCGGGCGGCGATGACTCGGGCGCCCTCGCCTCGGACGAGGCGCTGGCGGCGCTCCGCGAGAAGCTGGCCGGCGGGCAGAGCTGACCCCGGTTCACCAGTTCTGACCCACGCACGGCCGGGGGCCCGTTCCGCAGGGAGCGGGCCCCCGGCCGTCGTGCGCGAGACCGCTCACCACCTCGGGGGAATGCCCCTGCGGTACGGTGCGTTATGCCCGGTACACGGGAGACGGCAGAAGGAGTGCGGTGACGTTGCGCGACCCGCAGGAGTTGTACGCGTGGGATCCCCGCGGCCTTGAGCAGGCCGAGCAGGCGATAGGGGGCCCGGACAGCGCCGGCCCGGTGCTGCTCTACTACTTCGACGGCTTCATCGACGCCGGAGAGACCGGCAGCCAGCTCATCGAGGAGCTGCTGGAGGGCAGAGAACGCGTCACGGTCGCCCGGTTCGACCACGACCGGCTGATCGACTACCGTGCGCGCCGCCCGCCTATGACGTTCCGCCGTGACCGCTGGAGCGCCTACGAGACGCCCGCGCTCGAGCTGGTCCTGCTGCACGACGCGACGCGGCAGCCGTTCCTGGTGCTCTCCGGTCCCGAACCCGACGTGGAGTGGGAGGCGTTCGCCGCCGCCGTGCGCCAGATCGCCGAGCGGCTGCGGGTCCGTCTCGCCGTCAGTTTCCACGGCATCCCGATGGGTGTGCCGCACACGCGGCCCGTGGGCCTGACGCCCCATGGGAACCGGTCGGACCTGGTTCCCGGTCAGCGGAACCTTTTCGAGGAGGCGCAGGTCCCGGGCAGCGCGGGGGCGCTGGTGGAGCTGCGGCTGTCCGAGGCGGGGCGTGACGTGCTGGGCGTCGCGGCGCACGTCCCCCACTACATCGCCCGGTCCCGGTACCCCGACGCGGCGCTCGTCGTCCTGGAGGCGATCACCGCGGCCACCGGCCTGGTGCTGCCCGAGGCGGTGCACGCGCTGCGCAGCCGGGCCGTGAAGACACAGGACGAGATCGAGCGGGAGCTCGCCGAGGGCGACTCCGAACTCGTCGCCGTGGTGCGGGGACTGGAGCAGCAGTACGACGCGCTCGCCGGGGCCGCGACCCGCGGCAGCCTGGTCGCCGAGCCGGTGGAGCTGCCCTCGGCCGAGGAGCTGGGAGAGGTCTTCGAGCGGTTCCTCGCCGAGCGCGAAGACGACGACTGACGCGCCGGCGGCCCCCGCCCGCGGGGCCCGCGCCCGCGGGGCCCGCCGCCCGGGGCGGTCCGGCCGCCCCGGTACCCTTCGGCCCATGCTCACTGTGGGACTGACCGGCGGCATCGGCGCGGGCAAGAGCGAGGTGCTGCGGCTGCTCGCGGAGCGGGGGGCCGTGACCATCGACGCCGATCGCCTGGCGCGGGAGGCGGTCGCGCCCGGTACCCCCGGACTGGCGGCGGTCGTCGCCGAGTTCGGGCCCGAGATGCTCACGCCCAGCGGCGAGCTGGACCGGGCCAGGCTCGGTGCGGTGGTCTTCGCCGACGACGCGCGCCGCGCCGCCCTGAACGCCATCGTGCATCCCCGGGTCAGGGCACGGGCCGCCGAGCTGCGGGCGGCCGCCGGCCCCGGCGCCATCGTCGTCGAGGATGTGCCGCTGCTCGCGGAGAACGGGCTGCAGGACGACTACGACGCGGTGATCGTCGTGGACGCCTCCGATGAGGTGCGGCTGAAGCGGCTGACGGAGCAGCGCGGCATGAGCGAGGAGGACGCGCGGGCACGGATGGCCGCGCAGGCCAGCCGCGAGGAGCGGCTGGCCATCGCCGACTTCGTCGTGGACAACAACGGCACCCGGGCCGAGCTGCGGCAGCAGACGGACGCGCTGTGGGAGCGGCTGCGGCGACTGGCCCGCGAGCGGGGGCAGGCCGCCCGGTAGCGGCCGGCCCCCGCCGCCGTCACAGGTCCTTCTGGGCCCGTTCGATCTCCCGCTGGGGATCGCGCAGGTACGCCCGGGTCTCCCGGACGACGAGCCGCGACAGTATCAGCAGGCCGATCAGGTTGGGCAGCGCCATCAGCCCGTTCGCCACGTCGGAGAACAGCCAGATGGTCTGGAGGTTGGAGACCGAGCCGACGTAGACCATGGCGACGAACAGGACGCGGTAGGGCATGATGGCCCGCACGCCCCACAGGCTCTCCACGCACCGGTCGCCGTAGTAGCCCCAGCCGATGATGGTGGACGCGGCGAAGAAGATGATGGAGATGACCACCACGTGGCTGGCCCAGTCGCCCAGGCCCTCCTGGAAGGCGGCGATCGTCATCGGCGCGCCTTCCTCGACGCCCGGGTCGTCCCACACGCCGGTGACGACGATGGTCAGGCCGGTGAAGCTGACGACGACCAGCGTGTCCAGGAACGTCTGGGTCATCGACACCAGGCCCTGGCGGGCGGGGTGCGAGGACTGGGCCGCCGCGGCGGCGATGCCGCCGGTGCCCAGGCCGGACTCGTTGGAGAAGATGCCGCGCGCGACGCCCCAGCGGATGGCTTCCATCACGGCCGCGCCCGCGAAGCCACCGGCGGCGGAAGTCCCGGTGAAGGCGTCGGAGACGACCAGGCTGATGGCCGAGGGCAGCTCGCCGATGTTGGCCGCGATGACGGTGACGCAGCCCAGGACGTAGAGGACGGCCATGAGCGGCACGAACGCGGCCGTGACCTGGCCGATCACCTTGATGCCGCCGAGGATGACGACCGCGGCGCCGATGGTGAGGATCACGCCGGTCACCCAGGTGGGGACGCCCCACTCGGAGTCGGCCGAGGTCGCGACCGTGTTGGCCTGCGTGCCGTTGCCGATGCCGAACGCGGCGATGGCGCCGGCGGCGGCGAAGAACACCGACAGGAACACGCCGAGCCGGCCGGGGATGCCCTGGCGCAGGTAGTGCATGGGGCCGCCGCTCATGCGGCCGGTGGCGTCCTTGCGGCGGAAGCGGACGCCGAGGAACGCCTCGGAGTACTTGGTCGCCATGCCGAACAGGCCGGTGATCCACATCCAGAACAGCGAACCGGGGCCGCCGAGGTAGAAGGCGGTGGCGACGCCCGCGATGTTGCCGATGCCGATGGTGGCGGCCAGCGCGGTGGTCAGCGCCTGGTAGTGGGAGATGTCGCCCTCGCCCTTGCCGTCCGGCTCCTTGCGCTGGATGAGGGCCAGGCGGAGCGCGGGGAACAGCTGCCGGACCTGGAGACCGCGCAGCAACACGGTCAGGTAGATACCGGTCGCGAGGAGGAGGGGAATGAGCAGAAAGGGGCCAACGATGAAGTCGGAAGCCTCACTCAGGAAATCATCAAGCCAATCCATGTCCTGCACCCTGGGTTGATATGGACCGCACCGCACCACCGGAAGGACGGCAGGCTATCCGGTCAGCAGGCGCGCGGAAAAGTCACTCGCGCCTCTTCGTGCTCCCGCGCGCCAGGAGTGTCGGGAAGCGCCGCAAACGCGCCCCGGCCGAGCCGGTTACGCTCTAGAGTTGCCCTGTGGCCGAGGAGACACGGAACGCGGTGACCGGCCCGGCGCGGGTGGGATCCCTCATCCAGGCCGGACGCGTCGACGCCCTCCACCAGCATTTCCATCTCGCGCCGCCGCCGGGGCCCATCCCCCGGCAGCTCCCCGTGACAGGGGCCCATTTCGAGGACCGGGAAGAGGAACGGCGCCGGGTGCTGGCAGCCGTGGCGGGCCGTTGCGGCGATGCGGACCCGGCCCGGCCCCGCATCGTCGTGCTCAGCGGGGTCGGCGGCATCGGCAAGACGACCCTGGGCCTGCGCCTGGCGCACGAACTGGCGCCGCGGTATCCCGACGGCGCGCTCTACGTCGACCTCGACGAATGCCGCTCCGACGGCGCCGCCGACATCTCCCAGGCCCTGGCGCTGCTGCTCGGCGGCCACGACGAGTGGCTGCCCGCGGGCCTCGCCGGGCGGCGGGCACAGTACCGGGAACGGACCGCGGGGCTGCGGCTGCTGGTCGTCGTGGACAACGCGCGGTACGAGGCCGAGACCGAACCCCTCCTCCCGGCCTCGCCCCACGCGCTGGTCATCGTCACCAGCCACGCCCGGTTGCCGGGGCTGGAAGCGGACGACGCGGTGTCCGTGCCGCTGGGGCCGCTGAAACCCGAGCACTCCATAGCGCTGCTGCGCCGCGTCGCGGGCGATGCGCGGCTGTCCGCCGATCCGGCGGCCGCGGACGAACTGGTCCGGATATGCGGCGGGCTGCCCGCCGCACTCCGCGTCGCCGGGCAGTGGATGCGCGCACACAGCCGGTGGCGGCTGCCCCGGCTGGTCGCGGAGTTGCGGGCTGAGCTGAACCAGAAAGGGCTGCCAGTGGTGGAAGCAGTATGGGACGCGGCCTACCGCGGGCTGTCGGCCCGCGCTGCCCGGTTGTACCGGCTGCTGGCCGAGCACCCCGCCGCCCATTTCCCGCCGGAGTCGGCCGCCGCGGCCCTCGGCGAGGGCCAGGACGCCGCCGACGACGCGCTGGACGAGCTGGAGCGGGCGAGCCTGCTGGAGGTCCGGCTGGATGGCCATCTGTACCTGCACGGTCTGCTGCGCGCGCACGCCCGGCGCCGCGCCCGCGCGGCAGGGGACGCGGCCGAGGCACGCCAGGCGGCGCGGCGGGTGGTGCGCTGGTACCGGCGCCAGGCCGAGCGGGCCGACGAACTGGTGGCGGGCCCCCGGATGCGGCTCGCCACGGCGGTGGAGGAGCTGCCGTACGCGCCGGACGTGGCGTTCGACGGCGGGGCGGACGGCGCCCGGCGGTGGCTGGAGCACGAACGCGTCGCGCTGTACGGCTGCGTGCGGCTGGCGTTCGCTCACGGGGAGGACACCGAGGCGTGGTCGCTGTGCGAGCCGCTGTGGACGCACTTCATGAACCACCGGCACTACGCCGACGCGATCGATGTCTTCCGCATCGGCGTGGAGGCGGCCGGGCGGGACGGTCACCCCGCCGCCCAGGTGCGCATGCGCTGCCAGCTGGCGCGCCCGCTGTGGGAGACCGGGCAGTTCGACGAGGCGGGGCACGAGGTGCGGGCGGCAGAGCGCACCGTGTCGGCGCTGCCGGACGCCGACCCCCGGCTGCTGCCGTCGGTGCTGGAGTTCGGCGGCAGGCTGCGCGCCGAGCAGGGCGACTGGGAGGACGCCGCGGCGGCGTTCGAACGCGCCCGGCGGCTGCACGCGGACGCCGGCAACGGCTACGGCGTGCTGCTCCAGACCCATCTGCTGGGGCAGGCGGCGGCGCGGCTCGGGCAGCACCGGCGGGCGGCCGCGCTGCTGGAAGAGGTCCGTGAGCGGGCAGCCAAGGAGGGGCGCACGCGCCTCGCCGGCCGGGCGGCGCACGAGCTGGGGCTGGCGCTGGCGGCGCTGGGAGACGCCGGGCAGGCGAAGGAACGGCTGACCGAGGCGCTGGTGAACGCGCGCCGCCGCGGCTCGGGTTACGACGAGGCGCGGGCGCGGGAAGCGCTGGCCGCGCTCGCCGAGTCGCTGGGTGACGCCGGGGAGGCGGCGGAGCACCGCGCGGCGGCGCGGGCCCTTCAGGCGCGGGCGGGCGCGCTGCCCCAGCCGCCGCACCCGTCGCCCGGTGCCTCGCCCGGTGTCTCGCCCGGTGGCGTCCCGCCGGCAGCCTCGGAGAGCTGAACGCGGATGGTCAGCGGCCCGGCCAGGCAGCGCAGTGTGGCCGGGAGCGGCGGCGGGCCGGGGCGGCGGGTGAGCCAGGCGTACGCGGCGGACAGCACGGCGGGAAGCGCATCCGGGCGTACCCGGCCGCCGCTGCCCGACGCCGCGCGCGGCGACACGCTCAGCAGCCCGCCGCCGCGCACCCGCAGCAGGCACCGGCCGTCCGGCAGGATCACCGCGGCCGTGCGGCAGCCGGGGTAGTCGGCCAGCGCACGGGCCGTCCAGCCGTCCTCGGCCTCGGCGCGGCGGTACAGCAGCGCGGCGCTGAGTACCTGGCGCAGCGCCGCCCGGTCGGCCTCGGCCGCGACGTGCGCGCCGGACGGCGGCAGGGCGGCGGTGAGCGGGCGCCGTTCCACGCGGACCTCGTCGCCGTCGGCCTCGGCCAGGACGCTGTGGGCGGCGACGGGGCGCGGCCTGGTGACGGGGTCCGGCAGCGGCTCGGGCACCGGCGGCTCCAGGGGCGGGTCCAGGGCGAGCAGCCGGTACAGCTCCGCGCGCAGCAGGTCGAGTGCGCGGCCCTGGGCGGCGAAGGCGGGTTCGGCGAGCCGCCGCGAGGCGCCGGGCCGGTGGGCGGCCAGGGCGGCGTCGAGCTGTCCGGCAAGCGGCGTGCCCTCGGCCGTCTCCAGGCGGGGCACGGTGCGCAGCAGGGTGTCCATGGGGCTGCCCGGGATGAGTTCGCCGCCGCCGTCGCAGGCGGCCAGCAGGGGGAGGTCGAGCGCGGCCGCGTACAGGGCGGTGGAGCCGTGGTCGGTGACGACCAGGTCGGCGGCGGTCAGGACGGCCGCCCACTCCTGGTGCGGCCGGGCGAGGAGCAGCCCGGCGCGCAGCGCGGGATCGAGCCACTGGGCGAGGACGAACGGGCCGTGGCGGACGTGCTCGTTGGGGTGCAGCACCAGCGCCACCTGGTAGGCGTCGCAGGGCAGACCGGTGACCAGGCGCAGCGGGAGGCCGGGGTGGCGGGCGAAGAGGGAGTGGGGGCCCCAGGTGGAGGTGAGGACGATCAGGCGGCGGTGCCCGGTGCCGAGCGCCTCGCGGTAGCGGTCGCGGCGGGGGAGGGACTCGCGGAGGCGTTCCAGCGTGGGATCGCCGGTGACGACGGCGGGCTCGGCGGCGGCGGGGCTGGCATGGGCCAGCCGGGCGAGCTGGCTGGGGTGGGCGAGGGCGTGGAGCGAGGCGATGGGTTTGCCGAGGCGGAGCAGGCGCGCCGGATCCAGGCCAGGCGGCTTGCCGTAGCCGGCGCCGTGGGGGAGGAGCGCCAGCGGCGGCCGCAGCAGGTGGAGCGCGCCGTTGGGGCTCGCGGCGATGGCGAGGTCGTGGTGGCGGGTGACGGCCTCGTCCCAGGGGATGGTTCTGGCTCCCGCGCCCTCGAGGGCGGCGAAGGCGTCGGCATCGAAGCGGGAGCCGGGGACGAGCGTGAAAGTGACGGTGACGCGGTGGTCCCCGGCGAAGACGGGGAGGGCGTCAAGGAGGCGGTGGAGGGTCGTGGCGGACCGGACGACGCAGAGCACGGCACGGCTCGCTGTCTCGCTGTCTCGCTGCCTCGCTGCCTCGCTGCCTCGCTGCCTCGCTGCCTCGCTG